>JAZURI010000011.1:0-155239 GCA_045606105.1 Spirochaetia bacterium | reverse complement strand
TCTTTATGTTACAGATGACGTGGATCTGGATGCCCCTATAACAATCCCTGCAGGAAAAGCTGTTGTAATCCAGCTTACAGGCGATTCAGAAATCGAGTATGAAGGTTCCGGTTCGGCATTCGTTGTTGAAGATGGAGGAAGCCTTGTAATCAAGGGACAGTCTGCAGGCAGCGGAAAGTCAATGAAGGACGGAGCAGCCGGAGGAACAGTGATTGAAGCTGACGAACCGGTGGAGGCCCTTTTCAAGGTGGGTCCGGGAGCAACACTTGAGCTCGAGAACGTAACTCTTATCGGAGAAAACAAACCTCATTGCGGACTTATTCTCCTCAATAACCCTGCAGAATACTCTGACGGTCCTGTAATCAAGCTGACTGATGTAAGGGCTGTTGCAAGTAAAAGTGTAATTACCTCCTATGCTCACGGAGAAGCAAATGACCTCTGTTCAACTAATCCAGATGAGAGTTGTATACATTGGGCTTATGCTACAGTAGAAATCAAGGGCGGATACTTTGAAAAGACAAGCAATGATGCTTATTTCGGAAATGAAAACTGTATTTACCTTATTGCATGCAAGGGTTTAATTGAAGGAGCAGAAGTTGTTTCCAGAAACGGTGCATGTATTGAAGTTTCACGTTCAGATCTTTCAGGAGAGGCATTTAAGATCAAGGACTGTACCGTAACATCCAATTTTGTAGATAAAGGTGATGCAAGTAAATACTGGCAGGGTACTGCAGTAGCTGCATCCTTAAAGGGAGAAATTGAAATTGAGGGTGGAACATATACCGGACTTTATGCACTTGCAACATATAATAACACAAATTACACCCCTGACGGAACAATAACCTGTACAGGTGCAACACTCCACGGCAGCAAGGCAGATGCAAGCAAGACAGGCGGAGACGGTGTTATCACAATAGACGGTGTCACAATAGAATAACAATCGGCTGACTCCGTTCATGACCCTGCCGCAAGGCAGGGGTTTTTTATTTTGTAAGACAATATGCTGTAATTCCTCCTGCGGTTGACGATCCCGACAGTACCCCGGCACTTATCCCTGCCATTCCGGCAGGGATTTTTTTTGTTTTGATATTTTCATAATTAGTCTCCCCTAACCGCTTGACATTTTTTGTCCCTGCTGATAAGTTAGTTTTAACTAACGGATAGTCTTGACTAACTGTTCCATGGGAGAGGACATGATTCCACTTACATTCACCGAAAAGGGAAATATATACATTATCAGACAGATCAATGGCAAGGATGATGCCAGGCGTCATCTCAACAATCTCGGTTTCATCGAAGGGGAGGAGGTTTCCGTGGTATCGGAATTCGGGGGAAATCTCATTGTGGCAGTCAAGGAGTCCAGAATAGCCCTGAACAGGGGAATGGCCTCCAGAATAGTTGTAGAATAATAAAAGGAGATATAAATGACTTTAAAGGAAGTTAAACCCGGAATGAGTGTCAGGGTTCTGGTTATCAGGGGAGAGGGGGCTGTAAAGCGCCGGATTATGGATATGGGAATAACAAAGGGTGTTCTCATTGATGTACGGAAAGTGGCTCCGCTGGGAGACCCTGTTGAAATTACAGTCAGAGGGTATGAGCTTTCTGTCCGCAGGCATGATGCCGAAATCGTGGAAGTGGAGGTGGTGAAATGATCAGGATAGCACTTGCCGGAAACCCTAACTGCGGAAAGACAACCCTGTTCAACGCCCTTACCGGCTCAAACCAGTTTGTTGGAAACTGGCCGGGAGTTACTGTCGAGAAGAAGGAAGGCCCTTACAGGAACAACAAGGAGGTGACAATCACCGACCTCCCGGGTATCTATTCCCTTTCTCCGTATACACTTGAAGAGGTGGTAGCCAGAAATTACCTTATCATTGACCATCCCGATGCAATCCTGAATATCGTGGACGGAACCAACCTGGAAAGAAACCTTTATCTTACCACCCAGCTTTCTGAACTGGGGATTCCTATGGTTGTGGCCGTGAACATGATGGATATTGTGGCAAAGAACGGCGACTCCATCGACATAAAACGCCTTTCAAAGGAACTGGGATGTCCGGTAATTGAAATTTCCGCCCTGAAAAAAACCGGTATCGATGCTGCAGTCCTTTCTGCCGTGGATGCAGTAAACAACGGAACCAAGGGTAAAACCACCCACAGCTTCAGCGGCTGCGTTGAGCATGCCATTGCCCATATCGAGGAGGCTGTTCTTCACAACATGCCGGAAGAAAAGCAGCGCTGGTATGCAATCAAGCTTTTCGAAAGGGATGAGAAGGTCCGGGAGATTTTAAACCTGAAAAAGGAGATTCTGGATCATATCGATAATGACATAAAGGAATGCGAAAAGGAACTGGACGATGATGCAGAAGCTATTATCGCCAACGAAAGATATACCTATGTTGCCTCCATCATCGGAGGGTGCTGTAAGAAAAAGAACCGCGGTCAGCTGGGAACCTCAGATAAGATTGACAGGATAGTTACCAACCGTTTCCTGGCTCTCCCTATCTTTGCCCTGGTTATGTATCTGGTTTATTATGTTTCCGTAACTACAGTGGGTACATATGTTACAGACTGGACCAACGACGGTCTTTTCGGCGACGGTTTCAGCCTTTTCGGAACCGAAACATGGATTCCGGGAATTCCTGTGATAGCTGAAGCGGCCCTGGATGCCATCGGTTGTGCAGACTGGCTCAAGGGACTGGTTATCGACGGAATAATCGGCGGTGTAGGTGCGGTTCTGGGATTTGTACCTCAGATGCTGGTTCTCTTTTTGTTCCTGGCCTGGCTTGAAGCCTGCGGTTACATGGCCAGAATTGCTTTTATCATGGACAGGATCTTCCGCAAGTTCGGTCTTTCGGGAAAATCCTTTATCCCTATGCTTATCGGAACAGGCTGCGGTGTACCGGGCGTTATGGCCAGCCGTACCATCGAAAGCGACAGAGACAGGAAGATGACTATCATCACCACCACATTTATACCGTGCGGTGCAAAGCTTCCTATCATTGCCCTTGTTTCATCGGCCCTTTTCAACGATGCGGCCTGGGTGGCACCAAGTGCATACTTCCTGGGTATGGCAGCTATCATAATCTCAGGTATCATCCTGAAGAAAACCAGACTGTTTGCAGGAAATCCTTCTCCGTTCGTAATGGAGCTTCCTGCTTATCACCTTCCGACAGCAGGAAATGTGCTCCGTTCCATGTGGGAAAGGGGATGGTCCTTCATCAAGAAGGCGGGAACCATCATTCTCGTTGCTTCTATAGTTATCTGGGTAGGTTCAGTATTCGGCTGGACAGATGGACGCTTCGGATTCAATCCTGATATGGAATTGTCTGACAGTATCCTGGGGCTCATTGGCGACAGCCTGAAGTGGATATTTGCTCCTCTCGGTTTCGGAGATGCAACTGCTGTTGTAGCTACCATCATGGGTCTTGTGGCCAAGGAAGAGGTAGTTGCGGTATTCGGTGTTCTGGACTTCCAGGGTCTCGGATCTCCTCTCGCAGGATATTCCTTCCTGGCATTCAACCTGCTGTGTGCCCCTTGTTTCGCAGCTATGGGTGCCATCAGAAGAGAGATGAACAACGGCCGCTGGACAGCAATAGCCATCACTTACCAGTGTGTGGCGGCATACCTGGTTTCCCTGATTATCTATCAGCTGGGAAGTGCATTCTCGGGAAGCTTCGGTATCGGTACAGTATTCGGACTTGCAGCTCTCGGACTTATTATCTATCTGGTTGCAAGACCTGACAGAGTCAATAAATGATTGAGGACTTGAATGGGAACTTTTATAGTATTGGTAATTCTTGCAGCCATAGTGACTGCGATAATTATAAAGATGGTTAAAAACAAGAAATCCGGCGGGTGCAGCTGTGGGTGCGGCAGCTGTGCTTCAAAAGACCTCTGCGAAAGCAGAAAAAAATCTTAAGCCATTGTCTGCCTGGAAAGCTCCGCTTCGCTGGGTCGGATATAAATCGGTCCCGAATTTTCGGAATCGGTGATTCCCTGAGCGAAAAGGTTTTCTCCTAACCTTATGCAGGAATGTATGCGGCAGTCGTTCCAGTCAGATGCAATACAGAGCTTTTCGTTACTTCCGGAAAGCTCTCTGACAGCAGGTGCATAGGAGCCTGTAAGAAGTACTTTTCCGTTTTCGGAGAAAAGAGGAGGCAGCTCCTCTTTTTTTATGTCCAGATATTCGGTTATCCTTTTTCCGTTCCTGTATACAGCTGTAAAAACCTTACCGCTTCTGGCATCCAGCACCGGCATTACCGCACCGTCGAAGTAGTCGTATCCGTAAGCCAGGATATCCAGTGTCGGAACCGAAACCATGGGTATGCCCCATCCGTCAGAAAGCCCCTTGGCTATGGACATTCCGATACGGAGCCCGGTAAAGGAGCCGGGACCCTTGGCGCAGACAATCAGTCCGGTACTTTTTTTATCGATACCTGAGCTGGTATAGAGATGCTCTATCTGTGTCAGCAGGGTTTCGGAATGCCGGAGCCCCGCCTTTGCGGTATATGTGTAGTATTTATCCTCCGATTTCAGGCAGATTCCCAGAATATCGGTACTGGTATCGAAAGCAAGTACAGTCATGGTTCAATTCCCTTTATCTCAATTTCCCTTTCTTCAGGGGAGATTACCCTGATATTCACTTCAATCAGGTTTTCAGGCATGGAGTCGGCAATATTCTCGCTCCATTCTATTACAGAAACACCGCCGCCGGTAAGAAGCTCCTTTCCTCCCGTCATCTCAAATTCCTCATCCCCGAAAATACGGTAGGCATCCATGTGGTAAAGGGGAAGTCTTCCCTCATACTGGCATATGATGGTGAATGTGGGGCTCTTTATGGTTTCCGAAATTCCCAGACCCAGGGCTATTCCCTTGGTAAAGACAGTCTTTCCTGCCCCCAATGTGCCGTTAAGGGCTATTACAGAGTCGGGAACCAGCTTGCCGGCCAGTTTTTTTCCTAAATCCATTGTTTCCTGCGGAGTGCGTGTTCTAAATATCATTACGGCAATATTATTTGAATTTCTTTATTTCTGCAAGACTTGCATCGCAGAGCTTGATAATTGTGGCTGCCGATTCCTTCAGCTTTTCATCCATCTTCAGCTCTATATCCACCCCTTCAAACTTTATGTTCAGGGAGAGGGTATGCTTTATCTCTTCGAAATTTTCTGCCAGCACATTGAATTTTTCGGTATCATTCTTTTCGATAGCCTCCAGGACGGCGGTAAAGTAGTTCTTGAGCACCGAATACTGGACAAACTCGATTTCCATCTTTGAGTAGGCAATCACCTCCATCTTGTCCACATCCTCTATCTCCATGCCGGCCAGCTCCGGAAGGTTTTCCTTGTGATAAAGAACCTTGTTGATGGCAATGCTGTCCATAAAGAATCCGTTCTGCTCCATCCATGGGAGAAGCCTGATAAGCACATCACTTACATATCTTTCGTCTGTCTGATTGAAAGTCACTTCCTTTCCGTTAAGAAAAATCTTCATTATTGACACCTCTTATTATTAACAATACTATATTTATATGGATAACGGTATAGTTTTTATTAAAATTAATGAAGAAATGAAAAAAGAGATCAACGGCTTTGTGGTAAATCCCGATATTCCACTTCCTGTGGAGAATCCGGACGGGAAAGAGATTTCCTGGGAAATGATAATTGCCGCAATGCTGAAGCTTCTGGCATATAACAGGGACCATGAGCATCTGGATTATTACCGTCAGTTCGTGAAGGCTGTAAAACCGGACCTTTTCAAGGAGATGACCCAGGTGGCCATCTACAAGGCTGCCAACGGAAACTACGGTATTGCAGAGGAGGTTTTCCTGGCCCTGGAGGGACTGGAGCCGGAGGATATCCCGAACCTTCTCAACCTGGCCCGTGTCTACGAGGAGCATGCCAAGGCATCGGACAATGACGAGAAGCTTTATGACAAGGCCTACGATACTTTCAAGAAGGCACTGGATGCGGCTCCCGACTGTGCAGAGGTTCACTTCTATTCCGGTGCGTTCTACCTGAACCAGAGCAACTACATCAAGGCCCGGGAGCATCTGGCCCGGTTCATTGAGCTCAGCGGCGAGTGCGAGAAGAAGGAGGCTGCCAGGGAAATCATACAGAAGCTGGATGACCACGACCTGGCCGATAACTTCTTTCAGGAGGCCTTTGATTTCATCAAGATGGACAAGATTGACGAGGGTATAGCCAGCATCAACAAGTTCCTGGAGCTTCACGGCGATATCTGGAACGGATGGTTTGTTCTCGGCTGGGGACTCCGTAAGGGAAAAAGGTATCTGGAGGCCAAGGAGGCATTTCTCATGGCCCGGGACAAGGGGGGCGATTCAGTGGAGCTTCTCAACGAGCTGGCTGTATGCTGCATGGAAACCGACGGTCTCAAGGAGGCTGAGGGTTATCTTATAGATGCCATGAAGAAGGAACCTGAAAACAGCACCATAATGATAAATTACGGCCTGCTCTCCATGAAGAAGGGAGATAAGACCAATGCCAAGGGATTTTTCAACTCGGCACTGGTTTTCGATCCGGACAACAGATATGCCCGGAAGTATATTCAGGAATTCGGATTATAATTTAATAACCTGGGATTCCAGATAGTAGCGTTTTTCAAGCGATTCCCCGATGGAGAATGTCTTTCTCGGATAGACTCCCTTGGTGGCCAGGCGCTTGAAGAATGCACTCTTTGCAATTTCCGGCAGGAGGAAGCCGATGGCTGAATCCTTTTCTCCCAGCTCTTCCAGATCCTTTTCACCGTGGATATAGTCGATGGAAGCCTCTCCGTTTGCCTTGAGATATCTGTCAAGGAAGCTCTGGAGCTCTTCTGCTGCCAGGATGTTTTCTCCTTCAAGAGTGATGATTCCTGCCTTTTCCTTTGAAACATAATAGATTTCCATAGGGTTTTCGGAAGCCTTCAGGCTGCATCTGCAGGTATCCTTTACAGTACATTTCAGCTCCTTCTGAAGCTCTGACATCAGCTTTTCAGGATCCACATTGAACATGACCTTGTGGATAGGGTGGAATACGATTCCGTCGCTGTTGATGTTTACGATCTCTGTCATGGCCCAGCGTGCAGGATGATCTTCTACTCCGGTTGCCTTGATGTTTTCCCATGTGTTCTTGGCTGCAGCCAGGGAATGGTTACCGTCGCCCATGGCGAAAAGCGGATGATTCTTTTCCTTGAGTGCCAGGAATTTATCTGCAATGACCTTTACTGCAGGGTCGTCGGCAGGAATATGCCAGCCTCTGATATGGCCTCCCTTCTGCATGAGCTCGAAGTCATAGATCTTGCTGAAGCTCTCCCTCTGCTCATAGAGACTTTCGATAAGCTTTTCATCCTTGTCATCGATAAAAACCAGGATATGAGGCATGTCCAGGGCTGCGTTCTCCCTGATCTTTACTCTTACCGGAAGTCTTTCCACTACAGTCTTTTCTGTAGGCTGGATAAGGCTTGTGGTGTTTTCGCTGTAGTCATACTGATCCAGGTCCAGGTTTACCAGGAGTCCGATTCTTACAGGACTGAAGGCTGTGGTCCTTTCCACCAGCATGAAACCTGCAGGGAGCTTTTTCAGGGTTCCGTCTGCAAGATATTTATCCATTGTGCCGTTGATTTCCTTGATTTTTTCGTCAAGATTCACCTCCTTGAGATAAACCTCCGGGAGAAACAGGTTGAGGGTGGATGGGGAACCGGCTGCAATCTCTTCTGTCTCTGCCCAGTAGCCCTTGTTTGATGTAAACTGGTCTCCGGCAATTACAGCCCATTTTTCAAACTGACATTTTGCTGTGTCAGGTACATAGATTTCAGGAATACCCACTCCTGCTTTTTTCAATGTCTCCATATTTTTCTCCTTATGTATATGGTTCTACAGGGAACCTAAGCTGAAATCACCCTGAATCTTGAAGTGATTCTCTTCTCTGTGCACATCAAGCTTTCTTTCCGGAAAATAGACCGGCAGAAGCTCCTTTATCCTGGCTACTGCTGATTCGTATATTTCCTGTCTCTTTTCGGCAGGAACCTTTTCCAGGGTCTTCATCTCCACATCGATGATGTAGCCCCGGCCCAGCTTTGACCCGAAGCCCGGCGTAAAGTCTGCCCCTACGCTGAAAAGTCCGTCTGCCTGGGGATTGGAAGTGGAGCCCCTTTTCGGACGGGCCGGGTGCAGTGTGTAAAGGGTGCCGTATGTGTCCTCAATGTACTTGTCGGCCGCATCCAGCATATCCTTCATCTGCTTATTGAATTTAACCATTTTTGGGTGTTCGAACATAAATAAAATATAAGATATATGGGCTCTTTTGTGAAGTATTGTCAGAAATTATAATTAGCATTATTATCTATATGAATTATGGGAAAAATATCACGCGCCACAGACAGGTTGGGAACCGACGATATCAGGGTTCTGCTTCTCTCCTTCTCCATTCCGGCCATCATAGGGATGCTGGTTCTGGCTCTCTACAACATTACGGACCGCATTTTCGTGGGACACGGGGTAGGGCCTGAGGGAATTGCCGCCATAGCTGTAACCATGCCTGTGGTAATGACCTTCATGGCTGCCTCCATGCTTATCGGTATCGGAGCCAATGCCCTTTTCTCCATCAAGCTGGGGGAGGGAAACCGTGAGATTATCGACAAGATCATGGGCCATGCCTTTCTGTACCTGTTCCTGGTACCTCTCATTGCCATACTTCCATGCATAATCTTCCTGAAGCCGTTGCTGGTATTCATCGGAACGGGAGAAACCATAATGCCTTATGCGGAAAGCTATCTCCGTATCATTCTCTACGGCTCCGTATTTGCGGCCATGGGACCGGGCATAAACCACTTCATCCGTTCCGACGGCCACCCGAAGACCTCCATGTTCACACAGCTTCTGGGGGCCGGTGTCAACATTATCCTGGATGCGGTTTTCATTCTCGGCTTCGGCTGGGGGATGGAGGGGGCGGCCTGGGCTACGGTTATCTCCCAGTTTCTCTCCTTCGTATGGGTAATGTATTATTTCAATTCCAGGCATACTCCTCTCCGTTTCAGGCTCAGGGCCATGAAGCCGGAGTTTAGGCTGACCATGTCCATACTTACCATCGGCTTTGCCCCCTTTGCCCTGAACATGGCCATGAATATAATGAACCTGGTTCTCAACAGGACTCTCATGACCTACGGGGGAGATACTGCGGTGGCTGTCATGGGAATAATCTACAGCGTACTGATATTGATGATACAGCCTCTTCACGGCCTCAATGCGGGAATGCAGCCTATAGTGGGATACAACTACGGTGCAAAGAAGATACTCAGGGTATTGGATACCTATTGGCTTACGGTAAAAAGCTCCACCATCTTTGTTCTGGTCTGCTTTGTCATAATCCAGGTTTTCCCTCGGCAGATAATCCTTATATTCAGCAAGGACAATGCAGAGCTCATGGAGCTGGGAATCAGGGCCCTCAGGGTAACCACCATGTTCATCCCTATCATCGGATTCCAGATCATTACATCAAACTTCTTCCAGGCCATAGGAAAGCCTATGCAGAGTACCATACTCAGTCTTTCCAGACAGATTCTCCTGCTTATTCCGCTGGTGATGATACTGCCTAAGTTTTTCGGAATCATGGGTGCCTACATGGCATTTCCGGTGGCAGATGTCTTTTCCGTTCTGCTGACCTACCTGTTTATCCGTGCCGAGATAAAGCAGCTTAGAAGAAGAGTCTGACAGCCGAGATAAATGAAATTCCTATGATGAAATAACGGTAGAAGCGGTTGCTGAATCTCTTTACGATCTGAAGACCCACAATTATACCCAGTGCCATTACCGGAACCAGCGAAAGGTTGGTCAGCAGGGATGATACCGAGATATTGTTCCAGACCAGCAGATACATAGGTAGCTTGGTTATGTTTACAAAAAAGAAGAAATAGGCGGAGGTTCCTATCAGCTTTTCCTTGCTCAGGTTCAGCATGAGAAGGTATGTCAGGATAACAGGTCCGCCGGATGCCCCCAGCATGGATGCCAGCCCGGTAAAGAATGCAAAGATGAGACCTGCTGCCACGGCTGCTTTTCCCGATATTTCCTTTTTTTTACGGATATCGTTGAAGATGATGAAGCAGAGGCTGATGATGATTATGGCACCCACCAGACCCTTGAATACCGGAACCGAAAGCTCCTTTCCTATGAGGGTGCCTGTGACGATACCCAGTACTGCACCGGGAAAGGTCCTGGCCAGAAGCCTGAAATCGGCATTCCGCTTGTAGTAGGTAATGGAAAAGATATCGGCAATAAGGACAATGGGAAGCATATATCCCATTGCAGCCATGGGACCGAAGGCAGAAATGACGAAAGGAATAACAGGCATGTTGATTGTTCTTATTCCGGACCTTTCCAGACCCATGAAAAAGCCGTACAACCCCAATGCCAGAAGCTGAGCAGTTTCCATAATCAAGTTCCCCCGTTCTTGATATATACCTCTATTATAAAGGCAATATCACGGGGACGCAAGGAAAATTTATTTACCGCTCTTTATCCCTTTTTCAGGAAGTATGAATACAAAGACCATGGAGCTGATGAACAGCATGAAAGGGTAGGTCAGGTTAGGTATTACCTGGAAGGCGGAAACCTCGAAGCCCATTCCGTCAGCAACGGAGAGGGCCACCAGCATCTGGGCTCCGTAAGGGATTATTCCCTGGAAGATACAGGAGAAGGTGTCCAGTATGGATGCTGCCTTCTTTGGGGAGATACCGTAGTTGCCGGCCATTTCCTTGGCAATCGGGTTTGCCATTACTATGGCTACGGTGTTGTTTGCTGTGGCGATATCCATGGCTCCTACCAGAAGTCCCATTCCCAGCATTCCCCCTCTTTTTCCCTTGAAGATGCTCTTTATAAGCTGAAGCAGGGCTGCAAAACCGCCGTATTCTGTAATCAGCGAGCAGATGGCTGCCACAAGGATGGCTACCATGGTTGTTTCAAACATGCCGGAAACACCGTTTCCCATGTTGGAAAGGATGCTTGTGGCGCTGACCGCACCTGTGGCCAGCATGATAAGGGAGCCGCTGACTATACCGATAAGAAGAACCACGAATACATTGATACCGATGATACCTCCCGCAAGAACCAGGACATAAGGGATGATCTGTATCAGGTTATATTCCTTGGTTACCGATTCTCCCAGCTCGGCTCCCATGGAGCGGATCAGTATAATGACCAGTGTTACGGCGGCGGCAGGAAGGGCTATGCCGAAGTTCTGCCTGAACTTGTCCCTCATGTCACAGCCCTGTCCATTACAGGCTGCAATGGTGGTATCTGAAATAAAGGAGAGGTTGTCTCCGAACATGGCGCCGCCCACTACGGTTCCCAGACAGAGAGGTACCGAGAAGCCGGAGGTTGAGGCAATGGCTACCGCAATAGGTGATATAAGGGTAATGGTTCCCACGGAGGTACCCATGGCCAGAGAAACAAAGGTACTGACCAGAAAGAGGACAACCACGGAAAATTCTTCCGGAATTATGGAAAGGAGGAAGTAGGCCACGCTTTCGGCACTGCTTCTTCCTACGATACCTACGAAGGCACCTGCTGCCATGAAGATAAGGATCATGGTTACGATATTCTTGTCGCCCACCCCTCTGGACATGATTTCCAGTTTATGGTCCAGCTTGAGAGATGGATTCTGCAGACATGCTGTAACAAGAGCAATAAGAAAAATCACTACTATGGGAATGTTGTAGAATCCCATCGGAATCTTGAGAATATACTCAAAAAGGATTCCCAGTCCGAGATAGAGTACCAGAAATATTCCGATCGGGAACAATGCTTTGAAATTACCTTTTTCCATAAAAACCCCTTGCCTCATATTTTACCCTTTAATTTGCCAAAACGCAAGAAGTAATATATATTGTAAAAATGGAATCAATATACATTGTCAATAAAAATACGGATGAAAGAAAAATCCGTCTTTCTGTCAGAAAGGAGATGGAGGAGAGATGCTTCTCGGCAGCCTTTGCCGACAAGGCGCTGACCCTTTATGATATAGCCAGGGATATAGCCATGATACCCCGGGGAAAGGTAATAATGGAGGCCGATTTCGGCTACATACTGGACAACATTCCTGAGGTGCCGGACCGGTTCAAGTTCGGAAACAAAGGTTATAAGAAAGCAATTTTCGCCCTCCTTAACCAGATGGCATTTCACAGCAAGTTTCTGGATGAATATACCTTCTGCGATGAGGTCTCGGAGCTGGGGCTTACTCCGCAGATATGCAAGATAATATACTGGACAGTCCTGAAAAAGGGCTTTTATTTCCGTGCGGATGTGTACCGTATGGCGTTACGGAACCTGAGGCAGGGGCAGAGAACCGGCAAGATGTACAAGCTTATTCCGGGACAGTACTACACCAAGCTGGAACAGGAGATGATGAGGCTGCTTCAGGCCGACATGAGCAGCGAGCTTCAGCCCGGGGAGGATGATCCTCTGGGAATAAAGGGTGCAGGTATCACTGCCGGGAAGGTGGGTTTCCTTAAAGCCGAGAAATCTTTTGCCCAGTACACCGAAATCCGTGCCCACATCATGGAGCTTATCAGTAAGCATGGGTATGAGTTCAGCGATTTTGCCGTGGTGTTCAGCAGCAAGGAATCCCACCGGAACGGTACCGCCTGCTTCGTGAACTTCGGATTTCCCGTGGTTTCATCGGTCAGTGTCAATCAGCCGGACAGCACTCTGGAGATCCTTACCCTTATCCGCAATGTCCTGGACTTGAACATAAGGAACCTGGTGGATTACTATAACCGTATCCACAACAACGATGCAGAGAGATTTTTCTACGAGCCTGATTTTGATTTTCCGAAAGATATCGGCAGTTTCATTACATTGCTGGAAAAGACAGATGAGGAGCTTCGGGAGCGGGGAAGATATATTCCCAAGGCATTTATCAGCTTCCTGACCGTGCTCAAGGATGTCACAGACAGGAAAACCACGCCGGCAGGGCTTATGAAAACTGTTTCCGACATTTCCGACAGACTGGGAATAAAAGGGGAAAAAAGGGTTTTCGAATACAGGGAATCGGTGGAGAAGGTCTTCGGGGAGAGCCTGAAGCTTAAGGACGGAATCGATTATCTTAGCGAAATCCTGCTGCCGAGAAAGAAGGCGGCTTTTACAAATGACAACTGCGGTGTGACCCTGGCCATGATGGAGGAATATATCCCGAAATGCCGTATCATCTATTTTGTCGACATGGAGGAGGGCTTCTTCCTGAAGGATAATGCTCCCAATCCTCTTCTCAGCGACCAATCCCACGAGGAATTCAACAGGCTGGTCTACGGCTGTACCAAGGAGGAGCATCTCAGGAGTATCTTTGCCTCTTATATCAGAAAGGCATCGGACAGGCTCTTCTTCGTTATACCGTGCTACAGCGAAGCCACCATTCCGACCCATTACCTGGAATATATCTACGCTCTTTTTCCGGGCAAGGAATATGATATCAAGGTGCTTGGAAGTTCCGTTCCCGATTTCAGGGCAGAACTTCCGTTCAACGTGGATGACATAACCTACGAAAACTTTCCTGCTGCCGATTGTTACACTCCGGGAGAGGATGTGAAGAACGACAACTTTGCTCCGGTATACAAAGGGGATGTGAGAAAAAGGGTGGGAAGCGCCACTTCCATAGAAAAATTCATTAGCTGTCCTGCCAGAGCGGCCTACGAGAGTCATCAGCCGAAGCCCCATGTCCAGAACCGGGAACATTTTGACCGGGGAAACGCCTTCCATTATTTTATGGAAAAGGTACTGGTGCAGAAAAAGCTGTTCAAGCCTGAGTACAAAAACCTGGATTTACTGAGGCGCAACATCTGCAGCTATATAAAAGGAACCTGCAGTCCTGATGAACCTGACAGTGGGGAGTTCATGCTTTTTTCAGCTTTTGATGAGCTTGGAGTAAAGAAAATTTTTGAGGAAATCTGCAGAAAATATCCTGATCTGGAGCTTACCGACAAGGATTTTTCCCGTTATCTGTATTTCCTGTGCCGTTTTATGGAAGAGCTTGCCGGAATGGATGCAGATCCCGAAAGCTTCATGCCGGAGCTTGAGATAGAGGGAATAGATCTGCCTCTGGTGCCGGGTGTAAGGATAAAGAATACCCGTGCCGATTTTGTGTGCCGTTCCTCTGCCGGCGATATACTGATTTTCGATTTCAAGTCCGGCAGTATTTCGGATTACAAAGAAGACATACTCAACTACGGCCTGGTACAGCTTCCGGTCTACGGTGCCGTGCTCAGGGAGAAATTCGGAAAGCATCCGGTAACTGCGGCCTATGTTTCCTATGTGGGTGACTACAAGAAGGTGGACGGCTGCGGCGAAAAGGCCTGGGAGGATTATTACGGCTGTATGGCAGAGGAGCTGAATAAGCTGCTGGATGAGGCGGACAGGGGAATATTCCGTACAAAAATAAATCATAACTGCGAATATTGTCCGTTGGCAAAAGGGTGTCCTGAGCTTAAGACCATACGTAAGCAGAAAGATATATGTCTGTGTCCGGGGGATAAAATATATACCGGTTATCCTCTGATAGATACGGAGACAAAAGGGGAAAAGAGGGGGATTCCCGAAAAGAAGCTGATAATGTTTACCGGTGAAAAGGGAATTGCGGTTTCCGACCTGAAACGGGACATTGCCGTGGTGGCGGGAGCGGGAGCCGGAAAGACAGAGCTCCTTTCTTCGAGATATGTAAACCTGATTGTAAACGGAGGCTGCACCCTGGAGGAGATTCTCTGCATAACCTTTACCGAAAAGGCTACCGGAGAGATGCAGAATAGAATTTTCCGCAAGATCTGCGACACCATAGAGCTGAATGCCTTCTATTCCGTGGAATCGGGCAGCTACACCCTGACACAGGAGCAGCGGGAAAGGCTTCTGGAGGCCAAACGGAGCTTTTTCTCCAAGAACCGCATCTCCACCAATCATTCCTTCTGCCGCAACATGCTTCTCCGCTTTGAAAAGGTGAGAAAGGATTCCGACAGGGACATAGAGGCCAAGGTGGCGGATGACTATATCATCAATGAAAAAAAGGAAGAAATCCTGAAACGGCTTATCGACAGCTACCGTGAAAAATCGGAAAACTTCATGCTCTGGAGCAGGTATATCAGCAGGAAAACGCTGACAGAGGAGTTCCTTAACCTCATGAACCGGATCAAGCTCAGCGGAACTGCATTGTCGGAGAGCAGCAGGGTATTGTTTGACAGGCTGTTTGATGAGCATAAGAAAATTCTCCTGACAGTTCTTGAAAACATGAATGAAAGGCTGGGGGAAATCAGCGATAATCTTATTCAGGTATTCAGGGAATATATCGAAGAGGAGACCAACAAGAATTCAGTCAACGCGGTGCTGAAAAAGATAGAGAGGCTTGAAAAAAGGGATTTTTCCGCGGTGGGCAACGATACCTGCACTGCCAAGGTCTACAAAAGCAGTCAGAGGGCATCATCCCTTCTGGCGGAATTCAAGAAGATATACCGGATGCTGAAGCCGGAGCCCGATATCAGTGCACTGCCTGAGAATTTTGAAAAGAACATCCGTCTGGATATTTTCGATCTGATGACAGAAGCGGAAAAGGAAATAGAGGCCTACAAGACAGAAAAAAGCGTTATTGAGCTCAGCGATTTCCCGATCTACATGACAGAGCTTCTGGAGAATGAGGAGATCCGTAAACAGATCAGCGGCGAGATCAGGCACATAATGGTGGACGAATTCCAGGACAGCAACTGGCTGCAGAAAAAGATTCTGGACGGAATCCACACACCGGAAAACACGCTGTTCATAGTAGGGGATGAGAAGCAGGCAATCTACCGCTTCCAGCAATGCGACAACCAGATTTTCGAGTATTTCAAGAAAAAAGAGGGAACTCTGGTGGTATCCCTGAACGAAAACTACAGATCCAAGGAAAAAATCGTAAATTTCAGCAACAGCTTTTTTTCAAGCTGTAACAAATATAGTTCATACCGCATCATCAACGAAAGCATGATTCCGGTACGGAAAGAAAAGAATCCGGGCAAAAGGGTCTTTTTTACAAATATCTATTTTTCAAAGGATGACAAGACAGAGGATGCTCCGAGAAAGGATCTTATCCGTCGCCTGAAAATCAAGGAGGGAGACTATATTGCCAACCTTATCCGGAAAAACGGAAAGGAAAAGTACGGAAGCTGGGGTATCCTTATCAGGTCCTATACCGACGTGTCGTACATCCTGGAAGCGCTGAGAACTGCGGGAATTCCTTATTCCTTCATCATGAAAAGGGACTTCTTCAACCTGCCGGAAATTTATGAGCTTATTCTTCTGCTTAAGGTTATCTACGGCATTCTTCCGGAATCCGTACTGGCTTCATTTCCTGTTCTGGCAGAGCTTTACCGCAGGGAACGGGATCCGGGAAAGGGAGTTCTCTTTACGCTGCAGGAAATCATAGCCTCCCGGGAATACAGCCTTCATATGGGCAGGACTCAGGGTGCCGCATCCTATATATCGGTTTTTACCGAATATCTGGGAGAGGTGGCGGAAAAGTTTGATAACTGCCCGGAAAGTATTTTTAATCACCTGGACAGCATGACAGAGGAAAATACCAAGGAATGTGTCATTGCAGTTGCCGAATCGGTAAAAATCATGACAGTCCACAGCTCCAAGGGGCTGGAATTCGATAACCTTATCCTGGCCAAGGTAACAAGCAGGGATTATATGGAGTCTGAGGAACTGAGCTTCATCAACCTCAGTCAGGGAGACGGTCTTGTTACCGATTTCGGTGTCAGAAGGGTGCGGGAGCTTAATGACGGCGATTCCGAATTTCCTTTCTCTGTATGCATGAAATACGAGAATACCGAATTTGACGAAAGGGAGTATGCAAATCTTCTCTACGTGGCGCTGACAAGGGCCAGGGACAATCTTTTCGTAACCCTCAGGACAGAGAATTATGATGCGGACAAGCCTGCGGTTCCGGATGCCAACTGGTACAAGAATATCCTGAGCAACCTTGATTCGGTACCGGCAGCGGCAGAGATTGAAAATATCCACTTTGAGTGTATCGCTACCCCGGAAGCCGAAAAAGGAGCCTCCCGTTCCGAGTCTATGCCTTTTATCAGGGAAGAGGGTTTTTCCGACCTTCTGGAATACGGCTCCGTATCCAGGTATCTCAATGGGGAGACCGACGAGGAGGAGGCCAAGGCAGAGTATACCGGCGGCGAGAACCGGGACAACAGGAGCAACGACATAGGTACTGCGGTTCACAGCTGGTTCGAGAAGAAGCTGCTTGAGATAAAGTACGATGCGGTGGATCCGGAAAACATAGATTCCAAAATGCTGGAGCTGCCTGCCGACATAAAGAAAAAGGCAGAGAACTTTATCCGCAAGGGGCTTATGAACAAGGAGTACCGGGAGCTGGTAAGAAATGCTGCAGGTATGAGGGCCGAGGCGGGTATTTTATTCAGGCACGAGGACAGGATGCTCTACGGAATCATGGACCTGGTGGTGGGAGACGGCAGGGAGTTTGTTATCCTGGATTACAAGACCCATACCGGCGGCCGGCTTGACAGGGAGACCCTTGACCGCTACAGCCGTCAGGTAAGCCTCTACGCACAGGGACTGGCAGCCTTGTATCCCGGTATGCCGATCCGGAAAATGCTTCTGGTAATGCCTACCGAAGGGGATGCAGTTATGGTTGAGGTTAAGTAACAGACTTGAATAAGCAGATTGTTTTATATTATATTATAAGTAATTGGAGATTCCCATGAAAGCAAATGAACTTAGACAGAAATTTATTGACTTCTTTGTATCAAAGGGTCATACACAGATTTCCGGAGCATCGGTTATTCCGGAAAACGATCCTACAGTACTTTTTACTACAGCGGGTATGCATCCGCTGGTTCCATATATTCTCGGTCAGCCACATCCGGCAGGCAAGAGACTTACAGACTACCAGAAGTGTATCAGAACCGGAGATATCGACAGCGTAGGAGATCCGCATCACCTGACCTGCTTCGAGATGCTGGGAAACTGGTCTCTGGGAGATTATTTCAAGAAAGAGATGATTCCATGGAGCTGGGAGTTCCTGACAGAGGTGCTTCACATTCCTGCAGACAAGCTTTCCGTAACTGTTTTTGAAGGGGAGGAGGGCATTCCTAAGGATACGGAAAGTGCCGAGATCTGGGAAAGAATGGGTATTCCTAAAGAAAGAATCTATTTCATGCCTAGAGAGGACAACTGGTGGGGTCCAGCCGGAGAGACAGGTCCTTGCGGTCCGGACACAGAGATGTTCATAGACACAGGTCGTCCTGCATGCGGTCCTGACTGCAAACCGGGCTGCGGATGCGGAAAATACTTTGAGATCTGGAACGACGTTCTCATGGGCTACAACAAGACAGCAGACGGCAAGTTCGTGGAGATGGAGCGCAAGTGTATCGACACAGGTATGGGTATCGAAAGAACCATCGCCATTCTCCAGGGAAAGAAATCGGTATATGAGACAGAAATAATGCAGCCTATCCTGGCAAAGATCGGGGAGCTGGCCGGAGTAACCTACGGACAGGATGAAAAGACCGATGTTTCCATGAGAATAATTGCAGACCATATCAGAACATCAACCTTTATTCTGGGAGACCAGAGAGGATGCACCCCATCCAACGTGGGACAGGGCTATATTCTCCGCCGTCTTATCCGCCGTGCCGTAAGAAACGGAAAGAATCTGGGAATCCAGGGAACATTCCTGGCAGAGGTGGCCAAGGTAGTGGTGGACATGTACGGTGCCCCTTATCCTGAGCTGGTGGAAAACGCAGAAAAGGTTTACAAGGAGCTTACAGCCGAGGAAGTAAAATTCCGCGAAACTCTGGAAAAGGGAGAAAAGCAGTTTGAAAAAATGACATTCTTCCTGGAAAAGCAGGGTGTAAAGGAAATTGCCGGCGGAAGCGCATTCAAGCTTTACGATACATTCGGATTCCCTATCGAGCTTACACAGGAGCTGGCGGCAGAAAAGGGCTTTACCGTGGATGTTGAAGGTTTCAACCAGGCATTTGCAAAGCATCAGGAGCTTTCAAGAACAGCAGAGGCAGGTCAGTTCAAGTCAGGTCTGGGAGACCACAGCGAGCAGACTACAGCACTCCATACAGCTACACACCTTCTCCATGCGGCCCTCAGAAAGGTTCTGGGCGAGCACGTAGGTCAGAAGGGATCAAACATTACACCGGAAAGACTGAGATTCGACTTCAGCCATCCTGACAAGATGACCAAGGAGCAGATCAAGGAAGTAGAGGACATGGTAAACGAAGCCATTGCCGGAGATCTGAAGGTAACCGTGGAAACCATGACACCGGAAGAGGCCGTGGAAAAGGGTGCCATCGCATTCTTCTCAGGCAAGTACGGCGAACAGGTAACAGTATACAGCATCGGCGACTTCTCCAAGGAAGTTTGTGCCGGACCTCACGTTGAGCACACAGGCGACATGGGCCATTTTCACATTGCCAAGGAAGAGAGCTCATCCGCAGGGGTAAGAAGAATCAAGGCTGTTCTTAAAAAGGATTGAACATGAAGAAGTTAATCGCACCGTCTGTCCTGGCGGCAGATTTCAGCAACATGAAGGAGGCTCTGGCTTTCCTTAAGGAAAACAGGGCAGACTGGGTTCATCTGGATGTGATGGACGGTCATTTTGTTCCCAACATGACATTCGGAAGAAAGTTTGTGGAGGATCTGAGACCCCATTCCGATCTGATTTTTGATGTACACATGATGGTAAACAATCCGGAATTCTTTGTGGAGGAGTTCGGAAAGACAGGTGCCGATTACATAACCTTCCACGCAGAGGCCTGCACCCATATCCACCGTCTGATCTGCAGAATCAAGGAACTGGGGAAGAAAGCGGGAATCAGCATAGTGCCATCCACACCGGTAAGCGCCATAGGCGAGGTACTGGGAGACCTGGATCTGGTACTGGTAATGACAGTAAACCCGGGCTTCGGCGGACAGAAGCTGATTCCGGGCTGCGTGGATAAAATCAGGGAGCTGGCCCGCCTGAAGAAGGAAAAGGGATACAGCTATCTTATTTCCGTGGACGGAGGAGTAGACGGCAGCAATGCAGACCTTCTGGCAGAAGCGGGCGTGGATGTACTGGCCACAGGATCGGCATTCTTCAGGGATCCGTCCTGGACACAGAAGTTTCACGCATGAAGTACTGCGATAACTGCGGAAAGATACCGGAGGAGGGGGCAAGATTCTGCTCCTTCTGCGGTACAAGGCTGAAAAAAGCCCAGGCAGCCCCTGCCGCACCGGCAGAAAGGAAAGGGGGCAAAGCCTTTTTTCTGGCTGTAATGGCATTTGTAGCCTTTCTGGCTATAATATATGTAGGAATAGCAGCGGCAGCTGCCTCCTTCGGACAGTAATTTGAAAAGAGAAACAGCATATCAGCACGCCCTCAATTCCGAGGGAAAAATCGTATCCATCTCAGAAGCCCTTAAGGGGAAAAACTACCGTTGCGTAGAATGCGGACAGGAATTCATACTCAGGGAAGGCCCCGAAAGACAGAAGCATTTTGCCCACAAGAAGGATACCGGCTGTGCCGGCGGAAGCGAAACCTTTCTTCACAGCGAGTTCAAGAAACGCCTTACTGCCCTTCTGAACAGCAGGATAAAGGAAAAGGGAGAGCTGGGAGTAAGCTGGGAATGCCGTGAATGCGGCGCCAAATGGGGCCCTAAGAACCTGATGAACCGGGTGGCGTCGGTGAAGGAACTGACAGAAACCGTGGAACTGTTTGATATAAACAGGAACAGGATAGGGGTAATAGAGATTATCTGTACCGATGCCCCGGAGGAGCAGGCACTGTTTTTCAGACCACACAGCAAGGAAACCTGCATACAGATAAAGCTCTGGGATCTGAAGGATCTGGACCGGGTGGAAGAGAAACTGGAAAAACCGTACAGCGTGGATTACTGCCTGGACAGCAGCTGCAGACTCATGGAAAAGGAAGAGGGAGAAACCGACACCGAATGTGCCCTTTGCGGCAGAAGCTTCAGAAGCAGATATACCGGAGGAATCTCCGTGTTCGGCATAACAGTGGACAGCTTTGAAAAAGTGTGCCCATCCTGCAGAAACAACCCTGCAATCAAGAAACCTGCAAAAAGAAAACCCGCCCGCCGCAGAAGAAAAGGGTGATGGGAAGTGAAATATTGGTAAAAGGACAGCTTCGGCTGTCTTTTTTTTTGCCGGTGTGTACGGAGTAGGATTTTTCTTAGAATAACATGGACAGAAAAAGGTAAAATTTGTCAATGAAAAAATAACGTGGACAAAAATTTGAAAAAAATATCTATGTTGAAAAATTGGGAAAATTTTAACATAGGTCTGTAATGATATTGGTAAAAGGACAGCTTCGGCTGTCTTTTTTATTTATTTTTAGAAGTGTGTCATTGCATGAGATATGGGATGTGGTAAAAAAGATATAGAAAGTGGTTTATAATTCATGAAATTCATGATAAATTTTAAATTGGAAAGTTATTTCCGGATAAAAAGAATGACTAAAACAAAAGAACAAATTCACTTTAATATGAAACAGGTGAAAAATAAAGATTCCGAAATAGAGTTAAAATTAAGAAAAGAACTCTGGAATAGGGGACTTAGATATAGAAAAAATGTCGGAAAAATATATGGTAAGCCTGATATTGTTTTTTTAAGAAAAAAAATAGCAGTTTTTGTCGATAGTGAGTTTTGGCATGGATATGATTGGGATAACAGAAAAAATGATTTTAAATCAAATCAGGATTTTTGGATTCCTAAAATAGAAAGAAATATTAAAAGAGATTTTGAAGTAACATCAAAACTGGAATCTGAAGGTTGGCAGGTTATTAGATTCTGGGGGAAAGAAATAAAAAACAATATCAGCATTTGTGCGGATAAAGTTGAAATGGCGGTAAAAGCAAATGAATCAGTATAAATCAATTGATCTTTTTGCGGGAATCGGTGGAATTCGCTTGGGATTTGACGGTGCGTTTAAGGATGAAATAAGTACGGTCTTTGTCAGCGAATGGGATGAGAATGCAAAAAAAACATACAAAGCAAACTTTAATGATGAATTTGAAATTGCGGGAGATATTACCAAAATAGAAGAAAAAGATATTCCTGAATTTGATATTTGTCTTGCCGGTTTTCCTTGTCAGGCATTCAGTCTTGCAGGACAACGTATGGGGTTTGAAGACAATTACAAAGGTATGTGTCGCGGGAATCTTTTTCTTGATGTTGCAAGAATTTGTGATTACCACAAGCCAAAGGTAATTTTTTGTGAAAATGTTAAAGGTTTATACATTCATGATAAAGGAAGAACTTTCAAAATTATACATGATACTTTTGAATCTTTGGGATATAAGGTTTTTTATAAAGTACTAAACAGTAAAAATTTCGGTGTACCTCAAAACAGAGAACGAATTTATATTGTCGCATTCAGAGCTGATATTGCCCCGGAAAATTTTATTTTTCCTGAAAAAACAGATAATTCTAAATGTTTATGGGATATTAAAGAAGCAAAAGCTGTTTCTGCGAAGTATTATCTAAGTGAAGTGTATGTAGAAACATTACGCAGACACAAAGCAAGACACGAATCAAAAGGTAATGGATTCGGATTTGAAATTCGTGATTGGAGTGATATAGCAGGGGCTATTGTTTGCGGTGGTATGGGAAGAGAGAGAAATCTTGTTATAGACAAAAGACAGAAGGATCTTGTTCCCGTAACTCATATAAAAGGTAATATTAATAAAGAGGGAATCAGAAAAATGACTCCGAGGGAATGGGCTAGACTGCAGGGGTTTCCTGACAGTTTTGTTCTTCCTCTTGCAGATACTCACCTGTACAAACAATTTGGAAACAGTGTCACCGTTAGTGTAATTACTGCAATTGCGGAAAGAATTAAGGAGGTTCTAGATAATGCCAAAACTTTCCGGCTATAACAAAGGTGAATGGAGTGAAATTTATGTGCTGTTACGTTTACTTGAATTAGGAAAATTGTACGCTGCAGATGAAGATTTAAATAAACTAGATGGTACTTTTTACAATATAATTAATATTGTTAGAAATGAATCAATAGGAAAACTTGAATTCCGTATTAATCAAAATAAAAAAATAATCACAGTTTTCAATGTAGACAAAAAAACAGAACTTGCATCTATAAAATCTGAGGAATTTACAAGATGTGCAAATAATTTATATAAAGAAATAATTAACTCTAAAAAAACAACTTTTTCATCCGAAGCGACCAACGCATTTCTTCAAAAAATATCCGTTGACACAATTAAAGCCAAACCTACAGATAAAGCTGATATCTTTATAAGAATTCACGATATTAATACAGGATATGAAAATGTCCAGGGTTTCAGTATTAAATCAAGATTAGGAGGAGCTTCCACTCTTATCAATGCAGGTAAGACAACTAATTTTTTATATGAAGTTGTCGGAAAAATAGATGATGGAGTGTTAAATGGTTTTAACACCTGTTCTAAAAAATTTAAAGACAGATTTGATTATTTGAAATCAAAGGACTGTAGTTTAAACTTTATAAAAGTTGATAACGATATTTTTGAAAACAATCTTCTAATGCTTGACGGAAGCTTACCTAAAATTTGTGCTTATATGCTTATGGAATATTATTCCCACCGTGTTAAAAAAATTTCTGAATCGCTCAAAAATATTTCCAAAAAAAATCCTTGCAAATTCCCTCTTGAGAGCGGGCAGCCTTTTTATGAGTATAAATTCAAAAAGTTTATTTCCGAATGTGCTTTAGGTATGTTGCCTTCGACTCCTTGGACCGGAAGAGCAGATGCAACAGGCGGATATATTATAGTCAGGGAAGATGGAGAAGTTCTTTGTTATCACTTATTTAACAGAAATGAATTTGAAGATTATTTGGTTAAAAATACAAAATTTGATACACCAAGTACTTCAAGGCATGATTTTGGTAATATTTTTAAAGAAAACGGAAAATATTATTTAAAATTATGTCTGCAAATAAGATTCTTAAAATAAACTACTTCAAAAATATAATATCTCTGTGATATTCAAGATTTTGTTTCATTTTATCGGTCAATTGCAGGTCATAAATACGTTCTGTATCCAGGCCGATAAGCTTTATATTTTTTTCTTTGAATGTTTTTGAAATAAGAATCTTCCCTTTTTCGGAAAATGTCATTATTCCAAGATCAAACATTTTGTCATATAAGTTATTGAACAATAGACCGTTTTCGGGATCAATTCTGTTATTGTTATCGCAAACTGCCCAAGGCTTAATGTGTCCGGCTATCAAAAGCCTGGTGTCGGAAATACCTGATATTACACACCTGGAATTATATTTTTCTAATATCAGCTTTCTGAATTTTCCTTGTCCCAATCTGGCCAGTATAATGGTTTCTTTTTCTGTTTCTGAAATAGTATTATCTTTTTTGATTGATTTAACAAAATTATCTTCTATATCATTTTTTGCAACATCTTTTACGAATGCCATATAATGTTTTAATGAATTACTGTACATGTTATTTCCCCGATTGTTTTTTTCGAGAAAAACAGTGTCTTGAAAGATGCAAAAATATGCGATTTCCAATTCTTGAACAGACATATCTTCCAACGGTTTATCAATTATATCTCTGGATAACATTTCCTTTGATATGGATTTTAATCCATTTTTATAGTGGTCTTTTGATGAATTTGCAAGATTTGTATTCAGGGTCAACCAATTAAAGAAATCATTTAACATATTATAATTTTATCATCTGTCTTTACTATTTGACAATAATAATTTCCCCATTCCTCCCATTCCGTGCTATAATATCCACA
Organism: Spirochaetia bacterium; assembly: GCA_045606105.1. Lineage (GTDB taxonomy): Bacteria > Spirochaetota > Spirochaetia > CADAEX01 > CADAEX01 > CADAEX01. The sequence goes on along the minus strand of JAZURI010000011.1, from coordinate 130,431 downwards.
TGAACACAATCCAATACCGTTTTGCAACGGAAAAAGATACAGATCTGATTCTCAGCTTCATCCGGCAGCTGGCAGAGTACGAAAAAATGTCCGATCTGGTGGTGGCCGACAAGGAAATTCTCCGTCAGTGGCTTTTCGAAAAGCATATAGCTGAGGTCATTTTCTCCATGGAGGATGGCAAGGAAGTGGGTTTTGCCCTGTTTTTCCATAATTTCTCCACATTTCTCGGAAAAGCCGGCATCTATCTGGAGGATCTTTATGTCCTGCCTGAATACAGAGGCCGCGGCCACGGAAAGGGAATTCTCAGGGAACTGGCCCGCATTGCACTGGAGCGCGGCTGCGGAAGATTTGAGTGGTGGTGTCTTGACTGGAACAAGCCCAGCATCGATTTCTACCTTTCCCTGGGAGCCGAGCAGATGAGTGACTGGACCACCTACCGCTTTTCGGGAGAGAGCCTTAAAAAACTGGCAGAATAAAAAAAGGAGATAACATGAAAAGAGTTTACGATTTCTTGAAGAAAGCAGAAACATATTATCTGGCTACTGTTGAGGGGGATCAGCCCCGTGTACGCCCTTTCGGGACAATCAACGAATTTGAAGGAAAACTCTACATACAGACCGGAAAAATAAAGCCCACCAGCCGTCAGCTGGCTGCAAACCCTAAGGCAGAGCTCTGTGCCTTCTGCGACGGTACCTGGCTCCGTGTTGCCTGCGTTCTGGTGGAGGATGACCGCTTCGAAGCCCGCAAATCCATGCTGGATGCCTATCCTATGCTCCGCTGCATGTATAACGAGAACGACGGCAACACACAGGTATTCTACCTGAAAAACTGCGTAGCCACCTTCAGCTCCTTTGCCAAGGCTCCTGAAACAGTCGAGTTCTGACATGATCCGAGCCCTTGTCCACGACCCGGCATTTCTGGCCGAAAAATCAGAGCCTGCCACAGAGGCCGATTTTGCTGCGGCACAGGACCTTCTGGATACCTTGATTGCCCATAAGGAAAACTGCGTGGGAATGGCTGCCAACATGATCGGCATACGCAGATGCATCATCGCCTTTCAGGACGGAAGCAGCTACACCGTCATGCTTAATCCCGAAATTATCACCTCGTCGGGTCCTTACGAAACCGAGGAAGGGTGCCTTTCTCTCCTGGGTGGACCCAGACCCTGCCAGCGCTTCAGAACTGTCAAGGTCAGGTATCTGGATATGAATCTGAATGAATGCGAAAAAATCTACCGGGGCTTTCCGGCACAGATCATTCAGCACGAGATAGATCACTGCAACGGAGTCCTTATTTGAAAACCGTACGTGTAGTTGCAGCCGTAATCAAGGACAACAGCCGGATTCTTGCCACACAGCGGGGCAGCGGCGATTTCAAGGGGGGCTGGGAATTTCCAGGCGGCAAGATAGAGAGCGGCGAGACACCGGAGGCAGCCCTTGTCCGGGAAATTCGGGAGGAGCTTTCCGTTACCGTTATCCCCGAAAGGCTTATCGGCACCGTGGAGTACGATTATCCCACATTCCACCTCTCCATGGATTGTTTTCTATGTACATTGGAGCAGGGGAGTCCCGTTCTTTCCGAGCACAGTGCGTTCCGCTGGCTTACCAAGGATGAAATCCATACCCCGGGCTGGCTTCCTGCCGACATCCTGATTCTGGAAAAAGTAAAGGAACTGTTTTGAATTCTGCCGTTTGGATGTTATATTTATATTGACAGGAGGTACAAAATGCTTGAAAAAGGGATGAAAGCACCCGATTTTACACTTCAGGACAAAGACGGAAACAATGTTTCCCTTTCAGATTTTCTCGGAAAAAAGGTAGTTATCTATTTTTATCCAAAGGACAACACACCGGGTTGTACCCGTCAGGCCTGCGCTTTTGCCGGCATCTACAAGGAATTTGAGAAAAAAGGGGTAGTTGTCATCGGCATCAGCAAGGACAGCGTGGTATCCCATCAGAAATTTGCAGCCAAGTACGATCTCCCGTTTATCCTCCTTTCAGACCCTGAACTGAAGGCCATCGAACCCTTCGGCGTATGGCAGGAAAAAAAGATGTGCGGTAAGGTATCCATGGGAGTGGTTCGTACCACATTCATCATCGATGAACAGGGCAATATAGAGCGGGTAATGGAAAAGGTAAAACCGGACACCAACGCCGCCGAGATTCTGGAGTTTATCTGATTCCTTTCTTATATCCCTTAACCATATTGTTTTAAAAGCTGAAAGGGAGTAGAGTAGAACCGAGGTAACATATGCTTTGGTTGACAGCCGCCGTTCTTTCGGCTTTTTTTGCAGGACTTACATCCATTCTGGCCAAGTGCGGTATAAAACATACCGATTCCGATCTGGCTACGGCAATCCGTACCGTGGTGGTTCTGGTTTTTGCCTGGATCATGGTTTTTGTGGTAGGGTCCCAGGATACACTGCAGGACATCAGGACCGAATCCCTGATTTTTCTCATCCTTTCAGGTCTGGCTACAGGTGCTTCCTGGATATGCTATTTCAAGGCTCTTTCCATGGGAGACGTGAACAAGGTAGTCCCTATAGACAAATCAAGTACAATACTGACCGTTATCATGGCTATGATATGCTTCGGAGAAACCTCCAACCTGGCCATGAAGCTTCTCTCCACCCTTATTCTGGGAACAGGAATTTTTCTTATGGTGGAAAAAAAGGAATCCGACAATCAGGTGCAGGGAAGAAGCTGGATGCTCTATGCCGTACTGGCAGCCGTGTTTGCCGCTCTTCAGTCCATTCTGGCCAAGGTGGGCATTACCGGGGTGGAATCCAACCTGAGCACCGCCATCCGTACCTGCGTGGTTCTGCTGATGGCCTGGCTTATTGTTTTCGGCAAAGGAAAGCATACCGGTCTCCGGCATCTGGACAGAAAGGAGCTTATCTTTATCTCCCTCTCAGGTCTGGCCACAGGAGCCTCCTGGCTCTGCTACTACTATGCCATCCAGAACGGAGAGGTAAGCGTGGTAGTTCCTATAGACAAGCTCAGCATCCTTATTACCGTGGCCTTCTCCTATGTGGTGTTCAAGGAAGAGCTTTCCCGGAAAGGTGCTCTGGGGCTCTCCCTCATGGTGGTCGGCACCCTGCTTATGACTTTCTTCAAATGACAAAAAAAGGGCTTCATGACGAAGCCCTTTTTCATTGTACGTAAAAAACGAATCAGTAGTTTTCTGCGTTAAGCTCGAAATATGCCTTTGGATGGAGACATACAGGACAAAGCTCAGGAGCCTTTGTTCCTACGATGATGTGTCCGCAGTTGCGGCATTCCCAGATCTTTACTTCGCTTCTTTCGAATACCTGAGCAGTTTCCACATTCTTGAGAAGTGCGCGGTATCTCTCTTCGTGATGCTTTTCGATGGCAGCTACTGCTCTGAATTTTGCAGCAAGAGCCTTGAAGCCTTCAGCCTCTGCATCCTTTGCAAAGTTTTCGTACATATCTGTCCATTCATAGTTTTCGCCGTCTGCGGCAGCTTCCAGGTTTGCAGCTGTGTCGCCGATTCCTTCAAGCTCCTTGAACCAGAGTTTCGCATGCTCTTTTTCGTTGTTTGCTGTTTTTTCGAAAAGGGCAGAAATCTGTTCGTAGCCCTCTTTCTTGGCGATTGATGCGAAATATGTATATTTATTTCTAGCCTGGCTTTCTCCTGCAAATGCAGCCCAGAGATTCTGTTCGGTTTTTGTACCTGCGTATTTGTTTGCCATTTTTTACTCCTTATAAAAAAATATAATATATAAATTTATATCCGTCAAATATCATTTATACATAGGGAACTTGGCTGTAAAAGCGTAAACTTCCTGCTTGAGTTCTTCCAATGCAGCATCGTTGTCGATATTGTCACAGGCTCTCTTGATGAATGCAGCAATCTGTACCATTTCAGCTTCCTTCATGCCTCTTGTTGTTACGGAAGGGGTACCGATTCTGATACCGCTGGTAACTGTAGGCTTCTGCTTGTCGAAAGGAATGGAGTTCTTGTTTACGCTGATTCCTGCCTTGTCCAGAGCCTGTTCAACAGCCTTTCCTGTAAGTCCGAGAACTGATACGTCTACCAGCATGAGATGGTTGTCTGTACCGCCGGATACCAGGGCAAAACCTGCTTTAAGAAGCTCTTCTGCCAGAACCTGTGCGTTTTTCTTTACCTGTGCGGCATATTCCTTGAATTCAGGCTTGAGACATTCGCCGAAAGCTACTGCCTTTGCTGCCACGATATGCATGAGAGGACCCCCCTGGATACCAGGGAATACACACTTGTTGAACTTGAATGTGTCTGCAGCTTCCTGTGTTGCCAGGATCATACCGCCTCTTGGACCTCTGAGTGTCTTGTGTGTGGTTGTGGTTACTACGTGAGCATAAGGGATTGGGCTCTGATGGAGACCTGCTGCTACCAGACCTGCGATGTGTGCCATGTCCACCATGAGAACTGCACCCACTTCGTCTGCGATTTCCCTGAATTTCTTGAAATCGATTTCTCTTGGGTATGCGGAAGCACCTGCGATGATCATCTTAGGCTTGCACTCAAGGGCAATCTCCCTTACCTTTGCGTAATCGATATATCCTGTTTCATCTACTCCGTAAGGAACGATGTTGAAATATGTACCTGAGAAGTTTACCGGGGAACCGTGGGAAAGATGTCCGCCGTGAGCAAGATTCATACCCATGACTGTATCGCCCGGCTTGAGGATTGCAAACTGAACTGCCATGTTTGCCTGAGCACCTGAATGAGGCTGTACGTTGGCATATTCACATCCGAAAAGCTTCTTTGCTCTTTCTCTTGCAAGCTCTTCTGCAACGTCAACACATTCGCATCCGCCGTAATAGCGCTTTGTAGGATAGCCTTCTGCATACTTGTTTGTCATTACACAGCCGTCTGCTTCAAGAACTGCCATGGAAACGTTGTTCTCTGATGCGATAAGCTCGATGTTGTGGTTCTGTCTGGCTTTTTCAGCTTCGATTGCAGCCCAGACTTCAGGGTCTGTATCTTTAAGGTGATCTTCAAAAAATCCCATTTGATCCTCCAAAATATTTCTTTGTATAACTATAACTTGAAACTTTTAAACAGTAAATATATTTTTAATAAACTTTTATCAAAAGGAGGGATCCCCTTCCCACTTTTATCTGTGCCCTGTGTCCGGGAAGTACCTCATTGCTTATTCCGTAGGGATAGTCACAGGTGATTTCTCCTCCCGACAGGTTGTATTTGGCCCCGGTGATGTCTATTTCTGCCGCTTCTCCGCTTATGTTCAGCAGGGAAAAGTATGAAAAGGAATCCTCCACAATGGCAGGGGAGGCAGATACAGTCTCCATTTCCGAATAGTCATCCATGATCCTGCCCCGGCAGCCTGCCTTATCCAGCATGCCGAGTATGGCCACGTTGCCCAGGGAATGATCCAGCCTGGCTCCGATAACCCCCATCATCAGGAAGTCTGAAAAACCCCGTTTCATCCCCTCCTTCACGGCAAAGACAGTGTCGGTGTCATCCTTTTCGCAGGGGAGAACTATGGTTTCGGTCTCTGTTTCGGGCCTGGTGTGGGAATCGAAATCCCCCACTATAAGGTCCGGTCTCCGGTCAAGTCCCGTTTCATGCTTAAGCCCGCAGTCGCAGTAGATTACAAAATCATCACTCCGCAGCTCCTTTTTGAGTCTTGCATAGTTTTCCACCGGAGCCCCGCCCACTATTACACAACGTTTTTTCATGTTTTTCCTCTCTTGATTCTGTGAAAGAAAAGACAAAGCAGAATTGTCACAAGCATGGCCGGTAAGGTAACACCCAGCACAAAATCCATTCTCATCATGAAACGGTAAATTATGAATCCCGCAAGCCATATTCCCAGATTATGTATGTTGAATCCACAGCTGCAGCTGTAATGCCTGATTATAAAGAAATCGGCTATCTGAACCGCAATCATAGGTGCAAATACGGAACCTATCAGATATAAAAAGTCGGTAATGTCTGTAATCGGGAAGAAGACAGCACATGCCGTACTGATTACTGTAACCCCGATGGCAAAGCTCCTGCCGTTACGCCCCCCGGAGACCGATTCCCAGGAGATGCCGGCTGAGAAAGCATCCAGAAAGGTTGTGGATACTGTGGAAAGAACCACGATGAAAAGTCCTGCAGTTCCCAGTCCTGCCCTGAGCATGATCTGTGCTATATCCGATTCTCCGGTAAATATGGCGGCTCCCATTCCGATGATATACATCCAGCAGCTTACGATTCCGTAGACAACAGCACTTACTGCTGATGCTTTCACCGGTTTTTCCGCATCCCTGGTGTAGTCACTGATCAGGGGCAGCCAGGAGAGGGGCATTGCTGCCGAAAGCTCCACTGCCATACCGAATGTAAGTATTCCGTTATTCCGGATTGTATTTCCGCTGCTGCCGAAAACGATAAAACTCAGGATAACCGTAAGTATGAAAAGGGATGACATAATCCATATGTTAAGCTTTCCCAGACTTCTGATTCCTATGATAAGCCATATTGTGATAAGTCCCCCGATAACAAGGCACCACAGCCATCGTCCCGTGCTGAGTATTCCGTCTGCAGCCAGGGCCCCGTCATAAATCATTATGGAGGTCCAGCCCACCAGCTGCAGTATGTTGAGAAGGGCAAAAAGAAGGCCTCCCCGGTCACCGAAGCTCATCTTTACGGCATCCATGGAGCTTTTTCTTATGGTTCCCCCTATGCAGCCCGAAAGAAAAAGCAGGAAGCAGCCGATAACATGTCCCAGCAGGATGGCTGCAGTCCCTTTTACGAAGCCGAGAGGGGCAAAGCAGGTTCCCGTAAGTATTTCCGCAATGGAAACTCCGGCCCCGAACCAGATAAGACTGTTTTCAGTTGTTGTCAGATACTTGTTCCGCATACTTTCCCTTAAGGTCAAAAAGGTGATTCAGCGGGCCGGAGCCGGCTCCCAGATTCAGCATGGCTGCCAGGGCATCTGAGATGTAGTCCTTGGAACGCCGTACCGATTCCTCCATGGAATATCCCTTGGCCAGGTTGGAAGCTATGGCACTGGATAATGTACAGCCGGTGCCGTGGGTGTTGGGATTCTCTATTCTCCGCCCCCTGAACCAGCTCATCTTTCCGCCGGCAAAGAGAAGATCGTCCGCATCGCTTATGCTGTGTCCCCCCTTCAGCAGGACGGCGCAGCTGTTTTCCAGAGCTATTTTTTCAGCCGCCTTTTCCATGTCGGCCTTATCTTTTATGCTCATGCCTGAAAGGACCTCTGCCTCCGGTATGTTGGGTGTAACCAAGTCTGCCAGGGGAAGAAGCTCCTTTTTCATGGTAATCACCGCATCCGATTCCAGAAGGCTTGAACCGCTGGTAGCCACCATTACAGGATCCACCACGATGTTCACCGCCTTGTAGAAACGGAGCTTTTCCGCAATGACCCTGATGAGAGGGGCCGATGCCACCATCCCTATCTTTACCGCATGGGGCGGGATGTCGTTGAATATCATCTCTATCTGTTTTGCAAGAAAATCGGGAGTTACCTCCGATATACCTGTTACGCCGGTGGTGTTCTGGGCTGTAAGTGCTGTTACTGCACTCATGCCGTAAACACCGTTCATGGTCATGGTCTTCAGATCTGCCTGAATTCCGGCGCCTCCGCTGCAGTCACTGCCTGCGATTGATAATGCTGTTTTCATATCTGCTCCTTTGCATTATTTTTATATAGCGACAGAGAGTGGTGCCCCCGGTCTGCCGCTCCGGTCTGTTTCCGGTTTATAAACTGAATTCGGAAAAATCCTTTATGTATTTCTCTGTATTTGCCTTTATCTCTTCCTGTCTTTTTTCCTGACTGTCATGGATGCCGATTACCCGGAAGCCGTCCTTTACGGCAGTAAGTACCGCATAGCAGGAATCCTCGAATACCAGGGTGTTTTCCCGGTCTGTTCCCAGAAGTTCAAGTCCCTGTCTGAATATGTGGGGCTCATCCTTGCCGTGTCTCACCTCGGTGCAGGTCAGGATTCCGGAAAAGTAATCCCTGATTCCGCATCTTGTCAGGGCAGCCTCCACATAAGGCCGGTCTGTGGCGGTGGCAATGCACATTCTTATGCCGTTTTCTGCCATGTACCGGATAAAATCCCCGGCTCCCTCCTTCAGCTCCAGCTCCTCGAAATAAAAGCTGCTTATCATGTTGTTGATATCGGCCATTATTTCTTCCGCACTCTTGTCCAGATGGTATTCATCCCTGAGGTAGCAGGCTGCCTGATAAAGGCTCATGGCATGGATGGTGTCGTCCAGTCCCGGTGCCGCCTCTTTTCCCAGCCCGGCCAGATATTTCTTCCCGATGGTATACCACATGGGGGTGGAATCCAGCAGTGTGCCGTCCAGATCGAAAATTGCCCCTTTTATCATTCCGAAACCATCTCCTCCGTAGTTTTTCTCAGCTCCCGGGTTGCCTGTTCAATGTCATCTGCCGCAAATATGGCACTTATTACCGCCACACCGCAGATGCCGCTGCCGGATAGCTTCATTACGTTATGTTTTCCGATTCCTCCGATGGCTATTACCGGAATACTTACCGCCCGGCAGATATCCCGGAGGGTATCGTAGCTGACATCCTGGGCATCGGCCTTGGAACCGGTAGGGAAAACCGCCCCTACACCCAGGTAATCGGCCCCCTTGGCTTCTGCCAGAAGAGCCTGCTCCACTGTCTGGGCCGAAACTCCCAGTATTTTGTCCGGGCCGATAAGCCGGCGCACATCGCCGGCCTCCATGTCGCTCTGACCCACATGGACACCGTCTGCATCCATTTCCAGGGCCAGCTTCACATTGTCGTTTATCACAAACGGAACACCGTACCTTCCGCACAGCTCCTTGAGCTCCCTTGCTTCCTTGAGAAATTCACCGTATTCCAGCTCCTTTTCCCTCAGCTGAACAAAGGTTGCACCCCCTTTGATTGCCAGCTCCGTATGCTCCCTGAGGCTTGCTCCCCTGAGCCAGCTTCTGTCTGTTACCGCATAAAGGAGAAGCTCCTTTTTACCGCACTTCATATTTTGCTCTTTTCTCCAATGTTTCTGCATCAATATGGCAGATTGCATCTATGATCCTGTTCCTGTAGGTGGAGTTTCCTTCCCCGGGAAGCAGGTTCTCATATCCGATTTCCCCCGCAATGCCCATAAGAACCACTGCAGCGGCAGCCGCCTCGGTAATGTTTTCCCTGTTTGCGGCTATATATGCTGTCATCATGCCGGAAAGCATGCAGCCTGTTCCCGTAATGCCGCTCATTTCGGGCCGTCCGTTACGGATTACGTAGCATCTTCCGCTGTCTGCCACCAGGTCAATGGCTCCGGTAATTACTGTTACCGCTCCGGTTTTTCCGGCAAGCCCCTTTGCAAAGGAGACCATGTAGTCCAGATTGGCTTCTGTCACTGCATCTGCCGCATCTGCATCCACCCCCTTGGTGGAGCCTGAGCCCATGGCCAGCGCCTTTATTTCCGATACATTTCCCCTGATTACGGCAGGTCTGTATTTTTCCATGATATCCAGGGCAGTTTCGGTTCTCAATCTTCCTGCACCTGCCCCCACCGGGTCCAGAAGTACCGGGATTCCGGTCCTGACGGCAGTTTCTCCCGCTCTGTGCATCCCCTCGATGGTTCTCTTGTTGAGGGTACCTATGTTTATGTTCAGTCCTCCGCAGATAGTCACGATATCGGTCAGGTCATCAGGCTCGTCGGTCATGATGGGACTTCCTCCCGAGGCCAGAAGTATGTTGGCCACATCGTTCACTGTAACATAATTGGTTATGTTACATACCAGAGGTCTTTTTTTTCTCACGTTTTCCAAGTAAATTCCTAACATTTATTCCTCCTGAAAGGTAAATATCGGGATCCGGTACCGGGGCAAAAAAAAAGCAGACCGCCCTGTATGGCATATCTGCTTTTCTGCAATTTATGTCCCTACGTTGGCATTATCCAAATCAGGTAACCGGTCAAGGGTGACACCCTTATCTCAGCCTGTCTCACAAGCTCCCGTTGTATTTTTGATTATAGAACCTATCGGTCCGTAAATCAAGTTTTATTTAAGAAATCTTACCAGCTTCTCCATGGCCTTTTCTGTGTTCTCCCTGGAGTTAAAGGCACTGAAGCGTACATAGCCGTTTCCGCAGCTTCCGAAGCCTGAACCCGGAGTACATACGATTCCGCATTCCTTCAGGAGAAGGTCGAAAAATTCCCATGAATCCTTCTGTGTGTTCACCCATACATAAGGGGAGTTGTCGCCGCCTGTACATCTGAGCCCTGTTGAAAGAACCGCTTCCTTGATAAGCTTTGCATTTCCCAGATAATAATCGGTAAGAGCTCTTACCTGAGCCTTTCCTTCAGGAGTGTAGACTGCCTCTGCAGCCTTCTGGACAGGATATGAAGCACCGTTGAACTTGGTTGTGTGTCTTCTGTTCCAGAGTGCGTGGAGAGAATATTCCTTTCCGGCTTCGTCCCAAACCTTGCATTCTTTTGGAATTACGGTGAATCCGCATCTTACACCGGTAAAGCCTGCTGTCTTTGAGAAGCTTCTGAATTCTACTGCCACTTCCTTTGCACCCTCGATCTCGAAAATGGATTTAGGAAGGGATTCGTCCCTGATAAAGCATTCGTATGCCGCATCGAAAAGGATAAGTGACTTGTTTTCTCTTGCATAGTCCACCCATTTCTTCAGCTGTTCCTTGGTTGCTGTTGAGCCTGTAGGGTTGTTAGGGAAGCAGAGATAGATAAGGTCTGCCTTTTCCTTAGGAAGGTCCGGAACATAGTTGTTGGCTTCTGTGGAATCCAGGTAGATATAGTCTGCATATCTGCCGTTCACGAACTCGCCGCTTCTTCCTGCCATTACGTTTGTATCTGAATATACAGGGTAAACAGGATCGGGAATGGCTACCTTGATATCCTTGGAGAAAAGCTCCTGGAAGTTTCCTGTATCGCATTTTGCACCGTCGCTGATGAAAACCTCATCTGCCTTGATATCGGCTCCTCTGGAATTGAAATCGTTTTCTGCCACAGCGCTTCTGAGGAAATCGTAGCCCTGTTCAGGACCGTAGCCCTTGAAGCTCTCCTTGCATGAAAGCTCGTCGGCAGCCTTGTGAAGTGCCTTGATACATACTTCAGGAAGAGGAAGGGTAACATCTCCGATACCCATCTTGATTATTTCCTTTTCAGGATTTTCTTTCTGGAAAGCTGCAATCTTCTTTGAAATATCTGAGAACAGATAGGAAGTCTGCAGTCTGTTATAGTTTTCGTTAATTCTGATCATGGCTTTATAATATAGAATTATATAATGATTGACAATAACTTTAACTCAATGTATTTTTTAAACAGGAGAGGTGATGATAGGAATAAGAATCGCGGACGGAAGCTTTTTTCCTGTTCTCGAAGAAAATTCAGGTCGCAGAAAAATAGTCCTGACTGCCGCCAACAAGGGGCAGGAAAAGGTCAGGATTGATTTTTTGTCCGATGACTATCACCTCGGTTCCATATTTCTTGACGGGATAAAGGATGATTCCGACATAGAGCTGATAATGGAAAGTGTGGGGCGGACCCTCATAGCCACAGCCACCGACACCCGTACCGGAAACAGGGGAATCCTCAATGCCGTGCTGCCGGCACCTGAACCGGAAAAGAAGCCTGAACCTGAGCCTGCAGAGAGGCCGGCTCCTGTCAGCAGACCTGTTTCAGGTGCTGCCTGCAGCCCGGTTATCGACAGGACTGTCCGTAATCTCCAGATTCTTCTTTTTGTAATGACCGTAATACTGGCATTCCTTTCGGGAGTGGTGGTATATGCCGTGGTCAACATGCCGGCCGTAACCGAAAAGGGAACTGTGGTCATGTTCAGCGAGCCTGCACCGGAGCCTGTCCCTGCAGCCCCTGAACCGATACCTGAGCCGGAACCTATACCGGAACCGGTTGTATCAGAGCCTGTTGCTCCCCCTCCGGCAGTACATGAGCCTGCACCGCAGCCCCCTGTACATTGCTATCCGCCGGTATATCACGGATGTCCGTACCACAGACCTCCTGTGCCTCCTGCAACACCACCTCAGCCGATATATTATGTACCTGAATATATCAGATATAAAGTCAGGTACGGTGATACTCTCTGGTCCATAGCCAGAACCTTCTGCATAGATCCGTACATGTATCTTGAGATCGCACGGGAAAACCGTATTGCCGATCCGACTAAAATTTACCCAGGAACCATCCTGATGATCAGAGTCCGATAACCGGAGGAATTTTGAACAAAACTAAAAAAACAATCATAACTTCTGCCTTGCTGTTGTTTCTGTCAGTTTTTACGACTCTTGCCATTGCAGCTGCAGCCGGAGGGAACCGGGTATTGAGCCTTACTACAGTGGGAACCTTTCTCTACGACCGTTTTCTTCAGGCCTCCTTCTATGTTCCCCTCTACTTTCTGTTCAGCGGAATATACCTTCTTTTCGATGGCTTCAGCCGGAAAGTTATATATATACAGCTTTCCTCTGTCATTCCGTTTGTCACAGCCGCATGGTTCTGCCGTGTAATAGCCGGCGATGATGCCCTGAAGGTAGTTTACTCAATCCTGATTGCATTCTTTTTTATAGCAGAAATATACGGAATCCTGGTTCTCTTTTTCAGGGACCGTTTCTCCTTCAGCTTCGGTTCATCCCGTGAAGAGGAAGATGAGAAATACGAAGAGGAACTTGATGAGTGGGAGGAGAAGCTCCGCGAAAATGACATTTTCTCCGATATGGAAGCAGAGAGTACCGAAGCAGCACCTGAGCCTGAGCTTCCGCCCGAATCCTATATAAAGATGGGCTTTGAAAAGGTACCTGTTCCAGAGGGGCAGGCTGATGATGAGCCGGTTGATATCAGTTTCAGTGAATTCAATTCCGGCATCGGATACCGTGAAGAGCCTGAGCAGCTGCCTGAAGCCCGGCCTGTTCCGGAGCCTGAAGAGGATGACATTGTTATCGAAATTCCGTCCGATGATAAACCGATACCCATGGTTCACCGTAAAAGAAGGGCAAAATATGAGATTCCGGTGGACGAGGTGCTGGAGGACAGAAGCAACGACCAGGCCTTTGATATAACCGACGAAACCCGTGAGGATGCGGAAATCCTTCTGGGCACTCTCCGTGAATTCAAGATAGAGGCCAAGATCACAGGCATCAGGAAAGGGCCTGTAATCACCATGTTCGAGATTCTTCCTGCATCGGGAGTCAATGTTTCCAAGATTGCGGGATTGGCCGACAACATTGCCCTCAACATGGCAGCCAGAAGTGTAAGAATAGTGGCTCCGATACCGGGAAAAAGGGCTGTCGGGGTGGAAATCCCTAACATGAAAAGGAGCATAGTAGGCTTCAAGGAGCTTATAAGCCGGAAGAATCCCGACCTTGACAAGGCGGCGGTTCCGTTCATTCTGGGAAGGGATATTGAGGGAGATGCCCAGGTTATCGATCTGGCCAGGACACCTCATATTCTTATAGCCGGTGCCACAGGCTCAGGAAAATCGGTCTGTGTAAATGCCCTGATTTCCACCATTCTCTACAAGAAGCATCCCGATGATGTGAAGATGATACTTATCGACCCTAAGGTGGTTGAGCTGAAGATGTACAACGGTGTACCGCATCTGCTTACACCGGTTATCACCGATCCGAAAAAGGCACTTCAGGCCCTGAATTACTGTATTGCCGAAATGGAAAGGCGTTATTCGCTGCTTGAAACCATCGATGTCCGCAATATTGAAGCTTTCAACAAGAAAATCAAGGCCAACAGGATAGCATTGGAACCGCTTCCTTATATCCTGGTTATCATAGATGAGTTTGCCGATCTCATGCTTACCTCCGGAAAGGAGCTTGAGCCTGCGGTTTCACGCCTTACAGCCAAGGCCAGGGCAGTAGGTATCCATCTGGTGCTGGCAACCCAGAGACCTTCCGTTGATGTCATTACCGGTGTCATCAAGGCCAATATTCCGTCGAGAATTGCCTTCATGGTAGCCAGCTATACCGATTCCAGGGTTATTCTGGACAGCGGCGGTGCCGAAATGCTGCTGGGCAAGGGTGACATGCTTTTCAAATCCTCATGGGATCCGAACATAACAAGAATCCAGAGTGCCTTCCTTTCCGACGAAGAGGTTGAAAGACTTGTTTCCGAGGTCAGGAAAATGGGTGAACCGGAATATATCGATGATGAGATATTCATGGATGATGACGATCTGGGTGACAGTGACTGCTATACCGGCTCAGAAGGGGATTCCCTTTTCGACAGGGCCCTGGGTGTTGTGGCCTCCACGGGAAAAGCCTCTGCATCATATCTCCAGCGCCGGCTCTCCATAGGCTATAACAGGGCGGCACGCCTTATAGAAGAGATGGAGGCCAGGGGGATAATAGGCCCGGCCAACGGAAGCAAGCCAAGGGAAATTCTCCACCTGCCTGATAAGTTCAGGGAATAGGGATGAATAAAAGAACTGCAGCTGTTCTATCCTCACTTTTTTTTCTCGAATTTGTAATCAAGGGGACATTGCTTTCCCTTACCAGTCTTTACTGCCGGGATTATCTGGGCTTCGGGGGCATTCAGACCGGTCTGATACTGACCACTGAAACCATAGCTGCATTCCTTTCGCCGCTGATACTGATTTTTCTTGCTGACCGGGTAATCAGGGTGGAAAGGCTGCTGATGATGAACGAGCTGGCAGTTTTCCTGGTTCTGTCACTTATTCCCTTCTTCCGCTCCTTTGCTCCGGTATTTTTCCTTTTTTTCATATTCAATATTTTTCACAAACCCGATTTTGCCCTTATAAATGCACTGACCTTCAGAAATCTTTCCGGCAGGGGAAGAAACGACTACGGAAAATTCCGTGTCTGGGGAACTCTGGGCTGGATAGGAGCTGCAGTATTTTTTTCCTGTATCTGGATGAATCCTGCAGTGGCGCTCCCCTTTGAAAGAAACTTCGGAGGACTTTTCCATGTGGCCGGAGGGGCCGCTTTTCTCAGTGCACTGATCATTTTCAGGGGACTTTGTCATTTCAGGCAGGACAGAAGCCAGCAGGGAAGGGTGAAAGGGGAGAATTTTTTCCGCAGTCTCTGCAGTATGGAGCGGGGAGTGAAGCTTCAGTTCCTGGGATTCATGGTAATCTGTATTTTCATGACAATGCAGGATCACTATTATTTTATGGGAGCTGCCCCTTTTCTTAAGGATATGGGACTTCCGGAGGGAAACATAGCCCTGGTCATTTCTCTGGGAATGATAACCGAGGTGGCGGTCATGGTTTTCATGGGACATTTCCTGAACCGATTCGGAGTGGGAAAGGTCATGGGGGCCGGAGCTTTTTTCTGCATGATCAAATATCTTATCTTTGCAGCTGCTCCCGGACCGGGGGCCGTAATACCGGGAATCCTGTGTCACGGTCTGGTTTCAGCTCTGTTCCTTTCCTGTACCTTCATCCATCTGGACTCCTTCAGCCGGCCCGAAAACAGGGCTGCCTTCCATCAGTTCTATTCTCTGGCCATATCGGCCCCTGCATCTCTGCTGGGCTATATGCTGGGCGGCGCAGTCATGGACGGAACCGGCGGATCCTACACTCTGTACTGGCTTATTCCTGCCGTAACAGGCGGTTTTTCATTCCTGGCAATTCCCTTTTTTATAAAAACGGTGGACGAGGAAAAAAGGGTATAATTATTTATTCCAGCTCTTTAAAATTATTTTCCTTAAGCATTTTCCATGCTTCTTCGGATAGATTTTCTTTTTCAGGATAATAACAGAAGTTAGGTAACCGCTCTTCAATTTGTTTCATAAAATCCTGATTGTGGAATTTTTTATATCCACCTATATTAACTACCGATAATGCCGGATTGAAAACTGATTTCGGGGCAATATGACATGATTTATCTATGCCGACAAAATCTATTATTTTTTGAACTGATTCATCATATTTAAGTACAATATCTTCAAATCTGAGTACCAATCTATGTGGGTTGTTACTGTTTATTACAGGTTGAACCATTGATAAATAAAAGTTTACATAACCGTCTAATGTATCACTTAAATAAAAAGTATCATTATGTCTGAAAGCTGAAATATATTGATCTCTTGGATCCCTTATAACACTAATTGTTTTAATAGGGGTATCTAGGTATTGGTTTATTTTTGCTAATTTATCAAGTTTAACAGTGTTTAGTAATTGGTCACATATTAAATAATCTTTACTTTGTACAGAATTAAAAAAATTAGAAAAGAAATTTTTTACATGAAATTCAAAAACCTTAGGTTCTATTTTTTTATATTTATAAAATATATATTGATGAATGCCCTCTCCAAACATAAATGAATAGCCTTTATATTTTTCATCCGCTGAATTCCAGGTGAGAGGAAGATGATTTTTTTCAGCCAGAATTTTTGATTTATCATCAAGTTCCAATGTGGCAAAAAGAAAATCTAAAGCATTCTTAAGAAAAAATTCATTATAAACAAGAGGATTTTTATCCCAGGAGTATAATCCTTTATTATAATATGCAACGTTTATAAAGCGAATAAATTTTTTTATAACTGCATCTTGGTAAACTTCATTATCTGAGTAAAAAGCTTCAATAAAGTTAAAAACATTTGAGTCGGCAAAAAAACGAACTTCAGCTCCTTTCTTTACTTTTTTTCCTGAATATACATAATCAGGCATGCCTAATGTTGTTGTATTATTAAATTCTTGAAACAGTCCTATCAAAGTAGAAGAACCGCTATATAAAAATCCTTGGGATGAAATAATATTTTTGTATGTTTTATCGATAAAAACAGTTTCGGGAAGTATTCTTTTAGGTTTATCAATTCTCCTATTTAGTCCTTCTGCTTTTTTGTTTAAAAATCTCCAGATTCTAAAAATGAATTTCCAAATTTTCTTTATTATTGTTTTTATAAAAATATTCATTTATATTTTTTCCATTGGTAGTTTTAGGTATTTTTGATAGTATCATAAAAAAATTTTTTTTGGAAGAAATTTAAATACCTTTATAACTACCTAATAGATAGTATTTATTTACAAGATTATCTTTCATTCCTGGCAATTCCCTTTTTTATAAAAACGGTGGACGAGGAAAAAAGGGTATAATATAATCTGATTATGGATAAAAAAGAAAAGGCTGCCGGACTGCTGTTCCTTCTGGGGGAGGAGAGATGCAGGGAAATAGTTTCATATCTGGATTCCGAAGAGGTGGAAAAGCTGAAAAGTGCTGCTGCTCCCAAGGGAGATAACTCAGTACTAAGGGAGCTCAAAAGCTTTTCTGCAAAAAACAGGAGATTCACCTGGCATAACGTATTGGATAACACCCCTTTCGAAAAGGAAAGGAATTCAATGGACTTTCTGGAAAATACCGATGCCGACAGGCTTTTTGCAGCTCTTGAAGGGGAGTCTGCCGTAATTGCGGCTGTGGTTCTGAAGCATGCGGGAAAGGAAAAAAGCCGTCAGGTTCTGGCTCTTTATCCTGAGGATATTAGAAAAGAGATACTGCGCCTTCTGTTCAGTGCCGGAAAAACAGATCCGAGAGCTCTGGAAACAGTAGCGCAGTCCTTAAAAAAGAAACTTATTTGATAAGCTCTTCAAGCATCTTGATGTGGTCAGGGAGGAATCTTCCTTCGAGGAATTCTGCCATACCTCTGTCACATGCGGTAGCAATTACCGGTGCCATAGGAAGCTTGTCTGTAACCTCGATTCCGTACTTCTTTGCAGTCTCTTCAAGATGACTCTCGCCGAAAATCCTGATTTCCTTGTTGCAGTCAGGACACTTTACATAGCTCATGTTTTCCACCATGCCGAGGATAGGAATATCCATGGTCTTTGCCATGTTTACAGCCTTCTCAACAATCATGGAAACCAGCTCCTGAGGTGATGTGACGATAACGATACCGTCGATAGGAATGCTCTGGAATACTGTCAGGGCAACATCGCCTGTTCCGGGAGGCATGTCGATGAACATATAGTCCACATCTCCCCAGATAACATCTGTCCAGAACTGCTTTACCGCACCTGCGATAACCGGACCTCTCCAGATTACAGGATCGCTTTCGTTTTCCAGAAGAAGGTTCAGTGACATGATATTTACGCCGGTTCTGCTCTTTACAGGGAGGAATCCGTCGCCGTCCTGCTTAGGTCTGTCGCATACGCCGAAAGCCTTTGGAATTGAAGGACCTGTGATATCGGCATCAAGAATTGCTGTCTTATATCCTTTGTTGTTCATCATAACGGCAAGGATAGAGGTTACCAGGGATTTTCCTACACCTCCCTTTCCGCTGACTACTGCAATTACTTTTTTGATTTTTGAAAGCTCATGCGGCTTCTCCAGGAAGCTCTGAGGTTCTGTTCTTTCACTGCAGTTGCTGCCGCAGCTTGAGCAGTCATGATTACATTCACTCATTTTATATCTCCGTTTTTAAATAATTAGTTTTTCACCAGGAAATTAACAAGTTCCTTATCTTCTGCGGAAAGAATAAGGGTAGAGCCTGTTTCCACCATATAAGGAATAGCTATTACACCACCCTTGTGATACATGGAGAAGACTTCGTTTCTCTCTCCCCGCGGATTTATGATTTCATATTTCAGATTAACACTTACCGGATAGTCAGGCAATGTCCTTTCAAGAATACCGAAGGAGATATTGTCGCTTGTTTCCGGAGTGGTCATTACAAACTGAAGGATGGTTCCCTTAGGGACCTCGGACTCCTCTGTAGGGGTCTGTGACACTATCACACCCTTGAGCTCATCCTTTTTTGCAGCTCTGTGGCTGAAGGTGAACGGAATGTTTTCATCTGCCGCATAGAGCATGGCACTCATGAAGTCAAATTCAATGAAGTCAGGCACCTTGAAGATGGAATCTCCCGGTCCGAGGCTGACTATAAGCTCCAGTTCGGTAAAGGATGTAAGGGGTGTTTCGGGCAGCGGCTTCTGCTCCAGGATAGTCCCTTCAGGCGCTTCGTTATAGATGGTTACTATCGGCTCCTTGATGCTGATAAGGGTACCGTATGTGGAGAACATGGACATGAAATGGGATCTCAGGTCCTGTATATCCCAGCCTCTGTAGTCTCCTACCTTGTCGATAACCGCACCGCGGCTGACACTGAGGGTCATCTTGCTGCCGGCCCTGAGAATGGAACCCGGATTAGGCTTCTGGTCCAGGATCGCCCCCTTGTCTCCCGGTTCCTGTGAGTATTTGAGCTGGATAAAGGAATTGAGTCCCTTGTCCTGGATCTCTATCAGCGCTTCCTCCAGCTGCATTCCCTTTACATCCGGAACTACGGTGATCTCGGCCCCGCGGATCATTACAAAGAAGCCGGTAAGGGCAGAGGCTGCAGCCAGTATGATTATTCCGATAAGGGTGATTATGGTTATCTTGAAATATTTTTTTTCAGGATTGGTCTCTTTCATTTATTTTCTCCCAGTTGGGTTCCGATGAAGTTTCTGTTGCCGTTGAGAAAGGATTTCCAGTCCATTTCATTCTTTGCCTGGGGCTTGAGCCTTGTTACCGCCAGCTTACCTGCTCCGGCGGCAATGATTATTCCCTGCTGCCTGTCGCTTCCCAGTACCTTGCCGGGAGTTTTGTCGGCATCGGCGAAATCCTCCCCCGTGTATACTGCTCCCTCGGTTACGGTAAGGGTTTTGTCTCCGAAAGCTGTATAACTGCCGGGCCACGGGAAATAGCCTCTGATTTTACGTTCTATGATCCGGGCATCCTCGTTCCAGTCGATTTTTCCCTCCTCCTTGCCTATGATGCGGCAGTAGGTGGCCTTGGAATCATCCTGAGGTGTTCCGGTAATATTTCCTTCGGTAAGCCTGTCTGCAAACTCGGATATCATTTCCCCGCTTTTTGCTGCCACGAATTCCGAAAGCGTTTCGCTGTTTTCGGTGCCGTTCAGAGGAAACCTGAACTGCATGACTATATCTCCGGCATCCATTTTAAGGGCCATTTTCTGTATGGAGATACCGGTTTCGCTTTCTCCGGCCAGAATGGCTGCGTTGATGGGAGATGCACCCCTGAAGCGGGGCAGAAGTGAAGGATGTATGTTATAGGCCCCATCCTTGAAAAGGGCCAGGAAATTTTCCTTGAATATTTTTCCGTATGCAAAGGTTATGAGAACATCAAAATTTTCCTCTTTGAGGAGGGAGATGAATTCCTCGTCAGGTTTTTCCGGCTGAAATACCTTGATTCCGTACTCCAGGGCACACTGCTTTACAGGTGATGGCTCAGGAATCCGTTTTCTTCCTGAGGGTCTGTCGGGATTGGTAAGGACTCCCGCAGCATATCCCTTTTCCGCAAGGGCCCTGAGAGCCGGTACCGCTATGGCCGGTGTTCCTGCAAAGAGAATCTTCATTTGTTCTGGTTCATCCTTTCATACTGTGAAATAAGCTTGTTTCTTGCATTGTCAGACATTCTGTCCACGAAAAGCTTTCCGTCCAGATGGTCGTATTCGTGCTGGATCACTCTGGCCAGCCAATCCTCTGCATTCAGTCTGAAGATCTTTCCCTTTACATCGTATGCCTGAATACTTATGGCAACGGAGCGTTCCACGTTTCCCCATACACCCGGCAGACTGAGACAGCCCTCTTCCGCCTTTACTGTTTCCTGGGAGGTGGCAATGATTTCAGGGTTGATGAAAACCCTTTTCTTGTCGTCGGGAGCATTGGTAATAAAAAAACGTCTGCTGATTCCCACCTGAGGTGCGGCCAGTCCCACTCCTCTTCTTTCATCCATGAGAACAAACATTTCGTTTATGATATTTTCAAGCTCGGCATCGAAGGTCTCCACAGGCTTTGCTTTTTCCCGCAGGACTTCTTTTCCTAAAGTAACAACATTAAGACTCATAGTATTCTCCGAAAATAATATATATAAAAAAAACTGCTTTTTCAAGCATCGGGCTAAAGTATTGCGGAAACAACATAATTATTATATTATTTATATTGGAGGAAACTATGCTGGAAGATTATAAGCTGGAGCTTGTACAGCTCAAAGAAGATATATTTGAAACCTGGAGGCATCTTTGACTCGGATAAGATAGCATCCGAGATTGAAGCACTGGAGGCATCCACTGCTGCCGAAGGCTTCTGGAACGATACAAAGAAAGCTGAAAAGGTTATGGGAGAAATCAAGCAGAAGAAGGATATTCTCTATCCCTGGCAGGAGCTCAAGACACAGATCGAGGACACAACTGACCTTTACGAAATGGCTGTGGCAGAGAATGACGAATCCTTTGAGGCAGATATTGCCGATGCCATTACCAGAATGAAGGCTGAATACGGAAGACTCAGGACACTGGAGCTTTTCAGCGAGCCTACAGACCGCAACGATGCATTCATGACCATCCATGCGGGAGCCGGCGGAACAGAGGCCTGTGACTGGGCCAGCATGCTTTACAGGATGTACCTGAGATGGGCCGAAAGAAAGGGATTCAAGACAGAGATTGCGGATCTTCAGGAGGCTGAAGGGGGAATCAAGTCGGTAACCATGCAGGTCAACGGTGAATATGCCCACGGATTTCTCAAGTGTGAATCGGGAATCCACCGTCTGGTACGTATTTCTCCGTTCGATTCCAACGCCCGCCGTCATACATCCTTCTCATCAATCTACGTTTCACCGGTTGTGGATGACAATATCGATATCGATATCAGACCTGAGGATATCAGGGTGGATACCTACCGTGCATCAGGTGCCGGCGGTCAGCATGTAAACAAGACCGACTCGGCAGTCCGCATCACCCACTTCGAGACAGGAATCGTGGTTCAGTGCCAGAACGAAAGAAGCCAGATCAAGAACAGGGCCATGGCAATGAAGGTTCTCCGTTCCAGGCTCTACGAATATTACAAGGCCAAGCAGGACGAGGAAAACGAGAAGAATTCCCAGGAAAAGAAGGACATCAACTTCGGAAGCCAGATCCGTTCCTACGTTTTCCAGCCATACACCATGGTAAAGGATCACAGGACCAAGGCTGAAATCGGAAATATCCAGAGCGTAATGGACGGTAACATAGATTACTTTATCGAGGAATACCTCAAATACATGTGGCAGAACAAGGATAATGGCTAGGATTTTTCTTGCTTTTCTGCTTTTTCTGATGCCTCTTTGGGTTTTCGGTCAGGAGGATGTGCTTCGGGACAAGTCGGATGAGTGGCGTGTGCTGGTTACAGACCTGATCAGCAGCCCCCATTCCGGCAGCAGCTCCGGTGTAAGTACAACCCTGAGCAGTACTGCGGCCAGACATTTCTCTGCCTTCAGGACCCACCTCATGAGCGATAAGGAAGCGGAAAGCATGAGAAATTTCCTTAAGGAAGAATATATAATAAAGTGCAGGAAGGAGCTTTCGGGATATTACAAGAAATATGACGAACTGCTCTTTTCCGAATCTGCGGACAACAGCTCCGAAAAAAGTGCCCTTAACAATATCAGGAAGGGGAAGAAGAAGCTGAAGAAAGCAGAAAGATACAAGACTGAAAGGATTTACATAGAGAAGGAAAAGGAAATAGTTCTCCTGAATCAGGACGAGAAGGAGGATACAGAGCTGAAAAGCCCGGCTGACCTTTATACCGAGGCAGTTTCCAGGAAACTGGATTATATAATCTGGGGTACCGTAACTGTGGTGGAGGATACTGCTGCAACAGAAATCAGCCTTTACAGCCGGCTGGAAAACAGGAATGTCCATTCCATACGGGTTACTGACAGCCTGGACAGGATCTACGATTCCGTAGCCAGGGCGCTGGACAGCTTCAACGGTTTCATGCTGGGAACCGACTGGGCCAGGATCAGCCTGAACCTGAACGATCCCGATGCAGATATCTATGTGGACGGTGAATACAAGGCTACAGGCAGCTCAACCGACATAATAGTGGAGCCGGGAGTGCACAAGGTAACGGTTTTCGGAGCCGGCACAGATATTGCCGAAAGGGAGATTACCCTGGATAGCGGCGGTGTCCTGGAGCTGGACATGGAGGTGAGCCCAAAGCCGGGCCGCCATGTTGTCATTTCATCGGATCCGCCGGGTGCCGACATCTATTACCGCTCCGTGTGGCAGGGAAAAACCCCTATGGTAATTGAGGGGGATGAGGGTGAAGTAGTTATATCCAAGGAGGGGTATCTCAGCTCCAGGGGCTTCCTGGAGGATGCAGAGGGAAACAGCCTGGAATTTTATCCTCAGAAGGAGCTTTTCGACAGGGACGGATATCTGCTGGAGAAGAGGAACGATTTCTACAAGAACCTTACATTTTTCGTTCTCTCCATACCTGTGGCTTTCTTTTCCTATGCCAATTATCAGTCTTACGATGATTTATACAAGAGAAGCGTTGCATCGGGCAGCAGCCATGAGCAGCGCAAGAATAAAAGAATCAGGAATTACAGCAGAGGTATGTATTACGGCTCACTGTTCCTGTCTGTAACCCTTTTTGTAAACGCCATGTTTCATCTGAAGGATTACATAAGGACCGGAGAAGCCTATAACGACGACAGGAGTTGAAATATGAAATCATTGGGAAATTTGTTCAAGAAGCTTTTCAAGAAGACAAGGATTGACGAAAGTGCGTTTGAGGATCTTGAGGATGCTCTTATAGAGGGGGATGTGGGTGCTTCCATGGCTGTGTCCATTGTGGACGAGCTGAGGGAAGTGGCTTCAAAGGAAAAGATAGATGATTTTGAGACCCTGAAGGAGGCTCTTAAAAGGATACTGGACAACAAGGTGGTTGAATATGACTTCCGCCTCAACGAGGGGATAAACCTTTATCTGTTCCTCGGAGTAAACGGGGTAGGAAAGACCACATCCATTGCCAAGCTGGGAAATTATATCAAGAACACCATGGGAAAGAAGGTGGTTTTTGCGGCAGGAGATACCTTCCGTGCAGCTGCCATCGAGCAGATCGGAATCCACGGCGAAAGACTGGGAATCAGGGTTGTTAACCAGCAGCACGGCTCAGATCCGGGTGCCGTAATCTATGATGCCATCGACAGCGTGAGGTCCAGGGGTGAGGATGTGATTCTCGCAGATACTGCAGGAAGAATGCACAACAAGACAAACCTTATCAAGGAGCTGCAGAAGATCGATAAGATCATCACAAGCAAGATTCCGGCAGAGAACTACAAGAAATTCATCGTTATCGATGCTACCACCGGTCAGAACGGCGTAAGCCAGGTGGAGATCTTCAACGAGGCCATGAATATCGACGGTATCGTCCTGGCCAAATACGATTCCGCAGCCAAGGGGGGAAGCCTTATTTCCATTTCCGGTAAGCTGGGAATTCCTGTAGCCTTTGTGGGAACCGGTGAAAAATACGGCGATTTTGCAAGGTTTGACAAGAAAAAATATCTGGAAACATTGCTTGAAACAGATTAGTATTGCCTTTTTCCTATTTCTTGCCGTCTCTCTTTTCGGGGAGGAATATTTTGCCTCCAACAGCTCAGGCATGCTTCTGGAAAAGATAAGCAGGTACAGGACCGGTGAATTTGACCGGTACATAAAGCTGGAGCGGGAGGACAACAGGGTTCTGAGGACACTGTACGGCAGGAACGGAGAACTGATAAATACCAGGGAAATCTTCTACGGCAGCGACGGCGGAATGCTTAAGGAGGTTGTTACCGAAGGGAACGCAAGAACCGAGACAGTGTACGACGGTTCAGGCATACTGGAGGAGAGCTTCTACAAGGATGACATTCTTACCGGCCGGGAGGTTTTTATCTATGACGGGGGTATTCTCGGGGAGATCCTCAGCTTTGACGGCGAAGGAAACAAGATAGGCTCCACCACCCTGAACCGTGACAGCATCGGCCGTATTTCAGGTGCGGTTTTTTCAGGCAGCGAGGAAGAGGGGAGGGAGGATACAAGGTATGTATTCTCCGGCGGCCGGCTTATCATGGAGTGGCACGGAAATGCCGATTATACGGGAACCTCTGTCAGATACGACCGTGACGGAAGGGTTGCCGGCTGTACGGAATGGCTTGAAGGTCGGGAGGTAACATCAGAATCCTTTGTCTACGGCGAAAAGGGTCTTGAGTCATCGGAGTTGGTAAACCACGATCTGAATACACGGGTTATAAGCAGGTACGACAGCTCAGGAAGGACAGAATCGGAAGAGGAACTTGAAGGGGACCGTCTTACAAGAAAGAGGGTTTTCGGCTATGATGAGGCCTCCAATCTCATATCATCAGTGGAGTCCTTTCCCGGCGGAATGGAGAAGATTCTTTATACCTATGAAGGGGACCATGTAAAAACCGAAACAAGATACAGAAACGGAACTCTTTATAAAATAATAACTTATAGGACTGATAATGATTTTGTGGAAGATATCATGTCCGGCGGAGGCATTATTGCCACATACTATTACCTGAACAGGGAGAGGGTGAAGAAGGAAGAATGGGAAAACGCAGCTTCAGATGGATAACCTTTCTTTCCGGCCGTTATCTCATGGGCCGGGAAAGGGAAAACCGCAACATTACCCAGCTACTCTCCGTACTTGGTCTGGCAGTAGGAGTCATGACCCTCATTACCGTCATTTCCATAATGAACGGACTGCAGTTCGGTTATATTTCCGACATCCTTGAAATCGGCTCATACCACATGCGGATAGATTATGACGGAAAGGATCCTTCAATTCCGGAAAAGGTTTCAGAGGTCCGCGGTATCAGGAGCTGTGTTCCGTTTACCGATATTCAGGTTCTTTCCGAAGGCTCCCTTTCCAGGCTGGCCCCTATAAACGTACGTTGTGTGGATCCTGCGGCTGCGGCTGAGGACAGGCTTTTCATGGAGCATCTGAACATAATCAGGGGAAAATTCTCCCTTGAGAACGGTGAAGGTGTTATTCTCGGAAGCGAGCTTGCCAGATACCTTCGTCTGGAGCCTGGCGATACATTTTCCGTAATGGCCCTGGCAGGAGAGAGCTTCAACAAGCTGAAGCCGCAGAATATACCTTTTAAAGTAACAGGCATCTTCAAAAGCGGCTATTACGAATACGACAGGAACCTGGTTATCATGTCGCTGGAAAGCGCCCCTCTGCTTCAGGCCGGTACACCGGATATAAAGCTGGGGGTCAAGCTCAGTAACCAGTACCGTGACAAGAGGGCTGAAAAAAGGCTCCGGGAGGTCACCGACGGAAAGATAGTCTCATGGCGGGAATACAACAAGGCATTTTTCGGAGCTCTCAGGATGGAGAAGTTTGCCATGATGTTTGTAATCTCCCTGATTTTTGTGGTTATCGGTGTAAATATATTCAATTTCATGAAGCGCTCGGTGTCTGAAAAGATGGAGGATATAGCTATTCTCTATTCCATCGGAGTTTCTGAAAAAGAGGTGAGAAAAATATTTGTAACGGAAGGGATAATAACCGGACTGGCAGGGGGTGTGCTGGGGGTGGTACTGGGTATACTGGTGGCCTCCAATGTCAATGCCATCTTTGATTTTGTAGGCAGCATTGCATCCGGTTTCCAGCTTTTTCCCCGCTCCTATTTCTATATAATGGAGATTCCGGTAAAAATCATGCCGGGAGAGGTTCTGGCAGCATTTCTTTTTGCATTTCTCTCTTCGGTGTTTTCGGCTCTGGCAGCAGTCAGAAGGCTTGATGTAAAGAATCCGGCTTCGGTTCTGAGGTGTGAATGATGAATATTCTTGAATTGAAAAATCTAAACAAAAGCTATAAGAACGGCGATGAAAGGCTTGAAATCATAAAGGATATGAACTTTTCCCTGGAGGCCGGAAAACAGCTTATCATAACCGGGGAAAGCGGCTGCGGTAAAAGTACTCTGCTCAACATTATCGGTTCCCTGGACTTCTGCGACAGCGGAAGCGTCATTGTAAACGGTACCGATATCACAAAACTGGGCAGAAAGGGGCTCTGCAGCTACCGTAACAGTACCATAGGCTTCATTTTCCAGTTCCATTATCTCCTCAAGGAGCTGAATGCCCTTGAAAATATCATGATTCCTGCCCTTATTTCCGGCATCCCTAAAAAAGAGGCAAGGGAGATGGGTGAGGAGCTTCTGGAAAGGGTCAACATGATCCATAAGCGGAATTCATATCCCTCCCGTCTTTCCGGCGGCGAGAGGCAGAGAATAGCGGTAGCCAGGGCATTGGTAAACAATCCCATGCTGATTCTGGCTGATGAGCCTACAGGAAACCTTGATGAAAAAAATTCCAGAAACATAGAAAATCTACTCTTTGAGCTTACCGCCGAAAAGGGAAAATCCCTGATTCTGGTAACCCACGATCCCGGTATTGCAGCCCGGGGCGACATTACGGTAAAGCTTGAAAACGGCGGTTTCGTGCAGATATGATCAGGCTTTTCCCTTTCTTCTTTGCATTCAGGATTCTCTTCAATAAAAGCAAGGCAGGTATGTTCAGGCATATCCGGGGTGCCGTAATAGGGGCGGCCATCAGCCTGGTTCCCCTGATTGTGGTATCCGTGATTGCAGACGGAATGATAGAGGGAATTGTAAGCCGGTACATCGAGGTAGGCAGCTTCCATATTCAGGTACGCCTCCCGGCTGATACCGGGGCCGAAGAAGAGGCCGATATAATGGAACAGATCTCTTCTCTTGAAAATGTGGAAAATGTTTTTCCATGCGTTCAGGGAGGCGGTATACTTTATGCCGAGGATGGCAGGACCGGTATTACGGTACGGGGTATTCCCGATTCCGTATACAGCGAGAACCATGGTTTCCGGCAGTACATAACGGTAAAGGATGGCGATTTCTCCCTGGCTGAAAGGGACAGCATAGTCATCAGCTCCGAAACTGCAGACAAGCTTAAGGTGGCTCCCGGCGATTCCATCAAGCTCCTGACAGCCAGGGTGGTGCCGGGAAGACCGGTGCTGCTCAGGCCTACAAGCTTCAGGGTAACAGGAATATATACATCGGGATATCAGGACCTGGACATGCTTTCAGCCTTCATTTCTCTGGAGTGCGGCAGCTCCCTTTTCAAGGAAAAGAACAGCCGGATGCTGGGAGTAACGGTTTCCGATCCTTTCGGCGATGAGCTTTATTCGGTAATGGATGAAATCTACAGCTCCGTACCGGGAGTCCGGTTGTCTGGCTGGGAAACCCTTAACGACAGTCTGGTGGCATCCCTGGATACCACAAGGAAGTTTCTGATTTTCATAATGATCCTGATTCTGGCCGTAGCTTCGGTAAATATCTCATCCTCCATGATAATGATGGTCATTTCCAAGAAGCAGGATATTGCGGTGCTGAAAAGTGCAGGGGCCACAGACAGGGACATCTCCTCCATTTTCATGCTTACCGCCCTTTTTATCGGGGTCTGTGCTGCAGTGCTGGGTACAGCGGTCGGTGTGCTGGCCGCTGTAAACATAAACGGAATTATCGCCTTTCTGGAAGGGGTATGCAATATTTCGCTCTTTGATTCACAGTTCTATCTGGAGAGTATTCCTGTGGATATTGATCCGGGTAAGCTGGCGGTATTTGCCCTTCTTGCGGTATTTTTCTCGGTGGCTGCATCATGGCTGCCGGCTCGACAGGGCGGCAGGATAAAACCGGTGGAAATTTTCAGAAAGCACTGAGCTTTTCTATTTCATCCCTCAGTATGGCCGCTTCCTCAAACTCAAGATTCTTGGCATGCTCCAGCATCTCCTTTTCCAGGGCCTTTATCAGCTTTTTCCTTTCCTTAGGATTAACCATATTATAGCTGTTCTTGATAACCTCAACATTGGTTTCTCCCCCTTTTACCTTGTCTGCATGCTTCCTGATAAGGATATCCTGAACTGCCTTTTTTACGGTAACAGGGGTGATTCCGTGCTCTTCGTTGTATTTCTGCTGGATTTCGCGGCGGCGCTGTGTCTCCTTTATGGCCTCCTCCATGGCTTCGGTCATCCTGTCGGCATACATTATTACCTTGCCGTTCACATTTCTTGCAGCCCTTCCTATGGTCTGGATAAGGGATGTGGCAGAGCGGAGAAAGCCTATCTTGTCCGCATCCATGATGGCAATCAGTGAGACCTCCGGAATATCAAGTCCCTCTCTCAGCAGGTTGATTCCTACTATTATATCGCACTTTCCTGTCCTGAGCTCCTTGATAATCTCCACCCGTTCAAAGGTTTCGATTTCGGAATGCATATATCGGACCTTCAGTCCCAGTCCGCTGAGGTAATCGGTAAGATCCTCCGCCATTTTCTTGGTCAGAGTGGTGATGAGAACCCTTTCGTCAGCCTTTATCCTTTCCTTTATCTCGCTGTAAAGATCTTCAATCTGTCCCTTTGTTCCCCTTACGGTGATTTCAGGATCCAGAAGTCCTGTAGGGCGGATAATCTGTTCCACGGTATTTTCTCCCTTCTCGTACTCCTCCTTGCCGGGGGTGGCGGAAACATAGATAACCTTATCCTGCATGGCCTCGAACTCGCTGTAAACCAGCGGTCTGTTATCCAGGGCCGATTTCAGCCTGAAGCCATGGTCGTAGAGTGTGGTCTTTCTGGAACGGTCCCCCTCGTACATGGCCCTGACCTGGGAAAGGGTAACATGGGATTCGTCCACAAACAGGAGAAAATCCTTGGGAAAATAATCCAGAAGAACATAAGGGCGTTCCCCCTCCTTTCTTCCGGTTATGTGTCTGGAATAGTTTTCGATTCCGGTACAGTATCCCATTTCCTCCAGCATTTCCATATCGTACTCGGTGCGGGATTTTATTCTCTGTGCCTCCAGCAGCTTTCCTGCCTCGGTCAGCTCCCTGTACCTTTCTTCCATCTCCTCCCTGATACCCTCTATGGCTTTTTTCAGATCTGCTTCGGGAACCACGAAATGCTTTGCCGGATATACGGTGATAAAGTCGTAGGTTTCTACAGTGTTTCCGGTAACAGGGTCAAATTCGGTGATGGATGCTATTTCGTCCCAGTCCAGGTTTATTCTGTAGCCGTGCTTTGTATAGGCCGGGAAAATGTCTACGGTATCACCGTGGATACGAAAATTTCCCCGCTCTCCTATATTGTCATTCCTGTCATACTGCATGGAGACCAGCTGTCTGGCTATGGCTGTGATGTTCCTTTCTTCTCCCACCCTGAGCATCAGTCTCATATCCTTGTAGGTGTCCGGGCTTCCCAGACCGTAGATGCAGGAGACGGTGGAGACTATGATTACATCCTTCCGCTCCAGAAGGGAAGAGGTGGCAGATAGCCTGAGCCTTTCTATCTCCTCGTTTATACTGGCATCCTTTTCTATGTAGAGATCCTTGGAGGGAACATAGGCTTCCGGCTGGTAGTAGTCGTAATAGGAAACAAAGTATTCCACCGCATTGTCGGGAAAGAAATCCTTGAACTCCCTGTAAAGCTGGGCTGCCAGGGTCTTGTTGTGGGAAAGCACAAGGGTAGGCTTGTTCACGTTCTCTATGATCTTGGCCATGGTAAAGGTCTTGCCCGAGCCGGTAACCCCTTTGAGAATCTGTTTCCTGTACCCCTTTTCTATCCCCTCGGTCAGCTCCTTTATGGCCTTGATCTGGTCTCCGGCCGGCTCGTAGGGGGCTGCAGTCCTGAATTTCTTCATTTCAGGTTTCTTCTTTCGGAAAGCTCTGTTTCCAGAATCATTTCCTTCCCTTTTCTGATTACCGTAAGCTTGGCCTTGTCTCCGGGCCGGGTATTTTCCAGTGCGCTGTACACGTCAGCCACGGAAGAGATTGCATTTCCGTTGATGCCGGTGATTATGTCTCCTCCCAGATAGAAGGAAGAATTTCTGTAGCGTACCTGATCGGTGCCCCCTTTAAGGCCGGCTTTATCCGCATTGCTTCCCCGTTCTACCCTGGAAACCAGAATTCCTCTGGATACGGGAAGCTTGGCATATTCCACCAGCTTTGGAAACAGGGTTATAAATTCCATGTCTATCCAGCCTCTGTTGACTTTTCCGTGTGCTATCAGGTCAGGAATTACACGCTTGGCTGTATTTACGGGAACCGCAAAACCTATTCCCACGGAGCCTCCCGACGGAGAATAGATAACTGTATTGATACCGATGAGCTTTCCTCCCGAATCTATCATGGGCCCTCCGGAGTTACCCGGATTTATGGAGGCGTCGGTCTGGATCATGTCCTTGATTATGTACTTGTTCTCGGCAGAAGTGACCATGGGGCGTCCCAGACCCGAGATGACGCCGGTGGTAAGGGTTCTTTCATAGCCGAAAGGGTTTCCTATGGCCAGCACCTTCTGTCCCACCCTCAGGGCCGACGAATCTCCGAACTCTATTACGGTAAGATCCCGGTCTCCCGGCTCTATCTTTACCACGGCCAGGTCGTTCTCGTAATCCACACCCACCACCTTGCCTTCGAAGGTGGTACCGTCGGCTATGGTCACATAAACCTTGTAGGCCTTTTCCACCACGTGCTTGTTGGTCAGGATATATCCTTCCTTATCTATGATGGCACCGGATCCGCTTCCCCCCTCCTGAGGTACCGATTCGAAAAACCAGTTCCAGGTCATTACTTCGGTGGAGATGTTTACCACAGCCCGGTTCAGCCTTTCGTAGATAAGTATGTTTTCCTGCTCGTCATGGGTCAGGGTAGGAGCCGGTGACGGGGACGGAGATTCCGCCTCTGTTCCGGCGGCGGTTCTGCCTGTTTCAGTTTCCTTTTTTTCAGGCAGAAAAAAGGAGTATGCAGCAAAAAATGCAAAGATGAAAACAGCTGCAGTGATAATAATATATGTAATGACCTGATTTTTAGTATAAAGCTTCATACTTATATATTACTTCAATTTAATTATATAAATCAATAAAAAAATATTTGACAATTTAATATGAGAGGAATATATATTACAATATATATTTTTTACGCAGATAATATCTACGTAAAAAAAGGGAGAATTTTATGAAAAAAAATTTAATCGTACTTTTGCTTTGTATGGCAATGATTTTTGTATGCTCATGTCAGAACGGAACCGGTTCCGACGATATTGCAGGCGGCGCTTTATATAAAGTAAACCTTTCTGTAGAACTTCCTGCAGACGGACCTCAGAGAACCATTTCCGTAAGCGGCGGAAGTGTTTCAGGCGAACTTACTTACTGGTACAAGGCAACTCCTAATTGGACAAACGAAAATGTATTCGGAAAGACAGCTGGATTTGTCGAAATTGAAGATTATGCAGCAGAAAAGGATCTCGGATACTTCCAGCAGGGACAGTGGACATTCGATGTTCAGGTAAAAAGTGGTGCAAACGTTGTTTATACAGGAGCAGCAACCACAGTATACATCAATGCTGCAAATACACCTGTAGAAGTAACTGTAACACGCGGCGGAGCTGGTGTAGGTACAGGTACAATCGCATTTGATACAATCACAGCAGCCAAGATAAATCCGACCTTGAATCTCAACAAGGTACTTATGGAGTACGGACTTGTGGGACAGGATGCTGACCTAGAAACAAATCAGACAAAAACATGTGCAGCAGACAGCCCAAGCCTTTCATTTGAGATTGATGATGTGGAAGGCCTTGCAGCAGGCAACTACTGGGTTAAGCTTACATATCTGAACAATACAGCTGAAGTAGGTAGCGCAATCGTCAACTTTACACTTGATGCCGGTCAGACAGCAACTATTTCCGGAAACCTTGTAGAAGGAGAATTCCAGACAGCACTCATTACAATCAACGGAATTTCATCATCCTTTACCCTTTCCGAGATAGAGAGCAGTGTCGACGCCGGAGTGGTTACTTTCACCTGTACTGCAACTCCTGCCGGCGAAACAACATACCAGTGGTATATAAACGGAGATGCTGTAGGCAGTGCAACAACAGTACCATCATATGAATGGTCTCCGACTGCATATCAGAATGCAAGCATTACTTGTACAGCAACCCGCGGAAACATTGTTGTCAGCAAGTCAATTACATATCAGGTAACAGAATTGCCTTAATGATATGATATAGTAAAACCTGTCCCCGGCGGGACAGGTTTTTTGTCTTCGGTCACGGCGGCAGATGTACAAGAACGGTATAACTCCCGTAGGCGGAGCCAGCGTATCATTTATCCTGGACGGCGGGGAGTCCGTAACTCTTTCGGGCAATAGCGCAGTTGGTAGCGCGCAACGTTCGGGACGTTGAGACCGGCGGTTCGAGTCCGCCTTGCCCGATTTTCTTTTATTATTTTGTTAGGAATAACATTTTTTTGTATTTCCAATTTTGACGGAGAACAGACATGAAAAGAAAATTTACAATATTAATGCTTTGTCTGGCTATGATATTCGTATGTTCCTGTCAGAACGGCGGCTCTGACGATCTTGCATCAGGTCCGTCTCTTGTAAGTGTATCATTTGACATATCTTCCTACGGCCCATCCTATGCCGTATCCGTTACAGGAGGACGCGGTTCAGTAAGCTCTATATATTACAAGGCAACACCTCAGTGGGCCGGCAGCGAAAATGCCTACGGAAAGAGAGATGCATGGACTCAGGTTACTGAATTTGGAGGAACCACCGGAACCATCGGTCTTTTCCAGCAGGGACAGTGGACATTCGATATTCAGGTAAGGTCAGCAAAAGGTGCCGTGCTCTATACAGGAACCGAAACAGCTTATGTAAATGCCTCAGGCACACCGGTTGTATTTGATGTATCACCTGCATTTGACGATACAATGAAAGGTACAATCACAGTGGATGTGGATGCAAAAAGAGTAGTAGCTTCCGGAGACAAGCTTGTAATTTCCTACGGTTCCGTGGAAGACACAGCCAATGCAATCGAAACTATCACTGTAGTGCCTAACGGATCAAGCACAGCCGAAAAGGCAGATTTTGATAAGGAGACAATTGATAACCTCGCAGCCGGCATGTATTGGGTAAATCTTGAATATAAGAACGGCGACAACCCTGTAGGAACAGTACCTCTTTATGTAACAGTGGACGGCGGAGAGACAGCAGCCATTACAGGTACCCTTGATTACGGTCTGTTCCAGACTCCTTCCCTTTCTGTAAACGGTCTTGCAGTGCTGACTCTTACACTTGCAGCCAAAAATAATTCTGATGAGGCAGTAACACAGATTGCCAAGAATCAGACTGTAACATTCACCTGTACAGCAGTGCCTGCCGACGGTGCAACTTACCAGTGGTTCATCAACGGAGCTCCTATGCCGGGCAATGAAGCAACTTACAGCTGGACACCTTCTGCAGCACAGTTTGCAAACATCGCATGCGGCGTAACCAGCGGAAACATCGCAATGTCAATTAATATGGATTTTACAGTAACAGACTAATCTTTTAAAAAGTATAACCCGTCTTGCGGGACAGGTTTTTTTTAAGGAGGCAGACAGTTGAGACGATTTCTTTTTTTAATATTATCTCTATTACTCATTCCTATGTTTTTTTCCTGTGACAACGGCAGCGTGGATAAGGCACTGGATGCTTCTGCCTCCAATATTAAAACTTCCGAAATCATTTTCGGGCTCTCTGCTCCCGGTTCTGACGGCGGACCTATGCGCAAGATCAATGCCAGCCTGAGTGCGGATCCGGGTGCTGAGGTAATTTCCTACAAATATAAGGCAGAACCTCTGTTCGAGCTTGACTCGGGGCTGACTCCTTTCGGTACCGTACGCGAATGGCAGCCTTTTACAATAGGGGATGCCGTGGGACTTTCCCAGGGATTATGGCATTTTACCGTTGCAGCCTTTGACAGCAGTGACCATATACTGATGTATGGTGAGTGCGAGACCTACATCAATATGGGAATCAATTTTGTGGATGTGGATCTGGAACTCTCTATGGGAACCGGCTCCATCCGTATGGATGTTACTATTCCTCAGGTCTCAAGCCAGGGGGGACACCTTACGGTAAACTATACCCTTGTGGGAGAAAAAACACAGTTCTTCACCGATTTTGCAATGACCAGAAGCGACGGAATTCTCAGGTTTACAGGAACACTTGACGATCTTGAAGTGGGATTCTATACTCTGGCATTCACATTCGGGGATGAATATGTGGGATATCACTACGGAGAGGTAATCACCGTAGAGGTGCTTGAGGATCATCAGGCCGTGGTTTCCGGTGAGTTTACTTCGGGGAACCTCCTGCTCAAGGGCAAAACCACAGTCATGGAGAATGACCTTGATGAAATAATCAGTCTGCTCTGCGGAAGCCAGGGAGAAAATTTTGACTGGTATGTGGACGAAGTTCTGGTACAGTTCGGATCAAACAGGAACTTTCTCTATGAAGCGGACGAATACGGAAACTTTGAAATAAAATGTATCGTGGACGGAGATACGGTATCTCCGGCCGTATGCTATCTGAAAATAGCTGATGCCATAGAAATAAACCTCTATTATTTCAATAATCCTACACCTCAGCGTTTCAGGACCTACAGCGGAGTTTCCGATCAGACAGACCTTCCTCCTCTGGGAGAACTTTCGGACGGATACTGGTATACAGCACCTGAAGACGGTAACGGAGGCGGCGGTACAAGATTCACTTCCATGGAGCCTTTTACCGAAGACATGAATCTCTATGCCCACAGGGAATGGATTACAGTAACATTTGACGGAAACAGGCCTTCCTATAACGGTAACACATATACTACAAATGTTACACCTGCAACTGTAAGCGGATACAAGGGAGACCATATCGGACTGCTTCCTGAAGCAACGGTAAATGCCGCAGGCCTCAGGTGGGTTACCTTCGTACTCAACGGATGGGGTACTGAAGTAAACGGCGGAACCAGAGTTCATGAACATACTGCACTGACAGAGAATACCACATACTATGCGCAGTGGATTGCTGTTCCTACAAGTATCTTTGGTGGCAGCGTTGACGACGGAAATGATACAACATGTACAGTTTCATTTGTAATCAGGGACAGCGGATGGTCACTTTCTACAACAACGGTAGATACACAGATTGTTCCTACGGGAGGTTATCTGGAGATTCCTAAGGTCAGCCTGGAGGCAGGCAAGGCTTTCAGAGGCTGGTACGGATCTGCCCTTGGTGCATTGTTTGATTGGAATAATAAATGGGATTTCACTCAGCCTGTAACCCAGGATATGACCCTTTACGGCGAATGGTCCAGCAGCAGTAGTGTCTATAAAGTTACCTATGATACCGACGGTGGTACACTTAATCCTTCTTCAATCAATGTATTGGAAGGTGAATCGGCTCCTGTTCCGACAGACCCGGTTAAATCAGGATATATCTTTGCCGGCTGGTACAAGAACCCGGCCAAGACAGAAAAGTTTGACTTCAATACCGAAGTGATCAACAGCAACACAACCATCTATGCCCTTTGGTACGAGAGGCTGGAATATATCGAGAACGTGGACGGAAATGATGCGTACTTTATCATTCCGTATACTCCTAACGAAAAGACAGGAGTGGATATCAAGTTCTGGTACGGCGGACATCACTCCAGAACCATATTCGGAAGCTCGGACCTCAGACTCCGCGGAAACAGTATTCTCCGTATCTTTGAGGCTGATTACGGACCTACAACATACCAGGGTCTTGAGGTAAGGTTTGACCAGGGTCCTTGCAAGATGCATCTGTGCCGTTATCACGGATTCGGTGTAATCAATGCCGAAAATGAGTCCAATGCATTCAACATTGATGTGTCACCGGTAGGATCGTTCAACGATGACGTACTTCTTGTATTCAGGGACAACTCAACTCCGGAATCGGCTCACGGAAAGCTGTATTACCTGCAGCTGCACCATGACCATACGCTGATCGGAGACCTGTATCCTTGCAGAAGGCTGTCTGACGGAAAGGTGGGTATGTACGATACGCTCAATGACATCTTCTATTCAAGTGCAAACGAATACGAGTTTGTTGCCGGGCCTCGTGCAGACTGATTTCTGACTTTTTTTTCTTATCTTGAAGCAGAAATGCGCTTTCGTCCTTTATAAAGGGCGTGGGCGTAATAAATTTTCTACCCTACATAGTCATTCTTTTTAGTTCAGTTCCCCTGTTCTTTACGGACAGGGGGCTGTTCTTTCCGTGGCTCATCATTTTTTCCGGAGCTGCATGGATTCTGAACAAAAAGGTTCTCCGTTGTCAGAGGCTTGCAGTTTTCATTATATGGGGATTGGTTTCCGCCGGGATTACAGCCGTAAGGTACGAGCCTGCAGCAAAGGGGCTTCCTCCCGGACTTAAAAATATCACGGCAGTGGAGGGTGTCCTGAAGGGAGACGGAAGGATGATATCGGGAGGAAGCTACCTTTACGACCTGTCGGTAACCCGTATCGTCTGCGGCAACCTTTTTATGGAGTACCCTGCCGAAATAACGGTATTTGCCCGTGGGGAAAAATTCTTCTGGGGCGAAAGTGTATGCTTTGAAAAGGTCCGTCCCGGCAGGGACGGATCAAGCTTTTCCGCCGGAAAAGCTTCCTCTGCGGGAGTCCCCGGCCCATTCTTCCGGCTTCGTAAAAGGGGCGTTGCCTGTTTTACCGAAAAGATAAACCGGGTGTTCGGCCGGGAAAGCTCCCTGGCAGAGGCCCTTTTCCTGGGAAACCGGGATCATCTGCCGGTAGAGATACGGGATAAGTTCCGGATGGCAGGACTTTCCCATGTGCTGGCCCTTTCCGGCATGCATCTGGGTATCATTTCTTTTTTCGTCTTCTTTCTGGCCCGCAGGGTGGCCGGTCCCATCCCGTCGCTGATTGCTGTAAATGTGATAAATGTACTCTATCTACTGCTTGCCGGCATCTCTCCCTCCCTTTTCCGGGCCGTGCTGATGTTTTTCATTGTTTCTCTGGGAAAGATGACCGGCCGTAAGACCGATCTGCTTCAGGTACTTTTTTTTGCATACTCTGTTTCACTGATGATTTTTCCTTCATACTTCTTTTCCATTTCCTTTCAGCTTTCGTTTCTGGCGCTTGCCGGCATACTGATCCTGACCAAGCCCCTGGCCCGGTATGTGGGCTCTGCCATAGCCTGTTCCCTGGGTGCCGTGATAATGACATCGGCCGTGGTGCTGTGGAATTTCGGTATTATCTATCCCGCCGGGATTATCGCCTCCATGGTCGTTTCTCCGCTGGTGACTGTTTACATGTGCGCCGGGCTTGCCTGTGTATTTCTCCCCCTTTTTCCCTTTGAGCAGCAGCTTTTTGCCCTTCTTACCCGAGGAATCTACCTTATCACCGATACGGCAGCCATGGTTCCGGGGCTACCTTTAAACGGAAATATTTCCTTCGGGGTATTACTATTTTTTCAGTTAATTGTTATTGTATTGATATGTTTTCCATGCAGATACCGTTGAACTACGATTCAAAAAGTGAAATATGTGCCCTCCTTAAGGAAAGGGGACTCAGCCCCACCAAGAAATTCGGTCAGAACTTCATGATTTCTCCTTCAGCCCGTGAAAAGGTTCTCAGCTTCGTCAACATAAAAGAGGGAAGCTATGTCTGGGAAATCGGCGGCGGTCTGGGCTCCATGACCTCCATGGCCCTGAAAAGGGTGGGGGATACAGGTCGTCTTGTGGTTTTTGAGATCGACAGGGGCTATATTTCATTTCTCGGAGAGCAGTTCGGTGCCAATCCCGGTTTCGAGATTGCGGAAGGGGATATGGTGAAGACATGGAAAGGTATTTTTGAAAAATACGGAAAGCCGGATGTCATTTTCGGTAATCTTCCCTATAACAGCGCTTCTGCAATGATCAGCTCCCTGATTGAAGGGGATTGTCTGGCTCCGGAGATGGTTTTTACCGTCCAGAAGGAGGCGGGACAGCGTATTGCGGCAAAGCCGGGATGCAGTGATTATTCCTCATTTTCGGTTCTGTGCCAGCTCTCCTGCGATGTGGCTTATAAAGGGGATATCAAGGGGGGATGCTTCTATCCCGTACCTGAAGTGGTTTCCGGAATAGTGACCTTCAGCCCCAGGGATGATTTCTTTACCATGGAAAACAGGAA
This sequence comes from Spirochaetia bacterium, assembly GCA_045606105.1. Lineage (GTDB taxonomy): Bacteria > Spirochaetota > Spirochaetia > CADAEX01 > CADAEX01 > CADAEX01. Next base: position 91,646 of record JAZURI010000011.1, on the reverse strand, counting down.
AGAGGTTCTGGGAATAATCCGTGATATCTTTTCTTCAAGAAGAAAGACTATTCTCAACAATCTCCGTCATTTCGGTGCGGAAAATGTTCAGGCTGCCTGCGAATCGGTAGGGGTGAAGCCGGGAGACAGGGGAGAAATCCTTTCACCCTCTAAGATTGTTGAGCTTGCTTCCGCTTTAATCTCTTCATGTAGAAGATGCACAGGATAATCTGCAGAAAGGATGAAAACGGTATAGCCAGGGTCAGCATGAAAATGTTACCCGGCATCAGTGCGTTTATAAGGAATGCCAGAGGTATTCTTGCCAGAGTCGCTCCTGATATTCCCTGCCACATGACAAAGTTTGTTTTTCCCATTCCGTTGAAATATCCCAGGAACGAGAAAAGAACCGCTATGATAAGGCATTCAAGGGAGAATGCTCTCAGATATTCAAATCCCACCGCTATAATCTGATGGTCCGGAGAGAAGAGGCGCAGGAAATGGTCTCCGTGGAAAAATGTCATGTATCCGATCATCAATCCCAGTAAAATCGAGCATTCTATACCGTAAACCAGTGCCTTTTCAGCCCTTTCAGGCTTCCTTGCCCCATGATTCTGTGCAACAAAGGCAGCCATGGCCTGCATAAAGCTTACCGGAACAATGAATATGAAGCCTACCAGCTTGTCGGCAATTCCTACCCCGGCAGAAGGAATCACTCCGAAGGTGTTTACTATTGCGGCAATTACCAGATATGAAACATTTACCATTATTTCCTGGATTGCCAGAGGAAAACCGAGTCTGAGAACAGTATTGTTATAAAGCCTGTTCCACCTGAGTGAATGGATGCCGAAGGAAAAAGGCTTTTTCATCTTTTTTACAATGAAAAAAGAGATAATCACGCTGAGACCCTGGGAAATTACCGTAGCCAGGGCAGCTCCTTCAGCTCCCATGCCAAAAACTGCCACAAAAATCAGATCCCCGACTATATTGAAAAAGCAGGCAATGGCAACTACTATCAGCGGAAGCCTGGAATTTCCCAGACCTCGGAAAATTGCCCCTATCAGGTTATAGCCTACTATGAAGAGAGCCCCTGAGGAGCAGATCCTGGTATAGTTGTTGCATGAAGCAAAGGCTTCGTCCGGTATCATCATGGCTCTTGAAAGAAGAGGTGCGGAAAGAAGCATCACGACTGTGATTATCAGTGAAATTACTGTAAAAAGGAGAATTCCCGAGCCGATAACATTACCTGCCTCTTCGGTTTCCCTTGCCCCGATCTTCCGTCCCAGGAGAATGGTCAGCCCCATTGCCGTATCTGCAATGATAAAGGTTATCGCCATCATTATATAGGAGCCTGTGGAGATGGCCGACACATCAGCCGCAGTTCCGAACTGACCCACCACCAGCAGGTCGATTGCCCCGTACATGGTCTGGAGAAAGATAGCCAGCATCAAAGGAAGGGTAAATTTTATCAGAGGAAAAAGAATTCTGCCTTGGGTAAAATCCGAAACTGCTTTCATAAGGAATAGTCATTATATTTTTTAATATATAAAAGTCAAGATAAAAGTAAGGTAAATCAATCATTGTAAAACCGCGGAAAATCGTATATATTTTAAGTATGAAAGAAGTATTAAGTAAAAATCCTGCATGGAAGGGACGCCGCGGTCCTGTAGTCCTGGTTGTAATGGATGGTGTGGGATGCGGAAAATATGTTGAAGGTGATGCGGTTCAGGCAGCCCGTATGAAGTATCTGAACTGGTTTATGGCAAACAGCCCTTTCACCAAGCTGAAGGCTCACGGAACAGCAGTCGGGCTTCCGGGGGACAGCGATATGGGAAACAGCGAGGTAGGACACAATGCCATGGGCTGCGGACGGGTTTTCGCCCAGGGTGCCAAGCTGGTAAGCGATTCCATCACTTCGGGCAGCATGTTCAGGGACAAGACCTGGCAGAAGCTTACCCTCAATGTTATCAGAAAGGACTCCGTACTTCATTTTATCGGACTTGTTTCAGACGGAAACGTTCATTCACATATAGATCATCTGAAGGCCATGATTGCACAGGCAGACAAGGAAGGTATCGAAAAGCTCCGTGTCCATGCCGTTCTTGACGGTCGTGATGTGGATCCTGTCAGTGCCCTTGATTATATCAGACCTCTTGAGGAGTATCTTGCTTCATTTGTATACCGTGATTACCGGATTGCCAGCGGCGGAGGACGTATGTACCTGACCATGGACCGCTACAATGCAGACTGGAGCATGGTTCAGCGGGGATGGTATACCCATGTGCTGGGGGAGGGAAGAGCTTTCAGCAGCGCAGCAGAGGCCATTGAGACCTATCGGAAGGAAAATCCTGAGCTTCTGGATCAGGATATGCATGAATTTGTCATTACCGAAAACGGAAAGCCGGTAGGAACCATAAATGACGGCGACAGCGTTGTTCTTTTCAATTTCAGGGGAGACCGTGCACTGGAAATGACAGCCGCCTTTGAGACCCCGGCAGAGGGAGATTTCCCGTACTTCGACAGAAAGAGAGTACCTGCGGTTGAGTATGCCGGAATGATGGAATATGACGGAGATGCCCATATTCCTGCACAGTTCCTGGTAAGCCCGCCATGCATAGACCGTACCATGGGAGAATATCTGACAAACAGCGGAGTTCACCTTATGGCAATCAGCGAAACCCAGAAATTCGGCCATGTTACCTATTTCTTCAACGGAAACAGACAAGGCAAATTCAGCGAGGAGCTGGAGGATTATGTAGAGGTACCGTCCGATGTGGTTCCGTTCGAGCAGAGACCGTGGATGAAGTGTGCCGAAATCACCGACAAGGTAATAGAAGCAATTAAATCAGGAAAATATGAGCATATCCGCCTCAATTATCCCAACGGAGATATGGTGGGACATACCGGAGTATTCAATGCCGTAGTCTGCTCCATGGAGGCTCTTGACCTGCAGCTGGGTCGTCTGAAGGCTGCCATTGAGGAGGCAGGGGGAATCCTGTGCCTTACAGCAGATCACGGAAACTCCGACGACATGTTTGTCCACGCCAAGGACGGAAGAATCAAGACTGACGAGAACGGGGAACCGAGAACCAAGACCTCCCATTCCCTGAACCTGGTGCCGGCCATTATCTACGACCCTGAATATCAGGGTGAATATGATACCGAGAACCTGAACGAAGGCCTTGGAATCAGCTCATGGCCTGCAACCCTGCTCAGCCTCATGGGTTATTTCCCGCCTGAGGAATACGACAAGTCAATCATCAACATGAAATAAAATAAAGGCTGTCTGAAAAGGCAGCCTTTTTTAATTCAGTTTTCTTTTAGGAACTTTATTTTTTCTTCAAAATGTTTACTTCTTACATATCCTTGTAAACGAAGATTTAACGGTACAATATCCAGAAAACCCGCTTCGGTTAATTTTTTCAGGTCGTTTCTGATTGTTTTTACCGAAACAGAAAATATGGTTTCCAGCTCTTTTGCAATAAAAATTGTAGATGGTCTCTCAGAGGCAATTTTTAAGATTCCGGCCTGTCTCTCGTTTATATCATCAATGATTTTAAACTTAAGAAGAGATTCTTCTTCCAGAGTTTTTCTGTTCAGGTATTCTTTCAGATCATTAAGTGATTTATCGATTATTTTTATATTATAATTGATGAAATATCCTAAATCCATATCATCGTTTTCTACATATAAGAAAGAGCGTTCATATTGCCTTTTACTTTTGTAAATAATCCTTGAGATGGAAAGAAATTCTGTAAACCAATATCCTTTTTTCAGCATATACCAATAGAATAATGAACGGGCTGTCCTTCCGTTTCCGTCAGTAAACGGGTGCAGATATGAAATCATAAAATGAATGATGATTGCTTTAACCACCGGATGTATGTACTGATCATCATTATTGGCAAAATTACATAAATCCGTAATGTATTGTTTTATTTCTGTATGTATTGGCGGGGTATGTGCAATTTCTCCCTGAAGGGCATCCATGACAACTATATTGTCATCAGTTCTGAAATTTCCTTCATCCAAAGGATTTTCAAGTGTGTGCTCTGAAATTTTTTTGTGTATTTCAGACAGGAACTCTGGGGAAAGGCTCCTATCTTTGTTTTCAGACAAAAATCTTATTGTGTTATAATTGTTTACAATCATCTGTTGATCTTTGTTGCATGGCTTTGATTTTTTTCTGAGCATATCTTTTGCGATTTTTCTTGTGGTATTTGCCCCCTCCATCTGGCTGGATGCAATAGCTTCTTCCATCAGAGAACTAAGCAGATAATATTGCCTTTTTTTCTGTGAGATTATATCAGCTGACGGGAGTGTGCCTCCGGAATACATATCAAAATCATGGAGATATTTCTGCATATATTTAGTTATTCTGAATTTGAAAACTTTATTATGAAATGAAACAGATTCACCTATTCTTGAAAATTTTATTGCTGCCCAGTAATCATGGTCATTTATTTTCTGCGGCTTATAAAACTTTGCCTTGTCCCAATAAAGATATTCTTTTTCTATTTCCTCAAGATTTGCCCGATATTCGGGATTCAGCAGAATTTCAGATATTTTTTGAAAAGTAACATCTTTGTTTTTGGGTGTTTTTTCAATCATGTTTTAAATATATCATCTAATTCGTGTACTGACAACTGAATTAGGGGAAATTTTCCACTAATTTCCCCTAATTTCCCTTTTCTGACATCTTTTTCCTTTCATATCTTATTAAACAAAAAAACTGTTTTCTGCTATAATGCCCCATTATGAAGGAAAGAATTGTAACCCGGAATTTTATCTGTACTTTCATGGCACAGCTCTGTCTGGCCCTGGTTTTGTATACAATGATGTCCACCGTTACCGAATATGCTGCCGGAATGGGAGTTGCTGCTTCTCTTGCCGGTTTCATTTCCGGGATTTATGTAGTGGGAGGGCTTGTCTCCCGTATGTTTTCCGGTTCGGTCATGAAAAAATACGGCTGGAAGCATGTGGCCCTGGTTTTCGGTGTCCTTCACTTCATCGCCGGCAGCTGCTATATGCTGGCCGGAAATGCGCTCTGGCTCATGATTATCAGATTCATACACGGAATCGGATTCGGTGCTACCGCCAATGCCATAATGCTGATTGGGATGGCCTCTCTTCCCAAAAGCCGTTTCGGTGAGGCAGCCGGCTATTTCATGCTTTCTACTGCTCTCGGTATTGCCCTGGGCCCTTTCTTCGGCGGTCTTATATATGATTTCTTCGGAGGCAACGGCTGCTTCATTACAGCTTCTGTTCTTTCGCTGCTGATTGTAATTTTCATTTCAGGGGCCGAAACCCGCAGTATCGATCCATGGTATGAGACTCGTAATAATCCTTCTCCTGCAGAAAAAAAGCCTTTTTCAATCCTTTCCCTGCTGGAGCCGAAGGCAGTTCCTGTTTCTCTCTGTATCTTCTTTCTCTGCTTCGGTTATGCGGCCCTCATGTCATTCTATCGTCTTTATGCCGTATATCTGGATATGGCAGAGGAGTTTTCATACTTTTTCCTGATATATGCCGGAGTACTTGTATTTTCCCGTCCGTTTGCAGGAAAGCTTCAGGATATTTACGGTGATAATATAATCTGTTATCCCTGTATCACGGCACAGGCTGTAGGTATAGCACTTCTGGCCTGGAAACCCTGTATGGCAACCATTGTAATCTGTGCCGTATGCGGCGCTCTGGGATACGGAACCCTTAATTCCACTCTGAATGTCATTGTTAACCGGCAGGTGGATAATGAACGCCGTCCTTTTGCCGTTACCACATACTGGGCCTTTTCCGATCTGGGAGTAGGGGTGGCGCCTGCTCTTCTGGGATTTGTGGCAGAGGCTTCAGGCTTTCATGCCCTCTATTTTGCAGGGGCTTTTCTTTCCTTTATTGCTCTGCCGGTTTACTGGTTTTTCCACGGAAGGAAGCAGACCAAAGGCTGATTCAGCATCAAATTTTTTCTGATTTTTTCTCCAGTCCCGAAACTACTATGGTACATGCGGCATCCCCTGTAATGTTGATTACGGTACGTCCCATGTCAAAGATACGGTCTACTCCGGCTACAATGGCAATTCCCTCCAGCGGTATGTTAACACTCTGAAGAACCATGGTCAGCATTATCACTCCGGCTCCCGGTACACCTGCAGTTCCCACAGAAGCCAGGGTAGTGGTGATGATAATGGTAATCATCTGCCACAAGGTCAGGTCGATTCCGAAGCAGCATGCGATAAATACGGCACATACTCCCTGGTAGATTGCAGTTCCATCCATGTTTATGGTTGCTCCCAGAGGAAGAACGAAAGATGTGATATTCTTGTCAGCACCCAGCTTTTCGGTACATTCCCTGTTGATAGGAAGTGTACTTACGGAAGATGATGAGGAGAATGCAAAGATTATGGCAGGAATCATTTCCTTGAAGAATTTCAGCGGAGAAATATTTCCCAGTGTCTTTACTGTTATCGAGTATACCACTGCGGCATGAGTTATGTATCCGATGTATGTGACCAGTATGACAATCGCAAGGTTCCCTAGAATGTCGGCTCCGTTTGCAGCTACCACCGGGCAGATGAGACATGCGACCGCGAAAGGGCTTATATTCAGGATGGTATCGATAATATTGACAAAAACCTCGTTGAAGCTTTCGATGACAGCAGCAGCCGGTTTTCCTTTTTCTCCCACAGACAGGATCCCGAATCCTATGAAAAGGGCAACCATGATTACCTGAAGCATGTTGGCGTTAAGAAGCGGTGCTACTATGTTAGACGGAAAAAGGTTAATGATAGTGGTGATAAAATCCTGATTTGCAGGAGCTTTATAGGCGAGATCCGAAGTATTGATAGGAGTAAAAATATGCATACTCTTTGCCAGGGTGGAAAGTAAAAGGGCCAGTGCAATGGCAAATGCTGTTGTGACTATATAGTAGATCAGGGTCTTGATACCTACGCTTCCCACCTTGCGTATATCCCTCATGGAAATTACACCCGAGATGATAGAAAGAAGTACTATCGGAACAACCACGAACTTCAGCAGATTAAGGAATATGGTTCCCCAAGGTTTGATATATTTGTTTGCGATTTCAATACCGCCGTCAATGTTTATAAGTATGATACCTGCGGCAATACCTACCGTAAGACCGATGAAGATTCTGACGGCCAGCGGCATTTTCTTTCCTGACATAAGCTTTTCCTTGGAATTGAATTTATATATAATAAATGAAATTATCAGATTTGGTTTGATTAGGCAATAAAAAAACATGAAGTATGAAAATATAGTTAAAGCAGAATTCATAAGCAGACCCAACCGCTTCATAGCCCGTGTCCTGTTGGACGGCCGGGAAGAGACAGTCCATGTCAAGAATACGGGGCGGTGCAGGGAGCTGCTGGTTCCCGGGGCGGCCGTCTACCTGGAAAGGGGAAGCAATCCTGCCAGAAAGACAGCCTTTGACCTGGTTACGGTGGAAAAGATCATGCCGGACGGCAGTACAAATCCCGTAAACATGGACAGCCAGGCTCCCAACAGGATTGCTGCAGAGTGGATTTCCGGAAACCGGGAGCTTTTTCCCGGAATCATTGAACTCCGGCCCGAATTCAAGGTCGGAAAATCCAGATTTGATTTCTTTATAAGATACAGGGATGTTTCAGGTACCGAAAGAAAAATGCTTCTGGAGGTAAAGGGGTGCACTCTGGAAAGGGACGGTGTGGCCATGTTTCCCGATGCTCCCACCGAAAGAGGGGTAAAGCATGTGAAGGAGCTGACTGAGCTGGCTCTGTCCGGTTCATACCTGTGCGGGGTTCTCATTGTCATCCAGATGAAGGGGTGCAGACGTTTTATACCCAACCGGGAAACCGATCCTGCCTTTGCCGATGCCCTGAAAGCCGCTTCCGAGGCTGGGGTACGGATCATGGCTGTGGACTGCCGGGTTGTTCCGGGTACTGTGACTGCCGATGCTTCCGTTCCCGTGATTTTGGTTTAGTTTTCCTGAAATAATTCATATTCCGCAAGACAAAATAAAACTTCTGTGTTATATCATAAATTATGGTATCATTGATTTTATCTTTTATGGTTCTTCTTGTCGGATATCTGGTATACAGCCGTTTTACGGAAAAGATATTTGGTGCTGATAACCGACCTACTCCTGCCATTGCCCATCCGGACGGTGTCGACAGGGTTCCTATTAAGACCTGGAAGGCTTTCCTTATCCAGCTTCTGAATATTGCAGGTACAGGCCCTATCTTCGGGGCTCTTATGGGTGCCATGTTCGGCCCTGTGGTATTTCTCTGGATTGTACTGGGATCTGTCTTTGCCGGTGCGGTTCATGACTATGTTTCAGGTATGATTTCCATAAGGCATAACGGGGAGTCCATTGCCGAACTTGCCGGAATCTACTGCGGAAAACCGATAAAGTGGTTCATGAGGCTTTTTTCCGTTCCGATGCTTATCCTGGTGGGAGCAGTATTCATTACCAGTCCTGCTGTTCTTCTTGCCATGCTCACCCCCGAGAAACTGAATGTGGGATTCTGGGCTGTTGTGATTTTTATCTACTATCTGCTTGCAACCCTTCTGCCTATCGACAAAGTAATCGGAAAGATATATCCGGTTTTCGGGGTAATCCTTATAGTTATGGCTCTGGGAATTTTTGTGGGTATCTGCTTTTCCGGCGAATATCATATTCCCGAAATCACCTTTGCAGATCTTCATCCCGATAACCTCCCTATATGGCCGTTTATGTTTATTACGGTAGCCTGCGGCGCCATATCGGGTTTTCATGCCACTCAGTCTCCGATGATTGCCAAATGCATTACCGGAGAGCATCTGGGCCGCAGTATTTTCTACGGTGCCATGATTATCGAATCTGTTATTGCCCTTGTCTGGGCGGCGGCAGGTGTGGCATTCTACGGGGCTACGGATGCATTGGGTGATGCACTTGTCCGCATGGGACAGTCCGGGGTGGTTTATGATATCTCCTGTACTCTCCTCGGTCCCCTGGGCGGTATTCTTGCTGTCATAGGTGTGGTGGTCTGTCCGATTACTTCAGGGGACACTGCCTGCCGGAGTGCCAGGCTTATCCTTTCCGAATGTACCGGACTTGACCAGTCATCCGTAAAGAACCGGCTTATCATTACAATTCCTGTCCTTGCAGTCTGCGGTATTCTCACCCAGATTGATTTCAATATTCTGTGGCGTTATTTCGCATGGGGCAACCAGACTCTTGCCATGATTACCTTATGGGTTGCTACCGCCTATTTCATCAGGAAAGGAAAGGGAAAATTCAGCTCGCTTATTACTGCAGTTCCTGCTGCGTTCATGACAGGAGTCTGTGTTACATACATTCTTATGGCCAGGGAGGGTTTTGCATTGGGTGCATCGGTTTCATATCCGGCAGGAATCCTGTTAGCGGCAGCCTCCTTTGTATTCTATCTTTTTAAACTTTCTGCGGTATACAGAAAAAAGTGAAATTTCTGATATGAAGAAAAAGCTTGCTTTACTGATTGTTTCCTTACTGGTACTGTTTTTTTCCGCTCCTGCCTTTGCTCAGCAGTCCGAGGCGGTAATTCTGTACGAAAACGATGTCCACTGTGCCGTGGACGGATATTCCAAATTTTCTGCCTTCAGGCAGGAGCTCGAAGCAAAGCACGGAAAAGTGGCGGCTGTCTCTGTGGGCGACTTTATTCAGGGGGGCTGGTATGGGGCTGTTTCCAAAGGGGAATACATTACCGGGATAATGGATATAGTGGGTTACGATGCGGTGGCTCCCGGAAACCATGAGTTTGATTACGGAGTGGCCCGGCTCAAGGAGCTTGCCGATATGTCCAAGGCTCCCTTTGTCTGCTGTAATTTCCTGGATCGGGAAAACAAGCATGTTTTCAGTCCTTATACGATTGTCCGCTGCGGGGATGCCGATGTTGCCTTTGTGGGGGTCATTACTCCTGATACATATAAGTCGACCCGCTCCACATTTTATACCAGGAACGGTGTTGTTTACTACAGCTTCTGTTCCGATAACCTGTTTGAGAATGTGCAGAAAAGCATAGATGCAGCCAAGGCCGCCGGTGCCGATTACGTGGTTGCCCTTGCCCATCTTGGCAGTGAGGATGTTCCTGAAAAATTGAGCTCCATAGAGCTTATAAAAAATACATCCGGTCTTTCGGCAGTGCTGGATGCCCATTCCCACACCGTTATGGAACACAGGAGAATCACCGACAGGTCAGGCAAGGAGGTGGTCCTTTCCTCTACCGGCTCCGGATTTGCATATATGGGAAAGCTTACCCTGACCCCCGGGCGCGTTACTACTGAACTTGTTTCCGTGGAAAAGTACCCCCGCCGGGACCGGGCCGTGGATGATTTCATAGCAGGAATCAACCGGGAAAATGAATTAAACGGACAGCGTGCCTTTGCGGTTTCTGAAGCAGATCTTGAGGTAAATTCCAAAGATGGAAAGAGAATCGTAAGATGCCGGGAAACAAATATAGGAAACCTGGTGTCTGATTCCTACCGTATCATGACAGGAGCCTGTATCGGGGCCATGAACGGCGGAGGGATCAGGAAAGGGATCAGTGCCGGAAATGTGACCCATCTCGATATTGTCAATGCTATCCCTTTCGAAAACAACATATGCACAGCTGAGATAACCGGCCGTCAGCTCAGGGACTTTCTTGAGTTTTCAGTCAGGAATTATCCGGAGGAGACAGGAAGCTTCTATCATTTTTCGGGGCTTACGTTCAGCTTCGATCCATCAGTTCCCTCTCCCGTGCAGCTTGATGAGAACGGATTTTTCACCGGTATTGACGGAAAAAGGCGAATCAGGGATATAAGGATTCTGGATCCGGAATCGGGAAAATACAGAAAACTCAGAAAATCACACATGTATTCAATTGCTTCAACAGATTATCTTATCGAATCCATGGGTGGGGGCGCTTCAATGTTTAAGGATGCCGTGAACAAGGTCAATACAGGGATTGCAGATACAGATATTCTGGAAATGTACATAACGGAATGTCTCGGCGGGAAAATAGGAAAGGAATATGCCGATCCGCAGGGACGAATAAAAGTAATAGGAGAATAAATTGGAACAGCTTGTCAATTCAACAGGTCTTGTCCTTGAAGGGGGTGGCCACAGGGGTATCTATACAGCCGGTGTTCTTGATGTTTTTGCCGAGAACAAAATCTCCTTTGACGGAATAATGGGCGTTTCTGCCGGAGCTATCCATGCCGCAAGCTATCTTTCGGGACAGCCGGGCCGTTCTGTCAGATATACCTCCCGTTACTGCAACGATCCTGCATACATGGGACTCAAATCCCTTTTTACCACAGGAAATTATTTCAATGTGAAGTTCTGTTACTACAGGCTCCCCGATGAACTGGACCCTTTTGACAACGATACCTTCGATGCCAATCCTGTTCCTTTCTATACAGTTGCTACAGATATAAAGACCGGAAAAGCAGATTATCATCTCTGCGATTCTCTCCGGGGAAGAAAGATAAAATGGCTTCAGGCCTCATCATCCATGCCTCTGGCTGCGGCGGTGGTGAATATCGATAACCGTTTCTATCTGGACGGAGGAATTGCCGATTCCATCCCTATAAAGAAGATGCAGGAAATGGGCTACGGAAAAAATGTGGTAATCCTGACCCAGGAAAAGGGCTACAGGAAGAAACCGAACTCCATGCTTCCGATGATACGGTTCATCTACAAGGCTTTTCCCGAGTTTGTAAAGGCGGTCGAAAACAGGCACAACGTTTACAATGCCCAGCTGGATTATCTTGAGGAAGAGGAAAGAAAGGGAAACGTCATCATTATCAGACCTTCCGAAAAACCTGAGGCCGGGCGTACCGAAAGAAACCGGGGAAAGATTCTCCGTACCTATGAGCTTGGGCGCAGGGATGCAGAAAATATTCTCGGAAAGATAAAAAGCTTTTTAAGTTGACCCTATCTGCCTGCCGTAAGTATTTTTTAAGTAAGGAGGCAGGAAATGAAAAAATTTGTTGCTTTTATTCTGATGGCAGGTATAGGTATGGAAAGTATTTATGCACAGGACTGGATGAAGGGCTTCCCTCCTGAAAAAGACAAGATAATTTCAGCATCGGACGGCTCCTTTTTCGAGTTTCCCGCAATTCGTTACAGTGTAAATCACATGAGAGAGTTTTTCCCTTCAAGGGCTGTTCCGGCTGCTGAGGGAAATTATTATGTTTTCAAGGAAAACATTGACAACAGGATAGATGAAATCACTTTTGTTCCGTGGAATTCGGAGCATCCCATGACCTGGGAGGAATCTCTTGAAAAGAACTATACGGACGGAATAATCATTCTTCACAAGGGAAAGATTGTCTATGAAAAATATCCGGCAGGGCTTAACCGTAACGGAACCCATGCCGCAATGTCGGTAAGCAAGTCCTTCACCGGGATTCTTGCTTCTATACTCATAGCTGAGGGAAAGATTGATCCTTCCCGGCTTGTCAGGGAGTATCTTCCCGAGCTGGCCGGTTCAGGCTTCGGGGATGCAACGGTACAGCAGCTGCTGAACATGACCTCCGCTGTCAGCTACAGCGAGGATTACAACAACCCGAAGGCTGAAGTTTGGGCCTATTCCGCAGCCGGTAACCCGTTCCGGCCTGCCGGATACAAGGGGCCTGCAAACTATTATGAGTATCTGAAGACAGTAAAGAAGCTTCCGGACCGGGAGCACGGAGCTGTATTCGGATACAAGACCGTAAATACAGAGGTAATGGGCTGGATAATCTCCAGGGTTACCGGAAAATGTATTACCGAGCTTATTTCGGAAAGAATCTGGATTCCTATGGGAGCCCGCCATGATGGATATTACCTTGTGGATCCTGCAGGAAAGGCATCGGCAGGCGGCGGCTTCTCCCTTAATCTCCGTGATATGGCTGCCTTCGGTGAAATGCTCAGAAACGGAGGCAAAGTGGGGCGGAAACAGATTATCCCTGAGGCAGCCGTTCTTGAGGTATCGGGAGGGGGAAGCCGGAAGGCTTTTGCCGATTCCGGGGAATATCCGCTTCTTGAAGGCTGGAGCTACCATAACATGTGGTGGATAACAAACAACAGCCACGGAGCATATATGGCCAGAGGTGTTCACGGACAGGCTATTTATATCGATCCTGCGGCAGAGATGGTTATAGTCCGTTTTGCATCTAATCCGCTGGCTTCAAACAAGTACATCGACCCGTTGTCCATACCGGCATACGAGGCGGTGGCAGATTATTTTATGAGAGGTAAGAAATGACAAAGAATCTTATTATCGTAGTTCTGGTGCTGTTTCTGGCAGTCTGTATATTCAGCGGCTGCCATGCCGGAAAAAACAAAGGGGAAAAGGCCTCCTTCAAGTCGGTCTCCATGGCCTCGGGAATGAAAATGATGGCAGAGTCAGAGGATTTTGTCCTTCTGGATGTACGCCGTCCCGATGAATATAAGGGGGGACACATTCCCGGGGCTCTTCTTCTCACAAATGAGACAATGTCCCTTGCCAAGGCAGAAAAGCTTATTCCCGACAAGGGAACGGAGGTATATGTCTACTGCAGAAGCGGTCGGAGAAGCAAGGAGGCGTCCCGTAAGCTGGCGGAAATGGGATATACCAAGGTTATAGAAATCGGAGGAATCCTTGATTACAACGGTCGTCTTGACAAGTAAAAAAAGCTTGCAATTTCGGATTGTTTTATTTATTCTATAAATATAAGGAGAATATTATGGAAATGAAATTTTATAGATGCAGAATCTGCGGAAAAATCGTTGCAATGGTTAACGAGACACCTGTTCCTACAATCTGCTGCGGCGAGGCAATGCAGCTGCTTGTTCCGGGAACCACCGATGCAGCACAGGAAAAACATGTTCCTGTAGTTACAAAAGAGGGAAACAAGGTAACAGTAAAAATCGGTTCCGTTGAACATCCTATGGCTGAAGAACACTATATCCAGTGGATTGCACTCCAGACAAAGAACGGAAACCAGAGAAAAATCCTGAAGCCGGGTGACAAGCCTGAAGCAGTTTTCGCTCTCATGGATGATGATGAGATCGTGGCAGTTTACGAATACTGCAACCTTCACAGCCTCTGGGCTGCAAAATAACAGGATAAGAATCCATGACCTTTTCCTCAATCTTTACGGAGAAGCCATTTCCTTCCCTGCGGAAGCAGACTGTCACAGCCCTGCTGGCCGTGACAGCCGCAGTTCTTCTTCCCCAGCTCTTTCATCTTGCCGGTGTACTTACCGGCACGGGAGCATTTCCCGGGAAGACCTGGCTCCCTATGCATATCCCGGTAATAATAGCCGGTATTGCAGCCGGTCCCGTTGCCGGAGGAATCATCGGAGCAGCCAGCCCGGTTGTCAGCTGCCTGATTTCAGGTATGCCTGAGGCGGCAAAAGTTCCGTTCATGATGGCTGAACTTGCTTCCCTGGGGCTTATGGCCGGAATCGTATACAATGTACGCATTCCTCTCTTTTTCAAGGTCCTCTGGGCACAGCTTGCGGGAAGGATCCTTTATCTGGGCTGTATCCTTCTCCTGACCGATGCACCGGCCGAAATGGTCTGGGCTGCAGTCAGGGCCGGTTATCCCGGACTTATCCTGCAGTTATGTGTTTTACCTCTTGCTTTACATCTTATGGAAAAATATGCGGATAGAAGAGCCTCTCAGACATTTTTTATCTGAACGTAAGGTATGCTCTCCCAGGAGGGCATACAGCTTTCTTGAAAAGAACCTGGTTTCAGTCAACGGTATCCGGATTACCGACTGGAATTATGCTTTGGATCCGGAACGGGATGAGGTTCTTGTAAACGGAACCGGGATTCCCAATCCCCGCTATACCTATCTCATGATGAACAAGCCGGCCGGTTATGTCTGTTCCACCGTTTCAGACCGGAGTCCCACAGTCTTTTCCCTGCTGGATGAAAGATACGGTTCCCTTTTTACGGTAGGGCGCCTGGACAAGGATTCCGAGGGGCTTCTCCTGCTTACCGACAACGGCAGCTTTTCCCATTACATAACCTCTCCGGAGGCTTCTGTTTCCAAGACCTACGAGGTGGAGCTGGAATTCGGTGTCTCACCCTGGGAGCAGATGGAATATACGGAAAAATTCAGGGAAGGGCTTTATCTGCCGGAAGAGAAGAAGGGAAAAGCTTTTCTTTGTAAAAGTGCGGTTCTTGAGTGGAAAAACAGCTTCTTCTGTACCGTAACGGTGGAGGAGGGGAAGTTCAGGCAGGTACGACGGATGTTTTCTGTCATGGAAAACAATGTTGTCAGGCTCATAAGAAAAAAAATAGGCCCCTGGGAGCTGGATTCTGCCCTGGGACCCGGTGAATACAGGGAATTTGACCCTTATTTGTAAACCATGCTGTTAGGGGGAACCGATTTTGTTATCCAGGTGTTACCGCCGATAATGGAGCCGGCCCCTATGACGGTGCTTCCTCCCAGAATAGTGGCATTGGCATAGATGATCACATCATCCTGTATGTCAGGATGCCTTTTCTTTCCCACCAGCGGTGCTCCCTTCTTGTCGAAAGGGGAAAGGGCTCCCAATGTCACACCCTGATATATCTTTACCCTGTTTCCTATGGTGGTGGTCTCGCCGATTACCACACCTGTCCCGTGGTCGATAAAGAAGCTTTCTCCGATGGAGGCACCGGGATGAATGTCGATTCCGGTTCTGGAGTGGGCCCTTTCACTCATCATTCTCGGAATGATAGGAAGCTTTTCGTTATAAAGGACATGGGCAATGCGGTGAGTAGCTATGGCCTCAAGAAAAGGGTAGCTGAAAACAATCTCATCCAGTGATTCTGCCGCAGGGTCTCCGTTCTTTGCAGCATTGATATCTGTAATGAGAAGATTTCTTATGCTGGGAAGTGCCTCGAGGAAACGGGCCAGTATGGCTTCGGCTCTTTCGTTGCAGCAGCAGCTGTTGCATCTTGCTTCCTGACAGTTGTATTTGAGACAGTCCTTTATGTACCTGAGAAAGCGGTAGCTGATAAAGCGGAGCTTTTCATTGAGGAAGTAGTTGATTTCCCCCTCTCTTATCTTGTTCTCGCTGTAACAGCCCGGAAAAAGGATGGAAAGGATGTTGTCCAGGATTTCATAGACACCCTGTCTTCCCGAAAAGCCCAGCTCTTCGCTGGTTTCCACATGATATTTTTTTGTTATGCTCTCCTCCAGCCGGTCTGCGGTGGAGGAAATGATTCTGTTTATATCCATATTTTTATATATATAATAATTTTTACTAAAAAACAACAAAATACTTTGAGTTTTAAATAAATGAATGTATAATATAGAAGTACACAAACTGATAAAAGGAGAAAAATGTGAAAAAGTTTTTGGCAGTTCTTTTTATTCTGTTTTTTGCAGCCGGAACAGCCTCTGCGGCAGATTTCCATATCACTCTTCCTGACAGCGGCTGGGGTATTGAGACAGATATTACAAGCCGTATTGATGATATTAACAGTGAATTCGGCGAATTCTTCAATAAATACGGAGAAGCCGAGGATGTAGCCAGAGGTCTCGGGAATGCATCAGCTTATGCTTCCGACGGCGGATATCTCAGGTCTGCAATGGACTACAAGTGGATTTCCGTAAGTCTTGCCTGCAACGGAGCTGTTGTTTTCGATGATACCGGTATTGATGAATTTCTGGATGATTACCACAGCAAGGGTGATATCTATGCAGGTGCCGGTCTTCAGGCTCTTGTGGGAACAGTAGGCTTCAACCTGGGACACATGCTGGGAATGGAGAAGGGACTTTATGTTACTCTCAAGGCAGGAAAGTCAACAATGGAGGCCGAGGATATCGATTTTGAATCCCATCTGTTCGGTGTCATGGTCAACTATCAGCTTATCAAGCCTGCTTCAAAGTTAGGCTTCGGATGGAACGGTATCAATGTGGGTGCCGGACTTACCTATTATCACAGTGAAATGGACTGGAAGGATGACGGTCTCGGAAGTATCTCCCATTCATGGACAGACGGTTCCATAACAAAGAAGATCAACATGAAGCCTGAGCTTGAAACAAAGGCAGAGGTTTCAGGATTTGTTGTTCCTGTTGAAATCATCACAGGTGTAAGCGCTTTGAAGGTTCTTGATGTTTACGCAGGTCTCGGTGCCGATATCATGTTCGGAAGAGACAGCGAGCTTGAATATACCGGTAAGGGTATTATCCGCTACGATGACGGAACAGGTTCAGGGTGGGATGCTCTTCAGGGAGATGTAAGCGCTTCCGGAAAGGTTGAGGGCGATGATGATTTCATCAGATTCAAGGCTATGGCAGGTCTGGGACTCTCTCTCGGTCCGGTACATCTTGAGGTTCCTTTCGCAATCTATTTTGAAGATGCAATCAGCTGCTCCGCAGGTGTTGTCGGCGGTATTTCATTCTGATAAAGATGCAGAATCATATAGATCTCAAGGATTTATACAGACGCAGAGACTCCCGTGCAGATGATGTGCGGGAGCCTTTTTTCCGTGACCTGACAGCCATAATCCATTCATATCCCTTCAGAAGACTGAAGCACAAGACACAGGTTTTCTTTGCTCCTCAGAACGATCATATCTGTACAAGAATCGAGCATGTGATGCATGTGGCCACCATTGCGGTAACCATCTGCAACAAGCTGGGGCTCAATACGGACCTGGCATGGGCCATCAGCGTGGGGCACGATCTGGGACATACCCCCTTCGGTCATACCGGAGAGAGCATAATTTCAGATCTTATAAGGAAAAACGGCGGTTACGGCTTCTGTCACGAGATAAATTCCCTCAGGGTGGTGGATTATCTTATCAACGACGGAAAGGGAATCAACCTCTCCTACGGGGTAAGGGACGGAATAATCAATCACTGCGGCGAGAAGTTCGAGCAGTTTCTTTCCCCTTCATCCCGGCCGGCAGAGCTGGACGGTATCAGGACCAGAACCTTTCTTCCGTGTACCTGGGAGGGAATAGTGGTCAGGATGTCGGATAAGATAGCCTATATGGGCAGGGACCTGGAGGATGCTATAAGCCTCAGGATTGTCAGCAAGGATGATATTCCGGCTCCTGTACTGAAGAATCTCGGTGCCAAGAACGGAGAAATGATAGATACCATGGTGAAGGATGTCATAACCAATGCCGGAACCCATGGAATGATAGGTTTTTCAGACCCTGTCTACGAGGCAATGCTGAGCCTCCACAAGTTCAATATCAGTAGGATATATACCAGCAGTCATCTGGTGAACTATCATCAGTATATCGAAAGGATTATCCGTACCCTGTGGCACTATCTTTCGGAAATCTTTGACAGGCACGGCTTTGATACCGAAAAATATGCTTCTGAAAAAACGACACTGGCAGGAGAATTCGGTCATTATCTGGGTAAAATGAAAAATTTTTACATGAATGTGGAAAAAAGCCATGAAAACATTATCCAGGATTATGTTTCGGGAATGACAGATACCTTTGCCATCGATTCGGTAAAGGAGCTTTTCAATCCGCCGGAGCAGTTCAGATGATTGACTACAAATAAAATAAAGGATTATAATGAATTATGGGACTGTTGCCAGAAATTGAAAATCGGTCCAGTGTCAGAAAATTCAAGAAAACAGAGCTGGATCCTTCAAAATTAAGCAGAATTCTCGAAGCCGGAAGGCTTGCTCCGTCGGCCAAGAACCGTCAGCCGTGGCGTTTTGTGGTTATAGATAATCCTGAGCTCAAGGAAAGGATAGCAGAGGCTGCATACGGTCAGTCACATGTGCGGGATGCCGGTGCGGTAATCGTGGCCTGCTCCACAAATGTGGAATATGTCATGCCCAACGGTCAGCTTTCATATCCCATTGATATTTCATTTGCAGTTTCGTTCATGATGCTTCAGGCCGAAAAGGAGGGGTACGGCAGCTGTGTCATTACCACCTTCAACGAGTCCTCTGTCATGAAGATTCTCAGTCTTCCTTATTCCATGCGGGCGGTAATGCTGCTTGTTGTGGGGGAGAAAGATGATGAAAACCGGAAGCAGGCAAGAAAAAGCACCGATCAGGTCATTTCCTTCAACCGCTGGTAATATCGGATAAATCAGTAATAATAGATAGTTCTCATCCTGTTCATGTTCCTGAAACCCAGGTCTGTATATGCCTTTATGGCAGAGGCGTTGTCCTGCTTGACGAAAAGTGATACATGCATGTCGTGGTGTGAGAAAATGTGGCTGCACAGGGCATGGACGGTATTTTTTCCTATTCCACGGCCCCTGAAGTCCCTGTGGGTAAAGACTCCCCCTATCTGGAAATGGCAGAAGCCCCTGGCATTGGTATTGGCCTTGGAGGTATACTTCAGTCCGGTCATGGAATAAAAGCATATTTCCCTGGTCAGTATTGCCTTCAGCCACCGGATTGATTCCATCTGGTCAAAATAGTCGGGATTCAGAAGCACCTCCTCCATTTCATACTCCTTCTGCAGCGGTATGAGAAAGGGGAGGTGAACCAGGGAGCCCTTGTGGGCCCTGGTGTTTTCGGCAGCGGCCGGCCGGACAAGATTCTCCTTCCTGAGCTGCATTATGTAGTAATCGATGAAAATACGGTTTCCCATGGGATTGAATTCCCGTGCCGCGGTTTCAACTGCCCTGGGCTTGCCTGAAATCACCGTAACTGTTTCCAGCCGTTCTCCTGCCAGCCGGAGCAGCTCCTCCGTATATCTTCTTCTGTACAGGAAATCATCGGCAAAAACCGGGATCATCTTCCCGAAGGCTGTAATGAATATGACGGCATCCGGGCTTCCGTTGTCCCTCACATGTACAAGAAGGGTATATTCACCCTTTTTATCATTGTAGTCCGGGGCGGCCAGAAGGGATGTAATGTCAATGCAGCTGTATTCCTCGGCTGTAAGAAAGGCCTTCAGCTCCCGGTGCAGCGGAGATGCAAAGAAATCCTCTGTAAGTATCCAGCTCATTTCAGATGTAGGCTTCCCCTTTTATCCCGTAGACATGCTCACCGGCATAATGGGCTGCCACGGCTCCGTCTCCGCAGGCTGTAACCACCTGTCTGAAAGGGGTGTTCCTCACATCGCCTGCAGCAAAGATTCCCTTTACCGAGGTCTCCATCCTTTCGTCCGTGATAATGGCTCCGCTGCTCTCCTTTTCAAGGTCCGGAAAGCTTTCGCTTCTGGGAACCGTACCGGTGAATATGAAAACCGCATCTGTATCCTGGCTGTAGCTTATGCCGTTTTCCTCAAGTACGACTCCCTCCACCCCCATGCTTCCGGTTATTTCCCTGCATACGGTATTGAAGCGTACCTCTATGTTCCTGTTGGCAAGAACCCGGTCGGCCAGGGCTTTCTGGGCACGGAAACGATCTTTTCTGTGAATCATTATTATCCTGTCCGAGAGATTTGAAAGGTAGAGGGCCTCCGCACAGGCAGAATCGCCTCCCCCTATTACCAGTATCTTCCTGTCCCTGAAAAAAGCTCCGTCGCAGGAGGCACAGTAGGAAACCCCTCTTCCGGTAAATTCTGCTTCTCCCTTTACCCCAAGCTTCCTGTGGGTGGCTCCGGTGGCAATTATCAGGGCATAGGCGGTAAGTGTTCCGGAATCGGTCCTGACAGTGATGATGTCACCTTCCTTGCTTACGGATATCACCGAAGCGGAGAGAAAGCTGACGCCGAAATTCTCAGCCTGGCGGCGCATGTGCTCTGCCAGCTCCTGTCCGGTGACAGGTCTGTCAAAACCGGGATAATTTTCAAGTTCGGTAATCTGGAGACTCTGCCCTCCCACCGAAGCCTCTTCCAGTACTATGGTACGGAGATTTGCCCTTGCACCGTACTGAGCCGCGGAAAGACCGGCCGGGCCTGCTCCCGCTATGATGAGATCAGCTGTTGTTTCCATTTTTCCTCCCTTGATGTAATGATAACCAAATTTTGCCGTATCCGCAACCATTTCTTTTGACTGTTGACGATTACTCTTTTTCGTTTGTAATTTATAGGTATGAATCAGAACAAATTTACTTTAAAGACACAGGATGCAATCGGAGCTGCACAGCAGCTTGCGGAAAAATACAATCACCCGGCCCTGGAGCCGGAGCACCTTCTCCTTGCTCTTCTTACACAGCAGGAGGGAATAGTTCCTCCTCTGGTGGACAAGCTGGGGGCTGACCGGAATCTTCTGGTTTCGGAAACAGAACAGATGCTTTCGAAAATGGCCCGTGCTTATGGCGGAAATGCCATGGTGGGCTTCAGCAGCAGTGCCTACGGTATCATTACCGAGGCCGGTCGTGAGGCCGACAAGCTGAAGGATGAATATATCAGCACCGAGCATATTTTCATGGCTGTTGCCATGTCAGATACCGGCTGCGGAAGGCTTCTTTCGGAAAACGGAATAAACCGTGACACCATTCTCAGGGCTCTTCAGTCCATAAGGGGCAACCAGCGGGTTACCGACCAGGATCCCGAAAACAAGTTCCGGAGCCTGGAAAAATACTGCCGCGACCTTACCGAGCTGGCAAGACGGGACAAGCTGGACCCGGTTATCGGCCGTGATGAGGAGATCAGGCGTATCATGCAGGTTCTTTCCAGAAGAACCAAGAACAATCCGGTCCTTATCGGAGAGCCCGGTGTAGGAAAGACTGCTGTGGTTGAGGGACTTGCCAGGCGTATAGTGGCAGGGGATGTTCCCGAATCCCTGCGCAACAAGCAGCTTCTGGCCCTTGATATGGGGGCTCTTGTGGCAGGTGCCAAGTTCAGGGGAGAATTTGAGGAGCGTCTCAAGGCAGTGCTGAAGGAGATTACCGACAGCAACGGCGGTATCATTCTCTTTATCGACGAGCTTCACACCCTTATGGGTGCCGGTGCCGCAGAGGGGGCCATGGATGCCAGCAACCTGCTGAAGCCGGCCCTGGCCAGAGGAGAACTCCGCTGTATCGGTGCCACCACCCTGGATGAGTACAGGAAATATATCGAAAAGGATGCTGCCTTTGAAAGGCGTTTCCAGACAGTCTATGCCAAGGAGCCTACGGTTGAGGATACCATTGCTATCCTCAGGGGACTGAAGGACAGGTACGAGCTCCATCACGGTGTCCGCATCAAGGATGAGGCCATCATTGCCTCTGCAGTCCTTTCCGACAGGTACATTACCTCCAGGTTCCTTCCCGACAAGGCCATCGACCTTATGGACGAGGCGGCCAGCAAGCTGAAGATGGAGATTGAAAGCCAGCCTACCGAGCTGGACAAGATCGAGAGAAAGATCCTGCAGCTGGATATCGAGAAGCATGCCCTGTCCAGGGAAACCGACGGTGATTCCATGGCCCGGATGGCCAATATCGACAAGGAGCTGGCCGAGCTGAAGGAAAAGCAGGGTGCCATGAAGCTGCAGTGGAAGAACGAAAAGAGCGCCATCGAGGAGCTCCGTGCCCTTAAACAGAAGCTGGAGGACCTTAAATCGGAGGAGGCCAGGTTCGAAAGGGAGGGAAACCTTACCAAAGCGGCGGAAATCAAGCACGGTCTTATTCCTCAGGTAACCAGGGAGCGTGATGAAAAAAGCCTTGAGCTCCAGAAGATCCAGGGCGAGAGCAGCATGCTTCAGGAGGAGGTAGGCGAAGAGGATATAGCCCGTGTTGTTTCGGCCTGGACAGGAATCCCGGTAACCAGGATGATGGCTTCCGAAATAGAGAAATACATCAGGCTGGAAAGCACCCTTTCCGCAAGGGTAGTGGGACAGGACAAGGCTATCAAGGTGGTTTCGGATGCCATCAGGAGAAACAAGGCCGGCCTTTCCGAGGAGGGAAGACCTCTGGGAACCTTTATTTTCCTGGGCCCTACCGGCGTGGGAAAGACCGAGCTGGCCAAGGCGCTGGCCGAATTCCTTTTCAACGACGAGCACTCCCTTACCCGTATCGACATGAGCGAGTACATGGAGAAGCATTCGGTATCCAGGCTTATCGGAGCCCCTCCGGGATATGTGGGCTATGACCAGGGTGGCCAGCTTACGGAGGCAGTCAGGAGAAGACCTTATTCCGTTATCCTTTTTGACGAGATAGAGAAGGCCCATCCCGATGTCTTCAACGTTATGCTGCAGCTCCTGGATGACGGAAGGCTTACCGACGGTCAGGGAAGGGTGGTGGATTTCAGGAATACCATCATCATCATGACCAGCAACCTGGGAAGCGACTTTATTCTCGGTGCGGAAAACCCGGAGGATGCAAGAGGAAGGATCGATGATCTTCTCAGGCACACCTTCAGACCCGAATTCCTCAACAGGATTGACGAAATCATCATGTTCAACAGGCTGGGAGAGGATCAGATAGTGAAGATCGTGGATATAGAACTGGAGAAGCTGGCACAGCGGCTCAGGGGAAGAAAGCTGAACCTCACAGTCAGCGAAAATGCAAAGAAGCTCCTTGTCAGGGAAGGATATCAGCCCGATTTCGGTGCCAGACCTCTTAAAAGGACAATCCAGAGCATGGTTCAGAATGAGCTGGCAAAAAGGATACTGGCAGGGGAATATGGAAACAGAACCGATGTTTTTGTGGATGAAAAGGACGGAAATTTAATTTTTAGCTGAAAATTTATTGTAATGATATAATAATTAATATAAAATAGCATCACAAAAATTCTGAAATTTTATTTTAAGGATAAATTATGGCAAAAACAGCAAAAGATATTATTGAGCTTATCAAGGCCAATGACATCAAAATGGTAGACTTTAAGATGGTGGATATCAACGGTCAGTACCGCCATGTAACAATTCCTGCTAACCACTTCAATGAAGATATCCTCAAGGAAGGAATCGGATTTGATGCATCAAACTACGGTTATGCGGTTGTTGAAAAATCAGACATGGTTTTCATTCCGGACCCGGACACAGCACTCATCGACCCGTTCTGCGAAATTCCTACTCTTTCCATGACAGGAAACGCAATGATCATCGACTATCCTAACAACCGTCCTCTGGCACAGTACCCAAGAAACATCGTACGTGCGGCAGAGCAGTACATGAAGGATACAGGTATTGCAGACACAATGATGATTCTTCCTGAATTCGAGTTCTATCTTTTTGACGAAGCAGCCTGGGAAGTAAGCCATAACAATATCAGTGCAGCCGTTGATTCAGAGCAGGCTCCTTGGAATACAGCAACAGAAGGTCTCGGAAACGTAATCGGACACCAGAAGGCCTATCACATTGCAAAGCCTCTCGATACAAGCTACGATGCAAGAAGCGAAATGTGTCTTGAAATCGAAAAGACAGGTGTTGAGGTAAAATATCATCATCCTGAAGTTGGTGCTTCCGGACAGTTCGAGATCGAGCCTAAGCTGGGACCTATGTCAAAGATGGCAGATGCTACAATGAACATCAAGTACATCATCCGCAACGTTGCTGCAAAATACGGAAAGACTGCAACCTTCATGCCAAAGCCTGTATTCGGCGAAGCAGGAAGCGGTATGCATGTCCACATGCTCCTCCTCAAGGACGGAGAACCGGTTTTCTCAGATGACAACGGATATTCACATCTCAGCGAGACAGCTCATTACTTCATCGGCGGTCTTCTCAAGCACATCAACTCACTCTGTGCCATCACAAACCCAAGCACAAACTCATTCAAGAGACTTGTACCGGGCTTCGAGGCACCTGTAACAGTTGGTTATGCCACATCAAACCGCTCAGCTGTAATCCGTATCCCTGCTTATGCAAAGACACCTAAGATGCGCCGTTTCGAAATCAGAAACCCTGATGCAACATGTAACCCATATTTCGCTTATGCTGCAATCCTTATGGCAGGTCTTGACGGAATCAAGAACAAGATCGATCCTAAGGCAAACGGATGGGGTCCTTTCGATTTCAACCTTTACAATCTCCCTGAGAAGCAGAAGGCAAAGCTCAAGCAGCTTCCTACACGCCTTGAAGATGCACTTACAGCTCTTGAGAAGGATCATGACTACCTGACAGCAGGCGGAGTATTCCCTGAAGAACTTATTAAAAACTTCATCAAGACAAAGAGAGCAGAAGTTATGAAGATCAATCAGATTCCGCATCCTGCAGAATTTGACTCCTACTTCAACTGCTGATTTGTTCTAAAATTGATAAAAGGCAACATTTCCTTGCGGAATGTTGCTTTTTTTTTGTATTTCTGCTAAATTAAAGATATGAAAACTACATTGCAGATTGCAGGAATGCGTTGTGCCGGATGTTCTTCGGCTTGTGAAAGGGTACTTGGTAAACTTGATGGAGTTATATCGGTTTCGGTTAATCTTGCAGCTGCAAAGGCAGAAATAGAATATAATGAAAAAAAAGTTTCTGTGGACAAGTTCCGCGAAACTATTGAGGCAGCAGGCTTTACTGTTGTCGAAGATATAGAGGGTGAAAAAAAAAAGAACTGAAGCAGGCTAAAACAAGGCTTGTTTCAGTTTTTCTTTTTACGGTTCCCCTTTTCCTTCTTTCAATGAGTTCCATGTTTCTGGATCTTCCCGGAAATATGGTAAAAATCTTTTCGTTTCTTTTAGCTGTTCCCGTAATGATTATCGGGAGGAGCTTCTATATCAAAGGCTACAGAAATCTTCTCCGCTTTTCACCTAATATGGACAGTCTTGTGGCTGTCAGTACCACGGCCTCCTTTTTCTACGGTTATTTCGACAGTGTGGCGGTAATCATTACCCTGGTGATGTTCGGAAAGTATCTTGAAAGCGTTTCGGTAGCCAGAACCGGTGATGCACTCCGGAAGCTTACCGACCTTATTCCCGACAAGGTTACGGTTCTCAGGGGAAGTGTTGAAACCGAGGTTTTTTCCTACGATATTTTTCCCGGAGATATAGTGGTTGTGAAGCCGGGAAACAGAATCGCTGTTGACGGTGTGGTAACCGAGGGCTTCTCCCATGTGGACGAGGCTCTTCTTACCGGAGAAAGCATGCCGGTGGAGAAAAAGCCGGGTGAAAAGGTTATCGGAGGAACCATAAACCTTAATGGAAGTTTCCGTTTCCGTGCCGAAAAGGTAGGGCGGGACACAGTTCTGGCCGGTATCATTTCCATGGTGGAAAAGGCCCAGAGCTCCAAGCCTGAAATTGCCCGTCTGGCCGACAAGGTATCGGGCTGGTTTACCGTTGCTGTTATGGCCTTTGCCCTGGTTGCAGCCGGAATATGGTTCTTTGTCGGAAAAGAAATAGATTTTGTAGTAAGGATTTTTGTTTCGGTTCTGGTAATGGCCTGCCCATGCTCTCTCGGTCTGGCTACTCCGGTGGCTGTAATTACAGGAATAGGCCGCGGCTCCGAGCTGGGACTCCTTTTCAAGAATGCCGCAGTATTCGAAACCCTGTCATCTGTCAGAACTGTTGCCTTTGACAAGACCGGTACCCTGACAAAGGGAAAGCCTTTTGTTACCGATATCATAACCGACGGAATGGATAAAAACGAGTTTCTGGCCCTGGCTGCAGGGGCGGAAAAGGACTCGGAGCATCCCCTGGGAAGTGCAGTGGTGAACCATGCCTCGGAAAAGAATATAACTCCGTATCAGGTATCCCATTTCAATTCGGTTACCGGTAAGGGAATCAGATGTAATGCCGGAGAAAAAAGTCTTCTGGTAGGAAACCGGGGCTTCCTGGAGGAAAACAAGGTAAAAATCAGCTTCAAGGGAGAAGAGGCGCTCTATAACCAGGGCAAGACCCTTATCTATGTGGCTGTGGATTCAAGATTTGCCGGAATAATAGCTCTTTCCGATGTGGTCAAGCCTGAAAGCCGTGAAGCTGTGGAATGGCTGAAGGAGCACGGAATCAAGCCGGTTCTTCTTACAGGGGACAACAGGAAAAGTGCAGCCGTTGTTTCAGAGCAGGTGGGTATAGAGGAATTCCATGCCTCAATGCTGCCTGAGGACAAGGCTTCCAGACTGAAAAAATGGAAAAAGGACAATTCTGTCATTGCAATGGCAGGAGACGGTATAAACGATGCGGTAGCCATGGCTGAAGCTGATGTCAGCATTGCTGTGGGTGCCGGGGCCGACTGTACCAAGGATCTGGCCCACATAGTTCTTGTAAGTGACGATATCAGAGGAGTAAGCGAGGCTGTTAACCTGAGCCGCCATGTCATGGGCAATATCAAGCAGAACCTTATCTGGGCATTCGGCTACAATGTGCTGGGGCTTCCCATTGCTGCCGGTATCCTGTATCCCTTTACAGGAATCCTTCTCAATCCTATGCTGGCAGCCGCAGCCATGTCGTTATCATCCCTGTCGGTGGTGACCAATGCTCTCAGGCTCAGGAAATACAGGTCTGTTAAAAAGGGTTAATCCTCGAAGCGTTCAGTCTTTTTTCTTTCAAGACGGCTCAGGATCTTTTTTCTGAGTCGTACCGAAAGGGGAGTTATTTCCACCAGCTCGTCATCCCGGATCAGGTTCAGGGCTCTTTCCGGTGTCATGGGAAGCACCGGTGTAAGGATAACGTTGGTGTCCTTTCCTGAGGCTCTCATGTTTGAAAGCTGCTTGGTTTTTGTCGGGTTCAGGTAAAGGTCATATTCCCTGTTGTGTTCTCCTACGATCATTCCTTCGTAAACCGGATCTCCCGGTACAATGAACATCTTTCCTCTCGGCTCCAGGTTGAAGATTCCGTAAGCCACTGCCTCTCCGCTTCTGTCTGCTACCAATGAGCCTGTCAGTCTTGAGGCAAAGTCACCCTTGTATTCTCCGTAGCCTGTGAAATAGGAGTTCATTATTCCTGTTCCCTTTGTATCTGTAAGGAACTTGTCCCTGTATCCGATAAGAGATCTGGACGGAATGGCAAATTCCATGATTACATGATCCCCCTGGGCTGATGAATAGTTTTCTATTATTCCCTTTCTCTGCATCAGGGTTTCGGAAACCACTCCGGCATAATCCTTGCTGACGCTGATTGTGACCCTTTCCATCGGCTCCAGCTTTTTTCCGTTGCTGTCGGTCCTGAAGATTACCTTAGGTCTGCCCACACAGAATTCAAAGCCCTCCCTCCTCATGGTCTCGATAAGGATGGCCATCTGGAATTCGCCTCTTCCCTTTACTATATAGCCCCCTTCGTTATCGGTGGCCTCCTCTATCTGGAGGGCAACATTACGCAGCCCCTCTTTTCTGAGTCTTTCTAGAATCTTGCTTCCCTGTACGATTTTTCCTTCCCTGCCCGAAAGGGGAGAGGAGTTAGGAAGAAATCTCATGGAAACAGTAGGCTCATCTATTTCTATCCTCGGCAATGCCTTCGGTTCGGCGGCGCTGCAGATGGTATCTCCGATAAAGATGTCGCTGACACCTGCCATGATGACAATATCTCCGGCCGAAACCGAATCTGCCGGCTCCAGGGATGTTCCCTTGTAGACCTGCAGCTGGGATACCTTTATGGGCTTTACCGCATTTCCGGCACCGATGCTTACCAGCCTGTCGTTGAGGGAAACGCGGCCTCCCTTGATCTTGCCGATAGCCATGCGGCCCAGATAATCGGAATAATCAAGATCTGCCACCACCATACTGAAAGGCTCCTCAGGGCTGCATTCCGGGGCCGGAATATGCTCCACCACAGTATCCATGAGAGGAGCCAGGTTGTCCGATTCATCCTCAAGGCTTCTTTTTGCAATACCTCTTCTTCCGTTGGCATAGAGAACCGGAGAATCCAGGTAGGAATCATCTGCCTCCAGCTCCAGAAGCAGCTCCAGTACCTCGTTGTATACCTCTTCGGGGCGGGCATCCTCCCTGTCTATCTTGTTTACCAGTATGATAAGTCTGAGTCCCAGTGACAGGGCCTTCTGCAGGACAAATCTTGTCTGGGGAAGGGGACCTTCCGCCGCATCCACCAGCAGTACCACTCCGTCCACCATGGAAAGGGCTCTTTCAACCTCGCCGCCGAAATCTGCATGTCCCGGTGTGTCGAGAATGTTTATCTTTGTATCCTTCCATACGACCTCGCAGTTCTTTGCCGAGATGGTGATACCTCTCTCCCGCTCGATCTCTCCGCTGTCCATTATCCTGTCGCCCATCTTATCCATGCCGGCAACCATTCCGCTCTGCCTGAACATGGCATCCACAAGGGTGGTCTTTCCATGGTCTACATGGGCTATTATTGCAATATTTCTTATGTTTTCGGGATTCATTGTTTTACCTACAGGAAAAACATATACCCATTTTCTTTTTATAACAATATGGAAAAGAAATTTTGGGCTAACTTTACCAAATGTATAAAATATGAAATAATGCACCCTGTGAAGGTACGCTACTACAAGAACGCAAGGGGAAAAGCAGTCCGTCTTGCAGAATATTACGACAAGAACGATCACGGCATAGGCAGGGAAATAATAGACCGCAATGCCCTTTTCATCTGTGACAAGCTCAGGAATGCAGGCTACGAGGCCTATATTGTGGGCGGTGCTGTCAGGGATCTTCTTACAGGACACAAGCCTAAGGATTTTGATATTGTAACCGATGCGTACCCAAAGCAGATAAAGAAGCTTTTCAGGAATGCCAGGATTATCGGAAGAAGATTTCTCCTGGTTCATGTAATAATGGGAAAGGATATCTACGAGATTTCCACCTTTAGGGCCAATGCTCCCGTGGCAGGGGACAATAACTGCTTCGGAACCATGAAGGAGGATGTGTGGCGCAGGGATTTTTCCATCAATGCCCTTTACTATGATACCCATTCCGAAACCATCATTGATTTCATCGGCGGCTACAAGGATGTAAGGAAAAGGATTGTAAGACCGGTTATTCCTCTCCGTACCATATTCATGGAGGATCCGGTAAGGCTTATCCGTGCAGTCAAGTATTCCGTGATGATCGGAGGTGATATTCCACTTCTCCTTAAGCTGAGCATGATAAGGTATTCCTCCAGGATTCTCTATGTCTCATCCTCCAGACTTACTGAGGAGATTTTCAAGATAATGAAGATGGAGAACACAACCCAGGTATTCCGCCGTCTTGCAAAGCTGAACATTCTCAGGTATATCCTGCCGGGTGTATACGAAATCCAGAAAAACAGCCTTTTTTACCAGACACTGGAGAGCTTTGACAATGACAAGAAGAACGGAAAGCTGGATCTGGCCAGAACCGGCAGCCTGGTGGAACCTCTCATTACCGACTACCTGGAAACAGTGACCTTCTATGACAATGTGGCAAACATGCCTTTTGCAGAGGTTATCGATTCCCTCAAGCATTTCCTCAGACCTATGATTCCACCTAATGCGGCACTCATAGATGCGGTGAGGACAATCATGTCCAAGAACGGATTCAAGCTGAAGGCCAGACGCAGTCAGCCTAAGCCAAAGAATGAGACAGTAAAGGAAGCCTGAGCTTAATCCTTCATTGAGTCAATTTCTATATTCATTTCCTTGATTGTTATTCCGGTATACCTGAACAGGCTCTGGGTCAGATACTGCTGGAAATTGTGGTATTTTCCCGAAAGCTGGGTCTTGTAGGAGGCCTTGATGAAGAGCTTGATCTTGTAGGAGCCTGAGCTGTCCACCCCTATCTTTATCTTCTTTATTTCTATGGAAGAAT
Organism: Spirochaetia bacterium; assembly: GCA_045606105.1. GTDB lineage: Bacteria > Spirochaetota > Spirochaetia > CADAEX01 > CADAEX01 > CADAEX01. The sequence goes on along the minus strand of JAZURI010000011.1, from coordinate 61,238 downwards.
CGAACTCGTCGGCACAATGGATGATCATCTGGACGAGGGCAGCCTTGGCAATGGTCACCTTGCCTTTGGAACTCTGGGCAAAGCTTGGCTGAACCACGGTCTTTTCGATATTCTTGTGCTGCTTGAAAAGGAATATTCCCTTCTGTATGGTTTCGTTGATATAGCCTGAAATGATATCCCCGTAATCCTTTTCCACCTCCACGGTAGGGATAGGAATAACATGCTTTCCCGATGCCCTTTCCTTAAGAGCCATTTCAATCTCTTCCTGGGTTACTATATCTTCTATTTTTATAATCTTGAAAGGCTTGGGAAGATGAAGCCTCTTGGCGATTTTCTGTACCATGGCTTCGGAGGTTCCTAGCAGAAGAATCTTGTTGAACTGCTCCTTCTGAAGCTTGTCCCTTACCTCGGTCCTGTGCTCCACCGAATCGAAGAGGGCGGTCTTGATGGCTGTAAGGTAAATCTTTTCGCTCTTGGCCGATTTTCCTGCAATGATGCTGTCATTCTTTATAAGGAGTCCGTCATCGATGATAAGCTCGATACCGTTTTTTTCCGCCACCAGACGGGCGCGGAAGCTTTTACCGGTGCCGCTTCTGCCCACCAGTGCATAAACCTTGATTCCGAACATTTTTCTGATAAAGAATGGTAACTTCATATTTATATTATACGGTATATTTTTCGGCAAATAAAGCTAAAATGTGATTTATTGCTTTTTTTATGGTTTGGGGAGATGTTTTCATAAGCTCTGCAGTCTCATTGATGAAGGATGAATCGGGTGATGCCGTAAAAATATTGCTCTCTGCCGCTATTCCCGCAGAATGGAGATAGTATCCGGCAGGATTTTTACCGCCGTTGTATTTTACATCGCCCGTAAGGGGAAATCCGTGGTATGAGGACTGTGCCCTTATCTGATGGGTTCTTCCCGTACCGATCTCCACCATGGTCAGGGTTCTGCCTCCCGACCTGAGAACCGGAATTGCGGTGGTTACAGCTTCATCCCCTGTTTCGTGACTTATGGGAAAGACCAGGGATATGTTCTTCTCCTCCTGCCTGGCAATCCTGTCTCTCCAGAGCACCTCCTGCTTCAGATTTCCCTCCATAAGGGCGATATAGCATTTCTTTACCTCCCGTCCCTGCAGCAGAAGCGAGAATTTCCTTGCCCCCTCGGCACTCTTCCCGAAGGCTATGATTCCTGAGGTATTCCTGTCCAGGCGGTGAAGAGGTCCCGGTGCAAAGGAGAGGGAGCTTCCCTCATCGAAATCGAGATACTGCCTTACCAGCATGTCCAGTGTGGAGAAGTTCCTGTTTTTACCGGCCTGATGGACCAGCTCTCCCTTTTTCTTGTTTATGACAACCAGGGCATCGTTCTCGAAAACAACCCTTTTCCTGAAATTTTCCTTGTTGAGGGCCGGCACTTTGGGTGTTTTGGGTGCAGAACTGACAAAGGAGGCAAGAAAGCGTGTGGCTTCTATCACATCCCCCTCCCGGAGATGATCCTCCTGCTTTACCTTCCTTCCGTTGACCCTGATGTTTCCGTTCCTGATTTCCTTGTAGATGCCGCTTAACTGCATTTCCGGAAAAATCAGCCTGAAAATCTTGTCACAGCGTCTTCCTTCATCATCCTTACCAACTGTTGCAACCGAAATAAAACGACCCATATATCCAATATAGCATAATTCACAATTCAATAGAAGAAAAAAGTTATATTATTTTAAATGATGTTGACAATATGCATATAAAGTTTTACACAGTATATAAGATGACAACAAATATAAACTTCAAGACCGATACATTCCTCAAAAAACAGGCCGAGGCACTTTTCAGTGACCTGGGAATGAACATGACTACGGCGCTGAATATCTTTCTCCGTCAGGCAGTTAGGGAAAACCGTATTCCCTTCGAAATAACCAGGGATGTTCCCACCTCTTCCGGCATGGATTCCATCTGGGAGGAAATTGTTCCTTGACATGGGCTGACTATTGTCCAAGAATTATTTTTAAGATATGATTTTATATTATGATTCAGGGTTATGATACAGAAGATCTCATTGCCGCCCTTTCCACTCCGTGGGGTGAAAGCGCTCTTGCAGTAATCCGTACATCGGGCAAAGGGGCTCTTGAGAGAATTTCCGGAATTTTCAAAGGCAGCAGGAAGCCGTCGGAGCTGGACGGGTATTCCATGGTTTACGGAAAGCTCATGGACGGGGATAATCCGGTTGACGAGGTTGTCCTGGGTATCTACAGGGCTCCGAAAAGCTATACGGGAGAGGATATGGCAGAAATTTTCTGTCACGGAAGTCTTCCGGGAATCAGGGCTGTACTTGAGCTTCTCAGAAAAAACGGCTTCCGCAGTGCGCAGCCGGGGGAATTCACGCTGAGAAGCTTTCTCAACGGAAAGATGGACCTTACCAGGGCAGAGGCTGTCCATGAAATCATAACCGCAGGGAGCAGGCAGGCCCAGGCATTGGCTCTCAGCCGCCTTTCAGGAACGGTTTTCAATGCCGTTGACCGGGCAAAGCATCTTCTGGCCGATATCATGGCCGCACTTTCAATACAGCTGGACTATGCGGAGGACGAAGCAGACCCTTCGGCGGAATTTGATGAGGAGAAGCTGGATGAGGCCTATGGTATTCTCAGCAGCCTTCTTGCCACCTACAGCGTGGGAAAGCTTTACAGGGAGGGGATAAGGATTGCCCTGGCCGGAAAGACCAATGCCGGCAAGTCAGCCCTTTTCAACCTGTTCCTCAAGGAGGACCGCTCCATTGTTTCAGATTACCGGGGAACAACCAGGGACTATATAGAGGCGCCGGCGGAGGTATGCGGTATTCCCGCAGTTCTCATAGATACTGCCGGACTGAGGATTTCCGATGACCCGGTGGAGGCGGAGGGTATCCGCCGCAGCGGAATGATCATCGAGAATTCCGACATTATCCTGTACCTTGTGGACAGTACCGCAGGGGCAGATGAAGAGGATCTGGATTTCATAAGGAACCATGACTGTATTCCGGTCTGGAACAAGACCGATTTATCAGGACTGGAGCCGCCGGAGGGCTTTGTCCCGGTAAGTGCATTTACCGCCGCCGGCTTCGGTATCCTGGAAAAAGAGATAACCAGAAGAGCCTCAAGGGGACAGAGCCTGAATACCGGTGAGGCTGTTATAAATTCACAGCGGCAGAAGGAACTTCTGGAAAGGGCTCTGGAGGCGCTGGGACAGGTCAGGCTGGGCAGGGCTGCGGGAATGCCTGTGGATGCAATAGCCGTGGATCTCGGTGAGGCTGTTTCGGCCTTGGGTGAGATTACGGGAGAAATAACCACCGCCGACATTCTTGAAAACATGTTTTCTCATTTCTGCGTAGGAAAATAAAATGGATTTTGATGCAATAGTAATCGGAGGAGGGCATGCCGGAATAGAGGCAGGACTGGCTCTCGCAAGACTTGATTTCAACACTCTTTTCATAACACAGAATATCGATACCATCGGTAAGCTGTCCTGCAATCCTGCGGTGGGTGGCCTTTCCAAGGGAAACATCGTAAGGGAGATTGATGCCCTGGGGGGCGAAATGGCCCATCTCATAGACAGGACAATGATCCAGTTCAGGATCCTCAACCGGAGCAGGGGACCGGCGGTACAGGCACCCAGGGCCCAGGCCGACAAGTTTGCCTACAGTGCCCTTGCTAAGCATACCCTTGAAATGCAGAAGAATCTCCATCTGTTCCAGGATACCGTAACAGATTTCATCATTTCCTCCGACGGCCGGTCCGTAGAGGGGGTCATAACCGAAAGAAACATGCGTTTCACTGCCCGTGCCGTGGTGCTTACCACAGGAACCTTCATGGAGGGGCGTATCTTCATCGGAAAATATTCCAAGATTTCGGGCCGTCTGGGAGAGCCTGCCGCCGAGGGTCTGGGAGTCAGTCTCAGAAGACTTGGTTTTCAGGTGGGGCGTCTGAAGACCGGTACTCCGGCCAGGGTCAGGAGAGATTCCCTGGATTACGGAAAGATGGAAAGGCAGGACGGCGATGAGGAGATGCTGCAGTTCTCCTTTTTCGGAGAAAAGGTTTCCCGTCCAAAGCTTCCCTGCTGGATAACATATACCAACGAGGAGACCCATAAGATAATCAGGGACAATTTCCATCAGTCTCCTCTTTTTTCAGGAATGATAACCGGAGCCGGTCCCCGTTACTGTCCTTCCATAGAGGACAAGGTGAAGAGGTTTCCCGACAGGACAAGGCATCAGATCTTCGTGGAGCCGGAAGGGCTTGAATCGGAGGAGATGTACCTGAACGGAATTTCATCCTCCCTGCCGGAGGAGGTACAGAGCCGTTTTCTCCATACCCTGGCGGGACTGGAGCATGTGGAAATAATGAGACCGGGCTATGCGGTTGAGTACGATTATCTTGACCCTATGCAGCTTTATCCTTCCCTTATGACCAAAAGGCTGAAGGGGCTTTTCATGGCCGGTCAGACAAACGGTACCTCAGGCTATGAGGAGGCCGGATGCCAGGGGCTCATGGCAGGTATAAACGCAGCCATGTATCTTCAGGGAAAGGAGCCTCTCGTCCTTACGAGAACAGAGGCCTATATCGGTGTCCTTATCGACGATCTGGTAACCATGGGAACCAAGGAGCCCTACAGGATGTTCACCTCCAGGGCCGAGCACCGTCTTTCTCTCAGGCACGATACCGCAGATCTGCGTCTTCTGGAAAAGGGTTACAGGGCAGGGCTTGTACCTGAGGTCATCCACGACATGTTCCTGGAGAAAAAATCAAAGATTGACGAAATCAAGGAGCTTCTTGCAAAACGGAGACTGGGGGGAAAGGAGCTGGACCGCAGCGAAAGGCTGGCCGGTGACCGGGTTCTCCGCCGTCATACAGGCAAGAGCTTTGAACAGATAATCAGGGATCCTGAGGTGGCACTCAATACGCTTCTGGAGCTTGATCCTTCCATCCGTGAAGGGGTGAATCCGGCCTGGCTGGACCAGATAGAGCTGGATATAAAGTATGACGGCTACATTGCCAAGCAGGAAAGGCAGAACAGCAGGATGGAGCGTATGGAAAAGATGGTTATTCCTGCCGGTTTCGACTACGATTCGGTGGAGAGCCTTTCTGCGGAATCCAGGCTTAAGTTCAGGCAGGTACTTCCGGCAACACTGGGACAGGCCTCCAGGATTTCAGGTGTCAGGACCTCTGACATAGCCGTGCTTATGATACATCTGGGGAAGAATAATGGAAACACTGCTGAATGAAGGCCTTGAAAGGCTGGGAATAGAGCTGGATGAAAGACAGAAGAGACAGGTCATGCTCTACAGACAGGAGCTGGAGCTCTGGAACGGCAAGTACGGTCTGGTCAATGCCTCCGGTGATGAGCTTACGGTAAAGCATTTTCTCGATTCCTTTTCGGCTGTCCCCCATATACGCAGGATGAATTTCTCGACAGCCTGTGATGTGGGAAGCGGCGGCGGCTTTCCCGGGATGATAATGGCCATTGCCTTTCCTGACAGGAAGTTTGCCCTCATTGAGCGTTCAGGGCGTAAAAGCGATTTTCTTGCCAATACCGCCGTCATGATAAATGCACCCAATGTGGAGGTCCTGAACATGGATGCCGCACTGGTCAGGGATCGGTATGACATAGTCTTTTTCAGGGCTCTGGGAAAATTCCATGAATACTTTCCGGCCCTTTATAATCTGGCCTCTCCGGGAGGATCCCTTTTTGCCTTCAAGGGAAAAAGGGCGGAGGCGGAAAGGGAAACAGCCATGCTGCCTGAGGATATCAGGAAATCGGCATCGATAATCAGGGCAGAGGTTCCGTTCCTTGATGACGAGCGGAATTTCGTGAAGATAGACAAACAGGGGGAAATATGAACTTTGAACCGGGACTGCACTGCAGCAATCAATCCGAAAGGGGTTACTGGTTTCTTTTCAAGAAGGATACTATCCTTTACTTCGGCAAGGGAAATGACATAACATTTCCGGTACTCCTGGCTCCCTCCGAGCTGGGACTGAAAACCACGGAGCCGGTTTACATAGGAAAGCTTGACGGTAAGAATGTCTTTGCCGCCCAGGTCTTTGAAACAGAGGAGCTGTGCTACAACTGCTGCGGCGTTGCCAGCTTCAACTATGCATCCCCCAGGGATCTTTTCTGTACCATAGGGGAGGAGTGGTTTGCCCTGGTATGCCGGGCGCTCCATATCTGCCGTTGGAACGAAAGCTGGAAATTCTGCCCGGCATGCGGCAGCCCCGCAGTCAATTCCGTAAAGGAAAGGGCAAAGGTATGCACAGGCTGCGGAAGAACCGATTATCCGGTTATCTCTCCGGCAGTTATAGTGGCCGTGACCAAGGGAGACAAGCTGCTGCTGGCCCATAATGTGAGATACAACCATGTACCGGAAAGGTACAGTGTCCTGGCAGGCTTCGTTGAAAGCGGGGAAAGTGCGGAGGACACCATCCGCCGGGAGCTTATGGAGGAGGTTGGCATCACTGTTAAGAATATCAGGTATTTCGGAAGCCAGAGCTGGCCGTTTCCCAATTCCATGATGCTGGGATTTACTGCCGAGTACGAGTCCGGAGAGGTGATTCCCGACGGGGAAGAGCTGGACAAGGCAGGCTGGTTCGGTGCGGACGAGCTCCCTGAAATTCCGCCCTTCGGAAGTATCAGTCGGAAACTTATTGAAAATTTCAAAAAGAATAACTGACGGTTATGAAGGCAATGAGAAAAATTATGAATAATCGACTGTTTAATTCAGTCTTGTTTGTAGTTTAAAAGAACCAAATATGGTATAAAAAACTAATTTATACTTTTAGCAAAAAAGTATTTTTTTATAGTTTTATATAAAAAACCGACAGGAGGATTAAGTTGGGTAACAAAGAAGCGTTACAGAAATTTAAGGAAATGCGCTCCAAGATGCTTGCAGGTGGCGGAGAAGCCAGAATAGCTGCACAGCACGAAAAAGGAAAGCTCACAGCAAGAGAAAGAATCAATCTCATGTTTGACGAGGGATCTTTCATTGAAGACGGAACTTACATGACAGGACGTGCTGACAAGTTCGGACTCGACAAACAGAAATTCTTGGGAGACGGTGTTGTTACAGGTTGCGGTAAGGTAGACGGAAAACAGGTTTTTGTTTCTTCACAGGACTTTACAGTACTCGGCGGATCACTCGGTGAGATGCACGCAGAAAGAATTGCAAATGCTCAGGCACTTGCACTCAAGAACGGAACACCTTTTATCCAGGTTAACGATTCCGGCGGAGCTAGAATCCAGGAAGGTATCCTTGCACTCGGCGGATACGGAAAACTTTTCAGAAACAATACAATTTCTTCCGGTGTTATTCCTCAGATTTCCGTAATTCTCGGACCTTGCGCAGGCGGTGCTGTATATTCCCCTGCAATCACAGACTTCATCTTCATGGTTGACGGTATCAGTAACATGTATATCACAGGACCTGAAGTTATCAGAGCGGTAACAGGTGAGGACATCTCACAGGAAGCTCTCGGCGGTGCTCAGGCTCACTGCGGAACAAGCGGTGTTGCACACTTCAGATACCCTACAGAAGAGGCTTGTATCGAAGGTGTAAGAAAGCTTCTCAGCTATCTCCCTGCAAACAATATGGAGCCAGCTCCTGTTGCACCTTGCACAGACCCTGTTGACAGAGAAACTCCTGAACTTATGGATATTCTCCCTGACAACATCAACCAGGGCTATGACATGAAGGAATTCATCTACTCAATCTTCGATACAGACAGCTTCCTCGAAGTACAGGCTGATTTCGCAAAGAACGTAGTTGTAGGTTTCGCAAAGCTCAACGGTAGAACAGTTGGTATTTTCGCCAACAACCCTAAATTCTTCGCAGCTTCACTTGACATCAATTCATCCGACAAGGGTGCAAGATTCATCAGATTCTGTGATGCATTCAACATTCCTATCATTTCACTCGTAGACGTACCGGGCTTCCTCCCAGGCGTTGAACAGGAACACGGCGGAATCATCAGACACGGTGCAAAGATCCTTTACGCTATTGCAGAAGCAACAGTTCCAAAGGTAGCTCTCATCGTAAGAAAGTCATACGGCGGAGCATTCATCGCAATGTCAGCAAAACAGCTCGGATATGACAGAACCATCGCATTCCCTACATCACAGATTGCTGTAATGGGAGCTGCCGGTGCTGCAAACATCATCTTCAGAAAGGACATCAAGGCTGCTGAAGATCCTGCTGCAAAGAGAGCTGAAAAGATCGCTGAATTCGAAGCAGAAGTTATGAACCCATTCGTAGCTGCTGGTTACGGATATGTTGACGATGTTATCGATCCTAAATACGCAAGAACAGAGCTTATCAGATCTGTTGAAATGCACATTACAAAAAGAGAAGACAGACCGGCTAAAAAGCATGGTAACATTCCTCTCTGATGTTGGGGTGAGATATGAATATCGACACAATGAGTTATGTATTAGTATCTACACTTATCGGTGTACCACTCGTTTTCTTCTTCCTTGCATTCCTTGCAGTTGTTATGGTTATTCTCGGAAAGATCGACAACGCAAAGAAAGCTCCTGCAGCAGCTCCGGCTCCTGCAGCTGCAGCAGCTGCTCCAGCAGCAGAAAGTGCAGCTGAGAACAATGACTGGATCATTGCAGCAGTTGCCGCATACATTGAAGAGGATGAAGAGCCGGTATCAGCTCTTGCATGGACACCAAGTGAGAACTTGAAATACGACTCCTGGGCTTCTGCGCCAAGGGTAACAAAAAGATTTTCTGGAGTTAACAGATGAAAAAAGAAATTAATTTCGAATTTGAGGGAAACAAATACAAAGTTGACGTTGAAAGAGACGGAGACAACCTCACACTTACAAAAGATGGTAAGACATACAGCGTAAAGATTCTCGGAGGCGCCAAGAAGGCAGCACCAAGAAGAGCACCTGTTGCAGCACCTGCAGCAGCACCTGTAGCAGCAGCTCCTGCACCTGTAGCAGCAGCCGGCGCTAAGGACGTAGCAGCTCCAATGCCTGGAACAGTAAAAGACGTAAAGGTTAAACCGGGCGATGCAGTTAAGAACGGACAGGTTGTAGTTATCATGGAAGCAATGAAAATGGACATGGAAGTATTCGCTCCATGTGACGGAACAGTTGCTGAAGTTTGTCTTGCAGCGGGAGCAAGCGTACAGAAAGGCCAGGCCATCGTTAAATTGGCATAAGGGGTAAAGCATGGAAATTTTAGATTTAATTCAGTCCATCTTCTCCAGTACAGGTTTTACAAACCTCACATGGCAGTATATCGTGATGATAGGTATCGGATGTATCCTCCTTTATCTCGGTATTGTACGTGGGTTTGAACCACTCCTCCTGGTTCCGATCGGATTCGGTTGTATTCTTGTAAACCTTCCTATCACAGGACTTATGGATGAGGGAGGACTTCTCAAGTATTTCTACTTCGGTGTAGAAAAGGGTCTTTTCCCACCAATCATCTTCCTGGGAATCGGTGCGATGACAGACTTCGGTCCGCTCCTTGCAAACCCTATTACATTCCTTCTCGGTGCTGCGGCTCAGCTCGGTATCTTCGCTACACTTATCGGTGCAAAGGCTCTCGGATTCACATTCTGCGAAGCTGCTTCCATCGGTATTATCGGTGGTGCGGACGGACCTACAGCTATCTTCGTAACATCAAAGCTGGCACCTCATCTGCTGGGACCTATTGCGGTAGCAGCCTACTCTTACATGGCTCTCGTACCGTTTATCCAGCCTCCTATCATCAGAGCTCTTACATCCGAGAAGGACAGAAAGATAAGAATGTCAGAAGTTAAGGAAGCATCAAAGACAACTAAGATCCTTTTCCCTATCATCGTATGTATCGTAGCATCTCTCCTGGTTCCGGATTCAGCTGCCCTCCTCGGTATGCTCATGCTCGGTAACCTCTTCAAGGAATGCGGTGTTACAGAAAGACTTACAAAGACAGCCGGAAACGAACTCATGAACATCGTAACAATCTTCCTGGGTCTCGCGGTAGGTTCAAAGATGTCAGCAGAGCACTTCCTCACTATCCAGACAATCATGATCATCTGTATGGGTCTTGTTGCATTCTGTATGGGAACTGCAGGTGGTGTACTCTTCGGACAGCTTCTTAAGATTATCACAAAGGGCAGGGTAAACCCTATGATCGGTGCAGCCGGTGTATCTGCCGTACCTATGGCAGCCAGAGTTGTACAGAAAGAGGGTCAGAAAGCCGATCCTAGCAACTTCCTCCTTATGAACGCTATGGGACCAAACGTAGCGGGTGTAATCGGATCAGCAGTTGCTGCCGGTATTCTCCTTTCTCTTGCAAAATAAGTTATCTTATTGATTGCGGAAGGCTTCCTGAAAAGGAAGCCTTTTTTTTCGCTTGCAAGTAGTCGGCTTTTGTTATAAATATATAATATGGAAAAAGAAAGAATAATTAAGGCAGTGGTTTTTGATGTTGACGGGACACTTTATCCGAATAGCTGTATGATTTCCCGTTCTGTCCGTTTTTTTCTTTCCCATCCCCTCATCAGCCTGGCCTTCAATCAGCTTCGCCGGGATGTAAGGCAGATAGGCGGCGTGGAGGATCTTCATCTGGCACAGGTTTCCCTGGCAGCAGGATATCTCAGGATTCCGGCTGAAAAGGCAGAGTATCTTCTTGAGGAGCTTATCTACGGAAAATACATGTCCATGTTCCGTGATGTAAAACCATTTCCGGAGGTGAGTCCCGTTCTGGAGGAATTCCGCAGTGCAGGGCTGAAGCTGGGTGTCATTTCGGATTTCCCTATCAGAAACAAGCTTTCATATCTGGGTCTGGACCGTTTCTGGGATTCGGCCCTCTCTGCCGACGAGGTAGGAAGTCTCAAGCCTGACAGCGCGCCCTTCCTTATGATGTCGGAGCAGCTTGGTATTTCACCTGAAGAAATAATTTATGTTGGAAATAATTATAAATATGATATAATAGGGGCAAAGGGTGCCGGAATGCTGGCAGCTCATTTTTCCCGAAAGGAAGTGCCAGGCAGCATTGCAGATCTGACCTTTTCGGATTACGAAGTTTTACGGAGATATGTACTTGGAAATGATAGGTAATGCAGGTTTCTGGATCAACATCGGCATAACTATCTTTTTGGTTGTGGTTGTCAGCCTGTTTTTCAGAGCCTCCGATAGATCTCTCAATACTGTAAAAAACTTCTCTAAGCGGGCTGAAGGTGCTTTCCGTAAGCTTGATAAAAAAGTAGAGGAAACAGAACAGAAAATTTCCGATCTCCTCAGCATGCTGGAAGCGGAGGAAAAGACACTCCAGGGTGTATACGATGATTTCAGACGACGGCACGGGGAGGTCGAAGCCTGCCGTAAAGCCATAAATACAGTAGCCGATGCCACAAAAAGTGCAGATGCCAATCTTGCCATACTGGAAGAAAAGGGAAGGATTGTCACCTCTCTCCGGGAAGAACTGGAAAATGTAAAAAGGGAAAGAATCTCGGTTCTGGAGGAGCTGAACAGAAGCAACCAGTCTGCCGTGGAGGCGCTGGGAGTAAAGGTTCTCAACAATGTGGAGCTGAAGCTCAATTCCATCAGGAATGAACTTGAACTGGCCGAGGAACGGTATGCCGGCTTCAATGAAAAGACGGCAAAGCTCCGGGACGATGTGGAGTCAGACATTAAAAAAATTGCCGCAGAGCATACAGCCGGACTCAACCTCCTTAAGGAATCCAACAGAAATGCCGAAGAGGGTCTTTTTGCAGAACTGGACAGGGAGAGCCGGCAGAGGCTGGAAACCCTTAAAAATGATGTTTTCGCACAGCTTGATGCATATAAGGAAGCCATCGGAGGCAGACTTGCAGCAGTGGAACAGCTTATATCAGGAAGTGAAAAGCTTGAGGAGACCTTCAACGGACTCAAGGGGGAAATTGATACTCTCCGTGAGGTTGCAGCCACCGATATTTCAGGAAAGATTTCGGTTTTTTCGGAGGATTTTGTCCGGGGCTTCAGGGATGAATATGAAAGGCTCAGTGCGGAATACCGTGAAAAGCTGGGCAGTCTCAGCAGCACCATAGAGGCACAGGCATCACTGATTGAAGAAACAGGAAAGATGCTGGAGGAGCTCAGGGAGCTGAGGCCTGTAACCGAAAAGCAGCTGGAGGAGCTAAGCTCCAGGATGGCATGGATTGCCAGAACTGAAACCGGTCTCATGGACCAGAACAAGAGGGCGGAGGAAAATATCTCTCTTCTGGGAGGCCTTACCGGAAACAGACCGGCAACATCAGCCGTACCGGAAAAGAACAGCAGCGAAACCGAGAACCACATAAAGAGGCTCATAGAGCTGGGCTGGGACAACAGGCATATAGCCGATAATCTGGGTATCAGCGAAAGCGAAGTGGATTACATACGGGAATTCTACTTTAAAGGCTAAAAAATTTATACATACATTGACTTTTTTATACTCAAATTATTATATTTTAGGAAAGAAAAGAATAACACTAAATATTAAGGACATATTGTGAAAAAGGGTACTGAAACTCAGGATGAAGAAATTAAATCTGTTCAGACTCCGGAAGAAGAGGTGTCTTCTCTCAGGGAACAGATAGGAAAGCTTGAGGCAGAAATCAATGAAATGAAGGATCAGTATATCAGAAAATATGCTGATTTTGAAAATTTCAGAAAAAGGATTCTTCGGGATAAGGAAGATGCCGTGAAGTATGCAAATACATCGCTTCTCAGTGACCTTGTGGGAATTCTTGATGATTTCGAACGCGCCGGAACTTCATCCAGGGAAGCAAAGGATATCGAAACCGTAATCAACGGTGTTCAGATGATTGAAAAGCAGATGCTTTCTCTGCTGGAAAAGAAATGGGGATTGAAGAAGTTTGCTCCGTTGAACGAGCCTTTCGATCCGGAAAAACATGAAGCCCTTATGATGGCGGAATCGCCTGATGTAAGTGAAGCGACTGTTGCGGAGGTTTATCAGAACGGATATATCCTCAACGACAGGATTATCAGACATGCCAAGGTAAAGGTGAGCATGCCTGCAAAAAAAGAAAACGAATAAAGAATCTATTTAATATAGAAAAGGAAGGAATAAAATGGGAAGAGTAATTGGAATTGACCTTGGTACAACAAATTCATGTGTATCTGTAATGGAAGGGGGAGAACCTATCGTTATCTCCAACTCTGAGGGACAGAGAACAACACCTTCTATCGTGGCATTCACAGACAAGGGAGAAAGACTTGTAGGTCAGCCTGCAAAGAACCAGATGGTTACAAACCCTGAAAATACAGTATATTCAATCAAGAGATTCATCGGATGCAAGTTCGGTGAAATGCAGTCAGATGCAGCTCTCATGCCATATAAGATGGAAGCCGGTCCGGGTCAGGATATCAGGGTGAACATCAGAGGAAAGCAGTATTCCGCACCTGAAATCTCAGCTGCAGTTCTCCAGAAAATGAAGAAAACAGCAGAGGATTACCTCGGTGAAACAGTAACAGAGGCTGTAATCACAGTACCTGCTTACTTCAACGATGCCCAGAGACAGGCTACCAAGGATGCGGGAAAAATTGCCGGCCTTGAAGTAAAGAGAATTGTAAACGAGCCTACAGCAGCATCACTTGCCTACGGTTTCGGAAAAGATAAGGTAGAAGAAAAAATCGCAGTTTACGACCTTGGCGGAGGTACATTCGATATTTCCATTCTTGAGCTGGGTGACGGCGTTTTTGAAGTAAAATCCACAAACGGAGATACACATCTCGGAGGAGATAACTTTGACCAGGAAATCATCCGCTGGATGATTGATGCATTCAAGGGTGACACAGGAATCGATCTTTCAAAGGACAAGATGGCACTTCAGAGACTCAAGGAAGCTGCAGAAAAGGCTAAGATTGAGCTTTCAAGCGCACAGTCCACAGAAATCAATCTTCCGTTCATCACAGCAGACGCTTCAGGTCCTAAGCATCTCCAGATGTCTCTTACAAGGGCAAAATTCGAAGGTATGGTGGAACATCTCATCAACAAGACAAAGGAGCCATGTATCAAGGCTCTCAGGGATGCAGGTCTTTCCGCTTCCGAGGTTGACGAGGTTATTCTTGTAGGAGGTTCTTCCAGAATCCCTGCAGTTCAGGCCATGGTAAAGCAGATTTTCGGAAAGGACCCTAACAAGAGCGTTAACCCGGATGAGGTTGTTGCAATGGGTGCAGCTATCCAGGGCGGTATTCTCGGCGGTGATGTTAAGGATATTCTTCTTCTTGATGTTACCCCTCTTTCTCTCGGAATCGAGACTCTCGGCGGTGTTTTCACAAAGCTTATTGAAAGAAACACCACAATTCCTACAAGAAAGAGCCAGATTTTCTCCACAGCCGCAGACGGACAGACAGCAGTTTCCATCCATGTTCTTCAGGGTGAAAGAGAAATGGCTGCCAACAACAAGACACTCGGAAAGTTCGACCTTGTAGGTATTCCGGCTGCTCCTAGAGGAATTCCTCAGATCGAAGTAACCTTCGACATTGATGCCAACGGTATTGTTCATGTTTCAGCCAAGGATCTTGCAACAGGAAAGGAACAGAAGATCAAGATTGAATCTTCATCCGGTCTTTCAGAGAACGAAATCGACAGGATGGTGAAGGAAGCTGAACTTCATTCCGAAGAGGACAAGAAGGAAAGAGCCAAGATCGAAGTAAGAAACGAAGCTGATTCCATGATTTATCAGACTGAAAAATCACTGAAGGAATATGGTGACAAGATTTCTGCAGATGACAGGTCAAAGATTGAAGTTGCTCTCAATGACTTGAAAGAAGCAGCAAAAACCGATAATATCGACGATATTAAATCTAAGATTGAAGCATTGAAACAGGCCGCATACAAGCTTGCAGAACAGATGTATGCCGCTAACAACGCTGCAGGTGCAGCAGGCGCAGGTGCTGCCGGACCTAACGGACCGGAAGCGGGTCCTACCCCTGAACAGAATGCAGGTCCAAAAAGCGGAACTGTAGACGATGTGGATTTCGAAGTGGTAGATGACGATAAAAAATAATGGATAAGCGTGATTATTACGAGGTTCTGGGAGTCGAGAAAGGGGCTTCCAAGGAAGAAATAAAAAAAGCGTACCGTAAGCTTGCCGTAAAGTATCATCCGGACAAGAATGCGGGAAATCCCGAGGCCGAGGATAAGTTCAAGGAAGCTACCGAGGCCTACGAGATTCTCAGTGATGAAAAGAAACGGCAGGCATACGACCAGTTCGGTTTTGCAGGAGTAGACGGAGGTGCCGCCGGTGCCCAGGGCTACTCTAATGCATTTCATGACTTCGAGGACCTTTTCGGAGATTCCAGTATCTTCGAGACCCTTTTCGGTTTCGGAGGGGGCGGCAGAAGGGCCAGAAGTGCCGGAGGAACAGGCGGAGCCTACAGAGGCGCCGATCTCAGGTACAACCTTGATATCACTTTCAAGGATGCGGTTTACGGTACAAAAGCAGAAATTTCATATAACAAGAACAACTCATGTTCCGAATGCAAGGGAAGCGGTTCCGCCTCCGGTTCGGGAAGAAAGATCTGTCCGTCCTGCGGAGGTGTGGGACAGGTCCGCAGAAGTTCAGGTTTCTTTTCAATTGCATCCACATGCTCCACATGCCGAGGCGAAGGCTCCATTATCGAGAAGCCATGCAGACATTGCGGCGGAAGCGGCGTAACCAGAAAGGTTCAGAAAATAAAGGTATCAATTCCTGCCGGTATAGAACCGGGTAGACAGATCAATATTCCGGGACAGGGAGATGCAGGTGTTGCAGGCGGTCCTGCCGGTGATCTTTATGTTTTTGTAAACGTAAGGCCCCATGAATATTTTGAAAGGGCCGGAAACGATCTTTATTGTGCCGTACCTATAAATGTGGCTCAGGCTGCTCTGGGATGTACCATCAGCGTCAATACACTTGACGACAAGAAGGTCAAGCTGAAGATTCCTGCAGGAATCCAGAACGGAAAGATGCTCCGTCTCAAGGGAGAAGGGGTTCCGTTCATTCATCACGACAGCAAAAAAGGGGATCTTTACATAAAAATCCAGGTAGTTATTCCTGAAAAGCTCAGCTCCAGAGGGAAGGCTGTTATGGAAGAGCTTGCCCAGTATCTCGGAAACAATGAAAATCCTGAGCCTATAAGGCTTTCGTCTATCAAATAAACAATGAAGGAAAAAAATGAATAAGCAACTTACCGCAAGAGGTCTGGTCATCGGTGTGATCGGAACCGTAATTATTACTACCAGTTCCATGTTCATCGCACTGAAGCTCAGCTCTCTGCCATGGCCTATCATCTTTGTAACCCTGGTTTCATTGTTCAGCCTCAAGCTGATGGGAAATACAAACCTTAAGGAAATCAATGTGACCCAGACCGCCATGTCTGCCGGTTCCATGGTTGCAGGAGGACTTGCCTTTACCATTCCCGGTATCTGGATGGTCAACAGCAATGCCGAGGTAAACTGGCTGAGTGTTCTCATCCTTACCCTGGGCGGTGTTATCATGGGGCTTATTTTTACAGCTCTGGTAAGAAAGCATTTCATAGATACTGCCGATCTTCCCTATCCTATGGGACAGGCCTGTGCCGAAACCCTGGAAACCGGGGACGAAGGGGGGAAGAAGGCAGTTGTACTTTTCACAACTATGGGAATTGCTTCCCTTTTTGCATTTCTCAGGGATTTTCTCCACAAGATTCCTGCCGTTCTCATCAACAAGGAGATGCTGGTCTACGGCTCCAAGGCGGGAGTCTATGTAAGCCCGATGCTGGCCGGAGTAGGTTATATCATCGGCCCTAAGAACAATACAGTATGGTTCATCGGAGCTCTTCTTGCCGATTTCGGTATCCTTTTTGCCTGTACAAAAGCCGGGCTGTGGAATTCTGATACAGCCATGACCATAAAGCAGTCCCTGGGAATCGGCCTCATGGTGGGAACCGGTATCGGTATCCTCTGCAAGAGCATCATTCCCAAGGCGAAATCGATTTTCGGCGGCATGTTTTCAAAAAATCAGGGAAAAGCTGATGTTATCCCGATGAGATGGGCACCGATTCTTCTGGTTTTCCTTGCTTTTGTATTTACAAAATGGCTGGGTCTGGGAGTTATTGCCTCCTGTCTTACCATTATCGGAGTATGGCTTGCTACCGCAATGTCATCGGAATGTGTAGGTCTTACCGGAATCAACCCTATGGAAATTTTCGGAATCATAGTACTGCTGGCAGTAAAGGCCATTACAGCCATTGAAGGAACCGAGGCTTTTTATGTTGCGGCTGTGGTAACTGTTGCCTGCGGTCTCTGCGGCGATATCATGAACGACTTCAAGGCCGGCCGTTTACTGGATACAGATCCTAAGGCCCAGTGGATAGGAGAGTGCGTGGGAGCTCTTGTGGGAGCCTTTGTATCAGTAGGTGTTCTCATGGTTATAGTGAAGGCTTACGGCGGTGCCAGCTTCGGAACAGATATGTTTCCTGCAGCCCAGGCCGGAGCAGTTTCAGCCATGGTAGGCGGTATCTCAAATCTTCCTGCCTTTATGATAGGTCTTGTGGCTGCATTTGCTCTTTACTGTCTCAATATTCCTGTAATGACTCTTGGTCTTGGTGTCTATCTGCCGTTCTTCATGTCTGCCACTGTTTTTATCGGCGGAATGATCAGGCTTGCCACAGACAGATGTATACCTAAAATCAAGGAAAGCAACAGCGGTCTCATTGTTGCTTCCGGACTTCTTGGAGGAGAGGGAATCACCGGTGTTATCAGAGCTCTTGTGGTAGCACTCAGTTCCATTACCTGATATGAAAGAGATAAATTTTATCGATATAGAAAATTTCAGGATCGGCAATGCCGAGAATACTCAGGGCGGTACAGGCTGTACCGTCATTATCTGTGAAAAAGGGGCTGTGGGAGGTGTCAGCGTCCAGGGCGGAGGTCCTGCAGGACGGGAAACAGAGCTTCTCAAGTCTGAAAAGATGTGTAACGAGGTTTACGGTCTTGTCCTTTCGGGGGGAAGTGCCTACGGACTCGATTCCTGCAGCGGTGTCATGAAGTATCTGGAGGAACGGGGAATAGGCTTCAATGTGGGGCTTGGTGTTGTTCCCATTGTTCCCGGAGCCTGTGTCTACGACCTCTGTATAGCCGACTTCAACTGCCGTCCCGACAGGGAAATGGGCTACGAAGCAGCCCGCAATTCAGAAGATATCACTCTTTTCAGAACCGGAAACCACGGCGGCGGTACCGGGGCCACTGTAGGAAAATATCTCGGTTTTCAGCATCTCATGAAGGGGGGACTGGGAACTTATGCCGTACAGGTGGGCGACCTGAAGGTGGGAGCTGTTGTCGTGTGCAATGCTCTCGGGGATATATTCGACATCGATACCGGAAAGAAGCTTGCCGGACTTAAGACCGGTCTTACAAGTCAGGTGATGTGGGATACCATCGACAAGAAAAAGAATGTATTTACAGGCAATACTACCATAGGTTGTGTCATAACCAATGCAAAGCTCAGCAAGCCTCAGTGCAACAAGCTGGCGGAAATGGGACACGACGGATTTGCCAGGGCCATCAGACCTGTTCATACCTCCTGCGACGGAGATACCCTCTTTTTCCTTTCAAAGGGAGAGGTTGATGTGAATCAGGATGCACTGGGAGATCTGGCAGCCTATGTGGTGGCGAAAGCCATAAACGATGCTGTTCTCAAGGCTGAAAGTGCCTACGGTACCCAGGCGGCCGGAGATTTCAGGCCATGACTCCGGTAAAGGGGAGAAGCTACAAGGTTTCGGAGATCACCGCTCTCATAAAGGAACTTCTGGAGGGGGAATTCTTTGCGGTAAGCATTGAAGGAGAGATCTCCAACTTCAAGATTTCCAGCACCGGCCACTACTATTTTACACTCAAGGACAGTTCAGCCTCCATTTCAGGGGTTATCTTCAACCGTTCACTCGGCAGCATCGGCTATATTCCCAGGGACGGGGATCTTGTAAAGGTTACCGGAAATGTCAATGTCTATGCCAGGTCAGGCTCGTATCAGATAGTCTGCAGCCGGGTTGAAAAATCGGGTGAGGGGGATATCCTTGCAGAACTGGAAAAAAGAAAGCAGCGGCTGGCGGCAGAGGGACTCTTTGATTCTGCCCGTAAGAAGGCCATTCCTCCCTATCCTAAGAAAATCGGACTGGTGACATCTCCCTCGGGAGCTGCCATCAAGGATATATTCAGGGTTCTCAAGAGAAGGAACAATACGATAGATATCGTGGTCCTGCCCGCTCCCGTACAGGGGGATGAGGCGGCAGCCCTCATTGCATCCCAGATAAGGAGAGCCAACATGTTCCGTCTGTGCGATGTCCTTCTTGTTACAAGAGGGGGAGGGGCTCCCGAGGATCTTCTCCCTTTTTCGGACGAGGAGGTGGTACGGGCGGTGGCTGCATCGGAAATTCCGGTGATATCTGCGGTAGGGCATGAGATAGATGTGGTTCTCAGCGATTTTGCAGCCGACCTCAGGGCCCCGACCCCGTCGGCAGCGGCGGAAATAGTCTCCCGGGAAACGGGCAGCCTTCTTGAAAGGATCCGCACCGCCGGGGCCGAGCTTGAAAGGAATTTTACCAGGATCTTTGATAACTGTGCCATGAGACTGGATAATGCCAGGGAGGACAATCTCCGTACCGTAAAGGATGTAGTAACTGCCAGAAAGCACCGTTTTCAGCTTCTGTCCGGTGAATTCAGGGCCTCCTCTCCGGAAGCCATACTGAAGAAGGGGTATGCCGCAGTTTACAACAGGACCAAAGGGAAGCAGGCCGTATCCTCGGCTCTCTCCGCTGCCGGTGACGAGCTTGTCATCCATTTTGCCGACGGAGTAACCGAAGCAATCGTCAAAGGGGGAAATTTATGAGTTTTGAAGAAAAGATAGAAAGACTGGAAGTGCTCAATGAAAAAATGAAGGATGGAAATCTCCCTCTGGAAACTGCCATGAAATATTTCGAGGAAGGGATAAAGCTTGCTTCTGCACTGGAAAAGGAGCTGGCCAGGGTTGAAAGAAAGATTGAAATCCTCAGGAACAGGCCTGATACACCGGAGGAAAAACCGGTTCTTGAGCTTTTTCCCGAGCTTGAGGAGTAGCTTCAGGGGAGAAATTCCACCTTGTCTCCCGGCTTGATCCCGTGCTTTTCAAATGCTCCCTTGTTTACCTCCAGGGCATATCTCACCGAAAATTTAGAATCCGTGGTTCTTTTTGAAAAGGGCTCCATATCATAGATTTCCTTGATGGTGCCGTCCTTTGCTATGTAGGCAATGGAAAGGGGGATGGAGGTGTTCTTCATCCAGAAGGATTTCCTGCTGTCATGGCTGTAGACAAAAATCATTCCGCTGTTTTCGGGAAGGGTTTTCCTGTGCATGAGTCCCAGCTGCTGTTTTTCAAGGGTGTCGGCGATTTCGGCCGATATTTCCCACTGGTTTATCCGCAGGGTCACTGTTTCATAGCTGTTTTTCCCTTTGCATCCTGACGCAAGAAGCAGTAACGATATAATTAATATTATCCTGAATTTCATAGTTAAACTCTATTTTACAAATTGAAGGTTGTCAATTCCGTTTTTGTGTTGTAAAATAAAGTATGGCTCTAAAAGATGTACTTTTATCCATTATGCCAAAGAATGTCATCAAGCAGTGGATGAGCAAGAATACTCTTCCGTACAAGGAGCTGATGGCTTATTACAGATGTGCTATGATGGAGGTGGAAACAAAATTCCGCGTGATGAATGAAGAGCTTTCTCTTCAATATGACAGAAATCCCATTGAATCCATAAAATCCCGTCTCAAATCCCCGGAAAGCCTTTTTGACAAGCTTACCCGCAGGAATCTTCCCATGAGCACGGAGAGTATAGAAAAAAATATCTTCGATATTGCCGGAGTAAGGGTAATCTGCTCCCATCCTTCCGATATCTATATGCTTTCCGAAGCCCTTCTGAAGCACGATGACATCAAGCTTATCGAGAAGAAGGACTATATCGAGAAGCCTAAGCCCAACGGATACCGGAGTCTTCACCTGATAGTGGAAATCCCTATCTTTCTCCAGGAATACAAGAAGCCCATGAAGGTTGAGGTTCAGTTCAGGACCATTTCCATGGAGTGGTGGGCCAGTCTTGAGCACAAGATCCGCTACAAGAAGAACATTCCCGACGAGGTTGCCCATCAGATTTTTGACGAGCTCTATGAATGTGCCGTCACAGGGGCCGAGCTTGATTCCAGGATGGAGCGCATCCAGCAGAAAGTGGCCGAATATTCTTCTGCCGAATAAGTTTTTTTTCTCATATTATTGATATTCTTTATTAAAAATGGTAATGTACGACGATAGTTCATTGGAGGTATTAAAATGACACTCGCACTTTTTGCCGTTATTGCTGCAGCAGTCGGTCTTTGCGTGGCTCTTGTCCTTGCAAAGTGGATCGGCTCAACAGATGCCGGCACAGATCGTATGAAGGAAATCGCCGGATTCATCAGGGAAGGAGCATTTGCGTTCCTTAAGAGAGAATATAAGTCAATGGCCATTGTTATTGCCGTTCTCTTCATTCTTATCGGTGCCGCATTGGACTGGCTCACAGCAGCCCTTTATCTTTTCGGTGCTCTTCTCTCCGTTCTTGCAGGTTTCTTCGGAATGAACGTTGCTACAAAGGGTAACGTAAGAACAGCCGCAGCTGCCAAGGATTCCGGTATGAACAAGGCCCTCAAGGTTGCTTTCAGATCAGGAGCTGTTATGGGTCTCTGTGTTTCAGGTCTCGGACTTCTCGGAATCGGTATTATTCTTGTTGCCATCGATCTTGCAACAGTTACACAGTGTGTTACAGGATTCGGTTTCGGAGCATCATCAATGGCTCTCTTCGGCCGTGTAGGCGGTGGTATCTATACAAAGGCTGCAGACGTAGGTGCTGACCTTGTAGGTAAG
Source organism: Spirochaetia bacterium (assembly GCA_045606105.1). GTDB lineage: Bacteria > Spirochaetota > Spirochaetia > CADAEX01 > CADAEX01 > CADAEX01. The sequence continues at coordinate 39,343 of JAZURI010000011.1, read as the reverse complement.
GTAGAGGCAGGAATTCCTGAGGATGACCCTCGTAACCCTGCAGTAATCGCAGACAACGTAGGTGACAACGTAGGTGACGTTGCCGGTATGGGTTCTGACCTTTTCGAATCCTATGTAGGTTCCATCATTTCCGTTATTACACTTTCTGCAGTAGCAGCTGCAAACAGCCCGCTTGCTGCCGAAACATACGCATCTTTCCCTCTCATCATTTCAGCAGTGGGAATCATCGCATCAGTAATCGGTATTCTCTGCGTTAAGGGCAAGGAAGGAAAGAATCCTGCAAGCGCTCTCAACATGGGAACATATATCAGCGGTATCATCGTTATCGTTACAGCAGTTATCCTTTCAAACAGCATGCTGGGAACATTCAACTACGCATGGTCAATCATCGCAGGTCTCCTGGTTGGTATCTCAATCGGAAAGATCACAGAGGTGTATACATCTGCAGATTACGCATCTGTAAAGAAGATTGCGGAACAGTCACAGACAGGTGCTGCTACAACAATCATCTCAGGTCTCGGAGTTGGTATGATGTCAACAATGTGGCCTATCATCCTTATCAGTATCGGTGTATTCGTGGCATACTACTTCGGCGGTATGTACGGAATCGCTCTTTCAGCTGTAGGTATGCTTTCAACAACAGGTATGACAGTAGCTGTTGATGCTTACGGTCCTGTTTCCGACAATGCCGGCGGTATCGCAGAAATGTCAGAGCTTGATCCTGGCGTAAGAAAGATTACAGACACACTTGACTCTGTAGGTAACACAACAGCAGCTATCGGAAAAGGTTTTGCAATCGGTTCAGCTGCCCTTACAGCTCTTGCACTTTTCGCTTCATATGCAGCAGTTACAAAGCTGGATGCAATTTCACTCCTTGAGCCGGTTGTTATCATCGGTCTCTTCATCGGTGCAATGCTTCCGTTCCTTTTCTCTGCAATGACAATGAACTCTGTTGGTAGAGCTGCAAACCAGATGATTGAGGAAGTAAGACGCCAGTTCAGAGAGACAAAGGGAATCATGGAAGGAAAGACAAAGCCTGACTATGCAAGATGTGTAGACATCTCCACAGGTGCTGCTCTCAAGGAAATGGTTATGCCTGGTGTTATGGCAATCGTTGCTCCTCTTGCTGTAGGTATCATTCTCGGACCTGCTGCTCTCGGCGGTATGCTGGCCGGATCTCTTGCTGCAGGTGTTCTTCTTGCTATCATGATGTCAAATGCCGGCGGTGCATGGGACAATGCAAAGAAATATATTGAAAGCGGCGTTTACGGCGGTAAAGGTTCAGAAACTCATAAGTCAGCAGTTGTTGGTGATACAGTAGGTGACCCGTTCAAGGATACATCCGGACCATCAATCAACATCCTTATCAAGCTTATGACAATCATTGCTGTTGTATTTGCTCCACTGTTTGTTTCAATCGGCGGTCTTCTTAAATAAGAGAGTTATTTAAAGATATAGAGGCATCCCGGAAGGGATGCCTTTTTTTATCTTTGTCCGGGTTATTGACATTATGATAAAGTAAGCATATATTTTTTTTAACAGTTGAGTCTTCAGGGCAGGGTTAGATTCCCGACCGGCGGTAAAGTCCGCGAGCGTGAAATTGCGCATGATTCGGTGAAATTCCGGAACCGACAGTACAGTCTGGATGGTAGAAGAAGTTGTGTATGCTCTGGAATATCTGTTTGATATTCCTTTTTTTTGCCCCGGACTTACCTTGTCCGGGGTTATTTTTTGGAGGTACCGTATTGAACAATGAAGCATTTATGAGACTGGCACTTCAGCTGGCTGAAAAAGGGGCCGGAAGAACCTGTCCAAATCCTATGGTAGGTGCTGTCATTGTAAAGGACGGCAGGATAATAGGGGAAGGGTATCACCGTAAATGCGGAGAATTCCATGCCGAAAGGGATGCTCTGGCCGCATGTACCGAAAATCCGGCCGGTGCTGACATTTATGTAACCCTGGAGCCCTGCTGTCACTACGGAAAGCAGCCACCCTGCACCGATGCATTGATTGAGGCCGGTATACGCCGTGTCTTCATGGGGGCAGGAGATCCTAATCCTGTGGTATGCGGCCGTGGAATCGATATACTCAGGAATCACGGAATCGAGGTAATTACAGGAGTCCTGGAGGAGGAGTGCTGCAGGCTCAATGAGGCATTCTTTCATTTCATTAAAACCGGAACCCCTTTTGTTACCTTGAAATATGCCATGACCATGGACGGAAAGATTGCAGCCTATACAGGAAAATCAAAATGGATTACCGGACCGGAAGCCAGGGAGCATGTCCACAAGATGAGAAGCAGAAATCACGCCATCATGGTGGGGCTGGGAACTGTTCTGGCTGATGATCCCATGCTTAACTGCCGTGTGGAAGGGGGCAGGAATCCTATCAGGATAATCTGCGATACCGGACTCAGGACACCTCTTGAATCAAATCTGGTCAGGACAGCGGGAGAAATTCCCCTTATCATAGCTACCTGCTGCAGCGACCCTGAAAAGCAGGCTCCGTATATAGAAAAGGGATGCAGGATTCTTCCTGTTGAGTGTCTGGATGGACATGTTGATATCCGGGATTTGATGAAAAAACTCGGTAAAGAGAAAATAACCTCCGTTCTTCTTGAGGGGGGCGGAACTCTGGGCTGGTCTGCAGTAAAGGCAGGGGCGGTACAGAAGGTTCAGGCCTATGTGGCACCTAAGCTTCTGGGCGGTGCGGGAGCAAAGAGTCCTGTGGAGGGGCTTGGTTTTGAAGATCCTGAAAGCTGTCTCAGGCTCAGGAACAGCAGTATCACCATGATAGGCTCCGATATTCTGATTGAAAGTGAGGTTGAAGCATAATGTTTACCGGAATAGTCGAGGAAATAGGAACTGTGGAAAGAATCTCCGGAGGCGGCGATTCTGCAGTACTCAGGATAAGGGCCTCCAAGGTGCTTGAGGATGTGAAAAAGGGGGACAGTATCGCAGTAAACGGAATCTGTCTTACCGTAACCGATTTCGGAAGCACCTGGTTTACCGTGGATGTAATGCATGAAACCATAAGACGCTCCTCTTTTTCGGTTCTCAGGGCCGGAAGCAGGGTAAACCTGGAAAGAGCCATGGCTGCCGACGGCCGTTTCGGAGGGCATATAGTAAGCGGTCACATAGACGGTACGGGAACAATCACCGGTATCCGCAGGGATGGAATTGCCATCTGGTATACTATCCAGGCGCCGCCGGAAATAATGAAATACATAGTGGAAAAAGGCTCGGTAGCCATCAGCGGTATCAGCCTTACGGTTGCCGGAGTGGGACCCGACAGCTTTTCCGTTTCCACCATTCCCCATACAAATGAGGTAACCATTCTTCATGAATGCAGGGTCGGGGACCCGGTTAACCTTGAAAATGACATTATCGGAAAATATATAGAACGCTTTGTGAAGGGAAGCGGTGAAAAGAGCTCCGGCAACGGAGGGATAACCCGGGAATTCCTGACAAGGTACGGATTTTAAGGAGAATAGAATGAACAAGTTCAATACCATTGAAGAGGCATTGGAAGATCTCAGGCAGGGTAAGATTATCCTGGCTGTAGACGACCCCAACAGGGAAAATGAAGGGGATTTTATCTGTGCGGCCCAGTTTGCCACCACAGAAAACGTAAACTTCATGGCTACCTACGGAAAGGGGCTTATCTGTATGCCTATGGCTGAAAAATATATAAAGCAGCTTGATCTTCCCCAGATGGTGTCTCAGAATACCGACAACCATGAAACAGCCTTTACTGTTTCCATAGATCATGCCTCCACCTCCACCGGTATTTCGGCAGCGGAAAGATCTGTTACTGCCATCAGGAGCGTGGATGAGGATTCAAAGCCGGAGGATTTCAGAAGACCGGGACATATGTTTCCGCTGCTGGCAAAGAAAAACGGAGTTCTTGAGAGAACCGGCCATACAGAGGCCACAGTGGATCTCTGCCGTCTTGCCGGACTTAAGGAGTGCGGACTCTGCTGTGAGATCATGAGGGATGACGGAACCATGATGAGAACCACGGAGCTTATGCAGCTGGCCGAAAAATGGAACATCAAGTTCATCACCATCCATGACCTTATCAATTACAGAAAATGTCATGAAAAATTCATAGAAAGGGTGGCTGTAACAAAAATGCCTACCAGATACGGTGATTTTGTTGCCTACGGATATGTGAACAGCCTCAACGGAGAGCATCATGTGGCTCTGGTAAAGGGAGACCTGGGGGACGGACAGGATGTACTGTGCCGTGTTCATTCCGAATGTCTTACCGGCGATGCCTTCGGTTCACTCCGCTGCGACTGCGGACAGCAGCTTGCTTCAGCCATGGAGCAGATTGAGAAGGCGGGAAGAGGAGTTCTTCTCTACATGCGCCAGGAGGGAAGAGGAATCGGTCTTATCAACAAGCTCCGCGCCTATGAGCTTCAGGAGCAGGGAATGGATACCATGGATGCAAACATTGCACTGGGTTTTGCTGGGGATGAACGGGAATATTACATCGGTGCCCAGATTCTCAGGGACCTGGGGGTGAAAACCATGAATCTTCTTACAAACAATCCTGACAAGGTATATCAGCTTTCCGAATTCGGAATGGAAATAAAGAAAAGGGTTCCTATACAGATGGATGCCACATCCCACGACCTGTTTTATCTTCAGACAAAGCAGAAAAAAATGGGACATATTCTTGAATATTAAAAAAGGAGAAATATATCATGAAGACTCTTGAAGGAAATTTAGTATCAAAGGGAATAAAGGTGGGAATCATTGCTTCCCGTTTCAATGAATTCATCACATCCAAGCTTCTTGCAGGGGCAATGGACGGACTTCTCCGCCACGATGTTACAGATGATGAAATCACGGTTGCATGGGTACCGGGTGCATTTGAAATCCCTCTCATTGCATCCCAGATGGCATCCAGCGGAAAATATGATGCCATTATCTGTCTCGGTGCGGTAATCAGGGGAAGCACAGACCATTATGGCTATGTATGCAGCGAGGTTTCCAAGGGAATTGCTTCCGTAAGCCTTTCCAGCGGTATTCCTGTAATGTTCGGTGTACTTACAACCGATACCATCGAGCAGGCTATCGAAAGGGCAGGAACAAAGGCCGGAAACAAAGGCTATGACTGTGCCGTAAGTGCCATTGAAATGGTAAACCTTATCAGGGAAATAAAGAAATAATCAGTCCCACAGGTAAAGCTTGTGGATACGGTATGAAATGAATACCGTGCCGGTTGTAAGCAGAATCAGTCCGAGAAGTGCCGGTAGGAAAGAGGCGGTAAAGAAAAGCACCGATGATCCCACGAACATGAAGACTGTGCTTACAGCCATGTTCAGATACTCAAAGTTCCTGTTCTGTACAAAAACCGAAACCAGGAGAACAAAGGTTATTATCATGATGAAGATCATGGTATTGACAAAGGCGGCCTGTCCCGGAAGAAACAGTGCGTTCTGCCCTTTTTCCGGTGCAAACGGAAGCATGTATGCCATGAACAGGGACAATATCACAGTCAGGCTGCAGAGGGCGGTAAAGGGCTTGTACTCGCTGTCGTTGGACATGAGTGCAAATGAGAGCAGCGAGAAAATTCCCAGTATCTTCCCGAAATAGGCTACTCTGGAAAGAAGTATCGTATATCCCTCCGGCTTCCCCAGCTGTTCAAAAAGAAACACCACCGACCTTATCGCATCAAAATTTATGGTAAGCAGGAAAAGCAGGAAAAAGAATATCTCCGCCCTGGTATGCTTCAGAAAAAACTTTCTGATGAAATAGACCGAAAGAACCGAAAAAATCAGTGAGATGATGGGTATCATGACATTCGGGGCGATAAGCAGCTCCAGGAATGTTTCCGGCAGGTCCTTGGAGAGGATGAAAAGCAGCCAGATGAAGCAGATCAGGAAAGCCACCGACAGAAAATTCGAGAATACGACTATAATATTTCTCTTGTTGAATGCCACCATAACCTGAATATATCATACATATAAAAATATTGCTAATATATCTTTTATAAAACGGGAAAAAGTTATAGAATTTTTGTCAATTAAGGAGTAATAAATGATTTTTAACAAAGTTGCAGAAACAATGCAGCTGGAAGAACGACAGAGAATTCAGCTTGAAGATCTCAGAAAGCTTGTAAAGAAAGTTTACGAAAATGTCCCTTTCTACAAGGAGAGATTTGATGAGAAGGGAATCAAGCCCGAAGACATCAGATCCTTGGATGATATCAGACATCTTCCGTTCACAAGCAAGAGCGATCTCAGGGAAACCTATCCATTCGGTCTCCTTGCCTGTCCTATGAAGGATATAGTTGAAGTTCACGCGTCGTCGGGTACTACAGGTATTCCTGTAGTAGATGCTTATACCGCAAATGATGTCAGCGACTGGGGAGAGGGTGTTGCCCGTGTTCTTGCTTCAGGTGGAATCGGCGCAGACGACATTATCCAGGATGCATACGGTTACGGACTTTTTACAGGTGGTCTGGGTGTTCATTACGGCGGTCAGAAGGTGGGAGCCACAGTTATTCCTATCTCCTCCGGAAACACAGAGCGTCAGATCAATTACCTTAAGGATTTCGGTTCAACTGTCCTGACCTGTACACCGTCATATGCCCTTTACATTGCAGAGGTGCTCAAGAACAAGGGAATTCAGCCCGGAAAGGATATCAAGCTCAAGGCCGGTGTATTCGGTGCCGAACCATGGAGCGACAATACAAGAAAGGAAATCGAGAACAAGCTGGGCATCAAGGCCTACGACATTTATGGACTGACAGAAATTGCAGGACCTGGTGTTGCGGGAGAGTGTGAATGCCAGAGCGGACTCCATGTGGCCGAGGATATTTTCTATCCTGAAATCATAAATCCGGAAACAGGAGAGGTCCTTCCTTACGGAGAAAAGGGTGAGCTTGTAATCACCACACTCAGGAAAGAGGGAACTCCTATCATCAGATACAGAACCAGGGACATTACCTATCTTTACAGAGAAAAATGTGCCTGCGGAAGAACCACCGTAAAGATGCATCGTCTTCTCGGAAGAATCGATGACATGCTTATCATCAAGGGTGTAAACGTATTCCCATCACAGATCGAACAGCTTCTGCTCCAGATTCCGGGACTTACCCCTAACTACCTGATTATCCTCACAAGAGGGGAAAATCATCTTGATGAGCTTGAAATCCAGATCGAGATGGATGACAAGTCCTTCTTTGACGAAACAAGAAAGCTGGAGGAACTCAAGAACAAGCTCTCCCAGTCTGTAAAGTCAAAGCTGGGTATCTATGCCAAGATCAAGCTTGTGGAGCCTAAGAGCATCACCAGATTCGAGGGCAAGGCAAAGAGAATTATTGACAAGAGAGTAATATAAGGAGGGTCTTATGACTATTAATCAGATTTCAATTTTTCTGGAAAACAAATCAGGAAGACTGGCAGAGGTGGCTAAGATTCTTTCAGATTCAGGAATCAACCTCAGGGCTGCAATGATTGCCGATACAGCTGATTTTGGTATTCTCAGGATTGTTGCTGATAACTACGAGAAGGCATCAAGGATTCTTGAAGAAAATAATTTCACCACCAGGGTAACCAAGGTTCTCGGAATCGAGGTTGACGATGTACCGGGCGGACTTTACAGAATCATGAAGCTTTTCAAGGACAACAGTGTAAATATCGAGTATATCTATGCATCCCTTGCAAGAAAGGACGGCATGGCCATTGTTGTTTTCAAGGTTGAGGATATTGAGAAGGGACTGGAAATTGTCAAAGAGGGAAATCTTATTGCAGTTTCCGAAAAGGACCTCTGATCTATAATAACGGGCAGCCTGACATGAGAAGATTTATCACTGTTCTTTTTGCGGTTCTTCTTTGCCTGGGCTGTACCGGCAGAAATTCTGCCCCGTCAAGACTGGTGGGGCCGGCCCTGGGGACCGTCTGCTCTGTTACTGTTTACAGTGACGATGATGACAGGCTTCTTCCCGGGGCTTTTTCTTTGATAGACCGTTATGAGAAGCTTATCAGCCGTACCATTCCCGGAAGCGATATCGGAAAGCTGAATAAAGGAAGCGGTTTGGGGGAGGTTCCTGTTTCTTCCGAGGTTATGGAGCTTCTGAAGCTTTCTGGAAAATACAGGACCCTTTCCGATGACAGATTCGATATTACAATTTCTCCGCTGGTGGATTTGTGGGGCATAGGTACGGAACATGCCGGGGTTCCGGGCAAGGATGAAATCGAGGCGCTGCTCCCTCTTGTGGACGGAAGCCGGGTGGTGCTGAATGAGGAAAAGGGGACAGCATACCTGCCTGAAAAGGGAATGGCGGTGGATCTGGGAGGAATAGCCAAGGGCTACATTGCAGACCGGGTTACGGAATATCTGGAAGAGCAGGGAGCTCCCGGAGGTATAGTTGACCTTGGGGGAAATATCCGGGTGTTCGGAAAAAAGCCGGACGGAAGCCTGTTCCGTGTCGGTATCCAGAATCCCTTTGAAGAGCGGGGAATTTATCTGGGAATCGTGGAGCTTGAGGAGGGTTCCTTTGTTACCTCCGGTATCTACGAGCGTTTTTTCGAGCATGAAAACAGGCATTATCACCACATTCTTGATGTGAAGACCGGATATCCGGTGGAAAACGAGCTTGCAGGGGTAGCCATCGTTACAGGCAGCTCTGCCGCCGGGGATGCTCTTTCAACCTCTGTTTTTGCACTGGGGCTGGAAAAAGGGATGAAGCTGGTGGAGTCGATTCCCGGTACCGAGGCGGTTTTCATTACCCTTAACAGGGAAATTTACATAACTTCCGGACTTTCTGAAAATTTTTATCTCAAAGACAGCAATTTCGTGTTACATTAATATAAAGAGGTTATTCATTTGATTTGTGATATCTGCGGCAATAACAATGCCATCATGCATATAAGGCAGGTTGTGGGGACAGAGGATGTTTCCCTTAATCTTTGTGAAAAATGTGCCAGGGACAACGGCTTTGAAATGGGCCGGAATTCCCAGGTAAACATTGCGGACCTGCTGGATCGTCTCAGGAACATAAGGAGAGGGGCTCAGCCTGATCCCGATCTGGAAAAATCGTGCAGCTTCTGCGGTACAACACTGGCAGAATTGAAGAAAACAGGTTCAGCGGGCTGTAACATGTGCTACGACAGCTTTTCGGAATATATCAGATCCTGTCTTTCCTCAGGTTCCGTAAGCAGGAAAACTGTTTCCCGCGAGATAATTTCGGAGGAGGATTACAGGAAATCCCTGGAGAAGAAGCTGGAAAGGGCTGTATCCGAGGAGGATTACGAAGGGGCTGCCGTTCTCAGGGACAAGATCAGGGCTCTGGGAGTGTGACCATGGATGTAGCTGTTTTTTCCAATGTCCGGCTTTCACGGAACATGAAAGGATGGAAGTTTGTACCCAGACTCACCGCTGCCGACGAGGGAAGCATAACCCTTGCCCAGACCGAAGCCATGGATCAGCTGGAAGGGTTCATGATGAAAAGCCTGGATGATTACTCCTTCAGCGCCAGACAGCTTATGGCGGAAAAGAATCATATTCTGCCCGAAACTGTCATCGGTTCGGGAAAATATATTGCTTCACCCATTCCGGGAAAGGATTGTTTTGCGGTTTTCAACGAAGAGGACCATATCAGGATAAAATGCTTTGTGGCAGGACTGGATCTTGTTTCGGCCTACAGGAAATGTGCCGGTATAGATGAGCAGTTCATGAAGGTTTTCGAGTATCAGAAGCATCCGGAATTCGGCTATCTTACCTCCTCGGTAAACGACAGCGGAACAGGGCTGCATGCCTGTGTTACCCTTTTTCTTCCCGGCCTGGCCATGGAGAAGAAACTGGATAAGTTCTTTGCCGCCGCCTCTGCATCAGGACTTCTGGTAAAGGGATATGTGGATAATGCCGGCTCTGCCCCAAAAGGAAATGTCTTTGTGGTGGAAAACAGGAACGGTGCAGGAAACGACCCTATGGAGATTCTCCTCAGGATGGATGAGGTGCTGACCCAGGTTTCGGAAATGGAGAGGGAATCAAGAAAGAGGCTGGCTGCCGAATCTGCCCTGGAGCTGGAGGACAAGGTCATGCGGGCCTACGGAATTCTCCGTTACTGCAGGAAGCTTTCGGTGTGGGAGGCTCTGGAGCTCATCTCTGACATAAAGCTGGGGGCAAGTACAGGATTGCTCAGAATTCCTGACCTGACAATAAATTCCCTCTTTATCAGGATACAGAAATATCATCTCCTTGCAGAAAAGATGAAGGAGAAAAGGACCGAGAGAAACGTGGATTGCCTGAGAGCCGTATTTATCAGGGAAAAACTCGGCATCGGAGAAGAAAAATGAAAGAACAGACCAATACAAAAGAAAAATCAAAGACTCCTCTTCTCGATACCTTTGCCAGGGATCTGACACTCATGGCTGCCACCGGGGAGCTGGATCCTGTTATCGGCCGTGAAAAGGAGATAAGCAGGATGATGCATGTGCTGGCAAGGCGCAGGAAGAACAATCCTGTCCTTATCGGAGAGCCAGGAGTGGGAAAGACTGCCGTTGTGGAAGGTCTGGCCATCAGGATTGCAGAGGGGCTTGCCCCGGAGGTTTTCAGCTCAGTCAGGATTCTTACCCTGGATATGGCCTCCCTGGTGGCAGGAACCAAGTTCAGAGGCGAATTTGAGGAAAGACTGAAGAATCTCATCCGTGAGGTGGAATCGGTTCAGGATATTATCATCTATATAGACGAAATCCATACCATTGTAGGTGCCGGCGGAAGCGAAGGGGCTGTGGATGCTTCCAATATACTCAAGCCTGCCCTGGCCAGGGGAAGCTTTCAGTGCATAGGCTCCACTACCCTGGACGAATACAGGAAGAACATAGAAAAGGACAAGGCGCTGGAAAGAAGGTTTCAGGTTATCCTGGTGGAGGAGCCGGACCGTACCCGGACTCTGGAGATACTCCGCGGAATCAGGAGCAACTACGAAAATTTCCATAATGTAACATTTTCGGACGAGGCACTGGAAGCTGCCGTCACCCTTTCATCGAGATACATAACCGGAAGGATGCAGCCGGATAAATCAATAGATGTGCTGGACGAGGCAGGAAGTGACCGCCGTATCGCATTCGTGGAAAAACCGGATGAAATAAAGGGCATTGATGAGCAGATCGATGCACTGAACGAAAACAAGAAAAACCATGTGTTCAATCAGGAATATGAGCTGGCAGCCATTGCCAGGGACAAGCTGAAGGCCCTGAAGCTCAGGAAGGAGCTGATGGAAATAGAGTGGCGCAGGACATTGAAGGGAGAACACAATCTCATTGATTCCGATGCCGTTTACCGTACGGTTTCCGAAATGACCGGAATTCCGTTGTCAGGCATTACCGAGGACGAAACCTCAAAGCTGAAGAAAACAGAGGAATATCTTCACTCCTATGTGGTGGGACAGGATTCTGCAATCAAGGCTGTTGCTTCTGCCATAAGGCGTTCCAGGGCCGGTATATCCTCGCCGAAAAGACCTATGGGTTCCTTTGTCTTCCTGGGACCTACCGGTGTGGGAAAAACCTATCTGGCCAAGGTTCTGGCAGAATTCATGTTCGGAGATACAGATTCCCTTATCAGGATTGACATGTCCGATTACATGGAAAAGCATACCGTCTCCAGGCTTGTGGGTGCTCCTCCGGGATATGTGGGCTACGGAGAGGGGGGCTTCCTTACAGAAAAGGTCAGGAGAAAGCCCTATTGTGTCATTCTTTTTGACGAAATCGAGAAGGCCCATCCCGATGTGTTCAACATTCTTCTCCAGATGCTGGAGGAGGGAGAGGTACAGGACAACCTGGGCCACAAGGTCTCCTTCAGGAATGCGGTTATCATCATGACCTCCAATGCGGGAACCAGGGTTTTCGCTTCAGGAAACATGGCCGGCTTCAGGCGGGAGGAGGAGCTTGCATCCAGGTCTGCCATCAAATCGGCTGCCATGAACGAGCTTAAAAGGATTTTCCGACCGGAGTTCCTGAACAGAATTGATGAAATCGTGGTTTTTGACCTTCTCACCAAGGCTGATACTGAAAAGATCCTGGATATGATGCTGAAGGAGCTGTCTGAAAGATTGGCAGAAAAGAAGATAACAGTCTCAGTTTCGGATTCTGCCCGGAAATATTTTGTTGATAATGGCTTTGATTCAAAATACGGAGCCAGACCTTTGAGAAGGCTTATAAGCAATGAACTGGAAAACAGGCTGGCCGAAGAAATAATAGACGGAAAAATCGGAGAAGGAAGCCGGGTTGCTGTTCACATGAGAAAGGGAAAACCGGTTCTCAGAGCGGAATCCTGATTATCATTCCGGGGAAAAGCCTGGAGGCATCCTCAATATCGTTGTAAAGGATAAGGGTATCTACACTTATGTTGTATCTTTTTGATATGGCATCAAGTGTATCGCCCGATTTTATTGCATATCTCATGCTTTCCTTCTCAATGATTTCCGATTCTGCATTATTGTAGGAAAGGGATGAAATAAGTATGGCTTCAAGGCTGTCATCATCATGAAGTGCTATGTCAGAGGAATCATATCCGCATGAATGATTCAGACAGAAGGCTGTTCCCAGACCTGCCGTAAGAAGTATGGCGGCAATAAGGAGTGCGGTTTTAAACGGTCTGCATGAACTGATCTTTTTTAAAATTTCTTTCATAGTACTATATATATCGACAAGAATCCCGATTCATATTAACATAAAGTTGCATGAAAAAAAAGTTTGTTATACTTATCCTGTTTTTCTCGTTTGCCGCTCTTTCTACATTAGGGGTGACATACAGATATTTCTCTCTTATGGTCCTGACAGGAAAGGAATACAAATCTCCCGGAATAGAAATTGAAAGGGGTCCTATTCTTGACAGAAACGGCAATATTCTTGCCATACAGACCAACCTTTTCAAAATTTCCGCAATCATGCGTGACCTCCGCAATCCTCAGAAGACGGCAGAATGCCTTGCCGGTATACTGGAGCTGGATTACAGCGAAATAATGGAGAAATTTGAAAGCGGAAGAAACTATATTCTCATTCAGACCGTTGATATGGTTACTGCCGATAAGATAAGGGAGGCAATAAGGGAAAACGGATTGAGAGGTGTTTCCATAAGTCCTGCCTACGGAAGAAATTATCCTGAAAAGGACCTGGCATCGCACCTTATCGGCTTTGTGGGGGTAAGGGATGAGAGCCTGGCCGATACGGAGAACCGGGGACTTGCCGGCATGGAGCTTCAGATGGATGACTGGCTTTATCCCAGAAACCAGAAACCGCTGACATCGGAGGACAAGGTTTACGGAAACAAGGTTTATCTCACTATCGATCTGAACATCCAGAGATTTGCCCATCAGGCTTCACTGGATATTGTTGAGAAATTCGGTGCTGATGACGGTGTCATAACCCTTGTGGCTGATGCAAAAACCGGGGAGATCCTGGCCTATGTTTCCCTGCCGGAAATCAATCTGAACAACTACACCAAGATCGATAATGACGATCCTGCCAAGATAAACAGACCTGTTGCATATACCTATGAGCCCGGTTCCGTATTCAAGGTATTCTCTGTCTGTTCATTTCTCCATCTTCCCGAGGGAATCAAAAAGGAGAGCCGTTTCTTCTGCGACGGCTTCTACAGGGACAGCAACGGAAGACCTATAATAAAATGTACCGGAAAGCACGGTGACATAGATACCGGCGATATCATCAGATATTCTTGCAATACAGTATGCTATGCCTCAGAATCGGTCAATGAAGAGAGCTTTCATTATATGATAAAGCAGTTTGGATTCGGAGACAAGACCGGTGTTGAGGTACCGAAGGAAGAACCGGGAAAAATAGATGATTTCAACAGATGGAACAGCCGTTCCAAGCCTACCTTTTCCATGGGACAGGGGCTTTCAGTAAATGCCATGCAGATTATCAGGGCTGCAACTGCCATTACCAACCATGGTACCATGCTTCAGCCTTATCTGGTTAGCAAGGTAACCGATGAAAGGGGAATTACAGTGCTTGAAAAGGGACGCCGGGAAGTCAACAAGGTAGTTTCTCCTTCAGTTGCGGATGAAATGCTGCTGATGATGGAAAGGGCAACCAATGACAGGGGAACAGCCAGAAGAATCGGTGTGGAGGGGGTTCGTGTTTCCGCAAAGACAGGTACAGCCGAGGTATTCGATCCTGCAGAGGGGAAGTATTCCGACAGTAAATATACAGCCTCATGTCTTGCAATATTTCCTACCGAAGACCCGAAGTATATCGTATACAATGTAGTTTTCACCCCGTCCAAGACAGATATAACCACAGGAGCCGGTGTTTCGGTACCTGCCGTAGGAAAGATCATAAACGATATAATTTCATACAAGGGAATGAAAAGGGAAGGAGACCTCCGTATAGAATACAGTGAACCTACTGTTTTCAGAACTGCTGATTACAGTGTCGGAAATATTATTCCCGATTTTACCGGTGCCTCCAAGAAGCATCTTCTCTCTCTTTTCGAGGATGAAAGGTTCAATATAAGAATCCAGGGCGAAGGTTGGGTATATTCCCAGAATCCTCCTCCGGGAACACCTGTAACCGAAGGAATGACCCTGGAATTCAGATTAAAATGAAAAAATTTCTGCAGATTCAACAGCTGCAGGGAGCAGGTCGTCAATCTTCAGATATTCATATGAGCTTTTGATTTTCTCAAATACCGGCTTTGTCAGAGGGAATTCAGGGGCAAAGAGGGAACAGCAGTCATCATAAGGAAGAATGGATGTCTCATATGTCCCGATTTTTTTTGCTATTGCTGTGATTTCTTCCTTGTCCATGCCGATAAGAGGCCTGAAAATAGGATAATCTGTAACTGAGCCTGTAAATCTGAGGCTTTCTGCAGTCTGGCTGGCAACCTGACTCAGGCTTTCTCCCGTGATAAGGGAGTTGCAGTCCCTTTTTTCTGCCAGAAAATGGGAAATTTTCATCATTGCCGCCCTCGAAAGGAGAGTTGCCTCATTAGGTCTGCAGTTTTCAGAAATATGGGTCTGTACCGGTGTATAATTGATTACATGTAGCTTGATTCCGGGCATGTATCCGGCAAGTATCTCTGCCAGCTTCTTTACCTTGTCCAGGGATTTGTCTGATGTATAGGGATATGTGTGGAAATAGGCAGCCTCCAGCGCCAGTCCTCTTTTGGCCATCATATAGCCAGCAACCGGAGAATCGATTCCTCCCGAAAGGAGAAGAATACCGCGGCCTGCAACTCCGGTAGGCAATCCGCAGAGTCCCTTTGTATCGGGTCCGTAAATAAAGGCCTTGTCCCTTATTTCGGCTGTAACGGAAAAGTCCGGATGGTTAAGGTCCACCTTCAGGTCCGGGTATTTGTCCAGCACCGCACCGCCCAGCTCACAGGAAAGCTGATAGGATGACATCGGAAAGCTTTTGTCTGCTCTCATGGACTTGATCTTGAAGCTTCTGCAGTTGTTTTCAGCCATGATCTTGTCTGTGATTGCAACGGTGGCATCCCTTACCGCTTCAAAGGTCTTTTCCCTCATTTCGGCTCCGGCAAATGCAACTATACCGAAAACCTTTTCCAGTGTGCTTTCGATTTTTTCCATCTCCTCCCTGCTGTCTCCGTCATAGTGGAGGTAGAAGCGGCCGGCTCTTCCGTGTATGCATACATGGATATTTCCGAGCTGTCTGTGTATGTTGTTGGTCAGCCTTTTTTCAAAGAGCTTTCTGTTGCCCCCTTTAAGGTTGATTTCTCCTACTTTTATGATATAAATCTTACCCATTTGTTACCTGCCTCAGGATTTTGCTTGCTTTATCGAGTGCTTCCGTAAAAGCTGTTATTTCTTCTTTTGTGGTGGTTTCCCCTATGGAAATCCTTATTCTGGAATAGGAAATATCGTCGGGAACCCTCATGGCCTCCAGGGTTTTTGACTGCCCCTTCTTCCTGTTTGAGCATGCGGAGCCGGTTCCCACACGAAAACCCATGTCATCCAATGCCCTGGCCATTACCTCTGCCGGAACGGGAAGTACTGCAGCCGAGACAATGAACGGAGAATAGCTTCTGTCTCCGGGCTTCCTGTTTTCAGGAATAACGGTACAGCCTTTTTCTGCCAGTCTTTCCAGAAGATAATCGGAAAGCTCTGCCCCTTTTTCCCGGTTTGTCTCAAGATTGCCCATTGCTTTTTCCAGGGCCTCGGTGAGACCGTATATGGCCGGAATGTTTTCTGTTCCCGGTCTCAGGCCGTTTTCCTGACCGCCGCCTCTGACAACAGGCTGGATATTGTTTTTCAGTACCAGGATTCCTGCTCCTCTGGGTCCTCTCAGCTTATGGGCACTTATGGAAAAGGAACTGATGTTGGGATCTGCAAAGTCTATTTCAACCTTTCCGGTTCCCTGTACCGCATCGCAGTGAAAATGGATTTTTCTCCCTTTTACGGCGGCAAAGCTTTTTACTGCCTCTGCCAGCTCCTTTACAGGCTGAACCGCCCCTGTTTCATTGTTTACCGCCATGACGGAAACCAGTCTGACATCCTCATCCAGAAGCCTGCTCAGGTTCCGGACCCTGACTACGCCGTCGGTATCAGGCTTTATGAACCTGACCTTGTATCCCGCTTCAGCCAGTACCGCCGCCGGTTCTAGAACTGCCGGATGCTCAATGGCTGAAATAAGTACTGTTCCTCTTGAAGGCTTTCTGAGATAGGAAAGGAGAAGCATGTTGTTGCTTTCGGTTCCTCCGGAGGTAAAAATAATTTCTCCGCTTTTTACACCCAGAGCAGCCGCACACCGTTCCCTGGCCTCCTCCAGAAGCTCCCTGGCCTTCTGTCCTGTCTTGTGGACCGAGGATGGGTTTCCGTAGAATTCCGTTGATATCTGATAACATCTGCTGCAGATTTCGGGGTCAGGTACTGCTGTTGCAGCCCAGTCGAGATAAATTTCCATAACTGCTGAAAGTATACCGATAGTTGTGGGAAAACTCAAGGTCATATAAAATAATATTGCTTGCAAAACAGCAATGTTATGGGTATATTAAAAGCAACGGATGAAAAAATGAAAGTAGGATTTTACCAGTTCTGTCCCGAATTCGGGAATGTAAAAAAGAATCTTGAAGAGATAACCGAAGCTGTAAGAAAGTCGGGTGCCGATCTCATGGTTTTCCCGGAGCTTGCCTTTTCCGGATATCTTTTTCTTGAGCGCGGCGAGGTTGAGAAAACCTCCGATACGGTTCCGGGGCTCATATCCGGTACATTGTCTGCCGTTGCCCGGGAAACAGGAACTGCAGTAATTGCAGGATTCGGGGAGAAGGTTGGGGATATATACTACAATTCCGCTCTTCTGGCAACACCAGACGGCAGGGTTGAAACCTACAGGAAAAATCATCTTTTCAATGAGGAAAAGCTCTATTTCAGACCGGGAGACAAGGGTTTTCCCATTTTTGAAATAAATGGGGTAAAGATCGGGATTCTTATCTGCTTTGACCATATGTTTCCTGAGTCAGCCAGATCCCTTGCGCTTCAGGGTGTTCAGGTTATATGTCATCCTGCAAATCTGGTCCTTCCCCGTTATGCACAGATTACCTCCTGCTCAAGGGCACTGGAAAACAGGGTTTACTGGATACTTGCCAATCGGTGCGGAACCGAAAACCGGGGCGGAAAATCCCTTTCATATTCGGGCTGCAGCAGGGTAGTCAATCCCTTCGGAGAGGTTATTCTTTCTGCCGGAGCAGATGACACAGGAATCTTCTGTGTGGATATCGAGCCTGAAACTGCATTAAATAAGCGTCTTACTCCTCTGTGTGATCTATTTGAGGACAGGAGAGCTGATTTATATAAACTTATTACAGAATAAAAGGAGAAAAAAATGGCAGGAAAAAAATATAAGGCTATGCTTCTTCTCGGTGCTACCGGAGCCGGAAAGACACCGCTGGGACAGCAGATGGAAGTCATGGATCTGTGGTGGAACAATTATTTTCATTTTGATTTCGGTGAGCAGCTCCGTCAGGCTGTAAAGGATGAGTCCACAGTTCTTGATGCTGAAGAAAAGGCCAGAATCAAAAGTATTCTTGAAAACAACGAGCTTCTTGAGGATAAGGATTTCCCGATTGCACAGAAGCTTCTTCTTAATTTTATCGAAACAAGAAAGATCGGCGAAGATGAGGATGATGTTATCGTACTCAACGGGCTTCCGAGACATCTCGGTCAGGCCAATGCTCTTTCCGATATAGTGGATATAAAGTTCATTGTTTTCCTTAACTGTCCTCCGGGAGTTGCCCATGAAAGAATCAAGTACAACTGCGGCGGAGACAGAACAGACAGAATTGATGATTCATACGAGGAAGTAAAGAAGAAAATTGAAATCTTCTACGACCAGACATTCCCTCTTATCGAGTTCTACAGGGCTCAGGGAAAGAATATTGTGGAAGTGGCCATTGATATCGACACACTTCCTCTTTTCATCATTCAGGACCTGGGTGTTCTTGAAAAGATGGTATGATACCTGCCCGGGCAGATATCAGTCCGCTTTTGCAAAATGAGAAAATGCAAGAGAGAAGGTTCCTCTGCCCTGGGTTAAGCTTCTCAGGGTAGTGGAATAACCAAACATTCTGGCAAGGGCAGCCTGAGCCTTGATATGCTCGCTTCCCGGTCTGCTCTCCAGACTTTCCACAAGTCCTCCCCTGGCTGTCACATTGCTGATGACCTCTCCGATATATTCCTTAGGAGTAGCAATATCCACATTCATTATAGGCTCCAGCTTTACAGGAGAAGCCTTTCTGCATGCATTGTCAAATCCCATGGCACCTGCAGCCTCATATGCAAATTCCGAAGCTGTAAGCTCGTCGTACTGGGCATCTGAAAGGATAACCTCTGTCTCCACCATCGGATAACCGAAAAGGGAGCCTGAAGTAAAGCTGCCTGTAACACCCCGTCTTACTGCCTCCACAAACTGGGCAGGAAGCTTTTTCTTTATGGAATCGGCTACGGAGAAGCTGTTTTCGCCTCCTCTTCCGGCCGGTCTTACGGTCAGTGTGATAACTGCGGAATTTTCCTTTCCTGCAATAACCTTGTTGAATTCCTCCACATGGGTAACCTCTGCGGAAACTGATTCCTTGTAGGATACCTGCGGATTTCCCACATTGGCTTCAACCTTGAAATCCTTGATGATTCTTGTTACCAGGATATCAAGATGGAGCTCTCCCATTCCCGATATGATAAGCTGGCCTGTCTCCTCGCTCTCCTTTGATACGAAGGTCGGATCCTCCTTTGCCAGTATATCAAGGACATTCTTCAGCTTGTCACGGTCTGACATGGTCTTTGGTTCAATGGCAACGGATATTACAGGCTCCGGGAATTCGATTTTTTCAAGCAGTGCCGGAAGGGACTCGTTTCCGATGGTATCTCCGGTCTGTGCCAGTTTGAAACCGATTGCTGCACCGATATCACCTGCAGAAAGGGAATCAACAGCTTCCTGCTTGTTTGCATGCATCCTGAAAAGTCTGGTGATTCTTTCTCTTTTATTCTTGCTTATATTGAGAACTGCGGTACCGTTGGTAATGGTTCCGGAGTACATTCTGATAAAGCAGAGAGAACCGGCCTCCCTGTCGGACTGAATCTTGAATACAAGACCCAGAGGTCTGCCCTCCTTGTCACAAGGAACTGAAATTTCATCTCCCTTCTTTGCATGAATGGCAACTGCAGGCGGCATTTCGTCCGGTGACGGAAGATAATCAACAACTCCATCCAGAAGACACTGGATTCCGCAGTTCTTGAGAGATGCACCCACAAAAACCGGCAGCATGTTTCCCTTAATGGTTTCCTCCCTGAGAACAGCCTTGAGCATTTCAACGGAAATCTCTTCACCTGAAAGATAAAGCTCTGTTATTTCGTCAGAAAATGCGGAAATGCTGTCCAGAAGGTTTTCATGCCACTGTTCGGCCAGTCCGGACCGGCTTTCATCGATATCGGACACGATCATCTCGACTCCTCTGGTTTCCTGATCCCAGCGGATTTCCTTCATGTTGAGTATATCGATTACCCCTTCAAATTCACTTTCGCTTCCTATAGGGATGAAAAGGGGAACAGGATTTGCCCCCAGCTTTGTCCTGATATCTTCCACTGCCGCAAAGAAATCGGCTCCCATCCTGTCCATCTTGTTGATGAAGGCAATTCTCGGAACCTTGTATTTTTCAGCCTGTTTCCATACGGTTTCAGACTGCGGTTCAACACCGCCCACCGCACAGAAAACCGCAACGCCTCCGTCAAGAACACGCAGCGAACGCTCTACCTCGGCGGTAAAGTCCACGTGGCCCGGGGTATCTATGATATTTATCTGATGATCCTTCCAGTAACAGGTGGTGGCGGCGGAGGTAATTGTAATTCCTCTGTCCTGCTCCTGCTCCATCCAGTCCATTGTGGCATCGCCGTTGTCAACCTCTCCGATCTTGTGGTTCTCTCCCGTATAGAAAAGAATGCGTTCGGTTGTAGTTGTTTTTCCCGCATCAATATGGGCCATGATGCCGATATTCCGCATGTTCTTCAAAGACATATAATTCTCCTGATCAAAGATCTTTTTCGTGAAGCACCACGCCGTTTTTCTTCAGTCTTTCCTGCAGTTCTCCGATATCTGCCGCTGAGAAATCATCCCAGAGGGCGGCTGCAAGACCGGCTGCTTCACCGGTTACGGCACAGGAAGGGATAACTCTGGAAATATCCCACATGAGTTCTGTTACGGAAATGGATCTCCCTGCCGTAATCAGATTCCTGAACCTGCTGTTATATAATGTTCTGAAAGGAACCTCGTATACAGGGCCTTTCTTTTTCCAGTTGCTTATCATGCCGATACTGTCCTCGAAGTACTTATGCTCCTCGGCCGCATCCAGCGTATATTCTCCCACAAGCTTTCTTGTCATCCTTATCTGCGGGATGGTGGCCAGTGATGTGGGAACTATTGAAGGATTCTTCTTCCTGTTTGCCACAATATGCTTCAGTGTCTGTTCGTGGGAAAGGGTCAGCATCTCACTGAGCTCGTCTCCTTCGAGACCACCGAATCTCCGTTTTATGAGCGGCTCCTTTTCATTGCCTGTCTTTTCCGCATCGGGAATGTCGGCTGCTCCCAGCTGATTCAGGGTAAGTCTGCCGTCGGTAATGCTGTAGTACCATGCTGCAAGGACATTTCCGGCCTTGAAATTTTCGGTAGGGGCTCCTGCAAACCGGGCGATATCCGCGTCCCCGGTCACATCAACCACGGTTCTGAGGGCCATGGCAGTTCTTCCGCTCTTGTTTTCGATAATGATATGGGAAATTCTGTCATTTTCGGTCCTGACGCTGCAGATTGAGGTTCCGTAAAGAATCCTTACACCGTTCTGAAGCAGAAGCTTTTCGGCCTCCAGGGCGAAAAGGGAGGCATTGTACTGTACCTCGAATCTTTTTGCACATTTTTCCTCGTGGGTGCCGTTTTCAAGCCAGGCCTTCGGATAACGGTTCTCCACCAGGTGCTTTATGGAAAGCATGAAAAGCTCATGGGCTATTCCGAAGGAGACCTGTCTTCCGCATCCGTCGCACAGAGGCAGATAGATGGCTATGAGTCCCGAGGTGGCCAGACCACCTAAAATAGAAGATTTTTCCACAAGGGTAGTCCTGGCTCCGGCCCTGGCTGCCGCCAGCGCTGCCGCTATTCCGGCAATGCCTCCGCCTGCTACCAAAACATCACATTCGTCGGTTACTGCTGTGTTGAATTCTTCCCTGATTGTCCTCATAGGCTGCTCTCCTTTTTATTATATACTATATATCCAATAATAAACTACACCTCAGACAAAAAAATATAGGTAATTTTACGGTAAAAAAAAGAATTTTTAGGTAATTTTACGGGCTTTATCCCTCGGTAATTTTGATTTACAATTAATTTGACACTAATTTACAACGGAGGAAATTTATGAAGAGATTTTTGATCTGCATTCTCATGCTTTGTGTCGCGACAAGTCTTTTTGCCGCAGGAACAGGTGAAGCAAAAGCTGCCGATGCCGCAGCTCCCAAAGAGATTACCGTTGCAATACCGGCACTTCCGGCAACAATGGAGCCGGGCAAGGAGGTGCTTGTATCAATGTATCGTGTTTTCATGAACATGTACGATACTCTTATCACTACTGACTATCAGAACAACACCGGTATGGTTCCGTGCCTTGCCGAGTCCTGGGAGCAGATTGATGCCACAACCCTTGAGGTCAAGCTCAGGAAAGGGGTCAAGTTCCACAACGGAACAGACTTCAATGCTGACGATGTTCTCGTAACCTTCAGCCAGGAAAGAATCTTCGGAGACAAGCCTGCAGTAGGTGTAAGGGACAAGAACTGGGCAGCTTTCAAGGAAGTTCAGAAAATAGATGACTACACAGTAAGATTCATAACAAAACAGCCGGACCCTACAATGGTTCAGGTTCTTTCACTTCCTTGCTATTCCATCATCAGCGGCGAGGATTTCAAGAATACCGAATTTACAAAATGGCAGTTCAAGCCTATAGGAACAGGTCCTTACAAGATTGTTGAATTCAACGATACAGAGCACCTTATCCTTGAGGCAAACCCTGAATACTGGGGAGGAAAGCCTGCTTACGACAAGATCACATTCAAGGTTGTTCCTGAAATCGCAGCAAGAGTTGCCGGTCTCCAGTCCGGAGATTTCCAGATCATCGCAGATGTGGGTCCTGACTTCCACAGCACTGTAACAGCAGATTCCAACCTGGAAATCGTGGGAGGCGGAATTGCAACAGCAAGAACCATCTACATGAACATGCACAAGCCATACATGGATATCCATCTCAGAAAGGCTCTCTGCTATGCCATCGACAGGGAACTCCTGGTAGACACACTCTGGAACGGACTTATCGATGTTCCTAACGGAATCCAGTATCCTAACTTCGGTTACATGTATGTTGCAGAGCATCCGAAGCCAAAATATGATCCTGAACTGGCAAAGGCAGAGCTCAAGAAGTCAAAATATGACGGAAGACCTCTTGTTTTCAGAATCATGAGAGACTACTACGCAGGTGAGGTTGATACATCACAGGCATGTGTTGAAATGTGGAAGGCTGTAGGTATCAATGTTGAAATCCAGGTATGCGAAAACCAGCAGCAGGTCAATGCAACCGATGCAGATGGAATCAGGACACTGGATATGAGAAATACTATCCACAATACCCTTTTCCCTGACCCTGTAGGAGGTTTCTGGAGAACTTTCAAGCCATCATATGATGCAACAAGATATTACAACTGGGATTCCAGAAAGTTTGCCGAATACGGAAAGACACTTACAACAAGCATCGTTCCTGAAGAGAGAAAGGAAGCTGTAAAGAAAATGCTGGTGGAATGGGATGAAAACCCACCTGCAATCCTTCTTTACAACACAGCTCTTTTCTACGGAAAGGCAAAGAATATCGATTGGAAAGCATACCCTGTTTATTTCATGGACTTCAGTCCTAGAAACTGCCAGGGCAGATAATTGTAATTTTTACGGTTCTGTCCCCACGGGCAGGACCGGTAATTATAGTAAAGGCGGAAAAAATGCTTCATGTTAGAAATTTAAAAGTTGATTTTGAAGTGGACGGCAGACAGATCCGTGTTCTTCACGGGGTCGATCTTGACCTTGCCGAAGGGGAGACCCTGGGGCTCGTAGGAGAAAGCGGCTGCGGAAAAAGCGTTACCTGCATGACCATCCTGGGGCTTCTGGGCAGCAATTCCAAGGTTACCGGAGAAATCAATTACGACGGAACAGACCTTCTCAAGCTTCCGACCGCAGAAATGGAGGCAATCAGAGGAAAGGAAATCACCATGATTTTCCAGGACCCTGTTGTTTACATGAACCCGGTAAAGAAAATCGGAAACCAGATTACGGAGGTTATTCATCTTCACGAGAAATGTACCAAAGAAGAGGCAGACAGGAAAGCGGTTGAGCTTCTCAGAAAGGTAGGAATTCCCCATCCTGAATCAAGGCTGAAATATTATCCACATCAGCTTTCAGGCGGTTTATGTCAGAGAGTAATGATTGCCATGGCTCTTGCATGTAAACCTAAGCTTCTTATGGCGGACGAACCTACAACAGCTCTGGATGTAACCGTACAGGCGCAGATTCTTGATCTTCTCAAGGAGCTGAACAAATCCATGGGTATGGCCACCATCCTTGTTACCCACGACCTGGGTGTCATTGCCGAAAATGTAAAGAGAGTAATGGTAATGTATGCGGGTGTAGTAGTAGAGGAGGGGCCTGTAAGCGAGATCTTCAGCAAGCCTGCCCATCCTTATACCGAGGGACTTCTCAATTCGTTGCCTAAAATGGATAACCGGGAAGCCGATCTTGTTCCTATCGAAGGAACGGTTCCTGCCCCTGACAAGAGACCTCAGGGCTGCTGCTTCAGTCCAAGATGCAAGTACAGGACAGACGAATGTCTCAAGGGACAGCCAAAGCTTACAGTTATCAACGGCTGCCACAAATGTGCCTGTTTCCATCCGGTAAACGGAACATTCGGAGGTGAGGAATGAGCGAGCAGAGAGAAAAAGTAGTGGAAGCCAGGAATCTGGTTAAATATTATCCTATCAAGTCTGACAAGTTCTTCGGAAAAAAGCGTTTTCTCAAGGCTGTTGACAATATCAATTTCGATATCTACAGGGGTGAATTCTTCGGTGTTGTAGGAGAAAGCGGCTGCGGTAAGTCCACAACTGCAAAGCTGGTTCTCGATATGGAGCATCCTACTGCCGGAACAGTCCTTTTCAAGGGAATCGATGTAACAAAGCTTTCTCCCAAGGAATGGAGAAAGATGCGCCTTAACATGCAGATGATCTTCCAGGATCCACTGGGAGCTCTCGATCCGTACATGTGCTGCGGAAAACAGATTCAGGAGCCGCTGGATATCCACAATATCGGCGATCCAAAGGAAAGAAAGGAAAAGGTTCTCAGGCTGCTGGAGGCAGTGAGTCTCAAGCCTCATATGTATGACCGTTATCCACATGAGATCAGCGGCGGTCAGAGACAGAGAATCGTCCTTGCCAGAGCCCTTATCGTGGAACCTGAACTTCTTGTATGTGATGAGCCTATCTCTGCCCTGGACGTTTCCATCCAGGCCCAGGTAGTAAACATGTTCAAGAGAATCCACAAGGAACTGGGTCTTACTTTCATGTTTATCAGCCATGACCTCCGTATCGTAAAGCATGTATGCAACAGGATCATGGTAATGTATCTGGGAAAGGTGGTTGAAGAGGCAGAAAGCGATGAGCTTTTCTCAAATACACTCCATCCTTATTCTCAGGCCCTTATTTCTGCCGTTCCTGCGGTAAATCCTGCAGAGGGCAAGAAAAGAATCATGCTCCACGGAGATCCTCCTAACCCGATTGATCTTCCTAAGGGCTGCAGATTTGCTTCCAGATGTCCTAAATGCACACCTAGATGTCTTGAGGCTGAACCGGAACTGGTGGAAGTTGGAAACGGTCACAAGGTGGCATGTTTTTTAGTAAACGATAAGTAAGGATAAATATTATGCAGTTTAAATATTTTTTAATGAAATTCCTGAGAGCATTGCTTACAACCTTCCTGCTGGTAGTGTTTGTATTCTTTGTTCTCAGAATTACCGGTGACCCTGCACAGGCTATGCTTCCTGATGATGCAACAGAAGAGGACCTTCAGGATTTCAGGGAACAGTGGGGTCTTGACAAGCCTCTGCTGGAACAGTTCAGGGTATATGTCGTAAACTTCCTTCAGGGTGATTTCGGACAGTCCTACAAGGACGGAAGAGATGTGTTCGATATAGTAAGCGAAAGGCTTCCGAAGACAGTATGGCTCATGGGTATGTCAATTATCTTTTCCATTGTGTTCGGTCTGCCGTTGGGTATATACGCGGCACTGCACCGAAACTCCTTCGGAGACCGGTTTACCATGGGAGCCTCGGTATTCGGATTCTCAATGCCGAACTTCTTCCTGGGTATCCTCTTTATCCTGCTCTTCTCAATGAAGCTGCACTGGCTGCCAAGTGCCGGAAGTGACACATGGCTCCATCTTCTCATGCCTATGATAACCATCGGTCTTGTAAGAATGGGCTCCTATGCAAGATACACAAGATCTGCAATGCTCAATGTTCTCAACAAGCCTTATATTGTTACAGCCAAGGCAAAAGGGGCATCAAGGAACAGAATGGTATATCTCCATGCCCTTCCTAATGCCGCAATTCCGATCATCACCGTAATCGGTACCTCTATCGGTCACATGGTGGGAGGAAGCGTAGTTGTGGAAAACGTATTTGCATGGCCTGGAATCGGAAGACTTCTCGTAACATCGGTATCTGTAAGAGACCTTCCTGTAGTTCAGGCAATCATCATTATTCTCGGTCTGTTTATGGTTCTTTCAAACTTTATCGTAGACGTAATGTATGGAGTCCTTGATCCTCGTATCAGAATTTCCGGAGGTAAAAAATGAGTGATACAAAAACAGCAGATAAAAAAGAAAACAAGGTTCAGTACGAGGTACTGACAGGGGTAGTGGGTCAGGAGACCCTTATCCGCAAGATTTTCAGAAAGGTTCCTCCGCTGATCATGCTCTGTATGCTGTGGCTCCTTTTTATCTTCTGCGTAGCTGTGTTCTGGGAGAAGATTGCTCCTATGGACTATATGGAACAGGATCTCAGGAACAGGCTCTCGGTGCCGGTAATCTTCGGCGGTGACGATACTACCCACCTGCTGGGTACAGACTCACTGGGAAGAGATTTCCTCAGCCGTCTTATCAGGTCCATCAGGACAAGTCTTCTGGTTGCATTCTGCGGTACAATCATCACGGCAGTTGCAGGAACAGCCCTTGGTTTCATCGCAGCGCATTTCAGGGGTTGGGTGGATGAGATAATCATGATGCTGGTAGACTTCCAGTATTCCCTTCCGTTCATGATCCTTGCACTTCTGGTTATTGCTTTCTTCGGAAACAACCTGGTGTTCTTCGTATTCCTGCTCGGTATCGAAGGATGGAACAAATATGCCCGACTCTCGCGAGGTATGGCGCTGTCGGCCCAGAACAACGGATATGCCGTTGCCATCAGGCAGCTGGGTGCATCTCCGTTCCGCCTCTATGCACGGCATATCCTTCCTAATGTTTCCAGTATCCTGATTGTTGAACTTACACTCAACTTCCCTCAGAAGATCCTGGCAGAAACATCACTGAGCTTCCTGGGTCTGGGTATCCAGCCGCCTGATACAAGTCTCGGAAGCCTCCTGGCTTTCGGAAGAGCCTATATGATGACCAACTGGTGGCTCGCAGTAATTCCTGGTGTAACCATTTTCCTTACAACACTCTGTATGTGTCTGCTGGGAGACTGGGTAAGAGACACTCTGGATCCAACCATCAGAAAGTAATTTTTCCGGATTCAGGCGTATGCCTGAATTCTTTTTATCTCTCCTTTATTTTAGCTTATGGCAGCCCCTGTCTTTTCATCGGCTGCCGTCTCTTTTTCCTGAGCCGGTACCGGTTTTGCCTCGATATGCTCTGCAATGATCTTTACCCTTGATTTCTGCTTCCCGTCCTCTCCGGTCCATCTGTCCTGTCTGAGTCTGCCCACGATCCTGACCAATGCTCCCTTCACCAGGATATTCCTTGAGTTTTCGCAGAGCTTGCCCCAGGCTTCCGCATCAAAATAGGATACTTCATGGATAATTTCTTCTCCCGACTTGTAGAAGCGGTTCACTGCCACCGAGAAGACACAGTATTCAGTCCCTTTCTGTGTGGAATCAAATTCCCCGTCCTTTGTAAGGTTTCCTTCAATAATGATGGAATTGAGATTGTTCGTCATATTTTTCCTCCGTTTGTTTTTGTATGTAAACAAAGGAAAATTACTAATTTTTGCTTCAAAATGATTTTTAACTTTACAAAAATATATAATGATATTAAAATATCTGCATGAGAAAAATTTTAGTTCTTTTAGTATTGTGTATTACATTTTCAGGATGTCTCACTTCCAAGAGATACCATATGGCAGAAGATAACACAAAGCAGGTTCAGTCAAAAGACGGAATCACGGTTTCCTGTGAGTTTCTCGATGAGGGAGACATGGAGGAAAAATACGGTACTGTAAACAACCCTTTCACAGCAAAGCGTTTTGCCCTTACACCTCTCTACTGCATGGTTTTTGATGTTGAAATCAAGAATGAAACAAAAATGTCAATCAAATATGATGCCAGGGAAGTAGATCTTTTTTTCGGTGAGAAGTCATCCCGTCCGGCAGGAGAATTGGACATGAAGGACAAGATCGAGAATGACGGTGAAACAACAGGTACCGAGCGCTTCAGACAGGAAAGGCTGATGAAGAAGGTTACATATCCGGTTGTTCTTACAATCGGTCCCGGAGAAACAGTAAAGAAATATGTTCTTTTCATCAATAACTTCAGGGAAAGGGGAGAATGTACTCTTCAGCTGCCGCTTCTTTATTCCGGCGGAAGCATTGCAGACGAATTCACTTTCACATATAACATTGAAAAGAAGAGAAAGTAAAAAAAATATTTGTAAAAATCTGGCAGTTCTGATATTATATTCGCAGGAGAAAGTATGGCAGTAATTAATTTGATTGAAGAGGATATTATTAAAATTCCGCTTGAGGCATCTTCAAAGGCAGATGTTATCAAGGAGCTTGTTGATGTGCTTAAGAAAGCCGGCAAGATTGAGGATGCGGAAAGTGTATTCAGGGCAGTAATGCTCAGGGAAAATATGGGCAGTACAGGTCTGGAGAAAGGAATTGCAGTTCCTCATGCAAAGACACACAAGGTAACATCTCTTGTATTAGCTATCGGAATTGCTCCTCAGGGAATTGAATTCGATTCTTTGGACGGCGAACCTTCAAAGCTCTTTTTCTTGCTTGTGGCTCCGCCTAGTCAGGCAGGTCCTCATATCGAAGCCTTGTCAGAAATTGCCCGTCTTACAAGGTCAAGCAGCTTCTGTAAGCTTCTTCTCAATTCAGAGACTTCTGCAGATATCGTAAAGATTTTTTCTGCTCAGTAATATTATTTCTTTTTCTTCCTGCTGCTGCATGAAGAGGAACAATCGGAACAGCTGCCCTTGCAGCTGTTTTTTTTGTTGGAAAGCCTTCTGAGAACAAAAGCAACGGCAAAACCCACCACGAAAAGGATGGTCATATCAAGAATACTCATTTTATCTACCTCACATCAGAATACGGCCTATGGTATTGAAACATATCCATGCAGCAATCCAGGCCACGGAACACTGCATTATGACTATCATAAGGGTTGCGGATCTTGAATTCATCTCCTTGCGTATTGCAGCCACAGCCGCGGCACACGGGGTGTAAAGCAGGGAGAAGACCAGGAAGCTGACAGCAGAGGCTGAGGTGAAGTACATGGAAAGGGAGCTGTGAAGGTTTTCCATATCCACATTGATAAGCACAGCCAGGGTACTTACCACGGCCTCCTTTGCAATAATTCCTGTAATAAGTGCGGTTGCTGCTCTCCAGTCATCAAAGCCCAGAGGGGCAAACAGAGGGGCAATAACCTGACCTATCAGAGCCAGAAGGCTGTCTGCGCTGTCCTGTACCAGATTGAACCTGGTATCAAAGGTCTGGAGAAACCAGATTATTATTGTTGCCAGGAAGATAATGGTAAAGGCTTTCTGAAGAAAGTCTCTTGCTTTTTCCCAGAGCAGTATAAGTACGCTCTTGGCGGAAGGGAGCCTGTAGTTAGGGAGCTCCATCACAAATGGTACTGCATTTCCCTTATAAAGTGAAATTTTGAGAATCAATGCAATCAGTACTGCCACTCCTATTCCCAGGAAGTAGAGAACTGTTATAACCAATGTCTGACAGCTGCTGAAAAAAGCGGCGCAGAAAACCGTATAGATAGGAATCTTTGCCGGACAGCTCATGAACGGTGTGAGAAGTATGGTTATTTTTCTGTCCCTGTCCGAGGAAAGGGTTCTGGTTGCCATTATTGCAGGAACGGTACATCCGAATCCGATGAGCATCGGAACAAAGCTTTTGCCCGAAAGACCGATTTTTCTGAGCGGTTTATCAAGAACAAATGCAATTCTCGCCATATAACCCAGGTCTTCCAATATGGAAAGGAAGAAAAAGAGAGTTACAATCAGAGGGAGAAAGCTAAGTACGCTTCCCACACCTGCAAAAATACCGTCTATGATAAGGCTGTGAACCACATGGTTTATTCCGTAGGCTTCAAGGCCTCTGTCTGCCATGGCTATGACCCCGTCAATCCCTGCTGCCAGCAGGTCGCTGAGCGGCTGACCGATGACATTGAAGGTCAGATAGAACACTGTCATCATTACCAGGACGAATACAGGAATCGCAGTATATTTTCCGGTAAGTATTTTGTCAATTTTTATGGAACGGGTAAGCTCCTTGCTCTGTTTAGGTTTTTTTACAGCTTTTTCTATGGCTTTTTCTATGAACGCATACCGCATGGAGGCAAGAGCTTCGTTTCTGTCGAAATCTGTTTCTCTTTCCATCTCCACTATACTGTGTTCGATGAGATCTGTTTCATTTGCATCCAGCTCCAGCCGGCGTGTAAGAAATTCATCCCCTTCGATAAGCTTGATGGCACAGAATCTCTTGGAAAGATTTTCCTTCTGGGCATGGTCTTCAATTACATGGGCCACTGCATGGATACATCTGTGGATTGGACCTTCGGGACAGAAGTCCTTGATTTTAGGCAATGTCTTGTTCTTCGCAGTCTTGACCGCCTGATCAATCAGCTCCGAAATACCCTCTTTCTGGGAGGCACAGATCGGCACCACCGGAATACCGAGATTTTCAGACAGAAGCGGGATGTCTATGGAGCCTCCGTTGTTTCTTACTTCATCCATCATGTTCAGAGCCAGAACCATAGGAATCCTAAGCTCCATCAGCTGCAGGGTGAGATAGAGGTTTCTTTCTATGTTTGTTGCATCTGCAATGTTGATTATGGCATCCGGTTTTCCGTCAATGATGAAATCTCTGGTTATGATTTCCTCGTTTGTGTAGGGGCGCATGGAATAAACGCCGGGAAGGTCTACCACTGAGCAGTTCTTTGTCCCCTTTATTTCTCCCATTTTTTGATCTACGGTAACGCCCGGGAAGTTTCCCACATGCTGGTTTGAACCTGTAAGCGCATTGAAAAGGGTAGTTTTTCCGCAGTTCTGGTTTCCGACTAAGGCAAAAATCATTTTTTACCTCCGTCAGGAATAACTGTTATATTCTTGGCATCATCTGCCCTGAGTGTGAGTTCATAGCCTCTGATCTGTATTTCGATGGGATCTCCCATGGGAGCAACCTTCTGAAGAAAAACCCTGGTGCGGGGTATGAGTCCCATGTCAAGAAGCCTTAATCTCAACTCCCCCTGACCGCCTACTTTGGAAATTGTTCCGCTTTCGCCCGGTCTGAGCTTGTCGAGGGTAATAATATTATCGGTCATACCATAAGTTAGTATAAGATAACTTATGGTGTCAACCGATAAAGGAATTTAATTCATTTTTTTGAGGTTTTCTTCGAGAATATCAAGCTGTTTTAAAAGCTCTTCAGGAAGATGGCTGCCGAATTTAGGATAGTGGTTTTCCCTGATATCCTTGATTTCCTTGAGCCAGCCCTCTTTGTCAACTGAGGTGATTGCAGGAATATTGCTGATGTCGCTTTCGGAAAGTCCCTCTGTATTGAGAGCTCCGGCCTTAGGCATGTAACCGATGGCTGTTTCCACCGCATTGTCCTTGTTGTTGCAGCGGTCAAAGATCCATGCCAGGACTCTTGAGTTTTCACCGTAACCCGGCCACATGAAATTTCCTTCCTCATCCTTTCTGAACCAGTTTACATAGAAAATCTTAGGAAGCTTGTCCTCTGTTGATTTTTCTCCCATACCGATCCAGTGGCTGAAATAATCTCCCATGTTGTATCCGCAGAACGGAAGCATTGCAAACGGGTCTCTTCTGACCTGTCCCACCTTATCTGAAATAACGGCTGCTGTAACTTCGGAGCCTACGATTGATCCCAGGAATACACCGTGGTTCCAGTCTCTTGCCTGATGTACCAGCGGAACTGTAGAAGGTCTGCGTCCTCCGAAAAGGAATGCGGAAATAGGAACTCCCTTTGGATCCTCCCATTCAGGTGCTATACAAGGACACTGGTTTGCAGGTGCTGTAAAACGGGCATTAGGGTGAGCAAATTCTTCTCCCTTTGGTGATTTGTCCTTCGGAAGGGCATCTCTTGTTTCTCCTTTCCAGTCAACCAGCTTTCCTGTTGCAGGATAACCGATTCCTTCCCACCAGATATCTCCGTCCTCTGTAAGGGCACAGTTTGTAAAGATTGTATTTTCCTTGGCCGATTCAAGGGCATTCTTGTTTGATTTTTCAGATGTTCCCGGTGCTACGCCGAAGAATCCCGCTTCAGGGTTGATGGCATAGAGTCTGCCGTCCTCGCCGAATTTCATCCATGCAATGTCATCGCCGATGGTCTCCACCTTCCAGCCCGGAATTTTTGGAATCATCATTGCCAGGTTGGTCTTTCCGCAGGCTGATGGGAAAGCTCCTGTAACATATTTTACTTCCCCTTCAGGGTTTGTAAGCTTGAGAATGAGCATATGCTCTGCAAGCCAGCCTTCATCCCTTGCAAGAACCGTAGCAATACGGAGTGCAAAGCATTTCTTTCCCAGCAGGGCGTTTCCGCCGTAGCCTGAACCGTATGACCAGATTGCCTTGTCATCCGGGAACTGGCTGATATATTTGTCATCCATATCTGCACATGGCCAGATTCCGTTGTCCGATTCTCCCTCTGCAAGAGGTTTTCCTACGGAATGGAGACAAGGAACAAATTCTCCGTCTGTACCGAGAGCTTCAAGAACCTTAGTTCCCACTCTTGTCATGATATGCATGTTACATACAACGTATTCTGAATCTGTGATTTCGATACCGTTCTTTGAAATAGGGGAGCCCACAGGACCCATGCTGAACGGAATGACATAAAGTGTACGCCCCTTCATACAGCCTGAATAGAGCTTAGTCATCTTTGCCTTGAGTTCTTCAGGATCAATCCAGTGGTTTGTAGGACCTGCATCCTCTTCCTTTACGGAAGAAATGAAAGTTCTGGCTTCCACTCTTGCAACATCGGAAGGACGGGATCTGAAAAGGAAACTGTTTGGCTTCTTTGCGAGAGGAATGGCAAGCCCCGAATCCACCATCTTCTTCATAAGTGCATCGTATTCCTCTTTGGAACCGTCGCATACATGAACGGCATCCGGTGTACAGAGTTTCTCAATTTCCTCAACCCATGCCTTGACTTTTGCATGTTTGATATCGTTTATTGTCATATTCTCTCCCTTTTTATTTAATTCTACAGTAAAAAAACAGTTGCTTCAAGTCCCGCCCTTTTTCACAGGAACTGTGTGACAAGAATCAGGAAAATACATACCGGAGCAATATATCTGATCATATAGGAAAACATTTTCTTTTTCCTGAATGTGCAGGAAAGCTCCACCTCTTCGATTATTGCTTCAGGCTTGATTACAAAGCCTACAAAGTAACATGTGACTATGGCCACCAGTGGCATTATGATGTTGTTGCTCAGGTAGTCGAAGAATGAAAGGAAATCCATTCCGAAAACAAGACAGCCTGACCAGGCACCGTTTCCCAGCGATGACGGAATACCCAGCATTATGCTCAGGATAAGTGTTACCGCAATGGATCTGCCTCTTGATATTCTGAATTCGTCCTGAAGGCTTGCAACTACTGCCTCCATGAGGGAAATGGCAGAGGTAAGGGCTGCAAAGAACACCAGCAGGAAGAAGCTTGCTCCGATAATGCTGCCGCAAATCGTTCCGGTAAAAGCCTTAGGCAATGTGATGAACATGAGTCCAGGTCCTGTTCCCAGGCCATCTTCTCCCATGAATACGAATACAAGAGGAATAATCATGAGGCCTGCAAGGAATGCTACCATGGAATCGATTATGGCAATCTTTGATACCGCAGATTCGATATCGGTTTTCCTGTCCAGATATGAGCCGTAGGTAATCATGATTCCCATGGCCAGAGAAAGGCTGTAGAACATCTGTCCCATGGCATTGAGAACACTGTTGATGGTAAGAAGGCTGAAATCCGGTTTAAGGTAGTATATGACACCCTCCATGGCTCCCGGAAGTGTAACTGAATATATTGCGATAGCAATTGTCAGCAGGAACAGTATAGGCATGAGAAACTTGCTGGCTCTTTCGATACCCTGCTTTACACCGAAACTGATGACGGCTGTAACCGAACCGAT
This sequence comes from Spirochaetia bacterium, assembly GCA_045606105.1. GTDB lineage: Bacteria > Spirochaetota > Spirochaetia > CADAEX01 > CADAEX01 > CADAEX01. The sequence goes on along the minus strand of JAZURI010000011.1, from coordinate 5,129 downwards.
AAAAAACAGGAACCATAACAGCGGGGAAGTGGTATGTGAGATAAAGTCTCCGAAAAAGTTATCACCTGCCAGTGCCGCACCCTCTCCTGACAAATATGAAAAAAGATATTTGAGGATCCATCCGCCGATTACGGAATAATAAGGAAGGATAATGGCCGGTACTATTGCTCCTGCCACACCGATGAATGCATATTTTTTGTTCAGCTTCTTGTATGCACTGCACACGCTGAGACCTGTTTTTCTTCCGATGGCGATTTCCGCAATCATGATGGAAATACCCACTGTCAGGGCAAAAACTATATAAATAAGAAGGAACATTCCTCCGCCGTTCTTAGCGGCAAGGTAAGGAAATCTCCATATGTTTCCCAGACCGACTGCCGAACCTGCCGCAGCCAGTATGAATCCTATCCTGCTGGAAAATAAACTTCTGTCACAACTCATTGATGTACTCCGCTAATTATTTCTTTTTTGAAAAGAGCGCTGCGAAAGGATTGTATGTCTCTTCGCTGTTCTGGCTGCTCATGTATTTTTCGGCATCCTTGTCCTGCTCCGGTGTGGAGGCCGGCTTAAGGGAAATTCTTCTGTTTTTTCCGTCAACCGACTTTACGGTGACTGACATTTTTTCCCCGATGCTGAAAACCTTTCTCAGGTTTGTCCCCTCATCCACATCCTCAAGCTCCGAAATGTGGACAAGTCCGTCCAGTCCCGGCTCCAGATTTATGAAAAGACCGAAATCCGCAATCCTTGAAACAGCTCCCGTAAGCTTTTTTCCTTCGGGATAATCCTTTTCCGCCCTGTCCCACGGATCGGCAAGGAGGTTCTTCCGGCTTACGGAAACCCGTTCCCTCTGCCAGTCGGCCCTGATGATCTCCACCTCCAGCTTATCTCCCGGAGAAAGTACGGTGCTGATATCATCCACCTTTTCCCTGGAAACCTCCGAAATGGGAAGAAGGGCTCTGAAGCCTCCGATATCAACAAAGGCGCCGTATTCATGAAGCGATTCCACGGTACATTCCACCCTTGTTCCCTCAGGCAGCTTCCTGCTCAGCTCCTTTATCCTTGAATCGTGCTCCTCCTGCAGGATGGCACGGTTTGAAACCATTAGGCTTTTTCCGTTGTCCCTGTATTCCATGATCCTGAAGGTCAGTGTTCTTCCCACATATTCAGAAGGCTCCTTCTTTTCCCTGAAGCCCATCTGTGAATAAGGACAGAAGGCTCTTGCAGGTCCTACCGAAACCTCGAATCCCCCCTTGATTTCCTTCTGTATGGAGCCCTCCACCGGAATATTTTTCCTGAATGCATTTTCAAGCATGGCGGCATCGGTGTTTTCCCTTCCGATTCTTCTGGTGAAAATCATTTCTCCGTTTCTGCTGCCGGTGAAATAGACCCTGACGGTATCTCCTTCCTTGAAAAGAAGATTTCCCTCTTTGTCCAGAATCTCTGAAACAGGCAGGATACCTTCACTCTTTGCATTTAAATCAAGAAAAACACTCTCTCCCGATATGGCGATTATTGTGGTTGACAGTTCCTGTCCCGGTTCAAAAGTCATGGTTGCCTCTCTTTTTGATTAACTTTAGATACTAACATAAAATTATATGTAAGTAAAGTATACTTGTCTGTGGGAAAAACTTCTGCTATACTTATAATATACGGAGAAAAATATGAATTTGGACAAAAGCAGTGCTTACAACAATATAGTTTTTATGGGACTGGGCGGTGTCGGCGGATACTTCGGCGGTCTTTTTGCAATAAATATCACAAGCAATTTCAGGGACAGGAGGAATATCACCTTCGTGGCCAGGGGACGCCATCTTGAGGCAATCAAGAAGAACGGACTTACCCTCAAGCTCTACAAGCAGGATCCCGTGGTATGTATCCCCAACATGGTTACCGATCAGGTTCTGGATCTGCCTTACATAAATTTCCTCATGCTGGCCGTAAAGGATTATGACCTGGATGAAGCCATGAGAATGGTGGAACCGAGACTCAACAGCGATTCTGTCATCATGCCTCTTCTCAACGGTGTGGACAGCTATGAGCGCATCAAGGCGATTGCACCAAAAAGTATAGTCCTTCCTTCCTGCGTATATATCAGCTCGAAGATAGAATCTCCGGGTGTGGTCAAGCTTCAGGGTGATGTGGCAAAGATCTACTCCGGTCCCGATCCGGAAAGACCGGAGTTCGACGGCGAGGAAATCCAGGCTATGTTCAGGAACATGGGGCTCAAGATCTACTGGAACGAGAAGCCTTTTGAATCCATCTGGAGAAAGTTCCTCTTTGTTTCACCTTTCTCCCTTGTTACGGGAGCCACATCAAAGACAATGCACGAGGCCTGGGAGTGTCCGGGACTCAGGGAAAGCCTGTATGCCATCATGGGAGAGATTCAGGCCATTGCCGGAAAGAAGGGTGTGGTACTGACAAGCTACGATATCGAATATGCCATGAGGATAGGGGAGAATCTTGCACCGGAAGCCAAATCCTCCTTCCAGCTTGATATTGAAAAGGGCAAGTCCAGGATTGAACTGGAGGCCTTCGGCGGTGCAGTTGTAAGAATGGGAAGGGAAACCGGTGTACCGGTTCCGGAAACCGAAAAGTTTGTGAGGATGATTGTAAACGGCAGATGAAAAAAGCATTACTTATATTTTTTCTGTTGATTTCAGCCGCAGCCCTTGCGGGAGCCGATATACCTTACAGGCATACCGTAAAGAAGGCTGTGGTTCTCAATTCCTTTACAGCCGCTTTTCTTGCGGCCGATTATGTCACCCGGGAGTTCCATTCCAAGGATACTGCCCTGGAGTACGGCTTAGACAGGCTTCATAAGAATGATGTCTTCTTTGTTGACCGTGCCATGATGCACGATTATTCCGAAAATCTGGATACTGCCGGAGATATAGTTCTGGCTGCAGCCATGGTAATGCCGGGAATCCTGGCTTTTGACCGCACGGGAGGAGAGATGGCTGAACTGGGATTCATGTATCTTGAAACCCTGGCTCTTGCCCATTCCTTCAAGGAGCTGATAAAAAGCACGGTGACCAGATACAGGCCGTATACCTATTATGATGATACGAAAAACTCCATGCTGAGGGATGATGATTCCTCAAGGTCCTTTGTTTCAGGTCATTCCACAATGGCTTTTGCATCTGCATCCTTTCTTTCAAAGGTGTACTGGGATCTCCATCCGGACGAAAACAGTAGATATCTTGTGGCAGGAGTCTCCTTTGCCGCAGCCGGTGCGGTGGGTGTCCTGAGAATCCTTTCCGGAAACCATTTCTTTACCGATGTTCTGGCCGGTGCGGCCCTGGGAACCTTTGCAGGATGGTTTGTTCCCCGTTATTACCTTGACAGGGACCGGGATTTCTCACTTTCATTTTTCTCGCCGGAGGGGGAGCCGGGTATTGCTTTCCGGTGCCTGAAATAAGCCATGATACTGAGAACCCTTATCCTGCTTTTTCTGATTCTGTGTTCATCCTGTGTCTTTGCCCCTTCCAGAAAGGAGTTTGCACAGGTCTATTTCAATCTGGGAAATGCCTACCTGAAGCTGGGCGAGGCTGAATCTGCGGCCCGTGCCTTTCTCAAGGCTGCCGAATATGACAACGGATTTGCTTCAGCCACCTTCAACCTGGCCAAAAGCTACATGCTGGCCGGAAGATACGGAAACGCCCTGGAAATAATAGAAAGCCTTCTTGAGGAGGAAGAGGACAACGCCACACTCCGTTCCGTGCAGGCCTACTGTTATTATAAGATAGATAATTCTGAAAAGGCCATGGAAATTTACCGGAGCATACTGGATCGGAATCCTGCCGATTTCGATGCCTCATTCAACTATGCGGTTCTCCTTGCCGAGGAGGGACAGGATGAAGAGGCGCTCCGTCTCCTTCTGGAACTGGAAAAGCTTGATACCAAAAACAGTGCCCTCTATTTTGAGATAGCCAAGACAGCCTTCAATTCCGGCGATATGGCAAAGGCGGCAATGTATGGCGAAAAGGCTCTTGAGCTGGAGGATGAGGAGATTGAAATATCGGATTTTCTCCTTCTTGCCTATGATAAGGGGGGCTTTTATGCAAAATATCTTGAAATGGCAGATGATGTCATTGAATACAATACCGAGAACAGCCGGACCGGAAGTACTGCCGGAATACTCTTCAGGAAAAGTGTCATATACCTGACTTATACCGGAGAGGGGGATGCCGGAGCCGAAGCCCTTGAGCAGGCCCTGAAGGAAGGGTTCAAGGATAAAGAGGAGCTTTATGACCTTTACACCAACCGTGAACTTCTCAATATATCTGACATCAGGGAAATAATAGATGAATCAGGTCTTATAAAGGGATATAATCCTGAGGCTGACAGCGATGATGAAAAGGGAGACGGGGAAAGCAACAGCTTGGGAGAAAGTTCTGAAAGCACCGCTTCTTCAGCAGAATGAAAGAAGAATAAAAATATTTTTTTCTGTTAAACATTTCTAAAGAAATCCGATAAATATATAGAAACAATTGGGAGGAAAACATGAAAAAAATTGCCATTATCTTAGCTATGCTGATTCTTATTCCGTTGGCAGCATCCGCACAGGAAAAAAGAGTGGGGGTGGGATTCGGACATCCGAATACGGTTCTTACATTTTCGGTGGATCCGTTTGTAGGAAAAATCGGTTATGACTTTACAAGCGGTGAGGAGTTCGTATTCCTCGGCGGTTCATATACACTGATCAATTCAAGACCTTTTGCAGGTCCTTTCACAGCATCCGTGGGAGTAGGCGGATTTGCAAGACTGGGCTTCAATGATGACGAATATATTGCAGGTCTCAATGTCCCTCTGACACTTGAGCTCCCTCTTATGGATGATTTCGTGGAGATATTCCTGGAGTTTGATCCGGGGCTGGAACTGTTACCTAAACCGCAGTTTACATTCAAGTCATCATGTCTGTGGCTTGGTGCAACATTGAGGCTTGATTAAAAATAAAAAATTTTTTAAAAAACAGTTGACAAAAAAGAGCGGAAGTAGTAAGTTGTCAAGGCAGTCGAGAGACAGCAGCAACATGTAGATGATCTCCGGGTTACGAGACCTGGACTGATTTAAAAAAAGTTTTAAAAAGTTATTGACATAAAAAGTTAAAACTGATAAAACGGAAAAGC
>JAZURI010000010.1:0-147725 GCA_045606105.1 Spirochaetia bacterium | reverse complement strand
CTGAAGTTGGTGAACATTACCTGATATACCCTGGGAAGCCTGCGGTAGTAATGCCCCTTCATCTCGGCAGCTGATACCATGCGGCAGCCGTAGTATAGGGACCTGAGCCGGAGATTGTCGTTTCCGATGAAGGTCTGCATCTCGATGTCGATAAGGCTTCCGTCCTTCATACGGCAACTGAGATCCAGCCTTATATCCTTGGCATGGGCGATATCCTTTGGAAGTTCGCTGTTGAGGATGGTTATTTCTTCAGGTTCGTAGCCTGTGACTGCCTTTACAAGCCCTTTCAGGGCGGTTTCCGAGCCAGGGGCAGACCGGGTGAAGAGGGTCTTGAAAGTACTGTCAATCTTTGGGTCCAGAAGCTTCATGTCATGGGGGATGTATATTTTTTCACTCATGTTTTCTCCTTGCATTGATTACAGGAGTTTTTTCAAACCTGATTCAATGTAAGGAAATATTTTTCAACTTCATTGAGTGATCAGGGCCTGGCTGACAATAAAAAAAGCGGAGCATGACACTCCGCTTCTGTCGGGATACCTTACAGGCCCTGATTATTTTGTCTCTTCCGCAGGTGGAAGGGTAACTTCGATATGAAGTTCCTCAAGCTGCTCCTTGGAAACAACTGACGGTGTATCGCACATCATACAGGTTGCCTTCTGTGTTTTCGGGAATGCAATTACATCTCTGATGGAATCTGTTCCCAGGAAAAGCATTACGAGACGGTCCAGACCCAGTGCAAGTCCTCCGTGAGGCGGTGTTCCCAGCTCCAGGGCATCCAGAAGGAATCCGAACTGCTCCTTTGCCTGCTCTGCAGGAATTCCGAGAACCTCCAGAACCTTTGCCTGTACCTCAGGATCGTGGATTCTGATACTTCCGCCGCCGGCCTCGTGTCCGTTGAATACGATATCGTATGCATCTGTTCTGATATTAAGAAGATCTCCGGAATAAAGCTTGTCCATATCCTCTGCCACAGGTGCTGTGAAAGGATGGTGTACTGCAGAAAGTCTGCCGTTGTCATCAAGCTCGAACATAGGGAAATCAACAATCCATGAAAGATGCTTTTCGTTTTCATCATAAAGTGCAAGCTTCTTTCCGAAGAAGTTTCTGAGCTCGGAGAGACAGTTGCATACAATCTTTTCTGTATCTGCAACAAAGATAAGAACGTCGCCTGTTTCGGCATTCATTCTTTCATAAAGTGCCTTGGCCTCGTCCTCTGTAAAGAACTTGATGATAGGAGACTGCGGTCCGTCGGCATTCATCTTGATCCATGCCACACCCTTTCCTCTGAGAGGCTTTACAAAGTCTGTCATGGCATCCAGATCTTTTCTTGTGAGCTTGTCGCATGCACCCTTAAGGTTGATACCTCTTACCTTGCCCCCCTTGGCCAGAGTATTCTTGAATACGGAGAACTCTGTATTGGCAAAGATGTCTGAAAGCTCGTTGATTTCAAGTCCGAAACGGAGATCCGGCTTGTCGCAGCCGTACTTCAGCATTGCTTCCTTATAAGGCATTCTTGTGAGAGGAAGCTTGAGGTCAACATCGAAGAATTCCTTGAAGAGAACCTTGAAAAGCCCTTCCACGATATTGATGATGTCGTCCTGTGAAACAAAAGACATTTCCATGTCCACCTGTGTGAACTCAGGCTGTCTGTCGGCTCTCAGGTCCTCATCCCTGAAACATTTTGCAATCTGGATATATCTGTCAAAGCCTGCAGTCATGAGAATCTGCTTGAAAAGCTGAGGAGACTGAGGAAGTGCGTAGAAGCAGCCCTCTCTCACACGGCTCGGAACCAGATAGTCTCTTGCCCCTTCCGGTGTAGACTTGTTGAGGATAGGAGTTTCAACTTCCACGAAATCGTTCTTGAAGAAGTAATCCCTGATGGCATGCATAAGGTTGCTTCTGAACACAAGACAGTTTCTGATGGAAGGATTCCTGAGGTCAATATATCTGTATTTGAGTCTTGTCTCGTCGTTTACCTTTTCCGCATGAAGTGCTTCAAAAGGTGGTGTCTTTGATTTATTGAGGATTTCCATATCATTGATGTAAACCTCGATTTCACCTGTTGCCAGCTTAGGATTTGCCATTCCTTCAGGTCTGAGTCTTACCTCACCCTTTACAGCCACAACAAACTGGCTTCTGAGACCGCCTGCCAGATCGTGGATTTCCTTGCCGGAAACTTCCGGGTCAAATACAATCTGAGCAAGACCCCATCTGTCTGTAAGGTCAATAAAAATAATTCCGCCGTGGTCACGGTAGTTCTCTACCCATCCGCAGATACATACCTCTTTTCCCACATCTTTTGCGGAAAGCTCACCGCATCTGTAATTTCTTTTAATTCTCATATATTCCGCCTCATCATCCCTGCAGGGAGATTTTTTTGATTAAGATTTCTCTTGCCATCTTAGGATCTGCCTTGCCGCCGCTGGCCTTCATGAGCTGGCCGATAAGGAATCCCAACGGTTTCTGGTCGCCGCCCTGAATCTGAGCCACCACCTTGCCGTTATCTGCAATGATCTTGTCTACCAGCGCCTCCAGTTCTCCGGTATCGTTGGACTGCATCAGGTTGTTTTCCTCAACCACAGCCAGCGGATCCCTGTCCTCGCCAATAATGATTCCCAGAACTGTCTTTGCAGACTGGGCATTGATCTTTCCTTCCTCAAGAAGCTTGATAAGCTTTACGAAATTTCCCACTGTCAGGGCACTTTCCGCAAGAGACTGCTTGTTCTTGTTGAGAATCTTGGCCATTTCGCCTCTCATCCAGGAGGAAGCGGCAGCCACCGAAAGCCCCTCTTTAAGGGAAGCCTCAAAGAAGTCGGCCTTTTCTATTTCCTCTGTCAGGAACTCAGCTCCGTCTTCAGGAAGGTTATATTCTTCGATAAATCTTCTTTTTCTGATCCAAGGAAGCTCCTTCTGAGCCTTTTCGATTCCGGCCAGGAACTCCTTTGAAGGATAGTACGGAGGCAGGTCCGGTTCAGGGAAGTAACGGTAATCGTTGGCATCTTCCTTGCTTCTCATGCTCTCTGTGCGCTTTTTCTCGTCGTTCCAGAGGCGTGTTTCCTGTACGATATGCTCGCCGGCTGTAAGCATCCTGGACTGACGCTGTATTTCGTGCTGAAGGGCCAGTCTTACATGGCGGAAGGAGTTAAGGTTCTTTATTTCCACCTTTCTTCCCAGTCCCATACCCTCGAAGTTTACGGAAACATTGACATCGCAGCGCATTGAGCCCTCTTCCATGTTGCCGTCGCACACCTTGAGATAACGAACCATCTTGCGGAAGTTCTGCATGAAAAGCTCGGCTTCCTCCCCTGTCTTGAAGTCAGGCTCTGTTACAATCTCCAGAAGCGGTGTACCGGTTCTGTTGAAGTCGCAGTAGGAAGTGGTTCCCTGGTGGATCATCTTGCCGGCATCCTCTTCAAGATGGGCCTCGTGGATCCTTATCTTTCTTCTTCCCGATTCAAAATCCATTTCCGCATAGCCGTTCACTCCGAACGGGAGGGCAAACTGCGAAATCTGGTAGTTTTTAGGAAGGTCGGGATAGAAATAGTTCTTTCTTTCGAAAACTGCCTTTTCGTTCAGATGGCAGTTAAGGGCTCGGCATACGATATATGCCTTTTCCACAGCCTCCTCGTTCAGTGCCGGAAGCACCCCCGGATATCCCATACATACAGGACATACATGGGAGTTCGGAATATGGGTGAACTCATTCCTGCAGTTACAGAAAATCTTGGTCTTGGTAAGGAGCTGGATATGTATTTCAAGTCCGATAAATGTTTCTATCTTCATATTTCCTCCACTGGAACAAACTCCGGAGGATTGCTTACAGGGAACACGTCTGCCAGTTCACGGGCTGCATCGAAGAGAAGATTCTCGCTGCAGTAGTTGGCAAAGAGCTGCATTCCCACCGGAAGTCCCTTTTCCACGGATACAGGAATGCTGAGGGCCGGAAGACCTGTCAGGTTGGCTGTAACCGTAAATTTATCGGCAACCTTCTGCTGATAAGGTGTGAGATCTGCACTTCCGTGGCGGAAAGCCTGAGATGGGAATGCAGGCATCACAAGAATATCGGAGCTGCTGAAAATATTTTTGAAATCGTTGATGATCTTTGTACGGATCTTCTGTGCCTTCCCGTAGTACTGATCCTGGAAACCGGATCTTAGTACATAGGTTCCCAGAAGAATCCTGAGCTTTACCTCGTCGCCGAAGCCTTCGTTTCTTGACTTCTGCATGAGCTCAAGAGGAGTTTCTCCCTTTGTGCTTCTGTAACCGTAGCGGACACCGTTGAAGCGGGCCAGGTTGGCACTTGCCTCGGCTGTGGCAATTGTATAGTAAACCGGGATTACATATTCCAGGGACGGAATTTCCACTTCCTTTGCCTCGAAGCCCTTGTCCTTGATTGCCTGGATCAGGGCCTTGTATCCTTTCTCGATTTCAGGAGTAAGCCCCAGGTCGCCCCCCAGATAGGTGAAGCTGAGCTTGCCGTTTACCGGCTTTGCAGGAGTATCGGGATATTCGATGGAGGTCTGGTCCTTTTCATCCTGTCCCTTGATTATGTTGAAAACCTTTTCTGTCAGGTCCAGATCCCTTGAAAGAACTCCGATGACGTCAAGAGAGGAGGCGTAAGCCACCAGACCGAATCTGGAAACGCTTCCGTAGGTAGGCTTGAGACCGTATACGCCGCAGAATGCTGCCGGCTGGCGTACGGAACCGCCTGTATCGGAACCAAGGGCAAACGGAACCAGGCCTGCCGCAACCGCAGCTGCGCTTCCGCCGCTGGAGCCGCCCGGAACACACTCCTTGTTCCAAGGGTTGTTGGTATTGCAGAAAGCGGAACAGTCTGTTGAAGAACCCATTCCGAATTCGTCCATATTGGTTTTTCCCACAGGAACGCAGCCTGCCTTTTCAAGCTTTTCAACGGCAGTGGCATTGTACGGAGAGACAAAATTTTCAAGTATTCTGGAAGCACAGGTAAGCTTGAAATCCTTTACGGCAATATTGTCCTTAACACCGTAAGGCATTCCGGCAAGCTCTCCCTTTCCGTCTGTGGTATCAGACTTCCTCATGGCATCGAACTCAAGGAAGGAATTTATATCCTTATCCTTTTCTGTTGCGAAACGGCTGTATTTCTGTCTGTTTTCTTCGGTCTTTAATGTTTCGTTCCAAAGCATGGTCATACCCTCAGAGAACATTAGGAATAGTGATGAATCTCTCCTCGTGTTCGGGAGATGCTTCAATCATGGTATCGGCAAGAGTGCTTTCGGCAATCTCATCCTTTCTGACTCTGTTTTTCCCTGCGGAAATGTGGACCGTAGGGTCAATGCCCTCAACATCTATCTTTTCCATCATGGAAAAATACTCAATCATCTGAGAAACGGCCTGACTGAGATTGTCGGCCTCTTTTTCTGTAAGCTCAAGCCTGGCAAGGCTTGCAGTCTTAAATAATTCTTCTTTCTGCATCACTTTAATTTATAAGTTACAGCCCCTTCTGTCAATGAGATAGATAATTAGAATATATTGAAATATTATCTGAAAACTGAAATAATGACCCAGAGGTAAAAATGGATCTGATTTACAGCTGTACAAAGCAGCTTTCATACCACGAACTGGACTTCAGGGGCTTATGGAAGCCGGAAAACATATTCCTGACCATGCAGGAGGCGGCAGCAGCCCACGCAGAGGCACTGGGGGCAGGATACGATGCCCTCCGGGAAAAGAACGTATGCTGGGTTCTTATCAAGGCATCTCTCAGGATGAACAGATATCCCGAATCAATCTCCACCGTCAGGATTACCACCTGGCCGGAGCCGGAAAGAAGAATGTTCTTTCCCCGCTTCTTTGTTTTTGAAGATGAAAAGGGAGAACAGCTGGGAAGCGCATCCACCCTGTGGACTCTCATGGATATAGATTCAAGAACCATCGTCTCCCCCACAGCCAAGGGTATAAGCGTGGACACCCCGGAAAAAGGGCCTGCAGTCATAGCTCTTCCCGGAAAAATCAAGCTGCCAGAAGGGGAAATCGTCAGCAACATCCAGGAACCGAAATATTCGGATCTGGACATAAACGGCCATGTGAACAATTCAAGATATATAGACTGGCTTACGGACAGAATCCCGCTGGAACTTTTCCGTACAGGCTGCATAGAAGGACTTTCTGTCAGCTACAACAAGGAAATCCGCATGGGAGAGACTGTAAATCTGGAATATTCCGAAAACGGCGGACAGTTCCGTCTTACGGGAAAATGCGGAGAACAGACCTGCTTTACCGTAAATGCCGACTGGAGGAAAAATGAACCGTCAGAGAGTTGAAGAGCTGATCAGGGAACTTCTTATTGAGATCGGAGAGGATCCGGACAGGGAAGGGCTTATCAAGACACCCGAGCGCTATGCCAAAGCCATGGAATTCCTTACCAAGGGCTACCGTCAGGATCCCGAGGAAATCATAAACAATGCGGTTTTTTCATCAGAGGCCAACAACATGATCATCCTTAAGGATATTGAGGTCTACAGCATGTGCGAGCATCATATGCTTCCGTTCTTCGGCAGATGCCACGTGGGCTACATTGCCAAGGACAAAGTTCTGGGGGTAAGCAAGATTGCCAGGATTGTGGACATGTATGCCAGAAGGCTGCAGATACAGGAAAGGCTGACAGTCCAGATAGCGGAAGAAATCAAGAAAGCCGTGGATGCAGAGGGTGTGGGTGTGGTAATGGAATGCCAGCATCTGTGCATGATGATGAGGGGCGTGGAAAAGCAGAACTCACTGATGACCACCTCTTCCGTGCTGGGCTCCTTCAGGAAGAATCTCTCCACCAGGGAAGAATTCCTTAATCTGCTTAACCGTCCGGGCAGATTCTGATCAGCTGTATTTTTTCAGTATTTTTTCAGCCTCCTGTCTGACTCTTTCAGCCAGCTCAGGGGGATTGATAACCTTTACTCCTCCGCCGAAGCCCAGCACCCAGAAAAGGATTTCTTCAGGCTGGTTGGAAACAAAGGAAAGTCTTACACAACCGTTTTCAAGATGCTCCAGCTCCTGGGTGGCATGCCATATCCGTTCCGAAACCAGGGTAGCCAGGGAGCTGCAGAATTCCAGTTCATATTTCTGTTCGCTGCCGGGATTGTTCCAGATACCGAAAGAAAGGTCCACATAATCCTTCACGTTGAAATTCTCCGGCATGCTGAAGAATTCCTTGGTACAGCGTGTATTTGTCATTCTGGCCAGGGAAAAGACCCTGATATCACATTTTGCATGACAGTAACCGAGCACATACCAGCCTCCCTTGTGACAGAGAACATGGTAGGGGTCCACCTTTCTGGTACATGAATGATATGAAAATTCCATGGAGGTACGGGTCTTTACCGCCTGGAAGGTGTTGTTGAAAACCTCCTCCTCTATTTTTGGCAGAGGGCCGGTGATAAAGTCGATATCCTTGGCCGCAAAGCCGGAATTTACCGAAACCTCCTCGGGGAGCATGGCTGTAATCTTGTCGACAATGCTCTTGAAGGAGCCTTCGAGAGGTGTGTTGCGGTACTGTTCGAGAAGAGGCATCATTACCGATACGGTAAAAAGCTCCCCTTCGGAAAGCATTACGCTTTTTATGAAAAAGGTAGGGTCGGAATAGTAATAACCGTTCCGCTCCTGGTCATATTCCAGAGGGGCATTGTAGCGGTCCCTGAGAAAATCCAGATCCCTCATGACTGTGCTTCTGGATACCTCGAATATCCTGCACAGCTTGGTGGCGTTAGGGTATTTACCCTCCCGGATTATCCGGTCTATTTCCAGCAGTCGTAAGGATTTGACCTTATCTTCCCTTTGCTTCTTCATGCTTTTGCCAGAGTTCTTATAAGCTCTGTCAGGGAGTCCAGCTTCTCATGGGTGATAAGAGGATTCAGCAATGTGAACTTGAGGCATACATGACCGTCGCTCACTGTCTGACCGATAACCACTCCGTGCTTATGTATCAGGGCTCTTCTGACCTTCTTGTTTATTTCGTCGCAGTTTTCGCTGCCGTCGCCGATATACCTGAAAACCACGGAACTGATTTCCGGTTCGGTAACCACATGGAAATCGCTGCTTTCCTTCAGCCTGCCGTAAAGATAGGCTGCATTCTCCATGCTTGTATCAATAAGCCTGCTCCAGCCATCCTTTCCTCTCATCTGGAAGGAAATCCATACCTTCAGTGCATCGAAGCGTCTTGTTGTCTGCAGGGACTTGTCCACAAGGTTCACATATCCGTCCTCTTCATCCTCTGTCCTGTTCAGATAATCGGCATGGATAGTCAGGGCCTCAAATACGGAGCCATCCTTTACCAGAACCGCACTGCAGCTTATAGGCATCAGGAACATCTTATGGAAATCCACGGTTATGGAATCGCAGAGCCTGAAACCGTCAACACGGCTTCCGTACCTGGAGGACATGATTACTCCGCTTCCGTAGGCGCCGTCTGCATGGAGCCACATGTCATGGGCCTTTGCTATCTCATGAAGCTCGCTGAGAGGATCTATGCTTCCGAAATCGGTGGTACCTACGGTAGCCACGATCAGGAACGGAATATTCCCCTTCTCTATATCCTCTTCCACCAGCCGTCTGAGAGCTGCGGTATCCATTCTTTTTTTACTGTCCACCGGAACCTTGACTACCGATTCGTAGCCGAGTCCCAGTACATGGGCACTTTTTTCCATGGAGAAATGGGAAATCTCCGATGTATACATCCTGAGCTTCCTGAAGTTTTCGGGAAGTCCGTATTTTTTCACATCGTGATGAAGAATCTCATTGCAGAACCAGTCCCGGGCCAGGATAATGGCAGTCTGGTTGGACTGGGAACCGCCGGAGGTAAAGATACCGTCCCCTTTTTCATCGTATCCGTAGAGCCGGCAGAGATAATCGGTAACCTCAACCTCAACCTCTGTAGCTACGGGAGACTGATCCCAGGAGTCCATGGACTGGTTGAAGGTGGAGATAACCACCTCCGCCGCAATGGTTTCCAAAAGTGACGGACCGTGAAGGTGAGCCATGTAATCGGAGGAAGGAGTTCTCAGCAGGTTCGGGAGAATCTGCTTTTTCAGCTTTTCGAAGGTAACATCCCAGCCCAGCCCCTTTTCGGGAAGAATGGTATCCTGGTGAACTATGTCGTGAAGCTCCTCCGGAGTAGGACCCGAATATGCCTTTCCGTCCGAGAACACATCAACAACAGAGGCCACGGTTTGACCCATGACCTCCTTATACTCTTTTTTTGAACTTTCAGAATCTGTAAGAAAAATATTTTTCATGTCTCCGCATCTGCTGCAAGAACAGCTTCTTCAAATATTTCCATTGCCTTGAGCACTTCATCGTCTGAAACATTGAGGGCACAGAGACAGCGCATGACAGCTCCGTCGCGGCCTCCCCTTTCCAGAATAAGCCTGTTTTGAAAGCAACGCTTCTGAACCTTGGCTGCAATGGCACCGCAAGGGGGATATGCTCCCATATGATCCGGTTTTTCGTTAGGATTTATGAATTCGGTTCCGATCATGAGACCTTTTGCCCTGATATCGCCGATAATGGAAACCTTTTCCTTGAGGGCCCTGAGTCTTTCCTCGATGATCTTTCCCTTTCTGACCACATCGGCAAGGAATTCAGGCTGTGAAACACGATTGAGAACCACTGTTCCGGCTCTCATTGCCAGCTGGTTGCCCCTGAAGGTACCCGCATGGGTTCCCGGCTCCCATTTATCAAGCTTCTTGTTATAGATAACGATGGAAAGTGGCTGTGAACCGCCCAATGCCTTTGAAGTAAGAATCACATCCGGTACTATATCGGCATATTCGAAAGCAAAAAGCCTGCCCGATCTTCCGATTCCGCACTGGATCTCATCAACAATCATCGGAATATCCAGTTCCCTGGTTACCCGTCTTATTGTCTGAAGGAACTTTACAGGGGCAGGAATTACTCCTCCCTCTCCCTGGATAGGCTCAAGAATAACGGCAGCAGGTTTTGTTATACCGCTTTCAGGATCCTTGAGAACCCTTTCGAAATAATTGCAGGCAGCATCAATTCCGGCTTCTCCCCCCAGCCCGAAAGGACAGCGGTAAGAGTATGGATACGGAAAGAAATGCACATCAGGCATGAGTCCGTGTACCTTTTCCTTGGCATGAAGATTTCCGGTACAGGCCATGGCTCCGTGTCCCATTCCGTGATATCCACCCTGAAAAGCAATGACCGAAGATCTTCCGGTAGCTGTCTTGCAGAGCTTCAGGGCTGCATCTGTGGCGTCGGTACCCGACGGACTGCAGAACTGAATCCTGGCGTTTTCTGCCAGTTCCGGCGGAAGGAGAGAAAGTACTGTACGTACGAATTCTTCTTTGTTAGGTGTCATTAAATCCAGTGTATGCAAAGGTGCATCAGATGTGAGCATTTCAACCATTGCCTGGTTTACTTCCGGGTCATTGTGACCGAGTGCAAGAGTTCCCGCTCCGCACAAAAAATCCAGATATTTGTTCCCTTCTACGTCCTCAACCCAGGAGCCTTTTGCTTTAGCTATTGCAAAAGGGAATTTGCGTGGATAGCTCCGGGCGTTAGATTCTGTGGAATCCTGTCTGGTAATGTAATACTGATTGGTGCCCTTTTCTTCAAGCATCGACGTTCTCCATTACATGCAGCACTCAAGCTGCGCTTGGGATTTTCCAACTGGGGCATAAGCCCTTTTATCTCTGTCAACGGCAGTAATTGTAGTTGTAAGACCTTACTTTATACAAAATGGAAGTCGGGGGCAAGACTTTTACGAAAAAAACTTTTTTTTGTTCTTTAATGTCAAAATACCCCCGGAAATCCCTGTTTTCAGAGCCTCCGACCCAATTTTCCTGTCAAGTGTTTTTATTACTTTTTCTGAAGGGCTGCCCTTATATCCTTAAGGATGCTTTCCACTGTCTCTGCAGGAGGTTCGGCAGCCTTTGCAGCTTCCGCAGCAGCTTTTGCGGCCTCTTCCGCAGCCTTGGCGGCAGCCTCTTCAGCCTTCTTCTTTGCCTCCATCAGCTCCCGGCCTCTGGAAATTGCCCTGATAACGCAGAAAATACAGAAAGCTATGATTATGAAATCAATGATGTTCTGGAAAAACATACCGTAGTTAAGGGTTGCGTAGCCTGCCTCCCTTGCCTTTGCGATTGTGGGAAAAAGCTGGTAATCAAAAGCCTGCCCTGCCACTGCTTCAGGATTGAGGCACAGATATGCCTCCCGGAGATTGACCCCTTTTGTCGCCAGACTGATAAGCGGAGTCACCAGATCTGCCACCAGAGAGGACACTATTTTACTGAAAGCACCGCCGACTACAACGCCGACTGCCATATCAACCACATTTCCTCTGGAAATGAATGCCTTGAAATCTTTTATGAATCCCATTTTCCCACCCCTTGTTTGTTTCTTATTCAAATCGTACCTTTGCACTGTCGATTTTGTCAAGTAGAGATATTTTGGGGATTTTTCATTTACATAATAAATATTTTCACTTATAATATATCATAGAGAGGTATTTATATGTTCGGAAATATGTTTTCAACAGACATTGGAATGGACCTTGGAACCTGTAACACACTTGTTTATATAAAAGGGAAAGGGCTTGTTATCAACGAGCCTTCCGTTGTTGCCATAGAAAAAAGTACTAAGAAAGTAATCTCCGTAGGACGGGAAGCAAAGAACATGCTTCTCAGGACTCCTGAGGATATTGTTGCAATCCGCCCGCTCAGGGACGGTGTAATTGCAGATATAGAAACCACCGAGAAGATGATCCGTCACTTCATAGCCATGGTGCTTCCGAGAAAATGGCTGGTAAAGCCAAGAATGGTCATCGGAATACCCAGCTGCATCACAGAGGTGGAAAGGAGAGCCGTGGAGGAATGCGCCTACAAGGCAGGAGCAAGGGATGTAAAGGTAATCGAGGAATCCCTGGCTGCAGCCATCGGTGCCGATATTCCTATCCAGGAGCCGGCAGGAAACATGATATGTGACATCGGAGGAGGAACCACCGAGGTTTCAGTAATCTCCATGAGCGGTATCGTTGTTACCAACTCCATCAGGATCGGCGGGGATGAATTCGACGATTCCATCGTAAAGCACATCAAAACCGTACATAACATGATCATCGGTTCACAGGCAGCCGAAAGGATCAAGATCAGGATCGGCAGTGCATACAACAGCACAAACACCGTGGAGAAAATGGAAATCGGCGGAACAGATGCCATTACCGGCCTTCCGAGAAGAATCGAGGTGGATTCCCTTGAAATCAGGGACTCTCTCCGGGATCCTGTCAGATCCATTATCATCACTCTCAAGAACACCCTTGCGGAAACCCCGCCGGAGCTCAACTCCGACATCATCGAAAGGGGAATTATCCTTACAGGCGGCGGTGCTCTTCTCAAAGGTCTGGATTCCCTTATCGAAGAGGAAATCGGTGTTCCTGTTTTCGTGGCGGAGGAGCCTCTTCTCTGCGTGGCCATGGGAGCCGGAAAATATTATGACCACATGAGGGGCAATGTTTACAGAAAACAGAGCAAATCGCTCTCCTGATCCATTTCCGCAATGTTGAAGTTTCAGCCTTTAAGGAAGCATATCAGGGAACTGACAGCTTTTCTCATTCTTATCTCCCTGAGCATAGGGCTGCTGCTCTTTGCCGGCGGGGAGAATGTCTCCTTCAGACCTAAAAAGGCAGGTCTGGATTTCCTTTCCGTATGCCAGCGGGGAATCACCGGCACGGGTCGGTTCATATCGGGCACCATCAACTCCATTTCAGAGCTCAGGAATGTAAAGAAGGAATACAGCGCCCTTCTGGACCGGGTTTCCGAATACAGCTACATGGAAAAGAACTATGCTGCCCTGGAGCGGGAAAACACGGAGCTTAAAAAACAGCTGGGCTACCTGGAGGAAGCAGAAGGGAAAATGATTTCAGCCACCGTAATCGGAGGCAACACCAACAACTTCTTCAAAAGTCTGGTCATAAACCGCGGAAGCAGCAGCGGCATAGAAAAGAACATGGCTGTGATTGCCTATGCAGGCGGTATAAGAGCCCTGGTGGGAAAGGTGGTGGAAACAGGTACCTTCTCCTCCGTGGTAAAACCGATAACAGACTACAGCCTCTATGTTCCGGGTCGTCTCAGGGATCTCCGTTACCAGGGGCTGGTCAACGGAAACAGGACTGCCGACGATGATACGGTTTTCATGAATTATGTAAAGAAAGGGGCCGGCGGAAGGGTCGGATACGAGGATGTGGTAGTAACCTCAGGTCTCAACGGCTCCTATCCCGAAGATATTTATATCGGCAAGGTAAAAAGCATAAGCAGCAAGGAGTACGAAACCTCCCTGATGCTGGAGCTGGAGCCTTTCGTGGATTTTGCCAGGCTGGAATATGTCTTTGTCCTGACAAAGGGGGAGAAGCAGGATGAAAAGTAACAGAAATTTTTTCATAACAGCCGCCGTCTCCCTGTTTCTGGTGGTATACCAGAGTACCCTGGTCAGGCTTTTTTCCGTGGATATGGTAATTCCCGACCTGGCACTTATTGTCACCTCCTTCTATGCGGTAAGGAACGGAATGATGCAGGGACAGCTCCTGGGCTTCTCCATGGGACTGGCCGAAGACTTCCTTTCGGTATCGCCGCCGGGCTTCAATGCAATGATAAAGACAGTGCTGGGATTTTTCTCCGGCTCCCTCCGGAACAAGATCATCTTTGACCCGGTAATATTTCCGCTGATCTTCATTCTCATAATAACCGTATTCAAGGGGCTGCTGGCATCCTTCATCAATCTCATGTTCTTCGAGCCGGGTTCCTCGGTTCCCGTATTTACAAGAACATTCCTTTTTGAAATCGTCATCAACTCCCTCCTTGCTCCTCCTGTTTTCCATTTCATGAAGCTTTTCAGGCTTATTCCGGGAGATATCTGGGGAAATCAGAAATGAGCGGGAACATTTTCGGAAATGACGGGATAAAAAGAGAACGGGTCCTCTTTGCGGCAGTCTGCATAACCGTGGTTTTTGTCGTATATGCCTGCTATCTTTTCTCCATGCAGATAACGCGATGGCTGGAATACAGCGAGAGATCCTGGGCCGTTTCCAGAAGGACCTCGGAGATTCCGGTCTTCAGGGGTGAAATATACGACAGGAACTATGATATTCCGCTGGCCACCAATGTGGATTCCTTTGAAATTTCCATAGTAACCATGGAGACCGACCGGGAAAGGCTGCCGGAAATAATCGGCAATCTTGCCCTTATCCTTAAAACTGACAGCAGCGAGCTCATGAAGAAGGTTCCGTCCGCAGATCTGTACCAGCCTACACCGCTGAA
Organism: Spirochaetia bacterium; assembly: GCA_045606105.1. Taxonomy (GTDB): domain Bacteria; phylum Spirochaetota; class Spirochaetia; order CADAEX01; family CADAEX01; genus CADAEX01. The sequence continues at coordinate 133,425 of JAZURI010000010.1, read as the reverse complement.
GGACAATGTATCCCTGGCAGAGATTTCGGAAATTGCGGTCCGGATAGAGGACTTTCCCGGCATTGTCTGGAACAGCAAGCCTATCAGAAGCTACAATCATACAAAATCCCTCTCCCATATCATCGGATATGTGGGCAACATTACCACGGAAGAGCATCTGGCTCTCTACAACAAGGGATATTCCGCCTCAAGCATCATAGGAAAAACCGGGGTGGAAAAGCAGTACGAAGCTGTAATGAAGGGCTCCTCCGGTCTGAAATACAATACGGTGGATGCCAGGGGCAAGAGAATCAGGGAGGAGAAGGAAATCATAGCTCCGGTACCCGGAAAAAATGTTGTCCTTACCATCGACCGGCACATACAGGAGCTCTGTGAAAAGGCCCTGGGAGACAGAATGGGTTCCGTCCTTGTACTGAAGCCGGCAACAGGGGAGATCCTGGCCATGGTTTCCTATCCGTCATACGATTCCAACATGCTGTACGGAGACGGCAGCTCCGCCTATTTCGGCAGACTGCTCAAGGATCCCAACTATCCGTTCCTGAACCGTCCTATACAGTCAACCTCTGCACCGGCCTCTGTTTTCAAGACTGTAATGATGACAGCGCTTCTGGAGGAAAAGGCCATAGATCCCGAAAAGAAGATAACATGCAAAGGCTCCATAGAGCTTGGAAACAGGACCTTCAACTGCCACGAGAAAAAGGGGCACGGGCCGGTAAACCTGTCCGAGGCACTCAGGGATTCCTGCGATGTTTACTTCTGGGAAGTGGGAAAGGATTACCTGGGACCTGAAAAAATTGCCGAATATGCCGAAAAAATGGGTCTGGGTGAGAAAACCGGAATAGATATACCGGGCGAGGTTGCAGGTCTTGTTCCTACGCCCCGGTGGAAAAGGAACAACATAAAGGAGCCGTGGGTGGGAGGAGATACCTTCAACATGTCCATCGGCCAGGGATATACCCAGGTTACCAACCTTCAGATTGCAAACCTGATTGCCATGATTGTGAATGACGGCACCATATATGTTCCCCATATCGCAAAGACAGTAAGGGATACGGTATCAGGCTCCGTGGTTGAGGAATATGCGCCGCGGATACTGCACCAGTCCGAAATAAGCAAGGGTACCTTCCGGGAGGTACGGAAAGCCATGCGCCGGGTTGTGGAGGAGGGTACCGTAAAGGCGGTATTCAACTGCAAGGCGGTAAATATTGCCGGCAAGACAGGAACCGGCGAGGTGGGTCTGGATGACAGGTGGATATCCTGGTTCGCTGCATACGGACCGTATGAAAGCACAAACCCGGAAGAGCAGGTGGTGGTTGTGGTGATGGTGGATGCCGCAAATGAATGGGAATGGTGGGCTCCGAAAGCCAGCAACGCCATTTTTCAGGGAATTTTTGCCCGTCAGAGCTACGAGGAGGTGGTGAAGACACTGGATATCTGGTATCTGAACAACGGGCAGGATATCATAAGGAAACGCAATGAATAACAACAGATCCTTCCTGAATTTTGACTTTATCATTTTCTTCGCCGTTCTCTCGGTCATCACCGTGGGAATCTGCTTCATCTATTCCAGCGGCATCAACTCCGACGGAATCAACACCTCCAACGAATACCTCAAGCAGACCCTCTGGGCTGTCACCGGCCTCATCATAATGATGGTATTCATCTTCATTGACTACAAGATGCTTTACGATTTTTCCGCATATATCTACGGAATCTCCATACTGCTTCTTCTTATAACCCTGTTTCTCGGCAACAAGGTCAACGGTGCCAGATCCTGGCTGGGCTTCATGGGCTTCGGTATACAGCCCTCGGAATTTGCCAAAATCGGAACCATTGCCGCATTTTCGGCCTACTGTGCAAAAAACCGGGAAAACATAAAGGATATGAAGGTTTTCCTGAAGGGACTTGTCATTCCGTTTATCCCCATGCTGCTTATTCTGGCACAGCCTGACCTGGGAACAGCCCTGATCTATGTACCGATATTCTTCGGAATCTACTTTTTCGCAGGAGCAAAGATCAGGTACCTCTTCTTCCTGGCCGCCACAGGCTTTCTCTCCATAGTCTTCACCATCATACCGGTATGGAATTCATACATCACCAAGCATGAAAACCTCATTTCGGGTATACTGAACAACCAGACCGTAATCCTGTACATTGCGGGAGCTGCAGTCCTTATCACCCTCCTTTCCGCCGCAGGATGGATTTTCTTCAGGAAGGGATACTATTACTGGATGTGCTACAGCTTTGTCATTCTGACAGGCTCCCTCATTTTCTCACTGCTGATAAGAAAGGTCCTCAAGATCTACCAGATAATGAGGCTTGCGGTATTCCTGGATCCCTCCATCGATCCCCACGGTGCAGGCTGGAACATCATCCAGTCCCTTACAGCCATCGGTTCCGGCGGTATCCTGGGCAAGGGCTTTCTCCGGGGAACCCAGAGTCATTATCACTACCTTCCGGAGCAGAGCAACGACTTCATCTTCTCCATCATTGCCGAGGAATCGGGCTTTCTGGGCTGCATGTTCATATTCTTCTGCTTCTTTCTGATCCTTCTCAGGGGGCTTATTATAATCTGTGCCTCCAAGGACTCCTTCGGCTCATACCTGGCCACAGGTATCACCGCTATGATATTTTTCCATTTTATGGTAAATATAGGAATGGCAATGGGCATTATGCCTGTTATGGGAATTCCTCTGTTGTATCTCTCCTACGGAGGCTCATCGCTCTGGACCTCCATGGCGGCGGCGGGAATTTTAATCAATATATATTATAGACGGTACAGGTTTAAAATTTGAATATCTCACAGTACAGAAATCTTGACAACATCCTTATGCAGGTTCTCAAGCCTGCCAGATACACAGGGGGAGAATTCGGATCCTACAGGAAAGAGGGAATGGCGCTCAACATGGCAGTTTCCTATCCGGATCTCTACGAAATCGGCATGTCAAACACTGCCCTGAAGGTTCTTTACAACCTTTTCAACGGGATTAAAGGAGTCAACTGTGAAAGAGTCTTTGCTCCGGCACCTGATTTTGAAGAGAAGCTGAGAGAAGCAGAAATTCCCCTTTACACCCTTGAAACAGGGCTTCCTCTTAAAAAGCTTGATATTATGGCCTTTACCATCGGCTACGAGCTTACGGGAACCAATGTCCTGAACATCCTGGACATGGGAGGAATTCCGGTAGAGAAAGGGGAAAGAGGAGAGGATGATCCGATTGTCATTGCCGGCGGTCCGGGAGTTACAAACCCTGCCCCTTTCGGAAAGATATTTGATGCTGTCTTTATCGGTGAGGCAGAGGATGCCTACGAGGAGCTTCTGACAGAGGCTGTAGAAATAAAGAAAAAGGGCGGTTCCAGAAGCGATATCTTAAAGCTCTTTGAATCCAGACCCTTTATCTGGACAGCTGAAAAGGAGACTCCGGTAAAAAGGGCGGTATGGAACGGCTTCGGAACCAGGCTTTATCCTGAGGCAAGAGGACCGGTTCCTTCAATCAAGGCAGTGCAGAACAACGGTGTGGTGGAAATAATGAGAGGATGTCCCAACGGATGCCGCTTCTGTCATGCCGGAATCTATTACAGACCTCAGCGGGAAAAGGATATAGAGCTGATCATACAGGAGGTGGACAACCTGGTGTTCAGGTACGGATACCGGGAAATCACCCTACTTTCCCTCTCTTCGGGGGACTATTCGGTCATGCCTAAGCTGATAACATACCTCAGCGCAAAGTACGCTCCCTACGGCGTTTCCTTTTCTTTTCCGTCCCTGAAAGTCAGCAGCTTTACACTGAACATGCTTTCAGACCTCAATGAAGTCCGGAAAAGCGGCCTGACATTTGCGGTGGAGACCCCGTTGGACAGGTGGCAGGCCGACCTGAACAAGACAGCCTCCATAGACAATATCGTGCAGATTATTACCGAAGCCAAGAAGCTGGGATGGAGAGTGGCCAAGTTCTACTTCATGATCGGGCTGCCGGTTTCGGAAGGAATCAACGAGGAAAAGGAAATAGTCAGCTTCATCATGCAGGTCTACAACAGGACAAAGATCCAGCTGAACATAAATGTGGGAACCTTCATTCCGAAACCTCATACACCGTTCCAGTATGCACCTCAGATGACTGTGGAGGAGAGCGCCGCCAAGCTGGCCTACATCAAGGACAGTGTCAGGGGCTTCCCGATAAAGGTAGGATATCACTCCCCTTTCCTTTCATATCTGGAAGGTGTCATTTCCAGAGGAGACAGCAGGGCGGGCGACCTTCTCATCAAGGCCTTCAGAATGGGGGCCCGGCTGGATGCATGGGACGAATACTCCAGACTCAGTGTCTGGCATCAGGTGCTGGATGAGGCAGACTGGGATGTGAAGGAAGAAACATGCCGGGCCCGTTCCACCGAGGAAAAGCTCCCTTGGGATAATGTCTCCATGGGCGTTTCCCCAAGCTTCTACATCAAGGAATGGAACAAGATAGGAACAGGAAAATTCACCGGCATCTGCGGCAGCGACTGTGACCATCCGTGCGGTGTCTGCGGCCGGGAAACAGGAATAAGAAGCATCGGGCAGAACAGCTCCGTACTTGATGAGCCGGTTCCTGTACATCAGACCGATCCGGCCATAACCAGAATCTATTTCCTTTTTGCAAAAACAGGAGAGCAGATCTATATCGGACATCTCGACCTTATGGGCATCTTTGAAAAATCCCTTCAGAGGGCCGGTCTCTCCATAGAATTCTCTCAGGGCTTCAACCCTAAGCCAAAGCTGGAGTTTGCCCATCCTCTTTCACTGGGAATCAGCTCGGAATGCGAGGTGGCATCCATCAATCTCCACGGCAGGATAAGCAGCACCGAATTCATTGAAAAGCTTAACAGAAGCCTTCCGTGGGGACTGGAAATCAGGGAGGCCTTTGCTTTCTCCAAGGAGTTCTGCAAGGAAAGAAAGGTTCCGTCTCTCATGAGCCTTTACAAGGGAAGCCTTTACAACCTTGTCTATACCGGAAATGATGAAGCCGGGTTCCTGGAGGGAATCGGAAGCTACATTGCGGAAAACGGGCTGGAAGGAGACCTTACGGTTTCGGGCGGAAACGGAAGCTATACCGTGGATGTGGTACAGGGAAACAAGAAGGCAAATATCATGGGAATGCTGAGGGAGGTGCTGGATACGGAATATCCGCTGGAAAGCTGCAGGATTGAAAGAAAGACTCTCTTCTGTGCACCCAAGGCCAATATGAGAATTGCCTACCGTGAGTACTTTAATAATTTGACAAAAGAATATATAAAATAATTATCAGGAGAAATATATATGAACACACGTATAGAAACAAAGTGTATCCAGGGGGGATATACACCAAAGAACGGAGAACCTAGACAGATTCCGATTGTACAGTCCACTACCTTCAAATATGATACCAGCGAGGACATGGGTAAACTTTTCGATCTCGAAGCTTCAGGCTATTTCTATACCCGCCTCCAGAATCCTACAAACGACTATGTAGCTGCAAAGATTGCCGAACTCGAGGGGGGAACAGCCGCAATGCTCACCTCTTCCGGACAGGCTGCCAACTTCTTTGCCATTTTCAATATCGCCAACAACGGAGACCACATCATCTCCTCAGCATCCATCTACGGAGGAACCTTCAACCTCTTCAATGTTACAATGCGCAAGATGGGAATCGATTTCACTTTCATTTCACCGGATGCTTCGGACGAAGAGATCCAGGCTGCATTCAAGCCTAACACAAAGGCTGTATTCGGAGAAACCATTGCCAATCCGGCTCTGACAGTATTCGATATCGAACGCTGGGCAAACATTGCTCACAAGAACGGTGTTCCTCTTATCGTGGACAACACCTTCCCTACCCCTATCAACTGCCGTCCTTTCGAATGGGGAGCAGATATCGTTACCCATGCCACAACCAAGTATATGGACGGACACGGAGTAGCAGTAGGCGGAGCAATCGTAGACTCCGGAAAATTTGACTGGCTTGCCCATGCAGACAAGTTCCCGGGTCTCTGCAAACCGGACGACAGCTATCACGGAATCACATACGCAGAGAAATTCGGTCAGGCAGGTGCATTCATTACAAAATGTACAGCTCAGCTCATGAGGGATTTCGGTTCAATCCAGTCTCCTCAGCATGCATTCTACCTTAATCTTGGCCTGGAAAGCCTCCATGTAAGAATGCCTCGCCACTGTTCAAATGCACAGGCTGTAGCCGAATTCCTGGTTAAGCATCCTAAGATTGAAAAAGTAAACTACTGCGGACTCCCTTCAGATCCGTACTACAAGCTTGCTCAGAAATATCTTCCTAACGGTTCCTGCGGTGTCATCTCCTTCGAGGTAAAAGGGGGGAAACCGGCTGCAGAGCTTCTTATGAAGACACTGAAAATGACAGCTATCGAGACCCACGTGGCAGATGCAAGGACATGCTGTCTTAATCCGGCATCCGCAACACATCGCCAGCTTACAGAAGAACAGCTTAAGGAAGCCGGTATTCCTGCAGGTCTCGTACGCCTTTCCGTAGGACTTGAAAATGTCGACGATCTGATTGAGGACCTGGAAAAAGGTCTGGAAATTATCTGATAAGGAACTGAAATGCCAATAAAAATTCCCAACAAGCTGCCGGCTGCAAGTATACTTGAAAGAGAAAACATCTTCTTCATGACTGAAACCAGGGCTCAGTCCCAGGATATCAGACCGCTTAAGGTGCTGTTTCTCAATCTCATGCCTATAAAGATCGATACCGAAACTCAGTTTGCCAGAGTGCTGGGAAATACACCGCTTCAGATAGACCTGGAGCTTATTGCCCCTTCCGCCCATAACTCAAAGAATACGCCGGCAGAGCATATGCTGGCCTTCTACAAGACCTTTGAGGATGTGAAGGAAAATTTTTATGACGGGCTTATCATCACGGGAGCACCGGTGGAACATCTTGCTTTCGAGGATGTGGATTACTGGCCGGAGCTCTGCGAGATAATGAAATGGAGCAGGACCCATGTCTACTCCACCCTCCATATCTGCTGGGGTGCGCAGGCCGGACTCTATTACCACTACGGAATACCTAAGGTGGCCATGGAGAAAAAGCTTTCCGGAATCTACAGACATACCCTTGAAAGCAGAAACACCATGCTGTTCCGCGGATTTGACGATACCTTCTCCGTACCGCATTCCCGCTATACCACCATTGAAAGGGAAGCTGTGGAAAAGATACCGGGACTCAGGATCATGGCTTCCTCCAAATCGGCAGGAATATATGCCGTTGCAGATGAAAAGGGAAGACAGATCTTTCTTCTGGGACATGCCGAATATGATGCCGATACACTGAAAAAGGAATATTTAAGGGATGTGAAGGCAGGAATCAATCCCCATATCCCGGAAAACTATTTTCCGGACAATGACCCGGAGAAAGAGCCTGTTACATCCTGGAGATCAAGCGCCCATCTCCTTTACGGAAACTGGATAAACTACTATGTATATCAGGGAACTCCGTACGACATCACCAGGATCCAGCACGAAAAATAAGCCTATGGAGCCCTTTCGTTCATATTCCGCCTATCTGCGGGAAAAATACGGAAAAAAAGCTTACAGGATAGCGGTGGACGGCGGCTTCTCATGCCCTAACCGGGGCTCCGACAGAAGCAGCCCGGGCTGTATCTACTGCAGCTCCCAGGGGGCCAGGGCATCATACCTGGACAAGGCCTCCATGACAGAGGAGCAGATAACCAGAGGGCTGGCCTTTACCAGGCGGCGCTACGGAGCCGAAGTATTCCTTCTCTATTTCCAGGCCTTCTCAAACACATACGACACCCCTGAAAACCTCAGGAAAATATATGACCATGCCCTTTCCCTGGGCGATTTCAGCGAGCTCATAGTAGCCACCAGACCCGACTGCATTGATGAGGAAAAGGCCGATCTGCTGGCCTCCTATAAAAAGGAGGGCTTCGATGTATGGGTGGAGCTGGGGCTGCAGTCGGCCAACGACAGGACCCTGGCCAGAATCAACAGAGGACACACCAGGGACGACTATGAGAGGGCGTTTGATATCTTACGTCAGAAAGGGGTAAAAATCGCCACACACCTCATTCTGGGCCTTCCAGGAGAGGATTTCGGAGACATGGAGCAGTCTGTCAGATATGTCAGCAGTATAAAGCCCGACGGAGTCAAGTTCCACGACCTGAACATCACCTACAACACGGTTCTTTTCCGGGAGTACCTTAAAGGGGAGCTGACTGTTCCTTCCAGGGAAAAATACATAGAATATCTTATCAGCTGCATCGAAATGCTGCCGGAGGATATGATTATCATGAGGCTGACCTGCGATACCTACGAGGCAGACCGGGCTGCTCCCAGAAAGTACATGTCCAAGGGCAATATCTACGACCTTGTAAAAAAGAAGATGACAGCCGGAAACCGGTTCCAGGGCCGGCTTTACAGGCAATAAAAAACCCCGCGGGCTGCGGGGTTTTTTTATCTTATTCGGAGTTTTAGAAACGGATCAGTATCCGAGCTCTACCATTGCATCTGCAACTTTCTTGAATCCTGCAATGTTGGCACCCTTAACATAGTCAACTGTACCGTCTGCAAGCTTTCCTTCGCGTACACATGCTTCGAAGATGTTCTTCATGATAGTCTTGAGCTGGCTGTCTACTGCTTCTGCTTCCCACTTGATGTGTCCTGCGTTCTGGCTCATTTCGAGACCGGAAACTGCTACACCGCCGGCATTAGCTGCTTTTCCTGGGCAGAAAGGAATCTTTGCTTCCTGGAATGCTTCGATAGCTTCAGGTGTACAACCCATGTTGGAGATTTCAATAACATATTTTACGCCGTTCTTGATAAGCATAGCTGCATCATCGCCGTTAAGCTCGTTCTGAAGTGCTGCTGTGAATGCGATATCAACAGGGAGCTCCCAGATTTTCTTTCCTTTGAAGAATTTTGCACCGAACTTTTCTGCATAAGGCTCTACAACGTTCTTGTTGGAAGCTCTGAGCTCAAGCATGTAGTTGAATTTTTCTGGTGTGTTGATTCCTTCTTCGTCCACTACATATCCGTCCGGACCGGAAATTGCAACAACCTTTGCACCAAGCTCTGTAGCCTTCATTACTGCACCCCATGCTACGTTTCCGAAACCTGAAACTGAGCATCTTTTTCCTGCAAGTGAGTCATTGTTAAGCTTGAGAACTTCGTCTGTGAAGTAGAGAGCACCGAAACCTGTAGCTTCAGGTCTGATGAGTGATCCACCCCATGTCTGTCCCTTTCCTGTGAGAACACCTGTGTTTTCCTGGCGGATTCTCTTGTACTGTCCGTACATGAAACCGATTTCTCTTCCGCCTACACCGAGGTCTCCGGCCGGAACGTCTGTATCTGGTCCGATATGCTTCTGAAGCTCTGTCATGAAGCTTCTGCAGAAACGGAGAATTTCATTGTCTGATTTTCCGACAGGATCGAAGTCTGCACCACCTTTACCGCCACCCATTGGGAGTGTTGTAAGGCTGTTCTTGAAAATCTGCTCGAAACCGAGGAATTTAAGTGTTCCGATTGTTACGTTCTTATTGAATCTGATACCGCCCTTGTAAGGTCCGATAGCGCTGTTGAACTGAACTCTGTAACCGCGGTTAACCTGAATCTGGTGGTTGTCATCTTCCCATTCAACCTTGAACTGGATAATTCTTTCAGGTTCGATGATTCTGTCGAGAATCTTGTTGTTAAGGTATTTAGGTGTTCCGTTAACAATATCGATAACTGAAGCCACAACTTCTCTTGCAGCCTGGATAAACTCAGGCTGAGCAGGATTCTTTCTTTCCAATTCTGCCATAAATTCGTCTAAATTATACATTCTTTTCTCCTCTTAAAAGAATATTTATTTAATATTTAGAAAATAATAGACCTAAACAATTATTCAGTCAATATTTATTTAAATAATAAAATTTTTAGTTTTATTTTTTATATATATATGTTATAATAGCCCAGGAGTTAAGATGATTAGTATCGGAAAAGACATCAAGGTACAGATGCAGGAATTCAGAGGCAAGAATTACATCTCTGTCAGAAGATGGTATGAAGAGGACGGCGTTGAAAAGCCGGGAAAGCAGGGTATCAACTTCAAGGAAGAAGAATGGGATGAATTTGTCGGTAAAATGGCCGATATCATTGCCGACCTGAAGAAAGCCGACTGAAAAAAATGGAATACATTACCGGTTTCCACGCAATAGAGGAGGCTGTCCGGGCCGGAAACAGCAGGGGCAGGCTTTATGTATCAAAATCCGGAAGCAGACACCAGAAGATCGAAAAAGAGGCCGCCCGGGCCGGAATCAGGTGTGTAAAGACCTCGGACGAGGAAATAAGAAAGCTTTCGGGAACAGAAGATCATCGGGGAATAATGCTGGCTGTGGAAAGCCGCGATTCCGATCTCCGCAACATCACACTCAAGACATTTCTGAAATCGCTTAATAAGGAAAGTTCCCTGGTTCTTCTTCTGGACGGAATCACAGATCCCCACAATTATGGTGCCATACTCAGGTCTGCAGACCAGTTCGGTGTCGATCTTGTCATCATTCCTTCAAGACGGTCCGCCAAGGACAGTGAGATCATAGGCAAGACCTCTGCCGGTGCCAGGGAGTTCGTATCCGTGGCTGTGGAAAACCTTTCAAGATCGGTGGATATGCTTAAGGAAGCCGGCTACTGGGTTTATGCGGCCGATATGGATGATACCCCCTGCTACAAGCTTAACCTGAAGGGAAAAACTGCCATCATCATGGGCAGCGAAGGGGCCGGAGTTTCAAATATACTGATTGAAAAAAGTGACGGTATCATCTCAATTCCGGCACAGGGACATGTGGATTCGTTCAATGTCTCCGTGGCGGCCGGAATATTGATGTATGAGGCTGTCAGGCAAAATTCCTGATAATACGCTCTGCCAGGTGAACTGCGTTAAGGACACCCTGCTTGCCGATTCCCATGGTTGCCACAGGAATTCCCTTTGGCAGCTGGAGAATTGAAAGGAGAGCATCGATTCCGTTGAGGGCACCTGCCACCAGCGGGATTCCGATTACAGGCTTCTTTGAAAGGGCTGCAACCACACCCGGAAGGGCGGCTGAAAGTCCTGCGGCTGTAATGATGATCTTGTATTCATCCTCATGTTCCTTAAGAAACTCTGTAAGCTCAGGAAGATGTCTGTGGGCAGAATATACCACCAGGTCTCCTGTCATGTTCTTTTCAGCAATAAGGTTCATTCCCGGTTCAACTGCAGCCTTGTCAGACTCGGAACCGATGATAAAAAGTATATCCTTCATTTTTTATTCCTCGAAAAATTTCTTGCCGATATCGCTTCTGTAGAAGCAGTCCTTGAAGTAAACCTCGTTGGTACCGATATAGGCATTTCTGCTTGCTTCTGTGAAATCGTCTCCCAGACCTACCACGGAGAAGCATCTTCCGCCGTTTGTCACGATATTCTTCTCGATATCCAGCTTTGTGGAGGCGTGGAAGATAACCACGAACTCATCCCTGAATCTCGGCATGTAATGTACCACATTCCCCTTCTTGTATGCACCCGGATAACCGCCTGCGGCAATTACAACGCACAGGGAGCACTTGTTGGAAACCTCCAGCGGGAAGGTGTTGAGCTCCTGCTTTCTCACTGCATCGAAAAGGCTTCCGAAATCAGATTCGATAAGGGGGAGAAGAGCCTGTGTTTCAGGATCCCCGAACCTGGCATTGTATTCCAGGAGCATAGGGCCCTTTTCGGTTACCATGATACCGAAATAGAGAAGTCCCTTATATGTGAATCCGTCCTTCTTTATTCCCTCGAAGGTAGGATCAATCACCTCTTTCTTTATCTGCTCCAGAAGCTTTCTGGAAACTGTAGGTACAGGACAGATGGAGCCCATTCCTCCTGTATTGAGACCCTTGTCTCCGTCATAAGCCTTCTTGAAGTCTGCACATGGAGGGAGGATAGCATAGTTCTTTCCGTCGGACAGGACAAAAACCGAGGTTTCCCATCCTGTAAGGAATTCCTCCACCAGAAGAGTATCATCCTTGAGGATATTTCTTCCGAACTCCAGAAGCTCGTCAATATTGTCAGATTCCAGTACACCCTTTCCTGCCGCAAGACCGTTCTTCTTGATTACCACCTTGCCGCTTGTCTTGTAGATAGCCTTTTCAAAGGCCTTTACATTGTCGAATTCCTCGGAATAGGCTGTAGGAATGTTATGTCTCTGCATGAATGACTTGGAGAAAAGCTTGCTTGATTCAAGCTGTGCCGCATATTTTGACGGCCCGAAGGCATAGATTCCTTCCGCTTCAAGATCATCCACCACACCGGCAGCCAAAGGTGCTTCCGGCCCTACGAAAACAAAGTCGATACCGTATTTTCTGCAGGCATTGATTACACTGGCACTGTTGCAGGGATCAACATCATAAAGATTTTCGGCAATCTCTTCTGTTCCGGCATTTCCCGGGGCCACATAAAGGCCTGAAAGAATCTTGCTTTTAGAAAACTTCCATGCTATTGCATGCTCTCTTGCACCTGAACCAAGAACCAAAACTTTCAAAATTTCCCCCTCTGTTGCTGGGTATTCAGCGAATCCAGAACCTTTCTGATGGTTTCCGGATAATGTATATGTTCTAATTTATGTATTTTTTCTTCGATTTCTTCGATAGACTCGGTAAAGTCCCTTTCAAAGGATTTCTGGACAATCACCGGGCCTGTATCCATGCCGTAATCCACGTAATGGATAGTAATGCCGAGTTCCTTGTCACCGGAATTGTAGCTGTCCGGAATTCCGTGGGTACCCGGATGCTTCGGCAGAAGGGCCGGATGGATGTTCATTATCCTGTTCCTGAATCTGTCTACCAGGAACGGAGTAAGAAGTCTCATGAATCCGGCCAGTACCACCAGCTGAATGTTTTCAGCCTCAAGTATGGAGCATATTTCCTTTTCTGCCTCTTCCCTGTCCCTCTTGTAATAGGAAACGTGATAGGCCTTTATACCGAGATTCCTTGCCCTTTCAAAGGCATAAGCATCCTTCCTGTCGCAGATCATGCATCTGAGGCAGTGACCTGAGTCTGCCAGCTTTTCGGCTATTGCCTGAAAATTGGATCCGTTTCCCGATACCAGGACAGCAAAATCAGCCATTTACAATCTCTCCGATAACCTTGATTGCAATTCTGCTTCTCTTGGCGCTGCTGATAACCTCAGCCGCATTCTCTTTCTTTACAACCATTGCAATACCGATTCCCATGTTGAATACCCTCTCCATTTCCACAGGATCGATTTCTCCGTCCTTCTGGATTTTCTTGAAGATTTCAGGAACCTCCCATGCTGTTGTATCGAAAACAGGTTTTACTGTCTTAGGAAGTGTACGAACCAGGTTTCCTGTAAGACCGCCGCCTGTGATGTGGGCCGCAGCTTCGATCATATCCTTGGCGAGAAGCTTCTTGAGCTCCTTTACATAGATCTTTGTAGGTCTGAGAAGCTCTTTTCTTCCTTCCTTGTCAGATTTGTCGATAACCTTTCTTGCCAGGGAAAGACCGTTGGAGTGGATACCTGCGGAAGGAAGACCGAGGATGATATCCCCTTTCTTTATATTCTTCTTTCTCGGAAGCATCTTGTCCTTGTCCACGATACCTACCGCAAAGCCGGCCAGATCAAAGTCGCCCTCTGAATATACATCAGGCATCTCTGCTGTTTCTCCGCCGGAAAGGGTACATTCAGCCTGTTCACAGCCTGTGATTACCCCCTTGATGATCTCATGGAGCATTTCCTCGTTGATTTTTCCGCATGCAATATAATCCAGGAATGTCATAGGTGCCGCACCGCATACGATAAGGTCGTTTACGGACATGGCTACCAGGTCGATTCCCACTGTGTCATATATTCCCAGCTCCTGGGCAATAAGCAGCTTTGTTCCTACTCCGTCAGTGGTGGAAAGCATTACAGGATTCTTGTACTTCTTGAGATCGATAGGAAGTCCGCCTGCAAAACCACCGATGCTTTTTGATACTGCCTTTGATTTCATTGCTCCGATGAAGCTTGCAAATTTATCCCCTTTTTCAATGCTAACGCCGGCTTCTTCATAAGATTTTACTACTGCCATTTTAAACTCCTTCAACTTTTACCGGATATTCTCCAGAAAAACATGCACAACAGAAGTCATCGCCCTCTGTAACACATTTTTTCAGACTCTCCAGTGAGAGAAATTTTACCGAATCGGCTCCTGTGTATTCTGCAAGACCTTCCGGTGTAAGCCTGTTGGAAATAAGCTCGTCACGGGTGGTGATGTCTATACCGAAATAACATGGCCATTTTACCTCCGGTGAAGAGAGCCTGAGATGGATTTCCTTGGCTCCTGCTTCCCTGAGCATTTTGATGATAAGCTTGCTTGTGGTACCTCTTACGAGGGAATCGTCCACCATGATGATTCTCTTGCCTGCCACAACCTCCTTGATAGGATTGAGCTTCATTCTTACCATAAACTCTCTCTGGCTCTGGGATGGCATGATGAATGATCTTCCGGCATAGTGGTTTCTGGAAAGTCCGTACTCAAACGGAAGTCCCGATCTCTCAGCATAACCGAGGGCTGCATAGTTACCGGAATCAGGAACAGAGATAACAACATCTCCTTCCACGGTTTCCTCTTCGGCCAGAGCTCTTCCCATGGCTTTTCTCATCATGTATACCGATTTGCCGAAAACTCTTGAATCAGGGCGGGCAAAATAAATAAGTTCGAAAATACAGGCATTCTTCTTTTTAGGCTCAATGAAGAAGGAGGAAATCTCGCCCTCATGTACCTTGACGATTTCTCCCGGCTCCACTTCCCTGTAATCTGTAATCTGAAGAATATCCAGGGCACAGGTTTCCGAAGCGAAAACCACCATGTCATCCTTCTTACCTACCCAGAGAGGTCTGATACCGTTCGGATCCCTCATTCCGTAAAGATCCTGCTCATGCATCATGACGAGGCCGTATGCACCTTCGACCTGTTTTCCGAGAACCTCTTTCAGCGCTTCGTCAAAATCCGAAGTAATAGTTCGAGAAAGCAGATGAATGATAAGTTCTGTATCTGTTGTACTTCTGATAATCGCACCGATATCCACCAGGCTTTTACGGATCTTGTCTGCATTGGTAATAGCTCCGTTGTGTGCCAGAGCAATCTGCCCCTTGTTGCATACAACGTGAATCGGCTGTGCGCTCTCTATTCTGTTTCCCCCCTTTGTTGAGTAACACACATGTCCTATTCCTGTGCAGGTAGGTCTGTCCATGGACAGGTATCTTGAGAGAACTGTCGGCACTGAACCCAAATCTCTGTAGGTAACGATTTCACCGTTCTTGAGATAGGAAATACCGGCACTTTCCTGACCACGATGCTGTAAGGTAAATAAAGTGTAAAAGAGATGCTGCGGGATATTGCATGGGTTCTTTGAATAGATTCCCACGATTCCGCAATAATGTTTGATTTTATCTAAAATGTTTTCCACATATATAGATAACATTTTGATTTAAATATGGTCAAGTAACTAAAAAAATTATTTGTTATTCTTCCTTGGTTTTTTCAGCTTCAAGCTTTTCGAAAATAAGGGTCTCGCTCTCTTTCTTGGACTTTTTCATGGCGATGGAAATTTCGTCAATAAGAAGCTTTATGGCATTGTCATAGAGCTTTCTCTCCAGTATAGGAAGTTCCTTCAGCTTGCTTCTGTCATAAAGTGCCCTTACCACCACGGCCACATCGTTGATATCGCCGGTCTTGAGCTTGTCCAGGTTCTGCTGATATCTTGTCTTCCAGTCAGCTGTGGATGGGATATAGTCCTCTCCTATCCGGTCCAAGGCCTTCAGGGCTTCCTTCTCGGAAATGATCTTCCTTATCCTGATTGCCTCAGCCTTTTCTACCGGAACCATGACTGTCATGTCGGTGGTTTCGAAATAGATTTCGTAATAGAGTACTTCCTGATCCTTGAACGGTCTTTTTTCAATGGTTCTGATCTCGCCTACCCCCTGGACAGGGTACACGACATATTCTCCGACAGAAAAAAAAGTGTTAGATTTTGCTTTTGCCATATTGTAGACATTATACACCTTATTTTTTTAAAAGTAAATAAAAAAACCCCGCAAATTGCGGGGCTGTATTGCTGTATTTTATACAGAAATTATTTTGCAGTCACATTCTTAGGACCGAAATCCATGAAGTTTGCTTCATATGGCTGCCAGTCTACACCTTTGAGCTTTGCGAAGAATACCGCATTGCTGTAAAGAAGAACTGCAGGTGGGTTTTCATCCCAGATCTCGAGCATTTTCTTGAATGCTGCGCGTCTTTTGGCCTGATCAAGGGATGATGCAAGAATTTCACCCTGTGCATGGAAATCAGGTGCATTCCAGTTGTTGAATCTTGTAGCATCGTATGTAGGCTTGTATGTTCTCCAGAGAGCTGCTGCAGGGTCAGGGAACAGACCGTTGTGAGAAGTGTTTCTCATGTCGTATGTTCTGATTCCGTTTGCATCAGGTGCATTTACCTGGCTCCAGTTTTCACATACCTGGATTTCCACGTTGATTCCTACTGCCTTCCACATCTCGATACAAGCCTGTGCTGTGTCAAGCTCGCCTGTGTAGTAGTCCTTGAGTACTCTGTACTGAAGAACCTCGCCTTTGTACTTTGACTTCTTGAGCATTTCCTTTGCGAGAGCAGGATCGTATTTTGGCTTTTTGTGTTCGCCGATGAACATATCGCCGTAAGACTGCCACTGGATTCCGTTAGGAACTTCTACCATGCCGTTCCACAGTGTGTCGCAGAGAAGCTGTCTGTCGATAGCATAGCTGAGTGCATATCTGAGGTAAAGGTCCATGTAAGGCTTGTGCATGTTGAAATAGATTGTTCTTGCGGTTGTGATAGGTCCGCCGATGATTTCAACTCTGTTGTCTGCAGCAACTGTTGCATGAAGGTCAGGAGATACGTCTACGATGATATGGTAGTCGCCGCCCTGGAGACCTGCGATTCTTGCTGCGATTTCAGGAACAACCTTGAAGGAGATTTTCTTGTATGCAGGTTTTCCGCCCCAGTAATTCTCGTTTGCTTCGAGGATAAGGTGTTCGGAATCTACAAATTCAACTACCTTGTAAGGTCCTGTAGCAACCGGCTTGTACTGCCACTGCTTGAAATCTGTTGAATTGAAAGCCTTGCCGCTGATGATGGAGTAAGGTGAAAGGGAAAGGATCTGCTTTGCTGTAGGATCCGGTTTCTTTGTCACGATTCTTACTGTGTAATCATCAATTTTCTGTACTTCCTTGAATGAAGGGAAGTTCTTGTCCTTTCCCATGATGGAATCTGCAGAGAAAGGTCTTCTAGGTCCGAATGTTGCTACAACATCGTCAGCTGTGAAATCTGAACCGTCATGGAACTTTACACCCTTTCTGAGATAAAGTTCGAGAGTGGTATCGTCAATCTGCTTCCAGGATTCTGCAAGACCCGGTTTGATACCTGTGTTGTTCTTGTAGTCGAATGAAATGAGTGTGTCATACATGTTCATGAAAACACGGTACATAGCTACGGTTGCGTTTGAAATATCAGCCGGCTCCAGTGTTGCGGGGAGAGCAGGAACAGCAACTACGAGCTCGTCTACATTCTTAGGGGCCTGTTCTGCGTTGGCTGCTGCAAAAACATTGAATGCAAGCATAAGCATAAGGCATGTCATTAAGACTTTTTTCATTTGTTTTCCTCCAATTTTATTTTTTTATTCAAAAACTTATTTCAAGCTTTTTTTTCCGCAAGTTCATTGAGCTCGGCAAACATCTTTGCCCATGCTTCCTTTGAGTAATCGGGACCCAATGCGAAAGGGGGAGCTTCCACACATACATTGCCCCTGAAATCCAGTTTTTCCACTTCTCTGAAGAAATCGCCCCAGCAGTAGTTTCCCTTTCCCGGCTGGAGATGGGAGTCCCTGTCTCCTCCGTTGTCTGCCAGATGGAATCCGAAAAGATGCTCCTTCATGGCATGGTATGCACCCATGGCATCCTTTCCGTGGGCTACCAAAGAATGGCCTGTATCAAGATAGAAACCGAGGTTAGGGTGTTTGTTGTTCTCGTAGAGACGGAGCATGTGCTCATTCTTACAGCCCAGTCTGCCGCCTGAATAAGGGAGCATGTTCTCAAGGGCAATCTTATAGCCGAACTGTTCGCCGAACTTCAGCATGGTCTGAATTGTCTTGTCGGCCTGGAGACAGATCCTTTCAAGGCCTTCGATATCCACGTTGTAGCCCTTTCTGGTGGTAGGGTGGATAACACCGATCCTGCTTCCTGCAGCCGCCGATTTCTCAATCCACTCCTTCATCCTGTCCTCAACCTTTCTTCTGTCGGTTTCGTACAGTGTGGCAATGTCGTCAAGAACCGGGTCCTTGTAGGGAAGATGGAAGGTTTCCAGGGAGAGGCCTGCGCTTTTAAAGGTTTCCCCCAGTTTTGTGAGTTCGGAAAGAGATTTGTTGAAAATTCCCTCCGGGTCTCCTTCAAGACCGTAGAATCCGGAGGCCTTACAAATGTCGATTATTTCCTCAACTGATTTTTTTGTTCCGATAAAACCGGAAGTGTTATATGCAATAACAAAGCGTAATCTATTCATAAAAAAAGTATAACCCCCACCTGCGGAATAAGGCAAGTAGGGGTTTTTACTCATTTTATTTATAAATTTGCGAAAATTACCACGGAATTATATTATCTGTAATTTTCCCTGTAGATAATGCGGACCTGCTTCATGAGTCCCTCTCCGTCGCTCTTTGTGGCAATGTCGTCCATGTCGTTGAGGGCAGTGTGGATAATTCTTCTTTCAAACGGATTCATCGGTTCAAGAAGCTTGGATTTCTTTGTCCTGCGTACCTGATCTGCTGTCTTCATTGCAAGCTTTACCAGGTTGCTTTCCCTTCTTTCCCTGTACTTTTCCACATCCACGATAATCCTAGGAGGATTTTCAAGAAGCTTGCCGGCAAAAACGTTTGCAAGCAGCTGGATTGCATCCAGGTTCTTTCCCTTCTTTCCGATAAGGATTCCGGAATGCTCTGATTCGATCATCACGCCGATCTTGTTTTCCTTCCTGAAACAGATATATGCTTCTCCGGGATAATCCATCCTGTCGATAAGCTCCTCGACAAAATCAAGAAGGTCGTTTTCGAAATCGCTGTCTGCATCAAGTCTTTCGGCTTCGGGAACAGATTCGTCGTATCCCTCCTCCTCTTCGACTTCCTCTTCAGGTTCCGGCTCAGGTGTGTTAACATGAACCCTGATCTTCACGCTTCCCTTCTTGAAAAGACCCGGTTTGCAGGTTTCGATGATTTCCACATCAAATTCATCTCTTTCCAGCCCCAGGGCTTCTATAGCTTTGTCTATCGCTTCTTTTTCTGTCTTTCCTTCAAATTCCATATTAGTCTCCTGTTTTTAATCAGCCTTTTGCCTCTGCCTTCTTCTTGCTTCTGTAGTTGATCCAGAGCTGCTGTCCTATGGATATGATGTTTGTCATTGTCCAGTAAAGGAGAAGTCCGGATGAAACATCATAAAGAACGAAAAGGAATACTACAGGCATTGCATAAGTCATCATCTTCATCTGGTTGAGCTGACCGCCGCTGCCGCCGGTTGCACCTGCCGCAGGCTGCATGAGCATGGAAGAGATAATCTGGGTTCCCGCCATGAGGATAGGGAGAAGTCTGATATCGCTTCCGATGAAGAAGTAGGATGTAGGAGCGAAGTTGAAAATGGAATCAGGCTGTGAAAGGTCTGTAATCCACGGCTCCATGAATCCCGATCCGCGCAGCTCGAAGAAGCTGTTGAGGAGTCCGTACAATGCGAAGAAAATCGGCATCTGGAGAAGAATAGGCAGACATCCGCTCATAGGGTTAACCCCTTCCTTCTTGTAAAGGGCAGAAAGCTCCGAATTCATCTTCTGCTGGTTTCCTTTATATTTTGCCTGAATCTCCTTCATCTTAGGTGAAAGGGCAGCCATCTTGGCTGATGATTCAAAGCTTTTCTTTGTAAGAGGATAAAGAACAATCTTAACCACAACGGTAAGAAGAATGATAGCCACACCGTAGTTAGGGATAAGGTTGTAGAATGCCAGCAGGAGCCATTTCAGCAGCTGCTGCAGCCAGCCCAGGATAGCTCCGGAATCCAGAACCCTGTCCAGCTCCATCTTTGTCATGCCGAAGCCGTTGGTTTCAGCCTCGTCGTATCTTCTGAGCTCGTTGCTGCTCTTAGGTCCGATGTAGAATCTGAATGTATCGATTACATTGGCGCTCTTGAAAGCAGGTCTTGAGAAGAACATCCTGGAGGAATCCCCCAGACCCGGAAGATCAATGCTTGAGAAAACAGTCTTGTACTGTGTTGCATCCGTAATACCGATTACTGCAAAGTATTTTCCCGAAATTGCGGACCAGCTGGTTCTTGCGTCCACTTCCTTTGTATCAGGCTTAGGGAGCTTCACCTCTTTCTTCTTTTCGCCGTTGAAGGTTATGTACTTCCTGAAGTCGTACTTTCCGTCAAGCTTTTCATAGTTAGGACCGATCTGAGGACCGAATCCCAGGGAATATGCAAATCCGTTGTAGTTGAACTGAACTGCCTTTCCGGCCTTGTTGGTAAGCTGAACCTCAAGCTCCACCACATATTCGTCCGGCTTGAAAAGATACTTCTTTCTTATTTCTACAGGAATGCGGACTCCGCTTCCCATGGTCATATCCAGCTCTTTCCAGAACTCAAGGACTGTATCATTTCCTTTGTTGTATTTCTTGTAGTTGAAGGCTGCATCGAGAGGACGGCTGTTGATATCGCCGAAATAGAGGTCGAAGGCATTGAGCTTGCTCTCCTCCCTGTGAATCATATCAAGGGGCTGACCGTCAGATTCCTTATGATGCTTCAGCTTGATTGACTTGGCACTTCCCCCTTTGGTGGTGAAGACAGCACTGAATACATCCGTTTCTATTTCTATATCCTGATAGGCCGTACTGTCAGTTTCATAAACAGAGGCCGTAGTCTGGACAGGGGACAGGGACTCTCCCGGAACTGTTGGTTCTTCGGCAGCAGCACTCTCCTCCAGCTGGATTTTCGGTGGTTCCTCCACAGGGAAAAAAACTACCTGAACAAAATATCCCGCAGTTATTACCACTACGCAAAGTATGATAGCCACAAGGGTATTTTTTTCCATAAATAAAAGCTCCTAAATTATTTTTACGTTACGGGACAGGATCGTAACCGCCGGCGTGGAAGGGATGACATCTCAGTATCCTTCTGGCCGCAAGGTAACTACCTTTCCATGGTCCGTATTTTTCGATTGCCTGAACCGCATATGCCGAACATGTAGGGATATATCTGCAACACGGCGGAAATAGAGGTGAAATGGTTTTCTGGTATATCCAGATTAAAAATAAAAAAATTTTTTTTACAATTTTATTAAAAATCATTCAAAATACCTGCTTGTCTGCAGATAGTGAAGAGCTCTAAAAAAGTATCTTTATATTCCAGATTTTTTTTATAGACAATAAAAAGAAAGTCGTATCCCTCCAATACTATTTTTTCCTTAATATTCCGGTATACTTCTTTTACTATCCGTTTGGTCCTGTTTCTTTCTACCGCATTACCATAGTTTCTGGGGGTGGTAACCGCCATCCGGTTCAATCCTGCATTGTTTCTGCAATACAGGATCTTATACCCAAAACATTTCGCTGTTGCAGCTTCACGAAAAACCCGCTTTATTTCTGTTTTTTTTAAACGCTCTTTATCAGTAAGGCTTTTTCTCATCACAAACAGATAATTTTTTTCTGCCTTTCTGTCTTCTTCTCATGAGTACAAGGCGTCCGCCTACAGTTTTCATTCTTGCTCTGAAACCGAATTTTCTGTTTCTTTTTACCTTACTTGGCTGATAAGTTCTTTTGTCTGTTCCTCTCATATCAAGAAACTCCTTATATAAGTTTCTAACTTAGTTAGATTTTTTTGCTTTGAGTTAACAATATAATTCAGATTCAGTTTGAATGTCAACTATCACACTGCCTATGTTTTCCTAAAGCAACCATAATTTTTACTGTTTTTTCATCGGGAAACTCCCGGTTTATCCTTTCAAGCAGCTCTTTCTTCTGCAGGTTCACTATCTGGCTCCAGCCCGGATGGTCTGCCTCCAGCCTGAGAATGCCTCCCGAAAGGTCGGTAACCCTGACATGTGCCGCCATCTCCTTTCCGGCCAGCCGCTCCCATTCCGTTATTACGGTCTTTTCGGGAATACCCAGGGAATCCATGAAATTTTTCAGAAGCTCGTCAAATGCCCTGGCGCTCATCTATGAATCCGTCCTTTACATCGTAGAATTTTTCCCTTCCCCGGCCTGTGGGAATCTCCTCTCCCGGCAGATATGTGAAGAAGGCCTGTTCGTATTCGGGCAGCTGCTCCGTAAACCTTATCCTCTTTTTCCTGTCCAGCTCCAGAAGGACATCATCTATGAGAAAAACCGGCTTCCGTCCTGTTTTCCGGCTGTAAAAGCAGGCCTGGGCATTGCGCATGGCCAGGGTTATCAGCCTGGACTGGCCGGTGGAGGCTACCTTGGAAAAATCGCTGTCAGACATATAGAAGCAGAAACGGTCCCTGTGAGGGCCGCTGTTGGTAAGACCTGTTTCCAGGTCCCTGATTCTCTCCTTCCTTATCTGACTTTCAGGGTCGTCTCCCCAGGAGGGAATATATCTGAGCCTGATATCCATGCCGCTTCCCGAAACCTGCCGGAAAACCTCTGAAAACAGGGGTGCGAACTCCTCTGTGGCCTGTTTCCTTTTCTGCTGTATCTCAAGACCCTTCTCTGTCAGCTGCCTGTCAAGAACCGGCAGATATTCCTGCCTGTTTTCCTTCAGCACCACATTTCTCATTTTCAGTATCCTGTTGTATTCGCGGAGAGACATAAGGAAAGGAATATCGTAGATTCCCATTACCTGATTGAAGAAAAGCCTTCTTTTGTCCGGGGTGCCGTTTACAAAATAGATATCCTCGTGCTTGTAGACTATGCAGGGAATATTTTCTATAAGATCCTTTCTGTCACGGACCGGTTTTCCGTTCTGCTTTATTTCTTTCTTTCCCTCTTCAATCCTGAAGGAAATGTTGTTTTTCATGGAATTCCTGTCCAGAAAATCCCCTTCGATCATCATGTCGCCGGAGCCCTGCCGTATGAGAAGCTTATCCTGCTTGGTACGGAAGGATGACCCGAAGCACAGGATGTAGACCATTTCGAGAAAATTGCTTTTTCCCTGACCGTTCTCCCCGATAAGATAGATGTTCTCCGCATCCGTATCCACGGTTCTGTCGGCCAGGTTCCTGAAATTGTATGCCCTTACGGATAAAAACATATCAAAGCTGCTGCATCGGCATTATAACGTGCAGAAAATCTCCTTCCGGTACGCTGTTGAGTGTGAGGGCTGTATTTGTGGAGGAGAACCGGATTGAGACATCCTCTTCCTTCATGGCTTTTATAGGTTCTGCGAAATGAACATAATTCACCGCAATCCTGATATCGTCTCCTCTGTAGCCGCATTCCATCTTCACCTTTGCTTCTCCGATATCGCTCTCTTCGGAGGTAATAAGAAGTGAATCCTGAGAGAAATTGAAGAAGATCTTCTTGGATTTCTGTTCTGCAAAAACCGATACCCTGCTCAGGGCGTTGCTGAAGGTATTCCTGCTGATAACGGCAGTGAATTTCTGATCTGTCGGAATAGCCTTTGAATAATTAGGAAATACTCCGTCGATAAGTGTTGTATAGATCTTGTTGTTGTCAAATTCTGCAAAGAAGCATTTTTCGGTAACAGCTATCTTCATGTTTCCTTCGCCGGATGCAAGCTTCTTTATGATTCCGAAAATCTTAACCGGAATGATAACGTTTCTGAAATCGTTCTGAATATCTGTTTTTTTCCTGATTACGGAAAGCCTTCTTCCGTCGGTAGCTACCATATTAAGTGTATCTTCCCCTTTTTCCAGAAGAACTCCGTTCATGAAGAATTTCTTTTCATCATTGGAAACTGCAAATGATGTATTGTTTATCATATCCAGGAAATCGGCCTGAGCTATTTCAAAATATTTATCCTGCTCTGTTTCGATAAGCTCAGGAAACTTTGAGGAATCGATAACCTTAAGCTTTACATTTGAATCCTCACATTCAGAATCAATTATAAAGTTATCACCTTCAAGAGTAAAAATCACATCACCTTCGGGAAATGTTCTGAGAACTCCGAGAAGCTTGTCACAGAATACGGTTGTACTTCCCGGTTCTTCTACATCTACGGGAATAACGGTTTCAAAACCTATCTTGAGATCTGTAGCCTTGATACAGAGACTTCCGTTACCGGCTTCCAGCAGTACATTGGAAAGAATGGATAAATTATTCCTTGAAGAAATAATTCCCTGTGCTGTTGAGATTTCGTTAAGTATTGAATTCTTATTGCATCTGAATTTCATGTTTTCCCCTTTTCCCGTTATTAATAACTACTAATTTATTAGTATAAATCAGTAAAAGTAATAGTAATCACCCGGTAAATGTTAAAAATCAAAATTTGTCCTTAATATATAAGGTTTTTTTCATGTTGATAAGTCTTATTTTCTGTCAACTTTATCAACTGTTTCCCACATTTTTGCTGAGTTTGTCTTCAATTTTCTGGATTACTGTCTCCAGAGTCATATCCATTTTCATCTCAGCCTCCACCTTCTGGAGAGCATGGATTACGGAAGTGTGGTCTCTTCCTCCGAATTCGTTTCCTATTTCTGAAGTGGAAAGCTCTGTCATATCTCTTGTTATATACATGGAAATATGACGCGGCATCACTATTTTCTTGGTTCTTTTCTTTCCTCTTATATCTGAAGCGGAAATGTTGAAATATTCTGCAACTGCCCTGATTATGGTATCTACCGAAAGATTTCCCTGTTTCTTATCCATGAAAAGATATGAAAGAATATCACTGGCAATGGCGGTTGTAACATCCTTCTTCAGCATCTTTGAATAGGCAGCTACATTAAGAAGTGCCGATTCCAGGTCGCGTATGCTTGTGTTGATATTCTTGCAGATAAGTTCGAGAACACCATCCTCCACATTTATCTTTATTGCTGCAGCCTTGCTTCTCATGATGGCCATCTTGGTTTCATAATTCGGCATCTTGAGGTCTATTGTAAGCCCCATCTGGAAACGGCTCTGCATTCTCGGTGTCAGGTTCTTCAGCTCGGAAGGGGGTCTGTCACTGGTAAATACCATCTGCTTCTTGGCATCGTAGAGAGCATTGAAGGTATTGAAAAGCTCCTCCTGGACTCCCTGCTTGTCCTGAAAGAAGTGAATATCGTCGATAAGCAGTACATCAGCATTTCTGTACTTGTTCTTGAAGCTTGATGTCTTCTTTGAGTTAATTGAAGAGATAAATTCGTTGGTGAAATTTTCCGCTGTAATCAGAATTATCTTCTTGTTAGGGAATTTTTCATAAACAGAATTTCCGATGGCATGGAGAAGGTGGGTTTTTCCCAGTCCTACGCCGCCGTAGATGAAGAACGGGTTATACTGTTTTCCCGGTGCGGATGAGATGGCTACCGCCGCATTATATGCGTAATCATTGCTCGGTCCTACCACGAAACTGTCGAAATTGAATTCTTCCTTTAAATCAGGATGGCTTTTTTTTGCAACCAGCTCCGATCCGTCGGAAAGCTTTGCCTTATCCAGGATTTCCGATGCCTTTCTGTAATCTTTTTCCTCGTTGTTTTTCTTGTTGATAACAAAGGAAAATGATATCTTCTTGCCGGCAAGATCCTCAAATGTATTCTCAATCAGCTTAAGATATTTATCCGTAATCTGGTCGCGGAAAAACTCGCTGGGAACATTAAGGGTAATCTTGTTGTTCTCGGTGGAAGCATAGGAAACAGGGACGAACCACATGTTATATTCTTCGGGAGAAATTGTCTGTTTAATCGTTATGAGAGTTTGGTCCCAAAATGGCTTATACATAATACTTTATTTCCTTTTTCCACAGGTTATTCACAATCGGGTGAAATCCTGTTTTTTTTCACTATTTTCTTCTCGTGTTTTGAAGCAGTTTAATTTCTTTCTATATAAGCCTTTATAAGGCTTTAAAAATAATCCTCTGTCAATTATGCGGAATTACCTTTTTATAGCATGTTTTAAAAAAGTTTTCCACAGTTTATTCACATTTGGTACAAAAGCCCTTTTTCAGGGATTTTCTTCAAAAACACAATTAAATTTTAAATCAAAGAGTTGCTATTTGCAAGATAAAAATATATACTTTTTATACAATAGTAATATTGAAGGAAGAGTGATGGAAAACAAATATTCTGCGCAGAATATTCAGGTACTCAAGGGGTTGGATCCTGTCAGAAAACGTCCCGGTATGTACATCGGTTCTACCGGATCTGCAGGGCTTCATCACCTTGTATACGAAGTTATAGATAACAGCATTGACGAAGCCATGGCCGGTTACTGTGATACGATTACCGTAGCACTGGAAAACGACGATATTGTCCGTGTGGAGGATAACGGCCGCGGTATTCCTGTGGATGAACAGCAGGACGAACATAAAAGCGCTCTCGAGGTAGTTCTTACCCAGCTTCATGCCGGCGGAAAATTCGACAAGGGCTCCTATAAAGTGTCCGGAGGTCTTCACGGTGTAGGTGTAAGCTGTGTAAACGCCCTTTCCGAATGGCTTGAGGCAGAAGTACGGAGAGACGGACATGTCTACAGGCAGCGCTATTCCAGAGGCTCCTCAGTAACACAGGTAGAAATTGTGGGAGAAACCGACAGCCACGGAACCACCATCCGCTGGAAGCCGGACAGCACCATTTTCAAGGAAACCACCTACCATGAATACGATACACTCAGGAAGCGTCTCTGCGAGCTTGCATTCCTCAACAGCGGCATCACCATTCTTTTCAAGGATGAAAGGGACGAATCTGCCAAAGAGGAGACCATCCGCTATGAAGGCGGTATCGTAGAATATGTAAAGCAGATAAACAGCAGAACCAACAGCAAGTTCTTCCTTCCCGAAAACCCTATATATATCACAGGGGAGAAGGCCGGCGTGGTTACCGAGCTTGCCCTTCAGTACAACGATTTATACAGCGAAAACATCAATACTTATGTAAACGATATCAATACCAGAGAGGGAGGAACCCATCTGGACGGCTTCAAGTCAGCTCTTACCTATGTTCTCAACAAGGCGCTGGATTCCAAGGAAAAGCTCAAGAAGAAGCTGGAAAAGGAAGAAAAGCTTACCGGCGAGGATGTAAGGGCCGGAGTAGTTGTTATTCTTTCCATGAAGGTTCCAAATCCTGAATTTGAGGGACAGACAAAGGAAAAGCTGGGTAATACCGAGGTAAGGGGAATAGTTGATTCCCTGGTGAAGGATCAGCTGAATAATTTCTTTGAACTTAATCCCGATGTTCTGGACAAGATCCTGGATAAGGCCGTAAGCGAGGCCTCTGCCCGTATTGCAGCCAGAAAGGCCAAGGATGCCCTCAGGAAAAAATCGTTTGCAGACGGCTTCGGACTTCCGGAGAAGCTTTCCGACTGCTCACTCAAGGATCCTGAAATCTGCGAGGTATATATCGTTGAGGGAGACAGTGCGGGAGGATCTGCAAAGAAGGGAAGGGACAGCCGTACACAGGCTATTCTTCCGCTCTGGGGAAAAATGCTCAATGTAGAAAAGGTCAAGGCCGACAAGGTAATGAACAATGACAAACTTGAACCGGTTATCGCAACCCTGGGTGCAGGCTTCGGCGAGACCTTCAACATAGAAAAGCTCCGTTACCACAAGATCATCATCATGGCCGATGCCGACGTTGACGGAAGCCATATCAGGACACTTCTCCTGACCTTCTTCTTCAGGTACATGCCTGAGCTTATCGAAAACGGTTATGTCTATCTGGCAATGCCGCCTCTCTACAAGGTTCAGCTGGGAAAAAGCAAGCCTGTATATGTCTACACCGAAGAGGAGAGGGAAGCAGAGCTGGCCAAGCTGGGAGAAAACAGAAGCCGTGCCAATGTACAGAGATACAAGGGTCTCGGTGAGATGGACGGTACACAGCTCTGGGAAACAACAATGGACCCTACCAGAAGAAAGATGAAGGTGGTTACAATTCCGGATGCAGAGGCTGCAGACAGGATCTTTACAGTCTGCATGGGCGAGGAAGTTGAGCCTAGAAGAAGATTTATCGAAGAAAACGCAGTTTACGCCAAACTGGATGTTTGATGGATGAGGAAATAAAATGGAAGAAATTCTGACACCGGAAGGTGGAACACTTATACAGATTCCTATTGAAGCCGAGGTAAAGCAGGCATACATAGATTATTCCATGTCTGTTATCGTGCAGAGGGCCCTGCCTGATGTCCGTGACGGCCTGAAGCCGGTTCACCGCCGTATTCTCTATGCCATGGATGAGCTTCATCTTGTAAACAGCGGACCTACCAGAAAATGTGCAAAGATTGTCGGTGACGTGCTCGGTAAGTATCATCCGCACGGAGATGCCTCCGTATATGATGCCCTTGTTCGTCTTGGACAGGATTTTGCCCAGAGATATACGGTAATCACACCGCAGGGTAACTTCGGTACCATTGCAGGTGACCCTGCAGCCGCATACAGGTATACAGAGGCCAAGATGGCCAAAATTGCTGAGGAGATGGTAAAGGATATCGATAAGGAGACTGTGGATATGTCTCCTAACTTCGATGAGACCGTGAAGGAGCCTACAATCCTTCCTGCAAAGTTCCCGTTCCTTCTCTGTAACGGTACCACAGGTATTGCAGTAGGTATGGCAACCAACATGCCGCCTCATAACCTCCGTGAAATTGCAGCTGCCACAGCCGCATATATCGATAATCCCGATATCACTACCGATGAGCTCCTGAACTATGTGAAGGGACCTGATTTCCCTACCGGGGGTGTCATCTACGGAACATCAGGCTATAAGCAGGCCTACAGGACCGGGCGCGGTAAGATAGTCATCCGCTCCAAATATACTATAGAGGAAGCCAAGAACGGCAAGGAATCCATTGTTTTCACAGAGGTTCCTTACGGTGTCAACACCACCAATATCATCAAGAAGATCAAGGATCTGGTAAAGGCAAAGCAGCTGGACGGAATTACAGATGCCAACGACGAAACCTCCGACAGGGCAGGTATGCGTATTGTTATCGGCCTCAAGAGAGGAATGAATCCGAGAACAGTTCTCAACCAGCTTTTTGTAAAGACAGACCTTCAGTCCAACTTTGGTGTCATTAATCTTGCACTGGTGGACGGAAGGCCGCAAATCCTTACACTAAAAGAACTTATATGTTATTTCGTAAAGCACAGGGACCAGGTTGTAACCCGCAGGACAAGATATGAGCTCAGAAAGGCCATGGAAAGGGCCCACATTCTGGAGGCTCTTATTGTAGCTGTTGACAACATTGACGAGGTAGTAAGAATCATCCGCGGAAGCCTTGATGTACAGGATGCAAAGAACGGCCTTATGGAAAGGTTCGGCTTCGATGATGTCCAGGCTCAGGCTATCGTTGACATGAGACTCAGAAGCCTTACCCATCTGCAGATTGATGAGCTCAGGAAGGAGATGGAGGAGCTGAGGGCTCTGATTGCCCATCTGAACGATCTCCTTGCCCACCACGAGAAGATTCTGGCTATAGTGAAGGAAGAAACCAACGACATTGCAGACCGCTTCGGAGACGAAAGAAGGACAGAGGTTGTTTTTGATGAGCTGGAGCAGTTCAATGCCGAGGATATGATAAACAAGGAAGACATGGCAGTTCTCCTTTCAAAGAAAGGCTTTATCAAGAGAGTGGCCATGACATCCTACAAGAACCAGGGGCGCGGAGGAAAGGGCTCCATGGCTTCAAAGCTGAGAAACGAGGACTTTGTGGAGCATCTTTTCATTGCATCCACCCACGACTATATCCTTTTCATCACCTCCATGGGCCGTGCATACTGGCTCAAGGTTCATGAGATTCCGGAGGCCGGCAAGAATTCCAGAGGTGCATTGGCCAGAGCCATGTTCAGCATGGAGACCGGAGAGGAGATTGAGGCAGTAATTTCCCTGAAGGACTTCAGCGAAGATTCCTTCATCTTCATGGGAACAGCCCAGGGTGTTGTAAAGAAGGTGGCTACAAGCGCTTTCAGAAATGCCAGAAGAAAGGGTATCAGAGCTCTCGATTTCAAGGAAGGAGACCGTCTCGTAAGTGCAGTCCTTACTTCCGGAAAAGATGATATCATGGTTGTTTCCACATCAGGAAACGCCCTCAGATACAGTGAAAGCGCAGTTCGTCCTATGGGAAGAACCGCAGTTGGTGTTAAGGGAATGAATCTTCCTGATGGAGACCAGGTTGCCGGAATCATCACAGTAGGTGAAAACTCTCTCATGCTTGTCATGTCCGAGCAGGGATACGGCAAGAGAGTGGACTGCGACCTTTTTAAGGCCCACGGCAGATCCACAAAGGGACAGCGTGTCTATTCCGTAAGCGAGAAGACCGGTTCCGTGGCCGGCGTGGTTTCCGTAACAGAGGATGATGAGCTTATGTGCATTACATTCCACGGTAATACCCTGAAGGTTAAGGTCAAGGAGATTTCCGAGCAGGGAAGGAATGCCATGGGTGTAAGAATCGTCAATGTCAATGAGGGAGATTACATTATAAGTATTGCCAAGGTTTCAAAGCAGGGCGAGGAACTGGAAAGCGAAGAATAATGTTTCACGTGAAACAAAAAAAGGCGGCTGTGAAAAGCCGCCTTTTTTAATGAAATAAAACAGATTATTCTGCTTCTTCAACAACGATATTGTCTGCAACCTCTTTTCTGAGATATGCTTCAACGCCATTCTTGAGTGTAATCTTAGCCATAGGGCAGCCATGACATGCACCCTGGAGCTTTACAAGAACTTCTCCTGTTTCTTCATTAACACTTACAAGTTCGATATCTCCGCCGTCAGCCTGGAGGCTTGGTCTGATATTCTGGATAGCTGCGCTTACTTTATCTTTCATGATTGACTCCTTTTAGTTAACTATTAAACCATATGCAAAAAAATAGCAATATCAAAAAAATTAAAGACAAAACAAATAAACTTGGTTATAATAAACCCGGATGGCTAAAATAATTGTTTTTGCAAATCAGAAGGGCGGCGTAGGTAAGACAACCACAGCCGTTAATTTAGGCGCATACATTGCCGAAAAAGGGAAAAGGGTGTTGCTGGTGGATTTCGATCCCCAGGGAAATCTCTCAACCTTTGCCGGTCTGGATAAGGAGTGCGCCGGTATTTATGAAGCAATTTCCGGATTAAAGGATATAAAAGAGGTAATTCAGGAAACCAAGGTGCCGAATCTCAGCGGAATCAGCTCCAATATAAACCTTTCGGGGGCAGCAGTGGAGCTTGTGAACGAGGCAGACAATGAACGGTTTCTCAGGAATGTATTGTCAGAGGTGCGGGATGAATGGGATTATATCTTCATCGACAGTCCCCCTTCCCTTGGTCTTCTTACATTGAACGGGCTGGTGGCCGCAGATTACATCATTATTCCCATGCAGTGTGAGTATTTTGCGCTGGAGGGGCTCAGTCTCCTGGTCCAGACAGTAAATACCATCAGAAAAGGGATGAATCCGGAGCTTAAGATAGGGGGAATCGTATTTACAATGTATGATTCCAGAATAAAGCTTGCCAATGAAGTGGTCAGAAATGTAACTCATTATTTCAAGGATAAGGTTTTCAGGACTGTAATCCCTCGTAATGTGGCGGTGGCAGAGGCTCCGTCCCATTGCATGCCTATCAATCTCTACAGATCTGACTGTCTGGCAGCTGCAGGATATAAAAAATTAGCAGAAGAGGTGTTGAGTCGTGTCTAGGGATAAAAGACTGGGAAAGGGGCTGGATGCTCTCATGCGGGGCTCCTATGAGGACAACGGCAGGGAAAAAACGGATAAGCAGTTTGCCGACATAAACAGCATAGTTCCGAATCCGGATCAGCCGAGAAAGGAGTTTGACAGGGAATCCCTTGAAGAGCTGGCTGAATCGATCAAGGAAAAGGGAATAATCCAGCCTATTCTTGTTGAGGAAAAGGGTGACCGGTACATGATTATTGCCGGTGAAAGGCGCTACAGAGCGGCAAGAATGGCCGGAATGGACAAGATTCCTATTATAATCGGTACATTTTCACAGCATGAGAAGCTGGAAATTGCCCTTATAGAGAATATTCAGAGAAAGGACCTTACCCCTATAGAGGAGGCTATGGCATATAACGCCCTTATGGTTTCCGGAGGTCACAGTCAGGAGGAGCTGGCAAAGATAGTAGGAAAGAAACGCTCCACAGTGGCCAACAGCATAAGGCTTCTCAGGCTGGCACCCGAAATGCAGGAGGCATTGGGAAAGAACGATATCTCCGCAGGACATGCCAGGGCAATTCTTTCGGTAGATGCCGAGGAGAAGAGAAAGGTCCTTTTCGATAAGATAATAAGTGCAGGTCTTACAGTGAGACAGGCAGAAAAGATGGCTGCGGAACTGAACGGAGAGAAGGGCCCCGACATCACCGTAAGGGGCAGCACCAAGAGCCGGGAAATAGAGGAGGCGGAGCAGCGCTTCATGGACAGGCTTGGAACCAAGGTTTCCATAAAAGGGACCCTGAGCAAAGGAAAACTTGAAATTTCTTATTTTTCTCAGAGAGATCTTCAGAGAATCTTTGAGATATTGGAATAAATTGGAGTAAAAATGGAAGAGGTAGTATTAAAAAATTTTATCCAGAAAATCATTGAAGAGGATATCGGCAAAGGAAAGAACGGCGGTAAGGTCATTACCAGATTTCCTCCCGAACCGAATGGTTATCTGCACATCGGACACGCAAAATCTATCTGCCTGAATTTCGGACTGGGAAAGCAGTACAACGGTGAAACACATCTCCGTTTCGACGACACCAACCCGGCCAAGGAAGAGACAGAATATATAGAATCAATCCAGGAGGATGTAAGGTGGCTGGGCTTTGACTGGGGACAGCACCTTTATTATGCATCCGACTATTTCGGAAAAATGTATGAGCTGGCTGTGGATCTCATCAAGGCAGGAAAGGCCTATGTGGATGATCTTTCCGCAGAAGAGATAAGGGAATACAGGGGAACACTCACAGAGCCTGGAAAGGAGAGTCCTTACAGAAACCGCACCGTAGAGGAGAACCTGGAGCTTTTCGAAAAAATGAAGAACGGAGAATTTCCCGACGGTTCTAAGACATTGCGTGCCAAGATTGACATGGCTTCCGGAAACCTTAACTTCAGAGATCCTGTAATGTACAGAATAGTAAGGGCCGAGCATCCGAGACAGGGAAACAAGTGGTGCATCTATCCTATGTACGACTGGGCTCACGGACTTGAGGATTCCGTGGAGGGAATCACCCATTCCATCTGTACCCTGGAATTCGAAAGCCACAGACCGCTGTATGACTGGTTCCTTGAGCAGCTGCCGGGAATGCATCATCCGCAGCAGATCGAGTTTGCCCGCCTGAACCTTAACTATACCGTAATGAGCAAGAGAAAGCTTCTCAGGCTGGTGAAGGAAGGGTATGTAAGCGGATGGGACGATCCGAGAATGCCTACTATTTCAGGCCTCAGGAGAAGGGGCTATTCCCCGGAATCCATCAGGGACTTTGCGGCAAAGATCGGTGTGGCCAAAATGGACAGTATCGTGGATATCGCACTGCTGGAATACTGTCTCAGGGAGGACCTGAACAAAAGAGCACTCAGAAGGATGGTGGTGCTGGATCCCGTAAAGGTGGTCATCGACAACTATCCTGAAGATAAAATTGAATGGTTCGAAGGGGAAAACAACCCGGAGGACGAGAATGGCGGAAGCAGGTTAATTCCTTTCAGCAAAGAGATTTACATCGAAAGAGAGGACTTCATGATTGATCCTCCTAAGAAGTATTTCAGACTTTCACCGGGAAAGGAAATCAGACTCAAGCATGCTTATTATGTAACCTGTACAAGCTACGAGACAGATGAAGCGGGAAATGTAACCCTTATCCACTGTACCTACGACCCTGAAAGCCGCGGAGGCTGGACAGAGGACGGAAGGAAGGTCAAGGGAACATCCCATTGGGTAAGTGCGGCAGAGAATACCAAGGTGGAGGTCCGTCTTTATGACAGGCTCTTCTCCAAGGAAAACCCGGACGAGGAGGGAGATTTCATAAATCATCTCAATCCGGATTCCTGTAAGGTGCTCGGAAGCTGCTTTGCAGAGGTTTCTCTGAAAGAGGCCGGAAAGGGAGAATATTTCCAGTTCCTGAGACAGGGATATTTCTCTCCTGACAAGGATTCCACAGAGAATAAATTGATTTTTAACAGGAGTGTATCTCTGAAGGATGGTTGGTCGAAATAAATGAGTGCGGCAATATTTGCCATAGCACTGTGCTCCGGAACACTACACGCGGTATGGAATTTTTACAGCAAGAAGAAGGCATCAAATTTACCGGTAATGGTAATGGGACTGTGGTTGGCAAATATTACCCTGCTACCCTTATCACTGATAATCATAGAGTATTTTGGATTTGATCCGAGATGCCTTCCGTATATGATTTTATCAGCGCTGGCAGATGATTTTTATTATATCCTTATAATAAAGTCGTACAAGCTGGGAGACATCTCACTGGCATATCCTTTATCAAGGGGAACCAGTGTGCTGTTCATCACCATTGTCAGCATGCTGTTTATGGGAGAATCGGTTTCAGGACCGGCAAAAAGGGGAATTGCCCTTATAATCTGCGGTATCCTGGCCTTCGGTATGAGCAAGGGGTATACGGTCCGGGATTTCCTGAGAAATGTCAGGAATCAGCGTTTCGCTTTTTTTCTCGGATTTACCACTGTTGCCTACACCCTTATAGACAAATATGGGGTGACATACAGCAACCCTCTGGTCTATTACAATCTGAAGGAGCTTCTTGCAATAGTGGTTCTTACCCCGTTTGTGTTTACCGGAAACCTCAGGACAGTGAATGGTGTAAGCAAGCTTATAAAGGATGAGTGGAAATATGCAGCTATAATCGGATACGGAATCATGGTCTCCTACGGACTGATTCTTTCCATCTATGCTCTGTTTCCCGATGCAAAGGCCAGTTATGTGACACCAATAAGGGAAATGTCGGTGGTAATGGGCTCTATCATGGGCTTTATCTTTCTGAGAGAAAGGGTGACTGTCAATAAGGTTATAGGAATCCTGTTTATGGTTATGGGAGTAATCTTTATAAAATTAGGATAGAAAAATGAATGCTGCCATTTTTGCTCTGGCTCTGTGCTCCGGTACACTGCACGCAATCTGGAATTTTTTCAGCAAGAAAAAAGCATCGGACCTGCCTGTAATGGTCATGGGACTTTGGTTAGCTAATGTAACTCTGCTGCCTGTTTCGCTTCTGATAATCAATAACACCGGCTTTGACTTCAGGTGTCTCCCCTTTCTTCTTGTAGCTGCCCTGGCTGACGACCTTTATTACATACTGATAATAAAGTCATACAAGATCGGGGATATCTCACTTGCTTATCCTCTCTCCAGGGGAACAAGTGTCCTTTTCATAACAATATTCAGCATGCTTATCCTGGGAGAAACGGTTTCAGGGGCTGCCAGATGGGGAATCGGACTCATTATCTGCGGTATCATGGCTTTCGGCATGAGCAAGGGATATAAGATACGGGATTTCCTCAACAATGTAAAAAGCCAGCGTTTTGCCTTTTTTCTGGGGTTCAGCACTGTAATGTATACCTTGGTGGACAGGGTGGGGGTCACCTACTGCAATCCATTGGTCTATTTCAATCTGCAGGAGCTGTTTGCCATGGCCATCCTTACCCCTTTCGTATTCACCGGGGCTCTCAGAAGCAGGGAAGGGGTGAAAAATTTGTTCTTGAAGGAATGGAAATATTCGGCCATAATAGGATATGGAATCATGGGTTCCTACGGAATCATCCTTTTTATCTATGCCATGTTTGCCGAAGCCAAGGCCAGCTATGTTACACCGATAAGGGAAATATCCGTGGTTCTGGGTTCTGTCCTGGGCTTTATTTTTCTCCGGGAAAGGATTACAGTCAACAAGATTCTCGGAATCCTCTTTATGGTTTTGGGAGTGATTTTAATTAAAGTAGGATAAGCTATGCCGCTACAATGGTTTCCCGGACACATGACCAAGGCTGTCCGGCTCATAAAGGAAAATCTCTGCAAGGCCGACATTGTAATCGAGGTGCTGGATGCCAGGATTCCTCTCTCAAGCCGTAATCCCATGATCAGCGAAATTGTAGGGAAAAAGCCCCGTATCGTGGTTCTCAACAAGGCCGATCTGGCAGATCCCAACCTGCTGGGCCAGTGGGAAAGGTATCTCAGGACCGACGATTCCATTGCCGTGGTCCAGATATCGGCAAAGACAGGCAAAAACCTTTCACAGCTTATCGAAAAGGGAAAATATCTCTGCAGGA
Organism: Spirochaetia bacterium; assembly: GCA_045606105.1. GTDB lineage: Bacteria > Spirochaetota > Spirochaetia > CADAEX01 > CADAEX01 > CADAEX01. The sequence continues at coordinate 96,994 of JAZURI010000010.1, read as the reverse complement.
ACATGAACTGGGCAGGCAGAAGGGCTGTCAGAGCCATGGTAATGGGTGTTCCGAATGTGGGAAAATCGGCCATAATCAACTATCTGTCGGGAAAGGGCTCCAGAAAAGTGGAGAACAGGCCGGGAGTAACCAGGGATGTTTCACAGTCCATAAAAATATCTGCCTCCATGAAGGTAATGGATACACCGGGTATTCTCTGGCATAAGTTCGAGGACCCTGCCGTGGGGGAAAAGCTGGCGGTTCTCGGAAGCATAAACGACGAAATTCTCTTCCGCGAAGATATTGCAGCCAAGGGAATAGAGCTGTTCAGGAATCTCTATCCGAAAAAGCTGGCCGAAAGATTCGGGCTTGAGGAAAAGGATCTTGAGCTGGGGGACTATGAGCTTCTGGAGCTTATCGGCAGGAAAAGGGGCTGTCTGGTTTCAGGGGGAAAGGTGGATACGGAAAAGGCCTCCAGAATATTCCTGACCGAAATAAGAGACGGAAGGATATGCCGGTTCTGTCTTGAAAAACCTCAGTTATAACGCTGCTTCTTTCTGGCCCTGTTCTTGAAATGGACAATCAGGAAGAGACTTACATAGAAGAACCACACCGCAAAGAAAAAAAGCATGGCAAAGGCACCGTTGTCTATGGAGCTGAAAATCAGTGCACATATACCGGCCAGTGCGGAAAAGGAATAGATAAGCGCCAGTACTCCCTTTACCGGAAGACCGAAATCCTGAAGCTTGTGATGAAGATGCTCCCTGTCCGGCGAAAATATGGAGCGTTTTCTTCTGTGTCGCCTGAGAATTGCTGCCAGCATATCCATTACAGGAATGATAAAGATCAGCAGAGCAGGGAGAAGGACATTGCTGGAAACGGGAGGCTGGTTGTTGATAAGGGGTATTACCGCCATTGAAAAGCCCAGCAGAAGGCTCCCTGAATCCCCCATATATATTTTTGCAGGAGGAAAGTTGTAGAAAAGGAAGGCAAATATAGCTCCCAGTATACAGGCTGAAACCGCCATTGCGGTGAAGTTGGATGAAAGACCGAAAAGGATAATGTAGAAAACAGCTCCGATAAAGGAGATACCGCCGGCCAGGCCGTCCATTCCGTCCATAAGGTTTATGGCATTGCAGAAGGCAATTATCCAGAGTACAGTAAGGGCATGGGCAATGACAGGATTCAGTTCAAAGCCGATTTCGGTTCCCGGAATGTGGATGACATGGAAGTGGAAGCCGCCGAGAGATATACACAGGGCTGCAATTATCTGTATAACAAATTTGAGCCTGGCTCTCAGATTCAGGAAATCATCCATAAGACCCATTGAGGTTATGATAAAAAATCCGATAACCAATAACAGGTGGGAATATTTTGAAAGATCGTTCAGCTCCTTCACATCAAAGATATGACAACCTACGACATATACAAAGGCTGCTGCCGCAAAGCCGACAAAAATACCTACTCCGCCTATACGGGGCATCCTGTCGGGATGAATTTTTCTTTCATCAATGGTATCATACCACTTGAATTTGTGGGAAATCCTGATGAGAAGCGGTGTAACACCGAGATTTATGAGAAATGCGAGGAAAAAAGCTATGGTAAAAACCAGTACCCTGAGCATATTTAAAGGATAACACTTTATCAAAAAAAATAAAAGTGATATTTTATAATTGGAGATTTATATGGAATATTTGATAAAAGACATTAATCTGCATGAATGGGGCAGAAAAGAGATCACCATTTCCGAGTTCGAAATGCCCGGCCTTATGGCTGTCAGGGAGAAGTACGGCAACGCTCAGCCTCTCAGAGGGGTCAGGATCACAGGCTCCCTTCACATGACCATTCAGACAGCAGTTCTTATAGAAACACTGGTTCATCTGGGTGCAGATGTAAGGTGGGCAAGCTGTAATATCTTCTCCACACAGGATCATGCTGCTGCAGGTATCGTGGTGGGTCCAGGAACAGCAGAAAATCCGGCAGGAGTTCCGGTATTTGCATACAAGGGAGAGGCCATCTCCGAATATTGGGAGCTTCTTTACAAGGCAATATCATTTCCGGAAGGAAAAGGACCTCAGCTTATCGTGGATGACGGAGGGGATGCTTCCCTTATGGTTCATCTGGGATATGAAATCGAGGAAAATCCCGAGCTTCTCAACAAGGAGGCGGAAAGCGAGGATGAGCTCCAGCTGCTGAAGACCCTGGGTCGTATCTACAATGAAGACAAGGACAGATGGCACAGAATCATGGAGGAGCTGAAAGGTGTTTCCGAGGAGACAACCACAGGCGTTCACCGTCTGTACAAGATGGCTGCAGAGAACAAGCTTCTTATTCCTGCAATCAATGTAAACGACTCTGTTACCAAGAGCAAGTTTGACAACCTCTACGGATGCCGGGAATCCATGCTGGACGGTCTCAAGAGAGCAACCGATGTAATGGTGGCAGGAAAGGTGGCGGTTGTCTGTGGTTACGGGGATGTGGGAAAAGGAGTTGCCCAGTCGCTGAGAGGCATGGGGTCAAGAGTTATAGTTACAGAGGCAGATCCGATCTGTGCGCTTCAGGCTGCAATGGAAGGGTACGAGGTAAAGACTGTGGAGGATACACAGGGATGGGCCGACATCTATGTTACAGCCACCGGAAACCGTGATGTCATTACCGCCGAGCACATGAAGGGAATGAAGGATCAGGCCATTGTATGCAATATCGGTCACTTCGATATGGAAATCCAGGTGGGTCGTCTCAATGAAATCGAAGGAATCAAAAAAGTAAACATCAAGCCTCAGTACGACATGTATGTATTCCCTGACGGAAAATCAATCTACATCCTGGCAGAGGGAAGACTTGTTAACCTGGGCTGTGCAACAGGACATCCTTCTTTCGTAATGTCAAATTCCTTTACAAACCAGGCTCTGGCACAGATTGAGCTCTGGGAAAAGCAGGATGAGCTTGAGAAAAAGGTTTACTGTCTCCCTAAGAAGCTGGACGAAGAGGTGGCAAGACTCCATCTTTCAAAGATCGGAGTTAAGCTGACAAAGCTTACACAGGCACAGGCAGATTATATAGGCGTTTCTGTGGATGGTCCGTTCAAGCCGGAGCATTACAGATATTAAGGAAAAGGAATGAAGAATTATCTTTTTACATCGGAATCGGTGGGCGAAGGGCATCCCGACAAGCTTTGTGACCAGATCTCAGACGGAGTTCTGGATGCGTGTCTCAGGGAGGATCCCGAATCAAGGGTGGCCTGCGAATGTTTTGCAACCACAGGAATGGTGCTCATCGGAGGGGAAATAACCACCGAAACATATGTGGATATCCAGCAGATTGCCCGCGAAGTGGCAAGGGATATCGGATATACAAAGGCAGATTACGGCCTGGACTGCGATTCCATGGCAGTTCTCAATGTTATCCACAACCAGTCGCCGGACATTTCCCAGGGAGTTTCCGGAACAGGTCTCTACAAAGGGGAGCAGGGAGCCGGGGACCAGGGGCTCATGTTCGGATTTGCCTGCAATGAGACCAAGGAGCTTATGCCGGCTCCTATCATGCTGGCTCACAAGATTCTTATCAGGGCAGCAGCACTGAGAAAGAGCAAGGCAATAAAATGGCTCAGACCGGATGCCAAGAGCCAGGTAACCATAGAATACGAGGGCTTTGTTCCGAAAAGAATTGATACCGTGGTTGTTTCCCATCAGCATGATGAGGATATAAGCTATGACGAAATCAGGGATACCATCATTTCCGACATAATCAATCCGGTGCTGACAGAGGCCGATTTCGGAACCGAAGACATCAAGTATTTCATCAATCCTACAGGGCGTTTTGTTATCGGCGGACCTCACGGAGATACCGGTCTTACAGGCCGCAAGATCATAGTTGATACCTACGGCGGAATGGGGCGTCACGGAGGAGGTGCCTTCTCTGGGAAGGACCCAAGCAAGGTGGACAGATCTGCAGCCTACATGGCCAGATACATAGCCAAGAACATAGTGGCATCGGGAGTCTGTACAAGATGCGAGGTACAGCTGGCATATGCCATCGGAGTACCGTTTCCCGTTTCTGTAATGGTAAATACCTTCGGAACCGCACAGGTTGAGGAAAAGGGCATCGAAAAGGCTGTAAGGAAGCTCTTTGATCTTTCACCGGCAGGAATTGTCCGGACTCTGGATCTCAAGAAGCCGATTTACCAGAAGACATCAGCCTACGGTCATTTCGGCCGGGATATTTTTTCCTGGGAAAAGACAGATATGGCAGAAGCAATAAGAAAGGAGCTCTGAGAGCTCCTTTTTTTATATTATATATATCAAATAATTATTGATTTATAAAAACAAATAAAGTAAAATGTTCTATAATTGAACAACTCAATCTGTTGTGCGGAGAAACAGCCTGTTCCGGCGGCGTTTCCGAGCCTTCGGTCCATGATCTCAGGAATGACAACGGGCGAGGTATGCCCTTTTATGATCATTACATCCGAAAAAGAAACATCAATTCTTGAATACATCTATAACGATAACTCAATAAAACAGCGGGATATAGCTGAAAAGGCAGGTATTTCCCTGGGAATGACCAATGCTGTGCTCAGGAATCTCGAGGAACGGGGTTTTCTGACCATTGAAAAGGTTAACAGCAGAAATATCAGATACCGGGTTTCTCCGGCCGGAGTGGAGGAAATCCTTAAAAGAAGCTACCGTTGCTTCAGGCAGACAGTGGCAGACATTTCCTTTTATCGGAGCGAAATCGAAAAAGCGGTGGAACAGGCGGCGGAACAGGGATTCGGCAAGGTTCTTCTTGCGGGAAAAAGCGATCTGGAATTTCTGGTGGAATATGCCTGTGTGAAAAGAAACATTAAATTTTCTGTCTCGGATATTTACACCGGAACAGAGGATAACGATACATATGTTATTGTCAGCGAACAGTCAGAAAAAAACAGTATAACCGGTGTATGCCGGCTGAATGATATTATTATAAAGGGAAATATCAAATGAAAGGGATTATTCTTGCAGGCGGGGCCGGAACCAGGCTCTACCCTATAACTCACGCCGTATCAAAGCAGCTTCTTCCGGTATATGATAAACCGATGATATATTATCCGCTTTCCATGCTCATGCTGGCAGGAATACGGGAGGTCCTGATTATTTCCACTCCGGCAGATCTGCCTCTTTTTGAAAAACTTCTGGGTTCCGGTGAAAAAATCGGCATGAAGTTTGAATACAAGGTTCAGGAAAAGCCGAGGGGACTGGCCGATGCATTTATTGTAGGGCAGGAGTTTATCGGAGATGATTCCGTGGTTCTTGTTCTGGGAGACAATATTTTCTACGGACAGGGAATGACAGGTATTCTGAAAAAAAGCCGGGAATGTATTGAAAACACAGATAACGCAGTTATTTTCGGATACTATGTAAAGGATCCCACAGCTTACGGTGTAGTGGAATTCGATGCAGATGGAAAGGCAGTTTCCATTGAAGAAAAGCCGGCAAAGCCTAAATCCCACTATGCAGTTCCGGGGCTCTATTTCTATCCTAACGATGTTATTCAGAAGGCATTGAACACCAAGCCGTCAGCCAGGGGCGAAATAGAAATCACCTCCATCAACAACGATTACATGAACGAGGGTAAGCTTCAGGTTCAGCTTCTAGGCCGTGGAACTGCATGGCTGGATACCGGAACCTATGATGGTTTGATGGAGGCCACCAACTTTGTGGCGGCAATACAGAAAAGACAGGGGTTTTATGTTTCCTGTATCGAAGAAATTGCATACAGAAAAGGCTGGATTACAAAAGAACAGCTTCTGGAGATTGCATCCGGATATAAGACAGATTACGGAACATATCTTAAATTCATTGCTGAGGATCTGTTATGAAATTCAGAAATATACTTATCACCGGCGGTGCCGGATTTATAGGCAGTAACCTTATCCGATATATCTTTGAAAAGACAGATTTCGACGGAAAGGTGGTGAATCTGGATAAGCTTACCTATGCGGGAAATCCCCTTAACATAGCCGACATTGAGGCAAGGGAAGGGGGAAAACGCTATTTCTTCGAGCATGCCGATATCTGTGATACAGAAAACAATATCCGCATAATGAAAGAGCATGAAATCGATGCTGTCATTCATCTTGCGGCAGAAAGCCATGTGGACAGAAGTATTATGGGACCCGGAGAGTTCATCAGGACAAACATAAACGGTACCTTTGCCCTTCTTGAGGCATGCCGCTCCGTATGGGGAGAGAGAAAGGATGTGAGGTTTCACCATGTAAGCACCGATGAGGTTTTCGGTTCCCTGGGGAAAGAGGGGTATTTTACAGAGGAGACCCCTTACGATCCGAGAAGCCCTTACAGCTCCTCCAAGGCATCAAGCGACCACCTGGTAAGGGCCTATTTCCATACCTACGGACTTCCGATTACTCTGACCAACTGCTCAAATAATTACGGCTCCTATCAGTTTCCGGAAAAGCTGATTCCGGTAATGATAAGCAACATGCAGGAAAGGAAGCCTCTGCCGGTTTACGGAGACGGAAAGAATATCAGGGACTGGCTCTATGTGGAGGATCACAACAGTGCGGTCTGGGCTGTGCTGGAAAAGGGTGTTGTGGGGGAAAGTTACAATATCGGCGGAGAAAATGAATGGGAAAACATCCGTCTGGTTCATGCCCTCTGCGAGATTTTTGCCGAGGAGACAGGAGCCGATGCCGATGAGATAAAAGGGCTGATTACCTTTGTAAAGGACAGGCCGGGACACGACAGGCGTTATGCCATCGACTGCAGCAAGCTGAAGCGTGAGCTGGGCTGGAAGCAGTCCGTGGATTTTGCCCAGGGGCTGAGAAAAACAGTAAGATGGTATCTTGATAATACAGAATGGAGCAGCTCAATCCGCTCCGGGGAATACCTTAAATGGATTGAGAAAAACTACGGAGACAGGGAATAGAAAGTGAGAAAATACATCGAAGATTTGTGGCGGAGAAAAGACCTTATTTTCTATCTGGTAACATCAGATCTTAAGGCAGAAAACAGGAATACATTTCTGGGTTATTTATGGTGGCTCCTTGATCCGTTCCTGAGTATTATTGTTTATTACTTTCTTGTGGTTATCATTATGAGGAGGGGTGGGGCTGATTATCCATGTTTTCTTGTTATAGGAATGGTGGTTTTCAGATATTTCAGCACTTCGGTTCTCCTTTCGACAAATGCAATCGTAACAAAGGCAGGAATAATTACTCAGATATATCTGCCCAAGGCTATTTTTTCCTTCGGGACCACAATATCCCAGACTATTAATTTTCTTTTCGGGTTGGTGATAGTAGAAATATTTTTACTGTGTAACCATGTTTTTCCAACTATACATATTTTTTATCTTCCGATAGTTCTGATAGTGCAGCTTTTGTTCCAGCTTGCAATCGCACTGTTTCTTTCATATATCTGCGTATTTATCAGAGATTTCAAGAATGTGGTAGGACATCTGGTTACAATAATGCATTTTGTTGCCCCTGTTATCTGGGATGTTTCATTTCTTCCTGAAAAATATCACTGGGTTCTTAAATTCAATCCTCTTGCCTGGATATTGCAGGCATACAGGGATATTCTCATGTATCATCAGCTTCCGGATTTCAAACTGCTTTTGTTATTGGCTGCAATTTCTGTAACAGCTATTTTAGGTTTGTTTAAATTTTACAGCGATAATGAACACAGGATAATTAAGGCTCTCTGATGACAGAAAAAAAAGAACTGATTATAAAAGCTAAAAATCTGGGGCTTTGTTACAATACTGATAAGAATCGGGAAGATTTCAGGTCTTATATTCTAAATAAAATAAGGCTCAAAAATTTTAAAAAAAAGAAAAAATGGGTGCTTAACGACATAAGCTTTGAGGGATATTCCGGTGAAATTCTGGGAGTAATCGGTTCAAACGGAACCGGAAAAACTACTTTATGTCGTATTCTAGGCGGTTTGCTTAAGCCGGATAAGGGGACCATTGATATAAATGGGAGTGTATCAGCCCTTCTTGCCTTGGGAGCCGGCTTTAATCCTGAACTGACAGGAAAAGAGAATATTTATCTGAATGGAACCATGATGGGCTTATCCCGAAAGCAGATGAAAGAGTATTATGAAACGATTCTTGAATTTTCAGGATTAAAGGAATTCATAGATGTTCCCATGAAAAAATATTCAACCGGCATGAGAATAAGATTGGGCTTCAGTATTGCTGCTATGCTGGCTCCGGAGACTTTGGTTCTGGATGAAACTCTGAGTACGGGGGATCTGGAATTCAGAAAGAGATCTGCCGGAAAAATGGAAGAGCTTATTTCCAAAGCACGGATGATTGTTATTGTTACCCACGATATGGAGTTTGTAAGGAATCGTTGTACAAGGGCAATCTGGATTGACAAGGGATTTGTAAAAGCAGAAGGAAAACCAAATGAAGTTGCAGATGCCTATCTTAAAAATATTGTTCCCATAAAAAAAACAACTCTTTTGAATAAGCCTATCGAAAAGGATGCTGAGTATAGACAGACTGTCGCTGATATTAAGGATGAATGTGTCATTAAGGCTGAAAATCTCGGAATCTTATTTAAAATAAAAAAGAAAGAATTCTGGGCATTGAGAAATGTCTCTTTCAGTATAAACCGTGGGGAGATTGTTGGAATTATCGGTCATAACGGAGCCGGTAAATCGACGTTATGTCGTACATTGACAGGAATTTATAAGCCGAATGAAGGGACACTTGAGGTTAAGGGAAAAACTTCAGCCCTTCTGAGCCTTGGTTCCGGGTTTAATAATCAGCTTCCCGCTGAAGACAATATAATGCTTAACGGCATGATGATAGGTATTCCCAGGAAAAAACTGAAGGAACTCCAGCCTAAAATATTGGAGTTTGCAGAGTTGGGTGAACATGCCGAAAAACCGATAAAAAATTATTCCAGCGGGATGAGATCCAAGTTAGGATTCAGTATAGCAGCTGCCATTCAGCCTGAGCTTTTTATCATAGATGAGGCATTAAGTGCAGGAGATGCTTCTTTTAAGAAAAAAGCCAGTGAAACAATACAGAAAATGATAAAAAATGCAGAGGCAGTAATTGTGGTAACCCACGGATTAAGCTTTGTAGAGAAAGTCTGTACCAGAGCAATCTGGTTTGATCACGGCAGGATTTTGTTTGACGGAGATCCTAAAGAGGCAGTGAAAATGTATAAAGGGGTTTATGTAAAATAACCGGAAAGGATAATAAATGAACTATATAAAGACAGATATTGAGGGTGTTTTTATAATTGAGCCAAGGATTTTCGGAGATAACAGAGGATATTTCTTTGAAAGCTTTGTCCTATCTGAATTTGAGGAAAAAGTTTGTAAAACAACCTTTGTACAGGATAATGAATCCAAATCCTCTTACGGTGTACTCAGGGGACTCCATTTCCAGAAACCTCCTTATACCCAGTCAAAGCTAATCCGGGTAGTAAAGGGGCGTGTGTGGGATATAGCAGTAGATATCCGTAAAAGTTCTCCGACTTTCGGGAAACATATCGGAATTGAGCTTTCCGAGGATAATCATCGCCAGCTTTTTATTCCTAAAGGCTTTGCCCACGGCTTTGTTGTTCTCAGCGAGGAGGCGGTTTTTCAGTATAAATGCGATAATTATTATGCTCCGCAGAGTGAAGGTGCAATTATCTGGAATGATCCGGAGTTGGGAATAGACTGGAAAATTCCGGCAGCGGATATAATTCTTTCAGAAAAGGATAAGAAGCATCCGCTTTTCAAGGATGCATGGCTTTTTGATTGAGGTAACATGAAAATACTTGTAACCGGCTCAAACGGACAGCTTGGCAGCGAAATCCGTCAGCTGGTCGTAAGTTCCGCAAACGAATATTTTTTTACTGACGTTTCAGAGCTTGATATTACAGACCGTAATGCGGTTTTTGAAGCAGTCAGAGAAAGAGAGATTGATGTAATCATAAACTGTGCCGCCTATACCGCAGTTGACAAGGCAGAGGATGATGAAGTATCGGCCGACAGAATAAACCATATCGCTGTTAAGAACCTTGCAGAGGCAGCTCTTTCAAGCAATGCACTGCTGGTGCATGTTTCTACCGATTATGTATTCGGAGGAACAAAGAATCTCCCTTTTTCGGAAGATGATGATGTAAATCCTTTAGGCGTCTATGGACGGACAAAGCTTGCCGGCGAGAAAGCTGTAAAGGAATCGGGATGCCGTTTTGTTATAATACGTACCGCATGGCTTTATTCTTCTTTCGGAAACAACTTTGTAAAGACAATGCTCCGTCTTACCGCTGAAAAGGAAAGTATTAAAGTGGTTTATGATCAGATAGGAACACCGACATATGCCGGAGATCTGGCCGCAGCAATCTTTAATCTGGTTGAAAGCAACGGTTTTATCGGAAATGATGGAATTTATCATTATACCAATGAAGGAGTATGCTCCTGGTTTGATTTTGCAAAGGAAATTGCGGAGATTTCCGGTCACACAAAATGCAGGATATTTTCCTGCAGGTCTGAGGAGTTTCCGTCAAAGGTAAAAAGACCGGCCTACTCGGTTCTTGACAAGGCTAAATTCAGAAACACATTTAACATAACAATACCTTATTGGAAGGATTCACTTAAAAAATGCTTGAAAAAAATGAGCTGATATCCATTGCAATGACCTCTTATAACGGGGAAAAATATATTGCAGAACAATTGGACTCAATATTAACCCAGACCTATGACAATTTTGAATTAATCATATGTGATGATTGTTCAAAGGATTCCACTGTAAAAATCATCAAGGATTACTGCGGTAAAGATTCCAGAATCAAATTATATGTAAATGAGAAAAATCTTGGTTTTAAAAAGAACTTTGAAAAAGCAATTTCACTCTGCAAAGGAGAATATATAGCCCTGAGCGATCAGGATGATATATGGCTGCCGGAACACCTGGAAAAATTATTGAATCTGATCCAAGGTCATCTAATTGCATGCGGAAATGCAGAGCTGATTGATGAAAACAATAACAGCAAAGGGATAAATCTCAATGAAACCGAGGGACTGCACAAGTTTGAGGATTCGGACAATCTTCTTTATAAACTGTTCTGTACCAGAAATCCGTTTCAGGGAGCATCCATGCTGATGCACCGTAGTTTTTTTGAAAAAGCATTGCCTATACCGGAAAATATTCCTTTTCATGATACATGGTTTGCTTTCTGTTCCTGTTTTTCAGACAGAATAAGATATACTTTTGATATAATAACAAGGTACAGGCAGCATACAACTCAGGTTACACAGCATAATAAAAGAAGTACACTGACTTTAATCAGGACCTGTATTTCCAGAATATTTGAAAGAAAAAAGTATGAAACAGACCGGTTTGATTATATCAATGAACTGAAAAAACGCTATTCAGTAACAGCCGGACAGGAAAAAATAATACAGGATTGTATATTCTATTTTAACATGAGAGCCAGGAAACTTCCTCTTGCGGGAAGAATCAAGGCTTTGAAGATGATCTGGAATAATTATGATCATATTTTTACTACATCCCGTCAGAAATACAGGTTTTTTCTGATGGCAGTATTTTTTATTTTTTAGATTTCATGAAAACACCGTCACTGAAGAAAAATGCAGTTCTGAACGCCATGAGAGTTTTCATGAGCACATTTTTCCCAATCATAACATTTCCTTATGCTTCCAGAGTTCTTTTGCCGGAAGGAATAGGAATGGTCTCGTTTGCCCGGTCTTTTGTAGATTTTTTTATTATGATTGCATCTTTAGGAGTCGGCGCCTATGGAGTCAGGGAAACAGCCAAGGTGCGGGACAATAAAGCAGAGCTTTCAAAGGTTACCAAGGAAATATTTACAATCAATATCTGCTCGACAGCGGTAGCTTATTTTCTTCTTTTTGCCGCTGTTTTTTTTGTTCCTAAACTCTCTGAATACAGAAGCCTGATTATTCTGATCAGTTCCAAGATCCTTTTTATTGTATTGGGGTTTGAGTGGTTATACGGCGGACTGGAGGATTTTAAATATATTACAGTCAGGGCATTCTTTTTTCAGGTGCTGAGTGTTGTCCTGCTTTATGTTTTTGTGAAAAAACCTGAGGATTATCTCATTTACGCCTCTATTGCCGTTATTTCAAATGTCGGCTCGAATATATGTAACTGGTTCTACAGCCGGAAGTTTATTGATTTTTCTCTGGTAAAGAAGCTTGAGCTTAAAAAACATCTGAAGCCTATTTTCATTTTATTTGCTACTGCCGTTGTTGTAACTGTTCATGTGACAATAGACAATGTAATGCTTGGTTTTCTATGCGGAGACTGGTATGTGGGAATTTATACTGCTTCCCATAAGATAATCAGTCTGACTTTAACTATGGTAGTTGCAGTAGGAGCTGTTATAGTTCCTCGGCTTTCATACTATGTCCAGACCGGAGAGGAAGACAAATTCCGGTCTCTTGTACATAAGAATTTCGATGTTTTTCTTATGATGGCTATACCTTGTTTTCTGGGGCTGATTCTTGTAGGTCATGCGGCCATATCTGCTTTCTGCGGAGAAAAATACATCTCTGCTGTGCCGGCCATGAGGATAATGACACTGCTGATTGTTTCATCCGGTCTCAGTTCCGTGATGGGAGGACAGACTTTTATTCCAATAGGAAAGGAGAAAATAGTTTTCTGCGGTTTGTTTCTCGCTGTATGTATGAATTTTATTCTGAATCTGATACTTATTCCGGAATTTAATATATACGGGGCAGCAATCACTACTTTGTTTTCGCAGACATTTTATACAGCTTTTTTGTTTTATCACGGTCGTAAAATCGTTGACCTGAAACAAGTAGGCAGATATTTTCTTTTGTATTTGTTCAATGCTTCTGTAATGGGTATATTTGTTTATATCTGTATCAGATTTATTCCGGGTATGTGGCTCAGTACCGGAATTGCGATTTTTACGGGATTGCTTGTTTACGGAATAATGCTTATTTTAGAAAAGAACAGGTTTATAATGGATTTTTTGAAAGCGATTCAAAGAAGATTAAGCAGAGGATAAAGGGATCAATCTATGAATAATGTACTTATATTTGCCGGAGGATCCGGCAGCAGGATGAACAGCAGATCAAAGCCAAAGCAGTTTCTCAGCCTTTACGGCAAGGAAATTATTATCCATACCCTGGAAAACTTCCAGAAGCATCCTGAAATAGACAACATAGTCATTGCCTGTATCAAGGACTGGATTCCTTATCTGGAAAAGCTTCTTTCTCAGTACGGAATGATCAAGGTCAGAGCCGTGGTTCCGGGCGGGGAAACAGGGCAGCAGTCGATTTATAACGGTCTCAGAGCCATTGCGGGATTTGCTCCGGCCGATTCCGTGGTTCTGGTTCACGACGGAGTCCGCCCTTTTGTAACAGAAACCCTTATTTCCGACTGTATCAGGTCTGTAAAGGAGAAGGGTTCCGCAATTACCGTTGTACCGGCCCAGGAAACCATAGTCGAGTTGGACGGAAGCAAGATATGCAGTATCAAGGACAGAAGCAGATGCTTCCATGCCAAGGCTCCGCAGTGCTTTGTTCTGGGACAGCTTACAGAGGCCCATGAAAAGGCCATAGCCGACGGAAGCACAAATATGATAGATTCAGCTTCCCTTATGCAGCACTACGGCCACGAGCTTTTTGTGGTTTACGGTACAGCCGACAATATAAAGATTACAACACCTGCCGATTTCTATACCTTCCGTGCCCTCTATGATGTACGGGAAAATCAGCAGATATTCGGATTATGATGAATACCATTCTTGCAGAAGACATAAAAAACCTTTCTGAAAGCAGTATTATTGAAAACTGCATCGGAAAATCAGTGCTTATAACCGGCGCAACGGGGTTGATCGGTTCCCTGCTTGTAAAAGCCATAGCCGGTAAATCCTGTACAATATATGCAGCATGCAGAAGCAGAAGCAGATTTGAAGCAGTTTTCGGGAAGAATCCTCCGGCTAATATTATCCCTTTGTTCTCTGATATAAAGGAACTGGATATTTCGGGGATAGAGGTTGATTACATAATCCACGGGGCAGGTACCACCGACTCAAAAACTTTTGTTGATAAGCCGGTTGATACGATAGAAACAATTCTCTTCGGAACGGAAAATCTTCTCAGGCAATGCAGGGAAAAAGCAATCAAGGGCTTTGTTTTTCTGAGTTCCCTTGAAGTTTACGGACAGTTTGATTCCTCAGTCGGAATCAGAGTTGTCAGAGAATCAGATTCCGGTTTTACAGATCCCATGTCTGTAAGATCCAGTTATCCTGAAAGCAAGAGAATGGCCGAAACCTTGTGCAAGGCCTATGCCGTCCAGTTCGGAATTCCTGTAAAGGTTGCGAGATTGTGCCAGACTTTCGGAGCCGGTGTTTCTTATAATGACAACAGGGTTTTTGCTCAGTTTGCCAGAAGTGTAATTGAAAAAAAGGATATAGTTCTCCGTACTAAGGGTGAAACTGTACGCAATTATTGTTATACTGCAGATGCCGCAGAGGGAATCCTTACAGTTCTCTTCCGTGGAAATGCCGGAGAAGCATATAACATAGCAAACAGTACAACAGCTGTTTCCATTGCAGAGCTGGCAGAATTGTTCTGCAGACAGGATCCGACATCTTCCGTCAAAGTGATTTTTGATCTGGCAGAGGATGTTACAAAGCTTGGATATAATCCTGTACTCAAGGTGGTTCTTGATACATCAAAGCTTGAAGAACTGGGCTGGCGGGCAAAAACAGATATGAATGGAATGATCAGCCGACTTATAGAGAGTATGAAACATGACTAAGACACTGACACCTGAAGAGCTCAGGAAGGTACAGCTTCTGGAGCTTAAGGTTCTTAAGGAAATCAAGAGAATCTGTACCAAGCATGACATAAAATACTTCCTTACCGGGGGAACCCTTATCGGAGCCGTAAGACACAAGGGCTTTATCCCGTGGGACGATGACATCGACATTGCCATGATGCGTTCCGACTACGACCGTTTTATCGAGGTGGCGCCGCAGGAGCTGGGGCCTGAATTTTCACTCATGAGCTTAAAGCACGATCCGAAAGTAGGAACATTTTTTTCCAAGGTGGTTCTGAAGGATACAGTCTACAGGACTGTACAGCAGCCAAAGACCCTGAGTCAGTGCGGATTTCTGGTAGATGTCCTTCCTTACGACACGATTCATGACAACCGTTTTCTGGCTACCCTTTACTTCCGTCAGCTTAATTTCCTGTCTGTTCTTTATTCCATGAAAAACGGCTATAAGAACGGAACCACCAAGCTCAAGAGAATTGTGGCGGAAATGATGAAAATCTGCTTTTTCTTCGTTCCTAAAGCCTGGCTCAGAAACAGAATTCTGAATTATCCCTATAAACTGAACAAAAAAAATACAAATACCAGAGTCTATCTGGCAGGGCGTTACGGGGCACCTAAGGAATTCCGCAGCGCATACCTTTTTGACGGCTATACCGAGCTTCAGTTTGAGGATGAAAAGTTCATGGTCCTTAAGGAGTACCACGGATTTCTTACCGAGCTTTTCGGTGATTATATGAAGCTGCCTCCTGAAAGTGAAAGAAAAACCCATCAGGTTGCAGAGCTTGATTTCGGAAAATATTGAAGAAAAATGAAAAAACTTATTATATTTGATTTGGACGGAACAGTTGCCGATACTTCGGAAGGACTTCTGGATACCCATCGGCATACCATCCGGGAAATGGGATTGCAGGAACCGGATGAAGCAGACATGAAGCCTCTGCTGAGCGCGGGACTGTTCAGGACATACAATGTTATTATGGGGCTTTCCGAGGAGGAGACCCGCAGGGTCATAACCATATACCGGAAGCACTACGGCGAAACAGGGCTGGCAATGTCCCGTGTTTATGACGGTATGGAGAAGCTGCTTGCCGATTGTCGTAAAAAAGGGCTCAGGCTTGCTGTTGCCACCATGAAGAATCAGGTTCTTGCCCGTAAGCTTACTGAAATTCTGGGTATAGATTCCCTTTTTGATGCCATCTGCGGTATGGATGCCGGAGACAGCATGACCAAGGCCGACATTATCGGAATGTGCTGTACCCTTGCCGGTATCAGCAAGGAAGAGGCTGTAATGGTTGGAGACAGCACCGTGGATTCCGAAGGGGCAAAGGCTGCCGGAGTGGACTTTATCGGGGTAACCTACGGCTTCGGTTTTGAACCCGGCAAAGATTATCCGTTTACTACAGCCGAAAGCGTTGAACAGCTCAGGAGTTTGTTATGCATATAGTTTTCATAAACCCGCCTTTCAAGGCAGAATACGGAAAATTTTCCAGGGAGTCCCGCAGCCCGGCCATAACCAAAAGCGGCGCACTTTATTATCCGCTGTGGCTTATCTATGCGGCAGCCTACTGTCAGAAGCACGGGCACCGGGTGGATTTTATCGATGCTCCGGCCAAGCCTCTCAACGAGGAGCAGACCCTCGAAAAGGTAAAGGCTCTTGCCTCCTCCGACGAACACCTTCTTTTTGTCCTTAATACAAGTACTCCTTCCATCAAGAGCGATGTAATGTTCGGTACAGCACTTAAGGAGCTTTATCCGTATTCCTATATTACCTTGGTAGGAACTCATCCTACAGCCTGTCCTGAGGAAACCATGGGCTACAGCACTGCAACAGATGCCATTGCCATGGGAGAATTCGATTATTCCGTAAAGGAACTGGCAGATACTCTTGATAAGGGGGGAGATCCAGCTGAATCGAGAGGTCTTTTTGTCAGAAAAGAGGGAGGGTTTGTCAGAACTCCTGCCATGCCGGTAATCCACGATATGGATGACATTCCTTTTGCTTCCGAATTCATAAAGGAAAATCTGGATGAAAGGGACTATTTCTTTGCCGCAGCCACCTATCCTTCCGTGCAGATCTTCACAGGAAGAGGATGTCCCTGCTACTGCAGCTTCTGTGTCTATCCGCAGATAATGCACGGCCGTAAGTTCAGGGCCAGAACTCCTGAGAACGTGGTGGAGGAATTTGAGTACATTGCCGCAAACTTCCCCGATGTAAAAGAGGTGGTTATCGAAGACGACACCTTTACCATCAACAAGGAGAGAGTAAAGAAAATATCCCGTCTCCTTATAGAAAAAAAGCTGAACAAAAGGCTTAAATGGCTCTGCAACGCCAGGGTCAACACCCTCGATCTGGAAACCATGAAGCTTATGAAGAAAGCGGGATGCCGTCTCATCATTCCGGGAATCGAGAGCGGAAGTCAGGAAATCCTGGATAACATCAAGAAGGGAATCACTCTTCAGCAGATTCACTCCTATGTGGCCAATGCCAAGAAGGCGGGACTTCTGATCCATGCCTGCTATATGGTGGGAAACGACGGAGAGACAAAGCAGACCATGGAGGATACCCTGAAGCTGGCTCTTAAGCTCAATACCGATACAGCCCAGTTTTTCCCGCTGATTCCTTATCCGGGAACCGACGCCTACAATCTGGCCCGTTCCAAAGGATATTTAACCCTGGAATATGACCAGTACTGCAAGGAGGACGGCACTCACAACACACTGCTGAATCTTCCGGGACTCAGTGCAGAGGAGATGGTGGAATTCTGCAATATAGCCAGGAAGAAATATTATCTCAGGGTAAGCTATATCCTGCACCGTCTCAAGGTGGGGCTTACCGATTTTGACGATCTGAAGCGTTCTCTCAAGGCCTTCTCCAAGCTGAAAAAATATCTGTTCAGGTAATTATGGTAACTGTTTCTGTAATCATGCCGTGTCATAACGGCGAAAAGTACATAGGAAAGGCAATAGAATCGGTTATTGCCCAGACATATCCCTACTGGGAGCTGCTGGTAATAGACGATTTTTCCACAGACAATACCCGCTCTGCAGTACAGGCCTATGCGGAAAGGGACAGCCGTATCAGGCTGCTTATCAATGACCGTACCACCCGGATGCCGGCAACTCCCCGCAATGTGGGAATAAAAGAGGCTGCAGGAAGGTATATTGCATTTCTGGACTGCGATGACATGTGGCTGCCGGAAAAGCTGGCACATCAGCTTCCGCTGTTTGAGGAAAAGAATTGCGGGGCCGTATTTTCCCTGTACAAGAAAATGGATGAAGCCGGCAATGTGACAAATACTGTGATTTCTCCCGCTTCGGCAGACTTCAGGACCCTCCTGAAGGGAAACTGTATCGGAAACCTTACCGGAATCTACGATACAGCCAAGGTGGGCAAGGTATACCAGAAAGAAATACATCATGAAGATTATCTCATGTGGCTTGAAATTCTCAGAAAGGGGTTCATTGCCAGAAATACGGGAACTGTGGAAGGTTTTTACCGGGTAAGCAGTACATCCGTATCCGGCAGCAAGCTGAAGGTTTTCGGCTGGACCTGGGATATCTACAGAAAGGAACTGAAGCTTCCTTTGCCAGAGGCAGCCTTCAATTTTTTCTGTTATGCAGTAAACGGAGTATTAAAGCTTCTTAAATAATGGCAGATTTTCTCTATCTTGTTTTTATCTATCCTATTGAGCTTCTCATAGAAACGGTCTTCCTTTTTACCGACCGGCTTTTTGACAATTACGGGCTTTCCATAGCTGCGGTAAGCCTGGCAGTAAGCTTCCTTTCCCTGCCTCTCTACATCATTGCAGAGCGATGGCAGCAGAAGGAGCGGGATATCCAGACCCGTTTCAAGCCGGAGATAGATGAAATCAAGGCTGTGTTCAAGGGGGATGAGCGCTATATGATTCTCACCACCTTCTACAGGCAGAATCATTATCATCCCGTAATGGCTCTCAGAAGCTCCATAAGCCTGATGATTCAGGTTCCGTTCTTCATTGCGGCCTATTCCTTCCTTTCAAATCTGGAGATGCTTAAAGGGGCTGAATTCTGGATTTTCCGAGATCTGGGAAGTCCCGACCGTCTTTTTACCATAGGAAGCTTTCCGATAAATATTCTCCCTATAGCCATGACCCTGATTAATATTGTCGCCAGCGCAGTATACGTAAAGGGTTTCATGCTGAAGGAAAAGATGCAGCTCTACGGTATGGCGGCCCTGTTTCTGGTGCTGCTCTACAATTCCCCGGCAGGACTTGTCCTTTACTGGACCCTTAACAATGTTTTTTCACTTTTCAAGAATATCTGCTATAAGATCAGGCTTCCGGAAATGCCGGCTGCAGCTGCGGCGCTGAGGGAGAAAGCGGGAAATATTCTCTCAAAACCTCTGAATCCTCTCCTTGAAAATGACCGGAACCGTCTTGGACTCTTCATGTTGGTCTGCAGTGCATTTCTCCTGCTGGTAGGTATAGTTATACCAACCTCCCTTGTAAGCTCCTCTGTAGCCGAATTTTCATTTATAGAACCTTATGATAATCCCCTCAGCCTGGTGAAATTTCCGTTTTTCCAGACTCTGGGCATAACAGCCTGGCTTGTTGCCATCTACTTCCTTTTCTCGAAAAAGGTACAGTCTGCCATGGCCTTTCTCATGGTTTTCGCAGTGGTATGGTCTCTGGTGAACACCTATGCCTTTCCGGGCAACTACGGTACTGTACTGGTGGGGAACGGAATTGAATTTGAAAGCGGACTGAAGATAAAGAACGAGCTTGCCAAATTCCCTGTGGATATGGCTGTATTTGCGGCTGTGGCGGCAGTTCTGGTTCCGGTTTTCTGCCTGAAAAAGGAAAAGTACATAAAATCCCTGACTGTAGTCCTGGTTCTTTCCCTGACCGCTTTTTCAGGGTACAACATATTTAAGATAAACAGTGAGTTCCACAGGCTGGAAGCAATAGTTGCCTCCGGAGAAAACAGCCGGAACGAAGATTCGTTAAAACCGGTATTCCATTTCAGCAGAACGGGAAAAAATGTTATTGTCATGATGCTGGACCGGGGAATCAGCTCCTTTGTTCCTGCCATCTTTGAAGAGATGCCCGAGGTGGCGGCGCAGTTTTCTGGCTTTGTCCATTACCCCAACACAGTTTCACCTTCCTCTTGTACCATTCTCTGTGCCCCGGCCCTTTTCGGAGGCTACGAATATCTTCCTGAAAACTCCAACAAAAGGACAGATCAGACACTCCGGGAGAAGCATAACGAATCCCTGAAGATGCTGCCTGCCTATTTCGGCAGCAAGGACTTCGATATCACCGTTACCGATGCTCCTCTGGCCAACTTCAGCTGGATTCCCGACAACTCCATATTTGACGATGATATAAATGCCCTCAATCTCAGCGGCCGCTACGAGAAGCTGTGGAGAAAGGAGCACGGCATGGAGCTGGAGGGCTTTGTCCTTTCCGACTTTATAAAGAGGGATTTCCTGTTCTTCAACTTCTTCCGTATTTCTCCGGTATGTCTCAGGGGAATCATCTACGACCACGGAGACTGGTGGAGCTCCGACGAAAGCAAGGGGCGGGATGAGAATTCAGTTCTCATAAACTGGTATTCTGCCCTGGATTATATTTGTGAGCTTTCCGATACCGAAGGAGAGGGCTCTGCATATTTTGCCATAGACAACGATACCACCCACGAGCCTGCATATCTGCAGTATCCCGACTATACCCTGCAGCGGGAAATTACCGACCGGGGAGAGAACAACATTGGCGGCGAATATGTTTTCCGTCATTATCATGTGAATGCAGCCACCTTCAGGATGCTGGGAAAATGGATGGACTGGATGAGGGAAAACGGTGTCTGGGACAATACCAGGATAATCATTGCCTCGGACCACGGCCGGTTCTTCAGGCAGGAAAACAAGGCTCTGGAGGCAGAGGGAGATCCCGACCTTATAAATGCCTACAGCTCACTGCTCCTTTTCAAGGATTTCGGGTCAGAGGGGCCCTGCAGGACAGACCGCACCTTCATGACCGTGGCTGATGTACCGGTGCTGGCAGTATCCGGCTTTGAAGAGAAGCCTCTGAATCCGTTTACCGGGAAACCGCTGGACAGCAGCGGAAAGAAGAACGGCATACTGGTGGGTACCGGTCCCGTGGAGGCCAACGAGCACAACAGGAACACTTACCGGTTTACTCCCGTGTACCGGGTAAACAGGGATATCTACAAGGCCGGAAACTGGGAGAAGCTCAATGACTGACTTCAATCTTCTATACATAGATCCGGGTACGGGAAGCATGCTCTTTTCCGTATTCATCAGCCTCTTTGCCCTGCTGTACTTTGCTTCCAGGGCCTTTTTCATAAAGCTCCGGGTTATTTTTGCCGGAGGCAGAAAGGAGAAGAAGGGGGAGACTGTCCCTTATGTGGTTTACTGCGAGGGAAAGCAGTACTGGAATACCTTTAAACCGGTGGTGGAGGAGTTTGAAAGAAGGGGGCTTCCTCTTCTTTATCTTACCTCTGCGGAGGATGACCCGATAAATGACCTTAAACTTCAGCATGTGCGGTGTGAATATATCGGTGCAGGCAACAAGGCCTTTGCCAGGCTCAATCTTCTGGAGGCCGATGTCTGTCTCATGACCACTCCCGGACTGGATGTCTTTCAGCTCAAGCGCTCCAAGGGGGTAAAGCATTATTCCCATGTGCTTCATATGATAAATGATGCCACTCTCTACAAACGCTACGGACTGGACTATTTCGATTCCGTTCTTCTTTCGGGAGATTACCAGAAGGAGGATATCAGATATCTGGAAAAACTCCGCGGCCTGCCTGAAAAGCAGCTGGTGACAGTGGGCTCTCCTTATCTTGATGTGCTTTCTGAAAAGCTTGATTCGGTAATGAAGGAAGTCTGCGGGGAAAAAGATGGCTTCACGGTTCTGGTTTCACCCAGCTGGGGCAGCAGCGGTCTTCTTTCAAGGTACGGCGAGAGGCTTCTGGATCCGCTGGCCGATGCCGGATTTGACATGATAATAAGGCCCCATCCCCAGTCAAGGTCGGTGGAAAAGGAGATGCTGGACCGTCTGCAGGAAAGATATGCGGGAAACAGTAAAATTAAGTGGGATTTTGCCCCTGATAATATTGTTTCTCTTTCAAAAGCTGATATAATGATTTCTGACTTTTCCAGTATTACCCTGGATTATGCTTTTCTTCGTGAAAAGCCTTTTCTTTCGGTTATCGGCGGCTTTGATCCCCGTCCTTACGATGCGGGAAAGGTTCCTCATGAGCTCTGGCAGTTCAGGATTCTTCCGGAAATAGGGAGAGAGCTCAGGGAAGAGGATTTTAAAGAGATAAAAAATATTATTGAAGGGATGACCGAAAATCCGGATGTGGCGGAAAAAAGGGAAGCCGCAGGAAATCAGGCATGGCAGCACAGGGGAGAAGCAGGAAAGAGGATTGCGGATTTCATGGTTAAGGTCAGAGAAGGAATATAATGTTCGGGCCAAATGCATATTTTTCAGATTCCGTAAGAATACACAGCTCTCACAGGGACAAGGAATTTTTTGACCAGTTCAAGGAGCTCCGTGAACTTTTTACCCTTAAGTTCGGTCTTGAGGATTATGATGTCCTCTTTATTCCCGGCAGTGCCACCGTTGGAATCGAAGCCATCATGTATTCCATGAACTACAGACTTAAGATAATCGGAAACGAAGGGCATTTCAGGGAACAGTGGACAAGCATGCTGAAAAATTACCTGCGGGATGAATCCTTTCCCGAGACAGAGATGTTCTGCAGGCTTGAATCCAGCAACTCCACCCCTTTCTACAAGGAAAACGGTGTAGCAGATGCTGTAAGTGCCTTTCCCTATTACGATATTCCGAAAGGGACAAAGGCATTCTGTACCTGTCTCAACAAGCAGCTTGCATCCTATATCGGGCTGGCCGTGGTTTGTGTAAAACGGGATGAATGGAAAAATTTCGTGGAAGAGGATGTATGTTCATATCTCAATCTGGCCCGCTACAGGAAATTTGCGGAGCAGTGTCAGATTCCAAGCACAGCACCTACCTTTATCTTCGAGCATTTCATCAAGGTTCTCAAGGAACTGGACCTGGACAGGTTCAGGGAACGGATAGACCGGGTTTCCGACCTTATATGCAGCAATATTCCTGAAGAATATCTGATAGGGGAGCGGCGCTGTCCTGTCATCACGATAAAGAAGGAAGCATTCGGAGAGGGAAGTCTGGCAGAAAAATACAATCTTTACGGTTACTGGCTTAAAAAACCGACCTACCGTATTTTTACCTATACCTCACCCTATGAGGATTACGAGGAATTTATAAGGCAGTATAAAGCACAATGTTGATTCTGAAGCTGGCACTTAGAAACCTATACCGCAACAAGCGGAAGACTCTCCTTCTCGGCACACTGATTGCCGTAGGTGTGGCCTTCCTTTTCTTTTCCAACTCGGTATTCGAAAGTGCGGACAAGGGAGTACGGGATTCCTTTGTGAACAGCCTTACGGGAGATGTGGTGCTGGCTGCGGAAAGCGAAACCTCGTTCAGCCTTTTCGGAAACGAGATACCGGTTGTTGATGACTACGAGGTTATCCCCTCTATTCCGGCCTATGCGGAGATAAGCAGTGCCTTTGAATATCTGGAGAATGCCGAAAGCTATACTCCGGTGGTTGCAGCCGCTGCCGCAGTAGAGACAGGGAAGTTCAGGAATACCGCCGCTGTATTCGGAATCGATCCGGACAGCTATTTCAGCGTTTGCCCGGAAATCGAGATAGTACGGGGAAATCCTGCCGATATTTCATCAGGCGGAATCTTTATATGTGAGCCTCTTCTTCAGAAGGCAGAGGCAAAGCTGGGACACACCCTTCAGCCGGGAACCGAAATAAAGCTCAGCCTTTATTCCAACGGCAGCTTCAAGATCAGGAAGGGAACCTTTGCCGGATGTCACCGGTATGTAAACAAGGGGGCCCCTTTTGATGCCATCCTGCTTGCCGATCCGACCGTGGTAAGGGGACTTATAGACTACACTGCAGGAAATGTGGTGGAGGAAGAAACAACAGAATCCGACACAGAGGAAGAGAGCTTTGATTTCGACGATCTTTTTGCCGAGGCAGAGGATACGGTTTCCGAAACAGAGGAAACCTTTTCTCTCAGCGACATAGAGACCATCCTTGCAGATACATCAGACAGGGATGCCATAGTAGAGGCCTCATCCACAGCCTGGAGCTTTGTCCTTTTCAAGACATCCGATGCAAAAGCCCTCAGGAGTGAGCTTGACGGAATGGCGGACGAGAACCACTGGAGCGTAAACATAAAAGGGTGGAGAAGCGGAGCCGGTATAAGTGCCCAGATGGTATTTGCCCTTCAGGCTGCATTCAATATCGGTATTATCTTCATCATCATAGGGGCCGTTCTGGTTATCATGAACGCTCTTGTCATTTCCGTACTGGAAAGAAGCTACGAAATAGGAACCATGCGCGGAATCGGTGCAGGCAAGCCGTTCATCAGTCTCCTTTTCATTTCGGAATCCATGATCCTTACTTTGGCGGCTTCCACCATAGGTATTATTCTGGGTGTGATAATCTCACTCTGTTTCTCCGGCGGAATTGCCCTGGAAAACGATCTTCTCATAACCATGTTCGGCGGCGACAGGCTTCAGCCTGCGGTAACCCTGAAAAACATACTCATGCACTTTGCGGGAGCCGCGGTGGTGGGTGCCCTTTCCTGGATCTATCCGGTATCCATTGCCGTAAAGATTCAGCCTGTGGCAATAATGGGGAGGGGCTGATATGTTCCGTATTGCACTCCGGAATCTTTTCCTTCAGCGAAAAAGATATGCCCTCATGGGTCTGGCCATTGCGGTGGGCTTCATGCTCATTACCGTTCTTACAGGTCTTTCATACGGAGCCCTTGAAACCATCAAGACCAAGGCAGCCCGTTATTTTTCAGGCCATGTTATAGTATACGGCTTTGAAAATACCGGAATGTCCATTCCTGATTCAAAGGAATATATAAAAATCATTCAGGAGAAGAAGCTTCCTATAAGGACCATCTCTCCGAGAACCATCTATTACGGCAGCGAGGTCAGGCTCTTCTTCGGAGGAAACTATATCAGGCTTCTCAGGGCTGTCGGTGCCGATTTCAAGAGCGAAGGAAAGGAGCTTTCCAGGCTTCCGTTTGTGGAAGGAGCCATGGAGAACATGCTTGGTGAAGAGGGAAAGAACGGAATAATCATAAGTACGGAGGCGGCCCGTCTTCTGGGGGCCCGTATGGGTGACGATGTACTTATCTACATAAAGACCATCGAGGGGCAGTACAATGTGGCCAATCTTGTGGTAAAGGGAATCTTCGGGGAGACCAATATCTTCGGATATGCGGCTTATATGAACCGTGAAATCCTGAACCTTCTGATGAACAAGGAGCATGACTGGGCTACTGAGATAGCCGTGTATGCCAAGGAGGGGGCCGATATCCCTAAGCTGACCGAAAAGATCCGCAGCTCCCTGGCAGAAACCAAGGATGTTTTTCCCCCTATCAAAACCAGAAAGGATTTCAGCAGCTACAGATCCGGAAACAGGCACAACAACGACGAGATTGCGGGAGTCATGTCGGTGGATGCACAGCTGGAGCAGCTAAAGAACCTTCTGGATGCCTTTATAGTATGTACCTATTTTGTACTGTTTGTTTTCCTCCTTATCGTAATGATGGGAATCCTGAACACATACCGGGTTCTGGTCTACGAGAGAACCAGGGAAATAGGAACCATGCGGGCCATGGGAATGCAGGCCGGGGCTGTAAAGAGGATATTTATCTACGAAGCCGTGATGCTGGCGGTAATCTCCTCAATACTGGGCTTTATACTCGGACTTGTAACTTTTTATTTCATAGGGTTGTTTGATTTACGAAGCATATCAGTGGCCGGAATGTTTACCGAAAACGGAAGACTTCAGTTCTTTATCAGCCTGAAGACAGTGCTTCTTAATCTTGTATTCATGATAGCTGCCGTAGTGGCTGCAGCCTGGGGCCCGGCAAGAAAGGCCTCTCTCATGCCTCCTGCGGAAGCTCTCAGAAAGGAATGATGCCATGAAGAAATTTTTATTGATTGCAGTACTTATACTTTGCTCCGCAGCCTTTGCTTCTGCCCAGCATACCGATTATCAGGAGATGCTGAAGCAGGTCGACAGCCTGGTTGCCTTCAACGAAACCGACCTTTCGGCCGAATATACCATAGTCAAGAAGGACCCGGATGGATCCACCTCCACAACTGTGGCAGCCATGTTCCGCCGAGACAAGGATGAAAAGTTCCTGGTTCTTATCCTGCAGCCTGTGGCAGACAAGGGAAAGGGATACCTGAAACTGGGAGATAACCTCTGGCTTTACGACCCTGTGGGAAAAAGCTTCACATTCACCAGCGCCAAGGACAGGTTCGAGAATTCAAGCTTCCGTATTTCAGACTTTACAGGCTCCAGCTATTCCAAGGATTACAAAATCGAAGCGATAGCCAAGCAGAAGCTGGGTAAGTTTGACTGTACCGTATTCACTCTGAAAGCCAAAAACAACAAGGTTTCATTCCCTAAGGTAAAAATCTGGGTCTCAGAGGACAGGCTGGTAAGGAAAATAGAGGATTACAGCCTTTCGGGGCAGCTTATGAGAACCTCTGCCATTCCAAGCTATCAGAAGGTTTCCGACCGCTGGGTTCCCGTAAATATTGTTATTCAGGATCATCTGGTATTCCGCAGGGTGGGAGAAAAGACCGAATATGAAAGAACTATGGTAACAATCAAGAACCCATCCCTTAACAAACAGCCTGATTCCCTGTATACTAAAGAATATCTTGAAAAGGTAAACAGGTAAAAAATTTTGAAAAAACTTCTTGCTGCAGCTGTAATTGCTCTTATGATTCCATTTGCTCTCCATGCCCAGACAGAACTGGAGATGGAGGTTGAATCTGAAGCGAAACCGATACCGGAGATACAACCGGAGCTGGACAGCATATTTGAAGAGCCTCAGGAAGATATAGTCATCGAGGTTCCCAACGACATAGATTACCGCAGCCAGTTCGAGCAGAGCGACAAGGTAACCGTAAAGGGGCATTTCCTGGTCCGCGGAGGTGGCGGTATGGGATGGGACGAGCTTCCTCCCGATTCCGAGCCTGAAAAGGTTGCAGGTGCCTACTCAAAGGCTACCGTTTCATTTGACATAAGACCCGATTCCACTATCCGCATTTTCGGAAAGCTCATGACAGAGCTTGATTCGGAGGAGGGAAGCGATACCTGGTCCATGCTGGAGGCTGATGAGCTTTACTGCGATTACAACTGGCTGGACAAGGCCTATCTCAGGCTGGGAAAATTCTACATGACCTGGGGTCACGGCCGTCTTTTCCGTCCTGCCGACTTCATGGATGACTGCGAAAACGGAACTGCTTTCAGAATGTCCCTGCCCAACATGCTTGACGGGGTTTCCCTGGTTTCCCTTTATAAGAAGCGCCCTCATCCGGGAGAGGAGGACAAGCTCCACAGCGATGAGATTTCCTTTGCCGGTCTGGCAGACAAGACTTTCGGAAGCGTGAACTTTACATTGTCCGGACTCTTCAACGAGGCAGACGGTGAAAAGATAATGGGCGGTGTCAAGACTGTTATTCTGGGAACCGACCTTTTTTCAGATTATGTACTTACCCACAATGATCTTGATGAATATACCCACGAGGCTCTGTTCGGTTTTTACAAGGAATTCGGCGAGGACTATAAGCTCTACGGCGAGTACTACTACGACGGAAGAATAGAAGATGACCCGGATCACTGTCTGGGTATGGCCACCAACTGGAACAACATGTTCGGAACCCCTGTCAGTCTTGGTCTCAAATGGCTCCACTCCGTTGAAAGCGAATCGGGACAGTTTATCGGCGGGCTCAGTGTTTCTCCGTGGAAGCATGTGAAAATTAATCTTGCAGTACCTTGGAACTATGGACACAAGGAACTGGATGATGACTTCTACGATGACTTTCCTATCGATTCCAAGCTGGCATTTACCCTGTTTGTGGAAATTTCCTCCAGCTTCTAATTATCGGTCTGTCTGAAATCCTCAACCACAAGTCCGTCCTTCAGGCGGATCACATGGTCTGCAATAGAGAAAATATTCTGGTCATGGGTTGAGAAGATAAATGTTGTACCGAGATCCTTGTTGATTTTCTTCATGAGGGCAATGATATCCTCTCCGGTCTTGCTGTCCAGGTTGGCGGTAGGCTCATCTGCAAGGATAACCTTAGGTTTTGTTGCCAGGGCACGGGCAATGGCTACTCTCTGCCGCTGTCCTCCCGAAAGCTCGTTGGGACGGTGATTTCTCCAGTTTGTAAGCCCTACGGCATCGATAAGGTGCTCGATATAATCCTTATGCTCCTTTTTTTCGGCGGAAGTGAACTTTTTCTTGCCGATAAGGAACGGAAATTCAATGTTTTCATAGACATTGAGTACCGGAAGAAGGTTGAAGGACTGGAAGATGAAGCCCAGAACCTCATGGCGGAGCTCGGTTATCTCCCTGTCGGAAAGATGGGAAGTTTCCCGGCCGTTGATTATGACCTTTCCCTCAGACGGAACATCAATACATCCGATCATGTTGAGGATGGTGGACTTTCCGGAACCGGAAGGGCCGATTATTGAGACAAAATCTCCTCTGTCTATGTCGAAGGAGACCCCTTTTATGGCAGAAACCTCTGTTTTTCCCAGAGTATAATATTTTTTTACATTTTCCAGTTTTATTATGGACATCGATTTTTCCTGTTATTAATATATAGTATAACAGATTATAATATTTTAGCAAGGTGAGCGTTTGAAGAACAAATATTTCACTCCTGACAAGCTTATCACATATCTGCTTTTCTACAGGGTAATTTTTTCTTTTCTGGCGGAATATGTCATTGCCAATCTGACAAGGCTGGGTGATGTTAATCTCTATCTCAATTCAAGACCTGCCCAGATGTTTCAGGAGTATGGTCACCGGGTATTCACCGACTGGGTTCTCCTTCCGAGACTGGTTGTCGGTACCGTAAGCAGCGTGCTTCAGGTAAGGGTTCTCGTGCACGTGGTTTTTGCCTGTCTTGCCTGGTACGGAATCAGGACTTTGCTCAAGGCCGCAAAAACAGCCAATACCAAAATGTACACCTTCCTGATTTTGCTCTGCTTCAGCCCCTCTTTCACTATTTGGTCATCCACTGCCAGCAAAGAGGCTCTTGTCGTATTTTCCATGGGAATCGTCTGTGCCCAGATCATTAAGTTCTTCAAGGGAGAACCGGTAAAATTTTCCGTTCCGCTGGTTTTTGCAATCTGGTTTATCTGCGTAATAAAATTTTACTACATTCCTTTCCTGGCTCTTTCCATTGTCTATATTTTCGTAAGGCAGAGAATAACGCTTTCCTGGAAAACCGAGCTTGTGCTGCTGATAATCATGGTGCTGTGCATGTTCGGGGCCTTTTACCTGTGCCGTTACAAGATAGACACCTATACATTAAACAAGCTCCATACCATATACAGAAGTACCGCCCGTTCTACGAGAGCGCCTGTCTTTACCGAGCATTTTGACTTTATCCGCAAGATGCCGTACCTCATGCCACTCTCCCTGTGGGGTCCTTCTCTGGCCGAGCTGGGAAAATCGGTGCTGCATAAGGCAACCTTTATCGAAAACTGCTTTCTGCTGCTTTCTTTCGTTTATCTTCTCCGCAAGGCACCGGTGTATATTTTCAGGAAATTCAGTGTATACTATCAGTGGTTGATATTCGGGTTTGCGGCAGTTGTGCTTCTGCTTTTTGCCCAGTATATCCAGGGGGTAATGAATCCGGGAGCGGCCATTCGTTACAGGACCAATATTTACATACCGCTTCTGACTTTTGCATATGCGTTTACCTGTGTGGGGGAAAGGGAGAAGAATGAAAAACAAGATTGACAGTTCTCTTATAAAGGCACTTGTATGGACTGTTCTCGGAATGGTGGTGATGATTTTCGGAACCTATTATCTGGTTTACGGGGATTTCAGATTCTGGGATGCAATTTATAAAAGGACCTTTCTTTCGATATGTATTCTCGGATATCTTGCAGCCGGCATAGTGTCGCTGAGGATTAAGCGCTTTTCTTTCCGAGAGCAGCTGGGTATTGCGGCTTTTGTCATAACCGTTGTGCTCTGCATCATGCTTTCGGTAATCGCAGTAGGCAGGGTCTATTATTCAAGAAAATTCCTGGTGATTTTCTATTTGTTCACCGTTTTCTGGATCGGACTGGGGCTCTACATGTACCGGAATCCGAAAAGCCTTTTCTACCTTATCTGTCCTGTGGGGCTGGGCTTTGAGCTGGCAAAGAAGGGAAGCCACCGGTGGGAGCTTCTCGAAAAGCCTGAAATCAATAAGGACTGTGACGGAATCATTATCGATTATCACGAAAAGATATCTCCGGAATGGATGCGTTTTATTGCCAATGTAAGCCTTACCAATATTCCTATCTACCATGCTGCAACTGTTTACGAGAAAGCAACGGGAAGAATTTCTCTCCGCCATCTTTCCTCCGGTGTGGTTTCCAGATTCAAGGTACCGAAGCTCTATTTCGCGGTAAAGCGGGTTCTTGAATGTCTTGCCGTTATTGTGGGGCTTCCTCTTATTCTTCCTCTCTGTCTTTTTGCCGTCATCATCATCAAGTCCAATTCCAGGGGACCGGCTCTTTTTATTCAGGAAAGGGTGGGCCGCGGAGGCAAGCCTTTCAGGATGTACAAGTTCAGGACCATGATTACAGAGTCCGAGGCCCAGGGAGCAAAGTTTACCTGTACCAACGACAGCCGTATCATTCCTATGGGAAAATTTCTCAGGAAGTTCAGGATTGATGAGCTTCCTCAGCTGGTAAATGTTCTCAAGGGAGACATGAGTCTTATCGGCCCCAGACCGGAGCAGGTCTGCTTTGTAAAGGAATTTGAAAGGGAGATCCCTTTTTATGCATATCGTCATCTTACATCGCCGGGTATTACAGGCTGGGCACAGGTAGTCCAGGGATATGCCGCAGGAGTGGAGGAGACGGAAGAAAAGCTCAGCTATGACCTTTATTATGTTAAATATATGGGATTCTGGCTGGATCTGCTGATCTTTATAAAAACAGTCAAGACCATTCTTACAGGTTTTGGTTCAAAGTAGAGGAAAAATGAAAATATCTGTCATCGGAACCGGATATGTAGGGCTTGTTTCAGGAACATGCTTTGCGGAATTCGGCTGGGATGTTGTTTGTATAGATAAAAGCGAGGAGAGGATAGGGGCCCTGCTTAAAGGGCAGATTCCTATTTATGAGCCGGGCCTTGATGAAATGGTCAGGAGAAATGCAGAAGCAGGCAGACTGGCTTTTTCCATGGATTACGCCCCTCATATAGAGGAGTCCGATGCGGTTTTCATTGCAGTGGGAACCCCTTCCAGAAGAGGCGACGGACATGCCGACCTTTCCTATGTATTTGCGGCGGCGAAGGAGCTTGCCTCCCATCTCAGAAAATATACCGTTATTGTAGATAAAAGTACCGTACCGGTGGGAACAGCCGGCAAGGTGGCTCAGGTAATCAGGGAGGAAAATCCGGAAGCTGACTTTGATGTGGCATCCAATCCCGAATTTCTCAGGGAAGGATCGGCAATAGATGATTTCCTGAAACCGGATCGTGTGGTTATAGGTGCCGAAAGCTCCCGTGCAAGGGAAGTGATGAGAACAATCTACGGCCCTCTTGCCGATTCCGGAACCCCTGTCTTCATGACAAATACAGAAACTGCGGAACTTATAAAATATGCCAGCAACGCATTTCTTGCAGCCAAGATATCATTTATCAACGAAATATCTGCCCTCTGTGAAAAAACCGGGGCCGATGTCCTGGATGTGGCCAGGGGAATGGGCTTTGACAGGAGAATCGGTTCAAGATTTCTTCAGGCAGGTCCGGGCTACGGCGGCTCCTGTTTTCCGAAGGATGTTTCAGCCCTTATCAGGATTTTCCGGGACAACGGACTTAAATCAGAGATTCTTGAAGCAGTAACCGAGGTCAACAACCGGCAGAAGCTCAGGATGGCGGAAAAGATAAAGGAAGCCCTGGGAGGCAATCTCCGGAGAAAGCGGATCGGTATACTGGGGCTTACCTTCAAGCCTGAAACAGATGACATGAGGGAATCCCCTTCATTGGTGATAATTCCCGAACTTCTGAAGGATGGGGCGGAAATTACAGCCTGCGATCCGGAAGGAATGAAAGAGGCGGAAAAGATCCTCGGTAGCAGTATAAAATACAGTACAGATCCTTATGAAACTGCAGACGGAGCCGATGCTCTGGTTCTTCTTACCGAATGGAAGCAGTTCTGTTCTCTCGATATAGCTCGGATCAGACAGCTTATGAGAGGAAATGTTTTTGCGGATCTGAGGAACATATATTGCAGAAATACTCTGGAAAAGGGTGGCTTCACATATCTTGCGGTGGGACGGTAATATGAAATACAACAGATGTGCGGTAAACGGAGTATTCGATCTTTTTCATGTGGGACATGTCCGTCTTCTGAAAAGGGCAAAGGAAATGTTCAGTGAGGTGGTGGCAACAATCGATTCCGATGAGCTTACCATTCAGGAAAAACGGAAACCGATTTTTTCCGAAAACGAAAGGCTGGAAATTGTAAAGTCCTGCCGTTATGTGGATGATGCCGTTATAGTTGACCGCAGCTGGGGACCTCATGCCCTGGAAGAGGCTGCAGTAAACGACTTCATGGAAAAATACAGGCTTGATGCCATATTCATTGCTGCAGACGATATGGAATATGTAAAATACTGGTTCGGTCACCTTTATAAGCAGGGCCGTGTAGTGGTAGTGCCTCGTACACAGGGAATATCCACCACACAGGTCATCAAGATCGTAAACGGAGACGTGGTGGAGCACTGAAAATGAAAATACTTGTTACCGGAGCAGCCGGATTCATAGGATACCATCTCTGCCGGAGACTTATGAAAACCGATGCCGAAATCACAGGCATTGATTCCATGAACTCCTACTACGATGTGGAGCTGAAGAACAGCCGTCTTGAAAAGCTTGAAGGACTTGATTTCCGCAAGCTGGATATGTGCTGCAGGGAAGAGCTTTTCTCTTTTCTGGAGGAAAAGAATTTTGATGTGGTATGTAACCTGGCAGCCCAGGCCGGCGTCAGATACTCCATAGAAAATCCGTATACCTATGTAGAAAACAACATTTCTGCATTTCTTAATCTTCTTGAGGGCTGCCGCCGGGCTGGGACAAAAAACATTGTCTATGCCAGCAGCTCCAGTGTTTACGGCCGCAACCGGGAGATGCCTTTTACAGAAACTGAAAAGACCGATTCTCCGGCCAGCCTCTATGCCGCCACAAAAAAGGCTGATGAGCTTATGGCTCATGTTTATGCCGACATGTACGGGATGAACCTGGTGGGGCTCCGTTTCTTTACGGTTTACGGACCTCTGGGAAGACCTGATATGGCCTATTTCAAGTTTGCAAAGAAAATAACCGAAGGAAAACCTATCGATGTATATAATTTCGGAGAAATGAAAAGGGATTTCACCTATGTGGATGATGTTACTGAGGGTGTTGAAAGAATCCTTTTTTCCGATTTCGGTTCCTTTGAAAAGTGCCGTATCTATAATATCGGCCGCGGTAAACCTGAAAAGCTTTCCGATATGATCAGTTTTATAGAAGAGGGACTGGGGAGGAAGGCGGAGCTTAACCTCATGCCTATGCAGAGCGGTGATGTTCTGGAAACCTTTGCCGATATTTCTGCCCTGGAGCGGGATTACGGGTATGCTCCCTCAACAGACCTGAAGGTGGGGCTGAATAAATTCATTGAATGGTTTAAAGGATATAATTCATGAAGATACTTTTTCTTTTCTGCGACATGCTGAGACCTGATCAGCTTAACAGTGTCAATCCGAAAAAGGAAAAAGGGGAGATAGACGGCTGGCTTGAGAGGCTGGGAGGAACAGTCTATACCAGAGCTTATTCTCCTGCACCGGATACATCCAGAAGTATGGGAGCTTTTTATTCCGGTCTTTACCCGAACAGAAACGGCTGCCGGGAAATTGAGCATTATCCGAGGGTCTATCTGGAGACTGAAAACCATATCTTCAGATTTTTCAGGGAACAGCAGCACAGAATCTATATCTTTGCCACTCCTGTCAATTCCAGGAAACAGTTTCCGGAGCATGTGTTTGATTATTCCTATCTTTCTTATGACCCTTTGGAAATGATGAAGCAGGTCAGAAAGGACAGAGAAGAAAACAGCATTGCTTTCATGACAATCGAGGATTATCACGGCTCCATCGGGCTTTCTCCTACTGCTGCAATCGGAGACAGGATCGGGCAGTTGCATCTGTCAAATACTTTCAGTCAGATTTTTGATATAATTTCCCCCGACTATTGGGATCATATTTTTATTTTTTCTGATCATGGCTGCAAATTTTACAACGAGTCTCGGAGAGGTTTGGATGTACTGGACTATGACAGAACCGGAATTACCCTTTTCTGGCATAGGAAGGGGGATAAAAAACTGGCTAAGAATGACAGCATTGTCTCAATAATGGATATTTATCCTACAATAATGGAACTTCTGGGTAAGGATCCCTCTGGCGAAAATTTTGACGGAAAGAGTCTTACATTGGCAGATGATTTCTCTTATCTGGTAATTGAGAACAACTATTTTGTCTCAAACGAGGTGGGCTTCAGAAATACAGTCTGGTGTTATGTGGATAAGGATTATTACTTTACTCAGCAGATAGATTTTGACGATCCTGTTCTGGACCGACATTATAAACTGACAGACAACAGAACCGGAAAAGTAATCAGCAGCTTCGGCGATAAGGAAAAGCTGGCATTTTTCCGCAGTAAAATCGAAGAACACTCCTGCGACTACAAATACGGAATGAAGGTTGTAAAACAGTATGAAAATACAATTCAGCCCTTTCCGGCACCCATTTCCCATCTTTTCAACGAAAAAGGGAAGGCAATCAGGTTTACGGATGGTCAGGAGCGGAGACTGTACAGCAAATCAGATATATTCAAGACAAAATTTCTTATCCGTTCTCTGCAGATTTTCAGGATGTTCAAGATTCTTGCCAATAAGAAAAAGCTTAAAAGGCTTATTCAGGCCATGATGGAGTAAAATTGAAGATACTTTTTCTTTTCTGTGACATGCTGAGACCGGATAAGCTTGTTTCCGGCAGTCCCGTGCTTGAATTGATGGAAAAAATGGGAGGCACCTGGTTCCGTGAGGCGTATACCCCGGCGGCAGAAACTCCGAGAGCTCTGGCCTGCATGTACACCGGTCTTTATCCTAAAAGAAACGGATGCCGTAAAAGGGGACAATGGCCCTATTATTTTCTGGACATCGGATGCGATAACCTGTTCAGGCTTCTTAAAAGACATGATTTCAGGACTCTCTACTATGCTTCTCCATATTCTTTCAGCCCGAGAGAGGGAATCGTTCCCCGGGATTTTGATTCCTGCGGCGAGGCTTTCTTTGATTACGATGAAATAACAGAGGCTGTAGAAAAAGACAGCAGCAAAAACCTGTGTGTCTGGCTGGGATATGATGATTATCATGATGCGGTGGATCATT
This sequence comes from Spirochaetia bacterium, assembly GCA_045606105.1. Lineage (GTDB taxonomy): Bacteria > Spirochaetota > Spirochaetia > CADAEX01 > CADAEX01 > CADAEX01. Next base: position 61,606 of record JAZURI010000010.1, on the reverse strand, counting down.
ATTCCTGCGGTCCGGTGGTGAGCCGTGAAATTGCCGATAAGGTAGGTCAGGAGCATCTTGCCTCTGCCATAGATAAATTTATCAGGTCAGTTGGTAATAGATTTGACCGTATAATTCTGTTCTCAGACCATGGCTGTCTTCTGGAAAACGATAAAAACAGTGAGTATATCGGAAAAACCCGTACAAATATAACCCTGTTCGTTCACAGAGCGGGCGACAAGGGAATAAACGAGATAAAAAAGACAGTTTCCCTTATGGATATCTTTCCGACCGTAGCGGAATGGCTGGGCGAAAAGGCCGAAGCTGACGGTATCTCTCTTGAAGATCTGAAAACCGGGCGTATCGTGGCCATGGAGGATATTTATCATTATAAAGGGGTGGATCAGTTCCTTTACAGTACTTATAACCTCTGGGCTGTAAAAACCGACGATTACTATTACATCGAGCATTTAGACGGAAAAAACAACGGAGATCAGGCCCATCCGGCCGACAGCTTCCGGAGCATACTTGAAGAAAAATGCTGTTTCTACAAGGAAAACCGCTATGGCTGGGATATAATCAATCTGAAGGAAAGGTCTGTGGGAAACGAACTGATTTTCAAGGTGGACAAGCCTTTCGGAGAAAAATACAACAATTCTGGAAGAAGAATAAAATATACTGACGGCAGCGGTTTCAACAAGACTGCTTCCATGAAAATAAGCCGGAAGCTGGGTGATATCAGGTATCAGCTTCAGAGAATTTCTTCCGTACTCGGGAAGGAGCTGAAGGAATTGAGGAATCTGTTTTGAGTATTTACGATAATAAAATTTACCGTGCGGCCAAACGGCTGCTGAAAAGCAATCCCATTACGGGAGGCATCCTGAAAACCCTCAGGAGAAAGAGAGGGGAGAAAAAGCAACTGGCAAAATCGGTGGTTTTCCAGTCCAATGTCAGGAAATATTTTCCGGAGGTACTCAATGCTTTTGATAATCTGGGAATTGACTATTTCATCTGTTTCGGTACCCTGCTGGGGGCAATCCGGGAAAAAGATTTCATAAAGCATGACGACGACCTGGAGATGGGCGTTTTTTCAGACCAATATGATGAAAACCTGTTCAAGAGTTTTGAGAAAATCGGCTTTGTCAGAGAATACCGCTACAGCATGAACGGAAACTATATGCCTAACGAAGGCTTTGTGGAAAAGTATTCCAACGGCGTTATCCATTTCGATCTTTTTGTCTTTACAAGAAGCAGAGGAAATCTTTGGTGTTGGTCCTATCTGCGGGATGAATCCGACACACTCAATGCAATTAAACTCTCATGGAAGGATAACGGTCTGGAAAGGATTCCGTTTCAGGGGCTTGATGTGCCTGTCCCTGTAAACGCACCGGCTTTTCTTGAAGCCCTGTACGGAAAGACCTGGAATGTTCCCTGCGTGTTCTGGGAGGATACCATGGCCGGCAATATAGCCGAAACCAACAAGACAGACGGAAGGTTCCGTAAGTTCTGACAATGAGCAGCAACCCGGTAACAAGAAAAACCATAATAAGTTCTCTTTTCTGGAAGGCCTTTGAAAGGATAGGAAAGAAAGGGATAACCTTTGTCATTTCCATTATTCTGGCCCGTCTTCTGGCTCCGAGGGACTACGGTATCGTAGTTCTGGTGATGGTGTTCATCGATATTGCCGTTATATTCATTGAAAACGGCTTTTCGGTTGCACTGGTACAGAAGAAGAACGCGGATGACATGGACTTTTCCTCGGTATTCTTCTTCAGTATCGCATTCTCTGCCGTAACCTATATCATACTGTGGTTTGCAGCTCCTTTCATTGCCGGTTTCTACAAGCTTCCCGAAATAAAGCCTGTTCTCAGGGTCCTTTCGGCGGTAATTTTCCTTGGAACCCTGAATTCCATACAGCATGCCATCCTTTCCAGGAACATGGCTTTCAAGAAATCCTTCAAGATAGTCATATCCGGGGTTATTGTTTCCGCCTTTGTGGGAATCTGGATGGCCTATGCCGGCTTCGGTGTCTGGGCTCTGGTAGGTCAGAAAATAACCAGCTATACCTGTCAGAACCTTATCATGTGGTATCTGATAAAATGGAAGCCTAAACTGCTTTTTTCCCTTACCAGGCTGAAATCTCTGTTCTCCTTCGGGGGAAGAACCTTCCTGGCATCTATGCTTCATTATGTCTATAACGACTTCTGCAGCCTCATAATCGGAAAAAGCTTTTCATCCGCCGCCCTGGGAATCTACAACAAGGGTATTACCTTCCCTCAGTTCATAGTTTCCAATCTTGACGGTCCCATACAGTCGGTCATGTTTCCGGCCCTTGCTTCGTTCCAGGAGGATGAAGCCAAGCTGAAGAAAATGGTGCGGCGGGCCATTGTTACCAGCTCTTTCCTGGTGATTCCCGCAATGGCGGGGCTTGCCGTGGTTGCCAGACCGCTGGTTATTGTTCTTCTTACCGAAAAATGGCTTCCTTGTGTTTTCTTCCTTCAGTGGGCCTGTATAAAGTTTGCCTTCTGGCCTCTGCAGAGTACCAATCTTCAGGTTCTCAAGGCCATGGGGGAGGGAAAAATCCTTCTACGTATCGAGGTTGCCAAGAAAATCATAATGATTGCCGGTTTCTGTGTTGCAGCCTTTGTTTTCAGAAGCCTGGAAGCGGTGGTTATTTTTGATGCCTTCACCACATTGATTTCAATCCTTATCGGAGCCCTTCCCAACAGAAAGCTTATCGGATACAGCCTCAGGGAGCAGCTTGCGGATGTTATTCCGTTTATAGGCTTGTCGGCTTTGATGGGGCTTATTATAATGAGTATAAGGATTCCAGGACTTGGATATCTGCCTTTGATGATGGTTCAGGCCTTTGCCGGTATTGTCGTATATTTTGCTATGGCATGGATCTTAAGGCTGGAATGTCTTCAGTATCTGATTAATATAGTCAGAAAAAAGGGAAAAAAGGATTAATTTTGAGGAAATTCATCAGGAGAATACAGAAAGGAACTCTTCTTTTATGCCGTCTTTTTCTGCGGTACCTTCTCTTTTTCAGGCGTGACAAGGTATGCACCTCCGTTACTGCCAGGTGCGACGAAAATCCGTGGAGCATCAACTTCTATTACGAAAGAAAGGGTAAGAATTCTCCCGTATGCTGTATAAATCATCTCTATGAGCTGCTTACCTTTCTGGGAGATCTCCTGGATGCAAATTCGGTGGAATGGTTTGCCATCATAGGAACTCATCTGGGGGCTGTAAGGCACGGCGGCTTCAATCCGTGGGAAACCGACGGAGATATCGGAGTGCTTCGCAGGGACAAGGAAAAGGTGAAGGATCTTCTGGAAAAGGCTCTTTCCGGAACCCATTATTACCTTGAAGAAAGGGAGGAGTGCCTGCAGCTTCAGTTCAGCAGAAAGAACTCTCTCCATGTGGATATAATCTGGGGCAACGAGGAGAATGACAATATCGTTTTCGTAACCAAGGGACTTCGCAGAGTCTATCCTAAGAAAGATATCTATCCCCTTGCGGAATGCCGCTTCTATCATCGTACAGTTCCGGTGCCTCATAACAGGGATGTTCTTAAGACCTTTTACGGAGAGAATGTCTTTACCCACGGCTATAAGCAGTGGAGCCGCGACAAAAGGGAATTTCTCATAGAGGACTTTTCTCCGGCACCAATTTTTTCGGAGGATAAGAAATGAAATTTCCCCCGGTTTTTGTAGTCAATCTTGAAAGCTCTGCCGACAGACGGGAATTTATATCGGCACAGCTTGATAAGTTAGGAATCCCTTTTGAAATATTTCCGGCAGTGGACGGGCGTAAGCTGTCTCAGGCAGAAGTTGATGCCGGATATGACTCCGAGGGCTCCGTATCATTTTTCGGCCGGGAGCTGACAAGGGGAGAAATAGGCTGTTCCTGGAGCCATCTCAATATCTACAGGAAAATGGTTGAGGATAATATCGAAGAGGCGCTGATTCTGGAGGATGATGTGATTCTCTGTGATGAACTGCCGGAAATCCTAAGTCGAGAGCCGGAGTTTCCTGAGGACTGGGAACTTATGTTCCTTTCCCATAACAATGCGGTTTCTTCTGTCTGGGATAGGCAGAGGCTTTTCGGAAAATATCATATTGTCCGCTTTGTGGAAAATCCCAACTGGACCAGCGGTTACCTTATTAAACTCAGCGGTGCGAAAAAGCTTCTTGCCGCAGGTTTTCCCATCCGTATGCCGGCAGACTGGCTTACAGGCAACAGGCTTGGTATAGATGTACGTCTCTACGGTATAAAACCGGTATGCATTCCTCAGAACAAGGAGTTTCAGGAAACTATTTCAGGCCGGTTCGAACTGAACAGGGAAAACTGGTTCGGCAGCACAGGCGGTGACAGAAGTCCTGTTTCTGCAGTTATCGAATTTTACCGGGGACTTAAAAGAAAAAGCCGTTTCTTCAAGTCTTTTGCCAACGGAGTCAAGAACATGCGCCGTATAAAATTCTTTTTCAGACAATTCAGGAGATTTTAGAATGAAGCATATAATTCTTGATGCCCTGGCTGTGGAAAACGGCCGGACCGGAGTAGGTCAGTACGTGGAGGAACTGCTCAGGGAGCTTCTTCCGGCTGCACCTGAAGATTACCGTTTTACAGTTATGGTAAATCCGTCGCTAAAGAAGGATCACCCATTCATTGTCATGCTTGCAGGGATGAACAATACTGAAGTCAAGGTTTTTGATATTCCTGCCATCGGTCTTAAAAGAGATCTTCTTTTCCTGAAGCACGGAGCAGAGCTCAGGTGCGATCTTTTTCATTGTCTCTATTCAAATCATCCTCTTTTTTTCAGAGGAAAACAGATGGTCACAATCCATGACCTGAAATATATTCTCCATCCCGAATTTTTCGGCAACAAGGGGGGACTCAAATCCCTTTATCTCAGGAATCTGATGAAAAATGCGGTAAAAAGGTGCGACAGCATCATTTCCGTATCAGAATCCACAAAAAATGACCTTATAAAAGTTTTTCCTTCCCTGAGGAAAAAAACGGAAAAAGCAAGGGTGGTTTACGAGGCTGCAACGGTTAAAATGGAAAAAAATGAGGAAATCTACAGAAATTTCTCTCTGGACAAGCCTTATTTCCTTTATCTGGGAGAGCTGAGACCTCACAAGAATATCGGCAGGACAATCGATGCCTTCATTAAGCTGAAGGAGGAGAATCCTTCCCTGGCAGAGCTCCGTCTGGTGGTGGCCGGCAAGCTTCACAAGAGCTTTGTTTCTGCCGGAACTGACCGCAGGGACATTATCTTTACCGGCTATGTTTCCGACGATGACAAATATACGCTTTATTCCGGAGCCATGGCATACTGTCTTCCGTCCCTCTACGAAGGCTTCGGGCTTCCTATCCTGGAGGCCATGAAATGCGGCGCTCCTGTCATAACTTCAGACTTTTCTTCCACATCCGAAGTTGCCGGAAATGCAGCCCTGCTGGTAAATCCCCTTGAAACCGGGGAAATTACGGAGGCCATGAAGAAAATTGCAGAAAGCAGGGAACTCAGGGAAGAACTTAGAGAAAAGGGATACAGGCGCGAAAGCGAATTCTCCTGGAAAAAAGGAGCTTCCGAAACGCTGGATATTTACAGGGAGCTTCTGAAATAATATGAAAAAGGTGGTCATTTCTTCAAATACTGCATGGACGGTTTTCAACCACAGGGCCGGTCTTATCGAAACCCTGAAGGGGCTTGGATATGAGGTCCACACCGTGGCACCTGCCGCCAATTTCACCTCCATAAAGAATCCGGGAACTGTTTTCCACGAGGTAAGGAACCTGGAAAGAAAGGGAAAGAATCCTTTTTCAGATCTTTTCCTGATACTTGAATACTATAAAATCTACAAGAAAATAAAGCCGGATATGGTTTTTACCTATACCATAAAGACCAATATCTACAGTGCCATTGCCTGCCGGCTTGCCGGAATCAGGATAGCCTGTACCGTAAACGGACTGGGAACTGCCTTTGACAATCCGTCCGGCATGACATACCGCATAGTGAAGCAGCTCTATAAGTGGGCCTTCAGAAAGGCTTTTGCCGTGATTTTCCAGAACCCGGATGACCGTCAGTTCTTTATCGATGAAAAAATAATCGGCGAAAGGAATGTATATCTTGTTAACGGGTCAGGTGCTGACCTTAAAAAGTTTGATTTTTCGCCGGTTCCCGATACCAGGAAGTTCATGCTCATTTCCCGAATGCTGAAAAACAAGGGAATAAACGAGTTTATCGAGGCCGCAGGGAGGCTGAAAAAGGAGTTTCCCGATTCGGAATTTGTACTTCTGGGCCCTGCGGACAATGACAATCCCATGGGAGTCAGGCTTTCAGAGTTGGAGGCCTTGGATCCTGATAAAGGGGCATACTACGGCGGCCAGACCAAGGATGTCAGACCCTATATCGCCTCCTGCAGTGCGGTGGTGCTTCCATCCTACTACAGGGAAGGAATTCCCAAGATTCTCATAGAGGCTCTTGCCATGGGAAGGCCGGTAATCACCACCGACATGCCGGGCTGCAGGGAAACAGTTACAGACGGCGAAAACGGCTATGTAACCGAGGCGAGATCTGCCGATGACCTGTATCGTGTGCTTAAGAAATTCATTCTTCTCAGCCGGGAAGAAAGGTTGGAAATGGGCAGAAGGAGCCGTATGCTTGCAGAAGAAAAATTTGACGAAAAGAAAGTTATATCAGTATATTTGGAGATATTGAAAAGATGAAAAAATTGGTTTTGTTTCTTGTTTTGTTTGCCGTGCCGATTGCTGCATTCTCGCAGTTTTCCATCAAGCCTGAGTTCAGCATTGAGTCCAACGATGAAATGGATAAGGACGATTTTTACGACCTTCAGGGAAAGCTCCGTTTCAAGTTTGATGCCACCGATGATATAGAGCTGGTGTTCAAGCCTGTGCTGGACAAGTACGAGGTGGACGTGGATGAGATTTCCGCAAAATATACCTTTCTTGAAAACCATTCCGTAAAGGCGGGTAAATTCGAGAATATCCTGACTCTTGACGACTATATCGGTTCCTTTGACCGTCCTTTTGCCAGAAAGAATATCATTACCCGGGAACTGAAGGATCAGGGTTATATTTCCCGCGCCATCGGAGGCAAGTACGAATACAGGGATGAAAGCGGAGACAACTGGGGCGGTTTTGCCCATGTGCTCTACATTCCTTCCCAGCTGGAGCCTCAGCTCTGCGGCGGATTCTACCGTCAGGATCCCGATAAGGAAATGGTGGCCGGAATCTTTGTTTCCTATTATCCGTTCCTGAATCACAAGAAATGGGATGCATCCGAGAAGGACTATCCCCGGGATAATTTCTACGGCAACCTGGTCTATGCCGATTACCGTGGAAAATATATTTACGGTGCCGAGCTTACATTGGGCTCCGGGCTGGTCAATCCTATGGGGCACATAAACTTTGATGCAGATACAGAGCATCCTTTCTTCGGCGGAGCCGATATCCACGGCGGTATCAATGTACAGCTTACAGATTTCGTACGCTGGCTTCCGATGCTCAGAGGAACTGCCTTTATTCCCGAGATCTCCGAGGCAGACTGCAACGAATTCGAAGTACTGTTCGGAAACCAGTTCACCTATAAGGAGAATGTCAAGCTCCATCTGGACGGAGGCCTGGGAATCATTACCAAGCATGACGGCTTCGGGGATGATGATCTTAAAACAAAGCTCGAACTGAGATGGGCGGTGTCAGTTGTTATCAAGAATTAAGATTTTAACAGTTCTGATTCTATCTTTTTCTCTTTTTTCCTGCGGCGAATTCATCGGATTTGACGATTTTACCGATCCCGATGTGGGAAATGTAAAGAAGATAAAGGTATATTTTTCGGAAGAGAACATGGAACGGTTCTACGACAGCGTTTCGCCTCCGGAGGAGGATCACACTCCGTGCCGCATTACGGTAAACAACGGCGTGAACGTGGAGGGAACCATGAGAGTCAGAGGCAATACCTCCCGCCGTTACCCGAAAAAGAACTTTACCCTGAGGATAAAGGAGGGAATGCACGAGGGAAATTATGCCCTTATGCACGAGGATTTCACCTGGCTGAAGAATCGTATTGTCATGTATGCCTACAACAACTTCATGTACAAGGGGGAGGCTCTTACACCTGCTCCTGAAACAGAGGCAGTGGCACTTTATATCAATGACAAGTACATCGGCTACTACGCCAAGGTGGACATGTACAGCCAGGAGCAGCTGGAGGCATGGAAAAGCGGTTTCATGTCGGAGCTGTTCAAGGTGGAGCTTCTGAGCTTTGAAGAAAATCCTCTCCGTTCCAATTCCGAAAGGAAATTTCCCGATAACGACGATTTTTCTTCTCTGGAAACCCTTATCGTAAACACAAACTACATGTCTGATGCCCAATGGAATGAGTGGGTGGAATCCCATATCGATGTGGATAATTTCATCAGATACATGGTGGTCCACGATTTCTTTGCTGTGGGCGATACCGCAAACTGGAACTACTACCTGTACAATTACGGAAAGATGGTTTTCCTCCCCTGGGACAACGAGCTGGGAATGGAGCTGAATTCAGGCCGTATCTACGGAGACGGAAAAATCCAGCGCCGTATACTTACTGTTCCTTCGGTACGGACCGCCTACAAACAGGCCATGACAGATCTGGCCGATGACACAGCTTTTCTCAATGAGCTGAAGGCACAGGTGGACAAATGGTATGACGAGGCTTTTCTTGCCGTAAAGAACGATCCAAGCTACCGTTATACCGAAAAGGATTTTACAAATATGAAAAATTACATAAAATATTTTATCAGCAACAGGGGAGATATAGTTAAAGGACTGTTATGAAAAAGATACTGATTTTATTTACTGTTTTGATACTCTGTTCCGTTTCGCTCTTTGCAGCCAAGGAGGACAGGATAAAGTTTGATGCTGAAGTGGAATTCAAGCTGGATGATTCCGACGTAACCGGAGACAAGTATTATCTGGAATACGAGCTGGAAGGGACCTTTACCGCCGAATATATGATCAGCGACCGTCTTTCCACCATTCTCTCCATGGAAATTGACAGGAAGGATGTGGAGCCGGACGAGGTTTCGGTTGTCTATGCCTTTGACGAGCTGAGCTGGATAAAGGGGGGAATTTTCCAGAGAGACCTTTACCTGAACGACTTTGTTAAGAAAAGATACGAGGTTTTCGAAATGGATTCCCCGGGTGTAGAATACATGAAGAAGCTGGGCTGGTCCTCAAACGACACCGGTATCCGCTATGTGCATGACAATTTTCTTACAGATAATCTGACACTGGATGCCACCTTCTTTTTCAATTCATCCCACAACGAAACCCAGTTTATCCTTACAGGAATGTACAACTTCGAGCCGGACCGCCATTTCCTGGCCTTCACGGCATCCTATCTTCCTTATGCAGTTCATCAGGCAGCTCTGGGAATCGGAGACGAATATCAGTACAACAACTTCCTCTTTGATATGAAATATTTCATGTATACCACAAGCTGGGTTGTTACAGCCGAAGCCTCTGCCGGAACCAATCTGGTGGATCCCGTGGGACTGCTTCATTTTCCGGGCAAGGAGGAAAGCTTCTTCGCAGCGGCCGATGCATCCGTGGGCTATAACTTCAGTACATCCCGTTTTGTATACACCCCTGCCTTCAGGGCCGGTATCCTTATGCCGGACATCGACAGGATAGATGACAGCCGCCGTGTGGAGCTCCTTCTTGGAAACTATTTCCACGGCCGCAACGTGTTCATGCATCTGGAAGGGGGCGTGCAGTTCGATACCTATGACAACGGCAGCGGACTTGAAACAGATTTTGAACCGATATGGAGTATAAGCTTTTGCGTAAAATCCTGAAGTTTGCCATAATTCCCGTTCTTTCGCTTCTTATTTTTTCCTGCGGCGAGTTCGTGGGGCTTGCGGATAATGACGATCCCGATGTGGGGAGCGTTTCCAAGGTAAAGATCCATCTTACAGACCGGGAAACCGAGACTCTCTACGGTTCCGTTTCTACCGATGACTATGCCAGATGCCGCATTGAAAAGGGGAGCTGGACCGGAGAAGGAAAGATCAAGGTCCGGGGCTATACATCCAGAATGCATTCCAAGAAATCCTTCATGCTGAAGATAGACGGAAAGAAATATGTGCTTGAAAGGGGACAGGCCGGCGGTGGTGTGGATAACAGGATTGCCATGCGGGCCTATCAGCTGGCGGGTCTTCCGGCCTGCGATACCGAAACCATAGTCCTCTTCCTTAACGACGAATATATCGGATGCTACAATTTCATCACCTACTATGACGAAAACGAGATAGCAGGAGAGCTTTTCAAGTGCTATTTCGAGGATTATAACGATCTGGGGGCAAACAATCCCCTTGCATCCCTGTCCGAAAAGAAATTCCCGGATGATGACAACTTTGCCAATCTGGAGCATCTTGTTTCAGCCTGTGTAACCAAATCGGATGAAGGCTGGAGAGAATTTGTAAACAGGTATGTGGACGTGGAGAAGTTTGCATCCTATCTGGCAGTGCATAATTTTCTTACGGTAAAGGATACCTTCAGAACAAATTTCTATATCTGTTTTGACGGAAAATTCTACTTCCTGCCTTGGGACAATGAAAGCTGTATCTACAGCAATATAAGCGGTTACGATCTTTCGGGAGACAATCAGCTGGTACGCCGGCTTACATCCGTACCCGAGGTCAGGGCTGCATACAACAGCCGGGTAAACGAGCTTTTCGTGACACCGGGACCTGAAAACATCCTTTCCGTTCTCAGGGACGAAGCGGCGGAAATGTATGGGGAGGCAGATCTGCCTGTAAGAAACGATCCGTTATACGGTTCATATTACGGAGATTTTGTCAATAACAAGAATGAAGCGGCAGCATATCTGGACAGTACCTCGGGACGCATAACCTGGGGGAGTCTTGAACTGCCTTAAAGGATAAAGGAGAAATATGGAAATTTTCAATTCTTTTGCAGACAATAAATCAACCATCAGGGTGGAATCAATCTGGAACTGTCTGGTGGGACTGGGTCTTTCAGCCTTCTTCAACCTGATCCTGGGAGAAATCTACAAGGTAATGAACAAGACCAAGCAGAACAATTACATAATGATGCAGTCCATGGTCTTTATTTCGGTTATCCTTGCAGGTGCCATGATGGTTATCGGAAACAATCTTGCCGTTGCCTTCGGTCTCGTGGGTGCCGTTTCTATCATCAGGTTCAGGACCAGCGTAAACAGCTTCATCGACATGTCCTTCATTTTCCTTGCCATTGTTATCGGTATGGCAAACGGTCTGGGCTTCTATCTGATTGCGGCTGTCATTGCGGTATTTACCGGGATTCTCATGCTGGCAGTCCATTTTTCAGGCTTCGGAAAAAAATATTTCCTTAACCACATGGAGCTGGATATCACCCTTACCTTCAGCCAGGATGAAAACAGCAGGCTTCCGGACAAGGATTTTATTACCAAGGCTGTAACCCAGGCAGGTGGCGGACAGGTCAGTTTTCTTGAGTACAAGGGGAGAAGTGATTCCGTGGAGATTAAGTTCAGGACAGTCTGGACCGATATCAACAAAGTCCAGAACATAGACAGCCGGCTGAGGGAAAGCTTTCCGGACAGCAGTTTCACAATAAAGGCAACAAGGGTCTGAACCCCGCTGCCTTTTTAAAAAAATCAGAAAGTCTTTTTAAGATATTCCTTAAGAGCTTCATCTGTATTATCGATTACAGTTGAGTGCTTTTCAAGCTTCAGCAGTCTTTCCAGATTTTCAGGAAGAGCCGGAACCTTGCCGGTTGCCTGTTCAACAACCTCCAGGAACTTGCCCGGATGAGCGGTTGCAAGGGAAACGATTGCTGTGTCATCTCCTACACCGAACTTTTCCTTGTATCTGCAGGATGAGAGATATCCTACTGCTGTATGAGGATCCATGAACAGATTTCTTTCCTCATAGTATTTCTTCATTGTGGCAATGGTATCCTCGTTGGAAACCCATTCACCCTTGATCATTGCATTCATCTTTCTGTAATCATTGTCAAAGATGTGGCGGAGTCTCTCAAAGTTGCTCGGATCACCTACATCCATGGCGTTTGAATAGGTCTGGAATGAAGGATGCGGCTTGTATTCTCCGGTTTCCAGATATTCAGGAACCTCATTGTTAAGGTTTGTGGCTGCGATGAATTCCTTTACAGGCATTCCCCATGTCCAGTCCAGGACACCTGCTGTCAGGTTTCCGAAGTTTCCGCTCGGTACACAGAAAACAATATCCTTGTACTTTGCCTTCAGCTGGCTGTATGCATACATGTAGTAGAAGGACTGAGGGAGAAGTCTTCCCAGGTTGATGGAGTTTGCCGATGTGAGAGGCAGGTACTTCATGTCAGGATCTGTGAACATCTTCTTTACCATGCGCTGGCAGTCATCGAAATTTCCCTTTACTTCAAGGGCTCTCACATTCTTGCCCAGTGTTGTAAGCTGCTTTTCCTGCAGAGGGCTTACTCTTCCTGACGGATAGAGGATAACCACATCAATGTTCTTCTTGTCAAAGAATGCCTGTGCAACAGCGCTTCCCGTATCTCCCGAGGTAGCGGTAAGAATAAGGGCTTTCTTGTTTTCCTTGCTGAGGAAGGCCTCCATTGATGCAGCCAGGAAGCATGCACCGTAATCCTTGAATGCTGAGGAAGGTCCGTTGAAAAGCTCCATGATGAAGATTCCGTTGCCGGTATCCACGATATCAGGCTTGAAGGTGAAGGCTCTGTCACAGATAGCTTTTGCCTCTTCCCTGGTAAGCTCGTCCTTGAGTATTTCATATGTAAGTCCGGCAGCAGCCTCGTTGAAAGGGGTTTCTGCAGTCAGACCCTGATAAAATGCGGAAAGGTCCGGAGTGGAATCGGGAACATAAAGGCCTCCTTCAGGGGAAAGTCCTCTGAAAACCGCTTCCTTGAAAGTTACAATGTTGTTTTTATCTCTTGTACTGAAAAATTTCATGATATAACCTCCGTATGGTTTCAATATATTATGTTTGATTGAATTTTACTATACATCAGAAAAATATTTTGTTATAATTTAGGACAATGAGCTTATTTGAATTTCTTCCTGAAATTACCAGGGCCAGAGGTTATCATCTCTATACCTCAGACGGCAGGCGTTTTCTCGATATGTATCTTGAAGAGGGGCGTCTTGTCATGGGACATCGTCAGGCCGGTTACGGTCTTGCTCTGAAAAACAATGTGGACAGGGGAATCTTCTCTCCGTTTCCTTCCAGGTATACCCATCGTCTCAAAAGGGCGGTACAGGATATTTTCGGCAGGGAAAAGCATGTGTATCTTTTCAGGGATTCCTTTTCGGCAGAGGCGGCCCTCAGGCTGGAGGATATTGAATACAGCACCCTGAGACCTGCGGAAATGCAGAAAGGGGACGGTATCCTGGTTTTCATTCTCCCGGTACCCGAAGCCCTTGCACCCGGTGTCGTGGTTTCTGCAGAGGAGCTTGACCTGGAAGAGGATCTGATTTCGCCGGTTGTTGCGGCAGGGGCTGAAAAAGGGGTCCGAAACTACATCTCATTCATGAAGAAGTCTCCTTCCTTTGACCTTGGAAATGACCTTAAAGAAGCTCTTTCGGAAATATGGGAAATTGACGGCCCTTATCTTTCGTCCAGGCTCAGTCCTGCCGACTATGCGGAGCTTTTCGGTAAGGCTCTGGAGTCAGGTCTGATTCTTTCGCCCTATCAGGGCATTCCGTCCGTAATACCGGCCGTGCTTTCGGAAAACGACAGAAAAAAGCTCTGGAACCTGACATCACTCTGAAAATGCGGGGGGAGATAAAATGAAAAAATCGATATTTGCGGTCCTGATGATCGTGCTGGTGGCTCAGTATGCGGCAGCCGGTCCCTTCGGACTGGAAAAGGGAATGAGCATCAGGGATATAACCGAGGCCTGTGCCGGAACCAGACCTGTACCGGCAGACCGGGAGGGATATTTTGTCATCAAGCCCCACAAGAAGCATTCCGAATTCGAGAAATACTATGCAAAGATCGATTCCGAGCTGGGACTGAATTATATCAGTGCGGTGGGAAAATCCATTGAATGCGATACCTGCGGTACTGAAATAAGAGGTAAATTCGAGGAGATGTCGGGACGCCTTTCCGCAAAGTACGGCAGCCCCGTGATAATAGACACACTCAAGGAATCGGTAATAGATCCTGTTGATGATGAATACTGGATGTATACACTCAGGATGAAAGACAGGGTTCTTGTTGCTGCCTGGGTTGAGAATCTTCCTGATGAGCTTACAGCTGTTTACCTGTCTGCCCTGGCCGAGGAGTCAGGAAACCGTGCACACCTGGTTCTTGAATATGAGTTCTCAAACAACGAAACAGTTGTAAAGTCGGAAGATGACGTGCTATAATAAACCAAGATGTATCAGACACCCTTTAAAATTACGGCAAAAAGCATAAACCACATAGCCGGTATCGCAGCAATGCAGGCCGTTTTCCGTGAAAATGTATCCGGTCCTGCAGAGGCAGTTCTTCCCGGCCCGTACCGTCAGGGATTGGGTGCTCCGGACAGTGCAGCCGGTATTCCACCCAGACCGGGACGGATTCCGTTCCTTGTAAGCGACCTGAAGCAGTGGCTGGAAAGGTCGGAGGATCATCTCCTTATAAAGGGCTGCGTGCTGCTCTACGAATTTGAATATCTCCAGCCTTACGAAACCCATGAAACAGAGCGGGGCATTGCGTTGCTGAAGCAGCTTCTTTCAGGCTGGAACGGTGTGTTCGGCCGGCTGCCGCTGGAGAGCCTTGTTGCGGAAAAAAGGGACGGGTATGACAGAGCCCTTGAGGAGAGCGGCGAAAGGGGAAATTCGGGGCTCTTCATCGAATTTATGCTGGGGCTTATATCGGAAGCTCTGTCGGAGCTGATGCCGGAGCCTGAAACCGAAACCAAGACTGACCTTATAAACGACCTTTTAAAAGAGGCTGAAACCAATCCGGGATACACTTACCGGGAATTTGCCGGAAGTATCGGTGTTTCGGAGGCAACGGTAAAGCGTTATCTGCAGCAGCTGAAGCGGCAGGGGCGCATAGTCCGGGTGGGAGCCAGGAAAAACGGCTTCTGGAGAATCGTGAAATGAATCTTCCTTCATATAAGTCCCCTTTGCCGGAGGGAATCAGCTTCCGGATGTGGAGCGGCAGAAACCCTGAGCCTGTTTTCAGTACCGGAGGAAAATGGCTTCATCCCATTCTTGATGCGGAAAGGTTCCTGGAGAAGAATCCGGGTTTAAGGGATGATATTCTCTGTGTCCACGATTCTGCTGTGGGAAAGGCAGCTGCCGTACTGCTGGTCCGGTGCGGTGTCAGATATATCCATGCCGATCTTGCCAGCTCCCTGGCTGTCAGCTTTCTGGAAGGCTATAATCTCAGTCAGCCGGAAGACAGGAAGGTATGCTTCAGCTGCGGTCGGATGACGGATCGCTTCAGATGTGCTACCGAGGGGGAGCTTGAGCTTCTGGATGATATTGAGCTCATGTACAAATTGATAAAAAGAAGGGCCTGAGCTCTTGACAAATTCTTACAAATAAATAATTAATTATTCTGTATATTAATCTGGATAAACCTGCGCAGTTTTGAGTCCGTTACCTTCAGAACTGCTAGCTTCTGACAGGTTTCAGGTTAAATTTTTATAAAGGACTATAATAAATGAAAACTATCTTTGTAAAACCAAAAGAAGTTGTCAGAAAATGGTATGTGCTTGATGCAGAAGGCATCCCACTGGGACGCGTTGCAGTTAAGGCTGCAAACCTCGCAAGAGGAAAACACAAGGCTTGCTACGTTCCTCACCAGGAAATCGGTGACTACGTAATCATCATCAATGCAGAAAAAGCAATCATGACAGGCAACAAGGCAGAGAATAAACTTTACTATAACTACTCCGGATACCCAGGTGGAATGAGAGTTGAATCATACAATGCTCTTATGGAGAAAAAGCCTACTTATCCGATGGAAAGAGCCGTAAAGGGAATGCTTCCTCACGGAGCACTGGGAAACAAGCTTTACAGCAATGTTAAGATCTATGCCGGACCTGAGCACCCACACGCAGCTCAGAATCCTGAAAAGCTGGAATTTTAAGGGTAAGGAGATAACAAGTGATCAAAAATCTTTCATTGGGTACAGGAAGAAGAAAAACCTCTGTTGCAAGAGTTTATCTTAGAAGCGGAAAGGGAAGCATTGTTGTCAACGGAAAGGAAGTAGACAGTTATTTCGCTAACCCTGAGCATGTTTACACAGTTAAGCAGCCACTGGTTGCTACAGCTGCCGAAGGCAAGTTCGATATCCTCATCAATGTAAAAGGTGGCGGAGTAACAGGACAGGCCGGTGCATGCAGACACGGAATTGCAAGAGCGCTTGCTGCTCACGACGAAAACACAATCAAAGTACTTCATGCCAACGGATTCCTCACAAGAGATTCCAGAATGGTTGAAAGAAAGAAATACGGTAGACGTGGTGCAAGAAGAAGATTCCAGTTCTCAAAACGTTAATATTACTGTTACCGGAATTTATACAAAAGGGGCTTTTATCGAGGTTTCGCTCTCGACAGGAGCCTCTTTTTTTATTTCCGATTCAGACTTCCTCGAATATTCCTTCTCCAAAGGGGATACCATTTCTTCCGGAACGGCGGAAAAGCTGGAAAAGGGAGACCGGTTTATCAGGTGCCGCAGCAAGGCCCTGGAGCTTCTTTCCCTGTCGGAGCATACGGCATATCTTCTCCGGGGCAAGCTTCTTCAGCGGGATTTTGATTCCGAAACCGTAAAGGAGGTTATTGCTTTCCTTTCGGAAAAAAAGTATCTGGATGACAGCCGTTATGCAGAGCTGTGGCTTAAATCCAGGCTCTGGAAAAATCCGGCCGGAAAATCGGTCCTTACTGCAGCTCTTGTCAGCAGAGGCGTCAGCCGGGAAACGGCGGAAAGGGCGGTATCCGGAATTCTGGATGAGGAGACATTGATGGCCGGTGCAAGGCTGGCTTACAGGAAGGCTGCATCAAAAAAGAATATCACAAAAGAAAAAATAGTGGCAAATTTGCTGAAAAAAGGTTATTCTATGTCTGTAATAAGGAGCATGGATGAAGAAGCACAAGAGGATTAAGATTTATTCTGCCCTGGAGGTGGCCAACATCTGCGGAGTGGTAAACCAGACAGCAATCAACTGGATAAAGAACGGTTCCCTTAAGGCCTTCACCACACCGGGCGGGCAATACCGAATTTATGCTGAGCATCTGGTGGATTTTCTCAAGGAAAGGGGTATGAAGATACCTCCCAAGGTGCTGGACAGCCTCAACGACGGTTTTACCAGCGACATGAAGATTCTGATCATAGATACGGACCGCTATGCCATAAAGAACCTGAGGGATACCCTGGAAGGTCCTTTTCCGGAATGTACCTTTATTTCTGCCGTAACCAGCTTTGATGCAGGGCGGCTTCTCATGACCGAAAAGCCTGAAATCATCATTCTCAACGAAAGCTTTGCGGAAATCACCGTGGAAAACCTCTACGATACCATAAGCAGCCGGCGGGATTACGAAAAACCGGCAATAATCTTCATTACTGAAATGAACTCCAGCATCAGGGAGAGCCGCCGGGCAGATCTGATGCTCAGGAAGCCTCTGGAAACAGAAAGGCTTGTGGAATTTATCAGACACTTTATCGGTGTCATCGGAAACAGGATCTGATATGTTGTTCAAGGAACTGATTGACAGAAAAAGAATGGGGATGGAGCTGTCCCGGGAAGAAATTAATTTTTTTATTGAAGGATATGTGAAGGGGGAAATTCCCGACTATCAGGTTTCGGCCCTTCTGATGGCAATCTGTTTTCAGGGAATGACTGACCGGGAGACCACGGACCTTACCATAGCCATGGTGAATTCCGGCGACAGGATGAATCTTTCCTCCATAGAAGGAATAAAGGTGGACAAGCATTCCACCGGAGGTGTCAGCGATGATACGACCCTGATTGTTGCCCCTTTGGTTGCGGCCTGCGGAGGAAAGGTGGCCAAGATGTCGGGTAGGGGGCTGGGCTTTACCGGTGGAACCCTGGACAAGCTGGAATCCATACCCGGTTTTTCCATCGTTTCCGACAGCAGGGCCATTGCAGAAAATGTATCCAGGGACGGACTTGCCGTCATGGGACAGAGTGACAGATTGGTTCCTGCCGACAAGAAGCTCTATGCCCTCAGGGATGTAACCTCCACCGTGGAAAGCCTTCCTCTCATTGCCTCCAGCATCATGAGCAAGAAGCTGGCGCTGGGCTGCGATGCCATAGTCCTGGATGTGAAGACCGGAAATGGTGCCTTCATGCGGGATGTAAGGTCTGCCGTAAAGCTGGCAGATGCCATGGTCGGTATCGGAACCCTGGCCGGTGTCAGGACCGCCGCAGTGGTTACAGATATGAACCAGCCTCTGGGAAATGCCGTGGGAAATGCCCTGGCAGTAAAGGAGACCATAGAGATACTCCGGGAAAACCGTGACTGTGCCATGAAGACTGTTTCCATGGCATTGGCTTCAAAGATGCTTATTCTTTCGGGAATCTGCGGCGATGATACGGAAGCCTATGAGCTCATGGAGGAAAAGCTGGCATCAGGAGCAGCCCTTGAAAAGCTTGCAGCCCTTATCCGTAACCAGGGAGGAAATCCTGCCGTGACGGAGGATACATCACTTCTTCCTCAGGCATCACTGACAGTTTCCGTAAAGGCTCCGAAATCGGGATATCTTTCTGCCGTGGATACCAAGGAGGTGGGTAACGCCGCTTTCCTGCTGGGAGCCGGCAGGGCAAGAAAAGAGGATGACGTAGATCCGGCTGTAGGTGTTGTTATCGGAAAACGGCTGGGCGACTATGTGGAGGCCGGCGAGGAAATGGCCCTTTTCCATATCAATGACAGGACAAATTCAGATAATGCCATGGAAAGGTTCCTGGCTGCATATACCATTTCAGATGAGGCCCCGGAGGAACTGCCTCTGATTTATGCTGTAAGGGAGCAGACCGGAGACAAGAAAAAATGAAAAGACTGCTTTTTATCATGATTGCTACCGTGATTCTCTGCTCCGGCTGCAGCTCTGCTCCCGGAACGGTGGAGAATGCCGATGTGGTAAAGAAGCTTCTGGAGGGAGCGGACTGGGCAGAGGGGAGGCCGTCCCTTATCGTGAACGGAAAGAAATACAATGCCGACAGTACCGGTCTGGTTTGTGCGGTGTATAGCTATGCAGGACTGACCCTTCCGTGCGACAGTGCCCTGATGCTGCAGCTCCTGGACGAAAACAAGCTTTTATATACCCGCGGAATGCCTATGCCAGGCGATATCCTGTTTGTAGATGGATGCTGTGTAGGGATGGCTGTAAAGGTCAACGGCAAGAAGGGATATATTCTCTATATCGGGTACGACAGCAAAAAGGGAATCTCCTTCATAAGCACAAAACAGAAATTCAGGCAGATAGGAAGAGGTTCCATGCTATGAAATATGTGGTGGATCTTCATTCCCATTCTCCCTATGCAGGTGCTTCGGGAAAATCTGATTTCCGGCGCCTTTCCCATGTCATGGGGATAAAGGGAATCAACATCTACGGAAGCGGAGATATTCTGCTGGAGAAATGGGAAAAGGAGCTGGACAGCGAATTCCCCTTTGACAGCACTAAATCCATGTGGGTGATGAAGGAGGGGCAGTACCTGATGCCTCAGTCCGAAATCATAGTTACGCTTCCGTATAAATATGACGAAAGAAAGAGAAAGCTGTTTCACCTGGTTATCCTTTTTGCAGATATGGAAAGTGTCGGGACTGTAAGGAAAATGATGCTTTCAAAGGGATCAAAGCTGGGAATCGGCCGTCCTTTCGTGAAGTTTGACAGCTCTGAAGAAATGGCGTGCTTTTTTGAAGAGATGAAGGAAAGGGCTGCGACAGCCCTTATACCGGCCCATGTAGTGACCCCGGACGGAATACTGGGAGGAAAGAATCCTGTGGATTCCATATCCGAAATATGGGGAAAAAGCACGGGGCTCATAGACGGCCTGGAATCGGGGCTCAGCGCAGATCCCCGGATGCTGGCGGCTGTGGCCGGAGGGCTGGGTGTACCGGTTCTCTCCTCCAGCGATGCCCATTCCGCAGCCTACAACAGGCTCGGACGGGAGTTTACCCTGCTGGATGCGGAGGAGCTTTCTTCGGAGGGGATTCTGGACAGCATATTCCGCCGCAGGGTTCTGAAAACTGCGGAATTTCCTCCGTTTGAGGGGCGCTATTACCTGACCGGCCACAGGGGAGACCGTCCGGGACATGACGGAAAGGAGATATTCTTTGCCGAAAATCCCCCTGAAATATGTCCTGTATGCGGAAAGCCCTTTGTGGAAGGTGTCTGTGAGAGAATCCGCCGCATTTCCCCCGATTATTCGGGACCGGTGCAGGATTTTGTGTATCAGATTCCTCTTATAGAGGTTATTGCCGGAAGCCTCGGCTGCGGTACCGGCTCCAAGAAGGCGGCCGATATCTATCTGCGTGCGGCGGAGCAGGCCGGCAACGAAAGCAATATCTGGTTTGAGGACGGACTCAATGCCCTTACTGATATTCCTTCCGGTGTTCTTGACGGAATCCGGGCTGTAAAGGAAAACCGTTTCCGCATCAGGTACGGTTTTGACGGTCAGTACGGCAAGATAGAACTTGACACCTGATTTTCTACATTGTAAGGTTTGAATATGGATAAGTATGTTATTGAAGGCTCTTTTCCCCTTAAGGGAAAGATAAAGGCAAGCGGAAACAAGAATGCTGCCCTTCCGTGTATTGCGGCAACACTTTTAACCGATGAACCGGTGATTCTGGACAATATCCCGGAAATCAAGGATGTGGAGGTAATGCTGAATATCCTCCGTTATCTCGGATCCGATGTCAGGAAGCTGGGAAAAAACCGCTATGAAATAAAGAGCGGCAATATGGGAAATTCGGAAATTCCCCTTGAATATGCCAAGGCAATTAGAGCCTCCATACTTTTTGCAGGGCCTCTTCTGGCCAGGACCGGAAAGGTTGTCTTTCCCCCTCCGGGAGGCGATGTAATAGGACACAGAAGACTGGATACCCACTTTCTTGCCTTCAGGGAACTGGGTGCCAGAATTGACATATCGGGAAACATGTTCAATGTTTCAGCCAACAAGCTTGTGGGGGTTGACCTCTTCCTTGACGAGGCCTCTGTTACTGCCACCGAAAATGCGGTGATGACAGCGGTGATGGCTGAGGGAAAGACTGTAATCAGCAATGCGGCCTCCGAGCCTCATGTCCAGGACCTTTGCAGGATGCTGGTATCCATGGGTGCCGAAATCACGGGAATCGGCTCCAATATCCTTCATATCAGCGGTGTGAAGAAGCTCCATGCCACAGAGTTCAGGATCGGTTCTGACTTCATGGAGGTGGGATCCTATATCGGCCTGGCTGCCGTAACCAGAGGCGAGCTTGAAATCACCGATGCAGCTCCGGAAAATCTCCGTATGGCCAGAATTGCCTTCGGAAAGCTGGGAATAACCTGGGAAACCTCCGGAAATTCAATTCTTGTGACTCCGAGACAGCGGCTTGAGGTATGTCATGACATGGGAGGGCAGATTCCTTCCATAGACGATGCACCGTGGCCCGGATTTCCGCCCGATCTCACAAGTATTGTCACTGTTGTTGCCACACAGGTGAAGGGAACTGTGCTTATTCACGAGAAGATGTTTGAATCCAGGATGTTCTTTGTGGACAAACTGATAGAGATGGGGGCAAGAATTGTTCTCTGCGATCCTCACCGTGCAGTGGTAAGCGGACCGGCCAGACTCAAGGGCTCGGATCTGGTTTCTCCCGATGTGAGAGCCGGAATGGCCATGGTTATTGCCGCCCTCTGTGCAGAAGGAAAAAGTACTATCCGCAATGTCTATCAGATTGAAAGGGGATATGAGGATCTGGCCGGAAGACTCAAGGGTCTCGGCGCAAGGATTGAAAGGATTTCCGACTGAATCAGCGGCTCTCTATTGTATAGCGGTAACCCTGTTCCGTAAGGAATTTCTGCCGGTTTGCCGAAAACTCCTCCTCGACAGTGTACTGGGATACCAGGGAATAGAAGCATGAGTTCTTTTCCTTGGGGCGAAGGATTCTTCCCAGTCTCTGGGCCTCCTCCTGTCTTGAGCCGAAGCTTCCCGAAATCTGTATTGCCACCGATGCATCGGGCAGGTCTATGGCAAAGTTTGCCACCTTTGAAACAATTATTATCCTTTCTTCACCTCTGCGGAAACGGTTATATATTTCTTCTCTGGTGCTGTTCGGTGTCTGTCCCGTGATTATCGGAACGCCCAGCAGCTTCTTTACCTCTTTCAGCTGGGAAATGTACTGGCCGATTATGAGGATATAATCATCCTTATGGTTGTCGATAAGCTCCTTGATTACCTCCAGCTTCCGGCTGTTTTCCGAGGCTATCCTGAACTTTTCCCTCTTTCCGGCAGTGGCATAATCCACTTTGCTCTCTTCCGGAAGATCTATCCTGATTTCGCAGCAGGTGGCTTCCGCAATCCATCCCTTTTCCTGGAGTATTTTCCATGGGCAGTCGTATTTCTTGGGTCCTACGAGGGAGAAAAGATCCTTTTCCCTGCCATCCTCCCTGATAAGTGTGGCGGTAAGACCGACTCTGCTTATGGCCTGTATTTCTGCAGTGATTCTGAAGACAGGGGCCGGCAGCAGATGTACCTCGTCATAGATTATCAGCCCCCAGCTGTTCTGCCTGAAGATCTCGAAATGGGGAAAGCCCGATGTCTTGTCAGGTCTCCAGGTAAGAATCTGGTATGTGGCTATGGTTACAGGCTTTATTTCCTTGCGGTCGCCGCTGTATTCCCCGATATCCTCCGGGTTGATGTGGGTCTTGTCCTTAAGCTCCTCCATCCATTGATGGACAGCGGCGATATTTGTGGTAAGGATAAGGGTTCTGGTCTGCAGAAGCTCCATTATCTTCATTCCCACCACTGTTTTTCCGGAACCGCAGGCAAGTACCACGGTACCGTATCCGTTGCCCGGTGTCCCTCCGCCGTAGAAGGCCTGGGCCGCCTCGTTCTGATAATCCCTGATGGTCAGCTTCTTGCCCGAAAGGGTGGTTTCCCTGAGCCGTATTTCCAGCGGGGCCCCTTTGAGAAGAGGAATGTTGTCCTTTACCGGATATCCCAGTCCTATGAGCTCCTGCTTTACGGTGCCCCGGTCCAGGCTCTTTATGATGAAACCCCTTCTTTCAGGATCGGGCTTCAGGTACTTTTCAAGCTTTTTTGTCCCTCTGAGGGTGAGGAAAATATGTTCATCCTCGATTTTCAGCAGCAGCTCGTCCGGTTTGTCATCGCATGGAAGAAGTATCAGTTTTCCGAAAAGGCTTCCGCTTTCCCTGATTCTGAAAAGGACATTGGAAGGAATCCTGAAACGGGCCCATTTTTCCAGCCTGCTTATTATTTCCTCGGGAGAAATACCGGCAGATGCCGCATTCCACATGGAAAGGGCGGAAAGGGAATAGGTATGGATATGCTCCGGCGATTTTTCCAGCTCTGCAAATACCGAGATATCATCCCTGGCCGGTTCGAAACAGGAGGAATGGACGTCGAGAAGAATGGTTCCGTCGCTCTGGACTATGATAGGCTTGTCTGACTGCTGCTCCATTTTAAAAAGCTTAAAAGGAAAAAAGTCTTGTGTCAATCAGAAAAATAAACTATACTTCTTGTTGTGAAAAAGCTTTACCTTGCAACAGTTCTGCTGGTGTTGACAGCCTGTTTTTCCTTTGCACAGGAGGCAGAAACACCGGAACGTATCATCACTGCAAACGATTATCTCAATACAGTAGCGGCAGCCTATGCGGAAATTGCCGATTATGAGGCAAAGGTGACTATTACCAAGGACAAGGAAACAATGTCCGGAATCCTTTATTACAAGGACCCGTCTCTTCTCAGGATAAATTTCGAGAATCCGGAGGATCAGGTGCTGGTGGTGGGCAAGGAAAGACTGGTTATCCATATTCCGAAATACAGGGTTACCATGTCCCAGAAGCTCAAGAAAGGCTCCGGAGTTTCAGACGGTGCGGTCATGGCCGGCAGCGAGGGGCTGAAGCTTCTAAGGCGCAACTATACTGTGGCATATCTGGAAAGCCCCGGCTTTGTTCCTCTGGACGAGGGAAGCGAGGAGCTTGTCATAAAACTCAAGTTTGTATGGAGATCCTCGGACGAGGGCTTCAGGCAGATTATCCTTTCGGTGGATCAGAACAATCTTATCCGTCGTCTTGTGGGGGTAACCTCCGACTATGCCGAAATCAAATTCGATTTTACAGATATCAAGACCAATCAGAACATTCCGGACACCAGGTTCGAGTATGATTCTCCTGCCAGTGCCAATACCTTTGAAAATTTCCTTTTCGAAGCGGAATAACGGGGCAGATTATGGATTCGGTAGGTTTTCTGTTCAGGAAGTACAGAGAAAAAAGGAATCTGACCATAGAACAGGTTTCGGATGCAACCCACATCTCCAAGGAATACATCAGGGCAATCGAAGACAATTATTACGATGAGCTTCCGGGAAACACCTACTGTGTAGGCTTTATCAGGAATCTGGCCAGATTCTATGATGCGGATCCTCAGTACATGCTGGATCTTTTCAACAGGTCAAAGCCCCTTAATCTAATGGTGGCCTCAGGCAGTACATCATCTCCCGGCCGTAACAACCTGCCGTTTTTCCTGTGCGGTCTGATAATTTTTTTCTTTGTGGCTGCAGTCATATTTTTTGTTCCGAAGCTGGGAAAAGAAAAGGAGCCGGAGATACTTCAGCCTGCAGCGGCAGGAAAGGTACCTCAGCCGGTAGCCAAGGGAACCGAATATCCCTTCCGGGATGCATTTCTTGAGCGTAAATTCTTTGAAAATGATACAGTAACCGTTTTTCACGGAGACATGGAATATGATATTGTTATCCGCCAGGTAAAGGAAAGTGTGGTTTTCGGGTTTAACAGCGGGGAAACCAGGCTCCTTCCGGGCTCCGATGTTTCATTTGACCTCAACGGGGACGGAAACAATGATATCAGGATAATAATCAAGGAGACCGACGAAACCGAGCACAGTGTCATTGCCCGTTTTGACAAGGCTCTGGAGGCTCCGGCCGAATCCAAATATGCGGAGGCTGTTTCTGTAGCTCCGTCAGTAATCAAGCACAGTCAGGGTACTACGGTGATAATGACCTCTTCCGTGGTTCGCCCTCTGGCCTTTACCGTTAACTTCAGCGGTCCCTGCTATTTCATGAGCGATGCAGACAGCCGCGGAAGGGATGAGAAATTCTGCCGCGAGGATGACAGCATCAGGCTGGAGGCGGACAAGAATATAAAGCTCTGGATGTCAGACAGCGGCTTTGTAAAGGCAAAACTCAAGGAACATGAAATCTTTTTCGGAAACAAAGGCGAGGTTTCCGTTGTTGAAATAGGATGGGAGGAGGCTGCCGAGGGGCAGTACAATCTTTCCGTAAAAACAGTCCGCTGAGGTAATTTTGAAAAAGACATTCTATATTGAAAACCTGGGATGCTCAAAGAATCAGGTTGATGCCGAAACCATCATTGCACTTATGGAGAAAAAGGGATGGAAATACACCGATGCAGAAAAGGCAGAGGTTCTTCTCATCAATACATGCGGCTTTATAAACGATGCCAAGGAAGAGTCTATACAGACAATCCTTGACTGCAGGGAGTATTATCCCGGCAAGATCATCATTGCCACCGGATGCCTTTCCCAGCGTTACGGTCAGGAGCTGGCCGATGAAATGACAGAGGCAGACGGCTTTATCGGAAATACCGATATCTACAGGATTCCTGAGGCGGTGGAGGAGATTATTGAAAAGAAGAGCCGTCTGGTGGCCTATAAGCTCCCTTCCGCAGACCGGTTTGTGGAGCGCCGTTTTCTTCTCAATTTTCCCCGCAGTGCCTATATCAAGATCGGTGAAGGGTGCAACAACAACTGTACCTACTGTGCCATTCCTATTATCAGGGGCGGACTGAGAAGCGTTCCCGATGAAATCATACTCAAGGAAATCAGGAGCTTTGTAAAGAAGGGCTGGTTTGAGCTCAATCTTGTGACCCAGGATCTTGCCTCCTACGGTACCGACACAGGCAGCTCTCTCAGGGAGCTTCTGGAGAAGATTTCGGTAATCAGCGGCGATTTCAGGATCCGTCTTCTTTATATGCATCCTGACAAGATCGATCTTTCAATACTCGAAATAATGAAAAGGGACAGAAGATTTGTTCCTTATTTTGATATACCGTTCCAGCATGCTTCCGAAAAGGTGCTGGCTGCCATGGGGCGCAGGGGAAACAAGGAAAAATATCTGGAGCTGGTCCGCCGGCTTAAAAGCGAGCTGCCGGATTGTGTTATCCGCTCCACCTTCATGCTTGGTTTTCCGGGAGAGACGGAAGAGGACTTTGAATGTCTCATGGATTTTCTCCGGCAGGCGGAGCTGGACTGGTGCGGTTTCTTCACCTATTCCAAGGAGGAGGGTACCAAGGCTTACCGGATGAAGGGAAAGGTACCTGCAGCCACAGCCGGACTCAGGAAGGCCCGGGCCGAGGAGCTTCAGACCGACATTACGGAAAAGAGGCTTGAGCGCTTCGTAGGACAGGAGACCGAGATACTGGTTGAAGAGCTTATCAAGGAAGAGGATATCGCACTGGGAAGGGGCTTTATGAACGCTCCTGAGGTGGATGGAGCCGTGATTCTTCATTGCAGCGGTATTTCGGAAGGAAAAATAAAGCCGGGTGACGTGGTTACCGGGAAGATAATAAAACGGAACAACATGGATCTGGAGGCAGTGGCTGCGGATGAGTGATTATCTTGCCAGGCTGAATCCGGAGCAGTATGAGGCTGTGGTCCACGAGGGGAATCCCCTTCTTATCCTGGCCGGTGCGGGATCGGGCAAAACCAGGGTCATTACCTCGAAGATTGCCTATCTGGTGGAGCACTGCAATGTTTTTCCATCATCCATACTTGCCGTTACCTTTACCAACAAGGCAGCCCAGGAGATGCGTGACAGGGTGGCCGGTTTTCTGGGTTATACCGGAGACATGAAATCATACGAGCTTCCCATGATCAGGACCTTTCACTCTTTCGGTGCATGGCTTCTCCGGAGAAACAGCGATTATGCCTCCCTTTCTCCCAATTTTTCCATTTATGACGATTCCGATACCCTTTCACTGCTGAAAACCCTGGATATCTCCATAGACAGCCGGGATGTGAAGATGTATGCCAATCTCATAGCCAGGGCCAAGGATTACTGCCTGACTCCCGACGACAACCTTTCTTCCGTTACCTTTGACCCGAAATTTCCCCCTATCTACAGGGCTTATCAGGAAAAGCTGGCAGAGACCGGCAATGTGGATTTCGGGGATCTCATACTTAAAAGCGTGGAGCTTCTCAGGGACAATCCCGAAATAAGGGAACGGCTTTCCCGTAAGTTCAGGGTTATCCTGGTGGACGAGTACCAGGACTCCAACATTGCCCAGTTCGAGCTGCTGAAGCTTCTTTCCGGTTCCGGCAGGAATCTTACCGTAGTAGGAGACGACGACCAGTCCATATACAAGTTCCGCGGTGCCGAGGTACAGAATATCATCGGATTTCCCGACTGTTTCGACAATACCAGAATCATCAGGCTGGAGGAAAATTACCGTTCCACAGCTCCCATTCTGAAGCTGGCCGGTGTGGTTGTGGACAAGAACAGGGGGCGTCTGGGAAAGACTCTCCGTACAAGCCGGAAAGGGGGAAAGAAGCCGGTTCTCATGTATCTGGGGGATGCATACGAGGAGGCGGAATACTGTGCCGGTATCATCCTGAAGGATAAAAAGGAGACCGCAATACTTTACCGTACCAATGCCCAGTCCAGAACCTTTGAAACCGTCTTTGCAAGAAAGGGCATAAGCTACCGTATCGTAGGCTCTCTCAGGTTCTATGAAAGGGAGGAAATCAAGGATGTGCTGGCCTGGATGTCCTTTATAGTCAATCCCCGTGACGAGGTTGCCTTCAGAAGAATCATCAACAAGCCGGCCCGTGGTATAGGAAAGGTGGGAATTGACAGGATTCTTGCAGCCGACGGAAAGGATATAGCGGAAAAGATCTGCAGCCGTATAGCCTCCCTCAAGGGGAAAAGCGGCGGGCTGGGGGAATTTTTCGGTATCTACAGCTCCCTTTCAGCCAGTTTTCGGGAGGAGGAGCATGAAAATCTTAAATGCTTTATTAAAAAAATTATTTATGCAAGCGGACTTGGAAAATATTATGGGGAACAGGATTCTGTGTCTTATACTTCTAAAGAAGCCAACCTTAACGAGCTCATGAATGCTGCAAAAGATTATCAATGCAATATAGAGGGAATCACCGAATTTCTGGAAAATACCGAGCTGGATTCCTCCATGGGGCAGGATAAGAATCAGGAGAATGCTCAGGTTACCCTTATCACCATGCACAATACCAAGGGTCTGGAGTTTGACCGGGTTATCATAACCGGCCTGGAGGACGAGCTTTTTCCGGGACGGAGCGGCGGCGATGAGGATGAAGTTGAGGAGGAAAGGCGTATCTTCTATGTAAGCATAACCAGAGCCAGGGACGAGCTTTACATGACATCCTGTTCTCAACGAATGATTTGGAAAGAGGATATGCGATGTACCCCTTCAAGATTTCTTGAGGATATTCCCGATTCCCTTATCGAGCAGCAGGGGAGCTCTGTACAGGTATCATCCGGATTCCGTATAGGAGACTATGTCTACCGGGACGATTACGGCGTAGGTACTGTAATAAAATGCTTTACCGAAGACGGAGAACCGGTGGTTATCGTAAGGTTTGAGAATGGTAGAACAGCCCGGTTCCTGACCAATTACACCAGGCTTGAAAAAATCAGCAACTGATCTTATTTGAATGCGTAAAGCAGGAAGGTGAGCCCCAGGAGAAGAGACATTCTTCCTCCGAGTCTTATCTTTCTTACATGCTTTGCGTGAAATTCATCCCACCACTGGGGGTTCGAAGGGTTATGAGGAAAAGCTTTGAATTCCATCAGGAAAAGCAGCATTGCCAATGTGATCAGAATACAGCCCAGTCCGAGCTTGAAAAACGGCATCATGGAACTACTATATATGTTTATTCACTGTTTTTCAAGGTGGCAAACAGGTCATCGATTTCCTGCTTCCTCTTTTTGAATCTTTCCAGCTCCTTTTCTGTCAGATTCCTTTCGGGAGGGGACTTTACCGAGGCAGGATTTATTTTCTTCCCGTTGAAATGAACCTCGTAGTGGAGATGAGGGCCGGTGGACATTCCGGTGGAGCCCACATAGCCGATAACCTGTCCCTGGGATACCCTGACCCCTTTATTTATCCCTTTTCCGTATGAATTCATATGGGCATAAAGGGTCTTGTATCCGTTGGTATGCCTGAGGATGACACAGTTTCCGTAGATATCGAACCAGGAGGCTCTTTCCACTATTCCGCTTCCGGCCGCAATTATCGGGGTATTTTTAGGAGCGGCGAAATCCAGTCCCTTATGGAAGTTTTCGTAACCGTAGATAGGATTTTTTCTCATTCCGTAGGTTGATGATATGGTGGCATTGGTAACCGGTGTCTTCAGCAGGGTCTTGCGCATGCTCTTACCGTTTTCGTTATAGAAATCGTAGTAATGCTCATCTGTAACAAAGCCGTAGAGGGAAAGTGGTGTTCCCCTGGTAACCAGCTCTGCGAAAACAATGGGACCGTGCTTCACTATCTCATCATTCTCATCAACAAAGTCCAGATAAAGAATCCTGAAAGTGTCTCCTTCCCTTATATCTCTCTGAAAATCCACATCAAAGGAAAAATGACGGAAAAGCTCCATTATCTTGGAGCCCGGAACCCCTTTTGCCGCCATGTCGCTGTAAAAGCTGTTTTCTATTTTTCCCTCTGCCTTCCTCGGAACCAGTATCAGCTCCGATTTCTCAAGCTGTGCATCGAAGCCCCATCCGTTATGACGGACAATTACCTTTTCATCGTAGGCTGTCTCCATGGTCAGCTGCTTCAGTACCGGTTCTCCGGGAGCTGCTTCCTTGTCGAGTATTATCTTTATTTCCTGGCTCGGTCTTATTTTCCTGAGGTTTATATGTGATGAAAGGGCTTTGAGTACCGGACTTATTTCTCCTGACGGTATTCCCGCATCTCTCAGGACAAAGGAAAGATTGCTGCCTCTGGGTATCTTCAGTGTAAGTTCTTCGGCAGAAAGAGGGATGACAGCAGAGAATAAAAGTATCAACAAAAGGGCTGTTGCTGTAAAAAATCTCTTCATAATTTATAAGATAACATAAACAATTAAATGATACAAAGCAATATGCTTGACAATTTGTTTTTTTTAAGGATAAATTACAATATATTCGATGGAGAGATGTCCGAGCGGTTTAAGGTACAATCTTGGAAAGGTTGCGTATCGAAAGGTACCGGGGGTTCGAATCCCCCTCTCTCCGTTTTCAGCCAGGCACTGTGCAATTGTTCTTCGCCCAACCCCGTCAGGATCGGAAGGTAGCAGCGGTCAGCGACAGACAATGTGACGCAGTTCGCTTGGCTGTTTTTTTATCCCCCGAAAGCAAAACTTGATTGACCTATGCCGTTATTAGGAGTAAACTTTAACTGATGTCGTATACTGTAACCGCTACAAAGATGAGACCCTCTCTTTTCAGCCAGCTGGCAGGACAGGATTTTGTTGCAGCCAGTCTCAGGAAATCGGTGGAGGGTGGAAAGATTGCCCATGCATACCTGTTCTCAGGTCCGAGAGGGGTAGGAAAAACTTCTGCCGCCCGTATTCTTGCCAAATCCATCAACTGTCTCAACAGCACAGACGGCAATCCATGCTGCAGATGCTCAAACTGTCTTGAAATAGCCCAGGGAAATTCCCTGGATGTAATCGAGATTGACGGTGCCTCAAACACATCGGTAAACGATGTACGGCAGATAAAGGACGAGGTACTTTTTGCCCCGGCCAATTCCAGATACAAGATCTACATCATTGACGAGGTCCACATGCTGTCCAACAGTGCCTTCAACGCACTGCTTAAGACTGTTGAGGAGCCGCCTCCATATATAGTTTTCATTTTTGCCACAACAGAGGCTCACAAGGTACCGGCCACCATCAGGTCCCGATGCCAGCATTTCAACTTCCGTCTTATCCGGACAGATGTCATCAAGGATCTTCTCCGGAACATCTGTACCGAAAACAATATCAAGGCCGAGGATGATGCCCTTTTCTGGATTGCCAAGGAGGCTACCGGATCCCTCAGGGATGCCTATACCCTTTTTGACAAGATTGCCTCTTTTTCGGGAGATACCATTTCCCTGGAGGTTCTCAGGGAAAAAATGGGAATTGCGGGCTTTGACAGGATAAATCTTCTTGCGGAAAGCATGGCTGACGGCAACGGAGAGAAGGCTCTTTCGCTTCTGGACGAGATACTGGGAGGGGGAATTGCGCCGGAGCAGCTCATAAGCGAGCTTTCGGAATATTTCAGAAACATCCTCCTTATAAAAAACAACATTACCCGTGAGACAGTCCTCGGTTTTCCGGCAGGAAACTTTTCACGGAAGGTAACCGATTCCTTTACCTCTTATCAGATTGAAGAGGCACTGGCGCTCATACTGCAGCTTTACCGGGATATCAGATATTCCCTTAACCAGCGCTTTGAGCTGGAGCTTCTGACAGCCAGGCTTGCAAAGCTCAGGAACCATGTTCCTCAGGAAGAGCTTCTTGAACGGCTTGAAAGGCTGAAGGAGGGCTTTGTTCCGGTATCGGGTGGAGCGGCTGCTCCGATGGTGCAGAAAGCTGAAAATCCGGTCCGTGCCGGTGAGATTCAGGCTGCCGCCCCTGCTGCGGCTCCGGCAGATGTTTCAAACCTCAGGAGGGATATCATTGCAGCAGTCCGGAAATCCGGAGACATCATACTTACCGCAGCCCTTGAGAAAAGCGGGGAATGGATTGCCGGAGATGACACCGTCAGGGTCATGTGTACGGATCCCTTCATGGCTTCAAGGCTTGAGGAATCGGCCTCCCAGATAGAAAAGGAATTTGCCGCATTTTTCGGAGCAGGCCGCAGGCTTGAGGTGGAGTGCGGTTCAGCCGAAAAAGGGGAAGGGGAAAGGAATACTGCCCCAGGGGAAGATCCGGCCGAAATGGTAAAGCGGGTTTTCATGGGCGAGATTATTGAAAACAGAAAGGAAAGAAAAGATGAATTTTGATCCGATGGAAATACTCAAGAATGCTTCCGGTCTTCAGGCCAAGATGGAAGAGATGAAAAGAAACATGGAAAATATTACCGAAAGCGGCTATGCCGGCGGAGATATGGTCCGTGTTGACATGAACGGAAAAATGGAAATCATTGATGTAAAGATTTCTCCCGAGGCTATAGACAGCTCGGATCCCGGAATGACAGAGCAGCTGGTAAAGGCTGCATGTGCAGATGCATACGCCAGGATACAAAGAAAGTTAAATGAAAACTTCAGATTCCCTAATTGATGTTCTCATAAAAAATTTCTCCAGTCTGCCGGGAATAGGCAGGAAAAGCGCCTCCCGGATAGTTTATCATCTTCTCAGGACCGACAGGCTCTTCAACGAAACCTTTGCCCGGAATATCATGGAGCTGAAGGAAAAGATCAGGCCGTGTCCTGTATGCGGAAGCTATACCGATACCGAAATCTGCGGAATATGTTCCGATATAGGCAGGAATCCCTCCCTTATCTGCGTGGTGGAGAATCCCAGGGACATAGATATAATGGAATCTACCGGAGCCTTTGACGGATATTACCATGTGCTTATGGGGCTTATCTCCCCGATTGACGGAATAGGGCCTGAAAAGCTCAATGTCTCCTCTCTGCTTGAAAGGCTGGAGAATAAGGATTCCGGGGTGCAGGAGGTGATTTTTGCCCTTAACCCATCCGTGGAGGGAGAAACCACAGCTCTCTTTATCCAGAAGATGTTTGAAAGCAGGAATATAAATGTAAAGGTAACCAGGCTTGCATCCGGCCTTCCTGTCGGCGGAGACCTGGAATATGTTGACAGGATGACCCTGACCCGGTCCCTATTGGGGAGAACCGGTATTTAAGGCAGGGGCTATGTCGAAAAAGTTCTTTATCATATCGTTTATCGTAGGAACGGGAATGGCCGGGGATGCCATGATCTACTGCATTCTCCCCGTTACCCCTGAAAGCTTCGGAATCACCATATTCCAGATCGGAATCCTTCTTTCGGTAAACCGATTTGTACGGCTTCTGACCAACGAGATATCGACCCTGGTGGTCAATCGTTTCCAGTCGGACCGTCCTCTTGTGGCCGGTGTAATAATATCGTCTCTCATTACCCTGTGCTATGCGGTGCCCCTCGGCTTCTGGTGGCTCCTCTTCCTCAGGATACTCTGGGGCGGATGCTTCTCCCTGCTCCGTATCGAGGGGTATATTGCCACTCTCCGTTATTCCACCAAGGAAAATCTCAGCAAGTTCATGGCTTGGTACGAAACCATAAAGGCATTGGTATACGGTGTCATGACAATGGTGGCCGGCGTTCTTGCGGATGTGATTCCCGTTATGCTGGTTCCTGTGGTCATGGCTGCAATCACAGCCTCCTGCCTGTTTTTCTTCAAGGGAGGAAAGGCCGATCTCATGGGCATCGGAACCATGGCCGGCGGGGCGGTACAGCCAGACAGGAAAAAGGGAATCAGGCTCAGCAATCCCAAGGTCCTTATCCAGATCGGTTTTGTCAGCCTGGTAATAGCCACAATCGGAACCATGTATACCGCAATCAAGGGAAGAGCCATAGTTGACTATATTCTTCCGGGCTCCGGCTTTGCCATCGGTGCAGCCACCTTTGCAGCCCTTTTCAGCGTGGCGGGGCAGGTGGTACAGCTTCTGGGGCCTGTAATCGGGGTTATTTTTGACAGGATCGGAAGAAAAAAATCCTATATAATTGTTTTCTGCCTGGATATCTTCATGCTGGCTGTACTGGCACTTTTCAGGCAGTGGTACATAGTCCTTTTCATTTTCATACTGCAGCTTTTTGTGGGATCTGCCGCCGGTATCATAAGAATGTCCTTTGCAGGGTCTTATGCAAAGCCGGAGGAGCAGGCGGTTTTTCTTAACCGTATTTCCACCTGTCTGGATATGGGAAGCGCCACAGGTCCGTTTTTAGGTTATACCATCTATGCGGCAACGGGAAACTTTACCGGAATCGCACTGGCAATAATTCCGTTTATCCTGCTGGCAATCTTTACACTGAAAAAAATCAAGGGGGCCGAAAGTGTCTGAAATCCTGAAAAACCTTATGGAGGCCGTGGGGAAAACCCCTCTGGTGGAACTTTGTGCATATAAGAAAAAAATGGGGCTGAAAGGAAATATCCTGGCCAAGGTAGAAGGCTTCAACCCTGCCGGAAGCGCCAAGGACCGTGCAGCCCTGTTCATGATAGCAGATGCGGAAGAAAAGGGGCTTCTGAAAAAGGGCTCCGTAATTATAGAGCCGACCAGCGGAAATACCGGCATAGGACTTGCATGGATAGGCGGCCTGAAGGGTTACCGGGTTATCCTGACCATGCCTGAAACCATGAGCGAGGAGCGGCGGAAGCTTCTCAGGGCCTACGGTGCGGAGCTTGTCCTGACCAAGGGCTCCGAGGGGATGGCCGGAGCAGTGGCAAAGGCAGAGGAGCTTGCAGCCTCTGTTCCGGGAGCCTTTATTCCGGGGCAGTTTGTAAATCCGGCCAATGCGGATGCTCATTACAGGACCACAGGACCCGAAATCTGGGAGGCGGCAGAGGGTAAGGTCGATTATCTGGTGGCCGGAGTGGGAACCGGAGGAACAATTACCGGAACAGGCCGCTTTCTGAAGGAAAAGAACCCGGAGCTGAAAATAGTGGCTGTGGAGCCGGCCGATTCACCGCTACTGGCAGGAGGAAGGGCCGCACCTCACAAGCTACAGGGAATTGGAGCCAACTTTATTCCGGCCCTGATGGATACAAGCCTCCCTGACAGGATAATGGGAATTGAGGCCGAAGCTGCCTTCAGGACAGCCAAGGAGCTGGCCGGAACCGAAGGAATCCTTGCCGGAATCTCATCCGGTGCCGCACTCTGGGCTGCAGCCTGTATAGCGGCCGAGGAGGAGGCCGGGGATAAAAATATCGTTGTCATTCTTCCCGATTCGGGAGAAAGATATCTTTCTGCAGGAATATTTGACTGAGTTGTGCAATAGATACTTGACAACAAATTTTTAGAAATATATATTAATTGTGTTATGCACCCATAGCTCAGCTGGATAGAGCAACTGCCTTCTAAGCCGTAGGTCAGAGGTTCGAATCCTCTTGGGTGTATCATTAAGTCCCTTTCTGAGGGACTTTTTTTATTATAGCCTTGATTGCTTCATCTGCAATCCTTATTCCGAACATGGCCGTAACATGGGGATAGCTTCCCAGGGAATTTCTCAGACGCCCCCTTTTCAGGGTCTCCTCGTTGTCCTCGTCCGGCGGAATGAGACCTCCGTTATCCGGCTCCTCCACGGAGTAGACACAAGGTATTCCATGCTGTATTCCTTTTCTTCTCAGATATTTTCTCAGGTTTCTTGCCAGGGGGCATACCGTGGTATCAAAAAGATCGCCGGTACGGATGGCATTCAGGTCGGTTTTCAGGGCGGCTCCCATGGATGAAATCACGTTGAAGGAATTTTTATAGGTGTAATCCAGCAGCTCGATTTTCGGTCCCAGGGAGTCTATGGCATCTATCACTATATCGGGATTGTTGTCAAGAAGGGCGGCAAAATTGCTTCTGTCGGCAAACTCCTGCATTACCTCCACCCGGGCCGCCGGATTTATATCCAGTATCCTTGCCTTTACAGCCTCTCCCT
Organism: Spirochaetia bacterium; assembly: GCA_045606105.1. Taxonomy (GTDB): domain Bacteria; phylum Spirochaetota; class Spirochaetia; order CADAEX01; family CADAEX01; genus CADAEX01. Next base: position 25,709 of record JAZURI010000010.1, on the reverse strand, counting down.
TGGGTTGACCCATTGTGGATTCCAGGGCGCAGACATGGCGGTTGATGTTGGTTACGGAAATCCTGTCAAAATCCACCAGCCTGAAACAGGCCACTCCGCTGCGGGCCAGCATCTCCGCGGCCCAGCCTCCCACGGCTCCCAGCCCGAATATGGTTACCGATGAATTATTGATTTTTTTCCAGCTTTCCTCGCCGGTCAGCCTTATTATTCTTGAGAAACGTTCCATAAATATTACTATACATAATTTATTAATTATTGAAAATAAAAAAATTTTGGTTGCTAATATGGAAAAAAACAGTTTATAATAACAAAAATATATGCCTAATTTAATTTAGAGGAGTATTTATGAAAAAAAGCTTGTTGGTACTTTTAGTACTTATCATGTGCGGCACAATGGTTTATGCTTCAGGAAACGGTGAAGGCAAAGCTGAAGCTGAAGAGAACAAGGTTCTCAGACTTCTTTCCTGGACAGGTTATGCACCGGATTCACAGATCACAGAGTTTGAAAGACTTTACGGAATCAAGGTAGAGGTTACATACAGCTCAAACGAGGAAATGATTTCCAAGCTCAGAGCTACACGCGGCGGCGGATTTGACCTTGCTCAGCCTTCCCAGGACAGAGTTGTGGCAATGGTTGAACAGTTCGGAATCTATCAGCCTATCGATTACTCAAAGGTAAACGAGGCTCAGCTTGACCAGAACATCCTTGCAGCAACAAAGAAATACACAGAGTTCAAGGGTCAGTCATATTCCGTACCTCACGTATTCGGAACATCAGGTCTTATCGTAAACAAGAAGTTTGCTCCGGATGCAAAGGATTATACAGACCTTCTGGATCCTAAGTATGCAGGACATGTTTCCTACAGATGCAAGAGACCTATTCTCTGTGCAATGGGATTTGCTCTCGGATACGATCCGTTTGCTCTTTACGATGACAAAGCTGCATACCAGGCAATGCTTGATGACGTTTCCGGAAAGCTTATCGAAGGAAAGAAGGTTCTCAAGAACTACTGGGAAAACGGAGATGCACTTCTCGAAGGTATGAGAACAGGCGAAATCTGGCTTGCAAAGGGTTGGGAACAGGGAGCATGGAAGCTTTACAAGGAAAATCCGGACATTGACTACGTTGCACCTGCAAGCGGTTCAATGGCATTTGTTGACACATTCTCCATTCCTTCAAAATCAGAAAATGTTGACGGTGCATACAAGTGGATCAACTTTGTTCTCCAGCCTGAAAAAGCTGCAGAATTCACAAATGCCGAAGGTTACGGTACTGCATCAAAGGATGCTGTAAAGTTCTATTCACCTGAAGCAAAAGCAAACTTTGAAAGATGCTTCACTCCTGAAGTTATGGCAAACATGAACTGGTATCCTACAGTTCCTGCCGGACTCGAAGAGATGGAAGGAAAGTGTCTTGATAAGATCAGAGCGGCTAAATAAGTTACTTTGATAAAAAGCAGAGCCGGTCATCAGACCGGCTTATTTTAAATAGGTGGATGAACAGATGGAAATAGATCTTTCGGTAAAAAATGTTGTTAAAAATTTCGGGAATTTCACCGCAGTAGATAATGTCAGCTTTGATGTTGAGGATGGAAAATTCTTTTCTATTCTCGGCCCGTCAGGATGTGGAAAAACAACCCTGCTCAGAATGATAGCCGGTTTCTTTGAGCCAACCGCAGGCTCCATTGAGATCAGGGGAAAGAACATGAGCAACGTTCCTCCCAACAAGAGGCCTGTAAATCTTGTTTTTCAACATCTTGCACTTTTTCCTATGATGGATGTAAAGGAAAATATTGCATTCGGTCTCAGACGAAGAGGAGAAAAGACCCCTGAGGTCATGAAAAAAGTGCATAACATGCTGGAAAGAGTCGGACTTCCCGATTATGCCGACAAGAAGATACATCAGCTTTCCGGAGGACAGAAGCAGCGTATCGCCATTGCCAGGTGCCTGGTTCTTGAACCGACCGTACTGCTTCTGGACGAGCCTCTCGGAGCCCTGGACCTGAAACTCAGGGAGCATATGAAGGTGGAGCTGAAGAAGCTTCAGTCCGAAGTGGGAACCACTTTCGTTTATATTACCCACGACCAGTCCGAAGCCATGGTCATGAGCGACTATGTGGCTGTAATGAACCAGGGCCGCTTTGAGCAGATCGATACCCCGAGTAACCTGTACAACAATCCTTCATCCTCCTTTGTCGCAATGTTCGTAGGAAACAACAACAAGATCACCGGTAAGCTGGCCAAGGATGAAAGCGGAAGCTTCTTCATGCTGGATGACAACGGCATGAAATACAAGGTAAAGGATATAAAGGACTGTGTTCCGGGAGATTCCGTAGGAATTTATACCCGTCCGGAAGCCATTATCATCAATCCTCCTGCAGAGAAGGAAGAGATGAACCGTCTGGGAGTATATGTGAAGGCTGTCCTGTTTGACGGCGGAAATTCAAAGCTTCTTACAGTAACCGACAGCGGAAAGGAGCTTATAGTTGCCCTTCCTCAGAACCGTCAGTATGACTATATCAAGAAGGGAGACAATATTGTTATAGGCTGGGATCCTGCCCTGTCTGTATGTTTCAAGGAAACTGGAGCCAAGGTTTATGATGACGAGGTCTAAGAAAATAAGCTGGAGCTTTCTTGTATTCTTTATCCCGGTTTTCCTGTGGCTTTTCCTGCTCATAGTGCTGCCCCATCTGGAGCTGCTCAGAATGTCCTTTGCAAAGGCATCCTATCTCAATGAGCCTGGCTTTACGCTGGAGAACTACAAGGAATTCTTCAAGGAGCCCATATACTGGAATACCTTCCTGAGAACAGCCATGTATTCCGTTATTGTTACCATGATAGTGCTGATGATAGGACTTCCGGTAGCTTTCTATATAACCAAGATAGCAAGCATGAAGACCAGAGGCTTCCTCAGCATCCTTATCCTTATTCCGTTCTGGGTAAGCGAGCTTATCAGGGTTTACGGCTGGATGATCATTCTCCGTGAAAGCGGTATCATAAACCATTTCATGGCAAAGCTGGGACTGTGGAATCAGCCTATAGAGATGCTGTACAACGATGCGGCCATGATAATGGGTCTTGTCTACACCTCCGTTCTTTTTATGGTGGTTCCTATTATCGGCGTTATGGACAGCCTGGACGATTCCTATATCGAGGCTGCCTATGACCTGGGTGCCGGAAAGGCCGTGGTCTGGAAACAGATAATAATTCCGCACTGTATGCCGGGTATTGTTTCAGGCTGTATCATAGTATTCATGATGGTGCTCGGAAGCTATCTCACACCGAACCTCATGGGAGGAAAGAATTCCCTCTGGTTCACACAGCAGATCTACAACCAGTTTATCCTCTATTTCAACTGGAACATGGGTTCGGCCTTCGGATTCCTTCTTCTTATAATGTCGTCCGTCATAATCTGGCTGGCACTTAAGATAACCGGTCAGCAGCTGAAGGGGGTTGTAAAATGATAAGATCTCTTCCTAATTCCAGATTCTACAGATTCTCATTTACAAGCTTCATCATAATTTATTTCGTGTTCCTTTTTCTTCCGCTGCTTGTAACATGTATTCTTGCCTTCAACAACTCCATGTTCCCGTCCCTGCCGTGGAAGGGTTTTACACTGGACTGGTTCTTCGGAAACGGTGAAAAGGTGGGAATTTTCCATGATGATATCAATCTCAGGGCTCTGGGAGTTTCCTTCCGTCTGGCCATAGCCGTATCCATTCTCTCCACTGCGGTGGGAACCTGTGCGGCGTTCCTTTTCGAACAGGAAAACTTCCGTTTCAAGAACCTGCTTTATTTCCTCATGATTGCCCCTATCGTTATTCCGGGGGTAATCCTGGGTATTTCCATTCTTTCCTTTACCAATACGGTAGCAAACTTTTTCGATTCGGCTCTGGGGCTGGATCTGGAATTTCTCCGTCCGGGCTTCTGGCTTGTGGCACTGGGACAGTTTTCCTTTATTGCAACCTATGTGGCCATGGTGGTTTCTGCCCGTCTCAAGAAATTCGACAGAACCCTGGAGGAGGCAGCCTACAACCTGGGTGCCAATCGTTTTGAAGTAATATGGCATATTACGCTGAAATATCTGAGGCCTTCGATTCTGGGAGGATTTGCCCTTTCTTTCCTCCTTTCCTTCGAAAACTTCAACACCACATTGTTCCTTACCGGAGCAGAGAATCCGCTCCCGGTTGCCTTGTTCATGAGGGTAAGGGATGGCTCTACACCTGTAATCAATGCCATTTCATTCCTGCTCATATTCGTTACATCGGTATGTGCAATAGTGAATCTGATCATTTCTCACAGGAACAAAGAGGGCTGACATGAAGGAAGTACTTGAAAAATATTTTTACGATCTGAAGAGGGGAGTTGCGACTGTAAGGGAATATCCTTCCGCAGAAATCATACTTCTCCATCACAACGATACCGACGGACTGACATCGGGGGCCATTCTCTGCAATGCCTTTGACAGGAAGGGATACGGCATAAAGCGTTATTCCCTGGAAAAGCCATATCCGAAGGTGCTGAAAAAAATCTTTTCCGAAAACAGCGGAAAGATTATCGTATTTGCCGATTTTGCCGGAAAGATTGCCCCTATGATCGGGGAGCTCAACAAGGACCGGAACCTGGTGGTTATCCTTGACCATCACAAGGCTGAAAAATCGGAATCAAAATCTGTAATAAACCTGGATCCCGACCTTTACGGACTGAAGGGAGACCGGGACATTTCCGCATCTGTTGTCTGCTGGTACTTTGCATGCATGATCAGCGATGAAAACCTGGATATGGCCCACATTGCGGCTCTGGGAGGAATTGCCGATTTCTACTATCTGGACAATCTGGTTCACGGCGAGAACAGGAAGACCCTGGAAAAGGCCTGTGAGCAGGGTACAATGAGGACAGAGGGAACCGGTACGGAAGAAAAATTCTTCATCAGGCTGGGAAAGAAGGAGTTCGATGTGGTTGAGCTCTACAACATGCTTGACATCATCGGCGGTGCCGGCTTCTACGGCGGAGGTCCGGAACTGGGAATCAAGCTTCTTCTGGAAGGGTATGACGAGGCTGACGAGGAAAAAATTGAGCAGCTTTCAAGGCTGAAGGATGAGAAATTTTCCGCAGAGCTTGAAAGGATAAAAAATGGTGAATATCAGGAAACAGAGCATATTGTCTGGTTCGATGTGAAGGATCGTTTCAGTCCCATGGGAGTGAAGATGATAGGTCTTTTCCTTGAGGAGCTGGCAGACAGCGGACTGGTGGACAGAAACAGATATCTGGCCGGCTACCAGCAGATTCCTGATGAAATACCGGGAATGGGTCCCGTTAAAATGGGTGAGACCAAGATTTCCATGAGAACATCCGCAGAGGTTACCAAACGGATTTTTGAAGAGGAGCTGCCGGGTCTCAATGCATTCCTGCCTGAGGCTACCCTCAATCTGGGCGGATTTGCCGATGCCTGTCACAGGGTTGCGGCTGCCACCACAATAAAGCAGGGTATGGAAAAAGAACTTATCGAGGAATCCGAAAGGGTTCTGAAAAAACTTATGAATAAATAAATCGGAGGATTGAAAATGGGAATCGGATATGCATACGGAAAAAATATTCTGATCGGAGATCAGTTTGTACTTAACGGAGTGCCTGCAATTGTTTCAGCACTTCCATTCAGAACAGAAACCAAGGTTGAACGCCTTCCTGAGGGTTCAGATCTTATTATAGAAGACAACAGAACAGAAGTTCCGGGATATATTCAGAAAAAAGCGGCAAAATGCCGTCTTTCCTATGAAAGAATGCTTGAGCACATGGGCATTGATTACAAGAAGAATCCGCTGAAGATTACTGTAGGGGGAGATCTTCTGGCAGGAAGCGGCGTAGGAGCCAGTGCTGCAATCAGCGTATCCTTCGGAAGAGCCTGCAATGATGAGTTCAAGCTTGGAATGGATATCGTTGAACAGAACTTCATCGGTTACCAGGGCGAGTTCCCATATCACGGAGAACCAAGCGGTGTTGACAATACAGCTTCATCCTTCGGCGGTATCATGATGTATCAGATCCGCGACGGAAAGAAAATGTACGAAAGAATCAGACCTGCAAAGCCGGTTTATGTGGTTCTTGCCAACAGCGGCGTTACCTATGATACAGCTCTCATGGATGCCGAAATCGAGGCTCTCATCAAAAAGGATGCCTCCTTCTTCTACAAGCGTCTCAACAAGACTGCAGAACAGGTCCACATGCTCCGTGTTGCCCTTGAGGCCGGAGACTACGAGGCAGTAGGTGAAATCATGACTGCAAACCATCAGCTTCTTATCGAGCTTAACATGAGCCACGAAAGGCTTATCGAGCTCTGCGACCGCTCAATCAAGATGGGTGCATACGGTGCCAAGCTTACCGGCGGCGGAAGAGGCGGCTATATGGTAGCCCTGGTCAAGGATCAGGATATGCAGCAGAAAATTGCGGGAACTTTCGAAAAAGAGGGTGTTCCTGTTATTGCAGCTGAGCTTGGTCTTAATCCTGTTGATGACATTGACTTTAGGATTCTTAAATAATATAGTATTCTCATGAAGATTTTATTATCAGGTTACGGTTCCATGGGTAAGGAGATTGAAAAAATCCTTATTTCCAGGGGACATACATTGGCAGGAATTGTTGATCCTGTCGTAGAAGGTGCCCATAAGGAGATATCAGCTGCTGTACTGGCAGATGCAGATGTGGTTATTGACTTCTCATCGCCGGCAGCAGTTCTTAAAAACTGTGAGGCCTATGCCAAGGGAAATACTCCCGTTGTTTTCGGTACCACAGGCTGGGAAGACAAGCGTGATCAGATCAGGGAGATGATCGAGAAATCGGGAATCGGCTTTGTATGGGGATCAAACTTCTCCATCGGCGCCCACATGCTGTTCAAGATAGCAGCTTATGCTTCCGCCATGATAAATGCAGTACCTGAATACGATATTCTGGTACACGAGCTTCATCATAAGAGAAAGAAGGACTCTCCTTCAGGAACAGCCATTACACTGGCCGAAAAGATTCTGGCAGCCAACAACAGAAAGACAGAAATTGTAACCCAGTGTCTGGACAGACGGATTGAAGATCATGAGCTTCACGTATCCTCCACAAGAGGGGGAGAGATTCCGGGAATCCATACCGTATATCTGGATTCATTGGCAGACACCATCGAGATTACCCACAGTGCCCGCAGCAGAAGCGGATTTGCCCTGGGTGCGGTAATGGCAGCAGAATGGGTTAAGGACAAGCACGGCTTTTTAAGTGTGGATGATTTTATAAAAGAAACTTTAGCATAAGAGGATATACAAAATGAAATTCGAAGGAATATACACAGCCCTTGTGACACCGTTCAATATGGATGGTTCAATTGACTGGGGTGCATTAAAGAATCTGGTAGACATGCAGATTGAATCAGGGGTTGCAGGTATCGCACCTATGGGAACAACAGGTGAAAGCCCTACAATCATTCACGAGGATCACCTCAAGATTATTGAATTTGTAGCTAAACAGGCTAAGGGAAAGGTTCAGATCGTGGCAGGAACAGGTTCCAACGCCACAGAGGAAGCACTCAGGATGACAAAAATTGCCAAAGATTACGGCGTTGATGCATCCCTTCAGGTAGCTCCTTACTATAACAAGCCAAGCATGGAAGGCTTCTACCGCCATTTCATGACAATCGCAGATGCAGTTGATCTTCCTATGATGGTTTATAACATTCCGGGAAGAACAGGAAAGAACATTGATAATGCAACAATGCTCCGCCTTGCTCAGCATCCTAACATTCAGGCAGTAAAAGAGGCCAGCGGTGATGTTAACCAGATGATGAACCTTATTGCCGCAAAACCGGAAGGCTTCGAAGTACTCTCCGGAGACGACAACCTGGGATACCTCCTTATTGCAATGGGAGGAAAGGGAATCGTGTCTGTTGCAAGTAACATCATTCCTAAGGAAATGAACGCTCTCTGCAATGCAGCCCTGGAGGGAAATATGGCAGAAGCCAAGAGACTCCAGTACGAACTTCTTCCTTTCTTCAGAGCAGAATTCATCGAAACAAACCCTGTACCTATCAAGTATGCAATGGCAAAGGCCGGCATGATCCAGGAAGCATACAGACTTCCTCTCTGCCCTATGTCAGATGCCAGCAAGCAGGCTATGGATGCAGCAATGAAGGGTCTGGGACTTATCTGATTACAGGATTTTTAAACTTAAATCTGAAAAGGGTGTCGGCAACGGCACCTTTTTTATTTGCCTTCCTGTAAAAGTTTGACTATATTGGAATTATGAAAGAACTGATTGAAAAGCAGCCATTGCCCGGTGATGTAGTCTTTGCATCCAGAGGGCTTTATAAACATTACGGTATCTATGTCGGTAACGGAAGGGTTGTCCACTTTGCCGCTTTGGGCGGAAACGAGCTTGATGCTTCAAGAGCTGAAATTGTGGAAACTTCCCTGGCTGAGTTCCTGAAAGGGGCCGATCTTTCTGTTGAGTATACCGGCAGGGTTTCTCCATTTGCTCCCGATGAGGTGGTACGCAGAGCCAGATCCCGCGTGGGCCGCGGCAGGGGAGAGTACGATCTTGTTTTCAATAACTGCGAGCATTTTGCCCATTGGTGCAGATACGGGGAACGGGATTCAAAGCAAGTGAGGGATGTGGTTAAAACCATTGCATCCATCGGTGCTGCCGCTGCGCTTGCCATAGGTCTGGGCAATGTTGTCCGGGACCGGAACCGCAGAACCTGATTATTTTCTTCCCTGTCCCACCACGAAGGTCTCAAAGGAATTCTGTCTTGTGGCCTGAGGCTTCAGAATCTTTACAGAGTTGAAATGCTTTTTCATGTCTGCAAGCAGTTCCTTCTCCTTGCCTCCCTGAAACATCTTGAATACAAAGCTTCCTCCCGGAGCCAGAACCTGAAGTGCCGTATTGTATATAGACTCAATCAGCTGTATCGAACGTTCTGTATCCACAATCTTGTTGCCTGTGGTGGAAGGGGCCGCATCGCTGAGTACCGTATCATAGGGACCCTTTTCTGCCAGAAGCCTTATGTTCTCCTGATCAAAGGCATCTCCCTGAACAAAAAAGAAATTGGAATTTTTTATTTCGACAGCAAGGGGTTTAAGGTCAATAGATGAAAGAAAACCCTCGTTGCCCAGCATTTTCATTACATACAGGGTCCAGCTTCCCGGTGCCGCACCTACATCCAGAACCCGGCTCCCTTTCTTCAGTACATTGAATTTTGCCTGAATTTCCTGAAGCTTGTATACGGAACGGGCAGGATACCCCTCCTTCTGTGCCTTCTTTGTGTAAAAATCGTCGTCCCAGGTTCCTTTTTTTGCCATCTTGAATTAAATCCCCTTTCTTTATTAAATTATACATGATGAAAGAAAAGTATAGCATTAGATTAGCAGAAGTTGAAAAATATTTACAGAGAGTTCTTCCCGAAAAAGTAAACAATGAATGGAAAAAGGCCCTGGTGGGGGATACTGAGGTGCCCGATTCTTTTCTGGACAGGATAAACAAGCCTGCTCTTGATCTCCTTTCAAGAGGGGGAAAGAGATGGCGTCCCGTTCTCATGATGCTTTTTTATCAGCTGTACAGGGACGATAACGATATTCTGGCACTGACTCCGCTGGTGGAGCTTCCTCATAACGGGACTTTGATTGTGGACGATATTGAGGATTCCTCTGATTTCAGACGGGGTGCTCCCGCAGTTCATCTTATCTACGGAACCGACATGGCTGTAAATACTGCCAATTTTCTCTATTTTCTTCCGCATATCCTCATAGACAGCAGCAGTTTTTCCGATGACATAAAGCTGAAGGCCTACAGATGCTATTCCGAATGCATGAGCCGGCTGCACATAGGGCAGGGGCTTGACATCCAGTGGCACAATGACAAGGGATATATTCCGTCAGAAAAGGAATATATGGCCATGTGCAGCTTCAAGACAGGCGGTCTTTCCCATCTTTCGGGGGAGCTTGGTTCTCTGGCCGGAGGTGCTTCCGATTCCGTGGCTGCCTCCATGGGAAAGGCCTGCGAAGCCATGGGAGTGGGCTTTCAGATTCTGGACGATGTTACCAACCTGGTTACCGGCAATCCGGGAAAGAAGCGGGGAGATGATATTGTTGAGGGAAAGAAGAGTCTTCCGGTTATTCTTTTTGCCTCTCTTGGGGGAGATACGGTCCGTCTTGAAAGAATCTTTGAATACGCGGCTGCCAACGGTATAGAAAAAAGCGGCGATGCCATAGAGGAGGCTATCTCCATGCTGGATTCCTCCGGTGCAGTAGCCATGGCCCGCCGAAAGGCATTTGCAATTCTGGAAAAAAGCAAATATGATATATTATCGGGCTGCAGAGCCTGTGAAGCAGCTGAGCTTATCGGCTATATTTTCGATACATTCCTTAAACAGGCCGGCGGGGGACAGAAATGAAGAACCTTCTTACCAGAAGAATGAAATATTCCTACAGCAATGTATGTCTGTATATAATTGTCGTCAATGCAGTGATTTTCATGATGACACAGATGAACCGGGAGCTTATGTCCTATCTGGCCATGAATCCCTTGAATGTTTCTCATCACGGCATGTACTGGCAGTTCGTGACCTATATGTTTGTCCACGGAAGCATGAATCATATTTTCTTCAATATGCTGGGTCTTTATTTTTTCGGTACACAGGTTGAAAGATCCATGGGAAGCAGGGAATTTCTCCTTTTCTATATGGTCTGCGGAATCCTTGCAGGGATTTTTTCTTATCTTATCTACATAAATACAGGATATTACCGGGTTTTTCTTCTCGGAGCATCAGGTTCGGTTTTTGCGGTTCTTCTTGCCTATGCCGTAATCTATCCGGGGTCAGTAATATACATCATGGGTGTTTTGCCGGTTAAAGCCCCTTTTCTGGTGCTGGGATACACGGTTATCGAGATTCTGTCCCACATGAGCGGCAGGAACAGCGGCGTTGCCCATATGACACATCTTGCAGGCTTTGCGTTTGCATATATCTATTTCATGGTCCGCTTCAGGATAAATCCTGCAGACCGTCTGTTCAGGCGGTAACTATTTTTTAAGCCATCTGCCGAAGACTCTCTGAAATGCATATATCACGTAGCAGCAGGCCAGGATCAGCAGCCCGGTAACCATGGAAAACATTCCCAGGTTGATCAGGTATTCTATCTGGTCGCCTGTAAAGTTGTGGTGCAGCACAAAGCTGAGAATACAGACAAATCCTACAGCTACAAACAAAAATCCAAGTCTGCTTATCTTGTTGTTCATTCGTTCTCCTATGTAAAGCTCTGATCAATCTTGATCTTGGGAATGAATCTGCTGTCAATTCCCTTTACTATATCTTCGACAAGAACTGTAAGGTCATCCTTGCTTTCCCTGTAATCGGCCGGAATTACCAGGTCGAAAAGGACATTGGTATGGGTAGGTCCCTCAACTATCCTGAAATCGTGGATTGAAAAATCGGCATTCAGGGCCTTTATCAATCCTGCCACCTTCAGTCTCAGCTCCCCGATTCTGCTGTCTGCAGTAATTATCGGGTCAAAATGGATGGAAACCAGGATTCCGTCATTCTTATAGAAATCATCCTCAATATTATCGATAAGGTCATGGCTGATCATGACATCGGTTTCAGCCGGCATTTCCAGATGGAAGGAGGCAAACTGATGTCCCGGTCCGTAATCGTGAACCATCAGGTCGTGGACTCCCAGGACTCCCGGATAAGAAAGAATCTTCTTTTCTATATTCTGAACCAGCTCCTCTGAAGGGCTTTCTCCCAGAAGCGGCGACAAGGTTTCCTTTACCAGCTCTATACCGCTGTATAAAATGAAGGCCGCAACACAGATACCCATTATTCCGTCGGTATAAACAAAGCCGGTCAGGTGGCCGATAAACATGCTGATAAGGACGGCGGCTGTGCTTATCACATCATTCCTGCTGTCGGCTGCGGTAGCTTTCAGCGTGTCGGAATCGATTCTTTTCCCCAGTACGGCATTGAAATGGCTGAGCCAGAGCTTCACCAGTATGGAAGAGGCCAGGATTCCCACGGAAAGATAATCAAAAACTATTTCCTCCGGATGGATAAGCTTGAGAATGGATTCCTTTCCCAATGAAATTCCGATGGCAAGAATCATTACCGAAACAGTAAGCCCTGCCAGATATTCGTATCTTGCATAACCGTACGGGTGTTTCCGGTCCGGTGGTTTTGCCGCAAGCCTGAAGCCTATAAGGCTGACCACGTTTGCAGAGGCATCGGACAGGTTGTTTGCCGCATCTGCCAGAATGGCTATACTTCCTGTTATGATACCGGCAAGCAGCTTGCCTGCAAAGAGTATGACATTGCACACAATGCCGACAAATCCGGCCAGTTTGCCGAAAGCGGTTCTGTCTGAGGTATCTTTGATGAAAAATCGGACCAACCAATCTGTCATGCGGAAATCAGCTCCTGCGGGTCATTCTGTTATGTTCTTCCACCACCTCGTTTATGAGGTCCTTTACTCTCCATTCACGGTTGTTTTCATTTCCCATGCAGAAGGCCACCCGGTCGGGACAGGTAATGGCATCCTTTACAGCTCGCATGATGGCAATGGTTTCGTCACGGGTGAACCCATTGATTATAACTACTTTTTTATCATCCATATTATGGATTGTATCATTTTCGTTAAAACAATTACATAGTTTTATGAAAAATATTTAAGGTAGGAAAAAATGTTGGATTGGGCCGGCAAATAGGAAAATATCCCATTTACGGTTTTAAAAAATCGATTTTAAAATAAAAAAAACTATAAGGAGAAAAAGTATGAAAAGAATTTTAATGGTAGCTTTATGTATCTTCCTTTCTGCCGGAATCTGTTTTGCCGGTGGACAGTCGGAAGGCGACGGTGCAAAGAAAGACAAAGAATTTGTAGTTATCAAATCATCCTCAATCGGTGGCTCATGGTATGCCTGCGGTGCAGCATTTGCCAAGCTTATTTCCGATAATACAAATTTTATCGCAATGAACAGTGCTTCTCCGGGACTTACAAATGAAAGTATCAAGGCTATGGCTGACGGAAAGGCTCAGCTGGCACTTGGTGAACCATTGGGTGCATGGGGTGCTCTGGAAGGTAATGAACCTTGGGATAAGCCTCATAATGTAAGAATTCTTTTCGGTCTGTGGCCGGGAGTATTCAATATCGTAGTAAATGAAGATTCAGGAATCAATACACTTGCAGATCTTAAGGGAAAAAGTATTGCAACTTTCGCAGAAGGTGAACCGGACGGAGAAGCTTTCCTTGAACTTCTTAGCTGGGCAGGTGTAAACGAGCAGAATTCCCGTATTTACAGAATCATGAAAAATGATGCAACCAGAATGTTTATTGACGGTCAGGCAGATTGTCTCGTATATGCATTCGGACACGGTCATTCAAAACTTAAGGAAATCACAACTTCAAGAAAGGTTAAATTCCTCCCTACAGACGATGCCCTTGCAAAGAAATTTATTGAAAAGTTTCCTTACTACTCTTCTACTATTTTCGGATCAGAATTCGGTGTTGCAGATGCACAGCAGTTCCAGAGTACATATTTCATAATGTGTCTTGATTCACTTCCTGAAGAGCAGGCTTATGAGTTTACAAAAGTTTGGTGGGAAAACTGGGACTTCCTCGAAGATGCTATGCCAAGTAACGTTCCATGGATAAACAGAGCTGATCCACAGAGCGGTCTTCCTATTCCTATGCATCCAGGTGCTCTTAAATATTTCAAGGAAAAAGGAATCATTAAATAAAAACGGAGTAGTCAATGGCCGAAGCTAAAAAATTCAACAAAGCTGAACTAGAAGAGCTCGAAAAAGAAAATGGAATCAACATCTATGATGATGACGATTTCAAGGGCGTGACTGCATTCTTTAAACACGATTGGATTAAAAAGTTCCTTTTTGTAATTGGTGTAATAGCTATCGGTATTCCGGTTTTTGAGATTTTTGCCTTCGCTTTTCCGCCGGCAATCCAAAGACCGGTACATATCATGCTTATGTACACTATTGTTTTTATGGTGTATCCATCCGGGTTCTTTAAAAATGCTAAAATAGAAACGGTGTTCAATCTGTCGCTCATTACATTGATTATTGCAATCTGTGTATGGGCCAGACTGAGATGGGTTCCGTTATATATTTATCCGGAACCTCAGACCTATGAAGTAATATTTACATTTTGTTTTCTTGCTCTTACTTTTGAGGCAATCAGGAGAACAATAGGTCTTGCAATGTCAATTATAGGCGGTATATTTCTTGCATATTGTTTCCTGGGCCCTTATATGCCTCGTGCATTTGCCCATGTAGGCTTTGCCCCATCTGATCTGGTAACTCAGCTTGTTATCGGAACAGAGGGTATGCTCGGAGACCTTATGTCCACAGGATGTACACAGATTGTATTCTTCATGCTGTTTGCTTCATTCCTGAAAATCTCAAACGCAACCAACCTGTTCATGGACTTTTCCAAAGCTCTTGCAGGTCATCTTACCGGCGGACCGGCAAAGGTGGCGGTTGTTTCCAGCGGTTTTATGGGAATGTTGTCAGGAAGCTCCAGCGGTAATGTAGCAACCACAGGTTCTGTTACTATTCCGTTGATGATTTCCATGGGATTCAAGCGGCATGTTGCAGCCGCTATCGAGGCCTGTGCTTCCACAGCTGGACAGTTCATGCCTCCGATTATGGGTGCTGCTGCTTTCGTTATTGCAGAATATACAGGAAACACCTACTGGGCAATCTGTATAGCTGCATTTATTCCTTCCGTTCTTTACTTCATCTGTATGTTTGTTGTTGTAGATGTAAGAAGCCGCAAGGCCGGAATGACAGGACTTCCTAAATCAGAACTTCCTGATCTTAAGAAATCCACAAAGAAAATCATTCCTCTTCTTATTCCGATTACTTGTCTTGTAATCCTTCTTGCTCTTCAGTTCAGTACACAGTATGCGGTAATGATTTCGATAGTTGCACTTGTAGTCAGCTATCTTCCTTTCAAGGAAAAAAGGGTCGGATTTAAAAAAATACTGAAAGCAATGGCTCTTGCTTCAAAAATCATGATTCCTATCACCACATCCTGTGCCGGATGCGGCCTGATCGTAGGTATCATGTCTCTTACCGGTTTCGGTGAGCGTCTTGCATACGGAATTCTTACAGTTGCCAACGGTAACCTGCTCATAGGACTTTTATTCACAGCTCTCATGTGTGTAATCCTCGGAATGGGTCTTCCTACACTGGCAGCATACATTGTTCTTGCAGCTCTCGGTGTTCCTGCTCTCGTTCAGCTGGGTGCTCCTCTTGTTGCAGCTCATCTGTTTGTATTCTACTTTGCAATTCTCTCAGCCATTACCCCGCCTGTATGTCTTTCGGCATATGTCGGTGCAGGTATTGCCGGTGCTAATCCGCTTAAGGTTGGTGTGACATCAATGACTTTAGCTCCGTTCATTTACGTTCTGCCGTTCATGTTCGTATTCTGGCCGGGACTTCTGTTCAATGCACCTATTCTTGATGTAATAAGGGATACAGTAGAATTCTTTATTTTCATGTTCCCTGTAATTATTATACCTCAGCGCTTCTGGCTTACAAAGCTCTCATTGGTTGAAATCCTGATTTTCCTCCTGGTTCCGGTATCTTTCTTTATCGTGGGCGGCGGAAATCCGGCATTCCTGGTGATGCTGGGTCTTACAGTGCTTGGAGTTGTTCTCCATGTAATGAGGTTTAAAAAGGAAAAAAGGACAGCATGATGGACAATGTAGAACAGAAAATTATTGATTATGTTGATTCCAACAGGGAAGCAATGATCGGTATGCTTCAGGATCTTGTAAGGATTCCAAGTATTACCGGCTATGAAAAGGATGCCCAGGAGTATGTGGCAGACAGATTCCGTAAGCTTGGGTTTGATGTTAAATTTTCAGAACCCGATGTAAAGAAAATGTTTGAAATGTTTCCTGATGTTGCCCAGGTTCCTTCCATAGGAGAAGAAGGGCTGGACATGCCTCTCATGACAGAGGACAGGTTCACTTACGAGCAGCTTATGGCTTCTCCTTACGACAGGCTGAAAACCTATAAGGACAGACCGAATGTTGTGGCCTTTATTAAGGGAAAAGGTCAGGGTAAATCCCTCATTATCAACGGTCATATAGATACAGTACCTGTCGGAGACGAAAGTAAGTGGTCTCAGGACCCTTTCGGAGGAAAAATTATTGACGGCAGTATGTACGGACGGGGTTCCGTAGACATGAAGGGTGGTATTGCCGCAATGATAGGAGCCGCAGAAACATTGGTAAAGCTAGGTATTCCACTGTCCGGCGACCTGATGTGTCAGTCTGTTGTCAATGAGGAGCATGCAGGAGCCGGTGCTCTGGGCGTGGTTGCAGAAGGCTATAAGGCAGATGCAGCTATTGTTACAGAACCTTCAGGATCAGGAGCAAACATCATTCTTGACGGTAACGGCGGAGGTGTTTACTGGGAAGTCCGGGTTAAGGGGCATGAAACCCATGCCGGCTCCAGATGGCAGAACATGAAAATGTTCGGAGTAAGTGCCATAGAAAAGGCAGCTCTTGTGGTAAACAGTCTTATCAGTCTGGAAGAAGGACTTAACAAGGAGCAGACATTGATGTCTCTCTGTGTGGGAAAAATGCATGGTGGTACATATTCTACAGCAACTGCGGCAGAATGTGTTATCAACGGAGTAGCATATTTTTCACCATATCTGGGAACAGGAAAAGAGGGAATCAATAATGTAAAAAACATGCTGAAAGAGGCGGTTATGGGTATCAATGACCCATGGCTGAAGCAGAATCCTCCGGTGCTGAAATTCCAGCATTATGATGATGCTTATCTTCTTCCTGATGACAAACGGGAAATCAGCGATACAGTCGCAGGTGCTATTACAGATACCCTTGGAAAAGATGTAGCTTATTCGCGTCTTGCCGGAGGCTGTGATGCAAGGCATCTGGGTAATCAGGGTGGAATCCCGACAATCATTTACGGGCCGGGTAACCTGGCTATGGCGCACAGAACCGATGAGTGCATAGATATAGAAGATTATATCAAAAGCATAAAGGTGCTTGCAGTTTCAGCATACAGATGGTGTAGGTAACGTTCATCATCCCCTGAATATTTCCTTGTACCTTGGTTTTTTGCCGGGGTGCAAGGTTTTCTTTTCTGAACATTTGCGGTAGAATTGCATTATGGCAGAGAAAATATCAAAAAAGACCAAGCTTTTTTTTCTGACAGAAGTACTCATTCTATGCACCATCGTTCTTACTATAATTTATTTCTCGGATTCGGGTAAAAATTTTCTCAAAAAAAACACCCAGATAAATGAAATGTATGACAACTGGCTGGTTCTCCGTTCCGAGGTGCTGTCATATCTTGCTTCCGAAACTCCGAAACGGGGCTTCAGCAGGGATCGTCTGCTCAACAGCTTCGAGGTTTTTGATTCCTCTATGGTTAATATTGATGATAAGGTCTTTGTGGAGATGGAGAAATACTATCCGCATATCAGGCATATCCGTCAATGTCTTGTTTATAACTGGCAGAAGGTGCAGTATCAGCTGGCCTTTATTCTTCAGCATGAAAAAAGCCTTGATGAGTTTTCCACTTTGATAATGTGGATGGCCCGCGATACCCAGGAAATGGACCGGTTCTTTGAGGTTCTGAAGCATCTTTCCCTCAAGGCAAATATCAGGCAGCAGCATCAAAGCATGATAATATCATATCTGGTTGTAATAGTTCTCATGATTCTTTTTACTTTTGCACTCTATCGTAATTTCAAGATAGAGCAGAAGCTTTCGGAAGAGGAGGAAAACCAGAAGATGACCCGGACTCTTTTTAAGATCAGGGATTCGGAAAGAAAAAGAATTGCGCTGGATATCCACGATTGTATAGTACACAGACTCCGGGATGTACTGAAATACGCGGAGCAGAAGCTCGGCGGAGAGGAGCAGCGGTATATTATCAGAGAAATGAATACGCTTATAGATACCTCAAGAGATATTTCCTTTAACCTTATACCGTTTATCACATCTGATAACTCAGGAGAAGCCTTTGTAAATGTAATAAAAGCCTATGCCGCGGAGTTTCTGTGTCCTGCACACAGGTTGAATTTTTCTGCGGCAGGAATGAATAAAATAGTAATGCCGGAGGATATGAGGATAAATTTTTTCCGGATTATTCAGGAAAGCCTGAACAATATAGTAAAATATGCAGAAGCCGATACAGTCAGCATAAAGCTTGTATATTCCCATCCTTATATCATGTTTACGGTGGAGGATAACGGCAAGGGCATTCCTGAAAACCGTCTGGTTCTGGATCCTTCCCGTTCTCACATCGGTATGTTTGGTATGCGGGAAAGGGTAAAAATCTACGATGGAACCATAAAAATATCTTCTGTGGTGGGAAAGGGAACAAAAATAAGTGTTAGAATACCATACCGAGGTGAAAATTTATGATGAAGGCAGTATTGTTGGTCGATGACCATCCGGCAGTAAGGGCAAGTATAAAGAATCTGCTGCATTCCAGATTCATGGCTGAAAATATCTATGAAGCAGGAACCAGTGATGAAGGTCTTGAAATGGCACTTCGTTATACTCCTGAGCTTATAGTAATGGATATTTCACTATGCGGAACCTCAGGAATAGACCTGACAAAAAAAATCATGAACAAGCTTCCGGATACCAGGATTGTCATGCTTTCCATGTATTCCAAGGTAATATATATTACGGAATCCCTGAAGGCAGGGGCCAAGGGGTATATCCTCAAGGAAGCCGACATGGACAGTATAATAAACGGCATACAGAAGGTTATAAACGGCGAGACCTATGTTGACAGCAAAATAAGCGGCAAAGTTATTTCAACTCTCCTGTCGCCGGAATCTCCCGATATCCTTATTCCTGACAGCAACTCCTATGATACGCTTACTCTCAGGGAGCAGGAGGTTCTCAGGATGCTGGCTGAAGGGCAGGATATAAAGGATATCGCCGCAGAGCTTTGCATAAGCGTGAAAACTGCAATAAACCACAGGACCAACATCATGCAGAAGCTGAACTGCCGCAACATGGTGGAGCTGATAAAATATGCCATCCATATCGGTCTGGTAGATGCCTGAAAACGGAGAAATACCATGAAAAAATTTACTGTTCCCTATGGCAGAGGCCATCTGGAATTTAATTTACCTGAAAATCATATAGCCGGAGTTCTCAGGTCAGGGCTTAATGAATATGTGCCTGAATGCGAAGGAACGGAGCTTGTAAAGAAGGCTCTTGAAAATCCTGTAGGTTCGGAACATCTCTGCAAGTTGTCCGAAGGAAAAAAAAGAATTGTCATTATAGCTTCAGATCATACCAGACCGGTGCCGAGCCGTATAATAATGCCTCTTATGCTTGATGAAATCAGACGCGGAAATCCGGATGCCGATATTACCATCCTCATAGCTACAGGCCTTCATCGTGCCACCACTATGGAAGAACTGGAAGAGAAGTTCGGCTCTGAAATAATGAAAAAGGAAAAAATCGTTATTCATGACTGTGACGATGAAGAAAATCTTGCATATATCGGAATTCTTCCGTCCGGTGGCAGATTAATAATAAACAGACTGGCTGCAGAGGCAGATCTCCTTGTTTCGGAGGGGTTTATTGAGCCACACTTCTTTGCCGGTTTTTCAGGAGGACGGAAGAGTGTTCTGCCCGGAATAGCAGGCCGTGAAACAGTAGTCTATAATCATAATTACTCTTTTATTGCATCTCCTTGTGCCAGGACAGGAATTACGGAGAACAATCCTGTACATGTGGATATGTTGTATGCTGCAGGTCGGGCAAAGCTTGCATTTGTCGTAAATGTTGTTATAAATTCTGAGCATAAGCCGGTATATGCCGTTGCCGGCAACTACGAAGAGGCTCACAGAGCCGGGCGTGAATTTCTAAAGGAAAGGTGCATGGTAGATGCAGTTCCTGCAGATATTGTTGTTTCAACAAACGGCGGTTATCCCATGGATCAGAATATTTATCAGGCTGTAAAGGGGATGACTGCAGCAGAGGCAACGGTAAGGAAAAACGGTGTTATAATCATGGTAGCGGCATCTGCGGATGGTCATGGCGGAAAAGGGTTTTATAAAACATTCAGGGATGATAAGTCTCTGGAGCATATAATGGAAACTTTTGCTGCCTGCCCGCCGGAAAAAACAGCTGCAGACCAATGGCAGTCCCAGATTTTTGCCAGGGTACTGATGAAAGCCACGGTTATATTTGTTTCGGAATGTGATGAAGCAGTTGTAAGGGATATGCATATGATTCCGGCTAAAAATGTGGAAGAGGCTATGACTGCCGCAATAGAAATTGTAAACAGCAGGGATTATTCCGTTACGGTGATACCGGACGGAGTTTCTGTTATTGTAAAAGGATAGTATACCATGAAATTTGTTCTTATTCCCGATTCCTTCAAGGGGACTGTCAGTTCATCGCGGGTCTGCTCCGTTATCGAAGCTGAAATAAAAAAGGAGTTTCCGGAGGCGGTTACTGTTTCCATCCCTGTGGCTGACGGCGGCGAGGGAACTGTTGATGCCTTTCTTGAGGCTGTGGGCGGAACCAAGGTCAGTACATCGGTAAAAGGCCCTTTTTTTGAGGATATGGAATGCCGGTACGGAATACTGTCCGACGGTACCACGGCCGTAATAGAGATGGCTGCCTGTGCCGGGCTTCCTCTGGCAGAGGGACGTAAGAATCCGGCAGAAACCACCACCTTCGGGGTGGGACAGCTTATTGCCCATGCAGCCGCTCTGGGAGTCCGTAAGATAATAGTCGGGCTGGGAGGTTCGGCAACCAACGACGGCGGATGCGGAATGGCTGCAGCCCTGGGTATCCGTTTTATCGATCATGACGGAAAGGAATTTGTCCCTGTGGGAAAAAATCTTTCCCGGATAGCATCGGTTGATTTCAGCCGGCTCAATCCCGTTCTTGAAAACATTGAAATAATTACCATGTGCGATATAGAGAACCCGATGCACGGAAAAAAGGGTGCAGCCTATGTTTTTGCTCCGCAGAAAGGGGCCGGGCCGGAAATGACAGAGCTTCTGGACCGGGGGCTTGTTCATCTGGATTCCGTTCTGTCGGCGGCGGCAGGGAGAGATATCGGCAGGATTCCGGGATCCGGGGCGGCCGGTGCCATGGGTGCCGGTATGGTTGCCTTCCTGGGTTCGAGGCTTGAATCAGGAATCGGTATATTGCTTGAAGTTGTGGGTTTTGATAAAATCATATCAGATGCCGATTATATTATAACCGGGGAAGGACTGCTGGACAGTCAGAGTCTGGGAGGAAAGGTTATAGCAGGAATCGCAGCAAGGGCATCTCTGCAGAAGCGCAGGGTAATTGCCTTGGTGGGCGGTGTGAAGGACCGTGAGATACAGGATATCTACGGAATGGGTGTCACTGCTGTTTTCCCTATCAACAGGCTTCCTCAGGATTTTTCCGTAAGCAGGAACTTCAGCGAGGAAAATATCGGTTATACGGTAGCAAATGTATTGAAACTGCTGAAATGATTTTGGGAATCTGATGAAACGATTGCTTCTTTTTTGTATAGGCCTTCTTCTGGCCGGGTTAGGTGTGGCCATGGGAAGTACGCCGGGGCTGGGAACCTCTCCCATCTCAAGCCTCCCTTATGTTACTACCTTCATTATTCCCTGGAGCTTCGGAGCAGCAACCATCATTATAAACATTGTATTCTTTCTGGGGCAGATTGCTATCCTGAAGCGTCGTTTCAGAGCTTTTCAGATTATACAGCTTCCCATGCTGGTGGTTTTCGGTCTCTGCATAGACCTGGGTGTGTGGCTTACCGGCTTCTTTATCCCGCAGAGCTATATCCTTAAGCTCCTGGAAACTGTTTTCGGTTGCTTTGTCCTGGCGGTGGGTGTATGGCTTCAGATCAGGGCCGATATAACACTTCTTCCCGGAGATGCATTCATCAAGGTTGTGGCTGATGAGTACAGGCTTGTTTTCGGAACGGTGAAAATCTGTTTCGACTGCTCCGTTTCCCTTCTGGCACTGGTTTGCTCTCTCTGCTTTCTTCACGGAGTTGTCGGCATCAGGGAGGGTACCCTGCTGGCGGCGATTCTGGTAGGTTTTTTCATCAGGCTGTTTTCCCGTTACAATTTTCCGTTTTCCGCAAAGCTGTAATATCCCTTGGTTGAAAAAATAATATGATCCAGCAGCTCTATTCCCAGTAGCTTTCCCGCATTTTTCAGAAGCTTTGTCACATCCTCGTCCTCCTTGCTGGGTTCCGTGTTTCCGCTGGGATGATTGTGGGCACATATTACGGCGGCCGCCCTGTCCTGTACCGGCTGGGCAAAGACCTCCCTGGGATGAACCATTGTCCTGTTTACAAGTCCTATGGAAACTACCCTGATGTGGGATATCTCATATGCCCCGTTGAGGGACAGGCACAGGAAGTATTCCTGAGGTCTGTCGGAATAGTGATTGACTGCTTTCAATATGTCCTTGGGGTTTCTGATTTTTCCCGATCCGGGAAGCATTATTCTTCTTGAAAATTCCAGGGCGGCGGCCAGAACGGAGGCTTTTGCCTGTCCCAGTCCGTTTATCTTCATCAGGCTTTCCACGTCGACACTGTAGTCTTCCTTGTCGAGCTTCCTGACAATTTCCCTGGATAAAGCTGTAATATTCTTGCCTTTTATCCCCGACCCCAGCATGATGGCTATCAGCTCAGAATCGGAAAGTCCGGAGGGGCCGTTTTTCAGCAGCCTCTCCCTTGGTCTGCTTTCAGGTGTCATTTCCTTTATCTTCATGCCTGTAATAAAGGGCAGATAAAGGGTTCTGCTTCTTTCCTGCCGGAAAGAAAATTATAAAAGTTCTTCCCTTCTTGAAATGATTCCGGAAATAAGTCCGTATTCCACTGCCTCCTCAGCAGAAAGCCAGTAATTCCGGTCTGTATCCTTTTCAACCTGTTCAAGGGCTCTTCCTGTTTCCTCCGCAATAAGGGAATTCAGCTTATGTCTTGTTTTTTCAAGCTCTGCGGCATGAATCTGGATATCGGTGGCCACACCCCTGATTCCGCTGAGCGGCTGGTGTATCATGTAATGTGAATTCGGGAATCCGAATCTGTTTTCCTTTTCTCCTGCAAGAAGTATAAGGGCACCGGCACTGGCGGCAAGACCTACAGCCACCACGGTCACCTTCGGCCTGATGAATCTTATGGTATCAAAGATGGCAAAGGCTGCATCAACATCTCCGCCGGGAGAATCGATGAATACTTTTACCGGATCATCTCCTTCCCCTTCCAGGATCAGAAGCTCCTTTATGACCTTTTCAGACATTTTCTTGTCAATTTCTCCGGCAATAAGGACAGTTCTTGTTTTCAGGAATCTGTCGTTTTCTTTGTTTGTTTCTTCGTTCATGGTTTCCTCTGCTTTTATATTATCAATTATTCATGAATAAGGGAAGAAGAAAATAAATGTGACAAAATCGGGAAATGGTGTTATCCTATAAATATACAGGAGTTTTATATGAGTATAACATTTTTTTCAAAGGGAGCTGCCGGTGAGGTTACCGGTTCCAAGCATTTTCTTTCGGTAGATGACAAAAAAATACTTATCGACTGCGGTGCATACCAGGGCCGGCGTGAGGAATCCGACCGGAAGAACCGTGAATGGGATTTCAATGCATCAGAGCTTTCAGCCGTTGTTCTTACTCATGCTCACTATGACCACAGCGGACTTCTTCCACTTCTTCCGAAGAAAAAATATTACGGAAACATATATTCAACCAGTGCTACCAGGGATCTTGCCAACCTTATATTGATGGATTCTGCCAAGATACAGGCCGGAGATGCCATGTTCCTCAGCAAGAGAGCTGCAAAGAGAGGTGAAAAATTTGACTGGCAGCCTCTTTACAAGGATATAGATGTTGTGGAGGTAATGAACCAGTTCGTTACCATTGCATACAACAGACCGCAGATTGTTGCGGACGGAATAGAGGCCAGATTCATCGATGCCGGACATATTCTCGGCTCTTCCCTTGTTCACTTTACCGTGAAGGACGGTGACAAGACCACCAGGATCCTTTTTTCGGGAGATGTGGGGCGGAAGGATGAGCCTATTCTCAAGGACCCTCAGCCTGCACCGCCTGCAGAATATATAATCATGGAAAGCACATACGGCGACAGGCTTCACGGCCCTAAGGACTCTCTCATGGAGGATCTTGCCAAGGTCATCAACGACACTGTGGAGCGGGGCGGCAATATCATTATTCCATCCTTTGCGGTAGGTCGTACCCAGGAAATCATTTTCTACCTGCATCTTCTCAGGGACAGGAACCTTATTCCTCCGATTCCGGTATTCGTGGACAGTCCTATGGCGGTCAATGCCACAGCCATATACAAGCTTCATCAGGAATGTTACGACGAGGAGACCCATGAGGCATTCACTGTACACCACAGGAATCCTTTCGGTTTCAACGAAGTAAGATATACCGACAGTGCCGAGGAATCAAAGGAAATAAACACCTTCGGCAAGCCATGCATCATAATTTCAGCTTCCGGAATGTGTGAATCGGGCCGTATTCTCCATCATCTCATCAACAATATCGGAGATTCCAAGAATACACTGCTGCTGGTAGGATATATGGCAGAGTATACATTGGGAAGAAAAATCAGGGACGGTCAGTCTCCTGTAAAGATCTTCGGTGACATGTACGAGGTAAAGGCGCAGATCAAGGAGCTCAAGTCTCTCAGCGGTCATGCGGACTATCAGGAGCTGCTTGAATATCTCCGTTCAATGGACCTTTCGGCGCTGAAGAAGATTTTCCTGGTTCACGGGGATCCCGACGCTTTGAAGACCTTCAAGGCATTCCTCAAGGAAAATGGTTTCCCTAAAGTTGAAATAGTGGAAAAAAACAAGAAATATGTTCTTGATTAATAATGAAATTAAGGGAATACTTGAGCCATGAATTTAGCTAATTTTTTGACAGCACTCAGAATAATGCTGTCACCGGTTTTTCTGATTATCTTTTTTATCCCTGTATGGACAGGTGGTGCTTTTGAAGCAGGATCCGTATATCTGATCTGGATTATTTTCCTTATCATGGAATTCTCGGACCTTTTTGACGGAATGGCAGCCCGCGCTTCGAACCAGGTTTCAGATTTCGGCAAGCTTTTCGACCCTTTTGCCGATGTTTTCAGCCGTCTTACATACTTTCTCTGCTTTGTGGGGCTGGGAATCATGCCGGTATGGGTGTTTGCGATAATTATCTACAGAGAAATTTCCATTCTTTTTTTCAGGATACTTGTGATGAAGAAGGGTATTGCCATGGGTGCCAGAATGGGCGGTAAGCTCAAGGCCTGGGCATATGCTTTTGCCGGTATCGGAGGACTTATCTTCGTTTCCATAGAGCGTCTCGGTATTTTTTCCGAAATTATTGATGCTTTGCGCTCTGTAACACTGGTTCTCTTTATCCTGGCAGGAATTGCGTCACTTGTGTCACTGCTCGACTATTTAATATATATGAAGAAATCCATCTTCAAAAAAAGTTGAGAAAAAATTTTTTAAAAAAGCAGTTGACAAAAAAGGGCGGAAGTAGTAAGTTGTCAAGGCAGTCGAGAGACAGCAGCAACATGTAGATGATCTCCGGGTTACGAGACCTGGACTGATTTAAAAAAAGTTTTAAAAAGTTATTGACATAAAAAGTTAAAACTGATAAAACGGAAAAGC
>JAZURI010000009.1:0-131610 GCA_045606105.1 Spirochaetia bacterium | reverse complement strand
CCAGTCCGCCGCCTACATGTACCTTACCGATAAGTCTTACGTTTGCTGCCTTTACCATTGCATCGGCTGCCTCGATTGATCCTACCAGTCCTTTTGTTTCCACCATTCCCAGTGCCTGTAAGTTAGCCATATCTTTCTCCTCCTATGACTTTGTTTTATATTTTATTTTAATTTTGCTATAACTGCCCTTGTTATCCTTTCGATATCCTCAGGTGTGAGCATGGAGGCTGTTTTCCGGCAGATTTCTTCCCTGCCCTTTTCCTCCGGCTTTTCTCCCCTGAGCTCCGAAAGCTCCCTGATTCCGTATGCCACTCTCCTGATATTGATAAGGTTGAGAGGGCTTACATTATCCGATGTCGCTGTCTTTCCCACTGCTCCGCATCCCAATGTCAGAGCCGGCGGAAGACCTGTGGTAGCACCTACGCCGCCCAAAGCTCCCGGTGAATTGACAATAAGCCTTGAAACCGGCTTTTTCATTGCAAATTCCCTGATTATGCTTTCATCCCTGCTGTGGATGGTCATTGTATGGCCAACCCCTTCGTTGTAAAGGATTTCCATACATCTTTCGCAGGCATCGTTCCAGTTTTCCTCCACATAGAATGCCAGGATAGGACAAAGCTTCTCCCTTGAGTAAGGATTTCCCTTTCCTACCGTGGTCTGAGGCGAGATGAGAACCTTTGTTCCTGACGGTACACGGATACCTGCCTTGTCAGCAATGGTGCATGCATCCTTTCCTACTATGGCCGGATTCATGGTTCCGTTGGCCCTCATTATGAATTTTCCCAGCTGAGCCGATTCCTCCTCCGAAAGGAAATAACCGCCCTGTCTTTTTACCTCATCGGTAACCTGATCCTTGATACAGGCCTCTGTGACAATGCTCTGCTCGGAGGCACATATTGTACCGTTGTCAAAGGTCTTGCTGTCAAAGATACGCCTTACCGCTGCCTGTATATCGGCTGATTTCTCGATATATGACG
Organism: Spirochaetia bacterium; assembly: GCA_045606105.1. Lineage (GTDB taxonomy): Bacteria > Spirochaetota > Spirochaetia > CADAEX01 > CADAEX01 > CADAEX01. The sequence goes on along the minus strand of JAZURI010000009.1, from coordinate 130,633 downwards.
GTCCGTTTCCTGGGCCTACTCCCAGAGCCGGATTACCGGAGCTGTAGGCTGCCTTTACCATGGCCTCGCCGCCGGTAGCCAGGATGATTCCCACATCCTTATGCCTGAGAAGGGCCTGTGTCCCCTCCTGGGTCGGGATGGTGGCACACTGTATTACCCCGTCCGGAGCACCGGCTCTCTTTGCAGCCTGGTATACGACCTTGAAGGTTTCGTAGATACAGTTCCTTGCGTTAGGATGCGGGCTGATGACCACGGAGTTTCCCGACTTTATGGATATGATACTCTTGTACATGACTGTGGATGTGGGATTGGTGGAAGGGATCAGGGCAGCAACGACACCCATAGGTACAGCCACCTCATACATCCTGTTTTCCTTATCCTCCCTGATAATGCCCACGGTTTTCATATCCTTGATATAATCGTAGGTTATGGTGCTGCCCAGCCGGTTCTTCAGGACCTTGTCCTCCCATTTTCCGAATCCGGTCTCCTCAGCTGCCAGCTTGGCAAGATATTCTTCCTTTTCGGCACAGGCCTCTGCCATGGCCCTGCAGATTGAGTCTATTTTATTCTGATCAAAGGAAGCCAGCTCCACCTGAGCCGCCTTGGCCTTTGCGACCATATCCCTTACTTCCTGTATTGATTGCAGATCCTTGTCCATTTACTCCCCCTGTCCTTACCTAAAACTTAAGCGGATTTTCCGCCACCGAACAAACGGCTGCCGCAAATGCCTCACATGCTGCCTTGCAGGCGGCCTGGTCTCCCGTCAGGAGTCCTCCGGCAAAGTTGGTTTCCGTCGGCGGTCCGTAGAAGACATTCATCCTGACATCTGCCGCCTTTACTGCAGCATCAAGCCCCACCAATGCCTCGATGGGCGGTGCTATGAGATAGGCCATGGCTGTCCCTTCCTCAACCCCTGCCCCGGCCGACAGATATGAGCCTGTCCTGGAAATGCACTGGGCAAAGTAGACAACGGAATCCTCGTCATTGGCACTGACAAAGGCTGCATCATTGTTTATGAAGCTGACCGCCGCTTCCAGGCCGCTTTTAACCTCTTCCGGATTCTCCCCGGAAATCATGCCGATGAATTCACCGGCAAGGGCTGTGCTGGCATTGGTTGAGCCGGCATAAAGGCTTCTTGCATATGCAACCTTTACCTCTGCCTTCTTTGTAGCCTCATCCAGGGCCACATAGGAGACATCGTCGCAGTCCGTGGTTATGAGACCGAGACTGATATGTCCCTCCGGAAGCTTCAGTTCCGCTGCCAGTCCCGGATCCACATTCGGTATGATCCTGACACTGAGTACGGTGGTCTTTAACCTATCCCCTTTCATTTATCCTCACTTCACCAGATCCACACCGCTGGCTCCGGCTTTGATAATCTTTTCTATAACATCAACTATATAGGCTCCTGCCTCCACGGCAGAAAGTCCGTCCTTGTGGATATTGGAAACAACTGTTCTCTTCGATTCCTCCGTACCCACATGGGCATTGTAAACAATATAGGCACTCATGCTTTCGGCGGTAGCCAGTCCCGGTCTTTCTCCTATAAGGACACACACCACCCTGGCTCCTACTATTTCCGCCACCTCATCCTCTGCGGCAACTCTTCCGTATTTCAGGAAAAAAGGAGTTCCCACCGAATAGCCCTTGCTTTCCAGCCCCTTGTTCAGCACCGGCAGAATCTTTTCCAGATTGGAATCTATGGCTGATGAGCTGAGTCCGTCCGATGCAAATATCTGTACATCGGGATTCTTCCTGCACTTGACCTTGATGACCTCCACGCTTTCGGGAGAAAGCCTTCTTCCCAGATCAGGTCTGGTGATAAAGACATCCTTGCTGTCGCACCTGGATTTTACGGTAAAAAGCCCCAGTCTTGAAATAAGGTCGCTGTCCACATCCTTCAGTACGGAATCACGGGCCTGTGCATGGTCGGCCCTGAGGGTAAGCATGGTTCTGGTATTGAGTCTGGCTCCGCATTTTCCCACACCGATTCTGGCTGTGGTTCTTTTCTTCATATGGGCCAGCTCCTGGGAATCCACAGGATTTTCAAGAAGAATCTCGCTTCTGGCCTCCTCAGAGGTTATGTCGTAATCGGAATCTGCCCTCTTTTCTCCGTTTTCGGCAGGGAGACGACCTAACTGTCTGAGTACTTCCCGGGTAATAAGATCAATAAGCTTTTCGTCTGTCATCACAATCCCCTCCTGTTTGAAAAGATGGTAGGATCGCCTGCTGCCCCGGTAAGCTTTCCGTTTTCCATGATTCCCATTTTTTCAAGCCACTGCTCGAACTCCCTTATAGGACGGAGACGGAGAATCTCCCTGATTGCCTGGGAATCGTGATAGGCATTTGTCTGATAGTTCAGCATGACATCGTCGCTGGTCGGAACACCGAGTATGTAGTTTACCCCGGCGCTTCCCAGAAGAAGGGCCAGGTTTTCTATATCATCCTGACTTGCCATCATGTGGTTGGTGTAGCAGCAGTCGCAGCCCATAGGTATACCTGAAAGCTTGCCCATGAAATGGTCCTCAAGACCGGCCCTGATAACCTGTCTGCTGTCGTAGAGATATTCGGGACCGATGAAGCCTACTACGGTATTTACCATAAACGGTGAAAATTCCCTGGCAAAGGCATAGCATCTGGCCTCCATGGTTACCTGATCCGCTCCGTAATGAGCATCGGAGGAGAGCTCGCTTCCCTGACCTGTTTCAAAGTACATGACATTCGGTCCCCTGGCTGTTCCCTTTTCCCTGAGAAGAGCCATGGCTTCCCGGACTGTACCGGCATTGAAACCGAAGGCACTGTTTCCCTTCTGGCTTCCTGCTATGGACTGGAATATCATGTCGCAGGGTGCTCCCCGCTTCACTGCCTCTATCTGGGTAGTGATATGTCCCAGTACGCAGATCTGTGTCGGGATTTCGAACCGGTTCTTTATTTCATCAAAACGCTTGAGTATCTCGGCAAGGCTTGAAACTGTATCATTGACAGGGTTGAGCCCTATGAGCGCATCCCCGCAGCCGTAGCTGAGCCCCTCGAAAACCGATGCAGTGATACCGTCCACCCGGTCGGTGGAATGGTTCGGCTGAAGCCTGGTGGACAGGGTTCCCCTGCATCCGATGGTGGTATTGCAGGTAGCGGTAATCCGCACCTTGTCGGCAGCATAAACCAGGTCCAGGTTGCTCATGAGCTTGCAGACACCGGCCACCACCTCTGCGGTAAGTCCCCGGCCCAGTCTTTTTATATCTTCCTCCGAAGTGCCGTAATCCAGGATATATTCCCTCAGCTCGGCAATGCTCCGGTTCTTTATTTCATCATAAACCTCAGGATCCAGCGAATCCTGATTAAGTCTTGTTACCTCATCATCCTCGTAAGGAACAACAGGATTTTCCCTGAGATCCCTTACCAGAAGTCTGCTCAGTACTTCCTTGGCGGCCACTCTTTCCAGATCGGTGGATGCGGCAATTCCCGCAAGCATGTCCCCGGACTTAACTTCATTGGCCTTGGCCAGGACCTCCTTTACAGATCCGAACTCAAAGTGTTTTCCTGCAAGAACGGTATTCAGCTTCAAAAAATTCCCCCTGTTTATCCGAACAGCAGTGTCTTAACCACCACCGGCACCACCAGACCGTCCATGAGAGGAGTCCCGATATCCAGGAAATCCCCTTCATCCACCCTGATGCTGTCAACGGATGCAATCTTTCTTTTTTCTCCGGAAACACCCTTCATGGCTATTCCCAGTGCCTTGGCAATATCTTCCTCGGCAATAACTATTACGGGGATATCATAAGGTATAAGCTCTTCCGCACATCTCATTATGCAGTCGGCAGCCAGTTCCAGCTCCCCGAAGGAGGGATCTTTGGGTCCTTTCATTGCCAGCACCATCCGCTCGGAACCGTTCTGGCTCATGAACCATTTCATTCTTCCGGCAAGAGGCTCCCGGTTTCCCCTGAAGCACTCCCTTTCCACATCCTGAGGCAGCTTGCATACAGGTATGTTCCTTACCGGGAAAATACCTTCGGAATAGCTTATGGTGCTGCCGGAAAGGTTCATGGTATATGTACCGGCACCTATTACCGTTGCCCTTATTGTCTCTGCCGCCTCTATCTGCTTCACAGAAGAGAAAAAAGGGTTGTTCCTTACGGAACGCCCCAGCAGTATGCCTATGTCCCCGTAGGCAAAAACATTTTCCGGACCGGAACGGATACAATCCGCCACTCCTCCGGAAAAACATATCCTGTCGATTTTCATGCCGGTTTCCATGACAGAGCTTGTTCCGGTCCTTACCTTGTCCGCAAGTAAACCTGCCGGCTTAAGCCCTGCTGCCTGTGCCAGGATATCGGCCATGGCATCCGTAACCTCGGAAAGCCTTTTCTCATCGGCAGGCATTCCCGTTTTCAGATCCAGCCCCAGATTCCCGGCAATAAGGGCGGCGCTGGGAGCTATATAGCTGATACTGCGCTTCTCATCTACCCTTATCAGTCTGCCCCCTATGTCGAGACATCCCTTTCCGGCTGTCTCTCCGCAGTCGAACAGAACCATGTTTGTGGTTCCGCCGCCGATATCCAGGTTCATTACCCGGCACAGGTTATCCAGACTGTACTGCCAGGCACCGCTTCCCTTTCCCGAAATCACCGATTCCAGATCCGGTCCTGCGGTGGAGACCACAAAGTCTCCGGCAAAATCGCTCAGGGTTCCGAGAACTGTGGCAGCATTTTCCTTTCTGGCCGCTTCCCCCGTAATGATAACGGCTCCGGTATCCACATCCCCCGGTGTGAACCCTGCCTTTTCGTATTCACCGGCAACTATCTCCCGTACCCTGCCGCCGTCGATAAAAACCTCGTCCCTGAGAGGAGTCAGGTGAACGGCACTTCGGTACACGATTTCCTTGCCTAGAACCGATATTCTCGGAACTGTAAAAAAAGAGGCGGTATTGTCAATCTCTATCCGGCTGAATATGACCTGAGTAGTAGTGGTGCCGATATCGATACCGACACTCAGTATAACTGACATCCATTCCCCCTTGTCCTAAATTCTAACACTCTTTTTCAGTTTTTAGCAACGATTTTTATTGCTAAAAAAAGCGGATACGGTTCCCCAGACCGCATCCGCAGATATAATCTATTCAGAAGATAAAATGAAATCAGTAATTGTAGTCAGGAATCTCCCTTTCTGTCTGATGGATCTTGATACCTGTTGCTTCAATAAGCTTGAAGATATCGTCTGATTCAAAAGCTTCTTCAGGTGTTACACAACCTGTTCCGATAGCCTTTCCTTCTCCGATAAGGATAGCTGCTGCACCCATAGGTGTTCCTACGTTCCTTACATAGGCATCGAGTCCTTCCCAGCCCTTGATTCCGGCATTTGAAGCAGGATGTGTATGATAGTATACAACTTCGTACTTCTTTCCGTTTCTTTCACCCAGCATCTGGATATAGAGACAGTATCCGTAGAAATCTGTTACCTTTCCTTCTTCTTTCTGCTGGAGGTACTGACCGAGTACATCCATGATCTTCAGCTCTTTTCCGTCATAGATGAAGCTTTCGTTTCTCAGGATTCCCCATTCATAGAGAGCTTTGATAAGTCTCATGTTCTTCTGTGGCCATGTTCCTCTTACCTCGATAAGTCTAGGCTCCTTTCCGATTCTCTTCAGATAATCCTTTGCTGTATGTGTTTCAGCATGAGGAATGATGTACTGAGGGTTTGTTCCGTAAGGAGCAGGTGTAGGAATAAGTCTTTCTCTTGAGAAAGGAGGAACCTGCTTGAACTCGCCGTTTTCAAAGATGATTCTTCCAGGAAGGAGAGGATCATATTCGTATGATGTTGTTTCAAAGATTGCAGGTGAGTATGCAATAGGTCTGTAAGCACAGTGGCTGATTCTTACTGTATCAATCTTGTCGAATCTGTCTGCTCCGGCTCTTACCATTGCATCTGTAAGTCCAGGTGTCATTCCGTAGCCCGGTACCATGATCTTTCCGATTTTCTTGAAATCTTCATCATATTTATATTCGGCACCCATTCCGTTAAGGTTAACGCCGTCACATCCTGCTTTAAGAATGATTCTTGTGGTGATGTCATTGAGCTTGATTGTGGTTCCGTCCATTACAAGGTCATATCCCTTGATCTTTTCGATTGTACCCTCTTCGTCCTTTACAACATCTACCTTTACTACATCCACTCTCGGATCGTTGAGTTCTGCCTTGAGGGCCTCAGCCTTTGCCAGATCATAATCTCCGATAGTGATTTTATCAAATATTGTCTTGTCAAGCATTACCACAGTTCTGAGTGACCAGCTGCAGATATTACCTGCACCTAAAACAAACAATTTCTTTCCCATGATTTCCTCCTCTTTTTCGTTTTTTTTTCTGAAAATCTATACTTCGGGTATAAACCCTCTTTAGCCGGTTGTCAATGTTTTTGTCTTATTTAAACCATAATATTTTCTTATACTAATTTCATCTGCCATAAGATTTTTTGAACCTCGTTTTTTACCTTCCGGGCAAAAAAAAAGCCTTGCTTCCGCAAGGCCCGAGGAAAAAATCCTCAATTATTTGATCATCCCCATCTCTTTGTAGAATTTAATTGCACCTGGGTGGAACGGAAGAATCTTTCCGTCCTTGTTTCCGCCGAGAGCTGTCTCAAGGGATACGGTCTTTGTTCCTGCTGATACTGACTGTACCTGCTTAACACCATCTGCACTGTACATAGCCTTGAGGTAATTGTAGATATAATCTTCAGGAACATCTTCCTTAGCTACTACATAACCGCCGATACTGATGGTCTGTACATCCTTGTCAACGCCGTTGTACATTCCTGCAGGAATAACATACGGATCGTACCATGGGTATTTGGCCAGGATGGCCTCTCTTTCCTTTCCGCCGATCTCAAGAAGTCTGATCGGGTTCTGAGCACATGCTTCGAGAATAGAGCCTGATGGCTGTGCTGTTGCATATCCGAGACATTCCAGCTGTCTGTCCTTGAATGCTGTAACTCTTTCGGAATGGGAAAGTGGTCTCCACTTAAGCATATCTTTTGTGATTCCGAAGCCGGAAAGAGCCTCGATCCATACCAGCTCGTCACCTGATCCCGGAGAACCGAAACAGAAGCCTTTCTTAGGTCCGTCTTTTACCACCAGGTCATAGAGAGTCTTGATGTCCCCTTCCTTCATTACCATAGCACAGAGGGCATTCGGATAAAGGTCTGTAACGAATCTGATGTCTTTTACCGGAGCACCTTCAAACATACTTGTACCATTGAATGCATATGCAGCGATACTTGGTTCTGCAAGTCCCATCTGATATTCGTTCTGGGCCATGAGTCTTATGTTTTCCGCACCACCTCCGGATGCCTGTACTGTTACTTCAATTCCACCGTACTGTGCAGCTACGCTTGCAATCTTACATGCGCATGAGTACCATGTTCCGCCGAGGCTGGAGCTACCCATGACTGCCTTGAAAGCATCGTCATCTGACTGTCCTTTTGCAAATGCTGTTCCCGAAATGAGACAGATCATCAAAACTGCAATCAATAAACGTTTCTTCATAAACTTTCCTCCTGAATTTTTCTTAATTCCACTTTCAGTCACAAAGTCTGATTTGTCAACATTTCCTTATAGTTTGGATAATAAAATTTTATGATACATTTCGGGTTTTCAATCAGGAAATATTATGATTGTTTTTTACCTGCGGATAAGGAGATTGCTCTTTTTTTCGGCGGCCAGGGTAGTAGGTGCACCATGACCCGGAAATATGAGATATTCGCCGGTAAGCTTGAAGATTTTTTTCCTGATGAGGGCTGTCATGGCATGCTGTTCCTTGAGGCCAGGAGTTTCTCCGGTATATCCTGCCTTGATGGTATCTCCGGTGAAAAGCATGTTGTCCAGCTTGAAGATCAAGGAATCGTCGGAATGACCCGGCAGAGGGATGGCCGTAACCTTCAGTCCCGCTATATGGAGCACAGTCTCCTTTTCTATGACCTCCGTGCTGTAGCCGTGGATTACCGGCTTCATGCTGTATATCCTGGCATTGTAGATCTTCATGAGGGTCGGAATGCCCTTTGTATGATTTATGTGGGAATGGGAAAGAAGGACATGGGAAATATAATAATGGTTCTTTTCTATAAGATTCAGCAGGTTCAGGTCAAAGGAGCCGGGATCCACCAGGATGGCATCTCCGGAGCTTCTTCTGCTGATGAGGTAGGTGTTGGTAAACTCATAAGGCTGAAAAATTGTAAAGACCTTCATTTTCCGTTCCTGAGCTCCTTGAGTATGTTTTCAAACCGTTCCGGTACCGGGGCGGTAAAAAGCTGCTTCTCCTCCCGGCCCGGAATGAATATCTCCAGGCTGGCGGCATGGAGCATCAGGGTGGCCTCCGGGAAGTTCCCGTCCTTTCTGGAATATACCGGATCTCCCAGGATCGGGACATTCAGGTACTGCATATGGACACGGAGCTGATGGGTTCTTCCGGTATGGGGATAAAGCCGGCAGAAGGTGTATCTGTCAAATTCCTCGGCAACCTCATATTCCGTAGCGGCAAAGCGCCCCTTTTCCGAGCCGACTCCCGGTACCGTGAACTTCTTACGGTTCTGCCGGTCCCTTACTATATATGTTTCTATTATATCATGTCTTCTGGGCAGGCGTCCCTTGATTACGGCCAGGTAGGTTTTCCGGGTAACCTTGTTTCTGAACTGCTCCGAAAGGAACTCGTGGGTTTCAGGGTTCTTGGCCACGATGATGACACCTGAGGTATCCTTGTCCAGCCGGTGAACTATGCCCGGTCTTACGGTCTCGTCCTCGAATTCCTCCTCCAGCTCTGCGGCATGATGAAGAAGTCCGTTTACAAGAGTTCCTCCGAAATTGCCGGCTGCAGGATGAACCACCACCCCCTGGGCCTTGTTTATGACTATTACATTCTCGTCCTCGAATATGATATCCAGCTCCATCTTTTCAGGGACAATGTCCTGAGGCTTCTCCTCGTCCGGCAGGGTAACCTCCACGATATCTCCGCTTACAACGCTTTTTGACAGCTTTGCGGGACGGCCGTTGATGAGGATAATGCAGTTATCTGCCTTCAGCCTGGTTCTGGATACCTTGCTGTTTTCCGATATGAAACGGTCTACGCGGACCGGATTTTCTATATTTTCTGCCTCAAGGGTAAATTTTTCCATCTATTTCCTGTTTTTTTCTTTCTTGTTTTCCTTTATTTCCTGAATGATGAAATCTATTGCCGTCACCACTCCCGAAACTGCAAGGGCCACCAGGGCAACCCTCTTTATCTCTCCCTTGGAATAATCGGTCTTGCTGCCGCCTCCCATGATTGCAGGGGAATATTCCGAATTGAAATCATGGATGGCATAGTCGTAGAAATCCATTCCCAGCTTGGTAAAGAAAACGGAAAGGGGATAACTTCCCGCAAAGACAACGGTAGCTCTCCTGACCTTCAGTGCCCAATCCGGGTATTCGTCGGGATCGTACTCCTCCGGAAGCAGGTCCGGATAACGGTTTTCCATATCTCCGGTATCGGTCTCCTTTGAATCATCTGCAAAAAGGGCCGGGGAGAACAGGGTCAGAAGTACAATGAGAAAAAGGAATTTCTTCATATATTATAGTTTCTTGCTCCGAAAAGTCTGGTTCCGATACGGATAATGGTGGAACCCTCCTCAATGGCTATATCAAAATCGGAGGACATTCCCATGGAAAGCTCCTTTATCTTCAGGTCCGGATGCCTGCGGTCCACCTCTGAAAAGAGCGATGCAAGATGACGGAAAGCAAGTCTTATGGCATCCCGGTCATCGGTAAGGGGACCCACGGTCATGAGACCTCTGATCCTGACAAAAGGGAGCTCCCTGATCCTGTCCACTGTCTCAAAGAACCGGTCTTCGCTGCCGAAACCGCTTTTTGATTCTTCACCGGAGGTATTGTACTCAAGGAGGATATCCATGGTTTTTCCGAATTCCTCACAGTACTTGTTTATGGCGGCCGCTGTTTCGAACTTGTCTACAGAATCGATGGAAGAGGCATATTTTACAGCCTCCTTGGCCTTGTTTCTCTGGAGATGGCCGATAAGATGCACCTCTCCGTCAGGATAAAAGGAGGAGAATTTCTCTACCAGCTCGTTTACCCGGTTCTCGCCGAAAAGTCTTGAGCCTGCCTTGTAGGCTGCTTCCACATATTCGTAAGGCTTGGTCTTGGTTACAGACATGAGCCTGATTTTAGACTCCTTTCTTCCGGCCCTGACTGCCGCAGCTGCCAGTTCCTCCATTACCTGCTCTATATTGCTTCTGATATCTGCTTCTATACTCATATCCGGATTCTATGTCCTTAATAAAAGATTTTCAAGTCGTCTCTTCCAGCAGCTTCAGGAATTCCTTTTCATCCACTATCCTGATACCGGCTGCCAGAGCCTTATCCAGCTTGCTTCCCGGTTCCGCACCGGCCAGAAGATGGGTTGTCTTTCCAGTAACCGACGAAACCACCCTGCCTCCTCTGGCTTCGATTTCCGCACCGGCCAGGGTTCTGGGTCTGAAGTTTACAAAGCTTCCCGTAATGCACCAGCTCTGTCCTGCCATGAGATCGTTGATTTTACGGCTTTCGGTTTTTTTCTGTTCAAACTGAAGCCCTGCCTTTTTCAGAGCCTCTATCTCGCTTCTCAGCTGCGGATCGGAAAATTCACGGATTATTATCTCCGCAGTCCTTTCACCGATTCCGTCAAGAGAAGTCAGGAAGGAATAATCCCTGCTGTCAACCTTTTCCAGAAGCTTATCCACATTGTCCAGCCCACCCTTTATGAGGATTTCGCTGACCTTGCTTCCGATTTCGCTTACACCGAGGGAGGAAAGAACCTTCATGTACTCCACACCCTTGCTTTTTTCTATGCCCTTGCGGATAAGCTCTATTTTCTTTTCCCCGAAGCCGGGATAATTCTTCAGTATGTCGTAATCAAATGTATATATGTCCGAAAGATGCCTGATGAAGCCGTTGTCCACCAGGAATTCCAGGGTTTCCCTGCCCAGGGTTTCAATATCCATCTGTCCCACGGAGGCAAAGAAAACAAGCTGCCCCTTTACCCTGGCACTGCAGCTGCGGTTCATGCAGAAATGATGGGAGCCCTCCTGAACCAGCTCGCTTGAGCATACCGGACAGTATTTTCCCATTTTCCAGACACTGTTTCCCGCTTCATTCTTCTCCACCACGCTTTCCACTGCAGGAATCACATCGCCCCTTTTAGAGATGCACACTCTGTCGCCTACGGCCAGCTCCAGCATATCCACATAGTCCTGGTTATGGAGAGTGACATTGGAAACAGTGGAACCGCTGACCACTACAGGTTCTATTCTTGCCACCGGTGTGATACGGCCTGTTCTTCCCACCTGTACATCTATCTCCCTTACGGTGGAGATTCCTTCGGGAGCCTCAAATTTAAAGGCTATGGCCCACCTTGGATGATGACCTGTATAGCCAAGTCCTTCACGGAGACCTATATCATTGAGCTTGATAACGAGACCGTCTATTTCATAACCCAGACTGTGTCTCTCTTCCCGCTCCTTTTCTATATATTTTCTGATTTCCTCCGGGTTTCCGGCTGAGAAGAAGGCGGTACGGCTGTTGACCCTGAAGCCCAGCTTTCCCAGATATTCCAGAATCTCCCTGTGGGTGGCAAACCTGTCGGAATCCTCAAAGAAGCCCTCGTAGATAAAGCTGTCCAGAGGAATTTCTCCCGCATCCCGGCTCTTTATTCTCCTGAGGGTTCCTGAAGCCAGGTTTCTGGGATTTGCATATGGAACCTGAAGCTTGTCGTTTACCTCTGCAAAGGAGGCCAACGGCAGGTATATCTCTCCCCGGACCGTGATATCCACCGGCTCGGTAAGTCTAAGGGGAATGCTTCTTACAGTCCTGACATTGGGGGTGACATCGTTACCCACATATCCGTTTCCTCTGGTGGCACCCCGGACCAGCTGCCCCTTTTCATAGGTAAGCACTATGGAAACACCATCTATTTTTTCCTCTGCCGCAAATTCCCCGCCACCGCAGTTCCGCGCTGTCTTTCCCACCCAGGCAAGAAGCTCCTCCACCGAATGGGTCTTGTCCAGACTCAGCACCGGAACTGCATGCTCCACTTCCGCAAAGCCGGCGGCCAGGTCAGAGCCTACCCTGAGAACCGGGGAATCTGCCTGTGCCAGATGGGGATATTTTTTCTCCAGTTCCTGAAGCTCATCAAAAAGCCTGTCATATTCCGCATCTGTCACAGAGGGACGGGATTCCACATAATATTCCCGCTGATACCTTCTGAGAAGATCGGAAAGTCCGGCTATCCTTTCCTCAGGAGTCGGTTTTTTCTCTTCCGTAAAATCCAGAAAAAGCTCACTCATTTATCTTTGCAAATGCATCGGGATATCCAGCAGCAACATATTCTGCCAGAATATCGGTTTTATCGGCCAGCGGAACCGGTCCCGCAAATACCTTGTACCCGGTAAATGCACCGTTCTGTGTCCTGACCACGATTATAGGCTCGTCTGAACCCTCAAGCTTGTATGCAAGGTTTTCGGCATTTCCGGCATCTGAGAAATTACCCAGCTGCACATAGAAGAATCCGTCAAAGAACGGAAGCGTCTTTCCTCTGGCATCCTCTCCCACCATGCTGTTTCCCCCTTCGGGAACTATAACCAGCTCCACGATATCGCCGGTAACAGGGGCTGTATCCTCCTCTGCATCAGCTTCATCCGGTACCGCTGCTTCAACTGCTGCCGCTTCTGCAGGAGCTGCAGGCTCAGGAACCGGCTGTGGTTCAGGCTGTCTTTCCACCCCTTCGGGAAGGATGGTGTATTTTTTCTTGGTCACACCCTTGCCCAGGGAATCGATTTCCTTGGCTTTGTCCGGCTGTGATGAGCTTCCGGCTCTTACCAGTGAGACAGTTACCTCTGCGGTATCCTTTTTCTTGATTCCCAGCCTCATGGCTGCATCAAAGGAAAGGAGAAGGAAGGAATCCTCCGATTTTTCAACTATATAAACCTCAATGGACTTGTTGTTGCTCTTGTTTGAAACATTCACGATGCTTCCTATGGAAAAGGAGTCGGATGCTCCGTAATATCCTCTTTCGGGAAACATCCCCTGAGGACTCATGGCTGCGGTGCCTTCTGTTGCCGCCTCTTCGCCCCAGATCATTCCGGCAGAGAGGATAAAAGCAAGACACATGACAAAGGCAGTGATTTTTTTCATATACATTCTCCCAATCATATACTAAATATACTACATATACTTTTTTTTTACCATAATTATAATTGTTGACAAATGAATTTCTTCAATCTACTATTTGAAGATAAAGTATGGAAAAAATAAGAATCTTTGATACAACGCTCAGGGACGGTGAACAGGCTCCCGGAGCCGCAATGTCTCCCGAACAGAAACTGGAAATAGCATTTCAGCTGGAAAAGCTTGGTGTGGACAACATCGAAGCAGGCTTTCCCATCTCTTCTCCGGTTCAGTTCAAGGCGGTGAAGCTTATTGCCGACAATGTGAGGAATACCGGAATCTCGGCTCTGGCAAGGGCTGTAAAGAAGGATATAGATTCTGCCGCAGAGGCCCTGGCAGGAGCTGAGGAGCCGCTGGCACACATTTTTATTGCCACATCCCCCATCCATATGCAGTACAAGCTGAAAAGGACAGAGGATGAAGTACTGGACATGGCGGTAAAGGCGGTAAAATATGCCAGGAAGAAATTTCCAAGAGTGGAATTCTCTCCTGAGGATGCAACCAGGAGCAGCAGGGCATTCCTGATCAGGATTCTTGAAAAGGTGATTGCCGCAGGGGCTACCATCATCAATATTCCCGATACGGTGGGCTATTCAACCCCGTCTGAATTCTATTCCCTCATAAAGCATATCAGGGAAGGAGTGGGAAACATTGACAAGGCTGTCCTTTCCGTACATTGTCACAACGATATGGGACTGGCCATAGCCAACACCATTTCCGGACTCCAGGCAGGAGCAAGACAGGCAGAGCTTACGGTGAACGGTATCGGGGAAAGGGCCGGAAATGCCTCCCTGGAGGAGCTGGTTATGGTCCTGAACAAGAGGAAGGATCTCTATCATTTCTCCACCGGCATAGTAACAAAGAACATATACAACACCTCCAGGATGGTAGCCAACAACATCAACTACCCTATTCCGAAAAACAAGCCTATCGTGGGAGAAAATATCTTTGCCCATGAATCGGGAATCCATCAGGACGGTGTACTGAAGAACCGTGAAACCTACGAAATCATGGCACCCTCCGAAATCGGACGGGAAAGCAATGACATAGTACTGGGCCGCCATTCCGGAATCAGCGGTTTCAAGAAAAGGGTAAGACAGCTGGGATTCAGCCTTACCAACGAGGAAATAAAGAAAATCTATCCTGTTTTTCTCAAGACAGCCGACACCAAGATAGAGATATTCGATGAGGATCTCATTGCAATCATAAATGACGAGCTGGGAAAAAAGACCGATACCCTCAGAATAAAATATTTCAACATACTTTCGGGTAATTCAGGCCTTTCCACCGCTACGGTACAGATTGAATCGGGAGAGGGAATAATCCAGGAGGCAGCCATAGGAGACGGCCCTGTTTCAGCCATCTTCAATGCCATAGACCGGGCAACCGGACTCCATGCCGTCCTTGAGGAATTCCATATCCAGGCTGTAAGTCCGGGCCGTGAATCCATAGGCGAGGCTTCGGTACGAATCAGCAAGAACGGAAAGAAATTTTCCGGCAAGGGAGCCTCCACCAACATTCTGGAGGCCTGTGCAAAGGCTTATCTCAATGCACTGAACAAAAACGAGCCGGGTGGTGAACAATCATGAAAAAAATAGAGCTTTACGATACTACACTCCGGGACGGAACCCAGGGAATAGACATAAACCTCAGTCTGGCAGACAAGATAAGGGCAGCCAGAAAGCTTGACGAGCTGAAGATTGATTATATCGAAGGGGGCTTTCCTTCATCCAATATCAAGGATGTACGCTTCTTTGAAAAAATGAAAAAGGAGACCCTTTCCCATGCAAAGCTGGTTTCTTTCGGCTTTACCAAAAGTCCTAAAACCGATGTGGCTTCAGATTCCCATCTGCAGGCTCTCCTCAGGGCGGAAACAGAATATGTGACCCTGGTGGGAAAGGCATGGAAGGCCCATGTGGAAAAGATAATCATGACAGATCCGGAAGAGAACCTGGACATGATATACAGGTCGGTGCAGTTCCTGAAGGAACGGGGAATAAAGGTTTTCTTTGCCCTGGAGCATTTCTTTGACGGCCTTACCTCCGACAGGGAATATGTGCTGAAAACCATGAAAAGTGCAGCCGACGGCGGAGCCGATCTTCTGGTAATGTGCGATACCAACGGCGGAATACTTCCGGCCCAGCTTCAGAAAACCCTGGCAAGCCTTGATACAGGCAGCTTTCCCCCATTGGGAGTCCATTTTCACAACGACTGCGGTACTGCGGTGGCCAACTCATTGCTGGCTGTGGAATTTGACAATATAAGCCATGTTCAGGGAACCATAAACGGATGGGGAGAACGGTGCGGAAATACAAATCTCTGCGTATTTGCCCCAGATATCTGTCTGAAAACCATGCACAGGGCCAATATTTCCGAAAACCTGAACAGCATAACCTATGTATCCAAGTTCTTCTACGAGCTGGCCAACATACTTCCCGAAAAAAGACAGCCATATGTGGGGGAAGCGGCTTTCAGCCACAAGGCGGGGCTTCATGCAGATGCGGTACTGAAAGCAGGAGAGCTTATTGAACATATCCCTTCCTCTGCGGTGGGAAATTCCAGACAGATTCTTCTTTCAGAGCTTTCGGGAAAATCCACGGTTCTTGCAAAAATGAGGAAATTCGGAGAATTCGACAAGAACAGCAAGGCGGTAAAAAGTGTCCTTTCACTCCTTAAATCCAAGGAGGCGGTAGGTTATGAATATGAGGGAGCAGAAGCCTCCTTCGAGCTTCTTATCGCAAAATGCCTTAAAAAATACAAATCCTTTGTGGAGCTCAACAACTATCATCTGGAAACCTTCAAGACAGGAGAAGCACCGGCAAAAACCGTAGCCAGGGTCTTCATGACCACAGACTCCAAGAATGTCATGGGAGCAGGAATCAGCGTAGGTCCTGTAGATGCCCTGAACGAGGCCATGAAAGGGGCGCTTCAGCCTCATCATCCTTTTATCCGGGATATAAAGCTGGTGGACTACAAGGTAAGGATCTATGACCCTCAGTCCGGTACCGCCGCAAAGGTCCGTGTACTTATCCGATCCACCGACGGCAGACGGGAATGGGATACCATCGGGGTTTCAGAGAATATCATCGAGGCATCATGGGAGGCCCTGGTAGACAGTCTTGATTATTATTACAACATTTTAAAGTAAAGATAGTTGACAATAATCCGTCAATTTTGTAATGTAAATATGCAAATTTTTATTGCCCGATGGTGTAATTGGCAACACACGAGATTCTGGCTCTTGTATTAGGGGTTCAAGTCCTCTTCGGGCAGTTTATTTTTTTTGAGGTCCCTTCGTCTATTGGTTAGGACATGAGATTCTCATTCTTAAAAGAGGGGTTCGACTCCCCTAGGGACTATTCTTTTTTTTCAAATCATAAAAATAATTTTTCTTGTCTATCTCATAACATCGTGTTATATTTTTCCCATGAAGAAAAAAATTTTATCAGTAATCACCATGGTTTTCATGCTTACTGTATGCTATCCGGCCGTGGCAGCAGAAAGTGAAATCAAGGAAAACACAAAGACCACCTGGGAAAAAACCAAGGACGGCACCAAGAAAATAGGAAAGGAATTCAAGAAAGCCTTCAAGAAGCAGCAGAAGGAAGCCTCCAAGAAAATGAAGAAGGATGCTGCCGATCTCAAGAAGGAGTACAAGGAATTCAAGAAAGATAAGGAAGCAAAGGCCAAGGAAAAAGAGAAAAAGAAGGCCGAAAAAGCCAAAGAGAAAGAAAAGAAAAAGGCCGAGAAAGAGAAAGAGAAAAAGAAAAAAGAGAAGAAAAAGGACTGAAAAGCCCCCAAAACCAGGGATTAATCCCTGGTGAGGCTTCTGTACTTTATTCTGTGAGGCTGGTTGGCATCAATGCCCAGTCTCTTCTTCTTGTTTTCCTCGTATTCGGAATAGTTTCCTTCAAACCAGAAAACCTTGCTGTCTCCCTCGAAGGCAAGGATATGGGTTGCAATCCTGTCCAGGAACCAGCGGTCATGGCTGATAACGATAACACATCCCGCAAAATTGAGAATTCCCTCTTCAAGAGCACGCATGGTGTTTACATCAAGGTCGTTGGTAGGCTCGTCCAGGAGAAGCACATTTGCCCCTTCCTTGAGCATCATGGCCAGCTGAACCCTGTTTCTTTCACCTCCGGAGAGAACTCCTGTTTTTTTCTGCTGGTCTGCACCTGAGAAATTGAACCTTGCAACATAGGCCCTGGAGTTGATTTCCCTGCTTCCAAGCTTGATCATGTCGCTTCCACCGGAAATTACATCATATATGGTCTTGTTCGGATCCACCTTTTCCCTGGTCTGTTCCACATAGGCAAGCTTTACTGTCTCTCCAACCTGGATGGAACCTGAATCCGGCTTTTCCTGTCCCGTAATCATTCTGAAAAGTGTGGTCTTACCGGCTCCGTTAGGACCTACAACTCCGATGATACCTCCGGCAGGAAGGTTGAAGTTCATATCTTCCACGAGAACTCTGTCTCCGTAGCTCTTTTTGATGTTTTCCGCAACAATGACCTTATCACCCAGTCTCGGACCTGCAGGAATATAGATCTGAAGCTCCTTGTCTCTCTTTTCTGTCTCTTCGCTGAGAAGATTTTCGTAGGCATTGATACGAGCCTTGGACTTATCGTGTCTTCCCTTAGGGCTCATGCGGATCCATTCAAGCTCTCTCTTGAGAGTCTTCTGTCTTTCAGTCTCCTGCTTCTCTTCAAGGGCAAGGCGCTGTTCCTTCTGTTCAAGCCAGGAGGAGTAATTTCCCTTCCATGGAATTCCCTTTCCCCTGTCCAGCTCAAGAATCCAACCTGCAACATTGTCAAGGAAATAACGGTCGTGGGTAACGGCAATAACAGTTCCTTCATACTGCTGGAGATGGTGCTCAAGCCAGGAAACGGTTTCCGCATCCAGATGGTTGGTAGGCTCGTCCAGAAGGAGGATATCCGGTTTCTGGAGAAGAAGACGGCACAGGGCCACACGACGTTTTTCACCACCGGAAAGAACTTCGATCTTTGTATCCTCCGGCGGACAGCGGAGGGCATCCATTGCCAGCTCCAACCTGGAATCCAGCTCCCATGCACCCAGGTTGTCCAGCTTGTCCTGAACCTCTCCCTGTCTCTGGAGCAGCTTGTCCATTTCATCATCTGTCATTTCGTTGCCGAAAGATTCATTGATTTCATCATATTCCCTGAGAAGAGCCACGATTTCGGAAACTCCCTCCTCTACCACTTCACGGACTGTCTTTTCAGGATCCAGCTGAGGCTCCTGTTCGAGATAACCGATTGTATATCCCGGAGCCAGTATGGTTTCTCCGTTGAATTCCTTATCTACTCCTGCAAGAATCTTGAGCAGGGAGGATTTACCTGAACCGTTGAGACCCAGAACTCCTATTTTTGCACCGTAAAAATAGGAAAGATATATATCTTCAAGAATTTTTTTCTGGTTATAGGATTTGCTTACCCTTACCATGGAATATATGATTTTATTTTCTTCTGTTGCCATTGAATTCTCCTCTCAGTGTTCAGAATTATATAGAAATTTTAATTTTTTTGAATCTGTTTTCATCAAGAAATTTTTTTTCTTTTTTCACAGAGTCTTTTCCCGCAATAACTACACAGGCTTCCTTGTCCCCGTTGTTTCTCAGAACCTCTATGGTATCGGTGATATCCTTCATTGAAAGACCAAGAAGAGACTCCAGTCTCTTTTTCCTGATCTCATAGGTGATGCCCCTGAAATCCCTTACACATTGGCTCAGTCCCAGAAGGGACGGGGATTTCGGTCTCAGCTCCTGTCCCGCCAGCTTGATTACGCTCTTCTCAAGGATATCTTCCGTGATTTTTCCGGCCTCCTCTTCGGAAAAGGCTTTTCTGAAGATATCGTAGGTAGCTTCCAGAGCCGGATCTCGATATGAGGAAAAGTTGAATATCCTGTCCATGAAGTCGGAAGAGGCTGAGGCTCCGTAGGCACCACCCTCCATTCTTATCTTTTCCCAGAGGTATCCTGTGGAAAGAATATCGGAAAGAACTGCGGCAGGAACCATATCCAGAGGGCATCCGTCTGCCTTTATCACCCTGGCATTGTAGTTTACAAGGCTTCCGGTTTCGTAGCATTCCGCACCGTAGGAGGGAACAAAAGGGGTAGGATCTGCAGTTATGGAAGATTCCCTGACAAAGCAGAGTCCTGAAAGATGCTTCCTGTAATCTTCGGCATCAAAATCATCACAGCATACAATATTGAATATTCTGCCGGCATCGGAGAAAACGAAATTTCTTACCTGCTCCAGAATCCGGGCAGTTTCCTTCATCTGCTCCTCATTGTCGGTATCCAGGCTCTCCAGGAACTGAAGCTGAGGAATGCCGTTCCACAGGCTGTACATGTAGGAAGACTCCGAAAGACGGCCCGATGCTGCCATTGCCGCAATATAATGACCGTTGTCAAAAATCTCTTCCTTAAGGTCGTTCCTTATGCTGGTTATCACAGCCTTGATTCTGTCCGTATCATCCAGACAGCCGTTCTTCAGTATCTCGAACATGAAGGAGGCACTTTCCCGTGCCTTCTCTTCAAGGGCGGCAAACCTGACCATCAGATACTTCCTGACGGAACCGTCGGTACAGGATTCGCTTATGTTGGAAATATACCAGCTGCCGGAAAGAATATCCATTCTGGAGGATACCTCGTAGTACGGGATTCCCGGAAGACCGGTTTCCTCAAGCAGGGCACAGAGCAGAGGTATGTAGGCCAGATACCGGTCATTCAGCTTCTCTGCATCAAAGAAAATATTGGTATAGACAATGCCCCCGGTAAAGATCCGGTTGGTATAGAAAAGACCGTTTTCCGATGTCTCCCTGGTAAAGTCAGGCTTCTTTATGTCCACGCTGATATCGTCACGATGAAGCTTAGGGATGAGGGCAATCGCCTCCGGTGTATCGATGCTGTTCTTGTAAGCCTCAAAAAGGCTGAGATCTTTTTCGTAATTTTCAGGAACAGCAACCTTTGTCTCCGGCTTGTTGTTTTCATCCTCAGGAAAAACCGAAACAAGGCTGTAGTGAGGGTTCTCAAGCAGCTCGCTCCTTATGAACCGGTTGAAAAGCTCCTTGTCTGCCATATATTCCGCCCTGACTGCCTCAAAAGGGGCCCTGCGGCACATTGTGGCCACCGGTGAATCGCAGTAGATCCAGCCCGGAACCATGCCGGAAAGGAGAGAAAGTCCGAAGTGCGGATTCTTTTCCCTCATCCTGAAATCGATTTTGGAAAGGGCCGCCTCCACAAGCTCCTCAGGAATGGTCTGCGAAGCAATATCCTCCAGCTCCCTGAAAATGAACCTGCCGAATTCATCCACATTCTCCCTGTCTATTCCCCTGACTGCAACAGAGCAAATAGTCTGCCGTCTGGTGCTGCATATACCGGTAACTGAGGAAACATCCTCGGCAATATCCGATTCCACTATACGGCGGTAAAGGATTGAGGAAGGATTGTCCAGCAGGATATCGGAAAGGATTCTCATCTTGAAGACATATTCGGGGTCTGTGCTTTCGCCGCAGAGCCAGTTGACTGAAGCACTGCCGTCCTCAACTCCCTCCGAAGCAGGAAAGCCGGCAGTATAACGGAAGCTCTCCCCATATTTCTCCTGAAGGGGAACCGGTGCTGCAGGTTCCTTTTTTCCGCTGAAACGGCAGAGAAATTCCTTTTCTATAAAGTCAAGCTGGGTTTCGGTATCTATGTTTCCGTATAGGAAGATACGGCAGTTTGACGGATGATAATATTTTTCATGAAAAGCCCTGAACTTTTCGTATGTAAGCTCAGGAATGGCATCAGGCTCTCCGCCGGAATCAAAACGGAAGGCTGTATCGGGAAAAAGGCTCCTATGGGAATATTCGTTAAGAACAGCCCCCTGCTCGCTGTAGTTTCCCTTCATTTCGTTGTATACAACACCCTGTAACCCGGGCTTTCCCTCCTTGTCGGTCTCAAATCTGATTCCCTCCTGCATGAAGGTCTCCTTCCTGAGAAGAGGAAAGAAAACAGCATCCCCGTATACCTTCATGAGATTGAAATAATCCTTGGGAACCACCGAAGAGGCAGGATAAAGAGTCCTGTCCGGGTAGGTCATGGCATTGAGGAATGTGTTGACGCTGTTTTTCATCAGATGAAGAAACGGATCCTTTACCGGAAAGTTTTCCGAGCCGGACAGGACAGAATGCTCCATGATATGGGCTGTACCGCAGTTATCCTCCGGCGGGGTGGTAAAGACAAAGGCAAAAAGATTTTCGGGATCATCGTTCTTTACATGATAGACCCGGCAGCCCGTTTCCTCATGTATATAGCTGAAGCCTGTGGAATTGAACTCATCCAGACAATCGGCATTTAAAAATCTGAAACTCATACAATCAATATAACACAGATACAAAAAATTAGAAAGTGATGTATCTTGTTGCCCTACATCTTTTTCTGTGATAAATTTCTCTTGAGGTAAATATGCGGAAAATCGAAAAAGGAACTGTTGTTTCAAATATAAGAGCAGCTGAAAATCTTCATTTCATAAAAATCAGGCTTCCCGAAATATCGGAGCAGCTCATACCGGGCAATTTTGTAAGCTTTCTTCCCCCTACGGAATCGGGAGCTTTTCTGAGACGCCCCTTTTCAGTTGCCGGCAACCGGGATCATTCCCTGGATTTCGTAATCAAGAATATCGGCAAGGGAACTGCGGCCATTACTGCCCTCAGGGAGGGTGATACAGTGGAAATCATGGGGCCCCTGGGTAACAGCTATCCTGTTTTCGACAAGGAAAAGCGTATCTGGTTCCTCGGCGGAGGAACAGGAATCGCATCCCTGTTTTTCCTTAATTCAGTACATAACAATGCAGATGATGTGGTTTTCTGGGGCGGCAAGTCCGGCAAAGAGCTTCCGGAGGATGAAATGCTGCCTGAAAACTGCATAATATCTACCGATGACGGTTCCCGGGGCGAAAAGGGAAATGTAATTGAAAACGCCTGCCGGCACCTTGTATCCGGCAGACCCGACTTAATAGTTGCATGCGGTCCGAGAGGGCTTCTCAAGGGGGCACAGATGCTTTCGGAAAAATACGGAATCCCGACATGGCTCTCCACAGAGGAATTCATGGCCTGCGGTATGGGTGCCTGTGCCGGATGCGCAGTTCCCCTGACCAAAGGCGGTTATGCAAAGGCCTGTGAGGATGGCCCTGTTTTCAGAGCAGAAGAGGTGGTATTATGAGTCTTCTTACAAAAGTAGGCAGCCTGGAGCTGTCAAATCCGTTTATTGCAGCCAGCGGAACCTTCGGATACGGAATGGAGTACAACGACCTCTCCCCTGCCGGCGACTGGGGTGCCGTAATCCTTAAATCGGTTTCCTTAAAACCAAGACCGGGCAATGTTCCGCCAAGATGCTGTGAAACAGACAGCGGAATGATAAATTCCATCGGTCTTGCAAATGTGGGAATCGATGCCTTCATAGAAAAGAAGCTTCCTCTTTTTGCCGAAACCGCACCTGATGCAACCTGTGTGGCCAGCATTGCAGGGGAGACCCTGGAGGAATTCATCTGTCTGGCAGAACGCCTTTCGGGAAATCCGACCGTCAAAGCCATCGAGTTAAATATATCGTGTCCCAACGTGGCCAAGGGAGGAATGCATTTCGGAGCAGACAGGAACGCTTCCATAGAGCTGGTAAAAGAGTGCAGAAAAGTAAGCTCTGTTCCGATATGGGTAAAGGTTACTCCGGCCACCACCGACCCGGTTTCCGTTGCCCTGGCCTGCGGAGAAGCAGGAGCAGATGCTGTGGTTGCAACCAATACGGTACCGGCCACCAGAATAGATATCAGAAAATGCAGACCTGTGCTGGGAAATGTTTTCGGAGGTCTTTCGGGACCGGCAATATTTCCCATATCACTCAGGATTGCATACATGATTCACAAGGCTATGCCTGAGCTTACCCTTATCGGATGCGGAGGAGTGGACTGCGGGGAAAAGGCTGTTCAGTTCATTCTTGCAGGATGCAGTGCAGTGGAAATCGGCTGTGCCACATTCAGGAATCCGGGAACAGTTCTTGAGGTAAAGTCCTTTGTGGAAAAATACATGGAAGAAATGGGCTTCGAAACCATCGAGGATTTCAGAGGAAAAGCAGTTATTTTCTGATTTCTTCTAGAAGGGAGAGGGAAAAATCCCCTGCTCCCCACTTTTTCAGAAGCCCTACGGCATCCACCACCTGCTGATACGCCACATCGCCCTTCACAAGAAGAATCACCGGAATATCCTTTCCGGCAACCAGTCCGGCCGATACCTTCTGTCCTGCCATGAAGGTGGTAACCCTCTTGCCCTCATAAACAAAGCCTTCCCTGTCCAGAATCAGCTCAATTCCGGTCTTGTCACTGACGGCAGAACCGGTATGGCTTGCAATTCCGTGCAGAGGTACAAAGGTTCCCACTGCCAGAAAAAAGATAAGCAGCAGAAAGGCGAGATCGCTGAAAATCCCGGTATCACCGAAAATTCCCTTTTTTTTATTCCTTGCTCTTATTTTCATTTCTTGCGGCCAGTATGAGATTGCAGCTGTTTTCAAGAGAGGCGGCAAACCGGTCTGAAACAGCGGAAAAAATATGATATGAAACAGTTGCTGCCACAGCTATGAAAAGTCCGAAGGCTGTGGTTATCAGGGCCTGGAAAATTCCGGTGGCTGCAAGTCCGGCACTGATGCTGTCGGCCTGTGCAATGGCCATGAATGCAGATATCATTCCCGTTACCGTACCCAGGAAGCCTGTAACCGGAGCTATGGTAGCCAGGGCCGAAAGAAATGTCAGGTTCCGGTATGTCTGCTCCGCAAGGGCGGAAGCCACAGCGCTGCACTTTTTTTCAGCTGCATCAAGGTTATTATCCTCCAGTACAGCCCTGAAGGCAGGAATACAGAACCGTCTGCTTTTCTCATTATCCAGAACAGAGAGTCCTGATGAAGGATTTTCACAGATTCTTCCGGCAAGGTCATGGGTCCTGAAATCCCGGGAAAGGAAAAAAACAAGACGCTCCAGCGTAACAGCCAGAACCATTACGGAAAAAAGAGCCAACGGCCACATTACGGGACCGCCCATGGTAAAAAAATCCAGCAGTGAAAATGTCTCTTTCATTTACTCTCCTGAATTATCATATATCAAAAAACTTGCTAAAACAAGCCTTTGCCATTATCATATAGGTATGGAGAAACTCAGGGAACTGACGGAGCTTTTGAAAAAGTCCCGCCATTGTGTTGTATTTACCGGAGCCGGTGTTTCCACGCTGGCAGGAATCAGGGATTTCCGAGGGAAGAACGGAATCTATAATACAGCCGGAATCGATGCTGATAAAATTTTTGACATAGAATATTTTCACATAGATCCCTCCTTTTATTACAGGGCTGCAAAGGATTTCATCTACAATCTGGACATGAAGGAGCCTGCCATAGTCCATACCGAGCTGGCAAGACTGGAAAAAATGGGCATTGTAAAGGCTGTGATTACCCAGAACATAGACCTGCTGCACCAGAAGGGAGGTTCGGAAAAGGTAATAGAGGTCCATGGCTCCCCGTCTGTTCACAGGTGCCTTAAATGCGGCAGGAAATACTCCTTTGAAACCATTGCCGAAACAGTGAAAAAGGATACTGTTCCTTTCTGCAGCTGCGGTGGAAAGATAAAGCCTGATATCACATTTTTCGGAGAAGCACTCCCACCGAGGGCTGTGGAAGAGGCAATAAGGGAGGCCTCGGCAGCAGACCTGATGATAGTCCTGGGCTCTACCCTGGTAGTCTACCCTGCAGCCTCCTTCCCCGGATATTCCGTAAGAAACGGCGGTAAGCTGGTAATAGTAAACGATATGGATACACCTCTGGATTATCTTGCGGCACTCCGCTTCAGGGATCTTGAGACAGTATTCAGCTATATAAAGGAAAACTTAAAGTGAAAACAGAAGTCTACAAAAGAATATATATCCTCGGCTCCGGCTTTTCAAAATCCATGGCCAAGAAAATGCCTGCCATGAGGGAGCTTTCAAACAAGCTGAAAAAACATAACAACAGAAAATATCCGGAGCTCATGGAATTCATCTCAAATCTGGAGAGGCAGTCCAACAACTCTCCGGAGCTGATGTCGGTGGAGAGCATCACCTCCCTTATTCTGGGCCGGCGCCTTTTCTACAACAACGACAGCCAGCTCTATTTCCAGATTCTCCAGAACCAGCTTCTTCACTGGATTCATGAGAATATCCATTCCGGAGCCCATGATGTTGACAGCGACAAGGAGCAGCTTCTCATAAACTTCATCAGAAAATGTGCCACTCCCGATGAAAACGGACACAAGAGCCTGGTAATAACCTTCAACTACGACCTTCTCATAGAGAGCCTTTTCAAGAGAAACCTCTTTGAAGATGTGGAGCTGGATTACATGATCAAGCTGAACAGCTACTTCGGCAAGGAGATGATTCCCGAAACAGGAAAGAAGAAATTCAGGTACATAAAGCTTCACGGCTCCTTCAACTGGTTCCGTTCTCCGGGCAGCGACGAGTGCAATGTGGACAATGTTTACAGGTCGGATTACGATGATGCAAGCAGGGACCTTATCCACCACGGCGATATTCCGGTATTCATTCCCATGGCCTTCTCAAAGCAGAACTATTTTGAGGGAAGCTTCTACAATGTTATCTGGAACATAGCACTGAGATATCTGGAAATGGCTGATGAAATCAATTTCATAGGCTATGGATTTCCTGCCACCGACAGGGATAACCTGGCTCTTTTCCTCAACTACAAGGACAAGATAAAGGATATTGTCACCAGAGGGGACAGAGGTCCCAAGGATGCCCGTCTCGTCAGTCTTTTCGGCAAGGATAAGATGTGCAAGATGGATGCGGCAAAATATATAGAGCAGATCTGAAAGACTACTTTTCCAGAAGCCCCGGTTTACGGACATTCAGGATAAGCCTGTAATAAAGGTATCTGGCAGCCAGGGTAAATGGAAACCAGCACAGGCACAGCAGCACGGTAAAGATAAAGCCCTTGAGAAGGATTCTTGTATTCAGTGCGAAATCGAAGCTTACATCCCGGCTCATCATGTAGGCATACAGAGGCTGGAGATAATGCTCCTGGCAGTAGTTCATTACGGGATTATAGATAAAATAGAATATTCCCAGGGGAATCAGAAAAAACAGTCCCGAAGCTACAGCAAATATCCTGTGGCTTTTTTTTGAAAAATCGAATCCTACCATTTTGTCAAATCCAGCAAATCAGCAAAATACATACCAAGTCTCCTGTGAGCTTCCCCGTCGAAATGGATTCCGTCTGTTCCCAGGGCCGAAACAAAGCTGCCTGCCTCCATGAAGGTGCATCCGTTTTTCTCTGCGGTGCTCCTGTACACCTCCGGCAATCTTCTTGACTTGTTCAGCTCGCTTTCATAGATGCAGGCAGCCTCAAAATCCCCTTCCACGGGAACAGGCGAAGCTATGAAAATCCTGGCATCCGGCATTTTTTCACGGATAAGGGAAATCATCCTTTCAATCCCCTTTCCTATTTCACCCACAGAAATACCCCGATCTGCAAACAGGTCATTGGTTCCGAGGAAAATAATCACACCATCATATTTATCATTCATTATCGCTTCTGACAAGGCAGTATAGCCGTTTGTGGGAACATTATAGGGCATATGGTCCAGAACCGTGCGGCCGCAGACCCCGTTTTCGGTTACGGAAAAGCTGTCGGGAAGATATTGCGTCATGGCACCCGGCCATCTTGTGTCATATCCGAACCGGCTGCCGTCCCTGTAATCATATCCCCAGGTAGTGGAGCTTCCGAAGCAGAGAATCCTTTTTCCGGCCCCTTTTTCAAAGATCTGCAGCCGGTTCTCCCCCATGGAGTCGCCGTCAAAGATGAAGTCTCCCAGAAAGGTCTTTCCTTCAAAAAGGGCCGGAAGCCAGAGTCTGTCATCCTCCCACATCTCTTCATACGGAAGCTTGTCCAGAGGGCAGAAGAAAGGGGCAGCCTCGTCACTTTCCTTCATTTCTCCGTAAAAACCGTAAGCAATGAAAACATATCCACGTAGCAGAAGCCCGTCCTTGAACCTGAAGTTAAGGAATCCTCTGAGATGAGGCTCCACCGGAGTAATTCCGGTTTCCTCGATACATTCCCTGACTGCTGCCTGAACAGGAGTTTCTCCCGGTTCGATATGTCCCCCCGGAGCATTGATCTTTCCCTGTCCCAGACCCCGCTTTTTCCTTATCAGAAGAACCTCTTCCCCCGATACCACATATACTATCACGGCTCTTTCCATAAGGGTATTATAACATACAACTATTGCAAAATCACCTGTTTTTCATTACTATATTTTCATGGGACTTAATTGCGGTATAGTAGGACTTCCAAATGTAGGGAAGTCAACAATTTTTTCAGCTGTTACGGCAGCTCCGGCAGAAGCGGCCAACTACCCTTTCTGTACTATCGAACCTAATACAGGCGTTGTAAGCATGCCTGACAAGAGACTCGACAACCTTTCAGCTCTTTTCAATCCGAAAAAAACTGTTCCCGCCATTGTGGAATTTGTTGATATTGCAGGATTGGTAGGCGGTGCCTCCAAGGGTGAAGGGCTGGGAAACAAGTTTCTTTCACACATAAGACAGGTGGGGGTTATTGCCCATGTGGTACGCTGCTTTGAGGACGGGGATATAGTCCATGTAAGCGGAAAGGTAGATCCTGCATCAGATATCGAAACCATCAATATAGAGCTGGCCCTGGCAGACCTGGAAACAGTGGAAAAAAGAAAGCTCCGGGCAGAAAAGATGCTCAAATCCAAGGACTCTGCAAAAGAGGCAAAGATGGAGCTGGAAATCTGTGCCGTTCTTTCCGAAACCCTGGGAAACGGAAAGCCTGCCAGATCGGTTGAATTCAACGCAGACCAGCTGGCCATAATCAGGGACATGCACCTTATTACCATGAAAAAGCAGCTTTATGTCTGCAATGTGGATGAGGAATCGGTAAAGGAAGGAAACCAATATTCAAAAATCGTTGAAGAAATAGCAGCAAAAGAGGGCTCTGCCGCCATTGTTGTCTGCGGAAAGCTGGAATCTGAAATCTCCATGCTGGAAACAGAGGAAGAAAGGGCAGAATTCCTGGAAATGGCAGGACTTGAGGAATCAGGGCTGGTAAAGCTTATCCATGCGGCATACAACCTGCTGGGTCTCAGAACCTTCTTTACAGCCGGTGAAGACGAATGTCGTGCCTGGACATTCCACGACGGAGACAAGGCGCCTCAGGCAGCCGGTGTTATCCATACCGACTTTGAAAAGGGCTTCATCAAGGCCGAGGTCTACAGCTACGATGACATCATGGAATTAAAGACCGAGCAGCAGATAAAGCTGGCCGGAAAGCTCCGTATCGAAGGAAAGGAATATGTGGTCAAGGACGGAGATGTAATGCATTTCCGCTTTAACGTATAATTTTTTCGAAATGCTGGTAATCCTTGGGGTTGCTCCATGAGCCGCCCCATTGGAAGCCGTACTTTTTAAAAATCCTGTAACAGATATCGTTCTCATCTATCTTGTGGGGAAAATCCCTGCTGCGGTCTGTATATGGAAGTCCGTCTGCAGGCTCCACCGTAATCTGACCGTCGCTTTTTACCCTGACACAGGGATTGTAAAGCGGATTTATATCTACGGCAGCACCCTTACCGTGGTTGGAAACCCTGGTGGTTCCCTTCACTACCCTGTAATTGAAGCATGAGGAATTGTTGTCCTGCATCGACAGTTCGTCATCGGCATCGTACTCATCCACCAGACGGATTTTTTCTATGGGATACCCTGCCTCATACAGCTCCATGAAAACCGACATTATGTCATCGGCCACAGCCCTGTTGCAGATAAGCTCTCCGGAGGCTGTATTTCCGTCAAAATCCACATGCAGCACATGGACATACCTGAGGTCACTTTCCTTGATCAGCGCTCCCGGTTTAAGGGATTTGCCTATTATTCTCTGATAAATCCCCTCTGTTATGGGAGTTATGTAAAAGCCTCCGTCTCCGTAAGCAGCACCTGTCAGCCCCAGAAGAAGAGTAATCAATACAGCTATTTTCTTCATGTTTTAATTTATACAAAAAAAAAGGCACTTCAGAGAAGTGCCTGTCGGTTTTTTTATTTTTCTGCTATGAGCAGAGTCTTCGGATCAAGCATGAGCTTGACGTCGTTGAGGACATCACCTTTTTCATCCTTGACAACCTTCATCTGAATTGCATCATCCTTGAATCTGAGTGAAATGATATAATCCACATCGTCCTTGATGGATTCAAGCTCTACAGGGAAATCGTTGACATCGAAAATGTTTTCCTCTGACTTGAGGGAAGCACTGATCCATACCTCGATGTTCATGCTTTTTGCAAAATCCTTGATAAGCTCGAGATCAGCCTTTGTAGCCTTGTCGAAATTATATCCGTCGATAATAAGTGTATCTGCCTTGAAATTTCCCGGACCCATCATTGCTGAAAGGCTTGAGAGAATCTGCTGATCGATGATTGCATCCTTCTGTGCAAAGCTCATGATAACTCTGTTTCTCATGAGTTCCTCGCGAAGCTCTGAAATACCGTCAATCTTCTTTGCGGCTGCAAGCTCGTTGAAAAGATCTTCGTACCAGCTGATTATATAGTCTGTGCGTTTTGAAAATGAAACATGAAGTACCTGCTTGTCTTCAAGAAGCTTCTCGATAGCAATATGAACGAGACATGCTGTTTTTCCGACACCCTTCTTTGAAGCAATTACTGTTACCTTTCCTTTATCCAATCCGCCGTTAACTGATTCTTCCAAAATGTGCAGGGGACTTTTGCTTCTCATTACTGATTTATCCATAAAAATTCCTCCTTAAATTATTCTATCACACAATAAGCATTACACAAGCTTATTTTTTGTTCTGTTCCTGATATTTTTTCATGAGTTCATCAGAAACAGACTTTGGAACTTTTCCGTATTTCAGGAATTCCATTGTAAACTCTGCCTTACCCTGTGTGAGAGAGCGGAGAACTGTTGAATATCCGAACATTTCGCTGAGCGGAACCTCTGCATCCACATGACACATGTTTCCTTCCTCAACGGAAGATACGATCATACCTCTTCTCTGGTTGATACTTGCAAAAATATTTCCCTGGAATTCGGATGGTCCTTCTACGGAAACCTTCATTACAGGTTCGAGAATTTCAGGAGCTGCCTTCATGTATGCTTCCTTGAATGCACCGATGGCTGCAAGCTGGAATGCCATATCTGAAGAGTCTACAGGGTGTGACTGTCCGTCGTTTACTGTAACCTTTACACCTACAACAGGGAACTTGATAAGCTGACCCTTTGCCAGTGAAGCCTGGAAACCCTTGTCACATGCAGGGATATACTCTGTAGGAATCTTTCCACCCTTAACCTCGTTGACAAACTGGTAATTTTCCTTGCTGTCTTCAAGAGGCTCGATCCATCCTACAACCTTTCCGTACTGACCGGATCCACCTGTCTGCTTCTTGTGTGTGTAGTCGAATGTTGCCTTCTTGGAGATTGTCTCTCTGTATGCAACCTGAGGAGCACCTGTAATAACTTCAGCCTTGTACTCTCTCTTCATTCTTTCCACATATACGTC
The DNA here is from genome assembly GCA_045606105.1 of Spirochaetia bacterium. Lineage (GTDB taxonomy): Bacteria > Spirochaetota > Spirochaetia > CADAEX01 > CADAEX01 > CADAEX01. The sequence goes on along the minus strand of JAZURI010000009.1, from coordinate 99,780 downwards.
CAGGTGAAGCTCACCCATACCGGAAATGATGGTTTCGTTTGATTCTTCGTCGTTATAGCATCTGAATGTAGGGTCTTCCTTAACGAATCTGTTGATAGCCTTGGCCATATTGTCTGCAGCCTTCTTGTCAACAGGTTTGATGGAAAGGGAGATAACCGCATCAGGAACGTACATAGATGTCATTGAGTAGTTGAGTGATGGGTTTACGAATGTATCACCGGAAGCACAGTCAATACCGAACAGAGCTACGATATCTCCGCAGCCTGCCTCGTTGATATCTTCCATTGTGCTGGCATGCATTCTGATAAGACGTCCTACCTTGAACTTCTTCTTTGCTCTTGTGTTGTAGAGTTCATCACCCTTCTTGATTGTTCCCTGATAGATTCTGATGTATGTGAGCTGACCGTACTGACCGTCTTCAAGCTTGAATGCAAGAGCTACTGTAGGAAGACTGGAATCAGACTTAAGGAGAACCTCTTTTTCGCCGTTTGCAAGGTCAAGAGCTGTGTTTTCAATGTCTTCAGGAGCAGGAAGGTATCTTACTACTGCATCGAGAAGAGGCTGGATACCCTTGTTCTTGTAAGCTGATCCCATGAATACAGGAACCATTTCTCTTGCAAGAACACCTTTTCTTACTGCATCGTGGATCATCTCTTCTGTTTCCACACCTTCGAGGTAAGCTTCTGCAAGCTCATCTGAGAACATGGAAGCAGCATCCAGCATAAGCTCTCTCTTTTCCTGGGCTTCATCCAAAAGATCTGCAGGAATTTCTTCCTCAACAATATCAAGACCGCTGTCTCCGCGGAAATAGATAGCCTTCATCTTAACCAGGTCAACAACACCCTCAAGCTTGTCTTCCAGTCCGATAGGAATCTGCATGAGAACTGAATTGAGGCCCAGCTTGTCATGAAGCTGTTCTTTTACTCTATATGGGTTTGCACCTGTTCTGTCACACTTGTTAACAAATGCAAGTCTTGGAACCTTGTATCTCTTAAGCTGTCTGTCTACAGTGATTGACTGAGACTGAACACCACCTACGGAACAGAGTACCAGAATTGCTCCGTCAAGAACTCTCAGGGAACGCTCAACCTCCACTGTAAAGTCAACATGGCCCGGAGTGTCGATTACGTTGATAGGAGTTCCCTTCCATACTACGTTTGTGGCAGCTGAAGCAATTGTGATACCTCTTTCACGTTCAAGTTCCATGGAGTCCATTGTTGCACCTACTCCATCCTTTCCCCTTACTTCGTGAATAGCATGTATCTTGTTGCAATAGAAGAGAATTCTCTCTGAAAGAGTTGTTTTTCCGGAATCAATATGAGCACTGATACCGATGTTTCTTAATTTTTTCTCAAGATCCATAAATATTTCCTTTTATCTTAATAAATATATTCTGTGATTAATGTTATGAAAAAACAAAGTTATGATACAAATTATGATGTTTTTTTTCAAGTATTACATTGCAAATAATGTATATAATTAGTATAAATAAACCGTTATAAAACACAGAAAAGGAGTATGAAATATGTTTGTAGTTTGCCTTGACCTGGAAGGGGTCCTGGTACCTGAAATATGGATTTCGGTAGCTGAAAAAACCGGGATCGAGGAGCTTCGGCTCACCACAAGGGATATTCCCGACTATGATGTCCTCATGAAGGGGAGAATAGAAATTCTCAGGCAGCACAATCTCAGGCTTTCCGACATCCAGGAGGTAATCTCCACAATGAAGCCGCTGGAAGGGGCAAAGGAATTCCTGGACGAGCTCAGGAGCATGACCCAGGTTGTCATTCTTTCCGACACCTTTGACCAGTTTGCAAAGCCGCTGATGAAGCAGCTGGACTGGCCTACAATTTTCTGCAATACACTGGAAGTGGATGAAAACGGCATGATTACCGGCTACAGACTCCGCCAGAAGGACGGAAAAAAGCATGCGGTAGAGGGTTTCCACTCAATGAATATAAAGGTTTTTGCATCAGGCGACTCCTACAACGATCTCTCAATGATCAAGGAAGCCGAAGGGGGAATGTTCTTCTGTCCTCCTGAAAGAATAGTAAAAGAAAACCCATCTGTTCCTGTGGCACTGAACTACGCAGAGCTGCTCAAGGAAATCAAGAAATATATCTGATCAAAATAAAATCAACTTAAAGTTTAAAATTTAAATAAAACTGACTGAATCTTTTTGGAGCGGATGCTCCGGAAAGGTTTGGAAAGGTTTTTTGAAGGGTCTATAAAAAAAAACAAACCCGCAAATTCATATCCTAATGAATCCGCAAAGGTCGTTCTTTAAACTCAGAGTCCTAACGCATGACCGATTAATACTGTCACCAGGACTGCTGCCATACCGATAACTGCACGGGTTAACATTTTCTCCATATCAGAAGTGCAGCGCAGGAATGAACTTAACATCATATAATCCTCCTTGTTAAGTATGTATATATATTCTTTTCTTTAATCCTCCATCTGTAGTCTTTTAAACTACTCCTCTTTTACTAATTAAAAATTAACACAACAATATTCAGTTGTCAAGCTTTTTTTTTAAAATTTATATCCGAACATCCTGAGAAGGGACTTTCTGCTTTTCTTGTCCTCGTCAGATTCGGTACCCTTAGGGGAAAATCCGTCGATAACGCCCATGATTCCCTTTCCCTGCTCCGATTCCGCTATAACGATCTGGAGAGGATTGGCTGTGGCGGCAAAGATACCCACCACCTCCTGACAGCCCTGGAGCTGCTTCAGGATATTTATAGGGAAGGCCTTTTTAATAAGAAGATAAAAGGTGTGGCCCGCCCCTGTTGCCAGGGCATTCTTTTCGGCAGCTGCCATCAGTTCGGGATTGTTTCCCCCTGTTCTGACCAGACACGGACCGGAAGCCTCATTGAAGGCCAGACCGTATTCGATTCCCGGAACGGAAGAAACAAGGAGTTCCTCGATATCCTCCACAGTCTTGATAAAGTGGGACTGACCCACGATGATATTTGCCTCTTCGGGAATGATTGCCTGAACTGCCGAAAATTTAATGTCCATAAAAAAGCTCCTTATTTGGATTCAAGAACCAGATCCAGATTTACCTCGCAGGCTGTGCACGGTACCTGGATACCCCAGTTTTCCAGAACTACAGGATTGACCTCGCCCATGATACCTACCTGACGGCCTGCAGAGATGATCTTTGCACAGCGGCCCGGAATAAAGCGCGGATCTTCAGTCTCCTCCAGCTCGCACTCTGCCCCGATGTAGAAGAAAAGGGCTGAAACATGGGAGTTTACGGAGTTGAAGCCTGCATCCTTGTCAGCTGAAAGGATACCGATGGAATTGATGGTCTTTACACCGTAGTTTTCTTCAGGATCGATAAGAGCAATCTTTCCGATCTCAAAGATATTGTGCGGATATACCGCATTGCTTGAAATGGATTCCGAATTGAGAAGACACGGAAGAACGGATGGTCTTACAAACTCGAAGTTCTCGCTCATAGGGTTTGCAATCTGAACCACCTTCTCCGGTGTGATGTTCATTCTTTCGATATAGTCCCTTGCGGAACCGAGATAGCAGTATGCCATTTCCTGGAATCCCAGACCTACCATTACGTTCTTTACCTGGCGGGCAAATGCAGATTCCTTTGAAATACGGCCTACGGTAAAGTCTGAAGGCATAACCTGCTCGAAATTCTTCAGTCCCTTTCCGATCATGATATCTTCCACGATATCCACGGAATGGAGGAAGTCATTTCTGTATTCAGGAGGGAAAAGGGTAAGTACATCGCCGTTGATTTCCACCTTGTCGCCCATTTTTTCGCAGTATGAAGCTGCTTCCTCAATGGTAAGGTCATCTCCCAGAATCTTGTTGATATAAGGAAGATCCACTGTCACAGGCTTCTGGAAATAGTACGGAATGGTGATTTCCCGTCCGAACGGTGTGTCATAAGGGTATACAACCTTTACCGGCAGAATCTCGAAACCAGAATCGTAAAGGTCACAGGCCACGATGGAGGCTGTAAGGATAAGTGACGGCATGTCGGTTCCTGTAATCTCGATAAAAAGATTCTTGTCCCCTACTTCCACGGCGCCGCTTTCGTTGGAGTTGATGACAGGAGGCATACTGAGTGTATTGCCGTCTGCATCGGTGATATACGGATAACCCGGCATATCCTTGATGATGTATCCGAAATCCTGTCCCTTCGGATGCTTCTCGAGAATTTCCCTGAGAGTCATCTTTTCTGTGAATCCGAGAGGAACAAAGCTGGTTTTGTCAGGATCTGCAGCAAAATATTTTACAGGATATTTTACCATGTCGCTTCTGAAGACACCCATGGCAATGGATTTTCTCTTGCGGCCGTAGTTCCAGCACAGCTTTTCCTGGGTCTGGATAATGTCCTTGAGTCCCGCATCGGAAATACCGGTCCTGCTTCTTACGGCAAAGGCAACCTCATAAGGACGGATATCCCTTACTGAGGAATCTACCTCAACAGTTCTTCCTTCATTGTCCTTGATATCCCCTTCCCTTGAAAAGAACGGATACTGAGGAATTTCGCCGCCCAGATAGAGACGGAGCTGTCTTCCCAGTCCTGCTGTGGACCAGAGGTCAGGACGGTTTGTATCGTTAAGCTCGATCTTGAGTGTATCTCCGTCCTCTTCGTCAAGCTCTGCCTTTGCGGCCGGAATCAGATCAAGGAACTCCTGTCCTGTAATCTTCTGTCCCATATATTTATAGAGTGCTTCACCCGAAACTTCAATTTTAGGCATTTTATTTGCTCCTTCTTAAACGGATATTTTCAATGTCAGATGAGAAAAGTTCACGAAGGTCGTTGAGTCCCAGAGACATGAGCGCCATTCTGTCGATTCCCAGACCCCAGGCAAGAACAGGACAATCCACGTTCATCGGCTTTGTAACCTCAGGACGGAAGATTCCGGCTCCTCCCAGCTCGAACCATCCCAGAACCGGATGCTTGATATGAACCTCTACAGAAGGCTCTGTGAAAGGGAAATAGCCAGGAACATACATTACATCTGTAGCACCGGCCACCTCTACCGCAAACATCCTGAGAAGTCCCAGAAGTGTCTTCATGTTGACATCGTCACCGAGAACGATACCCTCTGTCTGATAGAAGTCTGAAAGATGGGTAGCATCCACCTTGTCGTATCTGAAGCATCTTGCGATACCGAAATATTTTCCAGGAATCTTGGCCTTGTGGAGCTGTTTTGCGGAAAGAACTGTTCCCTGGCTCCTGAGGATAAGACGCTTTGTAAAGTCATGGTCAAATTCGTAATCCCATCCGCGGCTGCCTGTAAGCCATCCGTCCTTGTGGGTGGCAGCAACACGGTCCAGATAAGGCTGCTCGATTTCCTTTGCTCTCTGAGGATTCTTGATCTGGTATACATCATGAATATCTCTGGCAGCATGGAACTGAGGCATGAAAAGAGCATCGCAGTTCCAGAACTCTGTTTCCACCAGCGGACCGTCATACTCCTCAAAGCCCAGTGAAACCAGCTTATCCTTAACGCTGTCAAGGAAAACGGTATATGGATTGTGTCTTCCCAGAAGTACCCTTGTAGGAGGAGTCTTCACGTTGTAGCTTCTGAAGGTCTTTCCTTTCCAGTCCCCCTTGCGGAGCATTTCCGGAGTAAGCACTCCGATTTCCTCTCCGGTAACACCCTTGGCCAGAAGCAGCTTCTTTGCCTCTTCCCCTTCCGGTGTGAACTCGTAAACCACGTCCTCTCTCTCAATAACCTTGAAAGGGGCTCCTGCGGCACCTCTTTTCTTGCTGATGCCGGCCATTACCCTCTTTTCTTCGTCTGAAAGGGATGCCTCTGCAATCTGACCTTCCCTGTCGAGAAGATCCCTTGTTATCTTCATTGTTGCCGAAACGGAGTCATTCTTAAGGGATGCCTTCTTTTCTCCGTCCATAGCCAGAATACCTTCCTTGGAAAGCTGTCCGAAGGCTGTACCTACGTCCTTGTTTTCCAGACCCAGCTCCTTGGCGATTTCAGGAAGTGTCATTGCCCCCTTCTCCGCAACAAGCCTGAATATCTGTTCGGCAGGAGTTCCCTTGGCCCTGTAATCGGCACCAAGCTCTGTAAGCTCATAGATGATTCTCAGAGTTCTGCTTTTCTCTCTGATAAGATTTTTTACGGAAAGCCAGCTGAAAACCTGATTGCACTGTCCTGTCTCAAAACCCAGGGTGCTGCCGACCTTTTCCACTGTAATTTCATTTTCTGCAAAATGAAGAAGAAGCTTTATCTCCAGAGGATGCAGATTCTTTATATCAATATCCATTTTCTCATCTCCTGACGGTTATTATAGTCAAAATAATATATTTATAGAAGTATTTAAATGACAAAAAATTATCTATTGTTTTTGACCTTTATTTATGCTATATTCTAGTTAAACGGGGGAACTGAAAATGAATGTTTATGATTTTGACGAAACAATGTATTCGGGGGACTGCGAGGACTGCTTTTTCGAATATATCTTCAAAACCTATAAAAAAGAGCTTTTCTTTTATCATCTGAATTTTCTGTGGTGGACTGAGCTTCTCAACATGAAGCTGATAGACAAGACTGCCGCCAGACAAGGACAGTATATGTTCCTCAGAAAGCTGGACAAGATGGGCAAGCTTGATGCCATTCTGGAGGATTTCTGGGACAAGCACCAGGCCAGACTCAAGAAATGGTATCTGGAGCAGAAGGACCCGGAGGATATCGTTGCCAGCGGAACACCCTCATTCCTCATTAAGCCTATTCTCAGAAGACTGGGACTCCATAACCTGGTAGCCACCGACATGGATGAGCATACCGGAAAAATCAACGGAAAGTTTGCCATCGGAGAATACAAGCTGGATAATTTCAGAAAACATTTCGATACATCGGTTATTGACGATTTCTACAGCGATGCATGGTCAGACCACTATGTGGCAGAAAAGGCAAAGCATGCCTTTGTCATCCATGACGGAGACAAGATCGATGACTGGAATACCTATTTCAACAAGCATCCCGAGCTGAAGAAATCCTCAGCCAAGGCCCAGAAGTACTGAGCCGGCTTAAACATTAAAGAAGTTTCTCACATCTTGAACAGCAGGTCTTCGTAGGTTGCGAAAGGCCAGTATGTCTTTCCGACCATTCTCTCCAGAGCATCTGCATAGAAACGGAGTGTCTTCATCTTGGCCTGTACATTGTCCCTGTAGGCTGCGGCCTTTTCAAACGGACCTGTAATCTCGTGGGTAGTCTTGAGCTCCTTCTCGAGGCTGATGCAGGTCTCCTCCATTTTGTCGATATTTTCCATAAGGGCTGCAACTATTCCCTCTTCTCTTGCCATAGGACAGCTGATTCCGGTAGCCCGAACCTGATTCAGGGTAGAGGCCACATCATGTACATATTTCAGGGCCGCAGGGAAAATATCCTTTCTGGCCATCTGAAGCATTACTGTGGCTTCCATCTTTATCTGACGGCTGTAAACCTGAAGATAGATATTGTATCTTGCCTCAAGCTCCTGACGGTTCAGAACCTTCATCCTTTCAAAAAGCTCCACCGATTCGGAAGAGATTATTTCGGAAATTGCATCCACATTGTTGGTGATGTTGGGAAGACCTCTTCTTTCAGCCTCCTTCACCCACTCATCGGAATATCCGTTTCCGTTGAAAATGATTCTTCTGTGGTTCCTGTAGGTGTCGGTTATAAGCTTAAGCACCGCATCGGACTTGCTCTTTGCCTGCTCCAGCTCTTCGGCAAACTCCTCCAGCACGGAGGCCACCACTGTATTGAAAACTGTGTTCGGATTGGCAATGGAGGCAGATGAACCCACCATCCTGAACTCGAACTTGTTACCGGTAAAGGCCATAGGAGATGTCCTGTTACGGTCTGTGGAATCCCGCGGCACGGCAGGAAGGGAATTTACACCGAACTGAATCTTGCCTATCTTGGCAGAGGTAATGTCCTCATGCTTTGACAGCTTGTCAAGAATCTCCTCCAGCTCGTCTCCGAGAAAAACCGAAATAATGGCAGGAGGAGCCTCGGCCGCACCGAGACGGTAATCGTTTCCCGCATTGCTGGCAGAAAATCTTATGAGCCGGGCATATTTGTCGCATCCCTTGATAATTGCCGAAAGGAAAAGGAGGAACTGGGTATTGGATTTCGGATCGTCACCCGGCTCCAGCAGATTTACCCCTTCGTCGGTACAGAGAGACCAGTTGTTGTGCTTTCCCGAGCCGTTTACCCCCTTGAAAGGCTTCTCGTTCAGAAGAACAGCCAGACCGTGTCTCTTGGCCACCTTGCGGAGGATAAGCATGGTAAGCTGGTTCTGATCGGTTGCCACATTTACCGTAGAATAGACCGGTGCCAGCTCGAACTGGTTCGGAGCCACCTCATTGTGCTGTGTCTTGGCTGGAATACCCATTTTCCAGAGCTCGCAGTTAAGCTCTCTCATGAAATCGGCTACCCGGAGCCTGATATTTCCGTAGTAATGGCTGTTAAGTTCCTGTCCCTTTCCCGGCATGGAGCCGAAAAGAGTCTTCTTGCACAGCACCAGGTCCGATCTTGTGTCGTAATATTTCTTGTCCACCAGGAAGTATTCCTGTTCGGCTCCCACTGTGGCAAAGACCTTTCTTGCAGTCTTGTTGCCCATGGCCCTGAGAAGCCTGAGGCTGGCCTTGTCCAGCACATCCATGGACTTCAGAAGAGGTCCCTTCTTGTCAAGGGAATCCCCGGTATATGAAAAGAATGCTGTCGGTATGTTGAGGGTCACACCGGAATTGTCAGGCATGAGGAAGGCAGGCGATGTGGTATCCCAGGCTGTGTATCCCCTGGCCTCGAAGGTGGAACGGAGACCGCCGCTGGGAAAAGAGGAGGCATCGGATTCTCCCTTCAGAAGCTCCTTGCCGGAAAATTCAAGGATAACTTTTCCGTCATCGGTAGGGGTGATGAAGGCATCGTGCTTTTCTGCGGTAAGATCGTTGAGAGGCTGGAACCAATGGGTAAAGTGGGTTGCCCCCTTGGAAACGGCCCAGGTTTTCATGGCGCTGGCTACTGCTTCCGCAATCTCCGGAGTAAGGGTCTTGTTCCCCTTCTGAATCTCCTTCAGTTCCTTATAGACAGATTTTGGTAAAAGCTCCCGCATGTTTGCATCATTGAAACAGTTTTCACCGTAGATGGAATGCAGGGAAGTTTCGCTGAAATCAACTATTCTTGTCTCCATTTGTACCCCCGACAAATTGTTTAAACTTATAAATAATGTTATATTTTCAAAGAAGAAATATCAATATAAGTGATTATCAGTATGAAAAAATTTTTATTTATTTTTGATTATGACGGGGTAATAGTGGACTCTCTGGACTCCTGCATCAATACCCTGAATACCATAGCCGGAAAACACGGGATTCCGGGCCGGATAAACAGGGAGATCATAGGAAAAATGCCTTCCGTTATGTTTGACAAGGCTTTTGAGACAATAGGAGTACCTGCAGAGGAGTATCCCCGGTATCATGATGAATTCATGGCCGGGCTCAGGGAAAGTGCATCCCGGACACCGGTTTTTGCCGGAATAACCGATATTTTCAGACTGATAAAGGAGAAGGGACACTACCTTGCGGTAAACACCGGCAACCACCGGGATACCGTTTCGAGAAGGCTCTCCCTTACGGAGGCCGGCAATATTTCCGACATTATCACCGGAGCCGAAACACCGGGCAGCAAATCGGAGAAGATATGTGCCATGATGAAAAGCTTTTCCGTCCTTCCCGAAAACACATTCATGATCGGGGATACCATGGGAGACATAACCGAGGGGAAAAAAGCGGGAGTCCGGACCATTGCCGTAACCTACGGATGGCAGACACCGGAAACCCTGGCAGCCACAGAACCTGAATTCACCTGCAGAGATGTTCAGGAACTGAACAACCTTGTTTCATCTTTTATCTGCTGAAAAAAAACCAGGCCTCAGAACTTGTTCATTCCGTGAACATCTATACCCCGTGGTCAAATATGTTTTCGTATCCGTTTTCCTGAAAACAGACCTTTTCTGAAATCGCCGCCGCCTTTTCCACAATACCGGCAGGAACCGGCACCGACAGGGCGGCTGCATTATCCTCAAGGCTTTTTCTGTTCCTGCAGCCCACCAGTACGGAATCAAGAAGCCCCAGACTTCTGCCCCAGGCAAAAAGAAGAGCCGGAACGGTAACACCGTTTTCCTCAGCCAGAAGCCTCAGTTCCCGGGCCGCCCGGGCATATTTTTCATCACGGCAGAATACAAGGTTCCGGCGGTGGTCGGAAGCACCGAAGCTGCTTCCGGTAAGAAAGCCCTGGGCAAAGAAGCTGTAGGCCACGGTGGAAATTCCTTTTTCCCGGCAGAACGGAAGAATATCCCTTTCGCACCGGCGCCACAGGAAATTATAGCCCACCTGGCAGAAATCCACAGTTCCGCCCCTGAGAGCCTCCTCCAGTTCACGACAGCTGAAATTGCTGACACCGATATATCTTATCTTTCCCTGCTCCCGCAACTTTTCAAGAGCCTCGGTAACACAGGCATTCTCCACCCCCGGTACCGGCCAGTGAATGTACATTATATCTATGTAGTCGCTGTTGAGCCTCCTGAGAGAGAGCTCCGTCTTCCGGATCACATAATCCCGGTTTCCCTCGTAGGGCATGAACTTGTCGGCAATGATCACCTTTTCCCTGACACGGCGGAGCTCCTGCCCTACTATCTGCTCCGATCTTCCGTTTCCGTAAACCTGAGCTGTATCAAAATGGTTTATACCTGCCCTCAGGGCTGCATGGAGAGTCTTTATACTGTCGCTTCTTTTCTGGCCGCCCCAGTAGCTTTTCATGGGATCGGATACGGAAGGATTCTCTTCATCACCGAAACACCAGGTTCCCAGACCGAGAAAAGAGAGATTCTTTTTCATGGATTTATTATAGCAGATGTCCGGACAAAAAAAAAGCCGGGGGTTAACCCGTGCAGTAAGAGAAAATTTGTCTAAAACTTAGACTAAGCGCCCGATCGGAATCGAACCGACATCATCAGCTTGGAAGGCTGAGGTAATAGCCATTATACCACAGGCGCATGTTGTTTTGAATCAACATGATATTTATACAAATTTAAAAAGAATTTGTCAATATGGTTATTGAATAAAGATAATCAATATTATAAAGTTCATTTACAAACTATTTAATGGAAGGGGCAGAATATGGCCATCAGAGGAGAATTATTTTCTTCGCAGTTTATGACAGATAAAAGGACTTACTTCTTTAACGTAAAGGAAAACAGAACAGGAAGCCATTTTCTCAATATAGTAGAAAGCAAAAAAATGCCTAACGGTGAATTCGAACGCCATTCCGTTATGGTTTACGAAGAAGATATGGAAAACTTCATGAAGGAGCTGATGAAGGCAGCACGCTTTGTCAATCAGAAGCCGGATTTCAGGTCCGAGCACAGATCTGATTCAAGATCAGACTCCAGATCAGAATACAGAACAGAAAGAAAACCGGAATACAGATCTGAACGCAGATTCGATTTCAGACCGGAAAGAAGGTCTGAACACAGGTTTGTCAGGAGAACTGACCGTGATCGTGACCGCGACCGTGATCGGGAAAAGAAATTCTGAAGCTTTTTCTGTGTATCGGGGTGAGGCCGTATTTTTCCACGGCATCCCGGTGAGCCTTTGTCGGGTACCCCTTATGCTTTTCAAAACCGTACCTATCCTCAATCCATGAATACCGGGTCATCCACAGATCCCTGAGAGTCTTTGCAACTATGGAAGCCGCCATTATCTCATGAACCTTGTCATCGCCCTTTATTACCGCCTCCATGGGAATATGGGTCCTGATATCGGGAACATAGATTCCGTCCACCAGGATCCTGTCAGGCTCCACCGGAACAGTCATGGCTTCCCAGGCCCTTTTCATAGCCAGCAGCGATGCGTTGAGAATATTTATTTCATCTATTTCAAAGGGCCATACCCATCCGGTTCCCCAGGAAACAGCCTTTTCCATGATGATATCGCAGGCTGCCATCCTCTTTTTTTCGGAAAGCTTCTTGGAGTCTGCCAGTATCTCCACCGGAAAATCAGACGGAAGCACAACAGCCGAGGCAACCACGGGGCCGGCAAGGGGACCCCGCCCTACCTCATCCATTCCGCAGATCATTTTCTGTTCAGCCTCTTGTCAAGCCACTCTGTTACACCGGCCTGCTTTTCGGCCTCCTTCAGGATAAGCTCCGCATCGGCCTTGAAGATATTGTCCTCCATTTCCATAAGCTTGGCCAGAGGCTCCAGGATTTCAGGCTTTTTTTCCTTGGTGAAGCGCATGAAATAAACCATAAGCTCATCCTTCAGCAGGATATTCTCACCGTTCTTCATGATTCCGTGAAGAGATGCCAGCTCCTTCTTTGTCTCGATACCGAACCTGGAAGCCGGATTTGAAAGGATACAGCTTACAAGAAGCTCCTCGTTTTCCAGACTCAGCATTCCGCATTTCTTGTAGCCTTTCCAGAGATAGTAGTAATATCCCTGAAACAGAGGAAACCTTTCCTCCAGGGCAGCAAATTCACGGCAAAGCTCAGGTGTGGCCCTGCTGCTGTTCACTGCCGCGGCATATCTGAGATAAGAATAGAATATCAGGTCGATTTCAGGTGTCACCGAGGTAAAGATTTCATCCGCTGTATCGAAATCCTCCTTGACATATGCGGTAAAGCCTTTCAGAAGCTTTGCATAAGGGGAATCGGCAGGGAAATGCTCCTTGAACTGTCCGATGGTATCAAAGATATCAAAATCGTTCATCTTGCTGACAAAACGGCTTCTGTCCAGCTCAGAGAAAGAGGCCACCAGAGCGCTGAGCATATATCCGGCCTCCTCCAGTACCTGTGCCTGCTGCAGTCCTGTACCGGAAATGCTTGGTTTCCTGAGAAGAAGCTCATCGGCAATAGCCACCACGATTCCGATATTTTCGGCTGTGTCAGGCTCGTTGCCCAGGATGTAGAGAAAATATACCATATCCTCCTCGGAGAACTTCTTGTGGGAGGCTGCCCACTGATCCTTGAAAAGCTTGAGTGCACTGATGCTGTCTCCCAGCTCCGAATAAGCCTTGGCCATGGTGAGCCGTACCCCCAGGGAGTCGTTCTTATCGGCAGCCAGAGCCTCGTTGGCATACTCTATGGATTTGTTGGGATCCTGGTTCTTGAAGCTGTACTGGGCCATGTTTGTATAGAAGACATACTTCTCGCCGTTGTCCTTTGAGTTCTTTGCCAGAGGAAGCCCCTGTTTCAGGTAATCCCCTGCCCCCTTGATATCATTGTTGGCAAGCATCATGCCGGAAATATTTATCTTAAGGATAAGCTGATCCGGATATTTCCGGTCCAGTTCCATGAATCCCGCCAGAAGGTCATCTCCCTGCTTTTCCTTTATCAGGGTCTCCATTTCGGCTGTCAGGTTTCCGGCATCACTTTTTTTCTCACCGCCGCAGGAAACAAGCAGGGCAAAAGCCATCAAAAGCAGAATTATTGTTTTTTTATTCATAAATCCCCCAATTCTTCAGGTCTGTTTATTATAATATCGGCACCGCAGCTGCGGAGTCTCTTTCCGGCCTCCTCAGCACAGGCGGCAGAATAGGTAACGCCGACTCCCTTGAAGGGATAGGCGGAATTTCCGGCAGTTCTCATATCATCCCCGGTATCGCCTATATATATTAACTCGTTTTCTTCACCGAACTGCTTCACTATTTCGTCAAGCATAAACGGAGAAGGCTTTAAAAAAGAATATCTTTTTCCTGTTTCCCTGAAAACCCTTTCGGTTTCTGCCATACAGTGATCGTGGGAAAGGACTGCGGAAAACATGTCAAATCCGTTTATTTCCAATGTAAAGAGTGCTTCTCCCAGAGGACGGCCTGTAGCTACGGCCAGCTTTCCTTTATTGCTGAGCCTGTTCAGGATTTCCCGGGTTACAAAAGGCTTTTCCCTAAGGATAAATCCCTCTCCGTCATAATATTCCGGCCTCATGCCATAGGTCTTTTCAAAAAGGCCCGCTCCGAGATATATCTCCTGGAATATCTGCTTTATGATATTTCCCGAGCCCACATCCCCGGTATAGTATTCATCGGCCCGGTCTGACATCACGCCCCTTTCACAGAGTGCGGCCAGTGGTCTTTCCGTCTGCTTCAGGAAAGAGGCAAGAGGAGCCATGTCCCACTCCTTCTTCTCTCCCGATGTGCCGGCCGCGCTGAGCAGAAGGGATATCACCCGATGAGTCATGTCCCAGTCGTTGTTCAGCCCTCCCAGCTCCTTGAGAACCGAAAGCTCCTCCACCGAAAAGAGCGGGTCGGGAAGCAGGCTGCTGTTTCTGCATTCCCTGAGAAAAATATATGGGGCAAGGACAGTGGCACTTCTGTAGGACATGGAAACATCCACCAGAACTCCGTCCATATCAAAAACTATGAGTTTATTCAATTTCCGTGCTCCTTGGCTGTAAGGCTGTGTATTACGGAGGGTATCATGGAAAATGATTCCAGGAAAACATAGTTCCTGTTTCCGAACCTCTCCCAGCCCTTTTTTGTCTGGTCTATGAGAATAGGATATCTTGACCAGTCCAGAATATCAACATCATCCCTGCTGCAGCCGATAACCACGGTATTTTCCTTTTTCAGCCCCAGATTTTTCTCCAGACAGGCAATCTTGTCCCTTCCCCTGAGAAAAATGGGATTATATTCCGATAGCATTCCGCTCTGAACAGTAATATCGTTTGCACATACAGACTTGAAAATATTGTCGGCACCTCTCATTTCCAGGGTCCGGCTGATTATGTTTCCCACACTGCAGCTGGCAATATACATGTTGTATCCCGAAGCCTGAAGCTTTCTCATCACCTCCAGGTTCTCCTCCGGAATTCTGGGACTTATGATCTTGGAAACTGCCTCGATAACGGCAGAAGGCTTCTTTTCAAGAAATTTCCCTGTCTTTTTTCTGAAGAACGGTCTCCAGAAATCCTTCTCCTCCATCTTCAGCAGCATGGAAGCCTGAAGCTTTTCACCAAAGCTGAAAAACCGGTTCTGGATCAGATAATCCAGGAGAATATGGTCGCTGTCATAGAAAACTGTATAAGGAAGCATGGGAACAATGGTTCCGTTAAAACCCCATACAATATTTATCATCGGTTTTCCCTCCGGAAGTAAATAATCGTAAAAAATAAAACATATGTCAATCAGTGTGTTGAATAGAGTATTCTTGCACCTCTGGAAGGGGTGCATGTAAGGAGCCGTGTCCTGAAGCCGAAAATCCTTTCGTATTCATCAAGTCTCCTGCGGTATTTCACTATTGAATCATTTTTCATTATAGCCACGGTACTGCCTCCGAAGGCTGCACCCAGCATCTTTGCCCCATATGCACCGTCTGTTTCCTGAGCCCTTTTTACCAGCCAGTCTATTTCGGGACATGATACCTCAAAGTTATCCCTGAGGCTCTCATGGGAACGGTTCAGCAGCTTTCCGAATTCACGGAATCTTCCTGACCTGAGAAGCTCTGCACCCTCCTCCACCCTTCTGTATTCCCCCACCAGATGGAGACAATAACGCCTTACCTGATCCGAACAGGAGACAAGCTGGCTTCTGATATCGGAGGCTCTCAGCCTTCTGTCTGCAAGAAGACGGTTGACATTAATGACAGATACAGCCTTGGAAATATTCTTTTTCTTTTCAGCACCGCCTGTCATTTCTGAAATAAAAGGTACATTGGCCATGGTTACCACTATCCTGGCATCAGGATCCTCAAAAGGGATTGATTCGGAATAGCCTGAAGAAAAGTCGGCGGCAGTAAAGCATCCGTCGTTGCCTTCAAGCATGCCGTAGACAGTTGAACCGTAATTGCTTTCGCCGATATATGCCTGTTCACACCGGTAAATGATATCGGCCAGGTCCTCTGCGGCAAGCCCCAGATCCAGAAGACGGTTCACCCCCACAGCCGTGGCTGCAGATATGGCAAGAGGATAGGAAATTCCGGTTCCTTCCGTAACTTCGCCGCAGACCGAAATATTCATGCCCGGCACATCAACTCCCCTGTCGCTAAAACGGCATAGGATTCCCTTGGCATAATTTGCCCACCGGTCTTCCTTTTTATATTTGTTGTTGATTACGGAGGAGTGCTTGCTTTCCTTCAGCTCATGGCAGCTGAAACGGAGAAAAGTATCATTACGGAAGGAGACAGCCACTGAAACACGCTTGTCCGAATTGGCCGTAATAACCGGGCCGGGCTCACAATCTGAACTGTTGCCCATAAGTAGGATACTGCCCGGAGCCTCCGCAACGACAGAAGGAGGGATTCCGAATTCTTGTCTGTGCAAGGAAAAAACCCTTTCCATTTAAAATATTATAAGGGCAATTCCACGGAAATGCAACAAAAAAAAACACGCCCCCTGAAAAAGGCGTGTTCACAGAATAAAAATAGTCAGAAATAACTTAGTTGTTTGTTTTGATTCCGTATTTCTTGTTGAATCTTTCTATTCTTCCGGCTGTATCAACCAGTTTTTCCTTTCCGGTAAAAAATGGATGACAAGCTGAACAAATTTCAACCTGGATATCGCCCACTGAAGAACCGGTCTCAATAACATTTCCACATGCACATGTAATTTTAGCCGGCTTATAGTCAGGATGTATACCTTCTTTCATCACTTCCTCCAATTCACATTTATAGGTCCACAGGACCTGTTGTATTCATAGACCTCAAGAATGCTTTATTATTCATTGTTTTTTTCATTCTGTCAATCAACATTTCAATAATTTCTACATCATCCATAGGGTTAATGACCTTACGGAGAATCCAGATCTTGTTAAGCTCCTCTTCTGTCAGGAGGAGATCCTCTCTTCTGGTACCTGATTTCTTGATATTGATGGCAGGATAAAGTCTCCTGTCGGCAATCTTTCTGTCCAGGTCCATCTCCATGTTACCTGTACCCTTGAACTCCTCGAAAATAACCTCGTCCATGCGGCTTCCGGTTTCAATAAGGGCTGTGGCAATGATTGTAAGGCTTCCGCCGTTCTCGATGTTTCTGGCGGCACCGAAGAATCTCTTAGGCTTATGGAGTGCGTTGGAATCCACACCTCCGGAAAGAATCTTTCCCGATGTAGGTACTGTCTGGTTGTATGCCCTGGCAAGCCTGGTGATGGAATCCAGCAGGATAACCACATCCTTCTTGTGCTCCACCATTCTCTTGGCTCTTTCAATAACCATCTCAGCAACCTGTACATGTCTTGTGGCCTGCTCATCGAAGGTGGAGGCAATAACCTCTCCCTTTACATGGCGGCGCATGTCGGTAACCTCTTCCGGTCTTTCATCGATAAGAAGAAGGATAAGATGGATTTCAGGATGATTTTCGGTAATGGCATTGGCAATCTTCTGGAGAATGATTGTCTTTCCCGATCTCGGAGGAGCTACGATGAGACCTCTCTGACCTTTTCCGATAGGACAGAAAAGATTGATCATCCTGGTACACGGATCGCCCGATTCGGTTTCCATGTTTATTCTTTCGTCAGGGAAAAGAGGTGTCAGGTTGTCAAAAGGAACCCTGGTCTGGGCAATGATGGGATCATCACCGTTGATCTTTTCCACACGGAGCATGGCAAAATATTTTTCACCCTCTTTAGGGGTACGGATCTGGCCGGAAACAATATCTCCGGTCTTGAGATTGAAAAGCCTGATCTGAGAAGGGGAAATATAGATATCGTCCGCACCCGGCAGATAGCTGTTCTGAGGAGAGCGGAGAAATCCGAAGCCCTCCGGAAGGCTTTCAAGGGAACCGTAAGCATGGATAATTCCGTTTCTGGCGGTGTGGGCCTTCAGAATCTGAAAAATAAGGTCCTGTTTCTTGAGCGTATTGAGGTTTTCCTGGGGAACATTTATCTCCTGTGCAAAGACACGGAGCTCAGGAAGCCCCATCTGGATAAGCTCGTTTATGCTGAGCTTTGCCCTTTCCTGGTTGTTTTCCGGTTCTGCCGGTGCTTCTGCCGGTTCAGTCTGGTTTTCAGCCGGGGCTGATGCAGGCTCTGCTGCCTTCACTCTTCTGCGGACAACACGGCGTTCCCGTTTTTTTGGCGCAGCTTCAGGCTCTGCGGCCGGTGCGACTTTTTCTTCTTCCAACATAAAAAGAGATTTACTCCTTTTTTTAAAAAAAATGTATTTAAATTATTTTCTTAAAATTCAAAAAAATTAATAAACTGTGTGATTTATTTGATTTGTTGATTACTTTTTTTATTTATTCACAGGAAGCGACAATAGTCAACCCCCTGTAATTGACTAATTTTTAATTTTACAGCTGTTTTTAAGCTTTTCTCCGGTCATTTCAAAAAGCTTTATTTCAGCATCCTTTTTTATCATCTCGCATTTACCTTCAAAGATAACTCCGTCGGCAATCTGAAGCTTTGATGTCTTAATATCTCCGACAACACGCCCTGTGGAGGTCATTTCAAGCCGGTCCTCAATATGGATGTTTCCGGTTACACTTCCCGAAATCACAGCCGATTTTGCCTTGATATCAGCCTTTACCACTGCCCCCTGCTCCACATAAAGAAATCCGGTGGAATCTATGCTTCCCTCAAATTTTCCCTGAATGGAAAGAGAACGGCTGAATCTGAGAACTCCCCTGAACTCTGTCTCCCTGCCCAGAACCGCTGCCGCAGTCCGGTCAATATCCTTTACACTGTTGTTCCTGAACATACTCATATTTTCTTACACTTCCGCCTTAATGTCAATTCTTTTAAGACTCCCAAAATCATCAATCCCGCAGCTGCCCAGACACATGAAATTCCGAACCAATCCCCGAACCTGGTATAAAAGGTGGTTGATCCGTCATAAACCGGTGCATCTCCCAGAAGATAATTTTCCTCAAAAGGCTCTATGATTTCCGCTATTTCTCCCGACGGTTCAATGATACATGTCATGCCGCTGTTGGTGCTTCTGACCACTGTACGCCTGTTTTCAAGGGCCCTGAATACCGCCATGCCCATATGCTGCATCTCCGAAGGAACCGAGTAGGCCCATCCGTCATTGGAAAGGTTTACTATCATCTGGGCACCGTGCCGCACAAACTCCCTGGAAAGATCGCCGAAGCTGTCCTCAAAGCATATAGGGGTGGAAAATTTCATTCCGGCCGCATCAAATACCGTATATTCGGTTCCCTTCTCCCAGAAATGGGTATCCCAATCCACCAGGAATTTATAAATGAAAGGAAGCTGCTTTTCATACGGAAAATGCTCCGAAAACGGAACAAGATGAATCTTTCTGTAGACCTCTGTTATCTCACCCTTTTCAAAAAGGAGAGCCGAATTGTAGTCGAGACGGGTTTCAAAGCCCTTGCTGTCACGCCCCTTGACCCCTTCGTTATTGCCGAGAACATAAGGGATATCTTGGGTTGCCATGAAATCGGTAAGCTCCTTTACCAGCTCATAATACTGCCGGTTGGTCCTGTACCTTGTATGCCAGTCCACCGACGGAACAAAGGAGGTTTCAGACCATACCACAATGTCCGGTTTTCCCGACGGATCCTCCACAGCCCTGAGACTCTGCTTCTTCAGGCGGTCAAGGGATTCACGGTAAGTATCGAATCCACCCTTCCATGGGTCTATGTTCTGCTGGATAAGGGCCATCCTTACCTTTCTGCATTCCGAATAATCACCGGCTGTGGCGATACCGTAGGTCAGGGCTGCGGCAAAGCAGACTCCGTACAGCACCATGGGAAGCCTGTAAGGGGAAAAGCCATTCCTGAACACTGCAGCCAGCAGGGCCGAAGGAAAGACCAGAAGCATGGAGACACCCCAGACACCGGTAACGGCAGCAACCCTGGCCAGCTCCGGGAAGGAGTACTGGGTATAGCCCAGGATACCGTATGGATATCCGAGAAAGCCCTTGGTACGGAGATATTCGTAACCGATCCAGATAATGCTCTGGACAAGGAATCCCCATTTCGGGAACAGCATATCGGCTCCCTTCAGCAGAGGAAACAGCACGCAGTAATAAACCGCATAAAGGGCCGGTATGATGACAATGGCAGGCGGGTAGAAAATTCCCAGCCAATAGTTGAAAAGGGCATAGGTTATAAGCCCGTATATGAATCCCCACAGGGGAGCTGTCTTCAGTCTTATGTCACGGATTGCGACAAACATGGGCAGAAGTGCAAAATAGCCCAGAATAAAAAAACCTTTTTCATTGATGAAAGAGGGAAAAGCAAATGCAAATAAAAATGAGGATAATAAAAGTAAAAGGGGTGTTTTAAGCTTTCCTGATAGACCAGACACTGTTTTTAAGTTCCTTTCCAGGTCTAAATACGGCGGCTCCGTGGACATCAACCGATACCTTCTCTCCGGTTTTCGGATTGCGGGCTTTTTCCCGTCCTTTACGAGTCCTGACTTCAAAAGTGCCGAAGCCGCGTAATTCTACAGTTTGATCTTCAATAAGAGCCTGTTTGATTTCTTCAAAAACTTTGTCAACGATTAAATGAATATCTTTTTTGGTAATTTTTAATCCTGTATCCTCGTAGATATTTTCAACTACATCATTTTTTGTAACTTTCATTTCTTCATAACTCCGATATAGAACCCAGGATTAATTACCGTTAATCAGCCGGCGATAAGCTTGTTAAGCTTTTTTGCCAATCTTGATTTTTTTCTTGCAACAGTATTCTTGTGATAAATGCCTTTTCCGGCAGCTGTGTCCATTTTCTTTGTAACAAGAATAAATGCCTTTTCAGCTTCGGCTTTGTCATTTCCATTAACTGCAGCAGTAAAATCTTTGATATAAGTTTTGACTTCGCTCTTTGTCATCTTATTTCTGAGATGTCTTTTCAAACTCTGTCTGTACCTTTTTTCTGACAACGATTTACTCCTTAATATTAATAAAATGTTTTTAGCAAATTAAAACCGGATAGTCAATAAGACTTTAACCGATCTTATTTGAAATCGCTTGGTTTGCGTTCCTGTCTTTTGCACTTTTCACACTCGGCGAAGTTTTTCTTCTTTCCGGTTGCAAAAACAGTCTTCATTTTGATTTCTCCACCACATGGGCAGAAAAACTTATGAGTAGATGATCCGACACGGGAGTTCTTACTTACCTGTCCCATTTGTTCCTCCGATTAATTAATATTGTAAATATAAAGACATCAATGACTTGTGTCAATAATACTGCCTGAATTATTTAGGCTCTTCGGTTACGCGCCATACTCTCTTCTCAGAATCGAAAACAAAACCGGAAAGCGGCATCACAAAGCCGGCCCCGTCTGCAGCCGTGATTTTCACGGTCTTTGTCAGTACATTGTTCTCGGTAACCTTGTAGAATTTATCCTCGTAAACCACACGGCTTCCCTCGTTGGGATATTTTTTTCTTTCCTCGGCATAGAAGTCGTATTCATAGGCAAGACAGCAGAGAAGCCTGCCGCAGGCACCCGAAATCTTCATGGAATTGAGAGAAAGATTCTGATCCTTGGCCATTTTTATGGAAACGGTCCTGAGCTTGTCGGTAATGCCGTGACAGCAGTAATCCCTGCCGCAGACACCGAGTCCTCCTGTTACCATGGCCTCATCCCTTACACCGATCTGCCGGAGCTCGATCCTGACACGGAACACCACCACCAGGTCCTTTACCAGAGCCCTGAAGTCGATACGGTTGTCGGCGGTAAAGAAGAACATCACCTTCGGCTCATCCAGAAGGTAATGGGCTGATACCAGCTTCATGTCCAGCTTGTGATCCGCAATCTTTTCGGCACAGATCCTGAAGGCATCCTTTTCCCTTTCGGTATTCTCACGATATTTTTCAAGGTCGGCCTCTGTGGCCTTGCGGACTATGGAGTAGATTTCCCTTACATGCTTTGGCTTACCCTTTTCGGAAACCATGTAGACATCTCCCTTGACCATAGCCAGGTCCTTGCCGTACTTTCCGTCTGCCACCACATAATCCCGGTTGGAAAGCTCCATATCGGCCGGATATTCACAGTACTCTGTCTCATTGAAATGGACAAAACGTACCTTTATAAGCCTTTCCGGAAAATCTATATCCGGGTTTTCGTTTATTTCCTGTTCTTCATCAAGAACAATATCTTCTGAAATTTCATCACTCATGTATTACCATCCGTCTATCTGTCCAGATTCAGCAGAAGACCCTCCGGATTACCCTGCTTCCCCAATATTTCCAGCTGTTTTTTCTGCTGCTCGAAAAGGGCGGCAACAATATCATCATCTATTTTTCCGGTGGAAACAAGCCGTTCCCTGACTATTTCAATCCTGTTGAAGGGAGGCATTTTTCTCCTGTCAATCTTTCTTTCTGTTTCTCTTTCAATACTGTAAGCATTTTCAGCAATATAGGCAAGAAGCTTTCTCAGGGTCTCCCGGTAGGAATCGATATTTTCCCTGCACGGATCGGCCAGAAGCCGCTCCCCTTCCCTTTTTACCCCGGATATCAGCTCTCCGGCATCATGTTCCTTCATGCTTCGGCTTCTTTATCTGCAGGCTCTTTCTTTTCTTTTTTCTTATCTTCTTTCTTTTCTATGGAAATGAAGCAGCTGCCGTCCAGCACCACCCCTTCCTCTGCCACAAGCCTTGCGGTCCGGATATCACCTATCACCATTCCGGTGGAAAGCACGGTTACCTTGTCGGTTGCCGTAATATTGCCCTTTACCACACCTCCGACCACCACGGAGCTGGCCCGGATGCAGCTTTCAACCCTTGCGGTTTCGCTTATGAACACCTTTCCGGTACTGACAATGGAGCCGATGAAATCACCGTCCAGTCTGAGCATTCCGGTTACGTTTATATCTCCCCTGAAGGAAGAGCCCTGTCCCAGAAGAGAATTTACCAAGGCATTTCCTGCCGCGCCGTTATCCTTTCCCATATATTCCTGTCCTTTTCAAGCATCGCTCCGGCTCTTGAAATTCAGGTACCGCTGCGGATCCACGACCTGAGTACCTATCCTGACCTCATAATGGACATGGGGTCCCGTGGAAAGACCTGTGTTTCCCAGGGTTCCTATAACATCACCCTGCAGGACATTCTGTCCCTCCTTGGCATATACCTTGTCCATATGGGCAAATTTTGTATAAATACCGTACTTATGCTTTATTACAATATAATTTCCGTATCCGTTGGGCTCATAGCCCTTTTCTATCACCTTGCCGTTGGCAGTGGCCACCAGCTTGGTACCACGCTTGTAAGCAATATCTATACCCTTGTGCAGATACCAGTTTCTGGTAAAAGGGTGTGTGGTAGGGCCGAAGGATGAAGTTACCCTGCCCCGTACATCCTTGAGAGGCCACATGGTAGGAAGCTCCACAATGAGATCCTGCTGTGCCTGCAGAAGGGCTGAAATCTCGTCAAAATAGCCCATGGATTCCCTGAGAAGAAGGGTAAGCGACCTCAGCTCCTCGATTTCCCTGATATCCCCGTATTTTTCTTCCGGTGCTTTATCCCTGAAGCCGGTTTCCTGTTCCAGTCCCAGGTTTTCCACCGTCCTGTGCAGCGATTCCTCAAACATCCTGGAGGCATTCTTCAGGTCAGAGATCCTGTCCCTGATTATCTCCAGGGATTCCTCCTTCCTTTCAAGCTCCGTACTGCTGGAGACCAGCATGTCCGACACCCCCGTAAACCTGGTGGTAAACAGGATAAATGACATGACCATGCAAGCAAAGAGAAAAGTGATTACTATAAGTGAAAAAACCGAAATCCTGAAGTTGAATATTGTTCTTTCGGAATGGGGAATAAACATAACTGTCAGCTGCTGTCTGCAGAAACCGACTATTCCCATGATGAACGATGAAACCGCCGAACCCAGAGTGCAGAAAAACCTCTGTATAATTCTCACAAGCCGGCTTTCAGCCTTTTTATAATGTTTTACAGGGGACACACTCCTCTCCTATGCATTTTTCAATATACCATCGGGGAAATGTTTTGTCAAATAAATGTTGACGACTCCCGTTTTCAGGTGTTATTATAATAGTAATACAACAAAATATCAGGAAAAAACAATCATGAAATTTTTTGATACTCATGCGCACATCGGTCTTATCCATGAAGACCCCATAGAAGAACTCATAGTTGTACAGGAAGCCAGGCAGGCAAATGTTGAACACATTGTAAGCATCTGCAACAGTCTCCATGACTTTTTCATCGTGTATGAAAATCTCAGGACAGCAACAAACATTTACCACAGCATCGGAATTTCTCCTTCCGAGGTCCGTCACCAGGGAAAGAACTGGGAAGAAAAAATCATTGCGGGAGCAGCCTATGACAGGGTGGTTGCCGTAGGAGAAACAGGTCTTGACTACTACAGGAAGTTCGGTGACAAGGACTCCCAGATTGCCCTGTTCATCAGACAGCTGGAACTGGCACAGCAGCTCAATCTCCCCGTAATCATCCATAACAGGGAAGCAGGCCAGGATATTCTTGAGATTCTCAGACACAGACTTCCTTCAAGAAGCGGAGTACTTCACTGCTTTTCAGAGGACTGGGAATATGCAAAGAAGGCTATCGACCTGGGCATGTATATCTCATTCTCGGGAAACGTGACCTACAAGACAGCAAAGAATCTCCATGAAACAGCAAGAAACATGCCGCTGGAGAACATGCTTATCGAATCGGAAAGCCCTTTCATGGTTCCTGCCGAATACAAGGGAAAAAGAAACAAGCCTGCATATATCCACTCCACAGCGGAATTCATTGCAGCACTCAGGGGTATGGATGTGGAGGAAACTGCCGATATTCTCTACAGGAACAGCCTGGGATTCTTCAATATTACAGAATAATGGACCGGCTTCTTCATCCGGTCTGTTTTTCAGACAAGATAACCGTACCCGGAAATATCTTCCTTGCACCCATGGCCGGTTTTACCGATGCCGCATTCAGGGACATGGTCTCGGAATGGGGCGCAGCCATGGGATACACGGAGATGGTTTCCTCCGAGGCCCTTACAAGAAACAGCGAAAAGACAGAAGGTCTCATGCGGAAAGGGGATCTGGAACGCTTCTATGCAATCCAGATCTTTGCATCCAATGCCGATGTTGCAGTCAGGTCCCTGCCCAAGGTGGCAGCCATGAAGCCGAACCTTATCGACATAAACTGCGGATGTCCCGTTCCCAAGGTACTGAAATCGGGATGCGGTGCCGCGCTGGGCAGGGATCCGGAAAGGATATACGAAATAGTAAAGGCCCTGAAAAACGAAACCGATATTCCTGTCTCAATCAAGTTCCGCTCCGGCTGGGACAAAAGCTCCATTAATTTTCTTCAGGTGGCCGAGGAAGCCCAGAGGGCCGGGGTAAATGCCATGACTCTTCATCCAAGGACAAGAAGCCAGGATTATGCCGGCTTTGCAGACTGGAGCCTTATAAAGGAGCTGAAAAAGAACTCCTCCGTACCGGTAATCGGCTCAGGCGACCTTTTTTCACCGGAAGCGGTAAGGGATATGCTGACAGAAACCGGCTGTGATGCCGTAATGATAGCCAGAGGCTCGGTGGGATGCCCCGAAATATTCACCTACAGCAGGGAGCTTATCGAAAAAGGGAGCTATACCCCCATATCGCCGCAGACAAGACTGGAAAACGCTCTGAAGCATTTCAACAGCTCGGTAAAATATCTTGGGGCAAACATGGCCTGCAAGGAGATGAAAAAGCATCTGTGCGCCTATACAAAAGGACTTCCGGGAAGTGCGGAAATAAGGAACAGGATTGTCTACTGCACCACTGCCCGGGAATATCTGGAAATTCTTACCGATTTTCTGAAATAGAAAGCCCTACATCAGCTTTATAAGCTTTGCAATAAGGTTCTTGTCTCCCCGCTGACTGTCGCTGGGAGTCTTGGCCATGGTTACCCAGTAACGGGAATCGCCGTAATAACGGAGCTTGTAGTGCCGGCCCGTCTCGGTGCAGATAAATCCCAGCTCCTCAAGCTTTTTTCTGAGTCCGGGAGTCAGACCGTCGTACCCCTTCAGCAGGCTTCTCAGTTCCTCCCTTCTTTTTTCAAGAACATGAAGATATTCATTCTTTTCCAGTACAGCTGACAGGATTTCCCTGCGCCGGAGTTCCGGGCCGCATTTTTTCAGATACTCATCCACGGCAGCCAGAACCATATCCTTTGCCTCGCCGGGAAAAAATTCATCGCTGCCGGCAATATGGATAACAGGTGCATTCCGGAGCTGCTCCAGCTCCTCCTTCAGACGGCGGTTCTCCTGCCTGAGCTTTTCCGCCGCAGCTTCGTACTTCTCTATCTGCCCCTGAAAAACAGAAGGAGCCGGAGTTTCGGCAGCCTGAACTTCGGCAGCCGGCGGTGCAGATTCAGATACAGGCTCCGAAGCAGGTACAGGCTCGGAGACCTTATTTACGGCTGCGGGTACAGGTCCGGGTTCAGACACGGCTTCCGTACCGGCAGCAGGCTCCTGCTTCACGGCAGGAAGAATCTCTTTTCCGGCATCAAATGGAATATAACAGGAAGGAAGCTTTTCCTCCCAGATAAATGTTTCACCCTCATGAACGGTATATATATCGGAATTATTTATTTCGTACTTTCCTGCCACCCGGCCCGCAGGCACGATAAGCCCTTTTCCAGCCCGGTATACAAAGGGACCCACAAGAATGGTTCCCCGCCTGATACAGAACAGGGTTCCCTCCCCTTTTGCACCTACCTCCTTCATGTCGGCAACAACAATCGGCAGATCCAGCTTCCTTATGTCGGAGCTGATAAGAAGAGAGCCTTTTTTTCCTCTTGATACACACTTGTCAAAGGTGATAAAGGAGCCGGCCAGCCCTTCAGCCCTGGAATTGGAAAGAAGTACATAGGGACCGGGCACGGAAAGCCCTTTACGGCAATCAACCACATCCACCCTGGAACAATCGGTTCCGGGAAGAGACGGACGTACAAATCCAAGAAATTTCAAATATTTACTCCTGTAATCAGATAAGGAAAGCCATTCCTGCAATATAAATCAGCATGGAAAACAGAGGCATGACAGGAACACGCCCTATGCATCTCAGCTTTTTCTGCATGAGAAGAATAAGGAGAATTCCCTGAAGAACAGCATTGAATACCCCAAGAATCATCATTTCGTCCTGACGGCTGAATACTGAAACCGAGCT
This sequence comes from Spirochaetia bacterium, assembly GCA_045606105.1. Classification (GTDB taxonomy): domain Bacteria; phylum Spirochaetota; class Spirochaetia; order CADAEX01; family CADAEX01; genus CADAEX01. Next base: position 72,719 of record JAZURI010000009.1, on the reverse strand, counting down.
TCTGGAAACAGTTTCGGCAAATGCCAGGATAAAGAGATTGAAGATATTGCTTCCGAGGATGTTTCCGATTCCCATTTCCACGGAGCCGCAGATAATGGAAGTAATTGTAACCACCAGCTCAGGAAGTGATGTGGCCCATGCAAGGAAAATGGCTCCTGCGGCAGCACTTCCTATATTTGTCTCCCGGCCGAGCTGATCGACCACGATTGAAAGGGTAAAGCTGGAAATAACAAGACCCACGGCAAAGAAAACGAACTTGCAGTAGAAGAACCAGCCCAGGGATTCCCGTTCACCTGTATCCTCGTCCCCCTCGTCATTGGATTTGTAGAGCGACCTGATACTGAGTATGAAAACAAGGGCTATAAGATAAACAAAGATTGATTTTCCGTAGAACGGGGCTCCCGAAAAAAAGATTCCCATAAGAAAGATGGTGGTGATAATCATGCAGTATCCAAGAGATACGCAGCTTTCCACATCTATGTTTCCGCTGGGACGTCTGAGGCTTTTGACCCCCAGGAGAGCCAGGAAAAGGATAAACATATTGGCATTGTTGCTTCCCATGATATTGGCAGTACCCATAATAGGGTTGTCCAGGAAAGCGGTACATGAAACAGTGGAGATAAGCTCAGGGATGGAGGTAACCACACCCAGAAGGACAAAGCCTACAAAGCCTTTTCCCACCTTTTTGGCCGCAGCCAGCTGATCTGCGTACTTTGAAAGCGAGATACAGAATATAACGATGAAAGCAGCATTTACCGCAAATTTAAGCCAGATCATATAAATATTTTATAACTATAAATAAACATTTGCAAGAGTCAGGATTTTTTTGTTTTTAAAAGTCTGGTTCCCCGCCAGTTTACGGAACGGACAAAGAAGGCGGCAAAGAAGGTAAGACCGTAGAAGGTGGTACCTATGAGGGAGCACGGAAGAATCCACAGCATGAAATCCCGTCCCGGCCTGAGCCAGAAGGAGCCTACGGAGGAGATCATCACCATGACAAGGACGGAAGTGAAGTACTGGAACAGGGCCGGCCGGTAAAAAGGAATCAGCAGGATGGAGACCGTACTTACAAAGGTAAGGGTAAGCATGAAAATGTACATGGCGGCGGTTTTCCTGTCGGCACCGAAAATTGCACCGGCACTCCATCTGGTCTCCTGACGGAGAACATCCGCAAGGTGCTCCTGAGGTCTGGCATATACAAGGGCCTCCCTGAAAGGGCAGACCGCAATTTTCCATTTTCCCGTATTTCTTACGGCAGCTATAAGCTGTGCATCCTCCGTAAGGGAAAAACCGATGCCTTCAAAACCGCCCACATCCCTGAGTGCGGTCCGTCTTACAGCCAGATTGTTACCGAAGCCGCCGGAGGGATTTCCGAGCCCCACCGCACCGACCGTATAGAAGAACCGTAGCAGATGATCGAAGGTCTGGTATCTCCTGTTAAAGCCCTTTCCCGGAACCGTAACCACGGAAGAAAACACGAGACCCACCTCCCGGTTCCTGAAATAACGGCATACTGAAGAGATCCAGTTTTCGGGAACGGTACAGTCTGCATCGGTAAAAAGAAGAATATCTCCTGATGCATGCTTTTCCGCTAAGGAAAGCATGTGATGCTTCGGGTTCATGCCTGAAGGGGGAAGCTCTGAATTGGAAATGACTTTAACTCCGGCATGGGCGGCGGCAAACTCCCTCATAAGGGCCCCGGTGCTATCGTCGGAACGGTCGTCGGCCAGGATTATCTCCACATCGGGAGTCATCTCCTTTTCCAGACACCTGAACAGTGCAGGCAGATTTTCTGCCTCGTTTCTTGCGGGAATTATTACTGAAACCCTGAAAACCGCCTTTCCGCCCTGACTGAGCCGACGGCTTTCAAGACAGGCCCTGATTATTCCTACTGATATAACAACATGAACTGCTATCATCAGGATGGAATAAAAAATCATACCGGAACCTGTTATTTGAAAAGCTTTGCAATTTCGGATCTGTACTTTCTGTCTACCACCGCTCTCTTGACCTTAAGGGAATTTGTGAGCTCATCCCCAACCTTGAAAGGCTTGGCCAGAAGATGGATTCTGAAAATTTTCTCGTAATCCTTGAATCCGTTTTTCTTGCTTATGATTTCTGAAATACCTGAATAAACCATACTGTGAACCTGTGGGTTGGATACGAGATCCTCCATGTCCATGTATGCAATTCCCTTTTCCTTGGACTTTTCTTCCAGATATTTGTAGTCGGGAACAATCAAAGCTGCAATGAATTTCTGGTCCTGTCCCAGAACGACAATCTGATCCACATACGGAGACTGAAGACATGCATCCTCGATAGGAACCGGCTCGATATTCTCGCCGCCCCTCAGGACGATGGTCTCCTTGGCCCTTCCCACAATCTTTATCTCGTGATCCAGTGTGGCAATGACAATGTCGCCTGTATTGAGCCAGCCGTTGTCCATGACCTTGGCTGTTTCATCTTCACGTTTATAATACCCCAGCATGACCTGAGGACTCTTTACCCAGAGGATACCCTTTACACCGGCCGGAACAATCTTTCCCTTCTGGCTTACAACCTTGTACTCAACATCGGGAAGAATAGGTCCTACGGTACCGTATACCGGAGCCTTCTGTCTGCATACGGAAAGAACCGGCCCTGTCTCTGTAAGGCCGTAACCTTCCATGACCTTGATTCCGATAGCCCTGAAAAAGCGTCTTGTGGCACCGGCAAGGCTGCCCCCTCCGGAAATACCTGCAATGAAGCGGCCTCCCAGGATCTTCTTGAATTTCCTGAATACCAGAAGATGTCCCAGAAGATTAAGGGGAAAAAGAAAAATCAGAGGACAGATTCCGAGAACGATATCCATCAGTCTGTTTCTTTTATAATAGCGCGGAACTGTCCCCATCACATAGGAGAGAGTTTCCCTGTAAAGAATTCCTATTTCAAGGAATGTATGGAACATTACCCTTTTGAACTTGCCTGACTTGTTCATGGCCCTGATTACGGCACTTCTGATTCCGTCCCAGATACGAGGCACGGAGGTCATCCATTCCGCTCTGGTTTTCTGTATATCACTGAGAAGTACGGGACCTACAGGCTGTGAATAGGCTACGTTGGCGGCACAGAAGAATACGATATACTCCACAGCCCTTTCAAATGCATGCCAGATAGGAAGCATGGAAAGAAGAGTGTGTCCGGGATGAACCGCAATATATCCGTTTGTAAGGCGCTCTATCTGGAACAGGAAGCTTCTGTGGGTAAGCATTACCCCTTTCGGAGTTCCGGTGGTTCCGGAGGTATAGATGATGGTGGCAAGATCGTCCTCCCTGCCCTGTGCCAGCTCTCTTTCAAAGCATTCCGGATCCTCGGCCAGCAGCTTTCTTCCTTTTTCCAGGATATCTGCATAGCGGTAAACATTGATTCCGGAGCTTCCGAGCAGTGCCAGCTCTTCATCTGTAACGGTGTTGTAGATAACAAGGGTTTTCAGCAGAGGAAGCTGATCTATACAGGCAAGAACCTGGGAAGCCTTCCTGAAGCTCTCCATAAAAACCAGATTGGCTTCACTGTGAGAAAGAATATAGACAATCTCATTTTCCGAAGAATCAGATCCTCTGGGAACGTCGGCAGCACCGATTCCCATTACAGCAAGGTCTGTTATTATCCATTCCTTTCTGTTGTCTGAAATAATGCCTACATGATCTCCCCGTTTTACACCGATATCTTTAAGTGCAGCACCGAGGGAAGAAAAATCCTTGTAAAAATCCTTGTAGTAAAACGGCTGAAATACCCCTTTGGCATCCTTTATCTGAAGAGCCTTGTGCTCGGGGTATTTCCGGCAGGTTTCCTTTATTTTTCCGACTACTGTCATCAAACCTTCTTTGTCAATGACTCTGGTGATTAAAATTTTTCCTGATATTCATCCATGATTCTGATGCAGACAGTATTTCCGCTCAGCTCATGAAGTGCATTGAGCTCCTTGAGAGCCTCTGCAATATCCCCTTCCAGTGCCAGGTGTGTGGTTATAATGATAGGAACAGAATAATCATCCTTATCAATATTTTTCTGAACCATGCTTGCAATACTGATGTTATGATTTGCAAAGATGGCTGTAACCTTGGCCAGTACACCCGGTCTGTCTATAACATTTATCCTGATGTAGAATCTTTCCTCTCCGAGACCGGTAGGAAGCATCTCTGCTTCAGGGTTCTTGTCCAGCCAGATAGGGAATGTATCAAAATATTTCTTGAGCGCACCTGTAAGGATGGAAACTATATCGGAAGTAACGGCTGAAGCTGTAGGAGAACTTCCCGCACCGCGGCCGTAGTACATTGTATGTCCCACTGCATGTCCGTAGACACTGATGGCATTGAATGAGCCTGCAACCCAGGCAAGCGGATGATTCTTGTCAATGAATGCAGGGCAGACAATTGTGGAGATTCTTCCGTCCTCGTGCTTTCTTGCCATGGCTATAAGCTTGATTGTGTATCCCAGATCGTGACCTGCCTTTACATCGGACAGCTCAAGGGTATCGATACCGATGACAGGAATTGTGTCGATATCAACATGGGTACCGAAAGCAAGGGAGCTCATGATAACCAGCTTGTGGGCTGAATCCAGACCTGATACGTCAAGGGTAGGATTTGCCTCGGCAAGACCGTCTCTCTGGGCCTCTGCAAGTGCCTCCGCATAGGTTTTTCCGTTACGGATCATCTGGGTAAGGATATAGTTACAGGTTCCGTTCACGATACCGTAGATAGCCTCGTTCCTGTTGGAAATGAGACCGTCATAAAGAGCGCGGATAATAGGAATTCCCCCTCCGCAGCTCGCTTCGAAGCCGATAACCACATTATTTTTTCTGGCCAGGGCAAAAAGATCCCTGCCGTAATGGGCAAGCAGTGCCTTGTTTGCAGTAACAACATTTTTTCCGGCATTGAGTGCCTTGATTATAAAATCCCTGGCAATTGTGGTTCCGCCGATAAGCTCTACGACAACACCGATTTCGGGATCGTTGAGAACCTTGTCAAAATCCTTTTCGTAAAGAGATTCCGGAAGTCCGATTGCCCTCGCATGGGAGAAATCTACATCTACAATATATTTGAGATTAATAGGAATATTGGTCCTGGTTTTGAGATATTCGCAGTCTTCAACCAATATCTTAGCTGTTCCTCCCCCTACAGTACCGCAGCCAAGAACGGCAACTCCATTCCTGATTATTTCACTCATTTTATTTCCTTATTTTTAAGTAATTTTTGTAATTATATCAGATAAATCCGAATAAGAAAAGAGTCTACTTTATTTAATGCTTTTTTTTTGATATTATGGCTCCAATGAACATTTTTGATATAAAAAACCTCCCGAAAAGGGAACTTGAACTGTTTGACAACACTGAAAATTTCTGTCAGGAATTTTTTTCCGGTGAAAATTACCCTGTTCCGGCCGTTTCCGGGGATACCGTGGTATGGGGTGGACATATAATCAGGGCAGCCGCAGAGGCAGGTCTGGAAAAGATATGGTGCCGGGAAACAGATCCCGATCCGCTGCAGATGCTGAAAACCGCCCTGCTTCTGGAAAACAGGAAAAACGGATACAGCTTTGCCGAAAAGAAAAGGATACTGGACCTTGCACTGAAGGCATGTCCCGGAGGATGCCCGAAGGAAATAGCAGCACTGGTTCAGGATGAGGGAGATTTCACCACCCTTACCGAAAAATATTCATCCCTTTCACCGGTTCTCAGAAAAGGAATTGATGAGGGGCTTATAGATATAAAATCGGCCCTCTCCCTGGGCGATACCGACGACAGGTGTCTTGAGCTCCTTTTTGCAGCCAAGGAGAGAATTTCCTACAGCAGCAGAAGAATCATACTCAGGGAATTTACCGAAATCTGCAGAAGGGACAGACTGGATGCCGAAGAAAGGATAAAGCTCATGGAGGCCATTGCCGGTTCGGAAAATCCGGCAGCATTCACAGCCCGTCTCAGGAATCCGAAAATGGAGGAGATGAAAAAAAGCTTCGCCGGATACAACGAAAAATATATCAAGGGCTCAGGCCTTATCCTGGAGGCTCCCCAGAACTTCGAGGGAAATTCCTATACCGTCAGATTTCAGCTGAAAAGCAGAAACCAGCTGGAAAGAATCATCAGGACTTTGGGCAAGGTGAAAGAGAGTGCGGAAGAGCTTTTTAAATTACTCTGATTATTACAGAAATATTTTTGAAAGAATATATATAACCGAGGATGCAGTCAGTTGTGCTGCAACGGAAAGGGCCCTCTCCATGCTGGAGGGAATTCCGTGCCGGACAGTAAGGACCAAGGAGGAGATTCCCCCTGAGCACCTTAACAGAAAAACCCTGCTGATTACCTATCCCAGGGGAAAGACTGTGGGAAAATGCCCCGGAAGCAAGGGTCATGTATGCTGCAATTATCTTACTGCAGACCTTTATCTCGGCTGTACACTGGGCTGCTCCTACTGCATCATGAAGAGCTATCTGAATTTCGCCCCGGTTACGGTATATGCGGATCCTGCCCCCACCATTGCCCAGATCAAGGCCATTGCCGAAAACAATATGGACAGGGTTGTCAGGATAGGTACCGGAGAAACAGGCGATTCGCTGCAGTTCGATCCTCTTTTCGGAATGTCGGAAACCTTTATCCGGGAGCTGGCTCCTTATAAAAATGTATGGTTTGAGATGAAGACCAAGACCCCTTTCATCGACCATCTTCTGGATATCGGGGAGAAAGGAAATGCTGTAATGGGATTTTCCGTAAATCCGCCGGAAATCATAGAACGGGAGGAAACAGATACCTTCCTGCTGGATGAAAGACTGGCTGCCGCAAGAAAGGCGGTGGAGGCCGGATACAATGTGGCATTCCATTTTGACCCTATCATAGCAGAGGGGGACTGGAAAAAGCTGTACGGAGAAACCGCAGACCGCCTTCTGGAATTTCCTGCGGAAAAGGTAAGCTGGATAAGCCTGGGAACCATCAGGTACAGTGCCAGCCTGAAGGAAAAGATGGAGGAAGAGGCACCGGAGGGATATCTTCATTATCTTCTCGATGAGTTTGTAAGATGTGCCGACGGTAAATACAGATATATCCAGAATGTCAGGGGAAAGATACTCAGCTTCCTGAAGGAAAGGCTTTCGCCGCTGGAGGGAGTTCCTGTATACATGTGCATGGAAAGCAGGACCATGTGGAACAAGGTCTACAATTCCTCGCCGCTGAGGTCAAAGAACAATTATCCTATTTTCCGGCCTTTGAAGGGAGTACGGAAACACAGCCGCAGATCATAGGGCTGCATTCATACGCCGCCAGTTGTCTATCGTTTCCTGGAGATCGGAGGTGGTGGACTCCTGGCCGGTCTGTTTATAGAGCCATGGTATTATGGCCTCATCACGGAGCCTGTCGAAATCGGGCGGACAAGGAACCGGAAAATTGAGAATCTCTTCTATAGGAACATGTCCCACCATGAAGGGATACATCCTTGGAATCGTGTTCTCGTTTATGTTTTTCAGAGCCGACAGTCCGCCGGTAATACCGAAGCTTCTGATACCCATGGATTTTGTCCGTTCCAGCATATCCTGCTGAACCTTTTCATCCATTATCCACAGAAGAAAATCAACTGCACCCTTACGATTCTTCCCTTTGGAGGGAATTGCGGCATAAAGCATATCCTCGCAGACGGAAATACGCTGCTTTTCATTCATATAATATCTGAAATTGAGATTCTTTCTTTTGCTGTCGGGAATGGAGCAGAAGCTGTTCACATCAGAATAGGACAGGAATATTCTCCTTTTTTCCAGCAGGTCGGTGGGCTGCATATAAAGGAATTTTTCCCGGAAGGCTTTTTCGCTTTCGAAATTGCCGCTGAGCCTTACTATAAGCCCTCTCATGAACTGGAGATTGTTTTCAAGACTGGTTCCGTCCACCGAGAAGCTTCCGGTTTCACTTTCATAGAAATTGCTGTCTGAAATGAAGGCAAAGAAAAAAGGGTTTCTTTTATCCCATAACGGAGAAAAGCTGCTTTTCCTGAGAGAAGACCTGCTGTTGTTGAAAACGGTACAGACCTCCACGAAGCTGTTGCTGTCCAGGGCAAAGGGGCTGATATTCTGATCTACCTCACCGGTTCGGAATACAAAGACCGGAATATTGAAGGAAAAAGGGATGGTCTGCTGTCCGTCAGTCGTCTTCCCAAGCTCCAGGGCTTCCTGATAGAAGCTTTCCCTTTCAAGGGAGGAATCCTCAAAAAGCTCGCCCAGGTCGGTAAAGCTGCCGATTATCTGCTTTGAATTAAGGTATGGGGCAATAACGATATCCGGAACCTCCGCCCTGCCAGAAGCAAGCTCTTCCGCAGGGGAATCCTTATAAACAATCTCCACCTTGTATTCATGCTCTGCATTATAGACCTCACCGTAGGTAATCAGTTCAGGTCTGTCTGTCCAGAGCACAACCTTCTGTCCGGTTCTGAAACTGTCACAGGAGGAGAAAAGAATTGCTGTTAAAACAAGGAATACCTTCAGTATCTTCATTACCCTACCAAGAAAAAAACCGCACCGAAGTGCGGCTTGAAAAGGAAAAAATCCTGTCAGATCAGTCCTTTTTTACGAGAGCCATTGTATCTCTTGCGATCATGAGCTCTTCGTTTGTACAGATGATAAGAACCTTAACCTTGCTGTCCGGTCCTGTGATATCTACAATGTCTCTGCCTTTTCTGTCATTGAGGGCAGGATCGATTGAAAGTCCGAAGAATTCCATTCCGGCACATACTTCCTGTCTTACAATCTTGTCGTTTTCTCCGATACCGCCTGTGAATACGATACAGTCAAGACCACCCATAGCTGCTGTGTAAGCTCCTACGAATTTCTTGATCTGATAGTTGAGCATGTCGCTTGCAAGCTTTGCTCTTTCGTTTCCTTCCATCATTGCGTTCTCGATATCTCTCTTGTCGCTGGAAATACCGGAAACACCAAGGAGACCGCTCTTCTTGTTGAGGTAATCAGCCATTTCCTGACCGTGCATACCTGTAATCTGTTCCATGTATGTTACAACACTTGGGTCGATGTCACCGCATCTTGTTCCCATGAGAACACCTGCGAGAGGAGTAAGACCCATACTTGTATCCACGCACTTTCCTCCGTCAACAGCTGTGATGGAAGAACCGTTTCCGAGGTGACATGTAACAATCTTGAGTTCTGAAGCAGGCTTTCCGAGGAATTCTGCAGCCTTCATGCTTACATATCTGTGGCTTGTTCCGTGAGCACCGTAGCGGCGGATCTTGTTTTCTTCATAGAACTTGTATGGAATACCGTACATATAAGCCTTTGGAGGCATTGTCTGGTGGAATGTTGTGTCGAATACTACAACATTCGGCATATCTGCACCGAAAACCTTCTTTGCACTTCTGAGACCCTGTACGTGTGCAAGGTTGTGAACAGGTGCAAGTGGGGCAATTTCTTCGATCTTGTCAATGATGGCATCTGTAACGATTTCTGATTTTGTGAACCATTCAGCACCCTGAACGATTCTGTGTCCGATAGCGTCGATTTCATCCTTGCTCTTGATAACGGCACCTTCGCCTGCTGTCATCTGGTCTACAACTTCCATGAAAGCTTCTGTATGTGTTGGGAAAGGAACCTCTTTCTCCCATTTCTGCTTTCCTACCTGGTGAGTGATCTTACTTCCGTTGATACCGATACGCTCGCAGAGACCCTTGCAGATGATGCTTTCGTCCTGCATATCAATAAGCTGATACTTGAGTGAGCTGGAACCACAGTTAATTACAAGAATTTTCATTATTCCTCCAAATTATTGCCTTCAGGCCAATTAAATTATTTTCACTTCTTATAATATACTTTTTTATCAAGACTTTTTCAAGGCATAAGAAATTCTTTATGACTGCAGATTTCACCGCGGCAATCTCCGGTAAAAACAAAGGAGGCAATTTCCTTCCCAAGAAGGCTCCTGTCTGCTCCCCTGACCATAAAGGAAAGAGATCTGATCCTGTTTCTGTGGATAATCCCGGGAGGATGAAGCTCCCGGTCCATCCTTATCCGGCTGCCGGCATACGGATTTGAAGCAGCCTCCTCGGGATAACGCCTCCTCTCCCCTCCCATCCTGATATCGTGCTCTCCGTCATGAAGAAAAAGCTTGCCAACCACCGGTGCCGACACAATATCCGATACCAGCAATGAAATATCCCGCGGAAACATCCCTGTGACAGCGCATTCTGCAGGAAAGATAAAAACAGGAGACATAATCCTGTTTCCGTAATTCAGCACTATTTCCGCACCTGGAAACAGAGCCTTCAGCCTGCCGGTCAGGACAGTGGCATTTTCATAGAGGCTGTCCATGCTCCGTCCGTAAATTACAACCTCGGTTGTCCTGCGGCTGAATCTTTCGGGATAATAAAAGAAAACATCGGGAAACAGGCTCCCGTCCATTTCGGGCAAGCTCCCCTTCCCTGTACTGAAGGAAACCCGTTCCCCCTCTCCATATACCGCCAGATCCTCGAAGCCTCCCTTTTCAATAAGCATGCTTTCGGCAATACCTGCAGTTTTTCTGATATATTCCGCAGAGGTTCCGTTCCTGTATTCCATGGAAAATCCGGCTTCCTTTTCCGGTTTCAGAACCGGAAAAAGCTGGATGGGAACCATCAGAAGCAGAATCAGGATTCTGCCGGAAGCCGGACGGGGAAACAGCAGGGAGAAAAGGAGAAAGAAGAGGAGGGCCGAGACCGGAGCCCTGAGAAGGATTTCTGTTCCGGGAGAACAATAGAAAAGGGCAACGGAAAGCATGACTGCCGCAGCCAGGGAAAAACTGACCCGGGAACAGCTTCCTTTTACCGACAATACGGATGCGGCACAGAGAGAGGCGGACACCGCCGCATCAATCCTGAGACCTGCGGCAGAAATGACGGCAAGGGCGCCGGCTGTACAGTATGCAAGACCAAAGGCACTTTTCAATGCGGCCGAAGTACTGCCTGTCCTTATTCTGATACAGGCAACAACAGCCAGCTGACAAAGCAAAGTCAGCCCGAAAGCCCATGCAAGACCTGCTTCGATATCCTCTCCCCGGCTGTAGATTTTACGGCAGCCCAGACCGGATGCAATACGGTTCAGTTCCCGGCAGAGCGCTGCCGTATTCCTGTCTCCGTTTTCGGTTATGTAGACTATGGGAGAATCTTTTCCGTTGATTCTTCCGAAGCTCTGTTCCTCTCTTTTCCTGAAGCTGATTTCTGCCACATCAGACAGAACCATTCCGTTTTCATTCAGAGGAATCCTCCCGAAATCCTCTTCTCTTTCCGGCCTTTCCGAGAAAATCAGCTGTGTGCCGTCTGGAATCGAAACCGTACCGCTGAAATTGTATTTCCTGATTGCGCCCGATATATCGGAGGGAAAAAAACCGGCATTGATGAGCCGTTCCGGATCAATTTTTACAAAAAGCTCCTTTACAGACTCTCCGGCAACAGTCACCTCCCCCACACCGTCAATCTGCTCCAGGGTCCTTTTTATCTTTCCGGTTTCCTTTCCCTCATACACCGCTATATAAACCGGAGAGCTGCTGCTGTCCCCCTTCATGATCAGAGGTCGGTTAACCCTATGGGGAAAGTCTGAAAAGCATCGGGCCGTTTCATCGGAAATCCTGATATATGCCCGCCCCGGATTGCTGCTCTCCTTGAAGCTGACAACTATTCTTCCTCTGCCCGGCTCCGACAGGGAAAACAGACTGCTGACCTCAGGCAATGCGGCATAGGCATTCTCCAGTACCGTAACCAGCTCCTCGACCTGATACTCCGATGCCCCGTCATAACGGAATTCCACAGTAATGCTTTCTGCAGGAAGAACCGGCATCAGGGAGACAGAGCCTTTCATGCCGATAACCAAGATAAACAGAACAAAGGTAACCGTAAATGCAAGAAATGTTCTGAAAGGGCTTAATTTCATTGTTTTTTCCTCTGCAGCAGCGGAACAGATACCAGAAAAGCCAGAGTTCCCCACAGCAGACCTCCGGCCAGAGAAAGGGAAGAGCTTCCGATGAGAGGATTATCTCCCGTAAAGGCTACGGGAAGCAGGGCAAGAAGAGTCGATGAAACGGTGAGTACCACGGTTTCAGACCTTGATACGGCAGCCTGCCGGAGAGGCACACCCTCTTTTATATCCTCCAGAACCAGAATTCCTGAATTAACGGCAGTTCCCGACATTATCATGATTCCCAGCAGAGAGCCGATATTCAGGCTGTTCCCGGTGAGCATCAGAAACAGAAGGCTTCCGCCTGCTCCGGCCGGAATCAGAGCCAGCACCTTAAGGGGATCGGTAAGGGATTCAAACTGAAAGGCCAGGGCCAGCCAGATAAAAATCAGGGCTCCTGCAAAGAGAAGCCCGGTTTCCCTGATCTCCTTTCCGGAAAGAATCTGCTCCTCCACACCGGTGACAGGCTTCCTGTTATTACGGAGAAGAACCGACCGGACCCTTTTTTTCTCAAGACTCAGATGGGGAGATGTAAATACAGGAATTCCATCCTTTTTCACCATGAGAGAGACCACCTTTTCTGCCGAATCGACATATTTCCTGCTGTAACGCACCCTGATATCGGTTCTGACTCCCTCCACCTCCAGCTCTGCCGGAACATTTCCCTCCGTTCCCAGCACCATGTTCCTGAAAACATCATGGGGAGAAAGCTCCGAAGCCTTTACCTCCAGATAATCGGAATACCGGCCGGAAGCCAGCTTCAGCTTCTCGTCAACAGAACCCATCATATTCTGCAGAAAACTTTTTTCCCGTCCCAGAAAAAAGGTAAAATCCCCTTTTTCAAGAATCCTTTCCGCACTCCTTTCATCAATCCCCTCAAGCCTGAATGTAAAGCAGTTTTCAGCTCCGTATTCCCATGCGGCCGAGTAAATATCATCAGGCTCACAGCCTCCGGAGAGAACAACAGATGCCCCGTGATGCATAAGCTCCTTTTCCAGCATTTCCCCCTTCCTGCAGTATTCCCCGAAGGAGAGACCATCCGGAAAACAGACCTGTGCCACAAGCCTTTCACTTTCAGATCCGGGAACCAATTCAAACCTGATATGGAAGAGCAGCATCACAGGCAGCAGAAAAACAAGGGCAACCATGGCTGTAATCCGTTTATGAGCAACAGCAAAATCAAAATACCGGCTGTACAGGACACCCACTGCGGGACACCTCAGTCCCCCTTTTTCATAAATCTTCATCTGTCCGAAGCATCTTTTCGAAAACAGAAGCGCCGTAACACAGGAAACGCCCAGAAAAACCGCCACCGTAAAGGCGAGATCTCCGAAAACCCTGCCAACTATTCCGGAAACCAGCATCAATGGCAGAAAAACAATTATTGTTGTAACAGTGGAGCCAAGCACCGACATAAGAGCCTTTTTTCTTCCGGCCACCACAATGCTGCTGTCAAAAACCATACCTGCCCCTATCGTAAGGGCAGAAACAGATATTATGTTCAGGGTTATTCCCTTGAAATACATGAAAATAAAGACCGGGAAAAGGGACAGCGGCAGGGAGGCTGTCACCACAAGAGCTGCTTTCCTGTTTCCCGAAAGAAGGATAATGACCCCGGCACCGCAGGCAATTCCGGTAATCAGGGATATGATCAGCTCCTTCATTGATTCAACCAGAGGTACCGACCTGTCCTCCAGAATTTCCACCGAAAATATATTGCGGTAAAGCTGTTCCAGCTCCGGCAGCCGGGAACGGACAGCCCTGCAGGTATCTGCCAGCCCCGCAGTACCCCCTTTTATAAGCTCCACCCCTATACACTCCCGGCCGTTCACTCTGAAAACCGATGTTTTTTCCTTATCCTGCAATGAGATATCTGCTATATCTCCCAACAGCAGCGTATTGTCCTCATTCAAGGGAATCCTTTCCAGATCGGCAATGGTTTCAATATCACTTTTTCCTTTGATTTCATATCTGAAACGGTGGTTCTCCACAGCCCCCACGGGATAGCTGAAAACGCACCGTTCAATGATTTCGTTTACTGCTTCAAGGTCGATATTTTCCACCGACATGAGTGAAGGATAATCCACCTCTGCCAGGATTTCCTTTTCAAGGACCCCTCTGAAACAGACCTGGGCTACACCTTCTATTCCCATGAGTCTGCCGGCAAGCTCTTCCGAAGCCAATGCCGAAATATCGGAAATCTTTCTTCCCTCTTCCGGAAATATGGCCAGTACCATGGCGGCAGAGTCAGAAACCTCACCGAAAACAGGAACCGGTCTTGAGGCTGCATCCGGCAGATAAGGATATGCGGAATCGACCTTGTTCCTGATTTCGCTTCCCAGTATCTCCATATCCGCATCCCAGTCGAATCTCAGCCTTATCATGCTTATTCCCCGAGCGGAAGAGGATATCATGCTCCTGACTTTCCTTACGGAAGCCAGCTTGCTTTCCAGCGGAACCGTTACCAGCTTTTCCACATCGTACGGGGAGGCTCCGGGCAGCACGGTAACGATACAGACATAGGGAACCGAAAGTTCAGGATAAAATGAAGCCTTCAGAAACAGCAGGGAAAAGAGCCCCATCATGAAAGCAGCAAGGAATGTCAGCATCACAGTAAAACCGCTTTTCATAACGAATTGAACCTCATGACAAAATCCTCTCCAAGCTTATTTCCCAGAGAATCTGAAAAATCACTATCGACAATGAATGAAAGTACGGATGATTTTGTTCCCGCAGTTATGCTGCAATAAACCCGGATTATGTTTTTTCCCGGACTGCTTCTGTTTTCTGCCCTGAGCAGCTTCACCCTCATGTCCCCGGAGGTAACCCTGATTTCCAGATTCTGAAGAAAATCGGCCATGATTACAGAGGCCGTAGGTGCAGTAGAAAATTCAAATTCAAAACAGCCCTTTTCTGTTGATTCAAATATCATGCTGCCCCCGTAAGAAAGAGGAATTATGCTTCCTGCCGTATAATTATCGTAATAAGAAATACTCTCAACCGTCGGAGGAACCGAATTTTCCCCTTTTACAAACAGGACAAAACTTTCATCCAGAACCTTGATATCGAGCCTGGAACCATATACAAGCGGTCGGTCAAATCCGATACGGCATTCGGTATTACTGCTGTTCCACCGGCAGCTGAAGGAGGTATAAGGTGATATTGAAATGGATTTTCTGACTGCAGCCCTGTCTGCCGGACCGCTGAAAACCAGAACAAGGGCATCATCCTTTTCCATCTGCTCCGGACTGTTTCCTGAGGCTGTTTCTATCCGGACAAGAGAAACCTCCTCCTCTGTGGGGACCGAAAAAACGAATTCATATTTTTCCCTGAGGGCATTGCCATAAATGTCACACAGCTGCTGCTCCATGGATACCGTATAGGCAGTGCCGGCCGTCAGCTCCCGGTACGGAACAAAGGAAACACTGCTGTCATCATCCCTGAAAACAAGGCTGCCGTCGACAAATGGAAAAATGGAAAAGGTACCATAAAGGGAGCCCCTGTCCACCGGGCTGCTGAAGGTGAACTCTGCGTTTCCGCCGTTGAAGCCGGCTGATTCAACACAGAACCCACACTCCTTTTCCTTTGTGGAGAAGCTGTAGACAAAATCCTTTACCAGGGAGTTTCCCAATGTATCCTCTGCCATGGCAGAAATTTCAATCAGATAGCTGCACCGCTCCCTTATTCCTCCCAAAGGGCTGTAACACAGAACATTTCCCTCCCAGGTAAAGCTTCCCTCTGTCTTTTCCCAGTTTTTCTTCATGACAAAGGCCTTTTCCGTAAGACTTTTTTCCATATCGCAGGAAAAGAATATCATCACACATCTCTGCTCCCTTATCTCCACCTTTTTTACAGATGGCGGGGTCATTGAGAGAAAATCCCGGGATGCATCGCAGGAAGCCAGCAGCAATATAAGAAAAATCAATATTTTTTTCATTATCCGGTTATAAGCACCAGGCTTATATCCTCCTCCGGAAAGCATCCCTCTGCATTTACAATCCCGTTTTCGCCGCCCCTCAGCCTTAAATCATACCATGTACCCGGAACCAGCCCCCTGAAATCCAGCTGCAGGATATTGTCGTTGAACCAACGGACCGAACTGACGGAAGGGGTATTTACACCGTCAGGAAAAAAAGGGCTGAGGGACAAACCTGAATAAGCCGATTCCTTTTCCTCGCGGCTCCGGAAATCCCGGCTGAAAACAAAACCCAAAGTATAGGTTCCGTCACTGTTTATATTAACCGGCCTGCTTCTGTCGAAAACCGTAACCGGAAAACCATCCGAAGTCGGCCCCCGTATTTCCTTCAGCTCCAGATACGGGACATCCGGAGTAAAATCCAGGCAGACAGATTCATGCTCAAGCCTGTAGCCTGCTCCGCATTTCCAGCCCTTTTCAGGGATAATAACCATGGTCCTGTCATCAGGCCACAGCTTCAGATAATTGTCAGAAGGTTCGATGACAAGGGATTCTGCCGCACTCTCCTTTACCGGTGGAGCTGAGAAACGGAGCAGAAGTACATCGTCCTTCCGCATGGAATCCAGATTTTCAGATATCACGGGAAATTCTTCCCCATCATTGTATGCCACTGCCGAAAAGACAATTTCCGGGGGAACAACATTGCCGGCAACATAAAGGAAAAAGCTTTCATCAGACAGGGTAAAGCGGTATACAGTCCTTTCTCTCCAATCCTCGGAGGGAGTGATGACAACCCTGTTTCCGTCTTGCTGCTCAAGAGTGTAATCAACAGCCGGATTTACAGAAAATTCCCTGATAAAAGCCTCTTCGCTTACAACCGATGAAAGGGTCACCGTTACCGGCTCCCTGCCGGAAAAAGAACTTCCTGAGGATGGCTGAAAATCCTCAACAACAATACCGATTCCTTTTTTTCCGGCTTCCGTAACCTTTTCCGGAGAATCAGGATCCTCAAGAGCGCAGCCTGCAGCCAGCAGCAAAAGAACAAAAAAGAGTGCTTTCACCGGTCTCCCCTCCTGACCGCCTTGACAGGACACCCATCCCAAAGCAGCTCCAGTCCTGTTACCGCCACCCGGTCACCGGCCTCCGGACCGGCCGAGATATAGGCTTTATCCCCGGTGATAAATTCAACATCAACCTTTGAGGAAAAGGCTTTTTCTCCCCTGATAACGAAAACCTGATTATCCTTTACTGCTTCACGGGGGATAAAGGTCCGCTCCGCACCGGCCCCTGTAATTACCGATATCCCTGCAAAAAGACCGGGATACAGCTTTTTTCCGCTGTTGTCTACCGAAATTCTTATGCTTCTTCCGCCGGTTCTGGGGTCTGCATAGGGAGATATCAGCTCGATACGCCCTTCAAATTCCTCCTCCAGAATATTCAGCTTCACTGCCTGGCCGGGTCTGACATTACGGAAATGGGATGCATTGAGTTCAGTACGGACATAGACCGATTCCATATCAAAAACGGTAAAAAGGGCGGTTTCCGGTGTTACCGTCTCTCCGCTGTCCAGATATCTTTTGCCAATGGTTCCCTCCACAGGAGCCCTTATTTTTGTCTCCTCAATGGAGAGACGGATGTTTTCCACCGCCGCCTCCGCAGCCCTGTACTCGGCCTGAGCCACCTCAAGCTCTGCCTGAAGCACCCCGGTATTCAGCATCACAAGAAGCTTTTCCTGTTCAGCCCTCTCCTCCGGTACCTTGTAGCCGGCCTTTTCCAGATCGGTAATCCTGTAGCCGATCCTGGCCGATTCCAGGGCATTTTCGGCCTGCATAAGCTCATTCATCTTCTTTTCAAGCTCCTGCTTTACACTTTTCAGCTCTTCGGATGAAAATCCTCCGGCCTCGTGAAGCTTGCTTTTATTTCCGTAAATCCTGAGCATGTTGTTGTATTCGCTCCCTTTCTGCTGCCTGATTATTTCAAGCTCCCTGATATTGAAGAGAATTTTTTCGGTATCCCGTCTTCCCTCCTCCAGCATGGCGGAAGCCAGCCTGACTGCAGCCTGCTTTGCCTCAAAATCAGATACCGCCTCCTCCAGCTGTACCCTGAGCCTTGAATCGTCGATAACGGCCAGCACCTGCCCCTTGGTTACGAAATCACCCTCCTCCGCATATATTTCTTTTATAAAGGAGGTTGTTGTGGGATATACCTCTGCCTTGGAGCCGTAGACCACAGAGCCGAATGCAGTAATCTCAGGAGCGGCATATTCCTTTCCGGCTGTCTCAACCTCAATACTTATCCCCTCTGTTTCCTTAAGGGCTGTCTTGCCGGTACAGGAACACATAACAAGAAACAAAATCAGAATTTTTTTCATAACCCACCCCCTTTTATCAGAAGCCGGATGGAACTGCCCCCTTTCTCAAGACCGCACAGCAGGACCAGCCTCTTCTCGGCGGAATAAAGTCCGGTAACCTGCTTCAGCATCTCTTTTTCACTTTCAGCTAGCTCGATAAGCTCCTCCACATACTCCGTTCTTCTGGCCTCTCCCAGTTCTGTCCTGGCCTTTTCAGCCTCTGTCTTTTTTCTTTCAATAACCAGCTTTTCTCCCCAGAGACTGAGATTGACCTTCTTCATGCGAATTTCTTCAAGCAGCCCGTTGATTTCATTTTCAAGCTCCAGCCTGTACTGCTCCGACTCGTGTTCTGCCCTTTCAAGACGGATCTGTCCCGTTTCCGCCGCATGTATTTTACCGTTTTCTCCCAGAAGAACCCCGCTGCCCTCAAGCTCCCGTTCCCTGTTGTTTCCTCCGTTCCTGCTTATACCCGAGCTGATATTTCCCGGGAAAACCGGACTGTCAAAATCAAAGGAAACCGAAAGAGAATATCCCTTTTCGGCAAGGGGGAAGGATTTTCCCGACAGATAAAAACCGCAGCTTAAACGAACCTCCGGAACAAATCTTTTTTTCAGAAGCCTGCAATCAGCTTCAGCCTGCTCCAGGGCCAGAATCACAGACCTGTATTCAGAGGATCTCTTCAATGCCGATGCAAGATAGAACTCCGGACCTTCATCCGTAAAACCACGGTATGCGGCATTCAGTTCCCCTGCTGCCGTAAAATCTCCCATTCCGGGATCTATCAGCAGCCTGAGAGCCTCGGATGCCTGCTTCAGCCTGTGTCTTACCTCATTTTCTTCCATTCTCATGTCAGAGGCCGAAATCTCCAGCTCAAGGTAATCATTCTCGGTAAGCTCTCCCAGATCTCTTTCCAGCCGCCCTATTTCCAGCTGTTCATTTACCAGATTTACTGCAGAAGCTATGATTTCCAGCTCCTTCCTGTATCTCAGGATCTCCGCATAGCCCTCAATTACCGAAAAGATAAACCGCTCCCTCTCTGCAGCCAGCTCCAGATACCCCAGTTCAATTTTCTTTTTTCCCAGGGAAATTTCTGAAAACAGGGCTCCCTTGTCATAGAGAAGCTGGTCGATACCGAACCGCAGCTGCCTTACATGGCTGTCATTCCCCAGATAAGAAACGCTGTCGGAAAAGCTATAGCCGAAGTTGGGCTCAGGCAGAAATTTCCTGTATTCAAGCCTGATATTTTTCATGCCGGTCTCCAGTTCTCTCCTGCCGAACTCCAGAGCAGGATTGTTTGCAAGCCCTTTTCTTACAGCCTCTTCAGGAAACAGGAGATATTTTTCTTCGCACCACAACTGAGGACACAGAAAAAGAAGCAGGATAACCGGAAAAATCTTACTCATAAAGCTTTCTTATCGCCTCCGAAAGCTCGTGGTTTTCTCCGGCCAGCAGAGCCGCCCTTTCCAGCTCGTACCTGTATTTTTCCTCCAGTGCAAAACCGGAACAAAGCAGGGCATATTCAAAGTGGGCCATTGCCAGCTCCTCTTCAAAAAGAAAGGCTCTTCTGTAGGCCTCTGCCGCCTCGGTATGATTTCCTCCCTTTTTTTCCGCATTTCCGTACAGCAGCAGAAGTCTCGGTTCCTCAGGATATTTTTTCAATGCACTCTTCAGAAGCCGGATACATTTTTCAGTCTCATCCTTTCTCAGATAGACCCAGGCAAGCCATCTCACCGCCTCAAAATCCATGGGATTCTTTTCAAGGACATACTCAAGCTTACTTTCCGCCGTATCATAATTTCCAAGAAAAAGATTTATTCTTCCGTCAAGAACAAAGGGCTTAAGAAAGCTGCTGTTATCCTCAAGCCTTTCCAGAAGCCTGAGCGCTTCGCAGGATTCCCCCTTCATATACAGCTTTTCCGCTTCGTTATATGAAAGATAATCCCGTTCTCCGCCGGAACAGGCAATCATGAAAAATACAACTGATATAAAAACCAATCCCTTCATACTCATCAGAAAGGAAAAAGCATCGGTTCTGATTCAATTTCCGGTGTTGAAAAATTCATTCTGATGGAATATCATTGCAGTATGGGAAAAGCAGAGAATTTTGACAGAAACAAGCTGGTGATCGGAATACTTTCCACCAGACCGGAAGAAAAGGAAAAGCTCAGGGCATTGCTTATCGACAGATTCGGCCCCATCGATTTCGAAAGCAGGGAATTTGACTTTGATTTTACCGATTATTATGTGCCTGAAATGGGTCCCGGAATAAAAAGATATTTCTATTCCTTTACCGACCTTGTTTATCCCGACTCCCTTTCCGACATAAAGCTGGCCACCAATGAAATGGAAAAGCTTTTTGCAGTGGATGAAAACAGAAAAATAAATATCGATCCCGGAATTCTCAGCCTCAGCTCCCTTATCCTGGCCTCCACCAAGAACAATGTACACAGGATTCCGCTTCAGAAGGGAATCTACGGCGAGGTGACCCTCATGTACTCCAACAGGCAGTTTCAGCTTCTGCCATGGACCTATGCCGATTACAGAACCCCGGAATACCATGTGATTTTTGAGGAAATGAGAAAAAACCTAAAGGTTAAACTGAAGCAGAAATAATTTTTTACATGTCTGTGTTTACAGATATGAGAATTTTTTTTCTTCTCACAGCAATTATTTTCAGCTCCTGCAGCATACTTGAGGAAAAAAACCGGGAGGTGACCTTCGTGATTCCGGAATTACCCGAAACCTTTCCGCCGGTACCCATTGTCAGGTACAAGATTACCGTAACAAACCACACCCACGAATACTTCTACCTTCCGCCGGGTAAAAAAAGTTTTGATCTTTCAGTCCCTGTTGCAGGAGTTACCTCTGTCCTTGCATACCCTGTCATAAAGAGCTCTCTCCTGAAGCCTGCAGGCTTTATAGTCAGCAGCAATCTTGACCGGACCAATCATCTGACATGGGAAAAGGGCTTTGCTGCCGAAGCAGTTTCCCTGGCCTGCAGCGGAGGTTATACCGAAAATCTCAATACAGACCTGTTCGGGGAAAGAATAAAGGAAAATTCAGGAGAAAATCCCTGGGCTCTGGACAGGAACAAGGTGGTCTACGCACTTCAGTACGGAATATTCAACGGTAACTATCTTAAAAAAAGGGCTGTCCGCTCCCTGCCTCTCCCCGGGCCGGAAGAAAAATGGCATTCCGATTATCCCGGCAGGGAACTTGTATACAGCTCGGAAAGCCTGCCTGTAATGGATGGAGAAAATCTGTTCATCGATTCCGGGGGAACAGCTTCCCTGTGGATTTTTTCAGACAATGTGGGATGGACTGCAGTTTACAGCGATGTCAGAGGCGGATTAAGCGGGAATTGGTAAGTCTTTCAAATCCTTGTTTTGTAACAAGATAATCGTTTTCAAGCCTTATGCCGCCCTGTGTCGGTGTATAGATACCCGGTTCAATGGTGAAAACCATGCCGGCCTCCATCATGGTATCTGCTTCCCGTTTGTTCAGGAAAGGCATCTCATGGATATCAAGTCCGATTCCGTGTCCCAGGGAATGGGGCATCTCATATCCGTTGGCCTTGATGAAGCCTGATACGGCAGAGGCAAGGTCGTTTATGGAGGCTCCGTGACAAATGCATTTTTCGGCTATCTTTACGGTATTCTCGATAATAAGAACCATCTGCTGCTGTTCCCTGCTCAGGTTTCTTGTGATGGTCAGTGTCACATCGGTGGTATATCCATCCTTCCTGACACCGAAATCTATTATTGAAAGTCCGTCTCCGGGAAAAGAGGCTCCCGTATAGGAAGGGAATGCATGGATATTGTTGCTTCTTCCCGGTCCTGCAACCAGGGTCTCAAAGCCCAGTCCCTCTGCACCGGCAAGCCTTGCCTCCCGGTCTATAAGAAGAGCTATGTCTGCCTCGGTGGTATCACCGCTCCTGACGGCAGCTTCGATTTTATTGATGATATCGTCGGTAATTGCAGCCCCTGTCCTGAGTATATCCAGCTCGGCCTTATCCTTGATACGGCGCATTTTCTTGATATGGGCATCAAAGTCTGCATCCCGGCAGATGAAACGGAAATCCTTGTTTTCCTTATATTTCATGAACTCAGGATAGGGTATCAGGGCCGGAAGCTCGATTCCTGCTCCGTCCTTCAGCTCCTTTTCCCCGATTATCCCCATTACGGCCCGGTAAAGATCCCGTCCGTAGTTGTTATAGGGTCTGATGCTGTCGCAGAAAGCCATCTTTTCCGCAAGATTCATATCCCACGGCAGGAGAATGCTTTCCCCGTCGGCAAAAATAAAAAGAACTGCATCTGAGGGATGCCCTGTCAGGTACCGGATATTGGCATTGCGCATTCCTTCCCTGTCACAGAGCACAAGAAGAGTTATACCCTCTCCGGCAAGCAGAGAGGATACTTTCTTACGACGATCGGAGTAAAATTCCTTCATTATCTTACAACAAAGTTAACAAGCTTTTCAGGAACTACAATAGTCTTGATTATTGTCTTTCCTTCAAGAAGCTCCTTGATTCTGCTGTTTGCAAGAGCCTCTTTCTCGATAACATCCTTGGAAACTCCCTTTGGAAGCTCAAGCTGGCTTCTGTTCTTGCTGTTGATCTGAACAACAACAGTAACCTTGTCCTCGATTGTAAGGGCTTCGTCCCATTCAGGCCACTGCTCAAGAGCGATGGAATTATCATGTCCCATTCTTTCCCAGAGCTCTTCTGCAAGATGCGGAGCATATGGGTTAAGGAGCATAAGGAATTTTTCCCACATGTCTGCAGGAATTTCCTCGTGGCGGTTAACCTCGTTGATGAAAATCATCATCTGGGCAATAGCTGTATTGAACTCAAGGTTTGCAGTATCGTTGGAAACCTTCTTGATTGTCTTGTGAAGCAGTCTTTCAAGCTCTGCAGGGGCCTTGCCGTCAGTGAATTTCTTGTCCTCAGAAATTCTCCAGATCCTGTCAAGGAAGCGGTAAACACCGGTAATTCCTGTGGTGGACCATGGTTTGGAAACACTGAGAGGTCCCATGAACATTTCATAAAGACGCATTGAATCGGCACCGAAATCCCTGATTACCTCGTCCGGATTGATAACGTTTCCGAGGCTCTTGGACATCTTCACGCCACCCTCACCCAGAATCATTCCCTGGTTAACCAGTCTCTGGAATGGCTCCTTGGTTGTAACCAGACCGAAATCGTAGAGAACCTTGTGCCAGAAGCGTGCATAGAGAAGATGGAGAACGGCATGCTCAGCACCACCTACATAAAGGTCTACCGGCATCCAGTATTTTTCCTTCTCAGGGGCAACAAACTGCTCTGTGTTCTTAGGGTCGATATACCTGAGATAGTACCAGCAGGAGCCGGCCCACTGAGGCATAGTATTGATTTCTCTCTTGGAAGGGGCACCGCATACAGGACAGGTGGTGTTTACCCAATCCTCGATGGCAGCCAGAGGCGATTCTCCGGTACCTGTAGGAAGATAGCTCTGTACCTCAGGCAGTGTAAGAGGCAGATCCTTTTCATCGAGAGGAACATTTCCGCACTTAGGACAATGAACCACAGGAATAGGCTCTCCCCAGTAGCGCTGGCGTGAGAAGATCCAGTCCCTGAGCTTATAGTTTACAGCCTTGTGGCCGCAGTTGTTCTTTTCAAGGAACTCCAGCATCCTGTCGATGGCATCCTTCTTGTTGAGACCGTCAAGCCACTGTGAGTTCACATGCTCTCCGTCCTCTGTCCATGCCTGCTGCTGGATATCAACCTCTGATCTGAGAACCTCAATGATAGGGAGGTTGAACTTCTTTGCAAATTCCCAGTCCCTGTCGTCATGGGCCGGAACTGCCATGATGGCACCGGTACCGTAGGAAATGAGAACATAGTCTGCAATCCAGATCGGAATCTTTTCACCGTTTACAGGGTTGATGGCATAGGAACCGGTAAATACACCGGTCTTGTCCTTGGCCAGGTCTGTTCTTTCCAGATCTGACTTGTGGGCAGCCATATCCAGGTATTTCTTAACTTCTTCCTTTCTGTCTGCTGTGGTAAGCTTGTCTGCAAGAGGATGCTCCGGAGCAATAACCATATAGGTTGCACCAAAAAGTGTATCGCATCTTGTTGTATAAACCTCCAGGGTATCCTCTGAATTTTCTATCTTGAAGAAAACAGCGGCACCTTCGCTTCTTCCGATCCAGTTTCTCTGCATTGCCTTGATGGCTTCAGGCCAGTCGAGTCCGTCCAGATCCTCCAGAAGACGATCTGCATAAGCTGTGATCTTCAGCATCCACTGACGGATATTCTTTCTGATTACCGGAGTACCGCAGCGTTCACAGCCCCCTTCCTTTACCTCTTCGTTTGCAAGACCGGTCTTGCAGGAAGGACAGAAGTTGATAGGCTGCTCTGATTCGTAGGCAAGCCCTTTTTCATATAATTTAAGGAAAATCCACTGAGTCCATCTGTAGTAATCCACGGAGCAGGTTGAAACCTCCCTGTCCCAGTCGTAGCTGAGTCCGAGGGACTTGATCTGACGGCGGAATACATCGATATTCTTTTCAGTTGTAACCTCAGGATGGGTTCCTGTCTTGATTGCGTAGTTTTCTGCAGGAAGACCGAAGGAGTCAAAGCCCATGGGATGAAGCACTGCATATCTGTTCATTCTGAGATATCTGCAGTAGATATCTGTAGCTGTATATCCCTCAGGGTGTCCTACATGGAGACCGGCTCCTGACGGGTAAGGAAACATATCAAGAACATATTTTCTTTTTTCTGCCGGAATGGAAGGATCCTCCACAGCCCGGAAGGTTTTATGCTCTTCCCAATATTTCTGCCATTTCTTTTCTATTTGTGCATAAGGATATTTACTCATAATTAAACTATATCACTCCAACTGAACTGGGTCAATTGTCCCTGCTGCTTAAGACCCTTAAAACCTTGCTGTCTGAATATGTCGTAAACCACTACGGCAACTGCATTTGAGAGATTGAGGGAACGGGCCTCCTCCACCATGGGAATCCTGACACAGCGCTCCTTGTTGGCCGCCAGCAGCTCTTCGGGCAGACCTCTGGTTTCCTTGCCGAAAAAGATGAATACCTCATCGGGATAATTCACCTCGGAATAGTTTCCCAGCCCTTTCGTGGTAACATAAAAACAGTTGTCCCTTCCGTTTTTTGAATAGAATTCTTCTATATTTTCATATACGGATATGTGGGTAAGGGGCCAGTAATCCAGACCGGCCCTTTTCAGGTACCTGTCCTCCAGTACAAAACCCAGAGGCTTGATAAGATGAAGAGAAGCTCCGGTGGCGGCACAGGTACGGGCTATGTTTCCCGTATTCTGGGGAATTTCGGGTTCAAGCAGAACAACATTAACTTTCATAGATATCAACCAAAAAAAAAGACCGGCAGAACCGGTCCTTTCAGAAACAAGTAAAAATTATTTTTTCTTGTTTTTTGTAACTGCTGTGCATTCTGTGTGTTTGCAGTCAGGGCAGTGTTCAAAGTGATCCCACTCATCCTTGTTTACTACTTTTCCACAAGCATTGCATTTTACATTTCTGGCAGCCATCTTACATTTCCAGATGAATACCAAAGAAAGAATACCAACGAGAATACCAATAGCAATAACGTCTTTGAAACTCATTTCCATTAACTCCGATAAAATTTAATTATTATGATTTATTTTACTTTTATTTATTTTATATGTCAACAATTTTTTTATTTTTATAACTTGTAAGAGAGTTTTTTTCTCCACTCTCCTATTTTTTCCTTGTTTTCAAAATCAAGCTTCTTGTGGATTTCAAATCCGGCCGGAGCCTGACGATTCTTCTTTATGATCCCGAAATTTCCGCTTCCCAGGTATGCAATCACCTCACCGTCGCTGAGTTCCTCAGTTTTTTCGAACTCCTTGATAACGCAGTCGAAGTGGGCAGGCTCTCCGGAATCGGGCATGGAAAGACTTTCCGCAGTCCTGTCTATGATTTCACCGCAGATGGCACAGGTAAGCTCCTCCTTCTCAGGATAGATGATACCTATTTCCCTTCCTTTATGGTTGTTGTGTCTTTGTCTGTTGTCACGGCGTCTCATTTTCATCTCTGCACCCCCTGTTTTCCTTCAGTCAGAATTCCCCGATAACATCCTTCAGATGGGAAATTTTTCCGCAGCCGTCAATGAATATCACATCGAAACGGATATTGCAGCCCTCCCGGATATTTCTGTTTCTTTCCATAAAAACCCCGGCAGTCCTGATTATTTTTCCCTGCTTACGCCTGTCGATACTGTATTCCAGATCAGTTTCAGGAATGTTTTTCCAGGCCTTCACCTCGACGAAAACCAGATCGTTTCCATCTTTCATGACAAGGTCCACCTCTCCCTGATATGCCCTGAAATTCCTGGCAACCGGAACATAGCCGAGGCCTCTGAGATACTCCTCCGCCCTCTCTTCTCCCTGTTTACCTTTTGCCGCAGAACTCAACATTTTTCGGTGCTATCGTATAAAAACAACAAATCTGCCCTGTCCAGGACAAATTTGCTGATGAGGAATTTGATTTTTAAAAAAAGGTCTGAAATAATCAGTTTTCCTTCTTCTTGATGAGCTCTTTAACCTTTGCTGCTTTTCCGACTCTTCCGCGGATGTAGTAAAGTTTAGCTCTTCTTACCTTACCGAATTTAACGATTTCAATTTTCTGGATTCTAGGAGAACTGAATGGGAAAACTCTTTCTACTCCTACTCCATATGAAATTTTTCTGATTGTAAAAGTCTTTCTGATTCCACTGTTGTTTTTTGCAATGCAGAGACCTTCGAAAATCTGTACTCTTTTTGTAGCACCTTCAATAATCTCGAAATATACCTTAACTGTATCTCCGATTCTGAATGTTTCTACATTTTCTTTAATCTGTTCAGCTTCAATTGCTTTGATCAGATCCATTATGATTTCCTCCTATGTGCTCAGGTCCCAGAAGATCAGGCCTGTTAATTTTTGTTTTTTCGAGGCTTTTGGCCAGCCTCCATTCCTTGATATTCCTATGATGTCCGGACAGAAGCACATCCGGTACCTTCATATCCCTGAATACCTCGGGTCTGGTATACTGCGGATATTCAAGAAGTCCGTTGGAAAAGCTCTCCTCCTCCAGGGATTCCCTGCTTATGACCCCGTCCAGGAGCCTGTAAACAGCATCAACAATAACCAGCGATGCAATCTCTCCGGAAGACAACACATAGTCTCCCACACAGATCTCATCATCAACATAACTGTCAATTATCCGTTGGTCAATACCTTCGTACCGCCCGCAGATAAATACCAGCTCTTCTTCACCTGCAAGAGCCGATGCATATTTCTGACTAAAAACCTTTCCGCCGGGAGAAGGATAGATAGTCCTGATGGCCTTTGCATTCACGGAATCGAGAGCTCCGGCAAGAGGTCCGGGCTTCATCACCATTCCGGCGCCGCCACCATAAGGATAATCATCACAGCTTTTATAATGATCCTGGCTGAATTCCCTGATATCCACAACCTTGTAGGAAATGATACCCCGCTCTACTGCCTTGGCCATTATGGAGCTTCTGAAATACCCCTCAATTATATCGGGAAACAGGGTCAATATTGTAATTTTCATTCAAAAAACCATGTTTCCTTGAGTTCGATAGTCTTACCCTGAATGTCGACCTCGCCGATAAAACGGTCAAGGAAAGGGACAAGCACAATCCCTTTTTCACATTCGATTTCCAGCAGATGGGAAGCACCGCTGTCTATTACAGATTTAACAACGCCCATCTTCTGTCCCTCATGGAGTAAGGTACTCCCGAACAAATCACAAAAATAAAATTCTCCCTCCTGAAGAGGAGAAGCAAATTCCCTGGGTACCGTAACATCCCATGTAGCAAACATCTTGGCAGCCTCCGGAGTATCTATCCCCTTCAGCTTAAGGAGAATATCCCCGCTCTTTTCCGTAACGTTTTCTACTGCGAACTGTCTGGTCACGCCCTGTCGTTTCAGCCACACGGTGCTGAGCCTGTAAAAATGCTCCGTTTCACCCGAATAGCTTGCAACTTTAAAATAACCTCTGACTCCATAGGAGGTCTTAATATACCCGATTGCTATCAGCTCCTGATTTTCCACGGCTGCCTCAATCGAGAATTTCCAGAACCACCCTCTTTCCGCTCTTTGAAGCAGCTGCGCTGAGAACTGTTCTTACAGCCTTTGCGATTCTGCCATGTTTTCCGATAACCTTTCCGATATCTTCCTGTGAAACTTTGAGCTCGAGAATAGTGGATTTTTCCCCTTCGATGATATTCACATTAACATTTTCAGGATCATCCACGAGAGATTTTGCGATATATTCTACAAGATCCTTTTCCAAAGTCATTGGTTACTCCGATTATTTTACAGCAATATTCTGCTTGTTAAGGAGTTTCTTAACTGTCTGACTTGGCAAAGCACCCTTTGCAATCCATTCCTTGATTCTTTCTGCATCAAGTGTTACCTGATTTTCAGGTTCAACCGGACGATACTGTCCTACTTCTTCAATAGTTTTTCCGTCTCTTGGTGCTCTTGAATCGATAACAACCAATCTGTAGTAAACTCTTTTCTTTGTTCCAAAACGTTTAAGTCTGATTTTTACGCTCACTTCAACTTCCTCCTGCAAGCTGTCTTAACCACCGAACCTGGACATCAGATCAGCTTGATATTTTTTATTTTTTGAGACTTTTTTCATCATAAGCCTTGTTTTATCAAATTTTTTAAGGAAACTGTTTACCTCGGCCACGGAAACACCGCTTCCCTTGGCAATTCTCTTCCTTCTTGAAGGACCGATGATACGATGATTCTGCCTTTCCATCTTTGTCATGGAAAGAATCATGGCCTCTTCCCTTTTCATCTCCCTGTCATCCAGCTTGTCTTCATCGATGTTGCCCTTGAGCCCCGGAAGCATGTCAACCACCGATTTAAGACTGCCCATCTTGCGGATTCTTCCGAACTGCTCCAGATAATCCTCCAATGTAAAGGAAGCTTTTTCTATTTTTTCCTGAAGCTTTGCAGCCTCTGCCGCATCCACCGTCTCCTGAGCCTTTTCAACGAAGGAAACAATATCTCCCATTCCCAGGATTCTTGATGCGATACGATCCGGATAGAATGCATCCAGATCCTGTATTTTTTCTCCGGTACCTATGAACTTTATAGGCTTTCCGGTAATGGTCTTGAGTGAAAGTGCGGCACCGCCCCTGGTATCTGAGTCGAACTTGCTGAGGATAATACCGCTGATACCGATTCTTTCATTGAATTCCTTGGCAATGTCAACTGCATGCTGACCTGTCATGGCATCGGCAACCAGAAGAGCCTCAACAGGGTCCAGAACCTTTCTTATGGATTCCAGCTCCTTCATCATATCATCATCAAGATGGAGACGACCTGAGGTATCGGCAATAAGAACACTGAACTGGTTCTTTCTTGCATAGGCAAGGGCATTCTTTACCACTGCCACCGGATTTTTTGTTTCCTCGCTGTATACCTCCACACCGATCTGGCTTCCCAGAACCTTCAGCTGTTCAACCGCCGCAGGTCTTACAAGGTCTGCAGCAACAAGGAGAACCTTTCTTCCCTCGTTCTTCAGCCTGTTGGCAAGCTTTGCCGATGCTGTTGTCTTACCGGAACCCTGGAGCCCCAGCATGAGGATACCTGAAACCGTATCCGGACCCTTCAGCTGGAGACCCTGTTTCTCGTCTCCCAGAAAGGATACCATCTTGTCATAGACGATCTTGGTGAACTGCTGACCCGGGTTAACAGATTTGAGAACCTTCTCACCTACTGCCTCTTCCAATGTGGAATTGATGAAACGGCGTACAACACGGAGGTTTACGTCTGCATCAAGGAGAGCAATCTTAATCTCTTCTACGGCATCCTGAACATTCTTTTCGGTAATGGAGGATTTGCCTGAGATTCTTTTTATCAAGTCACTAAATTTGTTAGAAATTCCGTCCAGCATTTTTATATTATATTCCTAAGATTATATTTTATATCCAAAAAAGGGCCTTTGTGTCAACCATAATATAACCCAACTGATTTTACTTGACTTATGAAAAATGGGATATTATAATTTTTTTCTACGGAGATATACAGGTGAACCCTCAGGACGATGAACTGATTTTTGCGGATGAAATCCAGTTCCGGGACGAAGAAACGGAAGCAGCCCCGGAAAACCTTGAAGACTCACAGGAGGACTTCTGGAAAGTCATGGTGGTGGATGACGAGCCACAGGTCCATACCGTTACGGAGCTTGTACTCAGGGGAGTTGTCTTCAAAGGAAAAAAGATAAAATTCTACAACGCATACTCTGCACTGGAGGCCAAGAAGGTACTGGCCGAGAACCCGGACATCTGTCTGGCGCTGGTGGATGTGGTTATGGAGGAGGACGACGCAGGACTCCGTCTGGTGGAGTATATCCGCAACATCATGAACAATTCCGACATCAGGATTATTCTCAGGACAGGACAGCCGGGATATGCACCTGAGCAGGAAGTAATCATCTCCTACGACATAAACGATTACAAGGAAAAGACTGAAATGTCGGCACAGAAGCTCATTACCTGTGTCATAGTGGCATTCAGGAACTACGAATATATCATGGCCATGAGGAACATGAACAATGAGCTGGAACAGATGGTGGCCGAACGGGTTGCGGAACTGAAAGAAACCAACAGGAAGCTCAGCGATGCCCTGGAAATCCTTCAGTCAGACCAGGATGCGGGGAAAAAGATGCAGTTCAGGATTCTCCCGGACCAGGAAAAAACCATAGGAAGCTACAACTTTTCAAGAAAGCTTTTTCCGTCCCTCACCCTCAGCGGGGATTTCGTGGATTACTTCGAGATCGGGAACAGGTATATCGGCTTCTACATGGCTGACGTATCGGGACACGGCGTCTCATCAGCCATTGTTACCGTGCTTCTGAAGAATTTCATAGACAACAGACTGGAGAAATACAGCCTCAGGAACGACCTGACCATACTTGATCCGGTGGAAATATGCCGCAGACTCAACAGCAACCTGAAGCGGGAGAACCTGGGCAAGTACATGACCATATTCTACGGTATCATAGACACCGAAACCAACACCATGAAATATGCCAACTGCGGTCAGTTTCCGTTCCCTGCCGTATACGACGGCACCAAGGCCTTTTATATTGAGGACAAGGGAACACCGGTAGGACTTTTCAGAAATCCCGTATTCAGGCAGGGAGAAACCCCTCTTCCGGACAGCTTTTCAATGTTCTTTGCATCAGACGGATTCCTGGACATTCTGGAAAACAGAAGCGTTTCGGAAAAATCGGACTACATGCTTGAGCTTGTCAGCAAGGAGCATGATTCCCTGGAAAACATCATAGAAAAACTGGATCTGAATAATAAAGAAAACCTTCCCGACGATATTACCTTCATGCTCATAAAAAAAGTTGCAGATTAAAACCTTTTATGATATAATTATCTAATAGGGTATAAAGATGGGTGAATATTTTTTTGCAAAAGACGGAAACAAGGTTATTTTCAAGCTTACCGGAACACTTAAATACACCACCTGCGGACATTTCGATTCATTTCTTGACAGTTTCTTTGCATCTGCAGGCGATATAGAAAAAATTGTCATTGATCTTACGGAAGCTGATTTTCTCGACAGTACAAACCTGGGTTTCCTGGCAAAGATAGCGGAATTCATGCTGGACAGGAACGGCAGCAAGACCACCATCCATTCCATCTCCGACGATGTGAACCGCACCCTTGAAAGCGTAGGCTTTGACGAGATTTTCAACCTGGAAAAAACCAGACCTGAGCCTGACGGTGAAAGCTGTATCATAGATCCTTCCGGATTTGAGAAGAAGGACAGGACCCTGATGATGCTGGATGCCCATAAATGTCTGATGAAGATCAACGATAAAAACGAAAAGACCTTCGGTGATGTTGTAAACCTCATGGAACAAAGCCTGAAATGTCAGAATCCTGCTCAGTAAGAAATCTTTCCTTCAGATACCGCTCCTATCCCGGCCTTGAAGGAGAACAGCTTTTCGACAATATCTCATTTGACATACCGGAAGGAAAGATATCCTTTTTCCTGGCTCTGCCCGGCTCGGGCAAAACCACATTATCCCGCATACTTGCCTCCCTGGTACCGGCCTATACCGGCGGAGACCTTTCCGGCACCGTGAAGATAAACGGGGAAGCGGGGATAGTATTCCAGGACCCGGATGAGCAGATCTTCTGCGACACCGCCGAGAAGGAACTGGCCTTTCCTCTGGAATGCAGGGGCACCGAGCCGGAAATCATAGAGAAAAAAATAACGGAGGCACTGGAACTTACAGGCATTTCCCACCTGAGGTACAATAATCCGGCCGGATTTTCGGGCGGAGAAAAGAGACGGCTCATGCTGGCCGCCCTCTGCTGCACCGACCCATCCCTGTGGATACTGGATGAGCCCCTGGAGGAGATTGACATCTTCGGCAAAAGGGAAATACTGGACTTTCTCTCAAGAAGAGGGAAAAGCATTCTTATCTTTACCTCAAAGCTGCCGGATCTGTATCTGGAATACGGCAACTGTTTTTTCGTATATCACAAGGGAGTTCTGGACAGGTATGACGACCCTCAGGACAGCCGGCTTAAGGCAGCCCTGGGAGAAAAGGGCTTTCTGCCCGATATCCCACCCAAGGAGCGGAAGGAAAGAAATCCCGGGACACAGTATATCCTGGAGATGAAAAACATAAGCTACACCTATCCGGAATCCGAATTCACTCTGGAGGCAGAAAGCTTTTTCCTTGAGAAAGGGAGAATAACCGCCCTTATCGGAACCAACGGATGCGGCAAATCCACCCTTTCCAGAATTGCGGCCGGACTGATAACTCCCGACTCCGGAGAGCTCCTCCTGAACGGAAGGAAAGCAGAGGCTTCACTTCTGAACAGAAGCACCTCCTATCTTTTCCAGAACCCGGACTGTCAGTTCTTTCTCCCTACGGCACGGGAGGAGCTGGCCTACGGCCTGAAGCTCATGAAGCTTCCGGAGGAGGAAATAAAGCTGCGCTGTGACAGGGCGGCCGAGCTGTTCGGTATCAGATATCCCGGTGCACCACCTTCGCTCATGAGCTACGGAGAAAGAAAAAAGCTCCAGGCTGCAGTCTATTTTCTTCTGAACAAGGAGATAGTGATAATTGACGAAGCCGATTCGGGAGTATCCTTCCGGGAGTTCCGTCAGATGCTGGAGAATCTCAGAAGCTCCGCCGCAGCTCCGGCCATACTGGTCATAACCCATGATCTGAGGCTGGCATCCACCTTTGCCGATTACATCTATTATATGAAAAACGGCAGATTTGCCGATATTCCGCCGGAGCTGGGTCTATGAGAAAGAATTCCTTCCTTTTTGCTGCCGACCCAAGGCTGAAGCTTGTGATGCTGCTTCTGTGCACAGCCTCCTTTTTCGCCCCTGCCTCACCGGCCGGATACGGAGTCCTTGCCGCCGCTTCAGCCCTGCTTACCGTATACACATGCGGGTTCAGGAACATGGTTGCGGCTCTCCGGATTATTTTTCCCATACTGCTTCTTACAGCCCTTATGTCCCCCCTCTTCCTGGGAATAAGCGAAACCGTCAGAATCCTTTTCAGATTCACCGGAATAACCCTCCTTTTCTATCTCTATTTCCGGACCACCACCTCGGATGATTTTATACTGACCCTCCGTTTTTTCGGAATTCCCTTCAGGTTTGCACTGATAATATCAATTGCATCGAGATATATCCCGTTTCTGCTGCGGGCCCATAAAAATGCAGAGGCAGCCCACAGACTGAGAAAAACCGATATTACCCCGGAACCGGGAAAATGGAACATATTTGCAAAGGTAAAGGCAATGCTTCCTGTCCTTACATCGGTGCTTGTCCAGGCCATAAAGAATATACCGGTTCTGGCCATGGCGCTTGAAACCAGAGGTCTCAACAATGCGGTAAAGCCAACCTGCTTCAGACAGATTACCCTCAGATGCTCCATAACAAGACAGACAGTATTGTTTTTTTCCGGAATACTTTTTATTATTATTGTGTTAATATATTTATAAAGTTTAAAGAGGTAACGTTTATGGAAAAAGAATCGGGAACAAGATCACTTGCATTCAAAATTGCTTCTGCAGCAATACTTACAGCCGTAGTTGCGGTCATGACACTTGTGGTAAGGATTCCGGTAGGACCGACAAGGGGCTACCTTAATCTCGGAGATATGGCTATCTTTTTTTCAGCCCTTACGTTCGGACCTTTTTCGGCATTCATTGCGGGAGGTCTGGGAACAGCCATGGCAGATATAGTCAGCGGATATTCACAGTGGGCACCGTTTTCGTTTCTCATTCACGGACTCCAGGGACTGGCAGTAGGATATATCGTCCTGTTTTTCCGCAGAGAGAACAGATTTTCTCTGATTTTATCAAGATTCCTTGCATTCCTGGCAGGAACTGTTATAATGGCAGGAGGGTATTTTCTTGCCGGAAGCATTATGGTCGGTGCAGCAGCCGCTGCGGTGGAAATCCCTATGAACATACTGCAGAATGCAGTTGGAACAGTCGGAGGTCTGCTCCTGTCATCAACAGTGGCACATGCCTATCCGCCTGTAGTAAATTACAAATGGTAGAGATTTATGCAACTTAAGTTTACTGTTCCGGAAGGAGACATGGATCTGGCGGGAGTCGGCTCCACAACATTGAAGAAAAAGCTTCAGCAGATCGGAGTTGATAACGCAATCATCAAGAAGAGTGTAATTGCTCTTTACGAAGCAGAAATCAACATGGTTATCCACGGAGGTGGCGGAGACATTACCATAGATGTAGACCCGAACCAGATAAAATGCGTTCTTGTGGATCATGGACCGGGTATCCCGGATCTGAATCTTGCAATGCAGGAGGGATATTCAACCGCCACTGATGCAATCAGGGAAATGGGCTTCGGAGCCGGTATGGGACTTCCGAATATCAAGAAAAATTCAGATTCCCTGGAAATTGAAACCAAACCCGGAGTAGGAACAATAGTTACGATTACAGTAAAAATAAAATAGACAGGATTGGTTATGGCAGCAGAGTATTTTCATTCAGTAACATTGGAAAAGGAACTGTGCAAGGGATGCACAAACTGTATCTCAGAATGCCCTACCGAGGCCATCAGGGTCCGGGACGGCAAAGCTATCATTCTTTCCCAGAAATGTATTGACTGCGGTGAATGTATCAGAAAGTGCCCGTCACATGCCAAGAAAGCGGTAAGCGATCCGCTGGATATAATCAACAAATACGATTTCAAGGTTGCCATTCCGGCACCGAGCTTCTACGGTCAGTTCAAGAAGGTTTCCGTAGATACAGTCCTTACTGCATTGAAGGCTTTCGGCTTTGATGATGTATACGAGGTAGCCAGCGCCGCTGAAATTGCATCCCTGGCCACAGCAGAGCTCATATCCAAGGGCAACTATCCGAGACCTCTCATATCATCCTCCTGTCCGGCGGTGGTAAGGCTCATACAGGTCCGCTTTCCAAGCCTTATCGAGCATGTAATCAAGCTCCAGACACCTATGGAAATTGCGGCAAGAATAGTAAAGCATCAGCTTTATCCGGACAAGAAAAACATCGGGGTATTCTTTATCTCTCCTTGTCCTGCAAAGATAACCAGTGTCAGATCCCCTCTGGGAGACGAGGAATCGGCTGTAGACGGCGTAATAGCCCAGAAGGATATCTAT
Source organism: Spirochaetia bacterium (assembly GCA_045606105.1). Classification (GTDB taxonomy): domain Bacteria; phylum Spirochaetota; class Spirochaetia; order CADAEX01; family CADAEX01; genus CADAEX01. Next base: position 36,786 of record JAZURI010000009.1, on the reverse strand, counting down.
CCTGCACTGCGTAAGCTCATCAAGACCATCGCCAAACCGGAACCTCTTTCCAGAGCTTCGGGGAACGGCATAAAATGGGGTCACAACGACGGCGAAAGCGAGGCTATCGGTCCTCAGAGAAGTATTGCCGTGGATGGTATTTCAAATGTAATCAAGGTTCTTGAGCAGATTGAGACCGAGGATTTTTCCTGTATAGACTTTATCGAAGCCATGGCCTGTCCGGGGGGTTGCGTAGGTGGAACCCTTACCGTGGAAAACCCTTTTGTGGCAAAATCCAGAATGAAGCATATCATAGAAAACTGCAGCAACGAATCTACATCTGTCATGCCGCCTAACTTTGACATCTCATGGACAAAGGAAATCTATTCCCGTCCTATTCTCAAGCTTTCCGAGGATCTTTCAGTTGCCATAAAGATGATGGATGAAATAGAAGAAATCTGCGAAACACTTCCGGGTCTGGACTGCGGCTCCTGCGGAGCACCGACCTGCCGTTCCCTGGCAGAGGACATTGTTACAGGCAAGGCACAGAAAACCGACTGTATCTTCGTACTCAGGGATGAGATAAAAAAAGTTGCAGAGCAGATGGTTAAGCTTGAAAGACGGATGCCTTCCAATAAATAAGCGCTATACTGAAAAGTAATTATTCTTCAGATTCCGGGTCAGTCTCTTCGGTGGATTCAAGATTTCCCACTGTCAGCTCCGGATCCAAGCCTTCAGCCTCACTCTTCATGTATTCGCTATAGGCAATGCAGGCTGCATTCTGTTCAGCCGCCTTCTTGTTTTTTCCCTCTCCCGGTCCGAAAACAGAGTCCTTGATACGAACCTCAACCAGGAAGGTCTTGTCATGGTCCGGCCCTATTTTCTTGATCATCTTGTATTTAGGACAGGTTTTGAAGTTTTTCTGGATATATTCCTGAAGAAGAGTCTTGTAATCCTTTTCGTGCTTATCCTCAATAACGCACATGATTTCCGGCACCAGATAGCCGATCATGAAATCGCGGACATTCTTGAGCCCCGAATCCAGATAGTAAGCACCGATCATGGCCTCCATGCAGTCTGCAAGAATAGCCTTCTTTGCCCTTCCCCCGGAGTACTCCTCCCCCTTTCCGATAAGGATGAAGTTATCAATCTTGATTACCTTTGCAATCTTGCTGAGGGTGTTTTCGCTTACGACAAAGGATTTGATCCTGGCCAGCTCTCCCTCTGCCTTTTCAGGGAAATTGGTAAAAAGATACTCACTGGTGATAAGCCCCAGTACGGAGTCACCCAGAAATTCGAGTTTTTCGTTATTCTCAATATCCTCGTTGCTTTCATTTACGTAGGATCTGTGACAGAAAGCAAGATTAAGAAGGTCCATGTCGTAAAATTCAAGACCTACCTGATTTTGAAATAACATAAGCTCCCTTCGTCTTTTTGCATCAATGCGGGGAGCTTTAATTGAGATTTTTTTCTGTGAATTAAATGTAAAAATCGTTTATTTTACCACCGACTTAATAAAGTCTACAGCGTTGCCTACAGTTTCAAATTCGTTGGCTTTTTCATCCGGAATCTGAATACCGAGTTCCTCTTCAAGAGCATAGATGAGTTCATATGTGTCGAGGCTGTCTGCTCCGAGATCCTGGCGGAATGAAGCTTCGAGAGTAACTCTGTTTTCTTCAATATCAAGTTTTTCAGCGATAATTGCTTTTACTTTTTCAAATACTTCGTCCATCAAAATCCTCCCGATCAAGCCATGTCTTCGAGATCAAGATACTGTTTGCCTTTATAGAAACCGCACTTAGGACAAACCTGATGACGTGCAACCTTGTTTCCGCATGTTGAGCATTCTGTAAGAGCCGGGCTTTCCATTCTCATATTTATAGCTTCTCTTCTTCTGCTTCTTGCTTTTGAAGGCTTTCTTTTAGGTACTGCCATTTTAATTACCTCTTAAATAATATGTTAATATAATAAATTTCCATAATATTGATTATGCAATAAATAAATTTATCCCATACAGAACAATATGTCAAGAACCCTTTGCCATTTTTGCCTTGAGAGCTTTTTCCACAATCGGAGGAACCATTTTGGAGATATCACCTCCGAAATAGGCCAGCTCCTTTATGGCCGAGGATCTCAGCAGAGAATACTCTGTATCGGTGGGAATGAACAGGGTATCAATCTTGTGATTAAGCCCTCTGTTCATGAGAGAAAGCTCGAATTCGTAGTTGAAATCCCCTGTAGATCTTACCCCTCTGATAAAAAGGTAGGTTCCGATCTTTTCGGCAAAATCAACTATAAGCTTGTCCCATACCGAAATATGAACATTGCCGTAATGCGCTGTCAGCTTTTCAAGCATATCGTAGCGCTCTTCAACCGAAAAAAGATATTTCTTCTGGTGATTGACTGATATTACAACTTCAATCTTGTCGAAAATCTTTGCAGCTCTGTCTATAACATTAAGATGTCCGTTTGTAACCGGGTCAAAGGATCCGGGAAAAATCACTTTTTGCATTCTTTTATTTTATCAGCTTTACCGACACAAGTCAATTACACATATCCCCATCAGAAGCCCCTGCGGAAATTACCCCTGGTAACAGCTCCTGCTATCCGTTTTACCGCATCGGCCTTATCCCTATCGTTCTTTCCGGTTTTTATGAGAGATGCAAAATAATTGAAGATTTCCTTTTTCTCCCGGTCCGTGAAACTGACAAACGGAAGCTGCCTGAAATCCAGAAGCAGATAATCTGCATTCACATCCCTGCAGAGCTCCGGCAGGAAGAAAAGGCTGTCATTGAAGACCCTGTTTATCTGACCCGGGGTTTTTACCACATGGAAAGGGATATTCTTTTCATCGTAGAATTTCTCATAGGCACTGCAGCTCCGGCATTTTTCGGTAAACCTGTTCCGTCCGCTCCTGCATTTTCCGGCCGAGGCTATGAGACACTGCCGGGTGGACATCATGGTTATGGGACCGAAAGCCTGGGCAAACAGAAGAAAATCCTCCGGAGCGGTGATCTGCTTCAGCTGTTCGCTGTTAAGCTCCTGGGAAAGGAAGGCTCCGGAGGCTCCGGCCACCTCCCGGTAAGCCCGGAGGGCATAGCTGTTGGTGCTGTTCAGCATAGGGCCGGCAATCCATTTTATACCCATTTCCGCCGCCCGGAGACCGATTCCCACATTGTCGGAAACAATATATTCAGGCCTTTTTTCCAGGGCCTCCGTTGCGGCCGGAAGCTCGCTGTCCGGTATGAAAGGGGCAAACCAGTTTTCACCCTCGGTAAAAATCATGTCGGCACAGCCCTGAAACAATCTTCTGTCCTCCGGGGATGAAACCAGAACAGCCAGCTTCTTGTTTCTGACCACCTCATAACCGATGCGTTCAGGACGGGCCTGTGAACAGTTTTCACCGGAAACCAACTTATCCAGGGCCTCCCTTCTCATGCCGTTAAGCTCCCGGACAGAGAGAAAGAAACCCTGTTCAAGTCCTTCGGCTGTCAGGCTACCCAGCCGGAGAAGAGGATCGCCGCTCTTTTCGAACTGGGTTTTTATACCTTCGGCTGTCAGCCCTCTGTTTACCGCCCTTTCAAGAGGTACGGAGCTGCAGACCTCAATGGAACGGCCTCCGAGACTGAACACCGCCTTCAGAGGCTTTCCCTCTTCGGCCCGGACCTTCGCATCGTAGAACAGAGCTTCCGGGACCACGGAATCTATCTGCTCCCTGATCCGGCCCATCCGCTCCTGGTCCGGCAGCATGGTGACAATCTGCCCCTTCAGGATCTTGCCGTAAAGGAGATTTTCTATTTCTATCCTATAGCAGCCCGGGGAAACAGAGCCCTTTACCGCTGCACTGCATACAAAGGAATTTTCCGGAGTGTAGATGCTGATTCTGCTTCCGTCGGAAATATCTGCGGCATCATCCAGAAGCAGCTCCTTTTTATCGGCAGAATAGGAGACAACCTGTCCCACCTCAACCATGGACTGGTCCAGCGGAGACTCCACAAACATATCGGGAGAAATGTCGTCATCAAAATAGCCTGTGCTGAAGCCCCGGTTGAAGACCTTGCCCACATCGGATTCCTCCCCCTTTACGGGACGACCGAAGATCCGGTCCAGCTTTTCCCTCCATGCAGAGACAGTGGTGTATACATAATTGAAATTTTTTATACGCCCCTCGATTTTAAGGGAATCGGCACCGGTTTCCAGCACCTTTTCCAGATTATCCAGGGCATTGTTGTCCTTGAGGCTGAGAAAATAGCTTTTTTCCCCTTCCGGTGTCAGACTGTAGCGACGGCGGCAGGGTTGGAGACATTTTCCCCGGTTTCCCGCCTGGGAGGAGATAAAGGAGCTCATGTAGCAGATTCCCGAACAGGAGATGCAGTAGGCTCCGTGGACAAAGATTTCGGCCGTAAGCCCCAGGGATTTCGTATATGCGGTTATATCCTTCAGTTCCTGAAATGAGAGCTCCCGGGCAAAGTTGACATTACTGATACCAAGCTTTTTCAGGAAATCCACCTGCAGGGAATTGTTGGTGGTCATCTGGGTGGAGGCATGGAGTTCCAGTTCCGGCAGATAACGGCTTAGAACATAGGCAAGGCCGGGGTCCTGAACTATGAGGGCATCGGCTCCCGCACTGCAGATTCCGGCAGCACAATCAAAGGCCTCATAAAGCTCCTCCTCTGTCAGGAGGGTATTCATGGTTACAAAAACCTGCACTCCCCGGCTGTGGGCTATGGAGACAATATTTTTCAGCTGTTCCGTATCCAGGTTTGAGGCCCTTTCCCGGGCATTGAACTTTTTAAGACCCATGTATATTGCATCGGCACCTGCCAGAACGGCGGCCCTGGCACAGTCGTAGTCCCCGGCCGGAGCCAGTATAAGAGGCATTTTTCTTTCCATATATCAAGAATAAAATAAATATGGGCAAAATACAACCTGCACTTGTTTCTGTTGAAAAAAAAAGTTATCGTAAGATATGGATTTATACAGATTTACCGTAACATCGGCCAACGGATACGAAAGCATTGCAGCCAGGGAATTGGAAGCTCTGGGCATCTCAAGATACAGGATCGGAAAGGGAAATGTAACCTTTACCGGCACCCAGAAGGAGGGACTCAAGGTCTGCCTCTGGTCCAGGGTAGCCTCCAAGGTGCTCCTAACCCTTTTCGAAGCAGATGTCTACAGAGAGGATGATATCTACAGGATGGCCGCAGATTTTGACTGGAGTTCCGTGTTTGATGTATCCAGAACCTTTGCCGTGGATTCGGCCCTGGTTACGGGAAGCTTCAGGAACAGCTCCTACACCTCCCTTGTCCTCAAGGACGGAATTGCCGACAGCTTCAGGAAGAATACGGGAAGACGCCCCTTCGTGGAAACCGATTCTCCCGATATCAGGATAAATCTGTTTATAGAAAGAAACCATGCAACCGTAAGCCTGGACATGACAGGAAACTCGCTTCACAGACGAGGCTACAGAATAGCCCATGTGGAGGCCCCGCTCAAGGAAAATGCGGCAGCAGCCCTCCTTTACCGCGGAGGCTGGGAAGGGGTATCTGCAGACGGGGGCAGCTTTATCGACCCTATGTGCGGCTCCGGAACACTGGTAATAGAGGCAGCCATGATGGCAGCAAAAATACCTCCTGCTCTGGAAAGAAGCTACTTCTGCTTCAAGTACTGGAAAAAATTTGACAGGGCACTCTGGGAATCCCTCAGAAAGGAGGCAGATGCCGCAATCAGCGAAAATATCGACAAGGTACCTCCCCTTTTCGGCTACGACTGCAATACCGATGCTGTCCACGCCGCCAGAAAGAATGTTTCCAAGGCTTTTTCCTTCTATCCGGAGCTGCTGGACAAGATAACCATTGCAAAAAAGGATATACATAAGCTCTCTGTTCCTGAGGCGGCTGCCGGAAAACCGGGCCTTATCGGGGTCAACCCACCTTACGGCGAAAGACTGGGAGCCTGGGACGATGTGCTGAAGCTCTATGCAGACATGGGAGCCGTATTCAAGGAACGGTTTGAGGGCTGGAAAGGAATCTTCATCACAGGCGACGAGGAGCTGGCCAGAAAAACAGGACTCAAGGCCTCCAGGATAAACAAGCTGTACAACGGTCCTATCGAATGTATCTCTGCTGTTTTCAGCATAAATTCGGCATACCGGGAGGAACACACCCATCAGCTGTCCCAGAGTGCACAGATGTTTGCAAACAGGATAGTAAAGAATCTCAGGCTGATCGGAAAACCGGCCCGGAAGAACGGCATAACCTGCTACAGGCTCTATGATGCGGATCTTCCCGATTATTCGGCTGCCATCGATATCTACGAGGATAAATGGATATATCTCCAGGAGTATGCCGCACCGGCATATATCGACCCCCAGAAAACAAAAAGAAGGGTGAAGGAGATGGAAAGAGTCCTGAGAGAGCAGTTCCCGGACAGAGAGATATTTATCAGAAGAAGGGAAAAGCAGAAGGGCTCGGCCCAGTATATGAAAGAGGGGGAAACCGGCTCCTTCCACACCGTACGGGAAAACGGTCTGCAGCTGTGGGTCAACTTCAACGACTACCTGGATACCGGAATTTTCCTGGATCACAGGCTGGTAAGAAAGCTTATCAAGGAGAGCTGCAGCGGAAAATCCATGCTGAATCTCTTCTCTTATACATGTACTGCATCGGTTCATGCCGCTGCAGGGGGAGCAACCGAAACCACCAGCGTGGATACATCGGCCACCTACCTGGAGTGGGGAAAAAGAAATTTCATCCTTAACGGCTTCAATCCCGAAAAGCACAGCTTTGTCAGGGAGGACTGTATCGAATTCCTGAAAAAATCGAGAAAGAAATATGATTTCATCTTCATAGATCCCCCTACATTCTCCAATTCAAAAAGCAGGGAGGATATTTTTGATGTACAGAGAGATCACAGGATTCTTCTTCTCCTGGCAGAAAATTCACTGAAGGATGACGGAACCATTCTTTTCTCTAACAACTACAGAAAATTCAGGTTGGATGAGGATCTGTCAGACAGGTTTGAAATAAAGGATATTACCAAGGAGTCCATTCCGTTCGATTTCGGAAGAAACAAGAATATCCACAAGTGCTGGATAATCAGGAAAAAGATCTGAAGCATCAGGGCAAAAAAAATCCCGCATAAAGCGGGATAGTCGGAATGGTGAGACTCGAACTCACGATACCCTGCTCCCAAAGCAGGTGCCCTAGCCACTGGGCCACATTCCGTAACGATGTTTAGTATAAAGATTTCTCTTTACACGGTCAAGATGTAAATGATATTTTATTTTCATGGTTCTGAAGAAAAAATGTAAAAAAATAGCTGAAACCCTGGATAATCACTATCCGGAGGAGATTCAGTTCCTGAAATTCAACAATGAATTTGAGCTTCTGATATGTGTCATACTGAGTGCACAGACCACTGACGAGCAGGTAATGAGGGCTGCGCCTGCCCTTTTCGCAAGGTTTCCCGACCCGGAGGCACTGGCTCAGGGCGATATAGGAGAAATTGAGGAACTGATAAGAACCACCGGTTTTTTTCATTCAAAGGCAAAAAATATAAAGGGAACAGCAGCTGCACTTATCGAAAATCACGGGGGCAGGGTTCCGAGAACCATCGAAGATCTTGTAAAGCTGCCCGGCGTAGGGAGAAAAACTGCAAATGTGGTGGTGGGAACCCTTTTCGACACACCGGCCGTAATAGTGGATACCCATTTCAAGAGAGTGACATACAGGCTGGGACTGACCTCAAACACAGATCCCGACAAGGTGGAACAGGATATAAGGAAGCTGCTTCCGGCAGAAATGCAGTACAGATTCTCCATGACCGCCAATCTTCACGGAAGAAAATGCTGCCATGCCAGAAAGCCCGGATGCGGAGAATGCATACTTTCGGGAATGTGCTCTTATTTCAGCTCCCTCAGATAGGAAAGATTGCCGGCCTCAAGATTGTAGTTGGTCCCCAGAAACTCGTCTATGGTTCCCGCCATTGACATGAAGCTTTCCCTTACAGCATCGCTTTTTTCAACATAGTAATCAGCTTTTTCCGAACACTGCTTCAGAACACGGGGAAACATGGTACCGTCGTAATAACGGCCGAAATCCTGCTGCTGCATAAGATATCCCAGCATTTCGTTCTTGAGCAGATACTGGTTTTCGTAATCGTAGTTCCAGTATACAGAGGTACGGAGATAATCGATCCACATTTCCCTGGCTTCAGGTATCAGCTTTTCCCATGCATCGAAAACCAGGTCCCTGAGTTCAGGTACCGCATAGAAAAGACCGTGATAGCCTTCATGGTTCAGCAGAAGACTTCTGAGATAGACCCTGGATTCCTGGGATACGGAAAGGATACCGCCGTTTTTGATACCGGTATATCCGCTGCCTCCCTTGGCAGGTTCAATGATACCGGCTGCAACCAGGGCGCTCCTGAGATTTTTTTCACCGGAGGTAAGATGTATGCCCTTCTCTTCGGCCAGGGTAAAGAAAGCTGCCAGATCCTTTGCCAGATAATTGTGGGCATTCCAGTCCGATTTTCCGGAAAGCTCCGCAAAGCTGTGGATTTCTCCGGCAAAGCCCTTCTTTTCCACAAAGAAGGAAAGTCTCTTGAGCATGGAGCTCTGGATATCGTAATTCAATATGTCAAAAACAATTATTTCAGGGAAGCTTTCCCATCTGTAGATTTCATAATCGCTGTATCTCCATCCGCCGGTACCGGAATAGATAATCTCCCGGAAGTCGGCAGGCAACGGTTCCACAGGAGGCTTTCCATCTGAATATACAGGTATTTTTTCAACGGTGAACTCCACTTCGGCAATTCCGCCCCAGGAGAAAACCTTGATATCTTCGGGATCGAATCCGAGAAATGATGTACTGAAGGTCAGGACATTGCTGCGGGGATTGTCAAAGGTAAAGCGCCTTGTATTCTCTCCGCCCGAAAGGGAAATGATGATCTTGCCCGGATTTTCCTTCATGGTCAGACGGATCAGAGAATTGACCTGTTCAAGCTCATCGGAAATCGGCTGTTCCACTGCTTCCGCAACATTTTCCGAAGCCGGAAGAGGCATACCGGAAACCACCGCACTGTTACCTGTCATGCAGGATGTGAAAATCATAACAGGAATCAAAACTGTACACCACAACTTTCTCATACATACATATTATCACTATTTTGGTATTTTGTTAATAATAATAAAAAAAACATATTGACAATAAACTTTCATCCATCTATACTACTTGTGAAATATTTCACAAGCGGAGAAATCGTGAAAGATAATCTATCAGTCCAGACAATTTCCAGACTTTGCCTCCTTTACAGAGTGCTTCAGGGAATGGGCAGAAGCGAGACACTTTCATCCTCCAAGCTTGGAAAGCTGATAAATGTACCGGCTCATACCATCCGCAAGGATCTGAGCATGGCAGGAAAGCTGAAAAGCTCCACTGCAGGCTACAACAGCGGCGAGCTTCTGGATTTCATAGGCGGGCTGTTCAGCTTCGGTGCACCGATCAGGGTTTGTGTTGCGGGAATCGGTCTTATGGGTTCATCCTTTATAAAGAATCCGGTTCTGGAGGGCGGTCAGTATGTTATCGCTGCCGGCTTTGACAACAACATAAACAAGATAGAAACAATGAAATCGGAGGTTCCCCTCTTCCCTGCCTATGAAATGGAGGACAGGATAAGGGAGCTCAGGATAGACCTGGGAATAATAGCAGTTCCGGCCCAGGCTGCCGAAACCGTCATGTTAAGGATGAAGGAAGCCGGCATAAAGGGAATATTGAATTTCTCTCCCGCCATATTGGGAGATAAAGATATAGCTGTAAGAAATGTTCATTTTACCGAAGAGCTGAGATTTCTCACAGCAATGATACCGAATTTAGAAAAGGAGTAAAAAATGGATAGAGTTTATAATTTTTCAGCAGGTCCTTCCTGTCTTCCTGAAGAGGTACTTAAAGAATGTGCGGCAGAAATGCTTAACTACAACGGAACAGGTCAGTCCGTAATGGAAATGAGCCATCGCTCAGCAGCCTACAAGCCTATCATCACAGATGCAGAAGCTATGGTAAGAAAGCTGATGAATGTTCCTGAAAACTACAAGATTCTGTTCCTTCAGGGCGGCGGATCCACACAGTTTGCAATGATTCCTCTCAACCTGGGACTCAAATACAAGAAGGCTGCTTACATCAGAACCGGTGTATGGGCAAAGAAGGCAGCTGCAGAAGCAAAGAAGTTCATCACAGTTGATGAAATCGCATCCTCAGAGGATAAGGGATTCAGCTACATCCCTAAGGTAGACAAGATCGAAGGAGACTACGACTACGCTTATATCTGCTTCAACAACACAATCATGGGTACTCACTACGAATACATTCCTGACACAGGAGATATTCCTCTGGTAGCAGACATCTCATCATGTATCCTCAGCGAACCGCTCGACGTAACCAAGTTCGGCGTTCTCTTCGCAGGTGCACAGAAGAACCTGGGACCTTCCGGTGTTACAGTAGTAATCATCAGAGAAGACCTTATCACAGAAGAACCTCTCCCTGGAACACCTACAATGCTTTCATACAAGACACACGTTGACGGAGAAAGCATGTACAACACACCTCCATGCCACGCAATCTACGTTGTAGGCAAGGTTCTCCACTGGATCGAGAAGAACGGCGGAGCAGAAGGAATGGAAGCAAGAAACAGGGAAAAGGCAGATTTCCTCTACAATTACCTTGACAACAGCGATTTCTACCATGCAACAGCAGCAGTGGGAAGCCGCTCACTCATGAATGTTCCTTTCCTTACAAAATATACAGGTGAAGAAGCAGATGCCATCAACAAGAAGTTTGTTAAGGAAGCTGCTGCCGCAGGTCTCGTAAACCTTGGCGGACATCGTCTCGTAGGTGGAATGAGAGCAAGCATCTACAATGCCATGGATATGGCCGGTGTAAAGGCTCTTGTTGATTTCATGGAAAAATTTGCAAAGGAAAACTAATATGTTCAAGATTCAGACTTTAAACAAGATTTCTCTGGCAGGTCTTTCACTGCTTGAAAGAGACAAATATGAAACAGCATCAGAAATGACAAATCCTGACGGAATCATCCTCAGAAGCTTCAAGATGCACGATATGGAGCTCCCTGCTTCCCTCAAGGCAGTAGCAAGAGCAGGTGCCGGAGTAAACAACATTCCTATCGACAAGTGCACAGAAAAAGGTATCGTTGTATTCAACACACCAGGTGCAAATGCAAACAGCGTTAAGGAGCTTGTTATCGCAGGTATGCTTACAGCTGTAAGAAGAATCCCTGAAGCAATCGACTGGTGCAAGACACTGGCTGACAAGGGAGACGAGGTTCCTCAGCTTGTTGAAAAGGGAAAATCACAGTTTGCCGGAAGCGAAATCAAGGGCAAGACACTCGGTGTCATCGGTCTCGGAGCTATCGGTGTAATGGTTGCAAACACAGCTGCAGCCATGGGCATGAAGGTTATCGGAAGCGACCCATATATCTCAGTAGATGCAGCATGGGGACTTTCAAGAGAGGTTAAAAAAGCCATCAGCCTGGACAGCCTTATCGCTGAATCAGACTTCATCACAGTTCATGTTCCTCTTACAGATACAACAAAGGGTATGTTCAATGCCGACAAGTTCAACATCATGAAGAAGGGAACAGTTCTTCTCAACTTCGCAAGAGGCGGACTGGTAAAGAACGAAGACCTGAATGCAGCTATCGAAGCAGGCATAATCTCTACATACATGACAGACTTCCCGGATGCAGAGCTCATCGGAATGAAGAATGTAATCTGCGTACCTCACCTCGGTGCATCAACAGAAGAGGCAGAGGACAACTGTGCAGCAATGGCAGCAACAGAAATCAAGGATTTCCTTGAATACGGAAACATCAAGAATTCCGTTAACTTCCCTGACTGCTCAATGCCTTTCACAGGAAGAAAGAGAATCACCATCATCAACAAGGACATGCCTAACGTAATCGGACAGTTCTCTTCCATCATCGCTGCAGACAAGATCAACATTGCAGAGTTCATCAACAAGAGCAAGAAGGGCTATGCATACAACATCATCGAGATCGACAGCGAAGTATCTGACGAGCTCATGGCTGATGTAATTGAAAAACTCAAGGCTGCAGAAGGCGTTATCGCAGTAAGACTTATCGGCTGATTTCCATAGGAAACAGAATCAAGGCCCCGTCTCAGGACGGGGTTTTTTTATGGGTTTATTTCAAATTTAGCCGGGAGATTGAAAGAAAATTTCAGATTTGCTTTTTCTCATTTTCAACTTCCCGTTTCTGTGTTACAATATGAAAACTATGATACTTGAAAACAGATTGGGAATTACGGAGCCGGCAGAGCTTGCAAGAGAAGAAGAGCGCATCAGTAAGAAAAAGGCTGTAGAATTGTTTGAAACAGGCATGCTTAATAAACTTGATGCCGGAAAATTTTCATCTCTCAAAGCCATTCACAAATATCTTTTCGAAGAAATCTATGATTTTGCAGGCAAGCTCAGGTCAGTAAACATTGCCAAGGGAAATTTCAGATTTGCACCGGTAATGTACCTTGAAGCAGCTATTGAAAACATTGAAAAAATGCCCCAGTCTGATTTTGATGAAATCATAGAAAAATATGTGGAAATGAATGTGGCACATCCGTTCAGAGAGGGAAACGGCAGAAGTACACGAATCTGGCTTGACTGTATCCTGAAAAAAGAAATAGGAAAAGTCGTTGACTGGAGCAAGGTAGACAAGGAAGATTATCTGTTGGCCATGGAACGAAGCCCCATCCGGGATACCGAAATAAAGCATATTCTTAAAGCGGCCCTGACTCCGGATATCCACAACAGGGAAATCTACATGAAAGGAATAGATCACAGCTATTTTTACGAAGGCTATACAACCTACAAGGCAGACGAGCTGTAAGAATCAGATTTTTATTTCTGTGCTGATTCTCAAAATAAATCCGTGTCGTTTTCGAAAATCCTGCATATACTCCTTATAACTGAAATTAAAGTTGGGATGACACTTATTGCAAGCATAAGCCTTACGGTTTTTATATACTGACACATCATGATTCTCCTTAAAGAACTCCACTGTATCCGTCAGCTGAACTAAAGCTTCAGGAAGCCAGCTTCCTCTCTGTTTTTTTAGTTCCACGAACAACAGCATCTCTTTATCAAAAAGGAGGGCATCACATCTTTTCTTATCCACGGGAAAAGGAACATTATGGTCAACAGCAAGAAATCCAATTTCTTTTTCAAGATCGTTTTCCACAACTGCAATCCAGCTATCGAAATTGTAGAAATCAATATAGGCCGGAGTCTGTGTCCGGGGATCACAGAGACCGAAACGATTTTTTGAACAAACGGAAATTTCACAATATCTGAAAAAATCAATTCTATCTGCCATTATCTTCTTCCAGCTCTATCAGACTAGCAAAGATTTCATTTGTTTCATTAAGAGCATTGTTTAAAAGGTTATTGTCTGATGGAAGATTATCAAAATGCTGCAGGCGTTTTAGAACCCCGTCTTCACCATTTTCGTATATTGCAATTTTATTTCCAGGAACAGCTGCGACAGAAGGAATAATCCTGTCTATCTTGTCATCAGACACCCCTTTTTTCAAAAGTTCATATGCCTTTGCACACAAAGTCAAACAAGATAGTATATACGGACTATGGGTTGTGATGACTAGCTTGTTATTTTGGTTCAGATTCATGAATTCAAGCAGTTCATAAAGAACTTTTCCCTGAGATTCAGGATAAAGGTTCTGTTCTGGCTCCTCCACAATATTAATGAAACATTCGTTGAAGAGATTCCTTATGTCACTATACCACCTTTGAAACATACGATGGGAGAATTCTTCCCAGGAAGCTTTTAATTCCTCCGGAACACATATATTCATTTCTTCATAAAATTTCTGTTTCAACTGTTCTCTTTCATTCAGTGATAGATTGCGAAAATTTTTTCCTTCCTTCTTTGAAAAGATTTCATAGGAAATATGCCTTGTTACAAGAGATAACGGAGCTACAGACTGAATGCCGCTTGATGCATTCCATATAGGAATTGACCTATTTTTGTCAACGACAACACGAAGAATGTTTCTTACCTTGTCATTCACAAGCATAATATCGGAAACAGGCAACCTACAGACATCAATTTTCTTTCTAGCCAAACTGTATTCATCAAACAAGTAAGAGAGAATTTCTGGAAGATACTTCATTTTTTCAGCCTCTTCCAGAGCTGCAAGAAGATTTCGCTCCGCAGGGACATACATTATTTTAGGTCTGATATAATTAGAATAAGTCTCTGCCCTTTCATAAAAAAAATCTTTGTTTTCATATTTAATACGGTAAGCAGTTCCCTCGTATTGAATCAATGTATCCGGGGAAAAATACTCATGAATCTTCTGCCAATGGCAGCAATCAAGAAAAAAATTATAATTTACTGTAACAATATCCTGTTTCTCGGAAAAGCTATCCTTGATATCGTTTTTGACAAGTGTCTTCTCGATCCAGGACATTATGGAATATATCTTGGCTACTGTACTTTTTCCTGTAGCCTGCTCTCCGCAGAATACCGTAACCGGGAAGATATCCATAAAACCGTCATTTTCAGTCAGCCCACCTTTCACCGGACCAAAATTTCTTATCTTTATTTTTATAGTTCCAGAACACATACTTTTATTAAGTATACCATTACAGTTCCTAAAACGCAAATAGAATAAATCGTCCATAAGAATTCCCTTTTCTTCTAATTCACAGAAGAAATCCGGTACTTTGCTTCAAGATAAAAATATTGAAATATTATTTTTATATGATAAGATAGAAAAGGGATAATAAGGATAAATGAAATCGGCTACTGTTTTTTCAAAAAAAGAAATGTCTGAAGAAGACATAAAGTTACAATATATAACCCCTGCAATCCAAGCAAAATGGGGACTCGATCGTATTACAATGGAAACTAAGATTACTGATGGTAGAATCAATCTTAAAGGTAATATTGTAACTCGCGAAAAACCCAAGAAGACGGACTATGTATTGTACTTGACAAATAATAAACCTATTGCAATTGTTGAAGCCAAGGATAACAATCATTCTGTTTCTTATGGCCTTCAACAAGCAATCACCTATGCCAAGATGCAGGACATTCCTTTTGCGTATAGTTCCAACGGTGATGGTTTTCAAGAACACGACCTTTTAACCGGTATGGAACGCACCTTGTCTATGGATGAATTTCCTACTGTCGATGAACTCACTAAGCGTTGGGAAACCGAATCCAACGGTGGCGAAGGACTTTCTGCTGATGAAAAGAAAGTAATCGGACAGCCGTATTACTCTAGTCAGAATACCTATGACCCCAGATATTATCAGCGCAACGCTATTAACCGTACTGTAGAAGCTATTGCCAAGGGGCAAGAACGTCTTTTATTGGTTATGGCTACGGGTACCGGTAAAACCTATACCGCTTTCCAAATTGTTTATCGCTTACTGAAAAGCGGAGTGAAGAGAAAAGTGTTATATTTAGCCGACCGTAATATTCTCGTGGATCAATCTATTCAGCAGGACTTTTCTCCGCTTGAAAAAACAATTCATAAAATCAACTTTGCCAAAGACGATCCTGTTACCATCACTTCTCACGAAGTTTATTTCTCCCTGTACCAACAGCTTGCAGGTAATGAGGAAAATGAAGATGAAGGAAACGGAGAAGAAGCGGTTGCACGATTTGCAAAACTCTTTAATAAGGACTTCTTCGATCTTATTATCGTTGACGAGTGCCACAGAGGTTCAGCAAAAAAAGACAGTAACTGGAGAAAAATCCTTGACTATTTTTCTTCTGCTACTCAAATCGGTATGACCGCAACACCGAAGGAAACCAAGTATATTTCCAACATCGATTACTTCGGCGAGCCTGTATATACCTACAGTTTGCGTGAAGGAATTAAAGACGGCTTTCTTGCGCCATTTAAAGTTATTAACATCAAAACTGACATTTCGGATGGATGGCGCCCTTGTAAAGGTCAGCTTGATAAGTTTGGTAATGAAATCGAAGATCGCATCTATACCAATAGCGATTTTGATTACAACATCATTTTAGAAGATCGAAC
Organism: Spirochaetia bacterium; assembly: GCA_045606105.1. Lineage (GTDB taxonomy): Bacteria > Spirochaetota > Spirochaetia > CADAEX01 > CADAEX01 > CADAEX01. The sequence continues at coordinate 20,708 of JAZURI010000009.1, read as the reverse complement.
CTATGAAGTTGCCAAAGAAATAACCGAATACTTAAAGAGTACTGACAGAAAGCAGAAAACTATTGTGTTCTGCGCTACCGAAGATCATGCCGAGCGTATGCGTATTGCTCTTAATAATCTTAACGCCGATATGGTCAAAGAAAATCCGGATTACGTTGTGCGTATTACGGGTTCCGATACTTACGGCAAAAGTAAACTTGATTACTTTATTTCTGTTTCTGCACCATATCCAGTTATTGCCACAACTTCAAAACTACTTTCCACCGGTGCAGATTGTAAAATGACAAAACTGATTGTTCTTGATGAAATGATCAGTTCTATGACCGAGTTCAAGCAGATTATCGGTCGTGGTACCCGTCTTCGTGAGAAAGAAGGCAAGAGTCATTTTGTTGTTATGGACTTCCGCAATGTAACAAGACTGTTCTCTGATCCTGATTGGGATGGACCTATTGAAATGGTAGACGGTTACGATCCCGAACATAAACCGACGCCAAGACCTCCGAAACCCGGTAATGGTAATGATCCCGTTACTCCTCCAACAGTTGATAAATATATCGTAGATGAAAACGGCTGCGATGTTCACATTATCGGCAAACGTGTTGAAGTTTATGATGTGGATGGCAAACTCCTCCGTCAAGAAAGTATTGTAGACTATACAAAGTCCAATATTCTCGGCAAATTTGCATCCCTTGACAACTTCATTCTTAAATGGACGTCTGAAGAAAAGAAGGAGGTCATTCGAGAACTGCTGAAAGAACAAGGCATCGACCTTGAGCAAATGAAAGCAGATCAAGGAATGACCGATGTGGACGACTTTGACTTTATTTGTCACGTTGCCTATGACCAGAAGCCTCTCACCCGCCGTGAACGTGCAAACAACGTTAAGAAACGTGATTTCTTAAGCAAATATAGCGGCGTGGCAAGAGAAGTGCTGGAAGCGTTGCTTGACAAGTATATGAATACCGGTATTTATGAAATTGAAAAGACCGAAATTCTTCAGCTTGACCCTTTCAATAAGTTCGGTAAACCTTCCAAAATTGCTACATATTTTGGTGGCAAGGCGGGTTATCTGGCGGCAATCAGAGAACTTGAAACAGAATTATATAAGGCAGGTTAAATTATATGAGCAATCTATCAGGATTTGTAAAAAGAATTCGTGACATTATGCGCAATGACGCAGGTATCAATGGTGATGCACAGCGTATTGAGCAGATCGCATGGATGCTCTTTTTGAAAGTATATGATGCCAAAGAGCAGGACTGGGAATTCGATGATGATAGCTATACATCGATCATTCCTGAAGAATGCCGCTGGGCGAATTGGGCAGTTGATGATAAATCCGGTTCAGCTATGACCGGTGATAGATTGCTTGATTTTGTGAATAACACTCTTTTTCCTGTGCTTAAGGGTAACGATATCAAAGACTCTAACGGCAATGTTTTGATAGGTGGTGTAAAAGTAGATGCATCAACCCCTATTAAAAAAGCTATTGTTCAAACAACCTTTGCCGATGCAAATCAGTATATGAAAGACGGTGTTCTTCTTCGTCAGGTCATCAACGTTATTGACGAACTTGACCTTTCCGACTATGAGGAAAGCCATGCATTCGGTGAGATCTATGAATCTATTTTGAAAGAATTGCAGAGCGCAGGTTCGGCGGGTGAATTCTATACCCCTCGTGCTGTAACTGACTTTATGGCACAAATGATTCAACCAAAGATCGGTGAAACAATGGCGGACTTCGCATGCGGTACCGGTGGCTTTATCACAAGCTGGCTCAAAGAACTGCAGAAGCAAGTACGCAGTACAGCCGATGCAGAGAAATATGGAAATTCTATTTACGGTATTGAGAAAAAGCAATTCCCCTATATGCTTTGTATCACCAACCTTTTGCTGCATGGGCTGGATATTCCTCGTGTATTCCACGACAACACACTGTTGAAGGACGTGCTGGACTACACTGTGGACGATCAGTTTGACATTATCCTTATGAATCCTCCCTACGGCGGTAGCGAAAAGGCGGATGTAAAGAATCATTTTCCCGCAGACCTTGCAAGCTCCGAAACCGCTGACCTCTTTATGTCCGTAATTATGTACCGATTAAAGAAAAATGGTCGTGTGGCAGTTATCCTACCCGACGGTTTCCTGTTCGGTACCGATAACGCCAAGGTGAACATTAAAAAGAAACTGTTGTCCGAATTCAACCTGCATACCATCATCCGTATGCCGGGTAGTGTTTTTGCGCCCTACACCTCGATTACTACCAACATTCTATTCTTTGATCGTACCAAACCTACAGAAGAAACTTGGTTTTATCGCATGGATATGCCTGAAGGTTATAAGCATTTCTCAAAGACCAAGCCTATGAAGTTGGAACATTTTGCACCTGTTGTAGAATGGTGGAACAACCGTCAGGAAATCACAGTAGATGGTTTTGACAAGGCTAAGAAGTTTACGGTACAACAACTCACCGAAGAACTGGGTTACAACCTTGATCAGTGCGGCTATCCTCACATTGAGGAAGAAATTCTTGATCCTATGGATTTAATACAGCGTTATCAGGAGGAGCGTGCCTCTCTAAATGCTGAAATCGACCGGGTATTGGCTGATATCACCGTTATTCTCGGAGGTGGTCAGAGATGACACCGCAGGAGTTTAAATATAGCATTTTAGGTAACGCATTCACTGGTAAACTTTGTGAACATGTTGAAACCAAAGATTTTGGAGGAGTTAAGACAATCGAATTGTCGGAAATACCGTTTGATGTTCCTGAAACTTGGGTTTGGTCAACTTTAGGCTTATGTTGCGAAATGTATACCGGAAATAGCATTGCCGAAACAGTCAAATCAGCAAAATATGCTGGACTGGAAACAGGATATGATTACATCGCCACAAAAGATGTAACCTTTAATCAAGAAATCTGTTATGACAATGGCGTCAGAATCCCATATAACGAAGGATTTAAGGTGGCGCATAAAGATGCTGTATTGATGTGTATTGAAGGCGGAAGTGCAGGACGTAAGATTGGAATACTTGATAGGGATGTCTGCTTTGGCAATAAGCTCTGCTGTTTTCACGCTCAGGGCATTGATAATAGGTACCTATATTACTATCTGCAGAGCTGGTTGTTCAAAGAGCTATTTTCAGGGAATATGACTGGAATTATCGGTGGTGTAAGTATAAAGAAACTAAAGGAAATCTCCATTCCTGTTGCTCCGCTTGCCGAGCAGAAGCGCATTGTGGCAAAAATTGAGGAATTGTTGCCACTGATCGACCGCTATGATCAGGCGTGGAGCAAGCTGGAGGACTTCAACAAACGGTTCCCTGCGGATATGCAGAAATCCATTCTCCAAATGGCCATTCAGGGTAAACTGGTTCCCCAACTCCCAGAAGAAGGTAATGGAGAAGATTTGTTCTGGGAGATCCAGACAAAAAGACAAGCCATGATAAAAGCTGGCAAAGTAAAAAAAGGAAAATCATACCCTACAATTGACGAAGATGAAGTTCCCTTTGATATCCCTGAAACATGGATTTGGGCAAGGTTACAAGATCTTGTATACAATCGTGGACAGAAAATACCGAACAAGACATTTTGTTATATAGATATAGGTTCTATTGATAATAAGCGACAAAGGCTAAACCCCGAGGACAATATTACAGAGGCAAACAAAGCGCCTTCCCGAGCAAGGAAAATTGTTCAAATGGGCGATATTCTTTATTCTACAGTTAGACCGTATCTCCACAATATGTGTATCATTGACCGTGAATTCAGTTTGGAGCCAATTGCAAGTACGGGCTTTGCTGCAATGACTTGTTTTAAGGGTGTTAATAATAAATACTTATTCTATTACTTGTTATCACCCTCTTTTGATAACTACGCCAATGATACGGAGAATGCTAAAGGCGTAGCCTATCCTGCGATAAATGATGATCGCCTTTATAGAGCAGTCGTTCCCGTACCGCCAGTTTCAGAGCAAAATCGTATCGTTGCCAAACTGGAAGAAATCTTGCCACTGTGTGAAAAATTGAAATAAGAAAGTGAGGAAAAATATGGCAAACATTATTGCTGTAATTTGGGATTGTGACAAAACTCTAATTGATGGTTATATGCAAGACCCGATTTTTGAAGAATATAATATTAAATCCGGAGATTTTTGGAAACAAGTTGATTTAATTCCATCCGAGTATAAAGCAAAAGGAATTCGTGTAAATAAGGATACATACTATCTTAATCATTTTATAAAATGTGCTCATGACGGGACGCTTTCTGGTTTGAATAATAAAAAACTCCATGAGTATGGGGCAAAACAAAAATTCTATAAAGGTATTCCTGAAATTTTTGAGCAAACAAAAAATATGTTCAAAGATGATAAAAGCTACTCAGAATATGGAATTCAAGTAGAACATTACATTGTAAGTACTGGTTTTGCTGAGATTATCCGTGGTTCTGTTTTAAAGCCATACGTAGATGGCATCTGGGGGTGTGAGTTGCTGGACGCTCCAGACGAAAATGGAAATCTAATTATAAGCGAGATTCTATATACAATTGATAACACTACAAAAACTCGAGCTTTATTTGAAATCAATAAAGGCATCGAAAAACTTGATGGAATCGAAGTTAATTCTAAAATACCTGAAGAATATAGACGAGTTCATTTTAAAAATATGATTTATATTGCAGACGGTCCCAGTGATATTCCTGCTTTTTCCGTGGTTAAGCAAAATGGTGGAGCTACTTTTGCAATATATCCCAAAGGTGACAAAGATGCCATGCAACAAGTGGAGCAAATGCGAGCAGACGGTCGTGTAGATATGTATGCAGAAGCAGACTATTCTGAAGGAACTACCGCTCATATGTGGATAACAAGTAAAATTCAGAAAATGGCGGACAGAATTCGCAATGCAGAAAAAGAAAAAATTATGAGTTCTGCATCAGATGTCCCGAAACATTTGGTATAAGTTTATTTCTTTACCAAACTAGAAGAAATCCTGCCGCTATGTGAAAGGTTGAAATGAGGTGGAGATTATGCCTGAGTGGTTGGAACATCTGCTTACTGCAGTTGGTGGTGGCACAGTTGTCTTGGTTGGAATATTAACTATTTTCAAAGGGTTACTTAACGAATTTCAGGAGTTTACTGAAGTGAAACCTATGCACAGAGAGATGCAACATAATATATTGATATAAAACTGCCATTAAGGTAAATAATATCAAACTTTTGTCAAAACTTTTAGTTTGATGTATAGTAAAGGGAAAATATCTATGTACAAGATTATAGATGAAAACGGTACTACATACACACTGTATAAATATGACGGCGAGTCGGAATTCGAATCTATGATTATTGATAACTCCGAAGCCATATTTGGAGGAAATGGCATCTATTTTGCTATGAAGAAATTGATTGGCAAGCCTAAAAAAGGTGCAGCCATACCTGACGGATATTATCTTGATTTGACTTTCCATAATGATCCTCGTTTATATCTTGTAGAAGTAGAACTTCAAAGCCACGATGTTTACGGACATATCGGTGAACAGATTCTTCGTTTTGGTATTTCTTCAGAAACAGATAAATATAAAATGAAGAACCTATTACTTGAAGCAATAAATAAAGATGCGGCTAAAAAAGCAACGCTAAAAGAATTTTTCAAGCAATCCAAATACGACAATATTAACGAGTTACTGGATAAAGTAATTTTTGAGAATAAACCTTCAGCAATCATTATTATCGACGAAGCGACAGAAGAACTCTACAATGTATTGGGGCAGCTTACAATGGCAACAGACGTTATTGAAGCACAGACATACATATGTGGGGATAAAAAGCTGCATAGGTTTACGCCTTTTAACGATGCTGTTCTCACCGATCTTCCTGTCGTTGAGGATGCTGATGAGTTGAATACTATTGTCGTACCCGCTCGTGAAGATGGTTTTAACGAAGAGTTCTTGAAGAACAATCGTTGGTATGCCGTTCGCATTTCCGGAGCAATGCTTGATAAAATCAAGTACATTGCCGCATATCAAGTTGCACCGGTTTCAGGCATTACTCATATAGCCGAAGTTGAGCGCATTGATAAGTATAAAGATACTAACAAATACATTCTCTATTTCAAGCCAAACACAACGGTAGAAATCAATAAAATTGGTCTTGGAAAGAAGAAAGGCCAAGCTCCGCAGGCGCCAAGATATTCATCTTATGAACTAATTTCAAAGGCGAAAAACTTGGACGATCTGTGGAAATAAATTTTAAGTAATAAATGGTGATAAAATGAGTTCTATATTAGAAATCGGCAAAAATAAAACCAAGTGCCAAAAATTCACACCTTCAGCGTTGGTAGATACAATGTTGAATCTTGTGAATTATAACACAGACCTTATGGGAAAAACTATATTAGAGAACTCATTTGGTTCAGGTAACATTCTAAAAGCAATTGTTGTTAGATATATAGAAAGCGCTATCGCAGCAGGTGTTGATTTAGTATCTATTTCAGCAGGATTAGCTCAAGATGTATATGGGATTGAATTGGATAAAACTCTTTACGATAACTGTATTTTAGAATTAAATGCCATACTCGAATCCTATAACATTCCTTCTGTAGACTGGAAGCTTTTCAATGATAACGCATTGTCTATAAACCTTAACATTTCTTTCGATTATATTATTGGTAACCCTCCTTACATTTCTTATAAAGAAATGGACGAAGACAGTAGGATATCACTTAAAAAGAAATTTGAGTCGTGTGCAATCGGAAAATTTGACTACTGTTATGCTTTCATTGAATCGGGCATTAAACACCTGAAAGAAACTGGAAAACTTGTTCAATTAATTCCCAATAACATTTATAAGAATGTTTTTGCGAAAAAATTAAGGGAACTTCTTGTAGACCATATTGCTACTGTGCTAGATTATCCGGATCAAAAATTATTCGATAAAACCTTGACATCAGTAAGCATATTTTTATACGACAAAGAAAACTCAAATGAAAACATACACTATGAAAACGTTACTGAAGGCACAAAAAGAAGTCTTTGTCGTCACTCTCTTGGTGACAAATGGATGTTTTCAATTCCTAACAACAACACTCAGAAAATGCTTAGGTTTGGCGATATTTTTCACGCCTCAATAACTATCGCAACCCTTTATAATAAGGCATTTATAGTGGATGATGCGTGCATTGGTGAAGAGAACTTGGAACAAAATATCTTGAGGGATGCAGTGAGTCCCAATACTCTAAGATATAAGAAAAAGAAAAAAATAATTTTCCCTTATTTCTATGATGATAAGGGACTGTGCCGATACTCCGAAGAAACCTTCGAAGAGCTTTTTCCGAATACGGCAAAACATTTAAGACAGTACTCTAAAGAACTTGACGCAAGAAATAGTGATGAAAAAGCAACTTGGTTTGAGTACGGCAGATCACAAGCCTTGGCACACTTAAATAAGGAAAAACTTCTTATTTCTACAATAATCACAAATACAGTCGAAGTTTATGAAGTGGATGCCAATACGATTCCTTTTTCAGGAATATATATTACCGTGAAAAACCCTGCTTATAATCTAAACGATGCTGTTGAAATACTTAAAAGCGAGCAATTTTTACGGTATGTCCAAAATATAGGCATAAACATTAGCGGTAAATCATTACGAGTAACTTGTAAAGATATCAATAACTATCTTTTTATAGGAGGGCAATGAAATGGAAAAACTACAATATGTAATTGAGGATAAAACCATTTCCGAATTATTGGGTAAACAAAACTTTTCTACTGACGAATCCGCAATTCTTGAACTGGTGAAAAATGCATATGACGCAAGTGCCTCTTTTGTAAAGTTAATCTTCGAAAATGACATTCTTACAGTAATCGATGATGGAACAGGAATGAATATCAATGATATTAAGACAAACTGGATGCATGTTGGCAAGAGTCCAAAAAAATATAGTACCGTTTTAGAAAACAATCAAATTAGAGTTTTGGCTGGTTCCAAGGGTGTTGGACGTTTTGCTTTAGCAAGACTTGGTGAAGCCACTTCTGTATTTTCCCAAAAAGATGGGTTCCCCGGTGTCGTATGGGAAACCGATTGGAATACTTCTACAGTAGCTATTGATGAAACTATCACTGAACAAGGCACAAAAATTATTATAAAGAATCTTAGAATCAAGTGGAATAAAAAGAAAATTGAAAATCTCGTTTTGTTCCTATCTAAAACCTATAACGATAATGTTATGAGGATTATTGTATCGCATCCAGATATCAATACGGAGATCACATCATATATCACGGAGCTGATTCCCGGCATTAATTGTTTGGCAAAAATCAACTTGAAATATGATAGCACTACGCACACTTTAACTACCGAGGTTGTTTCGGATGAGTTTTTAGATGCAGCAGAAAAGTATTGTAAAGACATTGATTTGAAGTATTATTTTCAGACAATTGATATTTTCGATGAACTTAAAGCGAATGATCAATGGGAATTATCTGAAAATGAACTCAAAAACAATTTGCTACAACTAGGCGATTTTTCTGCGGAATTTTCTTTCACAATTAGCCCTACCAAAGCTGATGTCGAAAAATTCTTATATAAACATTACACTTTACCAAGTGAGGCGCTAAAGGGTGTTATTCTTTATCGAAATGCCTTTAGTATATCTTCCTACGAAGGTAAAAAAGACTGGCTTGGTTTTGGAAAACGTTCCAGAAAATCTCCTGCTGCTGCAACACACCCAACGGGTTCTTGGCGTGTAAGAGAAAACCAAATGGCAGGCAAAGTGGAAATTGATAAACAGCGTAACGGTGTATTGCAGGATCTTTCAAACAGACAGGGCTTAGACGAAAATATTTTTTATGAATTGTTTGTTGAAATCGTGCTTTCCGGCATAAAAGGTTTTGAAAGATATCGTCAAAATATTATTCGTCACATAAATGTTAAGAACGCCCCTGTTGAAGAAAAGCAAGCACCTGTTAGTGAAAAAATCGTATCTAATCCCAGTTCAGTGGCTAATTTATCCAAAGAGGAAACTATGTTGTTGGCGGCTGAAATCAAGGCGTATCAAAAAGCGCATACAGAAGCACAACGTGAGCGTGATGATGTAGAAACGAGATACAAATATGATGTTCGAATCCTAAATGTGTTAGCAACCGTTGGGTTGAAAGCATCATCAATTGCACACGAAATGAGAAATGATAGAAATTCGGTTGCTGACAATATTGATAATATTGTTGCCGCATTGAAGAAATTTGATATGTGGGATGAACTAACTTCACCAGAGTATACCGAAAAGTCTTATCAAAATGTGCCTTATCTTTTAGAAACAAATAAACAAGTAAGCTCGAAATTGTTGGCTTTTATGAATACAATGCTTTCAGAAATAGAAAAGAAACAATTTGAACCTTCTTGGCAAAGCATTAATGATATTATTCAGCGAATTAAAAAGAACTGGGAAAATGACTATGCTTGGATCAGTATCACAATCAATATGGATGATAATCTTTGCTTTATGATATCGGAAGATTATTTGCAAGTGATTTTTGATAATCTAATCCTCAACAGCATACAGCAAAATGAAAGCCTTAATCATTTGGATATAACAATTGGTGTAACCCTCTCTGGAAGTGTACTGTTGTTCTCTTATGCTGATAGTGGAAAAGGGTTGGATAAAAAGTATTTAAAAAATCCCGAAAAGATACTAGAAGTTCATGAGACTACACGCAAAAAAGGACACGGTCTTGGCATGTGGATAGTAAATAATACTGTTACAATGTCTAGCGGTGAAATTACTAAAATAGATGGTAATAACGGTTTTCATATCGAATTTACCATTGGAGGATCAAAATAATGGAGAAGTATTCTTTAGTATATATTGATGATAATCCTGAAACGGCTTTAACTAGATATTTGGATGAAGAATTTAAAAGTGATAATTATGAAATTCTTTGTTCGGAAATAATATTTAATCCTGAAGACGGATACGAAAGTTTACTTTCTGATCAAAGAGTTAGCAACGCAAATATTATTCTAATTGACTCGTGGCTTTTTGAAAACCGCACTGCCGCCGATGTAAAATTTACCGGCGAAGAGTTTAAACTGATACTCAAAAAGTTGCTTCCTTTCATCGAAGTAATTGTCATCACACAGAATGGTACAGATTCGGAAATCAGAAAAATAGCAAAATATGATAAATCTCTCGCTGGATCTGCTTCTGAGTATTATTCTTCGAAACTCCCTAAAATCATCAATGAAGCGGTAGCTGATATTAAACAATATCGGCTACTGGCTGATTTGGTTAGGAAAAATGATACGTGGGAAGACGTTTTAAAGGATAAGGTTATTGCAACGCTAGAAGGTACAAATACATACGATAAACTTACAAAAGACGATATTGACAGTTTGATTTTAGCTTTCAAAGAAATACAGGAGAGTTTAAATGGCTGACGATTATAGAAATTCAAAATATTGTCCTACACTTACAAATCTGGCAAAAAAGAAAAACGATGTAAAAGATTCAGTGTGCGAAAAACATCCTAGGGCAAAAGATATGCATACATATATCTCAAGGAACGATAAACCTTTTAAACAACAATTTGTAGAAGCATATAATGGTAAATGTGCCTATTGCGGGGTGTCTACCGAAATTATTCCGTGGCAAATGTTTGAAATCGACCATTTAATCCCCAAAGAAGCTGATCGCTTTGGAAAGAAAAAAGCTAATGCAGGATACATAGAAAATCTGGTTTTGTCTTGTTATGGTTGTAATAGAGCCAAAAGTATGCTAGAAATTCCGGATGAAGATCTTCACAAAATTCATCCCGATGAGACAGAGATAACCGAGGCTTTCATTAGAGATGAGAATTACTATATAAGAATCAATCAAGCAAAAAATGGCGACAATAGCATCAAGGAATTTTATGACAAGGTTGACTTAGGAAATCAATCACATAGACTTGATTATTTGCTGTTAAATATGCGTGGGCTATGTAAAAAAATAACGGACAAGCATCCTGCATACGGAAAGTTAATGGAAGCGATTGATCTTTTACAACACAAAAGGAATGTAATGTGGTAAAAGGCACCCCTGACTTCTGCCCATTTCCCGACTAATCTAAAGTTGTACTTTAAATTAGTCGGGATTTCGGGTAACCCTCACCCGCACCTGTGACTGCCGCAGCTGTGCCCTGCTCCGTGGTCGTGTCCGTGGTGGCTGCATTTTACATCCGGATTGTATTCCAGCTTACCTGCCAGAAGCGCCTCCACAGCAGCATCACAGGAGCCTGAAACCCCGCCATAAAGCCTGATTCCGGCCGCTTCCAGCGCCATTCTGGCACCGCCGCCGATTCCTCCGCAGATAAGCACCTCGGCTCCTGCTTCCCTCAGCAGACAGGCCAGAGCTCCGTGCCCCTGTCCGTCGGTTCCCATGACACGGCTTTCTGTTACCTTGCCCTCTTCCACATCATATATCTTGAAGCTTTCGGTATGTCCGAAATGCTGAAATATCTGTCCGTTTTCGTAGGTTACTGCGATTCTCATTGTTATTCTCCTTTAAGTCTTGAATTTCCTTTTACGTTCCACATCGGGGTAAATCCCAGCTTCTCCAGCTCCTGTCCCAGATAATGGGCATCTGCCAGGTTCTCGTCCAGCTTTCCCTTTCTTCTGTAGATTGAATAGTCATCTCTGTATTTTATAGGAGTGGTGTTGGGCATCACTACATTGGCTGCCACGGAAAGGGAAATCTTCCGAGCCCCCTTCTCCAGTGCATCCAGCGCTGTGGCCGCCGCAATGTTTGCATCCGGCAGGGCAAGCCTTACCTTGGCATACACATCCATGCACCGTTCCATATCCGCATGTATTCCGTCGTTCTCCATAGGGGTGCCGGCTGCCGGTATAAAAGGGCCGCATCCCACCATATGAACCCCTATTTCCTTCAGGAGCTCGATATTCCTGTCGTCCGCATCCTCTTTTTCTCCGGGAATCCCTATCATGAAGCCCGAGCCGGTCTCGTAACCCAGCTCCTTCAGGTTCCTGAGTGCCTCAAGTCTCACATCAAAATCATCATCGGGATGAAGAGATGCAAAAAGCTCCCGGTCCGCTGTCTCGAAGCGCATGAGAAAACGGTCTGCTCCCGCCTCCTTGAAGGCTGCATAATCCTCACGGGATCTCTCTCCGATCGACAGGGTTATGGCACATTCCGGATCTATTGCCTTGATGCGCTGTATGATATCCACCATATCGGCTCTGGAATAGCTCATGTCCTCCCCAGACTGCAGGACAATGGTCCTGATTCCCTGCTTCAGGTTCCTTTCAGCGGCCTCCACAATCTCGTCCGCACTCATCCTGTAGCGCTTCACATCCAGGTTTTCCCGTCTGATACCGCAGTAATTGCAGTTCTTGCGGCAATAGTTGGAGAATTCTATGATTCCTCTGATATATACCTTGTTTCCGAAAATCTTTTCAGTGATTCCGTGAGCCTCGGCCACCCTTGCGGCAACCTCAGGATTCCTGTACTCCATGGCCCCTCCTCAGAGCTTCACTTCCACCGGACAGTCAAAATAAGAGCTGAAATAGCTGACTGCCTGGTCGATATGATCCTCTATACCGCCGAACTGGGTGCTGTATCCCGAAATGATGACCTTGTCAAAGCTTATTCCCACGAAGGCACCACCCTGGACTGTATGGAGCGGAGCATTGTTAGCCCCTGCGATATCCTTGTGATAAAGGGAGTCCTCCCCGTAGTTGGTCTCATAGAAAACAAAAAGCTCAGGATCAAATATAACCTTTCCCGAGGCAACTATAAACTTGATGAAAACTGTCCTGCGCTTCAGAACATCAGGCTCCAGCTTCAGAATTTTTTCTGCGAATTCAGAGGTAGTCATACTATCAAACTATGCCCCGCAGAACAAAAAGTCAATAAAAAACAGAAAAAAATTTGACAGCTTAAATAATAAGGTGTATTATAATATTCTATGATTAAAACAGGATTTCCGATAATTCACTTCTATGATCAGGACTTTGAAGATATCTACAACAAGACCTGGATTTGGTTAAGCGATTTCTGGAAAAAAGGCAGTAAAAAGAACGGTTTCCCAAACAAATATTACAGCTACCCGGAAGGTAATGTAATGAATCAGCTGGAAGCTTGTCTTTCTTCATTCTTTCTGGTTTACAGCAACTCAACCTATTCCCCTACAGCAGCCCTGGATAATTTCTACAATAAACAGGAAGAATCCGGTGCCATCAGAGGTCAGTACAACGAAGAAACCGGCGAACCTGTTTTTACCCGGGATAATCCCGAAGGTCTCTTTCCCCCACTCTTTGCATGGGCGGAATTCAACATCTACCATAAGGTGGGACTGAAGAAAAGGCTCAAGGAGGTCATCACTGTTCTTGAAAAATATTATGAGTGGATCGAAGGAAGATTCCAGCAGAAAAACGGACTTTACAAGACCCCTCTTTCAGTTTCCCAGATGGACAACTCACCGAGAGAAAAGGCTGCATACCTTATCGACTTCAACTCTCAGATGGCTGTGAACGCATTCTATATGTCTGCTATCGGAGATATTCTCAACGACAAGGAAATCAGCTTCAAATACAAGAAAAAATATTATTCTCTCAAGACCAGGATCGATTCCATGATGTGGGACGAGGAGGATCAGTTCTATTATGACCTGAACCGCCACGAGGAGAAAATCAAGGTAAAGACCCTTGCCTCCTACTGGGTTCTCATGGCTCAGATTCCTTGCGAAGACAGGGCCGAAGCGATAATAAGGCTTCTGGTGGATGGCTGCTTTGCTACAGACAATCCGTTCCCGTCACTGGCTTCAGATCATCCTTCCTACAATCCGGACGGAAAAGGGTACTGCGGCTCCGTATATCCGCACCTTACCTTCATGGTGATAAAGGGGCTTGAGAAATACGAAAGATACGAATTTGCCAGAGAATGTGCCATCAGGCATCTCTATTTCATACTGGAAACACTCCATCCGGACGGCGAAAAGCTGGATGATGTGTACGAGGCCTATTCCCCTGTAAAGGGTGTTCCTTCAAAATGGGAAGGAAAAAAGAATTTCCCTAGAAAGAAATTCCTCTCCTATGTTGCTCTGAGCACCATAACCCTGATGATTGAAAATGTAATAGGACTCTATATCAGCCTGCCGAGAAAGACTGTGGACTGGACTATTCCGACACTGGAAATCATGGGAATCGAGGAACTTTCCCTGAAGAGAAACATGATTACCATTCTTGTGAACAAGAGCGGAAGAGGATGGGAGGTACGCATGGAATCGGAGAAGCTCTATTATTTCACCATCAACATTCTGGGCAGCAAGAAGAAAAGACTTCCTATTCCTTCGGGAAAATGCTCCATCCTTATCGACAAGATCTAAAAAGGGGCCTCTGCTTCAAAGCTTATTTTCTCTTTTGTGTACGGGTGAACAAAGCTCAGGTAACCTGCGTGTAGAAGAAGCCTTTCTCCCTCTTTCCTGGTTCCGTAAAGACGGTCTCCCACAATCGGCGTACCAAGCCCCTTGGGACTGGCAGAATGGATTCTCAGCTGATGGGTACGGCCTGTAAGGGGAACAAATTCCACCCTGGTCCTGCCGTCGTAAACCCTGAGTCTTTTCCAGAGGGTAATTCCGATCCGTCCATGCTCCCGGTCGTAAACCTGATAGGGCCTGTTGTCAGGGTCCAGCCTGAAGGGAAGCTCCATTCTTCCGCCGTCGCTTTTCAGGATTCCGTCCAGCACCGCCACATATTTCTTCTCCACGGTCCGGGCCTCGAACTGCATTGAAAGCTCCCGATGAGCCTCCTTGGTCAGGGCCAGCACCAGCAGCCCTGAAGTATCCATATCCAGGCGGTGCACTGCAGGGTTGTCTATACAGCCGGGGTACAAGGCCTTGATCCTGTTTACCGCACAATCCTGTTTATCCTCTCCCCTGCCCGGTACCGACAGAAGCCCTGCAGGCTTGTTTATCACCACCAGATCACGGTCAAGATAAAGAATATCCATTCCCAGCATGGCCCTCAGGATAGGACCGCATTTATCCTGACACGGCGGATAGAACTCTCCCGGAATCCTGGTTCCCGATCTGTTTTCAGAGCCATGGTAGAACTCGGCCAGGCTTACGGGGCGGAGGGAATGGCTGTAGGCATAATTGAGAAGCTTGACTGCACAGCAGTCCCCTGCCCCGGAAGGGATTTTTCCGTCGGGAAAAATCTGAGAGAATTTTTTCACTGACCCATCCATGCAGTGAATCTCATAAAGTGAAAAAATTTTCTCCATGGCCTTGGCTGAAATCCGGCTTCTCTCCTCCGCCCCTGTTGCAGGGTCCTTTATCCTAAGGTCTGCCTCTGTGGCAATCCCGGTATATTTTTCAATGTCAAAAGCCGGAGGACACCATCCCGGCAGTTCCCATTTCCCGTTGTATTGGCCGGAAAAAGCCTTCAGCACCACCCTGTTTCCCTCGGAATCATCACAGCAACACACACCAAGCATTATCCCTTCGTTTTCTCCCAGAGGAAGGGTTTCTGTTTTGAGACAGACCTTGCGGGCCTTCTTGTCAGGAAATGGATTGATCAACTGCTTTCTCCTTTTTGCTTAATGTTCTGAAAAAAACCAGGGCAAACGGTACTGCTACCAGAGCACTGAGAAAATCGGAGCAGGCCTGAGCCATCTCCACTCCTGCCAGCCCCATACTTCCTGACAGTATACATATTGCAGGGATAAAAAAGAAGCCCTGTCTGTTACAGGCAAGATAAGCTGCCTTGAAGGCCTGTCCGGTGGACTGCATCATCATGTTTGTCCCTACAATAAAGGCATGAAGCGGAAGAACACAGGCCTGCCACCGGAGAGCCCTGGTTCCTATTTCTATAACTGCAGGATCGTCCCTGAAAGCCCTCACTATCTCCGGAGCAAAAATCATGAGCAGGGCCGCACTTGCCGAAAGCATGACCAGACCGAACTTTACGGTGAACCACCAGGCTCCCTTAACACGGCTGTAGAGACCGGCTCCGTAGTTATAGCCGCACACAGGCATGAAGCTGTGACCGATTCCTATCATTATGGAGGCCATGAACATAATGACCCTGGTCACAATAGACATGGCTGCCACCGCCGCATCACCGTATCCGGCAGCACTTACATTGAGCATGACTGTAGCTATGCTGGCCAGCCCCTGCCGGAAAAGAGAGGGACATCCTATCCTGATTATGCTGCCGTAGGTTGAAAGCCTGCAGGAAAAGTATCTTAAAGAAAGCCTTGTTATGCTTTTTTTCCTGAGAAAGAACTGGAACAGGATAGAAAAGCTGACACACTGACTGATTACCGTAGCCAAGGCCGCACCGGAGGTTCCCATATCCAGTCCGAAAATCAGAATCGGATCCAGAATAACATTCAGAATTCCCCCTGTGGTCAGACCGATCATTGAAAAGGCGGCCTTTCCTTCGGAGCGGAGAATATTGTTCATTACAAAGGAGGCACACATGAGAGGAGCGCCGCACAGGATAATGGAGGCATAGCCGGCCGCATAGGGAAGGATTGTAGGAGTAGAGCCCAGCATAAGCATGAAGGATTCCAGGTTGGCCAGCCCGAAAACTGCAAACAGGGTGCCGAAAATCAGGGCTGCCACAAAGGCGGAGGAGCCGAAAACACAGGCTGCATCCACATCCCTTTCTCCCAGTCTTCTGGAAATAAGGCTTGCAGTTCCGGTCCCCAGGGTAAAGCCCACCGCCTGGATCAGAGCCATCATGGAAAAGACAATTCCCACGGCACCGCTGGCACTGGTTCCCAGCTGGGAAACGAAGAAGGCATCTGCAGTATGGTAGATGGCTGTAATCAGCATGCTGATTATGGTGGGACCGGACATGGACAGAATCAGCCTGGAAACCGGCATTCCGGTCATTCTGCGGAATTGAACTGCTTCCCTGCTGTTAATGTCACTCATATAAACAGTTTACCCCCGTGGGATAAACTGTTCAAGTTAAAAATTTTAAAATTTGATTATCAGTCCAGGGATTCCTTCTTTGGAACTGTAACTGTCTCCTCGTAGCAGGAGAAAAGATGGTTGATTCTGGCCTCATCCTGCTTCTGTGTGAAAAGGCTCACAACAGGAACGATAATCAGACCTCCCACCATGGCCAGTACACCGGAACGGATGGAGGATGCGAAAAGGTAACCGAGGACAGGACCCCATTCAGAGACATTCACTCCGCAGAGGGAAACAATCATCTGAAGAATCATGAGAGAACAGCCCCAGGCAAAGGATACATAGCAGGCCGCCCGTGTTGTACCCTTCCAGTAGAGACCATAAAGGAAAGGGGCCAGGAACGCACCTGCAAGGGCACCCCAGGAAACTCCCATCATCTGGGCAATAAAGGTCATTTCAGGATGTGCATCCTTGATTATGGCGATAACTGCGGAAATCAGGATGAAGAACAGGATGAAAACCCTCATTATATATATCTTTTTCTTTTCACTCATCTTTTCCTTGCTGAGAGGGGCGATGACATCAAGGGTAAAGGTTGAGCTTGATACCAGAACCAGAGAAGAAAGGGTGGACATTGAAGCGGAAAGAACAAGTACTATAACCACGGCGATAATCAGAGCCGGAAGTGTAACCAGCATGGCCGGAATAATGGTATCGAACAGAGGAGCTCCGTTTGCCCTGTATGCAATCCTGTCGGCATAGAGACGGCCGAATCCTCCGAGGAAGTAGCAACCGCCTGCAACCACAATAGCAAAGAATGTGGAAATGATGGTTCCCTTATGAATATCCTCCTCGCTCTTGATAGCGTAGAACTTGTTTACCATCTGAGGAAGTCCCCAGGTTCCCAGGGATGTGAGAATTACCACGAAAAGCAGAGACAGCGGATCAGGTCCCAGGAAGGAGGTGTAAGCTCCGCCGGCCCAGCCATCTGCAGGAATTGCGGCAAGAGCACGGGTTGCCTCCATGAAGCCACCGTTTGCAGCAAGAACCGAACCGATAACTGCACTGATACCTACCAGCATGATGATACCCTGGATGAAGTCGTTGATTGCGGTAGCCATGTATCCGCCGAAAACAACATAGATTCCGGTCAGAAGAGCCATCACTGCAATTACAATCCAGTAAGGAATATCAAAAACCAGACCGAAAAGGCTGGAAAGTCCGTTGTAAAGGGATGATGTGTACGGAATAAGGAAAATGAATACGATTACGGAAGCGATTATCTTCATGTTTCCGGAATCAAAACGCTTGCCGAAGAAATCAGGCATTGTCTTTGCATCAACATGCTGGGTCATGATCCTGGTTCTTCTTCCCAGGATGTTCCATGCCAGAAGGGAGCCTATAAAGGCGTTGCCCAGACCTGCCCATGTACTTGCCAAGCCGAAGTTCCATCCGAACTGACCTGCATAACCAACGAAAATAACAGCAGAAAAGTAAGAAGTTCCGAAAGCAAAGGCTGTAAGCCAGGGCCCTGCTGTTCTGCCGCCGAGAACAAAGCCTTCGACACTTGACGCCTTTTTTCTGGTCATGAAGCCCACTGCAATCATGCCTGCAAAAAAAACCGTCAGCAAAATGATACTCAAAACTTTTACACTCATAAATTCCTCCTTTTGAAAAGCTTTGATAGGAGGACATCAGTCATGCCGTCAAGGCAAAAAAAAACGCCCCCCGAGAAAAGAGGACGGAATTTTTCCGCGGTACCACCTCTATTCATTGCCACTTCACAATGACAATCTCATCAGGTACGGCATAAAATCAACGATTTCATGATTATACCCTTGCGCTGTAACGGGCACACCCGTCGTAGCCTACTGCCTTCCGGGTTCGGTACGCGGCTCTGGGATGTATTCACAATCAAGTAACTGCGCGCCTCTCACCACCCGGCAACTCTCTCTCCAGTATCCTTGAAAGCTACTTGTTCCCTTCCTAGCCTTTGAAAGGTTAAAAGTAATGTTAATTTGTTTTACACCCAAAAACAAAAATGTGTCAATATAGTAACATTTAAAAAATAATGTTATATTTTCACCAAGGTATTATCCGATGAAGATTAAAGCTCTCAAGGCAGCATTTCCATATACTATTCCTATTTTTGCCGGCTTCTGGTTCCTGGGCCTGACCTACGGAATCTATATGAATGTTTCCGGCTTCAGCTTTATTTATCCCATGCTGATGAGTCTTACGATTTTCGGAGGCTCTCTGGAATTCATTGCCATATCCATGCTTCTCTCCCCCTTTGCCCCGCTTCAGGTTTTTCTTATGGCGGTGCTGATACAGGCCAGGCATCTGTTCTACGGAATATCGATGCTGGATATCTACAAAGATATGGGATGGAAGAAATATTATCTGGTTTTCGGAATGTGCGATGAAAGCTTTTCAATAAATTATTCCGTTACCGCTCCCGAGGGTGTAGACAAGGGATGGTTCATGTTCTTTGTCACGCTGCTGAACCATATTTACTGGGTTACAGGCTCCACCGTCGGGGGAATCGCCGGATCTATGATTACCTTCAATACCGGAGGAATAGAATTTGTAATGACAGCCCTGCTAACTGTTATTTTTCTGGAACAGTGGCTGAAGGAAAGGAAGCACTATACAGCCATAATCGGAATTACAGCCTCTGTTTTGTGCCGTCTTATATTCGGGCCCGATTCATTCATGCTGCCGGCCATGGCTGCGGTACTTCTGCTTTGCATCCTGTTGAAAAAGCCCATTGAAAAGGGGTACCGGAAATGAGCATCTCCCTTCAGATAATTACAATTGCCCTATGCGTTCTGGGAACCGTACTGACACGGGCACTCCCGTTTATAATATTCTCTTCTCGGAAACCGGTACCGCCGGTAATACATTATCTTGGCAAGGCACTTCCGGCAGCAACCTTCGGCATGCTGGTCGTCTACTGTCTCAGGGATGTCTCATTCATTTCCGGCAATCACGGAATCCCGGAGCTTATATCCATCTTTGCAGTGATCCTCCTGCACCTCCTGAAACGGAATATGCTCCTCTCCATAGCCGGCGGCACCGTATGCTACATGCTTCTGGTGCAGACCCTTTTCTGATGATTGCCTGATATAAAATTTTTCTCATACTGAATCAGAATTCCCATTTCTCCTTGTGATATAGGAAAAGGAGAAAACATGAGTGAAAAAATATACATCCCCCATGATATGAAGCTTCTGGATCCCAAGGTGGACAGTACCTTCAAGACCCTGTTTACCCAATCTGCCCCTGGCTCGGAATCTGCCCTGAAAGGACTTGTGAAGGCAGTCACCGGCTTCGAACCGCAGGAGATCACGGTACTCAACAGCGAGCTTCCAAAGGATATCGCCCATGCCAAGAATATAAGGCTGGATCTCAGTTGCCGTATGAAGGACGGAAGCCTTATCGACATCGAGATGCAGACCTTCATCGGAAACGACAATCTCCGGCTCAGGTCCCTCTACTACGGCTGCCGCATGGTATCAGCTGCCGAGATGAAGGGGCATTACTACCGCAGGCTTCCCAGGGTATATCAGGTAATGTTCACCAACTTCAGGCTCTTTGAGGAAAACGATGATTTCGTACAGAGCTTCAGGATGCAGAGCGGGGATATAGAGCTGACCGACAGGCTTCAGATAATCTTCATACAGATGCCTCTGGTGGAGATAGGAGAGAGGGAGATAAAAAACTTGTCTGAACTGGAGAAATGGGTTATATTTTTAAGAGACGGAACTGACAGGACAAAAAGGGATATCCT
>JAZURI010000008.1:0-15440 GCA_045606105.1 Spirochaetia bacterium | reverse complement strand
TCAGACAATCTTCTCGAAGTCCACAGCTCCGTGCTTACACAGAGGACAGATAAAGTCTTCAGGAAGGTCTTCTCCCTCATAGATGTATCCACAGATCTTGCAGACCCATCCCTTCTTTCCTTCTGTCTGTGGTTTTGGCTTTACATTTTCCTGATAGTAGGTATATGTCATTGTAGCTCTGTCGGAGGTTACTCTTGCCTCGGTTACCTTACAGATGAACATGAGATGAGATTCCAGATCCACCACATTTTCCACTTCCAAAGAAAGCACTGCATTGATGTACTGTGTCAGGAACGGAAGTCCGTTGTCTGATTTTGCAGTTTCGATACCTTCAAACTTATCCACATTTCTACCGCTCTGGAATCCGAAGCGCTTAAAAATATCAAAAGGTGCATCTACAGAAAGACAGTTTACATTCATCTTCTTTGTCTGCTCGATTACATGGCAGGAATAGTTTCTCTTGTTGATACAAACTGCAATGCGGTTAGGTGCATCGCTTACCTGTGTTACAGTATTTACTATAAGACCGTTGTCTCTCTTTCCGTCGTTGGATGTAACCACGTAGAGACCGTATCCCAGTCTGAAGAGTGCTGTCATATCGTTCTTGTCTGCCTTTTCAGGAGAACGGGCAATGTAGTCCTTGCAGAGTTCGTCTGCCAGAGCTTCAAGCTGCTCCTTGTTGGCATCTGACATTGCAGACTTTATGGAAACATTGTTGTCTGTAAAAACCAGGTTCTTGCTTCCTTCCAGCATTTTCTTCATTACCTTTGTAGCCTGAGCAGCCCAGCTTCCGTTCTCGATGAAAGCCACGGTTCTGTTCTGGAAATTTCTCTCTGTCAGATGATCGATGAACTCTCTCATGAAAGGGAAAATTCCGGCATTGTATGTTGTTGTGGCCAATACAATCTTTCCGTAGCGGAATGCATCTTCCACAGCTTCTGCCATATCTACTCTTGCCAGGTCGTTTACCACTACCTTAGGACAACCCTTGGCCTTAAGCTTTTCAGCCAGGAGCTCTACTGCCTTCTTTGTGTTTCCGTAAACGGAAGTATATGCAATAACGATACCGTCTGTCTCGATTCCGTAGGAAGACCATGTGTTATAAAGGTTGAGGTAGTATCCCAGGTTTTCTGTAAGTACAGGTCCGTGAAGAGGACAGATTTTCTGAATGTCCAGGGTTGCAGCCACAGAAAGAAGCTTCTGTACCTGTGCTCCGTACTTTCCTACGATTCCGATGTAGTATCTTCTGGCTTCGCATGCCCATTCTTCATCCACATCGAGAGCTCCGAATTTTCCGAAACCGTCTGCTGAGAAAAGAACCTTGTCAAAGGCATCATAAGTTACCATTACCTCAGGCCAGTGAACCATCGGTGCAAAAACAAATGTAAGCTCATGCTTTCCCAGTGAAAGTGTTGATCCGTTTTCTACCACAACCTGCTTATCCTCAAAGGTATCGCCGAAGAACTGACCGATCATGGTGAATGTCTTTGAGTTTCCCACAATCTTTGCTTCAGGATAAACATTAAGGAAGTTCTTGATGTTGGCTGAATGATCCGGCTCCATGTGCTGAACCACCAGGTAATCAGGCTTTCTTCCGTTCAGTGCCTCTGCGAGATTATCAAGCCACTGATGGGTGAAATTTATATCTACTGTATCCATTACAGCAATTTTTTCATCCATGATGACATAGGAATTATATGACATTCCGTTCGGAACCACATACTGACCCTCGAAAAGATCAATCTTATGGTCATTTACACCGACATAGATGATGCTGTCTGTTACTTTGTTAATGCTCATTTTTCCTCCATATTATATATAAAAAATATGATTTACTACCAAATATGTCAAGCTTTAAAAGCGAAAAAAAAGCGGTCATTACTGACCGCTTTGATTTATGGTCTAAGGAAAACTTAGCCGATGATACCCATTGAGAATACCATTACGAAGAGAGCTACAGACTCTACAAGACCAAGAACGATAAGGTAGTTAGAGAAACCCTTTCCTGTGCTAACCTGTGCATCAGCTGCTGCTGCACCTGCTGCTCCCTGGAACCATGCGGAAAGACCCATACCGATACCACCGAAAAGTCCTGCACCGAGGATAAGACCAGGATCTGCTGTGTCTTTTGCTGCAAGAAGAGCGTTCATAAGAATCATACCGTAAATTGTCTGTGTAAATGGTGCACCTACGAATGTGAGCAGAAGGAATGGTGCCGGCTTGTTCTGTGCATAACATTTCTTCCATGCACCGATAGAAGCCATACCTGCTTTTCCAATTCCAATAGCTGAACCTGCTGCTGCAAGAGCGAATGCTGCTCCAATTCCCATCAATCCTAACATATATTTTCTCCTTTAATATTTACTATTTGTCCCTCTGGACAATAAATTTATTATTTTTTAAATGGAGAGTATCTGAAACCACTCCATTCCAATCCAACTCTTCCACCGAATTCCAATGTGTTCAGACGAACACCGTGTACAACGATTGAAAGAAGGGCCAATACCATGTTAAAGGCATGTGCCGCAAAAAGGATAACTGCGCCGATAATAACTCCGGCAACACCCATTGACTCTGCCATACCGCCTGCCATTGCGTTGAAGCTTGAAGCAACCGCAACTGTAGCAAGACCTACAGCGAAAAGTCTGATGTATGATACCAGGTTGGCAAACATACTTACTGAGTCCAGTATCTTCATAGGTGACCATGCAAGACCCATGACAGCGCCCTTTACAAAGTTTCCGTTCTGCTCCGAGAAGAGACATACGATAACAAATCCGGCGCCTGCAAGAGGCCATGTTATAGGGCTGAAACCAGGTGCACCGAGTACGAACTTCTGTGCAACGAAGTAAGAAGCCACTACAATCAGCATCCACCCGAAATCAGCCCAAGCTGCCAGTGAAGGCATTTTTCTTGAGAAGCTGATAACAAGACCGAGAAGCAGATGTACGATACCTACGATGAAACAGAAATTCTTGATGAATGCTTCTGTATCAACAGTACTTCCGACTGCTCCAGGGAAACTTGCAATGCTTGGAATAACCAGGCTTCCGAGGAATGTCTTTTCTACAATGGTCGCTGATCCGAACCATGTTCCTGTCAACGTACCCCAGGCGATGGTGCCTAAGCTCAGCGTCATGAGGAGAATGAATACAGGTTTCGGTGCCTTCTTGGCCACAAGCAATGAGAGGATAAGGAAAATGATTCCGTATCCGGCATCACCTACGATCATGGCAACGAAGAGAGAGAAGAACATCAGGAAGAACATACTGATATCTGCCTCTTTGTATCCAGGTGTAATATCCAGGAATCTGAACAACGGATCGATGATCTGAACCCATTTTGGATTTCTGATCAAGCTCGGAGGATTATCTTCTCCTTCCGGATCTCTGATGAGAAGTGCCCAATGGTTTTTAGCAGCTTCGGACTTCAGGTCCTTAACCACATCTTCAGGTACATATCCGTCAATATATGCAAGCTCATCTTCGACCTGCATATCTGCACTTACGGCCTCAAACTCCATCTCTTTTTCGAGAAGCTTGATTCCGTTTGTAATAATATTCTTTTCAACTGCAAGGGCTTCAAGTTCCTTGTTTACAGCTGCGATTTCAGCATCAAGTTCTGCCACCTTCTTTCCGATTTCGGAAATACCGATTGCAGGGAGGCTGAATGTTTCAGCTTCAGGGAACTCTGTTCCTGTTGCAATGATGAAAACCTTGTTTTTGTCTGAACTTACGGTGAAATAATCTGTTTTTTCAGAAATTTCTGCAAGTTTATCCTTTGCAAGCTCGTAAAATCTAAGCTCAACCCCTTTTTCTTTGAGGAAAGCCACGTCTGCAGGATTGAAATCACCCCACGGTTCAAGGCTCTTCTGATCTTTGAGAAGCTTTTCCTTTTCGTCGCCAAGTGCTTTAAGCTTGTCACCGAGGCCTACAATCTTGTCTGCAAGCTTTTCGGCTGCTTTAAGGTCACCTGTCTTGTTCTTGTCTCCGGCAATTTTCTGTGGGAGGATGAACAAGCAGCGCTCGAAGAGACCCTTTTTATCGTTCAATGCAGAAAGCTTGTCGCTTCCGGCATAGATTCTTTCGATATGAACGAGTCCCAGATCTCTCAGGTTTTCAAGAGCTTCTTCCCTTTCACGGTCGAGAACCACGAGGGAAACTTTTTTCATTTTAACTATTGCCATATTATGCTTCCCTTACCAGTTTCTTCTTTGATATTTTTCCTCTTACAACGGCTGCTGTCTGCTGGTCTCCGAGATATACCTGAATAGCTCTGATGTTATTCTTTGTCTCAGGAATCTTAACCTTTTCAAAGAGGTTTACTCTCTGTGAGGTTACACGCAGCTCCGCATCCAGAAGTTCGAGCTGTCTTTCAAGAATCTTAAGCTCCTCGTCGCATGCAAGCAGTCCTGATACTTTCTCAACTGCAGCATCTACCCAGAGTGGCTGTCTGAACAGGTCATATTCAACCTGCTCGAACTCGATTCCTTTGAATACAGGAATATCAACTCCCGCAATGTTACCTTCTTCTGTTTCAAGAGATTTAATTCTTACAAGCTTATCAAACTCAACTTTTTCACCGAATACGTCAACCCATGAGAAGATTTCACCCTCAAGCTGCTTTCTGATTTCCTGCTTAGCCTTTACATCACCCTCAAGTCCTCTGATAACGAGCTGAAGCTGCTGTTTCTTGAGCTGAAGTGTAGGAAGGAATCTTTTGTATCTCTTGAGAGCATCCTTCTGTTTTTTCTGTTCATTCTTAGTCAGTTTGATATTTGCCATAGGTCTCAGTCCTCTTTTGGCCAGAACTTGTTAAGGAGTTCTGTTCTAAGTCCGGTCTCTTCCTTTGAGAAGCACTTTGAAAGGATTTCCCAACCCTTGTCGAGAGCTTTTTCAAGAGGAATGTTTACTGAGAGAGCCATAAGCTGCTCTTCGAACATAGCACCGTATTTAAGAAGCTTGTTGTCCCAGTCTGACATTCTGAATCCCATGGACTTCTTTTCGAGAGACTCTTTGTAAGCGGAGTAGAGTTTGATCATACCGTCCATAAGAGCTCTGTGGTCTTCACGGGTATCCTTGTTAACCTGCTGCTTAAGTCTGGAGAGTGATCCGAATGGCTCGATTCTTCCGTTCTTAAGATAGAACTGACCCTCTGTGATGTATCCTGTGTTGTCAGGAACCGGGTGAGTTACGTCGTCACCAGGCATTGTTGTAACAGCAAGGATTGTGATAGAACCTGCGCCTTCGAAGTCTACAGCCTTCTCGTATCTTGAAGCGAGCTGTGAGTAAAGGTCTCCAGGATAACCACGGTTTGAAGGAACCTGTTCCATTGTGATAGCATTTTCTT
The DNA here is from genome assembly GCA_045606105.1 of Spirochaetia bacterium. Taxonomy (GTDB): domain Bacteria; phylum Spirochaetota; class Spirochaetia; order CADAEX01; family CADAEX01; genus CADAEX01. Next base: position 10,091 of record JAZURI010000008.1, on the reverse strand, counting down.
TCATTGCATCGGCAAAGTTTGTCATGTCTGTGAGAAGTACCAGAACCTTCTTTCCTTCGAGAGCGAAGTGCTCTGCAACTGCGAGGGATACGTCCGGTACCAGGAGACATTCTACGATAGGGTCAGCAGCTGTGTGTACGAAGAATACTGTTCTGCTGAGAGCTCCACCTTCCTCAAGTGTTTCCTTGAAGAAAAGGTAGTCATCGTACTTGATACCCATACCACCGAGGATGATCATGTCAACTTCGGCCTGCATGGCGATACGAGCAAGAAGTTCGTTGTATGGCTCACCGGATGATGAGAAGATAGGAAGCTTCTGGGATTCAACGAGAGAGTTGAATACGTCGATCATCGGGATACCTGTTCTTACCATGTTCTTTGGTACAATTCTTCTTGCAGGGTTTACTGAAGGTCCACCGATCTCACTGAGGTTCTCGTTGAGAGCAGGACCATTGTCTCTTGGCTTACCGCTACCGTCGAAAATTCTTCCGAGAAGGTTTTCTGAGCAGGAGATCTTCATAGGATAACCGAGGAATCTTACCTCGTCACCTGTGGAAACACCCTTTGCTCCGGCAAATACCTGGAGAGAAACTTCACCTTTATTCAATCTGATAACACGGGCAAGTGACTTTCCGTGTGCTGAAGAAACTTCAGCAAGATCGTCATTCTTTACGTTATCAGCTGTAACTGTAATTACGTTTCCTGTAATTGATTCAATTTTACTATAAATCTTGCGCATTTCTTCCGTCCCTTATTTTATTTTTGCAAGCAGGTCAGCTGCATTTTCATCAGTACCGGTCTGTTTTGATGCAAGTGTTGAAAGAAGTTCTGCTTCCTTCTGCTTGAATGCATCGCTTCCCCAGATAGATCCGTTGTAGTCAAGGAACAGCTGTCTGAGCTGGTTGAAGTAAGCTCTGGCTTCATCTTTAACTGTGAAGTCGAATGTTGCAGAAAGGATCTTGAGAAGGATATTGAAAATATGCTTCTGTCTTTCTACAGGAACTGCTGCGTCTACTTCGTCGAAGGAGTTCTGCTGGATATATACTGAGTCAAGGAGCTCTTCCTTGAGGTAGATGATATAGTCTGTGATACTTGTTCCTTCTTCACCTACTACCTTCATCATCTGAGCAACATCACTTCCTCTGAACATTACGCTTCTTGCATATTCTGTGAATTCAGGATCTACTGCACCGCCGGCATACTTGCTCCAGCTGTCCAGTGGGTGAATTGCAGGATACTTTCTGGCGTCGGATCTTTCTCTTGAAAGACCGTGGAATGCACCTACTACCTTAAGTGTAGCCTGTGTTACCGGCTCTTCGAAGTTACCACCTGCAGGTGATACTGTTCCACCGATTGTTACAGATCCGATTGAACCGTCTCTGAGTTTTACGATACCTGCTCTTTCATAGAAAGATGCGATTGTTGATTCGAGGTAAGCCGGGAATGCTTCTTCACCAGGGATCTCTTCGAGACGACCTGACATCTCTCTCATGGCCTGAGCCCATCTTGATGTGGAGTCAGCAAGGAGAAGAACATGGAGACCCATCTGTCTGTAGTACTCACCGAGTGTTACGGCTGTGTATACGGATGCTTCACGGGCTGCAACAGGCATGGAGGATGTGTTACAGATGATCATTGTTCTTTCCATGAGGGAACGACCTGTCTTAGGGTCGATAAGTTCAGGGAATTCCTTAAGAGTTTCTACAACCTCACCGGCACGCTCTCCGCAGGCTGCTACGATTACAACGTCAACCTCTGCGTTCTTTGATGTAATCTGCTGGAGTACTGTCTTTCCTGCTCCGAAAGGTCCAGGGATACAGTATGTTCCACCCTTGGCAACAGGGAAGAATGTATCGATAAGTCTTACCTTTGTAATCATTGGGTCAACCGGTTTCAGTCTTTCTGTGTAAGCATCGATAGCTCTCTTAACCGGCCACTGGAAACACATTGTAAGAGGGAATACGTTTCCTTTTGTATCTACGATCTCGGCAATCTTTTCGTTGACTGTGTAGTCTCCTTCCTTTGCGATTGACTTGATCTTGTATGAATCATACATGTTGAAAGGAACCATGATTCTGTGGTTGAAGATTCCTTCAGGAACTGTACCGATTGCATCAGCTCTCTGTACTGAATCGCCCTCTTTTACGCATGGTGTAAAATGCCATTTCTGATCTCCCGGAAGTGCTTCGAGATAAACACCTCTTTCAAGGAAGAATCCGCTGTGCTCAGCAAGCTTTGGAAGCGGGTTCTGGAGACCGTCGAATACCTGACCGAGAAGTCCGGGACCCAGTGTTACTGCAAGCATTTCGCCTGTAAGCTCTACATCGTCTCCCTCTGCAATACCTCTGGTCATTTCAAAAACCTGCAAGTCGGCATATTTACCCTTGATTCTGATAACCTCAGCCTTGAGCTTCTTAACGCCTTCGGATGTGTTTACAACAACATATCCGATTTCGTTCATAAGGACATCACCGAATACCTCAATGGTAATCATGTTGCCGTTTACACCGACAACCTTGCCCTTGCTCTGCTGTTCTATAATTTCACTCATAAAATACCTCTAAAAAAAATTCTATTACCAATTAAAAAAAACAGAGTTACCCATTCTTTCTTGCAACTGCAAGAATATCTGCATATATCTTCTCGTATTCCTGCTGGCCGATCTCCCTGTTCAGGAGAGCTCTGCGGTTCAGAAGCTGGAGCTTGAGATAGTAGATAATCAGCTTACCGATATCGAAAAGATGTCCGGCCTCAAGCATGTCAAGATATTCCCATCTTGCACGGTCAAGAACCTTTTCACTTTCCAGCGGTGATGACTGGTTAAAAGCTTCTCTGGCAACTTCAGCAAGCCCGGCCTCGCCCGGATTGTCTGTGATATACTTTTCAGCATCTGTTCCTTTCTTTGCAGCTCTAAGCTTTACAAGCTCACAGCGGAGAGTGTTTTCCCAGTCGTACCATCCCTTGAGCAAAGGATCGGAAACCACAGCACCCTGAATAGGGAGAAGAAGAGAAGCCTTGAGATCCTCAAAGTCCTTTTCTGAGATTGTAGTTTCGCATGTACTGAGGAATTCCTCTTCAGTCATGAACTTTTCTGCTTCCAATGAGAGCATTGGTAAAGAAGCAACAGTATAATAGTATTGATTTGCCAAGGCTTATGCCTCCGCTTTCTTAATTCCCTCAGACAACAGCTTAGCAAGTCTTGGGTTCAAATAATCTGTGAATACTTCTGCTATTCCTTCCGCAGAAAAATTGTGATAAGCAGAACCGTCTTTGGCTGATACGTGGAATCCGGCATCGATTGTCTTTGAAACCTTGAAATCGAGTCCGCCCTTTACTTTGTCAGCAAGCTTGCCCTTAAGGTAATTTTCTGTAGCTTTGATATCCTTTTCTGAAAGAAGAACTTCCAGTCCGGTGCTATCCTCACCTTTCCATGATGAAATCAGCTTAACGATTACATCGCCCATAAGCTTTTCATCCATTGCACCCTTGATTTCTTCTTTAAGAATAACATCAAAAAGGTCTGTAATTTTTTCGCGGATGTTGAGAACAAGGTCTCTGCCGGCCTGCTTGATAGCTTCTTCTCCGGAAACCTTGCTTTTTGCAGCTTTTTCTTCTGCATCGGCTACGATAACTGAAGCTTCTTTCTTAGCGTCGGCTACAATTGATTCCGCTTTTGCCTGCGCATCCTTTACAATCTGCGCAGCTTTGTCTTCGGCACTTTTAATACCGTCTGTCTTGATTTTATCAATCAATTCCTTTACTTGAACTTCCATAATTAGATCCTCTCGCAGCGTAATTATTTGGGAAAAGCTTATACTTTATGAGAAAAATAATCAATATAATTAATTATATATTTTGCATATATTCGATGGCCATGCTCTGGGCGGTGGATACGAAATCGGCAAGATTTTTAGTGAAGTATTTTTCGTTATAGTAGGTCATGTAGTACTGGCGGGTAAACTCCTCCCCCTTGATCTTAACCTCGGCAAGCTCCCCTTTCCTGAGCTCCTCGTGGACAACATTCTTGGAAATAAGGGTTATTCCCAGGTTCAGCTTGACCAGGTTTACGATGGCTGAGTTGTTGGTGCACTCGCACACATCCTTGGTGTGAAGATGGTATTTTGTAAGGAAATCGTTGAATATCTTCCTGGTTCCGCAGCCCGGTTCATGCCAGATAACAGGCACATGGTTCAGCTCCCAGACATCCAGTGTCCCCTTCTTTGCCATGATGTTTTCCGGTGCCGCCACGAAAATCAGCTCCTCCTTGAGGAATTTCCTGGTGATCAGCTTCGGGTGAGTCAGCTCCCTGGAAATGAAGCCTATCTCGCTTTCCATCCTGACTACGCTGTCCATGACCTCGGAGTCAATCTTGGTGATGACGGAAACGAATATTTCGGGAAACTTACGGTAGAACATATCCAGTACATACGGAAGATAATAGGCTGCCATGGTCTCGCAGGAGGTGATGTTGATCCTTCCCCGGTCCTGGTTCCTGAAATCCTTTATGCTCTCCTCCACCTGTACCTCAAGGTCGAATATCTTCTCTGCCAGGACATAAAGGGCCTCTCCCGCATCGGTAAGGACAATCTTCTTCCCTATCTTGTTGAAAAGGGAAAGGTTATGGGTGTTCTGCAGCTCCTGTATCTGCCTGGTTACGGCAGGCTGGGTAACGCACAGCTCCTCCGCCGCCCTGGTGAAGCTTCTGTACTTGGCAATATAATAAAAGGTCTTGAGATGATAGAGGTTCATACTGTTATCTTACCACCTTTATCTTAAAAAATCCATCAGCTGATCGATTCCTTCTCCGGTTTCGGCACTGACACGGAAAACAGGGTCGGCCCCGGCCAGCCTCAGGAGCTCTTCCGCCGCCGCTGCTTCCTTTTCCGACACCAGATCCCTCTTGGTGACAACCCCTGCCACCGGCACCGGAAAGGAGAAGGCATGACCGGGAGAAAACATGAACCGTTCCTGGGTGGGGTCCATGAGGAAAAGGACACAGTCCACATCCACCGCCACTGTCATGAGGTTCCGCATCATGGAACGGCGCTCCAGGTATTCCCCCGGGGTATCCACCGTGGTGTTGATGACTTCCAGGCTCTGGGTTTTACGGTAGACCCTGTCCAGGCCGTTTATCCTCTGGCACAGGGTGGTCTTTCCGCAGGCCACGGAGCCGACCATCAGTATTCTTTTCATGTCCGTGTAATGTTTACCCCGGCAAAATGCATCTGCTCGGAAAGGACATGGATTACAGCCTTCACCGCGCTTTCCACATCTGCCACCTCGCCGTTTATGATAAGGGAGCCGTTGAAACGGTCCACAAATACCACCTCTATGCTTCCGTGCTTGGATGCCACATCAGCTCCGATGATGGCTCCCTCGCTGGGTGTTATTGTCATTATTCCCAGAGCCCCGCTGTGCTCACCGATAACTCCCATCTTCTTGTAAAGGGCGGGATCCGGATTTGCGATTATATGGGCAAGGGTAATCTGTTTTCCGGGAACAAATTCCTGAATTATCCTCTGTTTTTTTTCAAAATCCATTCTACACCTCAGTAAAGGCCCTGTATAAGGTCCGGATGGGGATTAGGTATAACTACATGGGCTATGGTCATCCCCTCTGCAGGAGGGGTATTTATGCCGCATTCCACGGAGGCCCTTACAGCTGCCACATCTCCGGTCAGCACCACGAAGGACTTTCCCCCGATTCCGGTTCCCAGCCGTACATCCAGGAGCTCCACATCAGCCCCCTTCACCGCCGCATCGGCACCGTATACCGCCGCTGTCACGGAATAGAACTCCATGACACCCACCGCCCCGGTGGTTTCGGGGCATGTTGCCAGATTTATGGCCTTTATCACCCGTCTGTCTATGTTGGGAATGATACAGCTGTCTACAACATGCTCCTTTCCCAGAGCGCATCCTGCCTCCACCGATGACCTGACTGCAGCCACCTCACCGGCTATGAGGATATAATATTTTCCGGGACATCCGGCCTTTGAAAAAACAAGGCGGACATCTGCGGTCTTCAGCAGGATATCCGAAGCCTCAATACCCTTGGCTATGCTGTTAAGCTCAATAAAACCAACTGCATTTTCCATATCAATTCCGTTCCTTGGTTATTGTTATCATATTACCGGCAAGGGAAACCGTACCTGAGATTCCGGCATGGACTGCCGCCCCCGGTCCCTTCTCCGCCGCCGATGCCACAAGCTCTCCGGCCTTTACCCTGTCACCTTCCCTGACTGCAGGGACGGAGGGGGCTCCTATATTCATTTTAAGAGGGATCCGGAGAACATCTCCCTCATATTCGATAATATTCTTTATTTTGCGGTCGTAGTATTCCGACAACCCCAGTCTGGCAGCCACCTTCCTAGACGGCGCCTTCCGCAGTTCCCTGTCAGGGTCTGCCTTCAGCTCACGGTCCGGTTCCGGTGTATAGCGGATTCCGTTAACAGCCAGCTCCTTCTTTATCAGGGAATTGATTTCCCGGGGCTGGAGTCCCATAGGACAGGCATAGACCTCGCATATTCCGCATTCGCAGCAGAGGGCCGCATTCCTTATGTCCCTGTCATCCAGACAGGAGGATATATCGGCACTTACCGCCATTTTTCTCATTATCCTGTGAGGTGCCAGAGGATGACCCACCAGCGCCCTCGGACAGAGCTGTGTACAGAAGGAACACTGGATACAGGCCGAAGCGGCACGGTTCAGCATCTTCCGTATATTGACCTCCGTATGGTTTCCGTGCCAGCCATCCTCAGGCAGCACCAGGATTCCGGAGGTGGTCTTGGTTACCGTCTCCCTCTCCAGGTTCTCAAAGGAAATCCGGCGCCCCATCATAGGTCCTCCGGATACCACCGCGTACCGGCTGTTCACCGCACCTCCGGCCTGCTCTATGCATTCCCGGAAGCTTGTACCTACGGGAACCCTGAGAACCGTCGGATTATTTACATCCCCGGCTACAGTCAGATATTTATGGGTAAAGGGAATTCCTCTCAGGGCATCGTAAACGGCAACCATGGTTCCCACGTTGTCCACCACAGCCCCCACCTTTCCGGGAATACCGCCGGATGGGATAATCCTTCCCGTTACCTCGTACACTATCATCTGCTCATCGCCGGCAGGATAGTAGCTTTCCATTTCATGAATCCCGATCTGAGCCCCTGCGGAGGCAATGGCCCTTTTCAGGGAATCGATTTCTTCCGTATAGTCATGCTTGAGGGCAATTACGGCATTGGGAATATCAAGCTCCCACTTTACCTCGGAAACTGCCTCCACAATATCTTCCGCCCGGTTGCACATAAGCCATCGGTCTGTCCTGAGCAGAGGCTCGCACTCCACTCCGTTTATTATGAGATATTCAAATTTTCCGTCCAGCTTGAGAGCAGTGGGGAAGCCTGCACCTCCGCAGCCCACCACTCCTGCCGCTGCAATCTTTTCCTTCAAGCCCATTTCTTACCTAAACAATTTCCAGGTTGTCTATAATGGCCACGATAGCCATATCCACCGGCATGTCGTCCCGTCCGAAAACCTTGCGGGCGGTACTTCCCGACACCACTATAACCCGGTCTCCGATTCCGGCACAGACTGTATCTGCCGCAACAAATACCTCTTTACTGCTTTTTGAAGGGGTCTCTTCCCTGACAACCATGAGCTTCAGCCCCTCCAGTCTTTCCTCTTTCTTTGTAGCCCAGACATGGCCTACAACCTTGCAGATAATCATAATTTCACATCCTTATCTGAATACGATCCTGAGTTTTGCCCTTGTAAAGACATCCCTGGCAAGAGGAGTCAGTATGGCATCGGAAGGGAAGCATACCTCATCCTTTGCACCGGCTGCTATCTTCAGGGCCTCGGCTTCCGTAACCAGTCTGCTGTCCATGGGCGGAAGCACCGGTACCGCACGTCCTGCCGGTTCCGATACCTTCTTTTCAGGCAGGGATTCCCGTACCTTCAGCTGAGTACAGCAGTCAATGATCCTGACACCGCCTATCTGCAGCTTTTTCACATATTCCTCGTAAATGTTATAGAAGAAGCTGCTTCCTTTGCCTGAATATTTACGATGGGAAAAAGCCTTTCCTGTAATGGTGACACCTACGCCGTTCAGCAGGGCATAAATCACAGCACAGCAGACAGAATCCGTAGGTCTGCCCATTGCCGCATCTGCAAGCTGGAGGAGAGATAGCCTGGTTATCACAACCTCGTTATATTTAAGCACGTTTCTTTCTGTCTCGAAGTCCTTGATATCAAAAACTGCGGCATTGTCCGTAAAACCCTCGGGCAATGAGACCGGATCTCCTATAAGAAGGATTTTCTTCTGCTTTGAATTATCCTCTCCTGCTGTCTGTGTACACTGCTTTCCGTCCAGTGCTTCCATAACCTTCCTGGTTACAACAGCAACTATATCATCAATACTCATTTCTGCCATTTTTACCACCGTTCAATAATAACTGCCTTTGTTTCTTTCCCTACGCAGGCAGCGTTAGCCTCATCAAAATCCACATGCATGGCAAGTTGGCTTTTTGTCTTGTCCTTTACCCTTGCAATTACATTTTCCAGCGTTACCGGACGTTCCGAAACAATACGGACACTGAGCCTCTGACCGTCGCTTACCCTGTATTTCCGGGCATCCTCGTGGGTCATGTGTATGTGGGCTCTGGCTATTATGGTGCATTCGCCGGCATAGATGCTCCCTTTCGGCCCGATGATAAGGATATCACCGCTGCCGTCCAGATCTCCCGAAAGCCTGAGAGGAGGTTTTACCCCTAAAGCCCTGGCATCGGTCAACGACAGTTCCACCTGGTTTCTTCCCCTTTCAGGTCCCAGAACCGCCACATTGTCCATTACCTTTCCGCCGGAAGCAAGGATAACCCTCTGCTCCGAAAGAAATTCTCCGGGCTGACTGAGCATTCTTTTCGGTGTGAGCCTGGCCCCTTCCCCGAAGAGGATATCCATGGCCTCGGCTGTAAGATGCACATGCCTTGCCGAAACCTCCACAGGTATATCGGCACCGGCTGTTTCCCGGCAGCTGCCTTTACTGCTTTCCAGTACTCCGGCAACTATGTCCCTTATGTCCTTTTCGCTGTAATAGTTCATTTTTCCACCCGATAATATCCTGTCATCACCCTGCAGAAGATTATGTAGATACAGCTTGAAAGCCGGTTAAGAGCCTCTATGGTATCCTTCCGGCAGTCTGCGTTCACCGCACTCAGCTCCAGTTCCCTGGCATAGGTCCTGAGCCGGTTGAGCCATACGCACATCATCCCCTGATCTGCAGACGGAACGGGATGATCTATTCCCATTTCCTGCTTCAGATGATGGGTAACATAACGGAGCTTTCCGCTGTCCATTCCCAGAAGCTTCAGTTCACCAAGGTCTGTTCCCCTGACCTCCGCCGCCATAATCCTGCGGCAAAGGGAGAGAATTTCCCCCAGATCCTCCGAAACACCGGAATACCCCTCCCTGGTACCTGTAACCTGTACCGCCAGGGTCTCCGCCATGAAAGTATCCAGCTTTCCCCTGAATGCAATTCCGGGATGCTTCTTGGAAACAAGGGTACGGCTGTCCAGATGAGTCATATCCTCCGGCTTTTCCCCCGTGGTTTCCGTTTTGTTTACAGTCATGGTTACGGAAGAGGGCTTCTGCCCTGTAATCAGCCTGAGTCCCTTTTCCCTGATATAGTCGGCGGCTGCAGGTGTTATCACGGTTCCTTCTTCCACCGCAACTTCACCTCCGGCACCGATCAGACGGGATCTCAGCTCCGTATCGGTCAATACTTTCATTCTTTATGTTCCGATTACATTTCCAGCTTAGGGAGAATGAATTCCACCTCGTCATGAGGTCTTGGAATAACATGTACGCTTACCAGCTCTCCTACTCTGGATGCTGCGGCTGCTCCTGCATCTGTTGCTGACTTTACAGCTCCTACATCGCCACGTACCATTACTGTCACCAGTCCGCCGCCTACATGTACCTTACCGATAAGTCTTACGTTTGCTGCCTTTACCATTGCATCGGCTGCCTCGATTGATCCTACCAGTCCTTTTGTTTCCACCATTCCCAGTGCCTGTAAGTTAGCCATATCTTTCTCCT
>JAZURI010000007.1:0-114874 GCA_045606105.1 Spirochaetia bacterium | reverse complement strand
GAGTTTTGAAACCATGTGCAGAATCCAGCCGTAGTTTGCGTTGCTTGTTGGAGGAACTGTATAGCCGTTCCAACGGGCATCGTTTACAAGTTCATTTTCTGCACGCCAGTCTTTCTGATTAAAAGGTGGATTTGCCATAATGTAATCAGCGCGCAAATCTTTATGAAGGTCGTTTGTAAAAGTATTGGCAGCTTTTTCTCCCAGGTCACAGGGAATGCCGCGAATTGCAAGATTCATCTTTGCAAGTTTATAGGTTGTAGTTGTTCCTTCCTGTCCGTAAACCGAAATATCTTTTGAGTTTCCTGCATGATTTTCTACAAACTTAAGAGACTGAACAAACATACCGCCAGAACCGCAGCAAGGGTCATAGATTTTTCCCTTGTATGGTTCAATTATTTCTGCAATCAGATTTACTACAGATTTTGGAGTATAAAATTCTCCCTTTCCTTTACCTTCCTGGAGGGCAAACTTTGTAAGAAAGTATTCGTACACGCGCCCCATTATGTCGTTTTCTTTATCTGCATTTGTCTGAATGTTGTTGATTTCATCAAGAAGAGCAGCAAGCTTTGACACATCAATTCCAAGGCGGGAATAGTAGTTGTCTGGAAGAGCACCTTTAAGAGAAGGATTTTGTTTTTCGATAGTGTTTAGAGCTGTATCAATTTTTAGGGCAATATCATTCTGTTTTGCATTCTGCATAATGAATGACCAGCGGCTTTCTTCTGGCACAAAGAAAACATTTTTCATTGTATAGAAAGATTGAATATCTATGTATTTTTCTTTGCCTTCGTCCTTGAGTTCCTGACGACGGGCATCAAATTTATCATTTACGAATTTTAAGAAGATAAGACTAAGCACAATGTGTTTATATTCTGCAGGTTCAACTGTTCCGCGAAGTTTATCGCAAGCGCCCCAAAGGGCATCTTCAAAGCTGACTGTTTTTTTTGATTTGGCCATGAATATTTCCTTAAACTGTTTTATATAATTATATCATATTTATTTACAATTAACAAACAAACTTAACCGTTTATCCCCGTTTCCCTGTCACCAGCCTGTAGCTTTCCTCGGTCAGCTCACGGAGAAGATCAAAATCCATATTATCGCTCAGGATTACTGTTATCCAGTGCTTTTTGTTCATGTGATAAGCGTTGAATATGCGGTGGTTGTCTACTATTTCAGGAATATGCTCCGGGCGGTGCTTCAGGTTCACCACAGAAACCGGTGCATCACTACGGAATCCCAGATTCCTGAAGCTGATGGTCATGACCAAGGCAAACCAGGATTTTTCAGGAGTTCTGAAAACCATTGTATCAGGGGCCTCCTCTCTGAAGGGATTGTCTCCCGGAACGCCGAAATGCTTACTGACAAATTCCGTAAATTTTTTCTTCATGTCGGTGGAAACAAAACATGTATCCCTGATATCCTCTGCAAAATCCTGAACCTGCCTGCGAACCTCTGTCACAAAGCTTCCGACTGCAGACGGAACCTCAGCCAAGGCATAGATATCATCTGATTCCTGTTCAATAATCCTTCCTGAAAAACTGCTTTCTGAAATTTCAAAGATTACATAAAAATCGTTGCCGGCTACGGAAAATGTTTTTGTCAAGGAATAAGGATCCGAAGCTTCCGATTTCTTGAAACCGTATTTCAGCAGAAGAGTCTCATCATATTTTGCACTTTTCAGAATATAAGAAAAATCCATTTCAGCTTAAGTCTGATTTCACACTTCGTAATCCAGGCAGGCACGGGATGAGGTAAACGGACGAACTTTCTCATCTGCCACCCTGATGTGTTCGGGATGGGATGCATACCCTTTCAATGCATCAAAGGATTCAAAGCTGCTGTCCAGCATCAGGTCTGCGGTGGAGCTTTCCAGACGACCGTCGGCAATCACCTTGATATCGGTCATTCCCGGAATCTTACCGGACAGGGACTCAAGTCCCTCCTTGATACCGGCCTTTACCAAAGCCTTTTCATCCTCAGGCATTTCCTTCAATGTCCACAAAATTATATGTTTAACCATGATTTATCCCCTGTTTTTTACAGCTATCATATCATAAATTGCTGTCTTATACAGTATCACTACAGTGATAGTTTTATTTCTTGATTTAACCAAAGTAAAGCCAAAACTGATTTGACATTTTCTTCATCTGTTGCTATTGTGTAATCATGGGGATTACCCATAATACACCCGTCAGTGGTATATGGCTGGGAATTGGGCCCAGCCGGAAGTGACCATTGTTCGGGTGTTATTTTTTGCCCCTGCTTTGGATATATAATCACTGCGTCAGGCTGTCCTTGACCAGCGGGTTCCGAACCAGGTCCGAATATGGAGCAGGTCCGTGCGTCCTTGACTAATTCAAAAATTGTCTTGACTTTTTTTGTTTTGATTGACTATAGTATTGTCAACACGAGCAGAAATTATACGGGGGCTGCCAGGTGCTGGTTCAGCACGGCTGATCGTGGGATTCCTGTCCACGGTTGACAATTCTTTAAACTTCCTTTTTCCGTTGTAGAAACAGGATACTTAAATCAACATTATCAATTTGTTTAATATAACAAGGAACATTTTTTTCTATTGTTTTACCGAATTGATTAACAAAGTCTTTTAAAGCCTCAAAATGGTCGTCACATATTTCTGATGATGTCTTTGCTGTTTCTAATTGATAAACAATGAATATAGCCTTATTGATGTTATTTTCTTTTGCAAATGAACTTGTTCCTACAGTTGCATGTAAAAGCTGGTATCGTAAATTTTCAATATTTTTATCAATAGGTTTATTCCATAATTTATCAACTAAACCATTTATTCTTTGAGGTATATTAGAGTTTTCACCCTTTTTTATTTTATTATTAGCTTCGTCCAGTTCTTTCTTTACAGTTGTTGAACCAAAGTCTTCAGTTGCTTTTGCTTCAAAACAGAGTGCAATTTTTTCATTATTTAATTCAGCAATACAAGCTAAATCATGATATCTGGGACGGCTGAATTGATCAAAATAAGTTTCCTTTTCAGGATAAGCTAAAACAACATCGATTCCAGGAAATAAAACTTTTAATTCATTATCAAGTGTTCCTGATACGACTTTTCTGGCGAACTCTTTAGCACTTTGTTCATCAGCCCAATGACATTCTTTTTGGGGTGGTGCATATTTTTTATAATCATCTAATGTGCAAATTTCTTTATTACCTTTTCCTATAATCTTCATATTTTTGCATTCTCTCCTATATTAATACTATTAATTTAAACATCTAGTTCTTGAAGTTTTGCCAGCCATTTATCCATAGTTCCTTTTGCAACATAACTGCCGAAAAGACCACCGGAAAATCGTTCACCTCTAACTTAGGTGTTCAAAATAAAATAAGACCAGCTACGGGATTCGCAACATGGCGAACGTGTGGTTGCCCACAAAGTACGAGCTGATCTTTATTACAAGTTAAATGATAAAAAGTATTTATTCAATAGACAGAATGAAAAAAATAACAATAAAAAAACCTTCCTAAAATAGGAAGGTCTTGATAGCAGGGGTAGGACTCGGACCTACGGCCTTCGGGTTATGAGCCCGACGAGCTGCCAACTGCTCCACCCTGCGTCGTGTTTCAAAAGTATATAGGCATTAAAAATTTTTGTCAACAAAAAACTTTACTATTGACCGCAATAATTTTCCGTTTTAATCTTTAATCATGGACAGAATCCTTGAAACAGCCGTAAAGGCAGGTATTATAGTTCTCAGAAACGGAGGTGAAACTTACCGGTGCGAGGAAATCATGTGTACCGTGGCTGCCATGCTGGGTGCAGAAAATGTTTCCGCCTTCGTTACCCCTACCGTCATCATGCTTACATGCACCAATCCCGACGGAAGACATCATACCCATTTCAAACGTATTCTTTACCGTACCATCAACCTGGGCAAGATTACCATGCTGGAAACTGAAATACAGCGTCTGGTCGACAAAAACAATCATGACCCTATCATGATCAGCAACGTATTCAGAAGAATCGAGAATGCCCCCGACTATCCCGACTGGGCTGTGGTTCTGGCTATTGCTTTCGGCAGCATGTGCTTCTCTCTCCTTTTCGGGGGCTCCCTGCCTGAGGCCCTGGCTGCCTTTGCGGTGGGTGCTGTCATGCGTATCGTTCTTGTGGCCCTCAGACCCTTTGAGCTGCCCGGCTTCCTTACCTCCATCATCGGCGGTTTCATCATATCGGTACTCACGGCCCTATCCTTCATTCTGAATCTGATTCCGTCCATAGGCAATGTAAGTATTTCCGTACTCATGACCCTGGTTCCCGGTGTAATCCTGGTCAACGCCATCCGCGACATCATTGCAGGAGACCTGGTGGCAGGGGCTGCCAAGCTTCTGGAGGCTTTCGTCATTGCCGCTGCCCTTTCCATCGGTGCCGCCCTGGGACTTATCCTGTTCCCTTCCCAAGTATCCTACATTTCTGCCATCACACCGTGGGAAAGCATTGTACCGGCCCTGATTACAGCCTTCTTCGTCACTGCTTCATTCGGATACTTTTTTTATATCAACAAATATGATATCATTACGGCATCGGTGATAGGTGCTGCCGGCTGGGTTGTATTCCTTGTTCTCCACAGGGATCTGGGTCTGGAAACCGCAGGATATTTCGTAAGTGCCCTTTTCGTGGCTGCCGCTGCTGAAATCTGTGCATCCATACTGAAAAAACCGGCAACTATTTTCATTATTCCGGGCATTATCCCCTTTGTTCCCGGGGGAGGAATCTATGAAACCATGCTTTATTCCCTCTGGGGAAACATGGAGCTGGCTGCTGTTACAGGCTTCAGGACACTGACCGCCGCCGGGGCTATTGCCGCAGGAATCGCCCTGGTATCAGCTTTTTATCATATGGGAAGAAAAATTCGTGCTTAAGAGGTAATATGCTTGCTGTCTTGATTTTTTTAATTATTTTTTTACCGCTGATTATTCTGTTTGCAGTCTTCTATTTTACGGGAATCATTTTTCTTCTTCCGGGAAGCCTTATCCGCAAAGCACGGGAAAAGATGAAAAAAGAGGAACCTCCTATCGAATACGAGATAATAGAAGATGATGAGGAAAAGCTTCCTTAACAGTCCCTGATTGCAGTAAGGTTCTCACATCTGGTGAAAAGCCTGTCATATTCATCTGCCGAAAGATGCATTCTCTTCTTTATGAGATCCAGCTCCCTGGACGGGTCTCCGATAGGATAATCGCTTCCGAAAAGAAAACGGTCCGAGGAAAAGTTATTGAGAATATGGTTCAGCTCTTCATCGCTCATGTAAAGCAGTGAGCTTGATGTATCCATGTAAAAATCGTACTTTCTGAGACTCTCCACCACATAAGGCCAGTGTCTGTAGCCTCCGAAATGGGCTGCTACTGCCTCCAGTTTAGGAAATGCGTTGAGTATTTCAGCCAGCTTCTGAGGAGAGGAATAGTTTTCCTCCGGGGGATAGATGTCGCCGATATGGAAAAGGACGGTAAACTTACCGCTGGCCTCCTCCAGCATATCGTAAAGAACAGGATTTCTCATGTCAATTTTCTGGAAATCGGGATGGAACTTCAGCCCCTTGATTCCGGCTGCCAGAAGTCTGTCCAGCTCCTCCTTCCAGTTTTCATAGTCGGTATGAAGTGTTCCGAAAGGGATAAAGCAGGGATATTCCTTTTTCATGGTAATGGCCCAGGAGTTTGCAGGCACAACCTGATGTCCGTTGGTTGCCGCACAGAGAGCTACAGCCTTGTCTATGCCGGCCTTTGCCATTTTTTCCTTAAGATCGGCCGCGGTTCCGTGGTACGGCTGACCCAGTTTATAATGGTCACAAAGCTTCTGTACTGCCTTTTCTGCTATTTTTTCATGAAAAACATGTGTGTGAATATCGATTTTGTAGGACATAATTCAATTTTACTTAATTGTTTTGACTTGTTCAACCGGGTTTTTGGGTATATCTTTATGATATGGGATTTAAATATGTTTTTTTCGATGCAGACAATACTCTGTATGATTTCAATAAAGCCGAGGCCGGTGCCCTCAGGGAAAGCGTGATCCGGATGGGTGAAAAATGGGATGATTCCCTTATTCCCCTCTATCATGAGATAAATGACAAGCTGTGGAAGGATTTTGAGAAAAAGCTGATTGATACCAAAAGACTCAGAGTTGAAAGATTCGAGATTCTGAAGCAGAGAACAGGAATGAGCTTTGACAGCAGCATTATGGCTCCCGTCTATGTGGAGGCCCTGGCTCACTACGCCTATCTGCTGGACGGGGCAATCGATGTCCTCGAGCAGCTTCATGAAAAATATACACTGGTTCTTTCCACCAACGGCCTTTCATCGGTTCAGAGAGGAAGGATAGAGATTTCGGGAATAGGGAAATACTTCAGGGAAATCCTTATTTCAGAAGAAATAGGAATCCAGAAGCCGGATGCGGGATACTTCAGGAAAGGGCTGGAAAAACTGGGATTCCCTCCTGTGGAGGAGGTTCTGGTGGTAGGCGACAGTCTTTCCTCCGATATCAGTGGGGCAAGGAATGCAGGTCTTAAATCCTGTCTCTTTACAAACGGCAGAAAACCGGATGCCCTTGAAACTGCGACCATGGAGCCAAAACCGGATTATATCATTTCCGAGCTCTCACAGCTTGAAGCAATTCTTGAACAGGGGGCAGACGAATGAAATATCTTGGAGCACATGTCAGCGCCTCGGGAGGCCTTTTCAATGCCGTGGAAAACAGCGCCGCTATCGGAGCAAAAGCCTTTGCCCTTTTTACAAAGAACCAGAAACAGTGGATATCAAAAGCCATTACCGATGAGGAAAAAAAACAGTTCTCGGAAGCCATGGCCCGCTACGGCTACTCTCCGGAGCATGTACTTCCCCACGACAGCTACCTCATAAATATGGGAAATGCAGATCCTGAAAAACATACAAGATCCAGGAATGCCTTCATCGACGAAATGGCAAGATGCAGCCGTCTGGGTCTGAAATACCTTAACTTCCATCCGGGAAGCCACCTCAACGAGATTTCCGAGGAGGAATGTCTGGATCTCATAAGCCGGAACATCAACCTGGCCCTTGCCGACGAAAGTACCGGAAATGTCATGGCTGTAATAGAGGTTACCGCAGGTCAGGGAACAAACCTGGGCTACAGGTTCGAGCACATAGCCAGAATCATCTCCAACATGGATGACAAATCCAGAGCCGGAGTCTGTATCGACACATGCCACATCTTTGCCGCAGGGTACGATATCTCCACCAGGGACGGCTTTGCAAGGGTAATGGAAGAATTTGACCGGATTATTGGAATAAATTATCTGAAGGGAATGCACCTTAACGATGCAAAGAAGGAGTGCGGCTCAAGAGTTGACCGTCACGCCTGTATCGGCGAGGGCTTTATCGGAATCGAGGGCTTCAGATACATAATGGAGACACCGTGCTTCAACGATATTCCGTTGATCCTTGAAACACCGGATCCCGACAGATGGGCCGATGAGATAAAGCTCCTCTACAGTATGGAAAAATAATCAGAAGTAATTCTGCTGAAATTTATGTCCTGTGTCGTCCTTGTTATTGCCCTCAAGAAAGAATGCCAGGCACAGGGCTATGAACCAGGTTGTCCCGCCTGTGAAAATACTGCACCATGTAAGAATCTTCACAAGAGACATATCATGCTGAGACAAGTCCCTGTCTTTAGCCACATGCATGGGCAGAAAGAAAAAAACGCATAAGAGAACAAGATAAAGAACTGCAAATATCGAAACAAACATAAATTCTTTTTTGCTGCTTCAGCTTTTGAAAATTCACAGCCGCAGTAGTCCTGCCTGTAGAGCTTGTATTTTTCGCTCAGCTCCAGACTTCTGCGGAAGCCGTCCTTTTTCTTGAAGTTATACGGAACAAAGCTTTCAAAATCCTGTCCTACGGAAAAAAGCATTTCAGATATCTTGTGAGGACTGACGGAAAGGGTGGTGGTGAATTCCTTGATACCAAGCTCATCAGCCTTGTCAGCTGCCCTGGTCAGGTTATATCTGAAACATATTTCACACCGTTTTCCCTTTTCAGGCTCATTCTCAAAGCCCTTAACAGCCTCCAGCCAGCTTTCATGATTGTACTCGTCGCAGATTACCTGAAGATTATATATCCTTCCCAGGGACTTGAGATAAGAAAATCTTTTTTCATACTCCTCCTTGGGAAAAATATTGGAATTTGAAAAGTAGAGCACGATATCATACTCATCTGCCAGAAGTCTTTCTATAGATGCCGTACTGCATGGGGCACAGCAGCAATGAAGAAGTATCTGTTTGTTCATAAACGCCTCAGAAGCTGAATGATTCCAGCAGGTTAAGCTTTCCCTTCTCCACCTTGAAATCCCTGCGGATATCGGTGTTTACCAGCTTGTCCCCTCTGTAATATTCAACCGTAATATCATAGGTTCCGGGTGCTACAGAAATTTCTCCGGCAGAAGCAAAGGCCGGCATGAAGAAGCATCCTCTTAAATCTGCCCCTTCCGTTGAAGCGGCAACCACATCAAAAATCAGCCCTCCCAGAAGTCCGAGAGCACTGCTGCCCGAATTGTTGGCAATAGCCTTCTCCCCTGCTTCGCTGCCTATCTTCTTGGCGGCAACCCTGAGAGCAGTCTTTATTACGGTATACGGAAGCTTCCTCTTGTATGTGTCGTTGCTGATGTTGTTGAGATTTTCAAGAAGCTCCAGATCCTGTACTGTTCCCTTACCGTCATCCAGACGGACCTTTATAAGGTCAGGTGCTTCGGTCCTCTCCGACAGTATCGGAATTTCAAAACGGATAACATTTATCCCCTTGAAGTTTCCTATAGGAAGAGCGGTAAAGGTAATGAGATCCTTCACATAGTTCTCGTCATAACCGCTGGCAGCAAAGGTTACTATACCGCCGGATGCGGTTACCGTAAAGCTGAGCGGAGTCTTGATGGGACCCAGACCTGAAAATGCGATGACATCGAGGAAAGCCTCTTCATCCGGATGCCTCAGTCCGGGAGCCTTCGGTGCAGGAAAATCATACACCTTCTTCTGCTCCAGGAAAGCCCTTTCCATCCATTCCGCCTCTATCCTGGCATCATCATAGGCATTGTCCTGACGATACAGGATGGTTCCCAGATATCTTGAAAGGGCACTGTTGTGAAAATGATTCTTCACAGGGGCTATCCTGTAGTCCGAATCCTCAGAATTATTGAATTCTGCCACCTCTTTCCTGTAACGGTCCTCCAGAAGCTGCATCCTGAGATTGGCCTTCCGGATCTCGACCATGGCTGCATCCCTGTCATTCAGCGCCATGTAGTTGAGGCATTTGAAAATATGGATATATACCTTCTCGTAATCCTCGCCTGCATACTCCTTTACCTTGTCGTTCAGGAGATAGGAGCCGATTTCCCTGGAGAGACTCTTGGTATATAGCTCCTCTGCAAGAAATTCTGCCTCGTGAAGATACTTGTTGCTTTCATCCCACTTTCCGGCATAATGGCAGAGAATACCATAGTCCAGCATGTAAAGAAGAGCATTCTTTTCCTTATAGTATGAGGTATCCTTCAGCTGCTCCACCATGGCTGCAGCCTCTGCATATTCCGCCTTGGAAACATGCCCTTCAGCCTCGGCCATGGGATTTACGGTCTTACATCCTGCCGCCAGGAGCACCGCAAACAGCAGGAAAAGAGTTGAAAGCCGTTTCAAAATTAACCTTTGATGCTGGATTTCTTAACGATTTTCTTGATTTCTGTATTACCGATCCAGGCCTTTTCATTGGATTCGATATTGATAAGCTCAAGGTTCACCTGGTAGAAAACTGATTTCTTTCCGTCAACCTGGTCTGTGATTGTTGTGATGATTCCCTGGAGCATGAAGTCTGCACCATATTCCTGAGCAAGTCTCTTTGCTGTTTCCTCGCTGGCATATGCAAGCTGATCAACCTTTTCGGCACGGAGCTGTTCTCTCTCCTCGGCACTGGCCACAACCTTGGCTACAGCTGTGTTTACAACCTCTCTCTCAATAGCCTTGATAAAAGGAACCACTTCAATATGCTCTGAGCTCTTGTTTCTGATTGTTCCTACGATAATGGCAGGCTTCTTGCCTTTTTCAGCTCTGAATTCTGCTGCCCAAGGACGGGATGTCATGTCCTTCATGAGCTCCTCTGCAACAATTCTTGAATCTGTATCATTCCATCTGCCGCTGAAATCTGTAACTGTATCTGTTTCAACTCTGGAAACCTTTGTTGTACCGCAGCTACAGAGCATTACCGCAGCAATAATCATAATTAAATACTTTTTCATCTGATTTCCTCCAAAATCAATATAATTAAGAATAATAAAATTTTGTTATTTTATCAACTCTTAACCGATATTGAAGCAGAAATCAATGTCGGCTGTTTATCAGTTGTATGCAGAATGATGATTTCATTAATTCAACAGCTGTAAAGCATTTCGGGATTCCCTATGTATTCCCGTACCAGAGGCTGGCCATCTCCAATATCCTGGACTGTGCGGCAGCTCCGGAGGAAAACAATCCGGCCCAGATAGTCATACTCCCTACCGGCGCGGGAAAATCCCTCTGTTTCATGCTGCCGGCTCTGATCATAGATGGGATTACCTTGATTATTTTCCCCCTCCTGAGTCTCATGGCAGACCAGCAGCGCCGTCTTGAGGAGGCAGGAATCAGCTCACTGATCCTGAGGGGCGGACTTACAAAGGGGGAAAAGCAGACTGCATTTGAAAGAATCAGGAAGGGAGAAGTAAGAATAGTCATAGCCAATCCCGAAATACTTCAGGCCCCCGGTGTACTGGAAAAGGTAACTGAGGGCAATATCTTCCATGTGGTGATTGACGAGGCCCATACCGTCAGTCAATGGGGAGACAGTTTCAGGGAGGCCTATCTGGGAATCGGGGAAATAATAAAGAAGATAAAACCAAAGGTAACCACCGCCTTCACCGCCACAGCCTCGGCCCAGATACTGAGCCGGTTCAGGGAAATCATCTTCCCCGACACCACCCCCAACATAATCAGGGCAGATCCCGACCGCCCCAACATACGCTATGATGTGGTGAAATACCTTTCCAAGGGGGCGGCCCTGCTGGAGGAGGCCAGGAAAGGGGAAAAACCCATGATCATCTTCTGCTCCAGCAGGGACGGTACGGAAATAACGGCCCGGCGGCTGAAAAGGAAAATGAAGGGGCGGGAAATTTACTTTTATCATGCAGGACTGAGCAGGGAGGAAAAAAAGAGAACGGAGGAACTTTTCTTCAGGTCAGCCGACGGGATACTGGTGGCCACCTGTGCCTACGGCATGGGGGTGGACAAAAGCAACATAAGGACCGTGATACATGCCGATATCCCCTCCTCTGCCGAGGCCTACCTCCAGGAATCGGGAAGAGGCGGCAGGGACAGGAAGCAGGCCTATGCCGTGGCACTGGTCCCGTGGTTTCAGAACCCGAAAAATGAGTCCGATCCCAGACGGAGGGAGCTTATGGCTATTTTCAGCGGGAATACCTGCAGAAGGAAGGCTCTTCTCCATATCCTGGAGGCAGAAAACCAGCTCTGCAGCGGTTGTGATATATGTGACGGGAAAAAAAGCTTTCCGGCCGGATTTCATGAAATAAGGAATCTTGTAAAAAGGAACAGCCGCCGGATAACCATGCACGATGCCTGTGCGATACTTAAAGGAGCCGGCACGCCGGAGGAGATGAAAGAGGGCTTTCACCGTTCCGGCAGCTGGCAGGCTCTTTCCTCCTGGGAGGAAAAGGAAATCCGGGAAGCATTGGAAATGCTTGCGGATGCAGGCTGCATCCGCACCGGAAAAAAACTGCTTTTCAGAAAAAAGCTTATCTTTGTCAGATAGTAATCTTGTTGAGCCTTGGATTAGGGGAATATGTTCTTCCGGCCTTTGCCATAGGCTTTCCGTTAACCATTACGATATCTGCTGTATAGTCGTAGTTGCCTTCGAAGAGACAGCTTCCTACACCGAAGGAATCCACAGGAACCTTGCGGTCAATGAACATCTTGATCTTTTCAGGGGTGAATCCGCCGGAAACAGAAATCTTTACATTAGGGAAGCCGGCCTTGTCCAGTGCCTCACGTGTCATGAATACAAGCTCAGGAATAACTCCGTTAGGGGTAAATCTTCCCATCTTGTCGAAAACTGCCTTATCCACCATTTTTTCTGATGTATCGAGTCTCACACCCCAGAGCTTGTCGCCGAGGGCTCTTGCACACTCTACCGCAGTCTTTGTACAGTCGTTATGGAAATCCACAAGAGCAATAAGGTTTGTATCAGGATAGCTGTCGTTGAAAAGCTGTGCTGATCTGGCTGTGTCACCCTCTACGGAAGCAATCATTGCATGCGGTACTGTACCGGAAGCACCTGCTCCCCACCATTCACCCTGTGCCAGTGTGGAAACACCTGCTGCACCGCCTACATATGCGGCATAACCGTCTCCTCCCTGTGCTGCCCAGTGGTCAAAACGGGCCGGGAAGAAAAGTACCGGAACATTACCTGCAGCCTCTACTACCTTGCGTACATTGGTTGCAATCTTTGTTCTGCGGGCCAGAATACCCAGATATACTGTTTCCAGATGGGCAAAGGAGGTAACCTCTCCCTTGATATGCATTACACTTTCCCAAGGAGAAATAAGGTCTCCGTCCTTGAGTCCGATAATGTCGAGATTGTCAAATTCGCTTACCCAGAGAGAATCCAGCTCTTCGCTGATCTTGATCTTGAGATCAATCTGTTCAAGATATTTCTTCTTGTCGGTAAGGAAGTACTTGCGGGCCTCTTTCTTTGTATCTATATACTGATCGAAAAGCTTGTAGGATTTTTCATAATCCTTATAACGACCGGTTCCGAGCTTGAGTACGGAAAGTGCCTCCGATACACCGCAGATTACCGCATCCTTTTTCTGGAACACCTGCATGAGTATCTCAGGATGAACATTATGCTCCTCCAGCGCTCTCTTCTCTCTCCAGAAATATATGTCACTTCTGTATCCCCTTCTCAGTTCGGGAACAGGAAGGTCAAATACATAGCTTTTAAGATCTTCTTTCATGTCTCACCTCTTTTAGAGTAATTAAATTAACTATATTATAATACTAAAAAGAGAAAGTGAAAAGGCTAATTATCAAAACAGTTTGTTCAATATATGAACAAGTATTTTTCCCGTATATAACGATGCCTTTTTTATGAATTTCAGGAAATCGGCCGACACGGAAGAATCGGCACTGTCTGAAATCACACGTACCAAAAGGAAAGGAACTCCCCACTTCTCTGCTGCAGAGGCGGCATAATATCCCTCCATATCCACGCAATGGGCTCCGTATCTTTCATAAAGCTCTGCCCTGACTGCCGGATTGTCTATTACCTCAGTACTTGTAACCACAGTCCCTTCCAGGCATCTTTCCTCCCCGTCGTAGGAAAGGGCTGCATCCAGAAGCCTCCTGTCCGGCTCAAGGGCAGGCAGTCCGTCGCCGCCCCGGCAGACTGTTTTTCCGGCTGCCACGAAATCTCCCTGCACCAGACCGGGAGCAAGGGCCCCTGCCGTCCCAAGAAATATAAAATAATCAGGTCTGAAGGTTTTCAGCGCCTCCAGGCATACCTTTTCCGCATCGGGACCCATACCGGTACTTCCCATTACCAGCTCCTGCCCCTCCAGGAAGCCCCTGACAAAGGTTCTCCCCCCCATATCTATACCCTTCCTGCGGCACAGGGAGGCAGTAATCCTGGATATTTCCTTGTCTAAAGCACTTAAAATAAGAAGCATTTTCCCTTTCTTTCCTTGTACGGGGCAGTATATATTCTTATGCCCTAAATAAATATAAACTATTTTTCATTTTATTACAATTTAATGTTGCAGTCCTTCATATAATGTGTTAACTTTAAAAAAAATGAAAATACCCCTAAATATGTGGTATATATCTGACGAATGTAATAATGGAGGAACATTATGAAATGTCCGGCCTGCGGCAGCATTGACGATAAGGTTATTGAAAGCAAGCAGAATGTAGACGGATCTTCCATAAGAAGAAGACGGGAATGTCTTGCATGTCATTATCGCTTCACCTCCTACGAGCATATCAAGGAAACGCCTCTTACTGTAATAAAGCGTGATAAAAGCAGGGAGCTCTTTGATATGGGAAAAATAGAGAGAGGAATACGCAAATCCCTGGAGAAGCGGGCCGTGCCGGAGGAGAGGCTGAGAGAGATCCTGAGAGAGATCGAGAGTGAGGTTTATCTCAGATGTCAGCTGACCAACGACATATCCACCGAAGAGCTGGGAGAACTGGTGCTCCGGAGCATTTTCAAGCTGGATAAGGTGGCTTATATCAGATTTGCGTCAGTTTACAGACATTTTGACAACGTTGACGAATTTGTCAGCGAAATTGAAAAGCTAAGCGAAAAAGCCTGGTAATTTGGGAGGAGGTATGGCTTTGGGAAATACAAACGACTGGAAGGAGTTTCTCCATCTTGAATCAGAAGAAGACAACACAGCAAGCTCATTTGTTGTAAAGCGTATTGTCAAGAGAGACGGCTCCATTGAAAAATATGACAGATGGAAGATTGCAAGTGCCATAAGCAGGGCAGTAAGTGCGGTTCAGGGAATGGAAGACAAGGACCTGACAGAAAAGCTTACAGAAAAGACAGAGGATAAGCTCAGGGAGTTCATGCAGGGAAGACACCCGAATTCAGCCCCGGCTATCGAGGAAATCCAGGATATCATCGAAGTGGTGATGATGGAATCGGTTCCAAAGATTGCAAAGGCATATATCCTTTACAGAGCCCAGCACGAGGCCATGAGAGACAGCAAGAAGCTTATCCTGGACATCAACAACACCATGGACGGCTATCTGTCCCAGTCGGACTGGAGAGTAAATGAGAATGCAAACGTGAACTTCTCACTGGGTGGTCTCATTCTCCACAATTCCGGAACCATTACCGCAAACTACTGGCTTAAGAATATCTATCCGGAGGAAATCGCCAATGCCCACAAGAACGCAGATTTCCATATCCACGACCTTTCAATGTTCTCCGGCTACTGTGCCGGCTGGTCACTGAGACAGCTCATTGCAGAGGGTCTGGGAGGAGTTCCGGACAAAATCACATCAAAGCCGGCAAAACACCTCCTTACACTGATCCAGCAGATTGTCAACTTCCTGGGAATCATGCAGAACGAATGGGCAGGTGCACAGGCTCTTTCAAGCTTTGACACATATATCGCTCCTTTCGTAAAGGTGGATAACCTGGGAGAAAAAGAGGTAAAGCAGGGGCTCCAGAGCTTTGTTTTCGGTGTAAACACTCCATCCAGATGGGGTTCACAGGCACCGTTCACAAACATTACCCTGGACTGGGTTGTACCTGACGACCTCAAGGACAAGCCTGCAGTTGTAGGCGGAAAGGAAATGGACTTCACCTACGGCGACTGTCAGAGGGAAATGGATATCATCAACAAGTGCTTCATCGAGCTCATGCTGGACGGAGATGCAAACGGAAGAGGCTTCCAGTATCCTATCCCTACATACAACATCACCAGAAGCTTTGACTGGGACTCCCCTAATGCAAGACTTCTTTTCGAAATGACAGCAAAGTACGGAACTCCATACTTCCAGAACTTCATCAACAGCAATCTCAATCCGGGAGATGTACGCTCCATGTGCTGCAGACTCCAGCTGGACAAGAGAGAGCTCAGAAAAAGGGGCGGAGGACTTTTCGGCTCAGACGAATTTACCGGTTCCATCGGTGTAGTAACCATCAATCTCCCTAAGATCGGATATCTTTCCGGTTCAAAGGAAGAATTTTTCAAGAAACTGGAAAACCTCATGAAGCTGGCAGCCAGATCTCTGGTAATCAAGAGAAAGGTTATCAACCGTCTCATGACCACAGGACTTTTCCCATACACAAAAAGATACCTGCAGCACCTCAACAACCACTTTTCTACCATCGGTATCTGCGGTATGAACGAATGTCTCCTCAATTTCCTGGGCAAGGATATCTCCACACAGGAAGGAAAGGACTTTGCGGTGGAAATCCTCAATTTCATGAGAAACAAGCTTTCTGAATTCCAGGAGGAAACAGGAGATCTCTTCAACCTTGAAGCAACACCAGCCGAAAGCACAAGCTACAGACTGGCAAAGCATGACAAGGAAGCATATCCTGAAATCATAGCTTCGGGAGAGGCAGATCCTTACTACACAAACTCCACACAGCTTCCGGTAAACTATACAACCGATATTTTTGAGGCACTGGATCACCAGGATGATCTCCAGACCCTCTACACAGGCGGAACAGTATTCCACGGCTTCATCGGTGAGGCCATCGACGACTGGCAGGCCTGCAGGAATCTGGTCAAGTCCATTGCCTATAACTACAGGCTTCCGTACTTCACAATCTCACCTACCTTCTCGGTATGTCCTATCCACGGCTACCTGAAGGGAGAGCATTTCACCTGCGAGAAGTGCAGAAGGGAGCAGGAAGAGCTGCTGCGTGAAAAGATTGCAGCACTGGAAAAAGAGAAAGCAGAGCTTTCGGAAGTAACACTTATTTGAAAGGAGAATATTATGACACAGGAAAGAAATATAGATGTAATCAACAAGGAACTGGCTGAATGCAGAGAGGAACTCCGCAATGTAAAAGGAAAGGAAACCGAGGTTTATACAAGAATCGTAGGCTACTACAGATCTGTAAAGAACTGGAACAAGGGTAAAAAATCAGAATTCAAGCAGAGAGTATGCTTTGATCCTGAAAACAAGGAAGCCGCAGCTCCGGCCGATGAAAACGCCCCTGCTTCATTTGTATGCTTTACAAAGAAAACCTGTCCAAACTGTCCTGCAGTAAAGGATTTCATTGCATCAACAGGCCTGGACGGAATCTTCTGTTCCGTAGACGACAAGGAAGGTCTCGACAAGGCAAGAGGCAGCAACATCTTTGCTGTTCCTACAGTCATCTTCTACAATGCTGACGGCAAGGAGCTTTCAAGAGCCTATAACATCAGGGACATCAAGGAAAAGCTCGGTATCGCCGAAGCTGCTGTAGTGTAAAGTGATTACCAGAGCCGGTTTTATAAAAACCACACTTATCAATTATCCGGGGAGAGTCGCATCCGTGATTTTTCTCCCCGGTTGTAATCTGCGCTGTCCTTACTGCCATAATCCGGAGCTGGTCCTGAACCGGGCCGATGATCTGGAGAATATTGATTCCGTACTTTCATACCTTGAAAAAAGAAAGAATGTCATCGAAGGAGTCTGTATATCCGGAGGAGAGCCCCTGGTTCACAACGATCTGGGAGACCTGGTTTCCGAAATACGGAAAATGGGATATCTGATCAAGCTGGATACAAACGGTACATTTCCCGAAAAAATACTTGAAATAAAGCCTGACTATATTGCCATGGATATTAAGACCTCTCCTGAAAAGTACGGTCTGCTGCTGCCGGGAGAAGAGGGTGCAGGAAAAATACTGCAGGAGAAGATAATCAGCTCCGTGGATATCATAAAGGCTTCGGGAATAAGCCATGAGTTCAGGACCACCGTGGTTCCGGGTATCGTGGATGAGGATGACATAAGAAAGATCTGTACTCTTGTAAAAGGAACCGAACTTTATGTACTGGCAGGATATGTTCCTGGAAATACATTGGACAAAGGCTTTGCAGAACACCCTTATCCGCTGTCAAGGCTGGAAGCCATGGCAGAAATTGTCAGGGATGCAGGCATCCCACTGAAGCTCAGGAATACAGACTGAAAACCGCCGCTATCTGAACAGCTTGTCCTTGATGGGAGCATAGTCGGGATCGGTTCTGTAACCCTTTTCCCATTGTTTCCTGGCCTTCCATTTATCCCCTTCAGCCTCATAGACCAGACCGAGATAGAAATAGGCATCAACCATGTCAGGATTTATTTCCAGAGCCTTCTTCAGGGAAGCTTCAGCCTCCTTCAGATTTCCTATGGAGATGCGGACACGCCCCTCCAGCAGGTATCTCTTTTCGTTTATAACCTCGTTATCCCCGGTACCTCCCATGTTACCGAGAACCAGGGCTGCCTTCTCGTTTTCATTGTTTTCAATGTAGGCATTTGCCAGAGAGAGAAGCAGAAGCGGTGAACCGGGATTCAGCTCCGCCGCCTTTTCAAAGTTTTCTATGGTACCGGCCCTGTTTCCCATGGCGGAATAAGCCAGTCCCAGATATTCATGGATATCCCTTGCTGGATAGTTTTCATCCAATGCTTCGGTAAGATATTTTACTGAAAGGTTGCTGTAATGACGCCCCTTATGATAATAGGCTTTTCCCAGGATATACTTTACGGAGGAATTGACCTCACCGTCGGTAAGAAGAGCCTTTCTGAGAAGCTTTACCGCCTCTTCCATATATTCGGTACGCTCTTCGGGAATGAGAATGGAAATACCGTGATAAAAGTTTGCAAAACCGGTAAAGACAAGGGCATGCTTGTTCATGGGATTTTTTTTCAGTTCATTATTACCGGCTTCAATAAGCCTTGTGTACTGCCGGCTTTCCCACAGTGCGGAAAAAGATGTGTTTTCATTGTCATCGGCAAAGGATATGGAGCCGCTTGTGAACCTGAAAACAAGTATGCATAAAACGGCCGCTAATACAACAAATGCCGAAACTGCAATAATCTTCCTGGATAGGTTTATCTTAAATTTCTTCATATAAAAAAGCAGGTCCGTAAGCCGGGTTCTGTTCTATGCTATCATCTATCTATGAAAACCGTTGCCGGTTTACTAAAGCAGCCTACCCGCGGATATGAACGAGCAGTTCTCCGCTGTTTGGCCTTGCTCCTGATGAGGTTTACCATGCGGCAGATGTTGCCATCTGCCCGGTGAGCTCTTACCTCGCCTTTTCACCCTCACCCCGGAACCGAAGCACCGGGGCAGTATATTTTCTGTGGCACTCTCTATTGCACCTCCGGCAGATACCGGAGATACATCCAGCCGTTAACTGGCATCATGCTCTGCGGAGCCCGGACTTTCCTCCCGCATTCTCATGCCGGCGATAACAGGACCTGCTCAGATTTACTCCTCGTCGTCCTCGTCCTCTTCGTCGTCTTCATCCTCGTCTTCGCCCATTTCATCGAGGCTATCATCATCGAAACCGTCTTCGTCTTCTTCGTCTTCTTCACCGTATTCTTCATCGAAATCATCGCCGAATTCTTCGCCTTCGAGCATTTCATCCTGCTCTTCGGCAGTTTCATCGTCGTAGTAATCATCTTCGTTTTCGGTGTCGATTGAAGTATCCTCATCCTCTCCATCTTCAGAATAGCTGTCTTCATCATCGTATGGATTCTCTTCGTCTTCGTATGAATTTTCCTCATCATCCTCGAAGAAACCGAGGTCTTCATTATAGCTGAATGTCATTTCTTCTTCGTTTTCAGATTCAACATAGAAGAGAATTCTGCTGCAGTATGGGCAGAACATGATGGAATTGCCCTGGCGTACATCATTTACGAACTGTGCAGGAAGAATCATGTGACAGGCTGAACAAACAAGTCCCTTTACAGGAACAATACCGTGTCCTCCCTCCTTGCTTTTGATGATTCTTTCAAACTTGAAAAGAATTTCATCATCAAGACCTTCGCTGATTTCATCCTTCTTTCTGTTGAGCTCTTCAAGCTCAGCCTTCTTTGTATCGCTTTCGGCAGCAATCTTTTCCTCTTCGGCCCTGAGTTCCTCCTCCTGGCTGTTGATAAGATTCTGTTCCCTTTCTACTGTAAGATTCTGCTCTTCAGTCTCCTTCTCTTCCTTGAGAAGTTCCTTGCGGAGCTGCTGCTCTTCGAGAATTGTATCCTTGATTGCCTTGTCAAGAACCTCATATTCCTTCTGGGTCTTGATTATATCCATATCCCTTTCGTATTTGCCACGTCTTTCCTCAGCATCCTTGAGTCTGGATTTAAGATCTTTTACCTTAAGCTGCTTCTTTTCAAGAAGCTCACTCTTCTCGATAAACTGCTTCTTGAGTCTTGCAACAAGCTCTTTTTTTGTATTTATTGCCTTAGGAATTTCTTCAAGCTCTCTTTCAACATTGTACTTGCATTCAAGTACTTCCTGTAAAGCCTGCAATTTTTCAAAAACATCCTGCATCATAATCCTTATACTCCTTACTCAATATAGTCCTTAAGACGGCAGCTTCTCTGAGGAAGTCTGAGCCTTCTGAGGGCCTTGGCTTCAATCTGTCTTATTCTTTCACGGGTTACATTAAAATAGAGACCCACCTCTTCCAATGTCAGAGGATATCCGTCCTCCAGACCGAATCTCATTTTAAGAACCTCCTGCTCTCTCGGCGGAATCTCCTTGAGAACCTCGCTCATATTATCCTGCAGCATCTTGTATGCAGTATTTGTTGCCGGGTTCTCGGCATCCTTGTCCTCGATAAAGTCTCCGAGAAGGGAATCCTCCTCCTCTCCGATCGGTGTCTCCAGGGAAATAGGCTCTCTGGCCACGCTCTTGACAGACTTTACCTTCTTTACTTCCCAGCCCAGCCTTTCCGCAATTTCATCATCGGTAGGCTCCCTGCCCAGAAGCTGCATCATCTGCCTGGATTCACGCACCACCTTGTTTATCTGCTCAATCATGTGAACAGGAACCCTGATGGTTCTGGCCTGATCTGAAATGGATCTGGTAATAGCCTGTCTGATCCACCATGTGGCATAGGTTGAAAACTTGTATCCCTTGCGGTATTCGAATTTCTCAACAGCCTTGATAAGACCTATATTTCCTTCCTGTACCAGGTCGAAGAACTGAAGTCCTCTGTTAGTATACTTCTTGGCAATACTTACTACAAGTCTCAAGTTTGCCTTTATAAGCTTATTTTTGGCATTTTTCATCATGGACATGCCTTTTTCAATCTCTTCTGCCATCTTCATGATGTCATCGATGGAGTTCTCGAAATCGGCCTCGATGGTGCGGAGCTTCTTCTCGTTTACCTGGATAATCCTTATCTTTTCCTTGATCTCCTCAGACGGCATTCCCAGGCTTTCCTCGATCTCGCGTCTCTTTGAGGCAGTGGCAAGGCAGCGTCCCAGGTTCCTGAGCTCCTTGATATCCTTGATGTGGAGGCATTTTTCCAGCTTTTTCTGCTCTCCCATGCACTTTTCTATTTTCTTCGCTGTGGAAATGAACTTTTCCGAAAACTTTGTTATCTCTTCGGTATGAAGCTCAATATCCCTGAGATGGGCTGTAATGTTCTTTGCCTTTTTCCTGAGAGTCGGATCTTCAAGTATATTCCCTCCCATGGTCAGAATCTTGTTCTTGAGCTCGATATATGATTTGAGAGCCGGGGTCACATCCTTGAGTGAATCCTTGTAGAACTGGTTAAGCCTTCTTCTTTCAGCCATGAAATCGGAAAGCTCCTTCTTGGACATTTCAGGGTCCTTGGGATCCACCTTGGAGAAGGTCTTCTGGGAAAGCTTGTAGAATTCAGGAATAATGATTCCCGATTCCCTGATTACCCTCTTGAGAATGTTTTCACCATCTTCCATCTTTTTGGAAAGGTCTACCTCCTGATCTGCGGAAAGAAGGCTTTCCCGTCCTATTTCACGGAGATAGAGCCTGATGGGGTCATCTATGGTACCGTCCTTGTCACCTGTCAGGACTTTCCCTGATTCTCCGTCCTCATCCTCATCGTCCTCATCCTCATCGTCTTCCTCTTCAAAATCCTTATCACCCTCGATAAGAATGTTGTTTTTTTCCAGAAGCATTATGATTTCATCGATTTTTTCGGAAGAGACAATATCGGCAGGAAGTATTTCGTTTATATCTTCATAAGAAAGCTTTTTCTTTGATTTTCCGTATTCAATCAGTTTTTTAATGGCAGAATTATTCTCCAGATCCATCATTAATTTATCATTCCTTTTAGTTTTTCAATTTCTTTGTCATAATATGCCTTGTCAGCTATAAGTTCCTCCAGCTGAGCGGCATCCGTCTCCGCAGACCTGCGCAGAACACGTTCCACCTTCTGCCTTTTCATCAGAAGATTGTTCATTTTTACATTATTGATACTGTCCCTGATAATTTTCTCCGGATTAAGTCTGAATTCATCGGAAAAAAACTTCTGCATTATCATTTCCCTGAGTTTTTCGTTCTTTAGTTGTTCCTGAATGACATCAACCTTGAAAACTCTCTTCCTGAAGCATTCTTCCATGACAATAAACAGCTCTCTTGCCCTGCTGTCAAGAAAATCATCAACGGTAAGCTCGTTCCTTACCTCTTCAAAACAGTTATCATTAACCAGTGCCGCAATCAGCAGATACAGTTCCCCGGAAATCTTGTTTTCCTGAACCGCAGCCGCACTGCTTAACGTGTTTCCGATTCCCCCTTTACGACTTTTATAATAATCATTGTAAACTGATCTGTAATCGGCATTTAAACTGTCTGCTACAGATTTCAGACGCTGTTCCTTGCGTACCTCCGAGTCCGTAATGTCAAGAAGAGGAAATATCTTTTCGTACAGCTTTTTTATTCCCTCAAAATGCTTTATGTCATAGTTACGGCAAGAGTTACCCAATATAAAATCAAAGCAATTTATAACATTTCCGAGATGTTTTGTCAAGGCATCCTTTCCCTCGCTCCGCAGAATGTCGGCAGGGTCATTGTCCCCCGGCAGCTTGACGATATCGCAGATGAGATTTTCCTTCTCACATATGAAGCTTCCCCTTTCCGCCGCCTTGACACCGGCCGCATCTCCGTCGAAAAGAAGCACCACCCGGGGAGCATTTCTCTTTATCATCCTGGCCTGATCCTCGGTAAGGGCTGTTCCCAGAGGAGCCACCACATTCTCTATTCCCGCCTGGTTCATGGCTATCACATCCATGTACCCTTCAACCACATAGCAGAATTCGCTTTTTCTCATGGCCTGCAGTGCGATATTCAGACCGAAAAGCTCTTCATGCTTCCTGAAGGCCGCAGTTTCGGGAGAGTTGATATATTTGGGCTGCTCATCCTTCTTCATGGTCCTGCCTCCGAAGGCTATCACATTTCCGTGTCTGGAAAATACCGGAAAAATCACACGGCCCGAAAACAGTGAAATCCTTGGATACCGGACCGAAAAAAGACCGCTTTTTGCCAGGAAATCGGGAGAATAGTTCTTCCGGACAAGGAATGAGTGGAGCCAGGTCCTGTCATCAGGCATGTAACCCAGACAGAATTTTTCTATCATCTCCATGGTTACGCCCCTTCCCAGCAGATAATCCAGCGCCCCCTTTCCCTCCGGGGTAGATATCAGGATATAGTGCAGGGCCTTTGCCACCCTGTCGTTGAGCTCTGTCAGCTTCTGTTTTTCGGAAACACCTTCGGGACTGCCCCTGTATTTATATTGCTCCAGGGAGATTCCCGCAGATTTAGCCAACTGCTCCGCTGCCTCCGGAAAGGTCAGCTTTTCCATCTCCATGAGGAATGTGAAGGCATTGCCCCCCTTCTTGCAGCCGAAGCAATGGAATACCCCCTTGTCGGGAGATACGGTGAAGGATGGTGTCTTTTCCTGATGAAACGGGCATAATCCCTTAAGCCTGCCACCTACCCTCTGCAGGGTTACATAACGGCTCACCAGCGCTTCGATATCGGTTCTGTCTGAAATTTCTTTTATAACGTCATCAGGAAGAAACATATAATAACCCAATTATAGTATATTATATATTTCACGATTTTTCAAGAATCAGCTTATTTTTTAAGATAAAGAATCTTGGCGTTGCTGTGGTCCGAAAACCGCTTCGAGAAAAAATGCTCTCCTGTCTCCCTGTCCTTGAGCAGGAAGAAGAGATAATCGCTTTCAGCCGGCTTTACGGCCGCTTCCAGGGCTATTATACCCGGATTCGATATGGGACCCGGCGGAAGCCCCTTGTTCCTGTAGGTGTTATAGGGTGATTTTATTTCCAGATCGGCATAGGTTATGTATTCCGGATGCTTTTTCCCCTGGATTTCGGTAATAATGTATTCGATGGTGGCACACGAAGCAAGGCTCATCCCTATCTTCAGCCTGTTGGTGAAAACCGAAGCAATAAGAGGAGCCTCCTCAGCCCTTCTGTACTCCCGCTCCACAATGGAGGCCAGGATAACCTTGTCGTAAAGCTCCTCACTGCTGAGAGAGGCATATCCCGGACAAACCTTTCCCAATTTACCGAAGAATGTCTTCAGAAAGATATCCAGCACCGAACCGGCGGAAACATTTTTCTGGAACAGGTAGGAATCGGGAAATATGAAGCCCTCTGCAGTCTCACCCTTTATACCGTACCGGTCCAGGATTTTCCTGTCGGAGGCGGCGGCGATAAAATCACCTGCAGACACAATTCCGGCCTCCTCCAGTATGGCTGCCGTTTTCCTGAGGGTTATTCCCTCCGGCACGGTTACCTTTATCATTATACCCTTGCCTGAAACAAGGAGATCGTGGATTTCCGTTGCTGTCATGGCAGGACTGATTTCATACTGACCGGTCTTGAAGCTGTTGCCGGTACCGTTTTTTCTGCTGAGCAGCCTCAGGTAAAGACCGGACCTGATAAAGCCGTCCTTTTCCAGATTGCCGGCTATGACACTCAGGCTCTCCCCTTTCCTGATTTCAAAAACAGAACTGCCGGCTGTTTCCGGAGCAGCAGGAAGATTGAAATAATGAAACGCATAGGCACCACCGCCGCCGGCAATGACGGCAGCCAGTAACAAAAGAATTATGAATTTTTTCATCCCAGGCTGTATTTTCTCCTTGCATCTGCTTTCAGCTTCATGATTTCCTCAAAGCTGTATTTCTTAAAAAGAGGCTTTTCCAGCAGTATCTTCAGTGAATAAAGCTGTCCCGACAGTGATGTTTCGTTATGGGAAAGGAGAAAATAAAGCTCCTCGCACCCTTTTTCGTCAAGCTCTATATTCATCAGACCTCCAGCACCAGCCCTTCCCTGGCCAGTATTATGCCGGCACCGAAGCCCGGAATATGTCTGGAATACCATTGTGCCGATGTAAGAAGATCGGAAATCCTGGTATCGTTGAAATCGGGATTGTAATGAAAAAGGACAAGATTGCGGATTCCCCATTTGCCTGTAAAATCCACCCCCAGACAGTTGGAGGAATGTCCCCGTTCCCTGATTCCGGCCGTTTCATTGGGACCGTAATGGGAATCAAGTATTATCATATCCGCACTGCGGTAAAATTCGGAATTCTCATCGGTATCGGCAAAATCCTCTTCTCTGAGCTCCATATCGGTAGCTACAATAAGATTCTTTCCGTTTTCAGAAAAACGATAGGCATAGCAGCCCCCCGGATGAAGTATCTTCCGGAAGCTTACATCGCAGCCGGAAAAGCTTATCTTGTGCCGCAGTACCACAAACCGGATATCAGCCTTCATCTCAGACATTTCTACGCTGCTGTAGGGCATTTTCATCTGCTCCCTGAGAATTGATTCAAGCTTTTCGTCCGGACTGTAGAAGGTTATCTTCCATTCCCGGTCAAAGGCAGGCCTGAAGAAAGGGATTCCCTGGATATGGTCCCAGTGGAAATGGGTAAGGAATATATGGCATTCCCTGATACCGGAGCAGCTCTCCTCCAGGTGTCGTCCCAGCTCATGGAGCCCTGTTCCCCCGTCTACAATGATCAGGGTATCGTCATCAGGTCTGATCTCAATGCATGGGGTATTTCCTCCCGTTACGGAAAAAAGGGATACCGGCAGCTGTGCAAGGAATTTCTCCCTCATTTCCGGTGTTTCAAGATCCTCAGGGGTAATACGCTGAACTATGGATGAAACCTTCCGCCTGAATTTTTCTGTGGTAAGAGGGGACGGTACGGAGCCGCACACACCCCAGAATTTAATCTTCATCGTAATTTATTATATTATAAGAAAGGTCAGCTATCAAGGACTTCTTTAAGATCCGGTTTAACCGATATGAGCTTTTCGGCTCTTCTTCTGTAAAGCCACTCCTCTATCTCTTCCCTGGAATGAAGCTTTCCCTTGTTTACACCCGGACAGGATTCTCCCAGACCGTCCCAGTCCTCCCTGGATTCCAGGTATGGAGCCCAGAAGGGAAAGCTGCGGCACTGAAGAGGGCGCCCCTTGTATACGCTGCAGCCTCCGTCGCTCCAGAAGATACAGTCAAAATTTTCCTTTTCCTGAAGACTTATACGGTAGGTTCCGCTTATGTTTACCTCTGTACAATACTTTTCCAGCAGTTCTTCCCTGGATATACCCAGCACCTCAAGAAGATTGCTTATATCCTCTTCCGAAAGAAAAACATATCCGCTGTCATATCTGCAGCAGCCGGAACAGCGCTGACATTCAAAATTCAGTCCATCCTTGTAAAAAGGTTCAAACATAAAACACCTCGATAAACAAAAAAAATGCCTTCTGAAAAAAATTCAGAAGGCAAGCTGGGGAGAGAAGGATTCGGACCTTCGAAGACTTAGTCAACAGATTTACAGTCTGCCCCCTTTGACCGCTCGGGAATCTCCCCATAACAACTAAAAGTTGTAAAGCCATCTGTCAGATTCGAACTGACGACCCCGAGATTACAAGTCACGTGCTCTGGCCAGCTGAGCTAAGATGGCATCAACCTCGTTTAGAATATTAAATCATACAAAGAAAGTCAATAGCTATTTGAAAATTTTTCTGCAGAGAATAAAAAATTTATGCATCCCCCTTTTTTCAACAGGGAGACAAGACGGTCCACATGCCTGTATTCACAATCCCTGTGAGCCGAAACCGCAATCAATGCTTCGCTGTTTTTCCTTACTGCCTCTGCAGCCATGGCCATAACCGCCGCATCATCAACCATGCCGCCGTTGAAAACAGTACCGTCAGGCGATACGAAGAACTCCAGAGCCGGAACCTGTTCCTCCCCCTCTGCCGAAACCGCATATTCGAAATTCTCAGGCTTTTCGTTGTTGATGATGGAAATGACCATGATAAAGATAAAAAGGAGGAAGGCAATATCGCACATTGCATTCATGGGAACCGATATTCTTTTTTTATATCTCCGGATAATGTTCATCAGGAAAATAATACGACTTGATGTAAATTTTGTAAACAGTTAAAGTGGAGCTGTGAAATACTCTTGCATAATATGGGACTGGAACGGAACCCTTCTTGACGATACCGGAATCTGCATGGACTGCGTGAATGACATGCTGCGCTCCAGGGAAATGGAACTGATTGACCTGGAAAGATACAGAAGCTATGTGGATATTCCCATAATCAGATTCTATGAGCATATATTTGATCTTAAAAAGGTTCCCTTTGATACCATTGTCAGGGAATTCACCCAAAGCTATATCAGGTACGAAAACAGGGTGAAGCTGATGCAGGGTGCTGTCAGTGCCCTGGATAGTGTCTGCAGGGCAGGAATACCCCAGATTATCCTTTCAGCCGCAAACACAGCCGAAATCAACAGGCTTCTTTCACGCTTCGGTCTGGAAAAATATTTCAGTGCCGTACTTGGTGCCTCCGACTTCAGGGCAGAATCCAAGACAGAAAGGGCAGAAGCCTTTTTCGGAAGCAATGATAACGGAAGAAAGCTGGTTATAGGCGATACAACCCACGACTGGGAAACAGCTGAGGCACTGAAGGGAGAATGCATCCTTTTCTCCGGCGGCCACCAGAACAGAAAAGCCCTGGAAAAAACCG
Source organism: Spirochaetia bacterium (assembly GCA_045606105.1). Taxonomy (GTDB): domain Bacteria; phylum Spirochaetota; class Spirochaetia; order CADAEX01; family CADAEX01; genus CADAEX01. The sequence goes on along the minus strand of JAZURI010000007.1, from coordinate 87,282 downwards.
GCGCACCTATAATAGATTCCCTTGATGAATTATCTGATATTATTGATCTTTTCTGAGATTTCTTCCAAAGATACCAGCTCCCGGCCTGTAATCATGCACAGGAACTCACGGTTTCCCTTGGTACCGCGGAAGGGTGATTCGGTGATGTCTGCAATATAGGAGCCCTCTTCAAAAAGGAGGCGAACTGTTTCCAGAAGCACTTTTTTCAGATCTCCGGTGTTGCGGATTATGCCGTCAAAATCCTTTACCAGACCCCTTTCCTCGAACTGCGGCTTTATAAGCGCGATAAGGAACTTATCCTCCGTCAGGGAAAGAATCCTGGCTGCAGCCCCGGTTATGGAACGGAAGGAGAGATCTGCAACTGCCATGTGAGGACCCGGTTCCAGATGCTCCACATCCATGATATTGGTCTTCTCATGGACCCTGACACGGGGATTCTGTCTGAGGGTAAAATCCAGCTGATTGAAGCCTGAATCCACAGCATGAACTATTTCCGCCCCCCGCTGAAGGAGACAATCGGTAAAGCCCCCTGTAGAGGAGCCTGCATCAAGGACTGTTTTTCCGGTTACATCTATATTCCATTCATTCAGTGCCTTTTCAAGCTTGAAGCCACCCCGGGAGACAAACTTCCTGCTTTCGATGATTACCATGCTGTCCTGCGGAAAAAGCTCCTTTGGATTCCGAACCTTTTCACCCTCCACAAAAACATCGCCGCAGAGAACCGAGGAGTAGAGCCTGTCACTGTCGGTTTCCGGATATTTCTGTCTTAAAAGCTGCAGAAGCGGGATTTTTTTCATATTCTTTCGATGGAGAGGGCCTTTCCTGTTGCTGTATCAAGCTCCACCAGAATACCTGAAATACGGACCTCAAGATCGGCAATTTCCATTTTCAGAGGCATCTGGGTAAGTACCCTTTCAATAGCTATTTCCTTGATGGTTCCGATTACCGATTCTTCGGCACCGGTCATTCCCACATCGGTAATGTATGCTGTTCCGTTTTTAAGGATTCTTTCATCGGCAGTCTGTACATGGGTATGAGTTCCTGCCACCACGCTTACCTGTCCGTCCAGATAACAGGCCAGAGCTTCCTTTTCCGTAGGTGTCTCGGCATGGAAATCCACAAAAACAAGAGGTGTCTCCTTCCTTACCTTCTTGAGAATATCCTTGACAGTCCTGAAGGGACAATCGATGGAGACCATGTTCTCCCGTCCCTGGAGGTTGATTACCGCAAGCTTCACGTTTTTCTTCTCCACGGTACAATAACCGTGTCCCGGTGCTCCCGGCGGGAAGTTTGCAGGTCTGATGATATTCTCATGCTCCTCCATATAAGGAAATATCTCAGGCTTCTGCCAGATATGGTTTCCGCTGGTTATTACATCTGCCCCGTTCTGGAAGAACTGGTCTGCAGCTGCAGGGAGAATACCGAAGCCGTCAGCAGAGTTTTCTCCGTTGATTATGGTAAAGTCGGCATTATATTTTTTTATAAGATTTTTAAGGTTGAAAAAAACGGCCCTGTTTCCCGGCTGTCCGATGACATCCCCGAGAAACAGGACTTTGATTGTATCAGCGGGCATATTCAACTACTCTGGTTTCCCGGATAATTGTTACTCTTATCCTGCCCGGATACCGTAATTCAGATTCGATCTTCTTGGTAATAAGACGTCCCAGCTCTGATGCTCTTTCGTCATTAACCTGCTCGCTGTTTACAAGAATACGGAGCTCTCTGCCGGCCTGAATAGCATAAGCCTTATCGATTCCTTCAAACTGAAGAGCAATATTCTCAAGATTTTCCAATCTCTTGATATAATTGTCAATTGTTTCCTTTCTTGCACCCGGTCTGGCTGCAGAAATGGCATCGGCAATCTGAACGATGATGGATTCGATACAGCATGGCTCGATATCGTTGTGGTGAGCTCCGATTGCATTAACGATGCGCGGATCCTCTCCCATCTTTCTGGCCACCTCCATACCTACCTCAGCATGGTTTCCTTCGCCGTCGGATTCAATTCCCTTTCCGATATCGTGGAGAAGTGCCGCCCTGTGGGCAAGTGACCTGTTGGCTCCGATTTCAGATGCAATAAGACCTGCAATAACGGCTACTTCCTTCGAATGCTGAAGAACATTCTGTCCGTAGCTTGTCCTGAAATGAAGTCTTCCCAGTGCCCTGATTCCTTCCTGTGACATGTTGTGGATACCCACATCGAAAAGAACCTTCTCACCTTCCTCGTATATTATCTGGTTGATATCCTTTGTTACCTTCTGTACCACATCCTCGATACGTGCAGGATGGATACGACCGTCCATGATAAGGCGCTCCAGTGCTTCCTTGGCAATTTCCTTCTTGACCGGATCGAAGCAGGAGATAACCACTGCCTCAGGTGTATCGTCAATAATGACATCTACTCCGGTAAGAGTTTCCAGTGCCCTGATGTTTCTTCCCTCACGACCGATGATTCTTCCCTTCATCTCGTCTGTAGGAAGGCTGACAGATGTAACTGTCACATCAGATGTAACCTCTGTAGCAACTCTCTGGATAGTTGTGACAAGAATCTCTCTGGCCTTCTTCTCTGCCGTAACCTGAGCCTCCTGTTCAATCTTGTTCAGAAGGGCCTGGGCATCGTGTCTGGCCTCGTTTTCCATGGTCTGGATAATGAGCTGCTTTGCTTCCTCGGATGTAAGCTCCGAGATTTTTTCAAGCTTTTCCTTCCAGATGAATTCCTGCTCTACAAGGGATGCTTCCCTGTTCTTGATTTCTTTCTCTCGATCTGCAATAGCCTGTGTCTGTTTTTCAATTACTCCGAGCTTGTTGTCAAGGTTATCCTCCTTCTGGATAAGCCTTCTCTCCTGTTTCTGGAGCTCAGCTCTTCTGTCCCTGAATTCCCGTTCCTGCTGATTCCGCTCTTTTAAGAGCTGATCCTTGGTTTCAAGCACCAGTTCTTTCTTTATAGCTTCGGCCTCTTTAACTGCATCCTGCTTTATTCTTTCCGCCTTCTGCTCCGAAGAGGAAAGCTGAAATTTAGCATACAGCCAACGTATGGTCCAGCCTATTATCAAGCCTACGAGAGGAAGAATAAAAAACCAAATGTAATTTATCATGACTTCCTCCGATATTATCATTTAATAATACTAGTAATCTTTTTGAGGTGTCAAGCAAAATCAAGGATATTGTTTAATTTTTTTAGTATGGAAAGGACCTTCTCTCCCTGTATTAAAGAGGGGGCAAAGGCAAAGAAAAGATAGTCCCCGCCGGTGATGTTTCCGAGAGGTACAAAGCAGCAGCCGTATATTCTTCCCAGGTCTGCTTCCGGCACATTTTCCCAGAGTTCGGAAAGCCGTTCCGGTGTCTCGTTGAACAGCAGGGTTCTCCTTGGGGAAAAGATCTCCTTGTAAAGGTCGCTTTCAGGATCAAAATCAAAAACCGGATTTCCCTTTCCCGATGTAAAACCAACGGAATAGATTGATTTCAATGAACGGTCATCCTCTCTCAGCAATGCTGCAAAGGGAGATGCGGTTTCCCTGAGAAGGGATGAAAGATAAAGAGCCCTTTCTCCGGAAGTTTCGGGAAAATCGATCCTTACGGTTCCGGCAGCAGTGCTTCTTTCCTCATTGGCATCATCATTACCCATTGCCTCGTCGAAAACAGCCTTCATCCCTTCGTCCGGAACAAAGGGTCCATTGTCGTAGAGCTCGTTTCTTATTTCAAATATTCCGTTTTCAAATATAATGGCATCATCGGTTCCGTTTACCAGTTCATGGTATTCCAGGATCTCCAGGGCATTGTCATCCTCCAGTGTCATCAGCTTATGACCGAGACTGACTGCGGAATCCAGCGGAGGTGCGGTAAAGACCTTCAGGCTGCTTCCCGGAACATAACGTCCTTTGATTTTTTCAAGGCGGGTTCTGCGTAATGATGTATAGTCCATAGGCAGATAAAAATAAGGGGAAGCCTTAACTTCCCCTCAATATCAGTTCTCTTTTGCAGGAGCTTTTGCTTCAGGCTTCTTAGCCTTTTCTTTTTTTTCTTTCTTCTCTTTTACTTTTCTGTCTACAAGCTCAAGAAGAACTACTTCTGCAGCATCGTTGTTTCTTCTGCCAAGTTTGATGATTCTTGTGTAACCACCGTTTCTTGTTGCGAATCTAGGAGCAATATCTACAAACAGCTTTGCAAGTACTGCTTCATCCTTGATATCTTCAGCAATAACTCTGCGGTTATGAACAGAATCAGCTTTTGCTCTGGTAATCATCTTTTCAGCCATTCTTCTGATTTCAAGAGCTCTTGCCTTAGTTGTCTTGATTCTTTCATATTTAAAAACAGAGGTAACCATGCTTCTCTTTACCGCTTTTCTGCGGGCACTTTTCATGTTAAGTGCATTAAAACCTGATTTATGCTTCATCTTTGTTTTCCTTCTGTGGTGTTTTTGGTTTAATTTTTAAATTGCTGTAATCTGTCATACCGAGAGTAAGACCCCATTCAGCAAGTTTACCCTTGATTTCAGCAAGAGATTTTCTTCCGAAGTTTCTTGTCTTGAGAATATCCTCCTCAGTCTTAACAGTCAATTCTCCCAGTGTAGCAATCTTTGCCTTGTTGAGACAATTGCTTGCTCTTACGGAAAGCTCAAGTTCACTTACAGGTGTTGCCAAAAACTGCCTGATTTTTTCTTCATTTTCATCGACTTCTTCATCACATCCGATTTCTTTCTCATCAAAGTTAATGAAAATAGTAAAATGATCCTTAGCTATCTTAGCAGCTTCCGCTACAGCATCTATCGGTGCAATGGTTCCATCTGTCCAAACTTCAAGAATAAGCTTCTCATAATCATTTCTGCTGCCGACTCTTGTATTTTCCCAGGAGTAGCGTACCCTTTTTACCGGTGAGAAAATTCCGTCGATTGGAATTGTTCCTATTTTTTCGATATACTTTTCATTCACTTCGGCAGGAATATAACCTCTTCCGAGGGACACCTGGATTTCAAGATCGATATGAGCATCTTCCATCAGTGTAGCGATTTTGAGATCCTTGTTCTCAACTCTGATATTTGAGTCAATTTCCAGATCCTTTCCTGTAATTACCCTGTTTGTAAGGTCAGGGAGAAAGATAACTCTGTCTTCTGAATCATCAGTAAGAGTTATGCAGAGCTCCTTGAGGTTGTTGATAATTTCAGGAGTATCCTCAACTACGCCGGGGATAGATTCAAACTCACTTGAAATGATGTGCGGTGTGCCATCTTTATAACAAGTGATGTAAACAGCAACAACAGCATATCCCTGGATTGAGGAGAGGAGAATGCGTCTCATGGAGTTACCGATTGTGGCGGCATATCCTCTCTCAAACGGAGCGGCAATAAATTTTCCGTAGTCCCGGGTTACCTCACCCGGTTCCAGTGATAAACCTGAAGGCTTCTTGAATCCCTTTAAAAGGTTTTTTCTTGCCATCTAATTACCTCGAATAAAGTTCGACGATCAACTGCTCGTTAATATCAGCCAAGTCAACAACTTCGCTTCTAAGCGGCAGTGCCTTTACTACACCTTTCATATTATCAGGATCTACTTCCAACCAAGGCATAACGCCTGATTTTGAGAATTCCTTGAGACTTTCCTTAATAACTTCAGATTTCTTGCTTGATTCCTTGATTTCAATCACGTCATTTGCCTTAACGAGATAAGAAGGAATATCTGTCTTCTTTCCGTTTACAAGAATATGCCCGTGGTTTACAAGCTGTCTTGCCTGATTTCTGGAAGAAGCAAATCTGAGTCTGTAAACAATGTTGTCCAGTCTGCTTTCGAGAAGAGTAATAAGGTTTTCACCTGTCTTACCTTTTTCTCTGTTAGCTTCGTCAAATGTAAGCTTGAACTGCTTCTCAAGCATACCGTAAATCTTTCTGAGCTTCTGTTTCTCTCTGAGCTGCAGACCGTAGTCGGAAAGCTTTCCGCTTCTTGCCTTTGCTGCTTTTCCAGGAGCCTCTTTTTTCTTAGCTATAGGGCATTTTGCTGAGTTACAGCGTTCACCCTTAAGCATAAGTTTTCTCTTTTCTGTTCTGCACAATCTGCAGGTTGGTCCTATATATCTTCCCATCTGATTTTACCTCAATTACACTCTTCTGGTTTTCTTAGGCCGACATCCGTTGTGTGGAATCGGTGTAACGTCTCTGATTGAAAGTACCTTAAGTCCCAGTCCACCCAAAGATCTGATAGCTGATTCTCTTCCAACACCAGGTCCGTTGATGAAAACGTTTACTTCTCTGAGACCGTAGTCCATTGCCTTCTTTGCAGCTGTTTCAGCTGTTGTCTGAGCAGCGTAAGGAGTAGATTTCTTAGCTCCTCTGAAAGAGAGTCCGCCGGCACTTGCCCATGAAATTGCATTTCCCATCAGGTCAGTTACTGTAACAATTGTGTTGTTAAAGCTTGCCTTGATGTATACATTTCCGCTGAATACTGAAATTTTATCTTTTTTCTTTTTTACAGTAGCCACTTACTTCCTCCAATCCTTACTTCTTCTTTCCGGCAACAGTCTTCTTCTTGCCTTTTCTTGTACGTGCATTGGTCTTTGTTCTCTGGCCTCTTACCGGGAGTCCCTTTCTGTGTCTGAGACCGCGGTAACATCCGATATCCATCAAACGCTTGATATTAAGAGCAATCTCTGATCTGAGACGACCCTCAACCTTGTATTCGGTTTCAATAACCTTTCTGAGGTTGTTTACCTGTTCAGGTGTAAGATCGTTGATCTTGATGTCCTTATCAATACCAGTCTTTTCGCAGATTTCTACTGCTGAAGTTCTGCCGATACCATAAATATATGTCAGTGCAATTTTTGCACTCTTGTTGGGAAGGTCAATACCCGCAATTCTTGCCATCTTTTAATTTCTCCCCTTAGCGCTGTCTTTGTTTATGTTTTGGATTCTGACAAACAATTCTCAGAACACCTTTTCTTCTGATTACTTTGCATTTTTCACACAAAGGTTTTACACTCACTCTGACTTTCATATCACTCCTCTTTGAAAATCCTTCAATCTACCATTTAAAATGGTTTATAAATTTCTGGACCTGATCCTGCCCTTCTTTACGATTCCGTCATGATGGTGCATTTTCATATGACCTTCAATCTGGGACATAAAGTCAAGATCGACTCCAACCATAATCAACAATGATGTTCCGCCCATAAGCATCGCAACCTGACTCGGAAAGTTGAAAATTATCTGCACCAGTGTAGGGATAAGTGCGATAAAAGCAAGGAATAATGAACCGGCCAGAACTATCCTGTTCAAAATTCTCTGAAGATAAGCTTCCATTTTCTCAGATCTGATACCTGGAATAGAACCTCCGTTCTCTCTGATCTGTTTTGAAATTTCTGTAGGGTTCAGTGTTACCTGAGTATAGAAATAAGCAAAAAAGATAATAAGCAGTGTGTACACTGTAAGGTAGAGCCAGCCTGAAGGTCTGAACCAATAGGCCAATGTGCCCATCCATCTGATCTTTACACCTAAGCCTCCGAGAATCTGGAGTGGGAATGTCATTACTGAAGATGCAAAAATAACCGGAATAACACCTGATGGGTTAATTTTGAACGGAATATATGTATTCTGTCCGCCGTACATCCTTCTTCCGACTACTCTCTTTGCATAATGCACAGGAATCTTTCGTTGTCCCTGCTGTTCGTAGATGACCAGAGCTATTACAACGACAAACATTGCAAGCACAACAATCATGAATACAGGGTTGATATCCTTGGTTCTGATCCTGCCGAAAAGGACGATGAATGCTTCAGGCATTCTTGCCACGATACCGGCAAAAATCAGGAGAGAGATACCGTTTCCTACACCGCGCTGGGTAATCTGCTCACCCATCCATACAAGGAGCATACTTCCTGTTGTTACTGTTACAATCGCGATAAGCGAATATGCCAGTCTTGACATTGTAACCGCATCAGGAATCTGTCTTGCATAAACTGTTGCCGCATAGGACTGAATAAGACATACGATAACTGTTCCGTATCTTGTATATCTTGCAATCTTCTTTCTGCCGCCGTCTTCCATTGAAATCTTCTTGAGTTTCGGGAAAACAAGAATAAGAAGCTGCATGATAATTGACATGGAAATATATGGCATAATTCCAAGCATGAATACGGAAAAGTTTTTAAAACCACCACCAGCAAAAAAATCGATATAATCAGCAAAGCCGATAACTCCGCTAGCGGAGCTCTGTGCTGTCAGATAGTACAACTGCAGAGCATTTACATTAATTCCAGGAATTGGAATTGTTGCTCCGATTCTGAATACAATCAGGACAGCAAAAGTAAAAATGAGTCTCTGCCGTAAATCTCTAATTCTGAATACATCTACAAGTGGATTGCCAGCCATATTACCTACCTAATTCTTCCAGAATTACTTTTCCACCTGCGTTTTCAATTTTTTCTTTTGCGGATGCAGACATGTCGAGATTTTCAATTGTAAGCTTCTTTGTAACGTCTCCGTCACCGAGAATCTTTACGAGAACATCTGAAGCCTTGATAAGTCTTCTTTCAACAAGTCCTTCCCATGTAACTGTCTCTCCGTCGTTGAATTTAACATCAAGATCTGCAACGTTAACGACTGTAAAGGTTTTCTTGAATGGGTAGTTAGAGAAACCTCTTCTGGAGATTCTTCTGTACAGTGGGAGCTGTCCACCCTCAAATCCAGGACGTACACCGCCGCCGGATCTTGCATTCTGACCCTTATGTCCTTTGCCTGATGTCTTGCCGAGACCGCTGCCCGGGCCGCGTCCGACTTTCTTTCTGTTTTTGTTTGCTCCGTAAGGAACCTTGATCATAATATCAGACATAGCTTAAATCTCCTCAACCTTAACAAGATGACTGATAGTTCTTACCATACCGAGGATTGCAGGGTTGGTATCGAGAACTACATAAGAGTTGATCTTATTGAGTCCGAGAGCCTTAACTGTCTTAACCTGGTTAGGCTTTTTGCCGATTGTACTTTTGATTAATTCAATTCTGATTTTACCAGCCATTGTCAACTCCACATATCTTTCAGAGTCTTGCCTCTGTCATTGGCAATCTTCTTAGCATCCATGAGATTTTCAAGTCCGCTGAATACTGCCTTTACAATATTAATGCTGTTCTTTGAACCGAGTGACTTGCTGAGAATGTCATGTACACCAACAGCTTCCATTACAGCTCTTACCGGACCTCCGGCAATTACACCTGTACCGGGAGCAGCCGGTTTGATAATAACCTTGGCACTCTTGAATTCACACATTTCTGAGTGTGGAATTGTGTTATTCTTCAAAGGAACCTTGATAAGGTTTTTCTTGGCCTTATCAACAGCTTTTCTAATAGCATCTGAAACGTCGTTTGCCTTTCCGAAACCATATCCGGCAGATCCGTTCTTGTCTCCGACAACAACCAGGGCTGAGAATGAGAATCTTCTACCACCCTTTACTACCTTGGCAACTCTGTTCAGCTTTATCAGTTTTTCTACAAATTCTTTTTCCTGATCCACATCGTCCCCCTAGAAAATGATTCCGGCTTCCCTGGCACCGTCTGCAATAGCCTTCACCTTTCCGTGGTAGATATATCCACCTCTGTCGAAAACTACTGTTCCAATATTTTTCTCTTTCAATCTTTCACCGGCAATCTGTCCGAGTTTCTTTGCACCTTCAACGGTGGATTTAACCTCGAGAAGATCCTTTTCCAGGTTGGAAACAGAAACCAATGTTCTTCCTTCTACATCATCAATAGCCTGGATATAGATATGGCAATTGCTTTTGAAGATGGAAAGTCTTGGTCTTTCCGAAGTACCGCTGATCTTGGCACGGATGCTTTTCTTGCGGCGAATGCGTCTTTTATTTCCCTCAATTAACTTCTTCATATCATCCTATCCTATTTTGTACCTGATTTTCCGACCTTGCGTCTTACGAACTCATTTTCAAACTTGATTCCCTTTCCTTTGTAAGGTTCAACAGGTCTGAGAGACTTGATTTCGGCACATGTCTGTCCTACAAGCTGCTTGTCAATTCCAGATACGATAATCTTGTTAGGACCATCGCATGCGATTGTAAGACCGTCTGCAATTGAGTACATGATCTGTGTGGAATAGCCGAGGTTGAGCAGGAGAATCTTTCCCTGAACTTCAGCCTTGTAACCAACACCGGTGATAACCAGGGTCTTCTTGTAACCTTCTGATACTCCGATAACCATATTCTTTACGAGGCTGCGGTAAAGTCCATGATATGATCTTGTTTCCTTCAGTTCATCAGCTCTTTCAACAACAACCATGTTGTCATTTACAGTAATAGTGATCTGAGGTGCATAACTCTGACTCAGCTTACCCTTTGGGCCTTCTACAGTTACAATGTTGTCTGCTGTTGTAACCTTAACGCCGGCTGGCAACTGAATCGGTAATTTTCCAATACGTGACATATCCCAACTCCTACCAAATTGAACAGATCAGCTCTCCGCCGACCATTTTTTCTGTAGCCTTCTTTCCGGTTGTTACACCTGCGGAAGTAGAAACCACAACTGTTCCGTAGCCGTTCTTGATTCTAGGCATTTTCTTATAGCCGGAATAAATTCTTCTTCCGGGCTTTGAGATCTTTTCAATATCATGAATGATTGGATTTTCCATTTCATCATATTTAAGAAAGAGTCTTATAAAATTCTTACCGTCTTGCTGTACTTTCTTGAAATTCTTGATATATCCCTCGTTCTTGAGAACCTTAACTATTTCAAGTTTAAGTTTTGAAGGAACAACATCTACTTTTTCAAAACCTGCACGACTGGCATTTCTTATTTTTGTAAGCATATCTGCAACAGGATCCGATACTGCCATCTACTTTCTCCCTTACCAACTCGATTTTGTTACACCAGGTATTAAACCTTTGCTTGCAAGTTTTCTGAAGCAAATTCTACACATCTGGAAATCTCTCATATAGCCTCTCGGTCTACCGCAAATGAGGCATCTGTTTACTTTCCTAGTCATAAATTTCGGCTGTCTCTGAGCCTTAACGATCATTGATTTTTTAGCCATCTATAACCCCTACTTCCTAAAAGGCATTCCAAGCTTGGTCAGCAAGCTCTTAGCTTCCTGGTCTGTATTGCTTGTAGTAACAATAGCAATATTAAGTCCGCTGACTCTTTCGATCTTGTCGAAGTCGATTTCAGGGAAAATAATCTGCTCTTTGATTCCCAGTGAGTAGTTACCGCGGCCGTCAAATGCGTTAGGATTAACACCTCTGAAGTCTTTTACACGTGGCAGAGCAACGTTAAGAAGTCTGTCAAGGAACTCCCACATATACTGACTTCTGAGAGTAACCTTAGCTCCGATTTCGTAGCCTTCTCTCAACTTGAAGTTTGCAATAGATTTCTTTGCTTTTGTCTTGATAGGCTTCTGGCCGGTAATCAGTCCAAGCTCCTGTACTGCAGCATCGAGAAGCTTCTTGTTTTCGATAGCGTCTCCGCATCCGATGCTTACAACTACTTTTTCGATTCTTGGAATCTGCATTACTGTCTTGTAGCCGAACTCCTTAAAAAGCTCTTCAGCAACCTTTTTATATTTAATCTTAAGATTAGGTTCTTTATTGCTCATTACAGTACTTCCCCACATTTTTTGCACTTGCGCACTTTCTGTTTACCTTCACCTTCAAGTCCGATTCTGGTAGGTCCGCATTTTTTACAAACAATCATTACATTGGAAATTGCGATTGGAGCCTCGATGTCGATGATACCGCCCTTGTCGCCCTGCTTTCTTGGCTTCTGAGCTTTCTTAACCATGTTAAGACCGGCTACTACAACCTTTCCTTTTTCGCGGTCAATCTTAAGAATCTTACCGGATTTTCCTTTTTCCTTTCCGGCAATAACCTTAACCTGATCTTCCTTCTTCAATTTATATTTAGCTGTTTCCATACAAATCTCCTAAAGTACTTCCGGAGCAAGAGAAATAATCTTCATCTGATCTACATCTCTGAGTTCTCTCGCAACTGGTCCAAAAATTCTCTTACCCTTAGGTGCAAGACTTGCATCCAGAATTACACAGGCATTGTCATCAAATCTGATGTAAGTTCCGTCATTTCTTCTGATCTTACTGGTTGTTCTGACAATAACTGCCTTATGCACATCACCCTTCTTGATAGGTGAATTAGGAATAGCATCTTTTACAGCTACTACAATGATCTCTCCGATTCCGGCTGTATTCTTGTGGCTTCCGCCAAGAACCTTGATACACTGTACGATTTTAGCTCCGCTATTATCTGCTACATTCAGATATGTCTGCATCTGTATCATATCTTAAATACACTCCTTAACATCAACCTTGATTATTTAGCCCGCTCTACAATTTCGAGAAGCTTCCAGCACTTTTCCTTACTGATCGGTCTTGACTGAATAACTCTTACAGTATCTCCGATATGTGCTTCGTTCAGTTCATCATGAGCTTTAACTTTCTTGGTTCTAACGACATATTTCTTGTACAATCTGTGAAGTGTCTTAGTAACAATAGCAACAACGATTGTCTTTTCCATTTTATCGCTGACAACAAGACCTGTATAAATTTTCTTGCCGATAATTTTATTTTCCATGTCAGTTCTCCTACCTTATTCCAAGATTTTTTTCATGGATAAGTGTCTTAATCCTGGCAATCTGTCTTCTGATAGTCCTTTTTTCAACAGGATTCTCTAGATGACCAAGAACTGTCTTGAATCTCAAATCCATATATTTCTTTTTCAGTTCTTCATATTTAGCAAGAAGTTCTTCATGTGTAAGTTCTTTATAGCTGTTTTTCATAGTTTACTCCATGTCCCTTCTTTCTACAAATTTTGTTTTTATCGGCAATTTATCTCCTGCGAGCTCCATAGCCTGTCTTGCAAGTTCCGGAGAAACGCCGCCGCCCATTTCAAACATTACCATTCCAGGCTTTACAACTGCTACCCAATGTTCAGGGGATCCCTTACCTTTACCCATTCTGGTTTCGGCAGGTTTCTTTGTGTAAGGCATGTCAGGGAAAATTCTGATCCAGACCTTACCACCTCTCTTGATAGTTCTGGTCATTGCAACACGGGCTGCCTCAATCTGTCTGTTTGTGATCCACTTTGGTTCAAGTGCAACCAGACCGAAGTCGCCGAATGAAATTGTATTTCCTCTGTGTGCATTTCCAGTCAAGCTTCCGCTGCTGCGGTTTCTTTTTCTATATTTAGTACGTTTTGGACTAAGCATGACTTACTCTCCTTGACCTACAGCTTTTCTTGCTTTTTTCTTAACAAGAACCTGACCTGCATCTTCTTTCATATCTCTCTTGAGTATTTCGCCGTTGAAAACCCAGACTTTTACACCAATAAGACCGAAAGTTGTATTTGCTTCAGCAAAACCGTAATCGATATCGGCACGGAATGTATGCAGTGGAATACGACCTTCCTTATGCTGCTGAACTCTTGCCATTTCTGCTCCGGCAAGTCTTCCCGCAATTCTGATCTTGATTCCCTGAGCGCCGCCTCTCATAGCTCCGCTTACGCACTGTTTCAGAACTTTTCTGAAAGAACTTTTTGACTTAAGCTGTCTTGCTACATTGAAAGCAATAAGCTGTGCATTTACTTCAGGCTTTTTAAGCTCTTTAATCTTGAGCTGGATTTTCTTTCCTGCAACTTTCTGAAGCCTTTCACCGATTTTCTCGATTGTAGCTCCTTTTGCACCAATGAGAACTCCAGGCTTTGATGTTTCAATCACTACTGTAATTCTCTGTGGCTGTCTGATAATTTCAACCTCTGAAATTTCAGCTCCCTTTGTTTCAGGACATTTTTCAAGCTCTTTTCTTATAATAAGATCTTCATGAAGTGTCTGAGCATATTCACGAGGATCAACATACCATTTAGACTTCCAGGTTTTATTTACTCCGAGTCTCAAGCCAACTGGATTAACTTTCTGTCCCAACTTATTCCCCCACCTTAGCTACTTCATCAACAACAACGATAATATGACTCATTCTTCTCAAAAGAATATCTCTTTTACCTTTTGCTCTTGCCCAGACTCTCTTAAGTCTAGGTCCTTCATTTACCTGGAGCTCTTTTACGTAAAGCATCTCTTCATCAAGTTTCTTATTCTGATTCAGTGCATTTGCTGCTGCAGACATAAGAACCTTCTTAAGCATTCTTGCACCCTTGTTAGGGATAACTTCAAGCTTTGCGAGAGCCTCAGTGTAAGGTTTTCTTCTGATCAGATCTGCTATCGGGCGAACCTTTTTTGGTGAAGCCATGAGGTATTTACCGACAGCTCTGTATCCTTTTTTCTCTTCCATATCAATCTATCTCCACAGCCGCTTATTTCTTTGCTTTACTATCGGAAGAATGTCCCCGGTAGATTCTTGTAGGGGAGAATTCTCCAAGTTTATGACCAACAAGGTTTTCTGTTACATAAACAGGAACCCATGTTTTTCCATTGTAAACCGATACTGTAAAACCAACCATTTCAGGAATGATAGTTGAACATCTGGAATATGTCTTGATCATCTTCTTGTCAGATGATTTTCCATTTTCAACCAACTTATAGAGTTTCTTCTCAATGAATGGTCCTTTTTTTATTGATCTAGACACAACTTACTCCTACTTACGTCTGTTTACTATAAATTTACCGGAAAGCTTTCTCTTCTTTCTGGTCTTGTAACCCTTAGTAGGAAGACCCCATGGTGTAACAGGATTACGACCGGATGCTGTCTTACCTTCACCACCTCCGTGTGGATGGTCAACAGGGTTCATTACAACACCTCTTACCTTTGGTCTTCTACCCAGCCATCTGCTTCTTCCGGCCTTACCGAGAGAGATGTTCATGTGCTCTTCGTTTCCTACTTCTCCGATTGTGGCAATACATTTCTTGAATACCATTCTCATTTCCGAAGAAGGAAGTCTGAGTGTTACATAGTCACCCTCTTTGGCTACAACCAGAGCACTCATTCCGGCTGATCTTACAAGCTGTCCGCCCTTTCCGTAAACAAGCTCTACGTTGTGGATTGCAACACCGAGTGGGATGTTTTCAAGTGGAAGTGCGTTTCCTACCTTGATAGGAGCTGTGCTTCCGCTCTGTACTGTATCTCCGCATGCAAGTCCTTTAGGAGCAAGAATATATCTCTTTTCTCCGTCAGCATAGTTGATAAGAGCGATGTTAGCGCTTCTGTTTGGATCATATTCAATTGTAGCTACCTTTCCAGGAACGCCGTACTTGTCGCGTCTGAAATCGATAACTCTGTATCTTCTTTTGTGTCCGCCGCCTCTGCGTCTTACGCTGATTCTGCCGGAAGCACCTCTACCGGCCTTGCCAGCAAAGCCGGATGTAAGTGATTTCTCAGGCTTGTCTGTTGTAAGTTCTGAAAAATCAAGTGTTGCTTTAAAACGCAAACCCGGTGTAATAGGTTTATATTTCTTAATGCCCATCTATATGCCCCTTTATTTACACACCTTCAAACATATCTATCTTGTCACCAGGAGCCAGTGTTACGATGGCTTTCTTCCATGATGATTTTTCACCGATTCTGTAGCCTGATCTTGTTCTTGTTGTCTTTTTCTTGCCTTTAACCCACAGTACGTTGCATGCGGTAGGCTTAACACCGAAAACCTTCTCAACAGCTTCCATGATCTGGAGCTTGTTTGCATCAGGAAGAACCTTGAATGCATATTTCATTGCATTCTCTTCTCTCATGATGTTAGTTTTTTCTGTAACAACAGGCTCAATAAGAATATTTTCTAATACCATATATGCTACCCCTTAGTCCTTGAAAAAATTGTTCAGTTCAAGAGCAGCAGTTTCAAGTGCAAGCACGTTCTTTCCGTAGAAAAGATCATGTGCTCTTAATCTGTTATATGAAAGAAATGAAACCCAAGGGAGGTTTCTTCCAGCTCTTTTGATCATGGCATCATCATCCTTCAGAATAACAACTGTTCTTTCTGCAGGAACAAGATTTTTAAGAACTGAAACTATGTCCTTTGTCTTTCCACTTTCAACAGTAAAATCTTCTACAATCTTAAATCTGTTTTCGAGCACTTTCATGCTGAGAATAGATTTCATTGCAAGTCTTTTCATCTTTTTAGGCATTTTGTAGCTGTAATCTCTTGGTTTTGGACCAAATACAACTCCACCGCCAACCCACAACGGACTTCTTTTGCGACCAGCTCTGGCACGGCCTGTTCCCTTCTGGCTCCATGGCTTTGATGTGCTTCCGCTAACCTCGGATCTGCCCTTTGTACAAGCACATCCAACTCTCAAATTGGCAAGTTCATTATTGATTGCGTAATAAATAGTTCCGTCACTTATTTCGCACTTAAAAACATTGTCATCAAGTTCAATTGTCCGTAATTCTTCACCTTTTACTGAGAAGACCTTAGCTTCCATGTTTATTCCTCTTCGTCTACTTTATTGATTTTCTGACAAGTACCAAACTTTTTGCTGCACCCGGAACAGCTCCAGCAATAAGAATCACTTTCTTTTCAGCGTCAACTTTAACAACTTTAAGATTCTGAACAGTTACTCTGTCACTGCCCATTCTTCCCGCCATCTTAAGGCCCTTCAGAATTTTAGAAGGAGTAGATGACATACCGATACCACCGTTCTGTCTGTGGAATTTTGAACCATGTGTCGCTCTACCGCCACCGAAATTGTGACGTTTCATAACACCCTGGAATCCTTTACCTTTGGAAGTGCCGATTACATCAACCATATCAATATCGGCAAAAACTTCGATGCCGAGCTTATCGCCGGCTTTGCATTCAATTTCGTAGTCACGGATTTCAATAAGTTTTTTTGTAGGTTCAATTCCTTCGGCAAACTGTCCCGCATAAGGCTTTGTAACTTTGTTTTTCTTGATATTGCCGTATCCGAGTACAATTGCATTGTATCCGTTTTTCTCAGCTGTTCTTTCGCCAACAACTGTATTTTCGTCAACTTTAACTACTGTAACAGGTGTGAGTACTCCGTTTTCATCAAATACCTGAGTCATTCCAACTTTTTCTGCTATCAACCCGATCATAATCTCATCACCCCAATCACTGTTTAATTTCTACATCTACACCTGCAGGGAGCTCAAGCTTCATGAGTGCATCCATTACCGGTGCTGTAGGTTCATAAATATCAATCAATCTTTTGTGAGTTCTCATTTCAAACTGTTCTCTAGACTTCTTGTTTACAAACGGAGATTTAAGAACAGTATATTTACTGATTTTTGTAGGCAGCGGAATCGGTCCGGCAACTTTTGCACCGGCTTTTACAACTGTCTGTACAATTGATTTTGCACTCTGATCAATGAGTTCGATATCGAATCCCCTGAGCCTTACTCTAATCCTTTCTTCAGCCATTATTACTTTCTCCTGAAAAAATTACCCTCCGCCTTGACGGAGGGCGATTCAATTATTCGATAACTTCAGTTACCTGGCCGGATGCTACAGTTTTACCACCCTCACGGATAGCGAATCTAAGTCCCTTCTCCATAGCGATTGGGTAAATGAGCTCTACAGTAAGCTCTACGTTGTCACCAGGCATAACCATCTGTTTGTCTGCAGGAAGTGTTACTGTACCTGTGATATCAGTTGTTCTGAAATAGAACTGTGGTCTGTATCCTGTGAAGAATGGGTTGTGACGTCCACCTTCTTCCTTTGTAAGGCAGTAAATTGTTCCCTTGAACTTCTTATGTGGAGTAATTGTACCAGGCTTAGCGACAACCTGTCCTCTTTCGATGTCTTTCTTGTCAACACCTCTGAGGAGGATACCTACGTTGTCTCCTGCTTCTCCCTGATCCATTGTCTTGTTGAACATTTCAACACCTGTTACAACAGACTTCTTTGTTTCTCTGATACCTACGATTTCGATTTCATCACCAACCTTGATGATACCTCTTTCGATTCTACCTGTAGCTACTGTACCTCTACCTGAAATAGAGAAGATATCCTCAACAGGCATAAGGAAAGGCTTGTCGATAGCTCTTTCAGGAACAGGGAAGTATGTGTCCATTGCATCGAGGAGCTCCTGGATACATTTTGTCTTTTCAGGATCTGATGGGTTTGACATAGCTTCGAAAGCGGATCCTCTGATAATAGGACATTCTGGATCGAAATCATACTTTTCGAGGAGTTCCTGAACTTCCATTTCTACGAGGTCTACGAGTTCTGGGTCAGCAAGGTCCATCTTGTTAAGGAATACGATAAGTTTTGGAACACCTACCTGTCTTGCAAGAAGGATGTGCTCTCTTGTCTGTGGTTCAGGACCGGAGTCTGCAGCACAAAGGATAATAGCACCGTCCATCTGTGCAGCACCTGTGATCATGTTCTTAACATAGTCAGCATGGCCCGGACAGTCTACATGAGCGTAGTGTCTGTTTGCTGATTCGTACTCGATGTGTCTTGTATTGATGGTGATACCTCTAGCCTTTTCTTCCGGTGCATTATCGATATCATCGTAATTCATTATTTTTCCACCCTGTTTTGCAGCACAGTACATGGAAATCGCTGCTGTGAGTGTGGTCTTACCGTGGTCTACGTGTCCGATTGTTCCGACATTAATGTGGGGTTTTGACCTTTCAAACTTCTCTTTTGCCATTAGTTTTCCTCCTTAAAGATAAATAAAACTATAATTCCGGTTTCTGTCGGCAGATTCACCTGACCACGAACAGAAAACAGTTGTTTTGATTTTGAGGTGTAATAATGATGAACGACGCTAATAACAAAAGCAATAAATTAGAAGCGGTTCACCACCTTACCACTCGTCAACTATCATTCAATAGTTTTGAGCAATTGGTTTGGATCAACCAAATGCATAATAGTCGCTCCACAAAGCGACCATATTATTAATGTTTTAACACAATCGGTCTTTTTTGACAAGACCAACTGTGAGAAAATCAATAATTTACCATCTGTAATGGGAGAATGCCTTGTTGGCTTCTGCCATCTTATGAGTATCTTCTTTTTTCTTGTATGCTGTACCTGTTGAGTTGAATGCATCAAGCAGCTCAGCACCGAGCTTATCGCCCATTGTTTTTCCGTTTCTGGATCTTGAAGCCTGGATAAGCCATCTCATGGCAAGAGCCTCGCGTCTTGACTCTCTGATTTCCATCGGAACCTGATATGTTGAACCGCCGACTCTTCTTGATTTAACTTCAACCATAGGTTTAACATTTTCCAATGCTGTTTCCAATGCTTCCATAGGAGCCTTATCAGTTTTCCTTCCGAGAAAATCCATTGCATCGTACATGATTTTTGTGCTGATTGACTTCTTTCCGTCAAACATCATGCGTGTAATGAATTTTGCAACAACAGTACTTCCGTATCTTGGATCCGGAATAAAATCCCTTTTTGTAGCACCACTTCTTCTAGACATCTATAAATCCTTTTATCAAGCCTTTGGTTTCTTTGTTCCGTACTTAGAACGTGATCTTTTTCTGTCTTCAACACCGAGAGTATCTTTAGCACCTCTGATGATGTGATATCTAACTCCAGGAAGGTCCTTTACTCTACCGCCTCTCAGGAGGATAACGGAGTGTTCCTGCAGGTTATGTCCGATACCAGGGATATAAGCTGTAACTTCGATACCATTGGAAAGTCTTACTCTGGCAACTTTTCTCAAAGCTGAGTTAGGCTTTTTAGGTGTTACAGTCATAACTCTTGTACATACGCCTCTTTTCTGAGGACAGCTTTCAAGAGCAGGGGACTTGGTCTTTTTATTAACCGTCTTTCTGCCTTTTCTGATTAACTGATTTATTGTAGGCATTTAGCAACAATTCTCCTATATATAATTTCGTTATTTTCCGAACTTTAGATTAACAATCCATCCGAAAAAAGTCAAGTGGGGCAAAAATACCCCACAATAGTTTTATCAAAGCTCTTCCACAGGCAGCTGTACCTGAGTTTTTTCAGCTGCTTCCTGTTCAGCTCTTTTCCTGGCCTCGATGATATTCTGAACTGTAACATCCAGATCTTCATTCTGGTCATCATACAGCTTGATCTTCCGGTAGGTCTTGTTTCCTGTTCCGGCCGGAATCAGATGTCCGATAAGGAGGTTTTCCTTGAGACCTCTGAGGTAGTCGGATTTTCCTGCAATAGCTGCATTTGTAAGAACCTTTGTGGTTTCCTGGAATGAAGCTGCAGAAAGGAATGAATCTACTGTAGTAGCTGCCTTTGTTATACCGAGAAGCAGAGGTTTTGCAATGGCAGGTTCACCACCTTCGGCGATAACACGCTCATTTTCCTTCTGGAAAGAGAACTTGTCTTCATAATGACCCTGGATAAATTTTGTATCGCCGACATGGACAATCTCAACCTTGCGCATCATCTGGTGGATGATAACTCCCAGGTGCTTGTCATTGATTCCTACACCCTGATTCCTGTACACAGCCTGAACCTCATTCATAAGGTATGACTGGAGAGCATTTTCTCCCAGGATATCGAGAATGTCATGGAGATCCTTTTCTCCTTCACACAGTTCGTCTCCTGCCTCCACAAGGTCACCGTCCCTTACGAGAAGATGCTTGCTGAGAGGAACAAGATGCTTGAACTCCCTGCCTCTGTCATCTGTAACAATGATTGTTCTCTTGCCTTTGCTGAGCTGACCGAACTTTACCAATCCGGTAATCTGAGCCAGAACAGCAGGGTTTTTCGGAATTCTTGCCTCAAAAAGCTCTTCAACTCTAGGAAGACCTCCGGTGATGTCTCCGGATGACTTGATGCTTTCCTTAAGCAGCTTGGCAAGCATTTTTCCTGCCTTTACCTTGTCGCCGTCTTCAACCTGGAGATAGGCTCCGCCCGGCAGGTAATAAACCGCAAGTTCTGTCCCTTTCTTATCAACAATGGTGATACGTGGCTGAAGTGACTCCGAAGCTCCGTCAAGAATCTTCTTCTCTGTATTTCCTGTATCTGCATTGATTTCTTCTTTCAATGTGGAATTGAGGATAATATCCGAGAATTTGATTGTTCCGCTGTATTCGGCAATGATAGGCTCAGAGAACGGATCAAACTTAGCTATTGTCTCCCCTGCAGGTACACAGGTGTCTTCATTTTTCAACAGCTCAGAACCGTTTTTGATCTCGATCTTCTGTTCATGTGCCAATGACAGGAGCTGATTGCCGAATACATGGATATATGCCTTGTTGGTTGCACATATTGTCTCTTTGCCGCGCTGAATAAGAGGTGTATTCGGAATAACCATCTGTCCGTCTTCAACCAGGAGCTTATCACCGTCACGCAGTTCTCTGGCAATAAGAATTTTATTTACGATAAGACTTCCCTTTCTTGTAAAGAGAACATCTCCGTTTTCAAGCTTGACTGTATTACCACTTACCTTCCTTATATATACATCGTATTTCAGGCAGACTCTGTTGTCCTCACCTGCCTTCTGTGCAGCACCACCGATATGGAAGGTTCTCATTGTAAGCTGTGTACCAGGCTGACCGATTGACTGGGCAGCGATAATTCCTACAGCTTCACCGATTTCTACAGTTCTGTTGTTTGCAAGGTTTCTTCCGTAGCATTTTCTGCAGACTCCGAATCTTGCACCGCAGGTGAGTACACTTCTGATCCTTACAGATTCGATTCCGGCATCTTCGATTTCCTTTGCCTTATCCTCTGTGATCTCCTTGTTTACATCAATGATGATTTCACCTGTAATAGGATGCTTTACCCTTTCGAGAGTGAATCTTCCCACAATTCTGTTTGCGAGGGATTCAATTACTTCGTCTCCTTTCTTCAGGGCGCTGATTACATTGCCGTTGATTGTACCGCAGTCATCTTCATTGATTACCACATCCTGTGCGATATCGACGAGACGTCTTGTAAGGTAACCGGCATTTGCTGTCTTGAGGGCTGTATCGGTAAGACCCTTTCTTGCACCGCTGGTGGAGATGAAGAACTCGATGATGGAAAGTCCTTCCTTGAAGTTTGACTTGATAGGAAGCTCAATGATTTCTCCGGAAGGCTTCTGCATGAGACCTCTCATTGCAGCCAGCTGACGAAGCTGGGCACGGCTACCTCTGGCTCCTGAGTTTGTCATCAGGTGAACCGGGTTGAAGCCCTGTCTGTCTTCCCTGAGTCTTTCTATAAGTACGTCTGTAAGTTCCTCTGTGGTTTTACCCCAGATATCCTTAACCTTGTTGTAACGCTCTTCCTGAGTGATTGCACCGTCATTGTACTGCTTGTAGATATCTTCCACTTCCTTGTTGGATTTTTCGATGATATCCTTCTTTTCAGGAGGAACGAGAATATCGGCCATACTGATTGTAGAACCGAATTTTGTTGCATATTTGAATCCGAGAGCCTTTACCTCGTCCAGGAACTGAACCGTAACTGCAGGTCCGTGCTCCTTGTAGCAGTCAAAGATAAGCTTCTTGATTTCCTTATCCTTGTAGCCCTCGCTGATAACCTTTCCGTTACTGTCCCTTACTGTCTTGTTGAGATAACCCACTTCCTTAGGGAGACGCTCGTTGAAAATAAGACGGCCCGGTGTGGTTTCGATATATTTTCCGTCAATCTTGATGTTGATCAGGGCCTGATACTCTACCGATTTTGCATCAAGAGCCATGAGAACTTCATCAAATGAGGTAAAATACTTTCCTGTTCCCTTTGCATTAGGCTTGATGGAGGTAAGCTGGTGGATACCGAGTACCATATCAAGTGACGGGAATACCACAGGCATACCGTTTGCAGGGTTCAGAAGGTTGTTGATGGACATCATGAGAGTCCAGCACTCAATCTGTGCAGCCTGGGTAAGAGGAAGATGGACAGCCATCTGGTCTCCGTCGAAGTCAGCGTTGTAAGCATGACATGCAAGAGGATGCAGCTTGATAGCCTTTCCCTGAACCAGTACCGGCTCAAAGGCCTGGATACCGAGACGATGGAGTGTAGGGGCACGG
The DNA here is from genome assembly GCA_045606105.1 of Spirochaetia bacterium. GTDB lineage: Bacteria > Spirochaetota > Spirochaetia > CADAEX01 > CADAEX01 > CADAEX01. Next base: position 64,430 of record JAZURI010000007.1, on the reverse strand, counting down.
TTCAGAAGTACCGGATGCTCCTTGACTACCTCGTCAAGTACTCCCCATACCTCTTCAGCCTCTTCTTCCACAAGGGTCTTGGCTTTCTTTATGTTATATACTATTTCCTTTTCAACAAGCTTCTTGATAATGAACGGCTTGTAGAGCTCAAGAGCCATCTTTGCAGGAAGACCGCACTGATGGAGCTTAAGTTCAGGTCCTACCACGATTACGGAACGGCCTGAATAGTCAACTCTCTTACCCAGCAGGTTCTGACGGAAACGTCCCTGCTTACCTTTAAGCATGTCGGAAAGTGATTTAAGAGGTCTGTTTGCAGAGCCCTTTACCACCTTTTTCTTCTTTGAGTTATCGAAAAGGGCATCAACAGCTTCCTGGAGCATTCTCTTTTCGTTCCTGATGATAATATCCGGAGCAAGAAGTCCCTGGAGTCTCTTGAGTCTGTTGTTTCTGTTGATGACTCTCCTGTAGAGATCGTTAAGGTCTGATGTGGCGAAACGGCCTCCCTCCAGCTGTACCATAGGACGAAGCTCAGGCGGAATTACAGGAATAACACTCAGGATCATCCATTCAGGCTTGTTTCCGGAGTCCCTGAAATGCTCAACAATTTCCAGTCTGTTGAGGAATTTCTTGTCAGCCTTTGCCCCTTTTCCGGCCATCTTTGCACGAAGCTCATCTGCCAGCGCGTTGAGGTCAAGTCCTTCGAGAAGTGTTCTTATTGCCTCGGCTCCCATACCGGCAGTAAATCTCTGGCCGTAGAGCTCCTGGGCATCATTGTATTCATCCTCTGAAAGAAGCTGCATTTTCTTGAGGTCTGTATCACCCTCGTCGATTACAATGTACTTTTCATAGTAAAGTACGGATCTGAGGGCAGCTACTGTAAGATCGAGAAGAACTCCCATTCTTGAAGGAACGGATTTGTAGTACCAGATATGGGAAACAGGAGAAGCAAGCTCGATATGTCCCATTCTCTCTCTTCTGACCTTGAAATGTGTAACCTCTACACCACAGCGGTCACAGACAACACCCTTGTAACGGATAGACTTGAACTTTCCGCAGTAGCATTCCCATTCCTTTGTGGTTCCGAAAATCTTCTCGCAGAAGAGACCGTCTCTTTCCGGACGGAGTGTTCTGTAGTTTATAGTTTCCGGCTTCTTTACTTCACCGTATGACCATTTTCTTATCAGCTCCGGAGAAGCAAGTTTAATCAGAATCTTATCAAAATTATTCATATCTTTAATCATAAACATCCACTCCGTTAAAAATTGGTTCCCTGCTGATTGATAATTTCCTCATCCTTTTCGGTAAGAGGAATCTGTCTTTCCCTGTCGTCCCAGATAGACATGTCAAGTGCAAGACCTCTGAGCTCCTGTACGAGAACGTTGAAGGATTCAGGAACACCGGCCTGTGTAGTCGGTTCTCCCTTGACGATATTTTCATAGGTCTTTGTTCTTCCGTTCATGTCGTCAGACTTGATTGTAAGGAACTCCTGCAGTGTGTTGGCTGCACCGTAAGCCTCCAGTGCCCATACCTCCATTTCTCCGAGACGCTGACCACCGAACTGGGCCTTTCCTCCGAGAGGCTGCTGAGTAACCAGTGAGTAAGGACCGGTTGAACGGGCATGCATCTTGTCATCAACAAGGTGATGGAGCTTGAGCATATATACACATCCGATCATGAGAGGGTTTTCAAACGGCTCGCCTGTGAGACCGTCGTAAAGGATTGCCTTTGAGTTCTCAGGCATTCCGCCCTGCTTCAGTTTTTCGGAAATCATCTCATGGGTTGCGGACTGGAATACAGGTACCGCATATTTTTCATCAAGAGCCCATCCTGCAAGTCCGAGGCTGGCCTCCATGAGCTGTCCCAGGTTCATACGGGAAGGTACACCGAGAGGGTTAAGACAGATATCCATAGGGGTACCGTCTGCCAGGAACGGCATATCCTCTTCAGGAAGGATTCTGGAAACAACACCCTTGTTTCCGTGGCGTCCTGCCATCTTGTCTCCTTCGCGGAGCTTTCTCTTTGTTGCAACGAGAATCTTCACCACCTCTTCGACACCCGGGCTGAGATCATCACCCTCGGATCTCTTGAGACGCTGGATATCAATAACGATACCGCTTGTTCCGTGCGGAACCCTGAGGGAAGTATCTCTTACATCCTTGGATTTTTCACCGAAGATGGAATTGAGAAGCCTGAATTCAGGTGTGGTTTCTGTTTCGGACTTAGGAGTTACCTTTCCTACCAGAATATCGTTGGAATCGACACTGGAGCCGATTCTGATGATACCTTCCTCATCCAGGTTTTCAAGAGCCTTCTCACTTGTATTAGGAACATCTCTTGTAAGCTTTTCAGGACCCAGCTTTGTTTCGCGGATCTCTACTGCAAGCTCTTTTATATGAATGGAAGTAAAAATATCTTCCTTTACTACCTTTTCGGAAATCAGGATAGCATCCTCGTAGTTGTATCCGTTCCATGGAATGAATCCTACCAGAACGTTTCTTCCGAGAGCCAGTTCTCCGTTGTCTGTAGCAGGTCCGTCGGCAATTACCTCGCCGGCTTCAACCTTTTCACCGAGAGAAACCACAGGGCGCTGTGAAAAGCATGTATCCTGGTTTGTTCTCTGGTATTTCTGAAGTCTGTACAGATCTCTTTCTTCAGATGCCTCTTCAGGAGTAATCTCAATTCTTGTGGAGGAAACATAGGAAACAGTTCCCGGTCTCTTTGCCTTTACCACAACTCCGGAGTCATAAGCAGTCCTTCCCTCCATACCTGTACCGATAATTGGTGCTTCAGGGAAAAGAAGCGGAACAGCCTGTCTCATCATGTTGGAACCCATGAGAGCTCTGTTGGCATCGTCATGCTCGATGAAAGGAACCAGGGAGGTTGATACGGAAATTACCTGCTTAGGAGATACGTCCATGTATCTGATTTCTTCAGGAGATCTTGCGGAATAGTCGCCGGCCTTCCTGATGGAAACCTGGTCGTTGACAAAGCTTCCGTCCTCGTTGAGAGGGGCGTTGGCCTGGGCAATGACAAATTTTTCCTCTTCCATGGCATTGAGATACTGAACCTCTTTTGTTGCCTTTCCGTTTATGACCTTTCTGTAAGGTGTCTCAAGGAAACCGTAATCATTTACCTTGGTATAGTTGGCAAGGGAAACGATAAGACCGATGTTCGGACCTTCAGGAGTCTCGATAGGACACATTCTTCCGTAGTGTGTGAAGTGAACGTCTCTGACCTCGAATCCTGCCCTGTCTCTTGAAAGACCTCCCGGACCGAGAGCGTTGAGTCTTCTTTTATGTGTAAGCTCGGAAAGAGGGTTTACCTGATCCATGAACTGTGAAAGCTGGCTGGAACCGAAGAATTCCTTGACTGCAGCTCCGATAGGCTTGATGGAGATAAGATCCTGAGGTCTGATTGTGTCTGTATCCTTCAGGGACATTCTCTCCTTGGCAATTCTCTCCATTCTTGTGAAAGCAACCTTCAGCTGGTTGGCCAGAAGCTCGCCTACAGATCTTACGCGTCTGTTTCCGAGATGGTCGATATCATCAAACTTTTCCTTGCCGATAAAGACATTGATAAGGAACTTCATTGTCTCGATGATGTCGTTTTTTGTAAGAACGGATTCACCGGAATCGTCAATCCTGCCGTCGTTGTTCTGTCCGTCTGCAATGTCGGAAGGCTTCTTGTACTTCATGTTGAGCTTGTAGCGGCCCACCTTTCCGAGATCGTATCTTCTGGTTGAGAAGAACATGGCATTGAGGTCCTTGGCTGCATTTTCCACAGTCATAGGCTCGCCCGGCATGAGAACTGAGTATACGATGTTGAGGGCTTCGTCCTTTGTAAGCTCGTCGGAACCTGATTCATCGTTTATGTATTTCAGGTCTTCCCATTCAAAGCACTTGAGAATCATTGTGGAATCAAGTGAATCTTCATGTTCGAAATCGATGATTTCGATTTCATTGAAACCAAGCTGCTTGAGCTCGTCGATATCATGAAGCTTTACTTTCTCTCCTGCCCTGTAGAGCTTCCTCTTCTTGCCGTTTTCATCCTCTTCTTTTGTGTATATAGCCTTGGCAAGTACCTTGCCTTCCAAATGTTCGTTTTTTGCTGATTTTGTATAAATCTTGACTTTTTCAGTCTTGTAGAAAAGCTTTATGATCTCTTCTCTGGTCTCAAACCCCAGGGCTCTGAGGAAAATTGTACCGAGGATCCTTTTCTTCCTGTCGATTCTGGCATAGATATGCTCTTTCTTTTTCTCGATCTCGAACTCAAGCCATGAACCTCTGTAAGGGATGATTCTTGAAGAATATACACCCTTCTCATCGGAAAAAACTACACCCGGTGCTCTGTGGATCTGGCTGACAACAACTCTTTCCGCACCGTTGATGATAAAAGTTCCTCTATCTGTCATCAGCGGGATATCGCCGATGTAAATAACTTTCTCTTGTAAAACGCCGTCTTCTATACCGCCTCTTTTCTCGAGACTGATTCTGGCTTTCAGAGGGATTGAATAGGTAGCACCTTTCTGCTTGCACCCAAATTCATCAAGCTTGATACTTTTTTCGTCGAGAATATAGTTCTCGTAGTGAAGAGTCATTGTTCCGTCCTGGCTCTCTATAGGGAAAACACTCCGGAAAACATCTTCCAGACCCTTGAGCTCAAGCTTCTCACCCTTTCTGATCTTATCAAGCTGTAAAAAGTTCTCATAGGAGGACAACTGGATATCGATAAGATTCGGTACTTCCATAACCTCATGATAATCGCGTCCTACATATTGGCGCTTAATAGCTTTTTTTCTATCAAGCATTCGTCATACCTCCCTCGATCAAAATGTTAATTTTATAACATTCTATAGATAAACATAGGGCTGTACTAAAAAATTAGTCCAACCCTTATAACGTGAAAAAAATTTTTAAATGTTTGTTATAATCAGTGCGTGATTATTTAATTTCAACCTGTGCACCAGCTGCTTCAAGTTTTGCCTTAAGAGCATCAGCATCTTCCTTGGAAGCGCCTTCCTTGATTGCTTTTGGAGCTGATTCAACAAGTTCTTTTGCTTCCTTGAGTCCGAGTCCTGTAACTTCTCTTACAACCTTGATAGCTGCAATCTTCTTGTCTGCAGGAACTGCTGCAAGGATAACGTCGAATTCTGTCTTTTCCTCTTCAGGCGGAGCTGCTGCTGCGCCTGCTGCTGCAACTGCTACAGGTGCTGCTGCGGAAACACCAAATTTTTCTTCCATTGCCTTTACGAGATCAGAGATCTCCATAATTGTCATTTTTGCGATTGATTCAAGAATTTCTTCCTGTGTAGCCATATTAACTTCTCCTTATAAATAAATTTTTTTACAGCAGCTGTAGCATGACTAATAAGACTAAAGCTGCATTAATATAAAATACCGAATAAACGGTTATTTTCCTTCGCTCTGATCCACGATAGCCTGAAGTGTTCCTGCCAGCTTCTGTACCGGAGACTTCATCATACCCATCAACGTAGCAATGAGCTGAGCTCTTGAAGGAAGCTTTGAGAATGCTTCAATCTGAGCTGCATCGAAGAGCATACCGTCAACATAGGCACCCTTTACTGCAAGCGGCATACCACCGTTCTTGAAATCGAAAAGTGCTTTTGCAACTGCGTTTGATTCTTCAGGAACAGCAGCAACAGCTGTAGGCCCTTTAAGGAAATCATCAACTTCTGTGAATCCCAGATCTCTCATTGCAATCTTTGCAAATCTGTTTTTTACAACCTTGAAATCTGCATCGCTTTCACGGAGCTTCTTTCTGATTTCTGTAATCTGAGCTACTGTCAGTCCTCTGTAGTCTGCAAAAATGAAGTTTGAAACACCTTCGAACTTTGCTCTGAGGTCTGCAACTGCCTCTTTCTTGTTTTCCTGTACTTTTACTACATATTCTGCCATTTTCTACTCTCCTAAGCCTTCTTAACCTTGATACCAGGTCCCATTGTTGATGAGATGGCCAGAGAAAGAACAAAATCACCCTTTGCATCAGCAGGTCTCTTTCTTTCAACCTCTGAAACAACAACCTTGATGTTCTCTACAATCTGTGCAGCATCCATTGATACTTTACCTACGGAAACACTTACGATACCTGTCTTGTCAGATCTGTACTCTGTACGACCCTTCTTGAGTTCGGCAATAGCTTCCTTTACATCAAAAGTTACTGTATGTGTCTTTGGGTTAGGCATGAGTCCTCTTCTACCGAGAACCGGACCGAGCTTACCTACATCCTTCATCATGTCAGGTGTTGCAACTGCTACATCGAAATCGAGCCATCCGCCTCTGATCTTTTCAACGAGGTCTGTGTCTCCGACATATGCCGCACCGGCAGCCTTTGCTTCTTCAGCCTTTTCACCCTTGGCGAATACGAGAATCTTCTTTTCGCCCTTGAACTGGTTAGGAAGAACGAGGGTATCTCTTACACTCTGCCCCTTTTTAAGATTGAGTCTGATTGAAAGGTCGATTGTTTCATCGAATTTTGCAAATGCAATTTCCTTAGCAAGCTTTGCTCCATCTTCAAAAGCATAAACTTCCTGTTTGTTGTATTTTTTTACAGCTTCCTGGAATTTTTTACCTTTTTTCATTCTTACTTCTCCACCTCAACACCCATACTGCGTGCAGTACCAGCAATAATTTTCATTGCAGCATCGATATCGTTTGCATTGATATCAGGCATCTTAGTCTCTGCAATCTTTTTAAGATCAGCCTGTGAAAGCTTGGCAACCTTTGTCTTGTGAGGTTCTGCCGATCCACTGTTAATTCCGCATGCTTTCTTGATAAGAACAGCTGCAGGAGGTGTCTTCAGAACGAAGCTGAAAGTCTTGTCGCCGTAAACTGTAATAACTACAGGTACAACAAGGCCCGGTTCCATTCCCTTGGTCTTATCATTAAACTGCTGAACAAACTGCGGAGCACTTACACCGTGAGGTCCGAGAGCAGGACCGACCGGAGGTGCCGGAGTTGCTTTCCCAGCAGGAATCTGCAATTTAATGTAAGCAACAATTTTTTTCTTTGCCATTTTTTTCTCCTTTGTGGTAATACCGTTTCCCGTATGCCGGAAAACTCCCATCAAGACGGTAAAACTTACCGGTTATGATCAGATCTTCTCAACCTGTGCAAAGTCAAGCTCTACAGGGGTCGGACGACCGAAAATACTAACTACGACTCTTATTTTGCCTTTTTCGACATTTACTTCTTCAACAACGCCTTCAAAATCGGTGAAAGCACCGTCGATAATCTTGACCTTTTCATCCACATCAAAAGTCTGCTTGAACTTGGCGTGCTTGTCTGCCTTGATTTCTCCTGTCTTCTGGAGAATAGCCTTGGCCTCCTCTGCAGGAATAGGACACGGCTTCTTGTTGCCGGCAACACCTACGAAGCCTGAAGCCCCGTCAATCCTCTTGATTCTGGAACATGGCTCCTTCCAGTTTGTTTCTGAAAGATCCATTTCGAGGAGAACATAACCCGGAAGAAACTTGCGCTTTACAGTCTTTTTCTTTCCATCCTTAACTTCTATAACTTCTTCTGTGGGAACCTTGATATCGAGTACGATCTCTGCGAATGAGGGATCTTCCATGAATTTCCTGATGTGCTTTTCTATCTTGTTCTCATACCCGGAGTATGTAGAAAGAATATACCATTCTCTTGCCATATACCCTTAACTCCGATCAGAAAATCAAATCCATTCCAAGAATAAGAAGAAAATCAACCAAGCCGAGTACAACAGCAAAGATTGTTACAGAAACGATAACAACCCATGTTGATGAGATAACTTCCTGGCGGCTAGGCCATACGACCTTTTTGAGTTCAGCATAGCTTTCTTTGAAAAAAAGCATTAACTTGTCCATATATTCTCCTTAAGGTGAAAAAAGAACAGGGCAGGTAGGATTCGAACCTACAACATCCGGTTTTGGAGACCAGCGCTCTAGCCGTTGGAGCTACTACCCTAATAATATAAAAATATTATTTAATTTTTGTTTCTTTGTGAATTGTGTGCTTTTTGTCAAAACTGCAGTATTTGCTGAATTCCATCTTTCCCTGGATATTCTTTCTGTTTTTTGAGGTTGTATAATTTTTTCTCTTGCATTCTGTGCACTGCAGAGCTACAAGTTCTACATTTCCTTTCTTCTTTGATGCCATATATATAATCCTCCTAAAGCCTTCGGTCGGAATTGAACCGGCGACCCCTTCCTTACCATGGAAGTGCTCTACCGACTGAGCTACAAAGGCATATCACACACATTCTAAACAATGTAGAAAATTATCAGATATGCCGACTTTTGTCAATAATTTTATTTAATATAATCCAAAAATTATTTTTAGTCTACCTGATTTATCTAATTTCACAAGGAAATTTTATATAAAAAACCGTACCCTCGCCTACCTTGCTCTTTACAGAGATATCTCCCTTCAGGGTTCTTGTTACCAGATTGTATACAATATTCATTCCCAGACCGCTTCCTCCGCTGCCTCTCTTGGTTGTGAAGAACGGGTCATAGATTTTGGATACAATCTCTTCATTCATTCCTATACCATTGTCCGAGTAAACGATTTCCACGCTGCTTCCGGCCCGGCGGATGTCGATTTTCACCGAACCCTCCTCGATGCCTTCAAAGCCGTGCTTCAGGGAATTCATCACAAGGTTCGTTATGATCTGCGAAATGGCACCCGGTGAACATGTAACCTCAACAGTATCATCTCCTTCGATCTCAACCTTATGCCGGGTCTTCTTGTATGCCGGCTGGATGCTGATGAGAACCTCCTCTATGTACGGTCTGAGGACGAACCGCCTTACCTCCTGGTTGGTCTGGTCCACCGCCACCTGCTTGAAGCTGGATATCCTTTCCGATGCCCTTTCCAGGTTGTTGAGTATTACCTTTGCTGTATCGACTGCAGTACCGATATATGATTCCAGATCCGATCTCTTCATCTGGTTTCCCCTGTACTTCTGCTCCAGCTGTACAGTCTGCTCCTGAAGATACGATGCCGCCGTAACACCGATCCCCACCGGCGTATTCACCTCGTGGGCAACTCCTGCCACAAGTACTCCCAGGGATGCCATCTTTCCGGCCTCCACCAGGCTCTGCTGTGTCTTCTTAAGGGTTTCCAGGGTATCCTTCAATGCTGTATTGGCCTGCTCCAGCTCCTTGGTACGGAGCTGAACTCTTTTCTCCAGCTGAGCGTTAAGCTCTGCCAGGGCCTTCTCCGCCTTCTTCCTGGAGGTTATATCCCTGAGGGTAAGGATAAGAGATTCCTTGGTCTCCAGGTCGGCCATGGCCACATCCGCATATATAAGGGAACCGTCCCTGCATATCAGGATTGCCTCAAAGGATACAGGCTTTCCCTCCAGCGCATCCCTGGCATATTCCCGGTACGGTGCCACATTGTCCATTCCCTCCTCATAGGCTTCAAAAACAAAATCCAGAGGACTCTTGCCAATAAGCTCCTCGGCAGTATATCCCAGAAGAGTAAGGGTACTTTCATTGAAATAGCTGATATGCCCTTCACGAACCACCACAAGGGCATCGCTGACACCCTGGAATACGGCCTGATATTTCTTCTCGCTGAGATTCAGCTCCCTGGTCCTTTCATTGATAGTATCCTCCAGGACTATAAGGCTTCGTCTTACCACGGCCCTCCTGGAAAGGATAAGGAGCACACATACCACACCGATGATGAAGGCAACCATGATACCCAGTATTACAGACTGCTTATGGAACTCCCGGATGGCCCGGTTGATGAACCTTTCAGAAGCTCCTGTAACCACGATTATCTTTTCACCCATTATCTCTACGGAATCCCAGGCCACAAGGACATTATGAGGATTCCTGCTGGTATCGAAAAGCTTGTATTTCCTGCTGCCGTTGGGCTGTGAAAGGATATCCTCCGTAGGAAAGCTCTTGGTATTTATATTTTCCAGCATTATATCATTTATATTCTTTCCGATATTCCTGATATTGGAATCCATGATAACGGTACCGTTCTTATCAAGAAATAACTCGGTTCCCGAAAAGCCGAGCTTGCTGATAAAGCTGTATTTCTTTATAAGATTACCGATATCTATAGCCACAGCCATTACACCGGCCTTCCTGCCATCCTGCCATGCCGGGAGAAGCTTGATTACAAGCTGCATGTCCCTGTCAATATACAGCGGCGGTATATAGCTGATTCCTCCCTTTATTTCCGGTCCGTACAGATCCAGATACTCCAGAACCTTTTTCTGTGCGCTTTCACCGATATCTCCCAGGGCAATATTCCTGTACCTGATATTACCGTTGTTATCAATCAGCATGAAGGCCGCCACCTCCTGACGCCCTGTCTGAACCAGCTGGAAGAAGCTGTTGGAAACTGTCCGTTCCTCATTGAACAGATCACGGCAGTAAATCCTCAGAATATCTATATTGTAGAATATGGCATCAAGATTCTCCTCAATAGCCTGGGTTGAAACCCTGGACTGAAGAATCTGCTGGGTCCTGTACATGCGCTCGTTTCTCTCCTTGGCCTTGTTGTTCACATAGAAGGTGGCAAAGAAAAAGAAAACTGCGGCAATAAGTGCAAGAATTGTGAAGTTGATTATGATTTTGCGCGGGAATAAATTATTTTTTAAGTCTTCGGAGTCGGCGTTATGTTTCATATTTCAGAAAAAAAATCCCTCCCGGGAGGGGAGGGAATAAAAATCAGAATCAGTATTTGATAGCAACTCTGATGTATTTCTGAGACTTGGAAACTTCAACAGCCTCGTTAATCTTTTCCAGTGGGAATGTTTCGCCAACAAGCTCTTTGTATGGGAATTTGTCCTGGTTCTCTTCAAGGAACTTAAGAGCAATTCCGAGATGCTGTGGAGCATAGTTGTGGATACCCTTGATTGTAAGACACTTTCTTGTGATGTTGTTTGCATCCATGTCCAGTGGTGTAGGGTTAACCATACCAGCGATCATGTATCTTCCACCGATTCTGAGAGCAGCGATAGCCTGTGTAGCAGCTTCTGCACGTCCGCAGAATTCAAGAGCAGCATCGATTCCGTAAGGAGCGATTTCTTTAATCTTGTTTACAAGGTCTGCTGTATCAGCAACATCCTTGAGGTTGATTGTGTGTGTTGCACCGAATCTCTTTGCATCTTCAAGTCTGGAATCAACAACGTCTGTGATGATGATTACCTTTGCACCTGCAGCTGCGGAAAGAGCACATGCGTTAAGTCCGAGAAGACCTGCACCCTGGATAAGAACTGCATCGCCCTTCTCTACACCGATTGTTTCAACAGCGTTTACTACTGTAGCAAGAGCACAGTTAGCAGGTGTTGCAACTTCGTCGGAAAGCTTGTCAGAAAGCTTGAAAACTGTTGTTCCAGGGAGAATATATACATATTCGCCGTAACCGCCAACCAGTCCTGACTTGATTTCCTTGTCATAGCAGCATGTATGACCATATTTCTTAAGCTTTACACACTTCTGTGGAATACCCTTCTGGCAGTAGAAGCATTCACCGCATGAAGCCATAATTGTCCAAGTAATTCTGTCTCCGATCTTAAGAGCGTTTCCGTAACCGTCTTTAAGGTTAGGTGATCCGAGCTTAGCAATAGTTCCGATAATCTCGTGTCCGAGGATAAGAGGAGCAGCCTCTTTTCTCTTACCGGTGATTGTATGAAGGTCAGAACCGCAGATTGTAGCGAATGTAACCTTTACAAGCATTGCATTTTCTTCAATTGTCTGAGGAATTTCGAATTCTTTGATTTCGATTGGTTTTCCTGTTTCTTCAAAGATAGCAGCTTTACAACAACATCCCATTTTTTTTACCTTCTTTTAGTTGAAAATTTTTAGAAAAAAACAGGTTGCCCCCTGAGGGACAACCTTATTGATAACTGTTTCAGCTCTTACTGTGCGTTAGGCAATTTAACTGCAACGCTTGGGAGCCAAGTAACGAGCTGTGGGAATACACAGCAGAGAACGAGTCCCAACTCCATGATTGCCCAATATGGAATAGTACCAAGATAGATATCTTCTGTAGTAACACCTTCCGGAGCAATACCTTTCAGGTAGAACAGGTTGTATCCGAACGGAGGTGTACAGAAAGAGTCCTGGAGCATTACTGCGATAGATACTACGAACCAAAGTCTGTCCATTCCCATCTGGTCTGCGATTGGGAGGTAGATTGGAAGAGTAATCATAACGATAGCTGTCCAGTCGAGGAACATACCGAGGAAGAAGCAGATAAGCATCATTACGGCATATGTACCCCATTTTCCGAGACCGCAACCAAGGATCATACCCTGGATAACGTCTCCACCACCAAGACCCATGAAGATAGCTGTGAAGAATCCGGCACCTGTCATAACGATAAGTACCATAGATACTGTGTTAGCTGTGTCTTCCATGATCTTTACAAGACCCTTCCATGAGAATCTTCCGTAACCGATGTAAAGACCGAGTGCACAGAAAGCACCTGTAGCAGATGCTTCAGTAGGTGTAGCAACACCTGTGAAGAGTACACCAAGTACGGCACCGATAAGGAGAAGAGGAGGACAGAGGTTGATAATGAGCATTTTTGCAAGCTGACCTCTTGTAACCTGTCTTCTTACTTCGAGAGGAAGAGCAGGACCTTTCCAAGGGTGTCTCCAGCACTGGTAAACTGCGTAGATGATATACATTACAGCAAGGAGAATACCAGGAAGGATAGAACCTGCGAAGAGCTGTCCTACTGTACAACCTGAAAGCTCAGCAAGTACGAGGAGCATGATACTAGGCGGGATAAGAATACCAAGAGCAGATGAACCGGCAATAGCACCACAGGAAAGCTTCATTGAGTAATGGTTAGCTTTCATTACAGGAAGAGCGAGTACACCCATTGTTACACAGGAAGCACCAGTTGTACCTGTACATGCAGCAAGGAGTGTAGATACTACGATTACTGCAACTGCAATACCACCTCTTACCGGTCCGAACAGATACTGTACAGACTTGAAGAGACCGTCCGCCATACCCGACTCACCCATAAAGTTCGCCATGAATATAAAGAATAGGATGGCTACATAGGTGTAGTTGGACATCTGCGCATTGAATTTATTCATCATAAGTGATGGGAATGCCACGTGATATTTCTGGCTGAAGAAACCGAAAATAACAGCAAGTCCACCAAGAACGAATGCAAGTGGGTGGCCAAGGAAAAGACCAGCCAAAAGACCTATGAACATAGCAACGGCTACGAACCCAGGAGTCATTACAAAACCTTCAAATCCCATTATTTTGCCTCCTTTTTGTAGTTGTCACCGTCAATTGCCTGTTCAATTCTTCTGATGAAGATAGCAAGACCCTGAATAAGGAGAAGACCTGACATTACAGGAATGATAGTCTTCTGAAGATAGATAGGTGCAGGGAACTCTGACCATGAAACCTCTTTGATCCTCCATGAGTCAGCTGCGAACTTGATTCCTCTGAAGAATACAACACCAACAGAAGGAAAGAAAAAGATAATGTATGAAATCATATCCAGGATAGCCTGTGTTCTGAGGCTGCATCTTCCGGAAATGATGTCAATAGCAACATGCGCACCATTTTTGAGTGCATAAGAAGCACACATACAGAAATGGAAAGCATAAATCATAATTGTGGTTTCAAAAACCCAGTCATTAGCCATGTGGAATACGTATCTTGTGAATACTTCGTAAATCATGATAAGCATACCAATTGCCGCAGACCACATACATGTTTTTCCTACCCAGTCACTGAGAGTGTCGGCAAGAAAACAGTACTTATGCGCCAAATTTCTCATTTTAAAATATTTCTCCTAAATAAATAGCTCTATTTATTTTATTCGCAAGAAAATCTAAATGATTTTCGAAAATTATTTTACCAAGAATTAATAGTTTCCAAACCAATAAACACAAGCTCTTTTTTTACAAAAAGTAAGGGCATTAGGCTTTAGCCCGATGCCCGCTTGCGCCTCCTGATAAAGTCTGCCGGTTACCCGACAGACTTTACGGAAACTTCCGTCAAAAAGCAATCTTATTTGATGTAGCTTTTCAGCTTAGCAAGGTCAGGAAGTGGAAGATCTGCCCATCCATGACCGTAGATGTCATTGAGCTGTCTCCAAGCCTGATACTCATGCATATAAGAAGCCATTGAGTAAGCTGTCTGTGCGAAAGAAGGGTTCTTTGCAGCAAATTCGTACATAATTTCTACACTGTAACCAGCAAGAATCTTGAGGTCTGCTTCAGGAAGCTTGAATGACTGTACGCCAACTTCGCTCTTGAATTTGTTTGTGTAGATACCTGATGTTCTGTCTTCCATTGCGAGTGTCTGCAGAGCTGTTGCCTGAGCTGCAATTTCGATAGCTGACTTGATGTTCTGTGGGAGAGCATCATATTTAGCCTTGTTTACGAGAAGAGAACACATAGAACCTGGCTGGTGCCAACCTGGGTGTGATGAGTACTTTGTGATTTCGTTGTATCCGAGACCCCAGTCGAGGTAAGGTGTACAAGATTCAGCTGCATCGATAACACCGGTCTGCATAGCCTGATAAACTTCTGAGCTCTGGATACCAACCTGAGCTGCATCGAGTTTCTTCAGGATCTGTCCCTGTGATGAACCAGACATTCTGATTTTGAGTCCTTTGTAGTCAGCAAGACCTTTGATAGGCTTTGTACCTCTAGGACCAGATTCGATTGTGATAGGTCCGAATGGGAATGCTTCGATTCCGAAGTTTCCGTATACTCTCTTGTACTCTTTCATACCCTGTCCAACGCTGTTACCTGGTTTTGCGATTTCGTCGTTCATACGACCAGCGAAACTTGGATCGTAGTAGATCCAGTTAATGTAGTCATATGCATCCATCCACATTGGCCATGAAGAGAGCAGGTTGAATGCTGTGTCTTTTCCGGCCCAGTATCCTGGATAGTCGGAACCAAACTGAGCAACGTCGTCTTTAACTGCATCGAAAACCTCTTTTGGTCCTACGAGTGCGTTTTCTACGAAGTAGTCAACTTTCATCTGATCGCCAACGAGAGCATCAAGACGAACCATGAATTCACGGTCCTGGTCTCCAAGGTGATACTGTGGTGACCAACATGAAACCATCTTCCAGTTGAATGTTTCAACCGGAGCGGCTGCTGCTGCAGGTGCAGCTTCAGCTGCTGCTGGTGCAGAATTTCCACCACAGCTTGCGAGCAGAACAACGATTAAAAGCAGTGTAGTAAGAACACATCTTTTTTTCATCATATTTCTCCTTTTATTTTTTTATGTTCTTTAATTATATTTCAAATTCCTCAAGTGTCAATATTTTTTTTCTCGGTATTCAGATTAAAAAAAATAATTTTTCGATAACTTTTTAGGTTTCTTCCCAAAAAGCTCCCGGCATTCGGGAAGAAATAGAATTTTTTCATCATTAATTTTACTGTATTTTATTTTTTCAATAACCTTAGTTTATCATTCCGATAACATAATATACAAATTGTCATACATAGCAGAACTTGAGGTTATATTTCGGTTGCCAACCTGCGAATTTTATATATAATTGTAGAAAAGGTGGTGTCAATGAAGAAATTTATCGTTTTTTTGATTCTTTTACTTATTCTCTCCGGTACGGTGTTCTACTTCGGCTGGGTCAGGATTCCGGAGAACAGCGTCGGACTCATCTACTCCGACATCGCCGGCTATGACAGCTCCCTCATGAAGCCGGGACAGATCAACTGGAAATGGCAGAAGCTTATTCCCAATAACCATACAATAAGGATTTTCAGCACCGAAACAGCCGATTCCCGCATTTCGGTTTCGGGAGAATACCCTTCCGGAAGTGTCTACAGTACCGTGCTTGAGGGAAATCCCGACTTTTCCTACAGCTGCGAGTTCAGGGTTACCTATAAAATAAAGGAAGAATGCCTCTACAACCTGGCTGTGGCAGGACTCATGGGTGACAAGGGGACAGAGGATATACTGAAGGATGCCGAAGAGAAGATAACCGGTATCTGTTCATCAGTCCTGGCAGAGGAGACCGGCAATGCCCTGAGGGAAAAACGGCCGGCAGCATCGGGAGAGGCACTTGCAGGAAAAATCATGGAAAGGCTTTCTTCCCTTGAAGAGGCAGAAATTATCGGCATTGAAGCTGTTTCGCTGAGCTTTCCCGATACAGAGCTTTATGCAGAGGGCAAAAAGCAGTACCTGGAAATGCTTGAAACAAAGAAGGAGCTGGTGCTGACACAGGAAAAGGACAGCGCAGTCTATACTTCAGAGATAGAAAAGAGAATAGAAACCCTTAAAAAATACGGGGCACTCCTTACGGAATACCCTATCCTTATAGAGTACCTGAAGACAAAGGATGAGAAGCTTCTCCCTGAAGGGGTGGATCTTAACTTCTAGTTTTCCAGGAAATACCGGCTGATGGCCCCGGCACATCCTTCTGCCTCGGCCAGAATCCGGTCTGTATCCAGGGTAAGCAGCACACGGTCCTTCATAAGCCATTTTCCCTCTGTCATGACATGGGTAACATCGCTTGCCTTGGTTGCATATACCAGCCTTGAATAGATATTCTCGTCATTATGGACAAAGGAAGGGGCATTGTGAGGAGTTGAAATGTCCACCAGGATAAGATCCGCCCTCTTGCCCGGCTCCAGCGAGCCTGTGATACCGTCCATATAAAGAGCCTCGGCACCTCCGATGGTGGCCATACGGAGAACCTGTACCGCCGGAAGGGAAACAGGACTTCCGGTCATGAGCTTCCCTACAAAGGAGGCAAGTCTCATTTCCTCAAACATGTCGAGATCATTGTTGGAAGCGGCACCGTCGGTACCCAGACCGCATCTGACACCTCTGTCGGCAAATTCAGTTATTTTCGGAAAGCCGGAAACCAGCTTAAGGTTCGAGCCGGGATTAAACGCGGCACCGCACCCCTTTGAAGCCAGAAGCTTTATTTCATCCTCATCCACATGAATCAGATGAGCTCCCACAAGCTTTGCAGCAAGAAGACCGCAGTCACAGACATAGGAAATAACCCCCTTGCCGTATTCCCTGATCACGTTTTCTCTTTCACCCTTGGTTTCGGCCAGGTGCATGAGAACCGGCACATCGTACTCCCGTGCAAGACCGGCACATTTTTTAAGTATCTCCGGAGTTGTGGTATACGGAGCATGAGGACCCACTGCAGGAACAACCAGAGGATGCTCCCTGAACTTCTCTATCAGCTCCCGGGCAATACGGAGCCCCTCCTCCGCACCGGAGGCATCGGGTGTAGGAAACATGAGGACAGAGGCAGCACCGATTCCCCTGAGACCGGCAGAAGCTGCAGCCTCAAGAACGGTATCTTCGAAATAATACATGTCGGCAAAGGAGGTGACTCCCCCCTGGATAAGCTCGGCACAGGCCATTTCTGTTCCGATACGGCAGAATTCCCTGTTCACGAAAATCCTTTCGGCAGGCATTATGTACTTGCCCAGCCATTCATCCAGGGCCCTGTCATCGGAAATCCCCCTGAGAAGATTCATGGGAAGATGGGTATGGGTGTTTACCAGACCCGGCATGAGAACCTTTCCGCCGCAGTCCAGGGTTTCGGTTGCAGCATATTCCCCACAGATAACCTCTTCCGGCCCCACTGCAATAATTTTATTTCCGGTAACGGCAACAGCCCCCTTCAGGAAAAGCTCCATGGAGGAGTTCATTGTAACCACTGCCGCATTCTTAAGAATCAGATCTGCACTTTTCATGTTTACCGCCTAAGCAAAAAAAAAGGTTCTGTTAAACAGAACCTTTTGCGGCGAAGAGGACTTGAACCTCCATGGGAATACTCCCATTAGCCCCTCAAGCTAACGTGTCTACCAATTTCACCATCGCCGCATTGATAGAAACACTATAAAAATAAGCTTGAAGTTTGTCAATAACCGTAATGTTATTTTTTCATTAATTTTTCTATCAGATCCAATTGTTTCTCAAAATAATCGATGGCACGGTTCACGGGATCGGCAGAATTCATGTCCACACCGGCAGTCTTCAGTGAATCGAGAGGAAATTTTGTCCCGCCCGAACAGAGGAAACCGAGGTAACGTTCTACAGCACCCTCTTCTCCGTCAAGAACTTTGCCGGAAAGGGCCACTGCGGCAGAAAGACCGGTGGCATACTTGTAGACATAGAAAGCCCTGTAGAAATGAGGAATCCTGAGCCCCTCCAGATCGCTTACATCCTCAAGGAGCACATCCGGACCGAAATAGGCCTCAAGCAGCTTCCTGTATTCGCTTCTGAAAAGCTCCAGGGTAAGGGGAATTCCCTTCTCTCCCGCCTCATGTATATTCTTTTCGAATTCGGCAAACATGGTCTGTCTGAAAACGGTAGCCACGAAATCATCAGCCTGCTTTCCTGCAAGGTAAAGGAGCATGTCCGGATTGTCGCTGTTCATGTCGGTAAGGTAGCGGGCCAGCAGCTGTTCATTGAAGGTAGAGGCGGTTTCGGCTTCAAAGATGGTATAATCGTAGTTTCTGAAGCTGTTGGATTTCACGCTGTACCAGGAGTGCATTGAATGGCCTCCCTCATGAACCAGTGTAAACAGATCCCTGAGCCTGTCCTCTTTATAATTGAGAAGGATATACGGATTTCCCGTATAGACACCGGCAGAAAAAGCTCCGGATCTTTTTCCCTTGTTTTCGTACTTGTCTACCCATCCCCCTTTCAGCCCCTGTCTAAGGACAGAGCAGTACTCGGTTCCCAGAGGAGCCAGGGCGGCAACTGCGGTATCCACAGCCTGATCATAGGTATGTCTTACCTCCACCGCATCGGTAAAAGGCATGTAAACATCATAATGGGCAAGCCTTTCCACTCCCAGGGCCTTCCTTTTAAGCTCATAATAGCGGTGAAGAACCGGAAAACGGTCATGAACAGCAGCAATCAGATTTTCGTACACACTTACGGGAACATTGTCCGGAAACAGGGCCGCCTCCAAGGATGAAGGATAATTTCTGGCCTTAGCCCTGAAAATATCAAGATGAACATTGCCTGCATAAAGGGCGGCAATAGTATTCTTATGTTTATCAAAGCCCTCATAGAACTGTCTGTAGGCTTTTTCCCTTATACTGCGGTCCCTGCTCAGGAGAAAAGAGGTGAAGGTGGACTGGCTGAGAACCTTTTCCGTACCGTTTTCCTCAACGGTACCGAATTCCATGTCAATATCGGTAAGGGCGGAAAAAGCCTTGGATGAGGCCATGTTTGCCTCGGAACCGAGAGCCATAAGCTTTTCCTCCTTCTCGGAAAGGACATGGGGCTTCATCCTGAGAAGCCTGGAAAGATAGATCCTGTATTCCGAAAGGGAATCATCCTTCATGAATTCTTCTATTTTATCGTCAGGTATAGCCTGTATTTCAGGTACAAGATAACTCAGACAGGCTTCTCCCTCCACCGCCGCGGAAATATAGAGTCCGTACCGCTTCTGGTTTTCAGGATCTCCGCCGTCTCCGGAAAACATGAGCATGGCATAGCTGCCCAGTCTTTCTGCAAGAAGCTCATATCCGGAAACGAAATCGAGACATTCTGCGAGAGCGGCGGCCGATTTACCCAGGGTTCCCCTGAAGGAGCCCAGCACAGGAATCATCCCCTTAAGCTTTTCAAGTCCTGCTGTCCATTCCTCCTCAGATACGAAAAGGGAGGAAAGATCCCATTTGTCTTCTGCACGGATCTCGCTTCTGAGAGGTATCCTTTCTGCAGCCATCATCTCATCTCCTCTGCAAGAGCACCGATAAGAAGCTTCATCCTTGCACAGGCCTTTCCTCTGTGGGATATGGAATTTTTTTCATCCGGTGTCATCTCGCCGGCAGTCTTTCCCATACCCTTGTGGAAAAATACAGGGTCGTAACCGAAGCCCCCCTCTCCCGCAGGAGCCAGTGTCACCTCGCCGTCCATGGTCTCCTGGATTGCATAGAATTTATACTCTCCCAGAACCAGAACCATGGAGCATACAAAGAAGGCTCTCCTGTCCTCAATGTTTTTCATCTTGTCAAGAAGGTAGGCATTTCTCTCGCTGTCACCCAGCTTCACTCCATCCACGGAACCGTAACGGGCAGAATAGATTCCCGGTTCTCCACCCAGGGCCGGTACGGAAAGTCCTGAATCCTCACCGATAACCGGCTTTCCCAGCTTCTTATGTATATACATGGCCTTTCCCAGTGCATTTTCAAAATATGTGCTTCCGTTTTCTTCAAAATCAAAATCCATTCCGAGATCGGCCGGTGTCAGAAAATTGTGCTCCGGCATGAGCTGGGAAAATTCCCTGATCTTGTTTCTGTTTCCTGTTGCTACTATTATATCCATATAAAATCTCCGTTATTTGGTTTACAATTTGGTTTACATGTAAATAATAGTAATAAAACAGCGGTCATTCAAGGGTTCTTTTCAGATAATAAAGGCTGGAATCCACCGTTCCCTTTGGAATCTCAAGTACCTCTGCTATATCCTTATGGGTCACCTTAATATGCTTTCCGGCCATTTTTCTGTTGATTCTTTCTATCTTATAATGCAGCTCCCCGGCTTTCCGCTCCAGCCTGCCCCTTACCTCGGGATCGCTTTCCTTCCTGAGCCGGTCCTCAAGCATCAGATACCTGAAATAACAGCTGTTTCTCCTCTCTGCCATAGCGGCAGCCTTTTCTCTCTTTTCCGATACCCGCCGGCTCAGGGCATCACGGCACTTACGGATATATTCCGCCCTGTACCCGGTAAAGTCGGCCAGCTTCTCGATATTTTCCTCATCCAGCCGGTCGGGATCGGTCATGGCCATATAGAAAATCCGTTTCTTTCCTTTCTTCCTCCTTCTGGTTCCCCGGTACGGGGCATTGATCTCCCCGGCATGGAAAATCAACGGCTCCCCCTCCCGGCTCTCGTAGAAATCGCTGTTGTTGTGATAATCGGCAACGGCAAGCATGTTTTCCTTTTCCTCTGCCTCCCGTTTCCTGAGCATGAAGGTCTTCATCTGATAAAAGACAATACTGCCCAGATAATTCTCAAAGGGGATTCCCCTGTCGGTGAACCTGTCGGCAGCCAGCTTTATCCTGGGGTAAAAAAACTCGAAAAACTCACTGCACAGATCCGGATTCCACCTATGGATTCTTTTCGGATACTCATAAACAAAAATTGAAAGTCGCTCTTCTATTTCCTCGTACGAAAGTTCTTTATTCCTGTATGCGGCAACAAGCTGAGAAAGTGAATAATCTTCCATATCTTACCTCCGCGTTCAAACACTATTAACGGGCAGAGCCGATTTACGCTTCAAAATGAGAAATTCAAAATAAATAAAAATTTTTTGATGTTTCTATTGACAGAAACACCGCGGGAAGTATAAAGTGTTTCTACAAGGAGAAACACAGATGAAATACTTCAAGACATATCCGGATGCAAAAGGCTTTTTCGGAGAATACGGCGGTTCCTTCATTTCAGACGAACTTCAGAACGAAATGAATAAGATAAATGATGCATATTACTCAATCAGCAAATCCCACGAGTTCATTTCAGAGCTCAGAAGCATAAGAAAGCACTTCCAGGGAAGACCTACACCGGTCTATTTCTGCAAGAAGCTTTCGGAAATGTGCGGCGGAAGAATCTACCTCAAGAGAGAGGACCTGAACCATACAGGTGCCCATAAGCTGAATCACTGCATGGGAGAGGGACTCCTGGCCAAATACATGGGGAAGAAAAAGATCATAGCAGAGACAGGGGCCGGACAGCACGGAGTGGCACTAGCTACCGCAGCAGCATATTTCGGCCTGGAATGTGACATCTACATGGGAGAGGTGGATATTGCAAAGCAGCACCCTAACGTAATGAGAATGAAGCTCCTGGGAGCAAACGTAATACCTGTAACCCACGGACTCAAGACCCTGAAGGAGGCAGTTGATGCAGCTTTTGAGGCATACCTGAAAGATCCGGTAAATACCCTCTATTGTATCGGAAGCGTTCTGGGACCGCATCCGTTCCCTCTGCTTGTAAGGGATTTCCAGAGAGTTATCGGAATAGAGTCAAGAGAGCAGTTCTTTGAAATGACAGGAGAGCTTCCTGATGCGGTAACAGCATGTGTGGGCGGCGGATCCAATGCCATCGGTATGTTCACAGGCTTCCTGGATGACGAAGAAACAGAGCTTATCGGTGTTGAGCCGGCAGGTCGTTCACTTCAGATCGGAGACCACGCAGCCAGCCTTTCCTACGGAACACCGGGAATCCTCCACGGCTTCAGATCCTACATGCTCCAGGACAAGAACGGAGAACCACTTCCGGTATATTCCATTGCCAGCGGTCTCGACTATCCGGGAAGCGGACCTGAGCACTGCCTGCTGAAGGACCTGGGAAGAGTAAGATACACAACCGTAAATGACGAGGAATGTCTGGATGCCTTCTATACATTGCCTAAGGCAGAGGGAATCATCCCTGCACTGGAAAGCGCCCATGCAGTGGCCTACGGAATGAAGTATGCAAAGGAAAATCCGAGAAAGTCAATTCTGGTAAATCTTTCGGGCCGGGGAGACAAGGACCTGGATTTCGTAATTGACAACTACGGTCTGAGATAAACCTGTATGTTAAAATTTAAAAAATTTTTGTTGACAGCAGATTTTAAGATTGCTATAATATAATAGAATTATATTATTTTAGGGGAGTACCTCGGTTGTTGATCGGGGCCCTAAAAAAACAAAGGAGAACAAAAAATGAAAAAACTTTTAGTTTTGGCTATGGTTTTGGTTTTTGCTGCTATGCCTGTTTTCTCAGAACTCACAATCAGCGGCGAATTCGACTATTACATGGTTAATGGTTTCGATGACAGTGATTCAGCAGAATTTGCTGACAAATGGGACAAGGGTGAAGTAGACATCAAGGGAGCTATCGGTGACTACACAAAGATGGCTATCGAAATTGAAGAAGACGGTTCATGGAACAAATCAACAGGAACTAAGGGAGAAGGAACACCTTCTTTCAATTACTTCAGAGTAATCTCTGACTGGGGAAAATTCTTCGGTCTTGAAGGAATCGGAATCTCAACAGACATCGGTCTCAACTCATGGGAAACATTCGACAACGTATCTTTCACAGGATTCGCATATGAATATTCCGACGACATCGATAACCCAGCAACAGATAAGGACTTCGGTGCAAAACTGAACCTTTCATTCGCTGACGGTCTTGTACAGCCATACGCTGCACTCAACTTTGACACAACAGACGCTGGTACAGCATACGACAACGATGCACAGTACCTCCTCGGTGTTGGACTTGACTTTGCTGCAATGGAACTTCCTCTCTGGGTAGAAGGTTACTTCTTCAAGGAAGCTGCCGAAGATGCAAACATGTTCGGTGTTGAAGCAATGTACGAACTCGCAATCGCAGACTACCTCTTCACAATCGGTGGACACGTTATCTCTAAAGACAACGGTGAAGACAGAGGACAGTGGTGGGGAGCTGGTGTAGCATTCGAAGCTTTCGGAGCTAAGATCGGCGTTTCTGCTGCAGGTGCTTTCGGTGAAGATTACTGGGGAGAAGACAAGTACTCACCATTCTCAGCAATGGGTATCGATGCTGAATACTTCTTCCTCGATTGGCTCGGAGTTAACGCTGGTGCACAGTTCGCATTCGGTGACTACAAAGAGAACACATGTGGAGACGAAGCATTCCAGACATTCGAAGTTGGTATCGTTGCAAAACCTGAAAAGGGTGTATGCTACAAGCTCGGTTACATCTACTTCAACGAAGATGCTGAAAAGGGACATTTCTTCAAGACTCTTAACACAGACACAGTTACAGCAGCTGAAGGCGGACTTTACTTCGTAACAAAAATCGATTTCTAATCTAACCATTAGTTAAAGATTAATAAAAGCTCCTCGGAAGAGGAGCTTTTTTTTTCTTACTATTGTAATTTTTTCCTTAAAAAACTATAACTATATATATGATCAGTACAAGCAGTATAACTCTTAAATATGGAGAACGCATCCTGTTCAAGGATGTGAATCTTAAATTTACTCCGGGCAACTGTTACGGCCTTATCGGTGCCAACGGAAGCGGTAAATCAACATTTCTCAAGATCCTTTCGGGAGAAATCGAAGCAAGCGACGGCGTGGTAACCATTACTCCTGGAGAAAGAATGTCGGTTCTCAAGCAGAACCACTTTGAATTTGATGAATATACAGTAATGCATACAGTCATCATGGGGCATAAGAAGCTTTATGATGTTATGATAGAAAAGGATGCACTCTATGCAAAGGAAAACTTTACGGAAGAGGACGGAATCAGAGCCTCTGCCCTGGAAAGCGATTTTGCAGACATGAACGGATGGGAAGCAGAGCCTGAAGCAGCTACCCTTCTTGCCGGCCTGGGTATTCCTGAGGAGATGCACGAAAAAAAGATGAAGGAGCTTGAGGGTGGTGACAAGGTCCGCGTACTTCTGGCACAGGCCCTTTTCGGAAATCCTGATATTCTTCTCCTTGATGAGCCTACCAACCACCTGGATCTGGAGTCTATCAACTGGCTGGAGGATTTCCTTTCACACTACAGCAACACAGTTATCGTAGTTTCCCACGACAGACACTTTCTTAACACGGTATGTACCCATGTGGCAGATATTGACTTCGGTCAGATCAAGCTTTATGCCGGTAACTACGACTTCTGGTATATGGCCAGCCAGCTTGCTGCAAAGCAGAGAAAGGATGAAAAGAAAAAGAGAGAGGACAAGATTGCAGAGCTTAAGGAGTTTATCCAGAGATTTGCATCCAATGCCGCAAAATCAAAGCAGGCAACCTCCAGAAAGAAGATCATTGACAAGCTCTCCCTGGAAGAAATGCCTTCAACCTCAAGAAAATTCCCTTATGTTGCCTTCAAGCCTGAAAGAGAATGCGGAAGAAACATCCTGGATATCAAAGGAATTTCCAAGAATGTGGACGGTATCCAGGTTCTCAAAGATTTTAATCTGCAGGTACAGCACGGAGACAAGATTGCCTTCGTAGGACCTGACCACCTGGCCAAGACTACCCTTTTCCAGATCATTGCGGGAGAACTGGATCCGGATGAAGGTACATATAACTGGGGTGTAACAATTACTCCGGCATACTATCCTAAGGATAACAGCGAGTATTTCACAGACAAGGTAAATCTTGTTGAATGGCTGAGGCAGTATACAGCTGTAGAGGATGAGAGCTATATCAGAGGTTTCCTGGGAAGAATGCTTTTCTCAGGAGAAGAGGCCCTGAAAAAGGTAAATGTCCTTTCCGGTGGTGAAAAGGTACGCTGCATGCTGGCAAAGATGATGCTCAGCGGTGCAAATACCCTGATCTTCGATGAGCCGACAAACCACCTGGACCTGGAATCCATCCAGTCTCTCAACTCAGGTCTTACCGATTTTACCGGTGTTATTCTCATGAATACACACGACCATCAGTTTGCAGAAACTGTTGCCAACAGAATCATCGAGTTCTGTCCTGACAACAAGATTATCGATAAGAGAATGGGCTTTGACGAATATCTTCTTTCCGAGGATGTTCAGGCACTCAGGGATTCTCTCTACAATGGACACCAGAGACTTTCTATCTGATAAATACACAGTCAGATTTGAAAAGCTTCTTTCAAACGGCAGCTGTCTCGCCCATGCGGACGGGATGGCTCTATTTGTCCCTTTCGGAATACCGGGAGAGACAGCAGAAATCAGGATAACAGACCAGAAAAAAGGGTATCTTACCGGGGAAATAACCGGGATTTCAGATTACAGCCCGGACCGTACACAACCACTCTGCCCTCTTTTCGGCAGATGCGGGGGATGCTCCCTCCAGCATATAAAATACGAAAGACAGCTTGAACTGAAAAAAGAGATGCTTACAGAGGCCCTGAAAAGAACCGGACGGATAGATTTTTCCGATATAAAGGTAATTCCTTCCCGGCCTTACGGCTACAGGATAAGGACTCAGTTTCATCCGGCACCGGACGGAAATCCGGGCTTCATGTCGGGAGCTACCAACAATGTTCTTCCGGTAAAAAGCTGTCCCGTATGCTCTGAGGAAATAAACGGAATGCTGGAGGGAGGAGGCAAGCTGAAGCTCAGGGAGAGAACTGTATTCTTTGCCCCTGATAAAAAGGTCTTCTCACCGGCTCTGGGAAACGGTACGGAGGATATTGTCATCCGCCTCAAGGGAAAGGATATAAGAACCAATTCCCTCTGTTTTTTCCAGAGCAACAGATTGGTTTTCGAAAAAATGCTGGAGACACTGGAATGCATGGTAAAGGGGGGCGATATCTGGCTTGACCTTTACTCCGGAATCGGACTGCCGGGTATTTTCTTTACAGACCGGTACAGGGAGCTTTTCTTTGTGGAGGAAAACCCTTTTTCAGCCCGATACGGCGCCGCAAACACAGCCGGAGCCGGCCGGTGCAGGTTCTTCAACATGAAAACCGAGGCCTGGATAAAATCGCCTAAAAAGAAAATAAAGCCGGATACCATATTCCTGGACCCGCCAAGAACGGGAATATCGGAAAAGGTGGCCGATTACCTGACCGGCTCCGATGCAAAGGAAATTTTTTATCTCTCCTGCAACTTCACTACCCTGGCACGGGACCTGGGAAAACTGACCCGGGAAAGCTACAGGATTGATACCATACATATGTTTGACTTCTATCCGCAGACACCGGATATGGAATGTCTTGTTCATCTATACAAAAACTGAAGGTAAAACATGGAACTCAGCGAACTCAGGGAACAGATTGATAAGGTAGACAGGGAGATTGCAGCCCTTTACGAGGAGAGAATGGAAATTTCCCGCCGTGTTGCGGAATACAAGATTGCCAATGGCAGGAAGGTCTTTGACAAGGTACGGGAAAAACAGAAAATAGAACAGGTAAAGGGGCTTGTCCACAACGAATTCAACAGATACGGAATCCAGGAGCTGTTCGAGCATCTCATGGCCATGAGCCGGAAGCTGCAGTACCGGCTGCTGACGGAGGAGGGAGTCCTGGGGAAGTTTCCCTTCATTTCGGTGGACAAGCTGGATACCGAGAAAACCAGGGTGGTGTTCCAGGGGGCTGAGGGAGCCTATTCCCAGGAGGCCATGAAGCAGTATTTCGGCGACAAGATAAACTGTTTCCATGTAGATACTTTCCGTGATGCCATGGAGGCCCTGGAGGAGGGAAGCTGTGATTTCGCCGTCCTTCCGATAGAAAACTCAACCGCAGGCTCCGTCAGCGAGGTTTACGACCTTCTGGTAAAGTTCGAGAACTATATCGTGGGAGAACAGATAATAAAGATAGAGCATTGTCTCATGGGAGTCCCGGGAACCTCAAAGGAGAACATCAGGACAGTCTTCTCCCATCCCCAGTCCCTGCTCCAGAGTGCAAAATACCTGTCGGAGCATCCGTGGCAGCAGATAAGCATGAAAAACAACGCCTTTGCCGCAAGAAAGGTGGCGGAGGATAAGGACATGACCCAGGCAGCGGTGGCAGGGGCCCATGCGGCAGAAATCTACGGACTTGAGATACTGGAAAGAGGCATCAACCTGGACAGCAGCAACTCCACCAGATTCATCATAGTCTCAAACCAGAAGATATTCAGGAAGGATGCCGGTAAGATAAGCATCTGCCTGGAGCTGCCTCACACCAGCGGTTCACTCTACAACATGCTTTCCCATTTCATCTACAACAAGCTGAATATGACCAAGATTGAAAGCCGTCCCATTGAAGGAAGAAACTGGGAATACCGCTTTTTTATCGATTTTGAAGGGAACCTGTCCCAGAGCGAGGTGAAAAATGCCCTGCGTGGTATCAGGGAAGAGGCCGGAAGCCTGAAAATCCTGGGAAATTACTGACAAAAAAATTGATCCATGCCCGATTCGATACGAATTTTAAATATACCTCTTGGCAATAGGTCGGTTTACCGATATAATGTACATTGAAAAGGGGGCTTGTTCATGTATTTACAAACAATGCTTGACCGGAAGAATATAACCAAATATCACCTATCCAAAATAAGCGGCGTTCCGAAAACAACTGTAATTGACATTTGTTCGGGCCGGAGTTCCATTGACCGCTGCTCTGCAAAAACCGTGTATCAGATTGCTCAGGCACTTGGATGCACCATGGAAGAACTGATGATGCTGGACACCCCCGGCAATTATAACAAAGAAACAGGCTTACCTGAAGATCAATCCTATCTGGAGTGTGGTTTACCCGCTTATCTGCAGGAATCAATCAACATAATGAAAGAAGCATGGAGTTTGGTAGACAGAGGCAAGAGATATATGCATTGGGACTGCGATTACTGCAGATTGCAAAGCGATATTAATACGGCAGAAATGAGCCGCATAATCACAGGGGATCAGGCCAGGTATCTCCGTGAGACCTATCTTCGTATGGAAAGGAGCTGATACAGGTTGATTGACTTTACTTCATTCCCAAAACGAAACAAAGGCTATTCAGGTGCAAACGGAAACAAGATTTCCATCGTCTATAACGGCGAGGTCTATATGATAAAATTTCCGCCGCCACCTACCAGAAACAAAGAAATGAGCTATACGAACAGCTGTGTTTGTGAGTATATCGGATGTCAGGTTTTTGAACTGATAGGGATTCCGGTACAGAAAACGATGCTTGGTACCTATAATGTGAACGGCAAGAAAAAAATCGTTGTAGCCTGCAAGGACTTCACATTTCCTGGCAAACAGCTGCAGGACTTTGCCTCCCTGAAAAACCAAGTCATAACTTCTTCTCGCGGTGGATACGGAACAGAGCTTGCAGATGTTCTCCATGCGATAGAAGATCAGAATTCCATAGATTCCCGTATCCTTACCCAACGGTTTTGGGATATGTTTATCGTTGATGCACTGATCGGCAACTGGGACAGACACAACGGGAACTGGGGATTTCTATATGATGAAGCAACAGATACGCAAACATTGGCTCCGGTATTTGACTGCGGCAGTTCCATGTACCCTCAGGCAGATGAGGAAATCATGTCGATGGTTCTGGAAAATAAAAAAGAGCTTAATTACCGTATTTATGAAAATCCTACATCGGCTTTGCAGATTGACGGTAAGCGTATCAAATATTACGATTACATCGTTTCGCTTGAAAATGAAGACTGCAATGCAGCACTTATGCGTATCATGCCTAAGATCAATCTTCATGCAATGTGCAATATGATCAATGAGATACCTTGCATAAGCGAGCTTCAAAAGTGCTTCTATACAACGATTCTATCGGAGCGAAAAGAAAAGATTCTGGATTATGCTTATAAATTGCTGGGAAATTACTGATCCATGCCCGATTCGAACGGGCGGCCTCTTCCTTAGGAGGGAAGCGCTCTATCCTGCTGAGCTAATGGATCAACACCTATACTATAATAAAATTTTTGAGATTCTGCAATAAATATTTTCAAATATCTGTTGTTGTGGGTAAATTTGAGTGATATAATTTATTGAAAAAAATTTCACAAGAGGTTATTTAAATGCAGAAATTAACCGGAAAAGAATACCTTCTGGGTGTTCAGCATCTGTTTGCCATGTTCGGTGCAACAGTATTGGTTCCTATACTGACAGGCTTCAGTCCTGCAGTTGCTCTTTTTACAGCAGGTATTGGAACACTTATCTTTCATGTATGTACCGGATTCAAGGTACCTGTTTTCGTAGGATCTTCCTTTGCCTTTATAGGTGCGGTGGCTGCTGCGGTTGCATCAAAGGGAATCCCTTATGCACAGGGGGGTATCATGGTTTCGGGTCTTATCTACCTGATCTTTGCGGCTGTGGCATACAGTGCGGGTCCTGACAAGATCAAGAAATTCTTTCCACCTGAAGTTACAGGTCCGATCATCATCGTAATCGGTATCGGTCTTTCCGGTGTTGCCATAAACGACTGTCTCGGCGGTGCAAGCCTTGCCGGCGGTATCAACATGACTGCAGGAACAAACCTTCTCATTGCCGGCTTTACTCTGGCTGTGGTTATTGTATGCATGCTTTTTGCAAAAGGCTTCTTCAAGCTGGTTCCGATCCTTATCGGTATTGCCGCAGGTTATATTTTCTGCATGATTCTCAGCTCAGCAGGTCTTTTCTCCATGGATTTCAAGACCATTGCAGATGCAAACTGGATCAATATTCCGTTTGTTTCCACCTTTACAAACTCACACGGACAGACATGTACTTTCCTCAGCATGCCTAAGTTTGATATCGGAATCATTCTTTCCATCGCCCCTATCGCCCTTGTAACATTCATGGAGCATATCGGAGATATTACAACCAACGGTGCTGTAGTAGGCAAGGATTTCTTCAAGAATCCGGGTCTCCACAGAACACTTATGGGAGACGGTCTTGCAACATTTGTAGCAGGTTGTCTCGGCGGTCCTGCAAATACAACATATTCCGAAAATACAGGAGTTCTTGCAACAACAAAGAACTACAATCCTCAGATTCTGAGACTGGCAGCCGTATTTGCCATTATTCTCGGTCTTTTCGGAAAATTCGGTGCAATCCTCCAGACTATTCCCGGCCCTGTAAAGGGGGGTGTGGAACTCATGCTGTTCGGTATGATCTCCAGTATCGGTATCAGAACTCTGGCGGAGTCAAATCTTGACTTTACACATTCAAGAAACCTGGCAATCGTGGCACTCATCCTGACAACAGGTCTGGGAATCGGAGCCATCGGAGGTATCCCTGTGATTATCGGTTCCACAATGATCAATATTTCAGGCCTTTTCGTTGCAACTGTACTGGGTGTTACACTCAATGTGATTCTTCCTAAAAAAATCTGAAA
This sequence comes from Spirochaetia bacterium, assembly GCA_045606105.1. Classification (GTDB taxonomy): domain Bacteria; phylum Spirochaetota; class Spirochaetia; order CADAEX01; family CADAEX01; genus CADAEX01. Next base: position 33,703 of record JAZURI010000007.1, on the reverse strand, counting down.
AAGGAGCAGAAATTGTATACAACAGACAATCCAAAAGTTCATGTAATGACACATCCTCTCATCAAGCATAAGATTTCCATGCTGAGGGACAAGAATACTACAGTAAAGGAATTCAGAGAGCTGGCTTATGAAATTTCCCTGTTGGAGGGATATGAAGCCACAAGAGACCTGACACTCTGCAAAAAGGAAATTGAAACTCCTATCACCAAAACAAATGCGGATTTTATCGAAGAGCATATCGCAGTTATCCCTATCCTGAGAGCAGGTCTGGGAATGACAGATGCACTCCTGGCGCTTGTACCTACCGCAAAAGTGGGACATATCGGACTTTACAGGGATGAAGAGACACTTCAGCCTCAGGAATATTACTGCAAGCTTCCGGTGGATATTGAAAACCGTCTGGTTATAGTGGTGGATCCAATGCTGGCTACCGGCGGAAGTGCGGCTGCAGCCATCGGGTTTATCAAGAAAAGAGGGGCAAAAGCCATCAGGCTCATGTCCATCATCGGAGCCCCTGAAGGAATCGATACTGTAACAAAAGCCCATCCCGACGTGGACATCTTCATCGGAACCGTAGATGAAAAGCTGAATGAAAACGGCTATATCGTACCGGGACTCGGAGATGCGGGCGACAGGCTTTTCGGAACAAAATAATCAGTCCAGATCTTTGGCCTGATTCCAGAAACTATCCATTATTTCAAGGTTCTCTTTGCATAAAGGGAGCCTTTTTTCTTCCATTTTCTCCTGAACATAGGAAAAACGGCTGATAAATTTCTCGTTGGTAAGGTGAAGGGCCACGGAAGGATCTGCCTTGATGAAACGGGAAACATTGACAGCTGAAAAAAGTACGTCACCCAGTTCCTTCTCCCTGTTTGCCGGAGTACCTGATTCTATTTCCTTCCTGAGCTCTGCAACCTCCTCCTCAAGCTTGGCAAGAGGCCCTTCCCAGCTGTCCCAGTCGAAACCGACCTTTGATGCCTTCTTCTGTAGCTGATAGGCTCTTTCCAGAGAAGGATAGCTTTTAGGGACCTTTTCAAGCCCCTCCTTTTTCTTTTTCCCCTCTACATTGACCTTGATATCATTCCAGTTTTTAAGAACTTCATCGGCATCCTTTACCTTGACCTCTCCGAATACATGAGGATGACGGCGTACAAGCTTGGAATTGATATCCCTGAGAACATCCTCCATGGTAAAGCTTCCCTCTTCCTCCTTGATGCGGACCAGCATGGCAAGAACCAGCAGCACATCCCCGATCTCTTCCCGGAGGTTGTCATCATCGCCGGCTGAAACAGCCTCTATGGCCTCGTAGCTTTCCTCCAGAAGGTTTCCTTTCATGGTTTCGGGAGTCTGCTTCATATCCCAGGGACATCCCCCCGGAGAACGGAGTTTGGCAACTATATTGCAGAATTCTTCGAAAAGTTCTTTTTTATCCATCATATTACCTGCAGAACAAAGGTCTTGAGATACTGTCCTTCGGGAAAGGACATCTTGAGTGTATGGTCAGCCGGCTGGGTAAGGGTACTGATGATACGTACATCCCTGCCGCTCTGCCCCGCCGCCACACGGACCAGATCCCGGAAATCCTCCATGGATACGGAACCTGAGCAGGAGCATGTGATAAGGATATCACCCGGAAGCAGCTTTTCGAGACAACGGCGGTTAAGCTTTATATAAGCTTTCTTGGCCTGCTCGGCAGCATCCTTGCTTTTTGCAAAGGCCGGAGGATCGCATACAATAATATCGAACTCTCCGGGTCTTACGGTTTCAAGGAACTCAAATACATCCCTGTTTACGGTTCTTACCTTTTCGGTTCCGATAGGGAGCCGGTTTATCCTGACCATTTCCCGGAGAAGGGCCAGAGCCCTTTCGGAAACATCCACACCGGTAACCTCAGAGGCTCCTCCGGCCGCAGCGGAAAGGGAGAAACCGCCGGAATTGCAGAAAAGGTCCAGCACCTTTTTTCCCTTTGCAAGCTTCCTGAGACAGTAACGGGCATCCCGCTGATCCAGGAAGAAGCCGGTTTTCTGACCGGTCTGGGTTATGGATATCATCTTCAGGCCGTTCTCAAAGAAAACTGCCTTGTCTATATCTTCGCCGTACCTGACTGCAGGGAGCTGGGAAGCGTTTTCAAAGCGCTGAATGATGCTCTTTGGGGAAAGTACCTCAACCAGGGCCTGTGTAATCAGCTCTGAGGCCTTATGGAAGCCCTCGGCGGAGATCTGGAACACAACAATGCTTCCGAACACATCCACCACCAGCCCCGGAAAACCGTCCGCATCGCTGTGTACAAGCCTGTAGCCTGTAGTATCGGCAGGAAGGAGTGCCTGCTTCTCCGAAGCAAGCTTCATGAACCGGTCACGGAAAAAGGATAAATCCAGCTCCTCGATGCGGTCACGGGAAATCATCCTGACCCTGATGCTGTTGCCACCATGCCAGGTACCGGTTCCCAGATAGAAGGAATCGCTGCTGAGAACCGAAACCAGAGCTCCCGGCCGGAGACGGAGGGACCTGTCCACATCCTTCTCCACCGCACCGGAGAAAATCCACGGATGTCCCCCTTTTACAGGAACTTCCCTTCCTTTTTTCAATACTACTTCAGGCAAAGACATTTCGGCTCCTTATCTTATGTTCATGCTTTCAAGATACTTGAAATAATCAAGATCTGTGGAGAATATCTTGCTGAAAGCAGGAATTGTATTCTTGTAGCTTTCCATGAGACGCCAGAATTCAAAGAACTCCGTATCCTTGGAATAGGATTCTGCATAGATGGCTGTAGCTTCCGCATCGGCCTGACCCTTGATTTCGTTGGCTTCCTTGTTGGCCTCGGAAATTATGGACATCCTTTCATTGGTAAGCTTACCGAGCCACTCAAGCTTCTTTCCTTCTCCGTAGGAACGGTATGCCTGTGCAATCTGGTTTCTTTCCTTGATCATCCTGCTGTAAACACTTTCTGTAAGGTCATCGGAATATTTGATCTGGCGGAGAATGATATCGATAAGCTCTACTCCGAACTCGTGGGTAAGCTTGCTGGCTGCCTGGAGCATTTCCTTGGAAAGGGCATCTCTTCCGATTTCAATGGTATCGTAGACAACCACGGTCTGGGTCTGTCCGGAAGGATCGGTCATTACCTTTTTCTGGGCGCCGCTTTCAGGTTCATCCATTACTACCTCTTCTATGTTTTCTCCCTCAACCACCATTTCGGATTCACGCTTTATCTCGTTGATGACATTGGAATTTCTTACTACCTCCCTGAGGAAGTTCTGGGAAATAACGGTACGGAGCGATGAATCGATGATTTCGTTGAGACGGCCCTGGGCTGCGGAAAGGGAGGTTACGGAAGCGTAGAACTTGCCCGGATCCACGATCTGCCATCTGGCTGTGGCATCTACCCATACAAAGAGCTTTTCCCTGGTAGGGATACGCTGGGATTCGCCATCCCATGCCATGATCTTCTTAGGATATTTTGTTACCTTGTCGATAACAGGAACCTTGAACTTGAGTCCTGCTTCAGACTCTGAGTTGATGATCTTTCCGAATCTGGCAATAATGGCCTGTTCCCCTTCGGAAAGGATATACATAGGACCTGATGCCACTATAAGAACCACCAGGACAACGAGAGCTGTAAGGGTTACCTTGAGGTTGTTAGGATTTTTCTGTGCGTTACTCATCTTGCACCTCCCTGCTGCTGGAGATTCTTGAGCGGAAGGAAGTTTTCCAGATTCTTGTCAACAAGATCTCCTGCCTTGTCTCCCTTGAATACCTCTTCCATCATTTCTATATAAAGTCTGGTCTTGGTTACATCCTTGCTTTTTGCATATTCAGCATAGACGGAATCAAATCTTGCGGCATCTCCCTGAGCCTTGTTCACACGCTCCTTGGAATAACCGATAGCTTCCTGGACAATCTGGTCTGCCTGACCTCTTGCCTTAGGAATCTCCTTGTTGTAGGCCTCCTTACCTTCATTGATGAAACGGTTCATATCCTGCTGTGCCTTGGTTACATCCTCGAATGCATCCTGTACGGCGCCTCTCGGAGGTACGATGTTCCTGAGCTTGACGGCAATGACATTGATTCCCAGCTTATAGCTGCCAAGAACATTGTTTATAAGCTCCTGCCCCTGGATTTCGATATTGTTTCTCTCTTCTCCGATAACATCCATGATGGTTCTGTCTCCCACCAGCATGTTGAGGGTGGACTGGGAAATATCACGGATTGTCTTTTCCTTGTCCAGGACATTGAAAAGCCAAGCCTTCGGATCGGTGATCCTGTACTGGATGATCCATTCTACATCCACGATATTAAGGTCTCCGGTAAGCATTACCGATTCCTGAGGATAGTCGTTGGTTTTGGTTCCGCCGTATTCATCGGCACGGAAACCGAAGGACATGTTCTGGATTACCTGTGTAGGAACATTATAGTTCTGTTCAAGACCGAAAGGGAGCTTGAAATGGAGTCCCGGTCCTGTAATCCTGTTGAATTTTCCAAGCTGCAGTATGACTGCTTCTTCTCTCTGGTCCACCTGATAGATTCCGGTAGCCAGAACACCCATAACAAGAACTACAGCCACAACCATGGTCAGTGAACGGCGACCCGGCATCCTGAACTGAGGAGGGCGGTAATTGAAGGGTGAATTATTTCTGTCACTCATGTTTTTTACTCCAAAGTATTTTCTTAAATATACTAATTATAAAAGCAAAAAAAAAGAGGTATACATAAACAGTACCCTCTTTTTCACTTAAATAAAGTCTGGAAATTATGCTTTTGTAATGTCGCCTTTCTTGAGACAAGCTGCACAAACTTTAAGTGTGATAAGTCTGCCACAGATGAGACTTCTTACTTTAAGGAGATTTGGTTTCCATACTCTTTTTGTCTTATTCTGTGCATGGCTTACTTTGTTTCCGGACATAACACCTTTTCCGCATACATCACATCTTCTGGCCATTTTTTCACCTCTATATAAAATCTTAAATATTTACCAATGGTTTAGTAAGATTACCAACTTTATGTAATTTTGTAAATAGCATTAAGAATAATTTTATTATATTATATATGTATGACAGCTCTCGAAATCTTCAATATTATTATTGCTATCAATATTGTCCTGGCAATACTGGTTGTGATTCTCGACAACAGGGATCCCGAATCGGCCCTTACATGGATCATACTGTTCGTATTCCTTCCGGTAGTGGGTCTTTTCTTCTTCCTCATGGCCGGAATCAACTGGAAAAAAAGAAAGCTGACCGCACAGAATCCGGAGGAGCTGTTCAACAGGTATTTCGGCAGGGAAATTGAAGGGCAGAAACGGTTTATAAGTGCCTCGGAAAAGCATGACGAGGAGAACAATGACCGGTACAAGCTGATGAATCTTCTCCTCAGGGCAAACCATTCCATCCTTACCACATGCAATCAATATAAGGTCTTTACCAACGGAGGGGATTTCTTCAGCAATCTCCTTGAGGATATGGAAACAGCAAGGCATTCCATCCACATGGAGTTCTTCATCTGGAAATCGGACAACATAGGCAACAGGATAAAGGATGTCCTTGTAAGAAAGGCTGCAGAGGGGGTCAAGGTAAGGCTTCTGTTTGACGGAGTCGGTTCCCTGGGACGGATTTCGAGAAAATACAGACGGGAGCTGAGGGAAGCGGGAATTGAGTTCAGATATTTCCTGGATCTTTCGGCCCCTTTCTCCATATTCAGGATAAATTATTCAAACCACAGGAAAATTGCCATAATTGACGGAGATATTGCCTACACCGGCGGAATGAATGTGGGAGATGAATATATAGACGGAGGAAAGTTCGGACATTGGAGAGATACCCAGATCAGGCTTATGGGAGAAAATATCTGCATACTTCAGGGAATTTTCATTACAGACTGGAAAAACAGCAACGGAAGCTTTCTTGTTTCGGACGATTATTTCCCGGATATGTCAGCAGAAAGCCGGGAATGCACTGATCATCTTCCCATCCAGTATGCCATCAGCGGAGCCGATTCCCCATGGGATGCAATCCAGCAGCTGTTTTTCACCATGATAACCAATGCCAATAAGGAAATCTGTATCCAGACCCCATATTTCATCCCTGACAAGGGGCTCATGAATGCATTGGTTACCGCAGCATTGAGCGGAGTGGATGTGAAACTGATGATTACGGGGGTTCCCGACAAAAGGATACCGTTCTGGGCTGCCCATACCTACTTTGAGCCTCTTCTGAAGGCCGGAGTACACATCTATCTTTACAGGAAAGGCTTCCTCCATGCCAAGACCATTACGGTGGACAGGGAAATAACATCGGTGGGAAGCTGCAACATGGATATGAGAAGCTTCCACATAAACTATGAGATAAATACAATGATTTATGATACGGAAAAGGCGGCCGAGATGACAGATATTTTTGATGAGGATCTGAAGCACTGCATGGAGGTTTCCATGGAATATTCAGAATCCCTCAGCTTCTGCGCGAAGCTGAGAAATTCCTTTTTCAGGCTTCTCTCCCCGATTATGTAATCAGCCCTTCTTCAGCATCATGGCGCCGGTAGGACAAACCTTTACACACTCTCCGCAGCCGTCACAGCGGGTATCCACCAGCGAATGACCGAATGGGGCACGCATCCTGGTCCTGAATCCGCGGCCGTCAAACGAAAGAACGGTAAGACCCTTTATCTCTGCACAGGCCCTTACGCAGGAGCCGCAGCTGATACATTTTCCTGTTTCCAGCCTGATATCCTCGTGGGATTCGTCGCGGCTGTAGCCTCTCCTTTCCCCCTGAAAGAGATGGGCATCGGCACCGTACCGGGTTGCATAATCCCTGAGCCTGCAGTCATGGGCCTTGTCACAGCCGCATCTGAGACATCTTTCAGCTTCAGCCCTGGCATCAGCCTCTGAAAAACCGGTTTCGATTTCATCAAAGCTGCTCTCCCTGGTTTCCCTGTCAAGTACAGGCATCTTCACACGGGCTGCCTTTTCCTTTCCTTCAAAGAGCTCTGCCGGAACCTCATCAAGGCTTCCCATGGAGGAGTTGAAAAGAACAGGCTCTCCCGTAACCTTTTCTCCTGCCAGGTACTGATTGACAGAGTATGCTGCCTTTCGGCCGGCAGCTGCTGCCCTTACCGCAATATCGGCACCTGACTGACAGTCTCCGGCAGCAAAAATACCGGGACGGGTAGTCATCAATGTTTCAGGATTTACCCTGATGGTTCCCCTTTTGGTTATTTCCACACCCAGGTCATCAAGATAACCAGTTATTACTCTCTGTCCGATGGCTGCAATCACGGAGCTGCATTCAAGCTCATATTCCGAACCTTTTACAGGGCTGGTTCCCCGTCTGCCGGAACTGTCCGGCTCCCCAAGCTCCATTCCGGTACAGGAAAGAACAAGTCCGTTTCCGGAGCTGCGTACTGCCAGCGGTGCGTTGAGATATGCAATCTGAACACCCTCCTCCAGAGCCTCGTCGATTTCGAAGCTGCTGGCCGGCATTTCCGCCCTTGAACGGCGATAGAGGATTATGGCCTCAGAACCGAGGCGCACCGCTGTTCTTGCCGCATCAATGGCTGTGTTTCCGCCGCCGATGATAATGGTCTTCCTGCCAAGATCAACCTTTTCACCCTCGGCAACCCGTCTGAGAATCTCGATTCCGGAATATACACCCGGAAGCTCCTCTCCCTCTATCCTCATTGAGGATGAGCCCTGGGCACCGGTGGCAATGAGAAGTGCATCATAATCCCTTTCAAGCTCCTTGATCGGGATATCCTTTCCGATGACGGTGTTGTAGCGGACCTCTGCACCGAGCTTTTCAACAGCATCGAATTCTCCGGCCAGGATATGGTCAGGAAGTCTGTAGAACGGAATTCCGTAACGGAGCATACCGCCCGATTTACCGTGGGCCTCGAATACCGTAACGGCATGACCTGCCAGCAGCAGATAATAAGCTGCAGCCATACCTGCGGGTCCGGCCCCGATAATTGCCACCTTCTTTCCGGTAGCAGGAGCAGGCTCAGGAAGCTGAGGCCCTCCGTGCTCCTTTTTCTCGCAGTCGGCGATATATCTTTTCATCTGGCATATAGCCATAGGTTCATCCACCCTGTTCCTGCGGCATTCGGTTTCGCACGGACGGGGACATATTCTTCCCAGGACACCTGCAAAAGGGGTCTTTTCCCTGATCTTCACCGCAGCCTCAGCCTCTTTTCCCTCTGCTACCAGCTCCATGAAATCCCGGATAGGAATTTCGGCCGGACAGGTGGACTGGCAAGGCGGCATACAGTCTCCGCAGTGGTCCGAAACCAGAAGATTGATACACATTTTTCTGGCTCTGTCAACCTCGCCCCCTTCAACAGTGACAACCATCCCTTCCCTTACCTTTGTGGCACAGGAAGGAACCAGGTTTCCCTTTCCTCCCTCTATCTTTACCGCACATACAAAGCAGCTTGTAAAAGGATGAAGTCCCTTGGCATTGCAAAAGGTCGGAATATCAAAGCCGCATTTCACGGCTGCTTCAAGGATGGTTGTTCCCTCAGGAACTGTTACATCCATATCATTTATCTTAAGTCTAACATCACTCATATCAGGAAATCCTTATGGCATCGAACCGGCATTTTTCAACACATACCTTGCAGCGGATACACTTTCCGGCATCAATGGCATGGCTCTTCTTTATCTCACCGGAAATGGCCTCAACCGGGCAGACCTTGCGGCAGGCACCGCATCCGATACATTTTTCCTTGTCAATATCAAGGGTGATAAGGGATCTGCATACACCGGCAGGACATTTCTTCTCTTCAATGTGGGCAATATACTCGTCCCTGAAATAACGGAGTGTGGTCTTGACCGGATTTGGGGCCAGCTGACCCAGACCGCAGAGAGAAGTTTTTCCTACAAGCTCCGAAAGCTCCTCCAGAAGCTCAAGATCCTCCATACAACCCTTTCCTTCGGTTATTCTTTCAAGAATCTCCATCATCCTCTTGGTTCCGATACGGCAGAAGGTACACTTTCCGCAGGATTCCGCCTGGGTAAACTGCAGGAAATACTTTGCCACATCCACCATGCAGGAGGAGCTGTCCATGACTATCATACCGCCGGAACCCATGATGGCACCGGTGGCACCGATGGAGGCGTAGTCAATAGGGGTATCAAACAAGGCTTCGGGAATACAGCCCCCTGCAGGACCGCCCATCTGTACCGCCTTCAGTGGAAGCCCTGTGGAGGAGCCTCCCCCTATTTCTTCCACGATCTGTCTTATGGTAAGTCCCATAGGAACCTCCACCAGACCTACCCTCTTTACTTTTCCGGCCAGGGCAAAGACCTTGGTTCCGTAGCTGTTTCCGCAGCAGTATTTATTGAAGGATTCCGCACCGTCGCAGAGAATACGAGGTACATTGGCATAGGTTTCCACATTGTTTATGTTGGTAGGCTTTCCCTTTACACCCGATTCGGCCGGAAAAGGGGGCCTGATGTTAGGCATACCGCGCTTTCCCTCGATAGAGGCAATAAGGGCAGTTTCTTCTCCGCAGACAAAGGCTCCGGCCCCCTCCTTTACATGAAGGGTAAAATTCTTTCCGAGAAAGCCCCTTGATTCTGCAGCCTGAATGGCAAGCTTCAGCCTTTTCAGGGCCAGCGGATACTCCGCACGGCAGTAAACATAGCCTTCATCCGCCCCTGTAGCCAGAGAGCCGATGAGCATTCCCTCGATAAGGCTGTGGGGATCTCCCTCCAGGATGGCTCTGTCCATGAATGCACCCGGATCGCCCTCATCGGCATTGCAGACAAGGTATTTCTTATCACCCTTGGCATTCTTCAGAAAAAACCATTTCTGACCGGTAAGGAAGCCGGCACCGCCCCTTCCCTTCAGTCCCGATTCCTTGAGAAGATCTATTATTTCGTCGCCGGTCATCTCCAGGGCCTTCCTGTACCCCTCATAACCGCCGCATTCAATATATTCATCTATGTTTTCAGGATCTATCTTTCCGCAGTTTTTCAGGGCTACCTTTACCTGAGGCCCCACGAAATCCTTTGTCCCCGGATCATCGAAAATCCTGTTTGAAGCCGGCAGTTCACCGCTGCGGATTCCGGCCAGAAGCTCTCCGGCAAATTTCACATCCACCTTTCCATAGGAAATGTGCTCATTGTCGGAAACATATTCGACTATAGGCTCCTGGAAACAGATACCTATACATGAGGTTTTCTTCAGGCTGATACCGGAACCGGCCAGCTCCTTTTCCAGATAATCGTAAACCTCCTGAGCTCCCGATGCGATACCGCAGGAGCCGAGACCTACCTTTATTTCCTTTTTCATTCTCCGCACTCCTTGATAAGCTCAGCCAGTCTTGACCTGGTTACCTTGCCGTAGACCTTGTCATTGATCATAGCCACCGGAGCCAGCGAGCAGCAGCCCAGACATGATACTGTTTCCAGCGTAAATTTTCCGTCCGGTGTGGTTTCTCCGCTTTTTATTCCGAGACAGCTTTCAGCCGTATCGATGAGAGAATCGGCCCCTGCCACAAAGCAGGCTGTTCCCTTGCAGAGCTTGATTATGTTTTTTCCCAACGGAGTAAACCGGAACTGTGAATAAAAAGTTCCTACACTGAAAAATTCAGCAGCCTTGATTCCTGTAACCTGCGCCACATCATTTATCAGCTCCTCCTGAAGATATCCCTTTCGTTTCTGAATTTCCTGGAGCAGCGGAATAATCCTCTCCTTAGCACCCCCGATCAGTGCCACAATCTCTTCTGCTTCCTGCAGATTTTTCTTTTTGCAGCAACATTCTGCCATATTACTTCCTTATAAAATTTTTACGGATTTCCGAAACTGCAGCTGAATACCCGCAGACTACGTAATCCTTCTGTCTGTTTCTGTCCGTTATTTCTGAATAATCTATTTTTTCACCGGAAAGATATTCCGGCATGAATCCGAATTTTCTTATTATTGCATCGGCCGCTGCCATATCCCAGATATAGCCCCGGTTGATGATAACCCCTGTTACCGACTGGTGCAGCAGCAGACCGGAAAGGGATATTATAGATGAACCTGTATTCCTGATTTTTCCCGAAAAGGAAGAATAATCATACTCCTTGTGAATGGAGGATGGAATAAGGATATGCATGGAATCCGATTCCTTCTTTTCAATATCGTATTTCATGCCGTTGTGATAGACCGCACCACCCTCTTCGGTATAAAGGAGATTCCCGTATTTCGGTCCCCAGGCCGGAGCATAGATGATTCCTGCCACCGGCTTCAGATTCCGTAACAGTCCCAGGGCCACACACCAGCCCGGCATCCCCTGGCTGTAAACATCGGTACCGTCCAGCGGGTCCAGAACAAAGGTATATTCCCTTGAAGGATCGTAGCTGCTGTCAGCCTCCTCAGTTATGAGATTGGCTTCGGGATAAAGCTCCCTGATTCTCCGGCTGATCCTGCTGTTGATTTCCAGATCCACCTCTGTTATGACCGAACCGTCAGATTTCAGTCCCCTTGTTACCTTCTCCTGGGCACAGTAAGCGAAATCGCCTGCCTCAAGAATGTCATCAATCAGTTCTTTAATTTTCATACCTGTCTGCCGAATAATGTAGGAAAAATTTCAGGCCACCTCAGAAGCAGATCCCTGAAATCGGCAAGAGGTTTGGAAAAATATTTTTCACTGTGATATATCATGTAATATTTTCTTTTGAAATTCCTGTCAGGAACAGGAACTGCCATAAGAGAGCCTCTTTCCAGCTCCTCATGGATAACGCTTTTTGTCAGGAAAGCAACTCCCATATTTTTACGAAGCAGCTTCTTTATTGCCTCATTGTTGGAAATTTCGTACTTTACCCCGGTGTTGATGTGGTTTCTTTTGAGATAGGCATCCACCACCTTCCTTACCACGGACCCCTGCTCATGGACTATGATATCCTTGCCGGCAAGATCGGCCGGGTCCAGCTCCTTGACATTGGAAAAATGACACCGCGGGCTTGCAACCAGAACTATATCATCCTCCATGACCTCATGAACCGATATCTTTGGGTTGAGAACCGGGGCGGAAATAAAGCCGATATCCTCCTTCAGCTCGGAAATGCTTTCTATTATATACTTGTTTGTGGCTGTCTGGATGGAAATGCTGATTTCAGGCCTTGTGTTCCGGAACTGGCTGACAATGTACGGAATATGGTACGAGCCGAAGCTTTCGGAAGCCAGGATACTTATTTTTCCCTTGTTGTATTCCTGGAAATCCTTTATAGCCTCTTCAGCCTGGGATTCCATGTCAAAGATTTTTTCTGCTATGGTGAAAAGATTCAGCCCTGCATCGGTAAGAATGACTTTTTTCCCGATGATATCGAGAAACTTGAGGTTGTAGTGACTCTGCAGCTGCTTGATCTGCTTGGTAACCGCAGGCTGGGTTATGCACAGATATTCGGCAGCTTTTGTAAGGCTCTTGTACTTTGCTGTAAAGTAAAATGTTTTCAGATGATATAAATTCATAACTGAATTTTATGATACATCCTACTTTAGTTATAGTCAAGAGCCATTTTATTCTATATTTATTTCAGAATGTCCAGCTCTGCAACCTGTCTCAGGTCTGTGATTTCAGGTACATTCATTGTGTTTTCCGGCCAGTTTCTCTTTACGGAATAGTGCTTCAGCCATACAGGAGAGATACCTGCCCCTGTGGCCCCTTCGATATCCACACGGTAGTCATCGCCGATAAAGATTGCCTCCTCCGGCTTTACATCCAGTGCTTCAAGCATCATGTTGAAAGGAACAGGAGATGGCTTTGCAGGAACACCGTTTTCTCCGGACAGGATACAATGGTCGAAGAACTTCTGTGCTCTTCCGAATTCAGGACTCTGGAGTGCCCTTGATGCACCGTCAACCTGTGAATTGCAGATCATTCCCAGCTTATACTTCTTTCCTAAGGAAACAAGAACCTCTTCAACTTCAGGGAAAAGCTTCATGGCATTGATAACAAATGCCCAGTATTCATTTTCAAGATTGTCGAGGAATTCCTCTCCGGCATCCACACCGTAGATTTCCTGAAGTTCAAGCCACTGATTCCTGCGTGAAAAATCGGCTGCAAGAAAATGCTTTTTTCTGACTGCACGATAATCTTCAAGAAACTTTTCTGTATCTGTAATACCGAATTTTTCTATCAGCTTATTCTGAGAATTCTTTTCTCCGTCCTTATATCCGCTGGCAGCATCTCCCAGAGTCTGCACGAAATCAAAAATCAATGCTTTTATCATGTTTATTCCTTATAAGTAAAGTAAAAAAAAGGCTCCCCGAAAGGAGCCTTCAAAATATTGATTAAAATCAATCAAGATATTTTGGTTTGTGTGGCATTTCAACTCTGTTGTCACCAATAAGAGCCTTAGCCTTAGCAAGGTGTTTTCCCCAAACTTCGTCATCAGAAGCAACATACCAAGCTCTTGGAACTGCCATTCTTGTTGTGTTGATGAAGTGTCTGAAGTTGATGTTGTCAGAGTGGCTGTTTCCTGTCCATGTACCACAACCGATTGTTGTTGTGAATTCCTGTCCTGCGAACCAGCTACCGCTGTTTACAACTGTGTTAGGCATGTTGATGTTTACACGGCCTGTAGGGATGTACTCAGCAAGTCTGTACCACTGTTCTGGTTTTGTTGAGTGGAGAGCACATGAGTGACCAACACCTGAGAAGTAAAGGTTCTTCTTGAGTGTAGCAATTTCTGTTTCGAAATCTTCCCATGTCCATACTGTGAGGATAAGAGAAAGCTTTTCGTTTGAGAACATGTCTTCCGGACCAATCTTCTGTCCCTTAACCATGATGAATCTTGTTCCTTCAGGAACCTTGATTCCGGCGATGTCAGCAATTGTCTGAACTGGCTTAGCAACGATGTCTCTGTTGAGTGTATGTCCATCAGGCCACATAGCAGCTCTGAGTTTTTCTCTGTCTTCGTCTCCGAGGAGGTATCCACCCTCTTCTTCGAGGTATTTGATCATTTCGTCGTATACGCTTACATGGATAGATACAGCGTTTTCAGATGAACATGATGTAGCGTTGTCGTATGTCTTGGAAGCAGCAACACACATAGCAGCCTTCTTGAGGTCAGCTGATGGGTCGATGATTGCTCTTACGTTACCAGCACCTACTGTTACAGATGGTGTACCAGCCATGTGTACAACTTTGATAAGAGCCTTTCCACCTGTAGCTACAGCGAAGTCACACTTTGACATGAGTTCAACTGTCTTTTCGTTGGAAGGTTCTTCGATACACTGGAAGAGGTCTTCAGGAGCACCGATAGCCTTGAGAGCTTTTCTACCCCACTGGATAGCGTTAACTGTAGCAAGCTTTGTTCTTGGGTGTGGTGAACAGATCATTGCGTTTCTTGTCTTAAGAAGTGTAAGACCGATGAAAGCAGCTGTGATACAAGGGTTTGTACAAGGACATACGTTAGCAACAACACCCATTGGTTTTGCCCATGTTGTGATTCCTCTTACGTGATCTTCAGCGATGATACCACATGTCTTTGCACCTTTCATATCCCAGAGGATACCTCTTACCTTTCCAGCTTTTCCGTATTTGTCCTTCTGAACACCCATTCCGGAGCCTTCGTAAGCAAGTTTTGAACCTTCTTCAGCAACCTCTTTCTGCATGTACTGCCAACCAACGATTGCTACGATTTCATCAACTTCTTCCTGTGTCTTGAATTCAATCCACTCGAAAGCTTTTCTTCCGCGTTCATACATTTCCTGGATAGAAATATCTGCCATTTTTATCATCTCCTATAATAGATTTTTACGTAGAGTCTCTACGTGAATATACCCCTGCCATACAGACAGGGGTGAAAAATTATTCTAAGCAGTTAAGCCAGAATTATTTTTTTCCGTGAACAACCTTTCTTGCATCGTCAAGAACGAAGTCAATAGCGAAACCGGAACCTGTAAGCTCTTTAGCTTTTCTCTGCCAGCTAGCTCTCCACTCTTCTGGTGTCTGAGCCTGTCCGCCCTTGAAGTTTCCTCTTTCGGAAATTGGAGGAACTGGCTTGTCGCATGGACCATCATACCATTCTTTTGGTGTGAGTGTCTTTCCGTATGAGTCAAATCCTGTAACCTGACATTCTCTTTCGAGCTCTTCACAAGCGTGAGCACCAGCTGAGAATGCTCTTGTAACACCCATGATACACCATGCAGCGTCTGGTGTGAAGTCGAGGTCCATGAATGCAGCACACATAGCAGCCATGAGTTCAGCTTCAACATATCCGAGCTTCTTCTGAGCAGCAGCAACAACGAGCTTGAGGAAAGGAATGTACTTAACTTCCTTCTTTCCAGCGAGCTGTGCTTCAGCGTAAGCGAGAAGGTGCTTAGGTGTTTCGTCTTTTACGTAGAATTCGTTGATTCCGAAGTGATCTTCAGCATAGCATTCTTCAACACAAAGTGCTGCAGCTTCTTCAGCTGTGATACCTTCTTCAGCAATCTTAGCATAGTATTTTTCGAGCATTTTTCCGAATGCCTGGAAAGCACCGTAAGCCTGTCCGAAAGCAAGTACTGATGAACCACAAGCCTGTGTAAGGTATGATTTACCTCTGGTTACGAGTCTTGCGATAAGAGCTGGGTTGGAAAGACCATCTTCGAGACCGCATACGAGGATGTAGTCAAGAACTTTTCTTTCTTCAACGAGTGGAATTCTAGCCTGGAAGTCGATGAAGAGTACATCACAAACTCCATAACCAGCTTCTACGAGCTCTGTTGTATCGTAACCTCTTGTTACGATTCTGTGAATGTTTTTGTATGCAACTTCAGAAACCCACTGGAAGTGTGCTCTGTTGTCATCTGGAAGTGTTCCAATCTCTCTGTTTGTGTAATCGAAAAGCAAACTAGGATTTGCAAGGTTACCGATTGGTCTTCTCTTAGAATGTTTCATCTGTGCGATTCTTTCATCGCAAACTTTTCCTGTCATTCTATTAACAGCAACGTTTGTTAAATCACCCATTTCTTAAATTCTCCTGTCTTAAGTTCGTTCATAGCATATTCTTCTCTTTCTGACTGAAGTGGAACTTCTCTGTCTTCTGGTCCGATGTATTTGATCATTGAAAGGTCAAGCATCTGTACCATAGGTTCGTTTCTGGAAGCACCCCAAGCTCTACCTTTCTTCAATGTGAAGAGGGCGTGGCAAGAACAGCTGTAACCTCTTGTTACACAACCGATTGTCCAAGCTGCGTTTGGTGAGAATCCCATGTCGGAAAGTGCTGTGTTACCAGCTCCAACCATGTTTACTGCAACATATGATCTGCCTTCAGCAAATCTTCTTTCATAGAATTTAGCTTCGAGAGCTCTCTGGAACTCAAGGTATACACCGCATGCTCCGAGTTCTTCCTGCTTGAGGTGAGTAGGTTCTGCTCTTGGGTCACCGTCGAGGTGCTGTGGCTGTCCCATACCCATAACTGCTCTACCTGCATCCATGTATTCGTTTACACATTCGATAGCAACTTCTTTAACAGTCTTGTGTTCGTCGCAAGCTCTGTCAAGATATTTCTTCATCATGTATCCGTGCTGAGCTCCAGGTCCGTGTGCTCCACCGAATGTCATGATTGATGCTCCAACTGCTGCTGGGAGCATTGGATGTCCGTTGATTACACCGATAGCAGCTGCTGCTGAAGGTGACATTGAGTGCTCAAGGAACTCTGCAACTTCGTAGTCGAGCATAGCTCTTTCGTTTTCTGCAGGAATTCTTCCCTGAAAAAGAATATACAGTGCGTCGATGAATGTGTAACCTGCATCTGCGAGCTCACATACGTTATAACCGCGCAAAACTGTTTTTTCTTCTGTTTTGTAAGAAATACCAGTCTTTCTCTGGATCAATGGTTTACGATCCATACTTTACTCCTCCTAAATTTTATAAATCCGCCGTCCGTAACAAAGTTTCAGGCAAAATTTTTTCTTTGGTTTAAATGTAATGGAATATCGCTTCAAGGTCAAGTTGGAAAAAATATTACTTCGATATTTAATTTCATAACTTTGATAACCTTTAGTTATCACTACATAAAATTTGTTTATCTTGCCAATTTATAGGATATTTAGTATATTTTATTAATTACTATTTTCAGGGGGAAACGTGGACATCGAAAAATATGTTGAAAAAATGACTGATCTTACCATTAACACAAATACCATAGATCCGTCGCTTTACACTCTTTACAATACAAAAAGAGGTCTCAGGAACGAAGACGGCTCCGGAGTTGTGGTAGGTCTCTCACAGATCGGTAATGCCCATGGTTACATCTTTGACGAGGGATTCCTTATCCCGGACGAAGGAAGGCTCACCTACAGGGGAGTTCTTATCAATGATATAGTTTCAAATGTACTTAACGAAGGAAGACTGGGTTTCGAGGAAACTACCTATTTCCTTCTTTTCGGAAAGTTCCCGACAAAGGAGGAGCTGGATGAATTCAACGAGCTTCTGGACACATACAGGGTTCTTCCGAGAGGCTTTACGGAGGACATGATACTGAAGGCTCCGAGCCGGGATGTAATGAACAAGCTGGCAAGAAGCGTGCTTGCATCATATTCCTATGACCCGCAGGCCGATGATGTATCAATTCCTAATGTTCTCAGACAGTGTATCGAGCTCATTGCAAGATTCCCTACCATGATTGCCCACGGATACCAGGCAAAGACCCATTATCACGACGGGGAAAGCCTTTTCATCCATGCACCGGCACCGGGAATCGGAACAGCGGCAAACTTCCTCAGGATGATCAGGCCTGACAAGTCATACACAGATCTTGAAGTAAGCGTACTGGATCTGGCACTCATACTCCATGCAGAGCACGGAGGAGGTAACAACTCCACCTTCATCAACCATGTGGCAACCTCTGCCCATACAGACACATACTCTTCCATTGCGGCTGCGGTATGTTCAATGAAGGGACCTAAGCACGGCGGAGCCAATATCATGGTTATCAGGATGATGGCTGATATAATGGAAAACGTAAAGGACTGGGAGGATGAGACAGAAGTTCTGGAATACCTCAAGAAGATCCTCAGGAAAGAGACCTTTGACAGGGCCGGACTTATCTACGGCTACGGACATGCCATCTATACAAAGTCGGATCCGAGAGCCCTTCTCCTGAAGACTAAGGCAAAGGAGCTGGCAGAGGAAAAAGGCAAGCTCAGGGAATTCGGCCTCTACAACGCTGTGGAGAAGCTGGCATCCAGGGCCATGAACGAGGTTACCGGCAGCAGAAAGACCATGTGCATCAATGTGGACTTCTATTCCGGCTTCGTATATAACATGCTCAATATTCCTATTTCTCTCTACACCCCTATCTTTGCCATGGCCAGGATTTCAGGCTGGGCAGCCCACAGGATAGAGGAGCTTGTCAGCGGAGGCAAGCTTATCAGACCTGCATACAGGGTTGTTACCAAGGGGGAAGCAAAATACATACCGATTGCGGAAAGATAATTATGGAAGAGATAATCAGACAGATAAACAGCCATGAATGCTTCTATATATTCGGACATACCGATCCGGACGGGGACTGCGTGGGAAGCCAGCTGGCCACCGGACTGTTCCTGAGAAGACTGGGGAAAAGGGTAAAGCTCTTTGCGGAGGGCCCTTTTACCAGACAGGAGATCAAGAGGTTCGAAAGCTTCTTTGAAACCGAATTCTCCCCTTTCGAGGATGAAAACGGCAAAGGGATGGTAATAATCACCGACTGCTCCACTCCGGACAGGATAGGAAGATTCAGGGACTGCATATCCGGCTACAAAGCCATCATCATAGACCATCACTCCTCCGGAAGCGATTTCGGGGATTTCAGGCATGTGAGACCGAATGCTGCATCCAATACACTGCTTATCTATAATCTGATAAAGGAAATGGGAGATGAGCCTACCGCAGAGGAGGCCGAGATCCTTTTTCTGGGACTTTGTACCGATACGGGATTCTTCAAGCACCTGACCACCATCGGGGGAGAGGCTGCCTTTACCGTTGCTGCAGAGCTGGTAAGGAAAGGGGTATCTCCCAACAAGGTCTTCTTCGACATAAACGGAAACAGGAAATTCGACACCATGACCCATACGGCCCGGGCCATAAGCAGGCTCAGACGGTACTACGGCGACAGACTGCTGATTACTTTCGACACAATGAAGGATTTCGAAGAGGTACCCAAGGAATGCAGGAACATAGATCTTGTATACCAGCTGGCCCTTTCCACCGAAAATGTCAGGGTCATAGCGGCGGTGAAGGAGGAGAATCCTGAAAAGATAACCGTAGGGCTGAGAACCAGGGACGAAAACATAGACCTGGGAAAATTCTGTGCCGGCTTCGGCGGAGGCGGTCACAGGAAGGCGGCCGGCTTCATGGTTCAGAACAGCACCGTGGAAGCTGTGATTGAAAGCATAGTCGAAGGCTTCAGGCCTGTTCTGGGTATCTGAAATGAAAGAATCTCTCAGGGAGCTGGCAGAGGCTCTGGCAAAATGCGAAGACAGGGAGCTTATCGAGGATTTTCTGGGAGCTATCCTGACACCCCATGAGCTTAAGGAAGTAACCTCCAGATGGGCTCTTGTAAGACTGCTTGATGAAAAGATGAGTCAGAGAAAGATTGCTGAAAAGCTGGGGATGAGCCTCTGCAAGATTACCAGAGGCTCCCAGGAATATCAGAAGACCGATTCACCTTTCAGAAAGATGATCGATCTCTATAAAAAATAATTCCGATTATTCTTCAAATACAAAGTATTTATCAAATGTGCTCTGGAAGTTGTCCTTGAGCTTACCGGATTTAAGGAAATGTACGGCAATGTCGTTTTCCGCATACTGTGCATCAATCTGAGGTCCGTATGTCTTTACAACCTCTGTGAAGCTGGCATCAGGTGCAGATTCGGCAACAAGCTTCATCACCACCACACCGTTGTTCAGGATAACAGGCTTTGAAACCTCATTTCCCTTGATTGAGAATGCCTGGATGAAGAAATCCTTGTTGTACTGGGCTGATCTGAGATCAAGCTCACCCTGGGTCACCCTTACACCCTTGAAATAGTTGAGTGCACCGTAGTTCACCACGAAAGGCTCTGTCTCGTATACGGTTACCCCTGCGGCTGCTGCGGCTGCATAGATTCCGTCCTTGCTGCAGTCTGCGGTAAACTTCTGTGCGGCAGCCATGGCCTTGTCCTCAACCATACCTCTCTCATATCTTGCGATATAGGTCTTTACGGCTGAAACAACATCGCTGTCTGTAAGGTCTGCCTCCACTGCAGGAGAATTGCATCTGTAGATGACATAGGAGCTGCCGGATCTGATGATTTCGGAAACCTGGTTTGCACCGAGGGCGAATACTGCATCGGCATCGGCGTCATCGATTTCACCCCTGAGGGTATAACAGAATACGGAGCCCATTTCTCCGCCGTTCTCGGCGAAAACGTCCACTGACTGAGCCTTTGCTGTATCTGCAAATGTATCAGGAGATTTCTTTACCATTTCCAGAACCTTCTTTGCATCGGATTCTGAATTAAGTGTAATCTTGCTTATGTTGATCTTCCTGAAAAGATCTCCGTTTTCCTTGGCATATTTGTTCACATCCTCCTGTGCAAGCCTGTCGAAAGGGAAAAGGACGATCTGAACGCTTCTTTCATTGCCGCAGATTCCGAATGTATAGTCATGCTCGGCTGGAGCTGTCTTGTTTCCGTAGAGATAGTCTGAAAGGTAATATTCCTTGAGAATGTTTTCCTTGAAGTCGCGGCGGATGGATTCCCTCTGGTTTGCAGGGGTGTTCTCATAGATTTCAACGCTGAACTCACCATCTTCCTGATAAGGACCGTTCTCGATGATCAGGGTATTGAGCCTGTCATTTGTGATATATGTATTGTTTGCTTCCACTTCGGCAAGCATTCCAACATGAACTACGGTTCTTTCAAATGCACCTCTCCATACGCGGTACATTTCCCATTTCCAGTTGGCTGTATCGGTTTCCCTTACCTGCTGTCCGAGAAGCTCGCGCTGCTGGGAAAAATAGTTGCCCGGAGCAAATTCGATTTCATCATTTCCGTAAGAACCGAAAGAAATGGAGCTTACGCCGCCCGAAACCGCATCATCAACCACAGGACCACCGATAAATGTTACGGCAATAACCACAAGAAGGATAACGGAGAAAATATAAAGCACCGGATGCTTCTGGTTCTTTTTCTCCTGATCTGTCAATTTTTCTGAATTTTCTTTAGCCATATTTTCCTACTTTTATTTGGCATCAATGATAACACGGGTACAGTCCCAATGTCAATTAAATGAAAAACTTCATATAAAAAAACCCCTGCCGCCGGGCAGGGGTATGCGTTATAATCCAACGCTGCACCTGTACAAGTGATTGTGGCTCTGGCGGTTGAAGATGCCTGTGGATATGTTACAAGACAAAAAATTTCAGAAGTATATGAACCGCCCTCAATCTCGATTTTTCCTGTCCGGGAAGCCGCAACGGCTGAACCGTAAAGAGGTTCTTCTGCACCATAGCCGATGGTGAAAAGGGAATCTACCGGACCGTCAGATTCGATAACGGCACCTTCAGCGGCTCCGTTCTTCTTGGACTTTCCGCTTCCGGATGCAGGTCCCTTGATTGTAAGCTTTGCCCCTTCTTCAACAACAAATGCTGAACCAGAGCCTTCATATTCGATTTCGGAATTACCCAACAGCTGGATTACGATATCCTTTCCTGTAGGAATTGTCAGAGGAGCTTCAAGATCCACATCGTCGGAAACAAAGAGTGTTTCACCTGACTTGAGTTCTGAAATTGCCTGGGCAAAATCGTCGCCGGCCTTGAATACAGGAGGCTGGCTGCTGCCGTCATTACATGAAAACATGACACACATTGCACACAGGAGTGCTGCGAGAGTAATAAGTTTTTCATAGTCTTTCATTTTATATTATTTTTATTGCAGAATTTTATCATGGGGGAGGAATAGGTCAGGGGGCTGAAACTGAATAAAAAATCAAGAATTTTTAAAAAACTTATTGACAACAAAAACGGTTAGTTGATATAGTGGCAAAGGTAAAGGGGGCGTGGCGAAGCTGGTTTATCGCGCCGGCCTGTCAAGCCGGAGACCGCGGGTTCAAGCCCCGTCGCTCCCGAAGGGGTCTCAACAGAGACCCCATTTTTTATCCCTAAATAATTGACAAAACTTCCTGCACCATTTATTCTAACAGAAGACAATCAGTTCAAATTTATATAGAAGGGTTATAATGGAAAAAGAGGAGACACAGATTCTCCGTATTCTTAACAACGGGGGATATTCGGAACTTACCATATTCCAGCGGTCAATCATTCCTCTGGCACTGCAGAGGAAAAATTTAATTGCGGAGACCGGGGAAAATTCAGGTAAGGTAGTAAGCTATATCATTCCCTCCATTTTAAGCGTTAAAAAAGCTGAGCCGGGTCTTAAGGTCCTGGTAATCTCTTCATCTGTCGAAAGTGTAAAAAGAATCCACGGCCAGTTTGAGCCGTTTACGGAAAAAGAGGAAAAGAAGATATCCCTGGTTTCATTTACCAAGGAAAAAAATATCAAGGGGGAGCATTCCATCCTGGAGACTCATCCTGATATTCTCATTTCCACCCCAGACAAGATAATTGACCACATGAGACTGGGCAATTTTGATATTGACAGAATCAGGGTCTGTATCATTGACTGCGAGAACAATCCTTATGAGGGATTTTCAAACGATATAGAATTCATTCTTTCAGAGCTTTCAAAGAAAACACGTTACTGGGTCTTTATCAAGGACCGGGAAATGGTACCTCTTTTCTACAAGTTCCTTATCAATCCGTCTATCATCTACAGTGAACAGGGTGTCAAGAAACTAACACCAGCAAACAAACGGGAGCAGAAGAAAATTAAAATGGCTATCAACGAAGAACAGGAAAAAGCATACGCTGAACTCATAAAGAAAATCATCAAGAGCATCAAAGAGGAAGAAGATCCTAACGAACTGAACGAATTCAGGAAAATAGTAAGAAGAAATGTCCCATTCACACTCAGGGGCTATTTCAGTGCATATCTTCTCAAGAATCTTGTTACCACCAAAAATTCAGCCGGTGCGCAGAATGCAAACAAGCCTGACAGGAATTACAGGACCCTTTTCCTCAATATCGGAAGAACAAGGGGACTTAATCCGCAGTCTCTTATCAGATACATCGTTTCTACAGCAGGCATTGACGGAAGCGAAATCGGTCAGCTCAAGGTACATGACAACTATTCCTTTGCAGATATTACCGAGGAACATGCACAGACCGTAATCGACAGCCTTAACTCAAAGGTTTACAGGGGAAGAACTCTGGCTGTGAACTTTGCCAAGAAAAACGAGAACAAGCAGTAATTTCAGACTGACCGGATAATCAGCGGTTGAACCTTTCGTCCTGACTCTTGCAGTTGATGCAGAGTACGGCGTAAGGAATGGCCCTGAGTCTGGCTTCTGCGATTTTCTGACCGCACTTCATACACAGACCATATCTGCCGGACTGGATTCTGGAGAGAGCCGCATCTATGAGATTGAGCTTGTTCATATCTTCACGGCTCATGCTTTCCAGCATCTTGCCGTCAATGTCATCTGCAGCGATATCGGCTTCGTCTTTGGGATCCACATCATCAAGAAGTGATTTAAAGGAATCGCCTTTTGAAGCAAGATTTTTAAGGATTTCCTGTTTCTTTGAAAGAAGAATTTTCTTCATTTCATCCTTGAATTTGTCTGCCATAACAATTCCTCCTCTAATTTTGTGGATAAAATTGCATAAAAGATTGCTTATGTCAACACATAAAAACCTTTTTTTACAATATTTTTTTTCTCTTCCTTTGTTTTACGCTTAACGGAAGCCTCGGCCCTGAGAGCCTGTTCCCTGGATTCCGCTTTCTGGCAGAAAACCATCTTTACCGGCCGTCTGGTTCTGGTATACCTGGCACCCCGGCTGCTGCCGTTGTGCTCGGCCTCCCTTCTGGCCGGATCTGTGGTAACACCGGTATAGTAGCTTCCGTCCCCACATTCAAGAATATACAAATACCAGGAGAAATCGGCAACCGATTCGGGCAGGCTTTCGTAATGAAGCGCCTCCTTCTCCCGGCCCCTTTTCCGGCAGCCGGCAGCATAGATGCTGCATTTGGTGCGGAAAACAGCTTCTGCCATGGTCTTTTTATCCCCTGAGAAGAACCCTTTTTTAAGGAGCTTTTCCAGAGCCTTTATCCTGAATATCTCTATCTGACCGTACTTTACCGACAGCTGCTCCCATTCTCCGGCCTGCTTTACCGTAAGCTTCCTGTCCAGATACCCTACATTTTCGGTAGCTGTTATCCGGAGCCAGAATTCGTAATCCTCGCATATTTCCAGGGTGGGATCAAAGCCTCCCTTTTCGTAAAAAAGCTTTTTTTCCATCATTACCGTGGAAGGACCTATAAAGCATTTTTCCAGGGCATCCTCAAAGATATCCCCTTCCCGCCTGAACTTCATGGATTTCTGGGAAACCTCCCTGCCCAGACGCATCCATTTTTCACCGGTATGGACAAAACGGTATTTTTCCATAAAAGGCAGCTGGAGAGCAAGCTTTTCGGGCT
Organism: Spirochaetia bacterium; assembly: GCA_045606105.1. Lineage (GTDB taxonomy): Bacteria > Spirochaetota > Spirochaetia > CADAEX01 > CADAEX01 > CADAEX01. Next base: position 9,174 of record JAZURI010000007.1, on the reverse strand, counting down.
CCCATACATCGTCGGAATCGAGAAATGCAATATATTTTCCGGCAGCACGGCGGACTCCTTCGTTCCTGACAGCCCCCGGATTGCCCCTGTGCTTACGGAGAAAAACCGGTACTATCCTGCTGTCTGTTTCCGCAAGCCTCCTGATAACCGACGGAGTGGAGTCAGAAGAACAGTCATCCACGATAATGAGCCGGAAATCGCTGTATGTCTGAGACAGAACCGAAAGAACTGCCTTTTCAAGAAGCTCCGGTCTGTTGTAAACCGGAACTATGACGGAAATCATGATTTTCGGGTCTTGAGCAGCGTGAACATGAGAAGAAAGCCACAGATAACGATAGCCACATCTGCCACATTGAAGGTAGGCCATCTTTCAAAGCCGAAAAGACCGTAGAACTTCACATCAACAAAATCGATAACACCGTCCGGCCTGAAGATACGGTCCACCAGGTTTCCGAGCCCGCCGCCTACGATACCGCACACAAGCCAGCGCTGGTAACGGGTCAGGCTTTCGGTCCTGTAAAGATAAATGATGATACCGCAGATAAGAAGAAGCGGAATAATGGAGAAAAGGAGAAAACGGACTGCATCCGGCATGCTTTCTCCCAGGCTGAAGGCTATGGCGATATTCTTTACATGGACGATTCTGAGAAAGCCGTCAAGGTAGGAGGCCCCTATCCCGTTCTCAGGTATTGAGGCAACAACCGCAATCTTGGTTATCTGGTCCAGAACCAAAACAAAAGCTGAAAGAACAAACGGAAGACTTTTTTCCTTAGACAACATACTTACCCCTTAAAGTCCTGTAGGAACATCTATGAATATTGTTTCGAGACCCAGCTCACGGCTTACCTTTTCCGCCACATTCCTGACTCCGTAGATTTCGGTCCTGTAGTGTCCGGCTGATACCATGTTTATCCTGTTTTCCAGTGCCGTATGATAGACCACGTGGGCTGCATCGCCGGTGATGAAAAGGTCGATATCCTCATCCACAGCCTGCATTATATCGCTCTCTCCGCCGCCGGTAATCACCGCACCTGTCCTGCAGAGCTTCTTGCCGAAGGGATAGAGGGCAAGGATTTCGTTCCTGTCGATGGAGGCCCTGTCCAGCACCTGGGCCATGGTGGTTTCGGTTTCAAACTCCCCTTTCACACCGACCTTGATACCGCGGAAGGTTCCGAAGGGCTGCAGATTCCGGAGTCCTGCAATCCGGGCCAGGGTAACATTGTTTCCCAACTCGGGATGAATATCCAGAGGAAGATGAACTGCATAAAGGGCCATGTCATTTTTTATAAGGGTTGAGATACGGTTGTAATGGGCACCTGTAATCTTCTGCTCGTGTCCCCAGAAAAGGCCGTGGTGTACGAAAACCATCTGAGCCCCTGCGGCGGCGGCCCGGTTAAAGACCTCCTGACATGCATCAACGGCAAAGGCGATCTTTTTTATGTCGCCCCGGTTTTCGACCTGGATTCCGTTAAGGGAGATATCGGTCCCTTCAAGGCTGTCAATTTCGAGAAAGCTCCTGAAATATCTGTCAAGTTCGCAAAGCTTCATGCAATCCCTCCATAATATCAATAATATAGTAAAAAACTCTTCTTGACAACAAACAATCTATCCTGTGTAATCTATAGTATGGACAAATACAGAGAACTTTCATTACAGGAACTTGATTATTCGGTTCCACCTGAAGAAATACGCAGATCCAGAAAAAACGGAAGCAATATAGATATAATCGGACAGCCAAGGGCGCTGAAGGCACTCCGGTTCGGCATAAGGATGGATTACAGCGGATACAACATCTTTGTAACCGGGGAATCGGGAACGGGAAGACATGCCGCAGTACGCAATCTCATCAACAAATACAAGAAAAGAAAGCAGCTGAAGGATATGGCCTTTGTCTACAATTTCGCAGACCCGGACTCCCCCGACATTCTCTGCTTCAGAAAAAACATGGGAAACAGGTTCAGGGATGCGGTAAGGAGCTTCATTTCCCAGATAAGGAAAAATGTAAGGATCCATCTGGGGACCAATGCATACAAAAACGAAAAGGAAAAGCTGGTAAAGTATCACGAAGGGGAAGAGAACAAGCTTCTTGACGAATTCGAGGCAATCCTGGACAAGGACGGCTTTACCATGGTCAATACAGCCAAGGAAAACGAGGAGCCGGTAACCGATATTCTCCCTCTCTACAACGGAAAACCAATGAGCTTCGAGGAGCTTCTGAACCAGGAGGATATGACAGAGGAGCTGTGGGAGGATCTCAGGACCCGTTTCTACAGACACACCGACATGTTTGAGGAGGTGGTCCGGAAAATGCAGCTCAATAAGAACGAGCTGGAGGACAAGCTGGACAATCTGGCAAAGAAGCATGTGAGACCGTACCTGGCTTCCTGCATCGACAAGATCAAGGCTGAGTTCAGGAACAGGGATGTGAATACCTACCTTAACGCCATGCTTGAAGACATCCTGGACAAGATAGAGCTGTTTACAGAGGAAATCACTGCCGAAACCAAGGAAATAATAGAGAGTGAAATGCTCCGGTATGATGTAAACGTAATTGTGGACAATTCCAATGTGAACACCTGTCCGGTAATATACGAAACCCATCCCAGCTGCACCAACCTTTTCGGAACCATAGAGCACAGAACCGAATTCACAGGGGAAACCAAGGCCAATTTCATGATGATCAAGGCCGGCTCCCTCATAAAGGCATCGGGTGGATTCATAATCATCAATGCAGAGGATCTCTTTCAGGACGAAGCCTCATGGGAATACATGAAAAGAACCCTAAAAAGCGGCGAGGTACAGATTCAGGCATCAGGAAATCCTCTCAACATGATGGGCTCCTCACTGAAGCCTAAGGCTGTGAAAACCGATGTAAAGATAATACTTATCGGCAGCGAGAGAATCTCCAATATCCTCTATGAATCGGACGAGGATTTCGGTAAGTTCTTCAAGGTTATCGCGGAGTTTGATTCCGAAATGGATCTTGACGAGGAGAGCATCGGTCAGTATGCGGAATATGTGGACCATACCTGCAGGGCCAGGAAGCTTATGCCTGTAACCGATGAGGGAATCGGATTTATCCTGAAATACGGCATGATACTTACCGATAACAGAAACAAGCTTTCCACACGGTTTTCCAGGATTTCAGACCTTCTTATCGAGGGAAACTACTGGGCAAAGCAGATGGGGCTGAAAAGTATTACGGGAGAGACCCTGAAGAAAGCTGAATCGGAAAGGCTCTATTTTATCGGCCTGGCAGAGAAAAACATAACAGACCAGATTCTCAGAGGAACCATCAGGATACAGACCGAGGGAAAAAGAACAGGAACCATAAATGCACTTACGGTTCTGACCACCAGAGGTGGCTATTCCTTCGGACAGCCGTCGCTTCTGACTGCGGTATGCTGTGCCGGAGATGACGGCATAATCAATATCGAACATGAAGCCGGGCTTTCAGGGGAGATCTATGACAAGGCTGTAATGATAATCGAAGGATTTATCAGGACCGTGTATTCAGACCGCTTCAACATGTCCTTCAGAGCCAGCCTCTGCTTTGAACAGTCCTATGGAATAATAGACGGAGATTCCGCCTCTGCAGCAGAAATCTATGCACTTCTTTCCGCTGTTACGGGAATCCCTCTCAGACAGGATATTGCAGTTACAGGCTCCGTAAACCAGTTCGGTGAAATCCAGGCCGTGGGTGGAGTACGGGAAAAGGTTGCCGGCTTCTTCAAGATCTGTGAGCACAGAGGACTTAGCGGTACCCAGGGTGTCATTATCCCGGAAACCAATATAGATAACCTTCTTCTTCCGGACGAGATACTGGAAGCTGTTTCCAAGGGACTTTTCCATATCTACCCTATCAGAACCGTCAACGAGGGGCTGGAAATCCTCACAGGAATGGCAGCCGGAGAAAAGGATGCCGAAGGAAAATTCCCGGAGGGAAGCTTCAATGCAAAGGCAGTAAGCTGTTTCAGGGAGCTGTCGGAAAAACTTAAAGAAAACAAGTGAAACAGAAAGAGAGCTTTGATACATATTACGGAAAAATCTGGGGCGACCGCTGGGAAGAGCTGAAAAAGGCCTTTGCAGAGGAGCCGGGATACCATACCCTGCAGGAGGGGCTTCTGAAGCCCTACTATCTGGACAAGGCATCGGTGTTTCCGGCAAGGGCGCTGGAGGTCCGGCCGGGGGATACGGTACTGGATATGTGCGCCGCTCCGGGAGGAAAGACACTGCAGCTGGCGCTGGCCAAAGGACCTGCAGGGCTATTGGTTGCAAACGACAAGTCTGCAGACCGGAGATTCAGACTGAAAACCGTCCTGGAGGAGCACCTTCCCGCAGAGATAGCCGCATCCGTAAAGATAACAGGTTACGATGCCGCCACCTGGGCCCTTTATGAAAAGGAGTGCTACGACAGGATTCTTCTGGATGCTCCCTGCTCATCGGAAAGACATGTTTTTTCCTCGCCTCATTATCTGGCCCAGTGGACACCGGCCAAAACCAAGCAGCTGGCCATAAGGCAGTTTGCCATGCTGGCAGCGGCATTGGATGCCCTCAAACCGGGAGGCCGTCTGGTTTACTCCACCTGCTCGGTATCGCCGATGGAAAACGACAATATTATAGAAAAGCTTCATAAAAAAAGAAAAGGACTGTTTGAGGTTGAGGAAACCGAACCTGAAACAGGAGAAAAGACAGAATACGGAATACATATCCTGCCGGACAGAACCGGATGGGGACCTATTTATTATTCTGTAATACGGAAGGTATGACATGGCTACAGTAAGTATTCTTGAATGCAGTAATTATGAGAGAGAAAAGGTTGAGGCTGTAATGAAGCAGCTTCTGGATTCCGTGGGAGCAGACAGGCTCGAAAACAGAAAAATCCTTCTCAAGCCAAATATTTTATATGCAGAGGTACCGGAAAAAGCGGTAACCACCCATCCCGAGGTACTGAGAGCGGTAATTCTCTACCTGCAGAAAAAGGGGAATACCATATTTGTGGGAGACAGTCCCGCTTTCCACAACCATATAACAGCAGGCAACAAGTCGGGCCTGAGAACCGTAACCGAGGAATGCGGTGCGGTATGGTTCGATTTCACAAAAACCGCTGTGGTGGAGGTTCCTGAAGGAAAGCTGGTGAAAAGCTTCCTGATGGCCGATATCGTAAAAGAGGTGGATACAGTCTTTTCCCTGGCCAAGATGAAAACCCATATGCTCATGTATTATACCGGTGCAATGAAAAACCTTTTCGGCCTTATTCCCGGACTGGCAAAATCGGGTTTTCACCTGAGGTTTCCTGAGGTGGAGAACTTTGCTCAGATGATTGTGGATCTGAACCTGGCAGTAAAGGCACAGTTTGCGGTAATGGACGGAATCACAGCCATGGAGGGGATGGGTCCGGGCAGCGGAACCCCGAGAGATGTGGGACTCCTGATGGCATCGGACAATCTGCCGGCCATTGATATTGCCACCTCATCCATAATGACCTACGACCCGATGCAGATACCAGTTCTCAAGCTGGCCCTTGACGGCGCTTTCGGAATACGGAGCATTGATGAAATAAAATACCCTTTCCTAAAGGCCGGAGATCTGGTTATCCCCGATTACGATATCATAACAAAGCTGAAGGACAATTCCCTTTTCAAAAACTACATGCCGGGATTCATGGTAAAGATTATCCAGTACCTGACTGTTAAAAGACCCAGGTTCAACGAAAGCTGCGTAGTTTGCGGTGAGTGCATTAAAATCTGTCCGGCAAAGGCACTGAGCATAAAGGATGGGAAAATAGCCATCAACCACAGGCTGTGCATAAAATGCTACTGCTGTCATGAAATCTGTTCTAAGAAGGCCATAGACCTGAAGGCTATTATCAGAAAAAGAAAAAGAAGAACCTGATAAGCTTCATCATGCCTGAGGTAAAAATCCTCATAACATTGACTACACCGGCTGCAGGACCGTATCCCAGCTTGCTTCTGGTTATGGTATATGTCTCATAATCTGCAGGATTGCTTTCTTCAAAGACAATAACGCGGCATCCTCTGTTTATGTTATCACGAAGCTTCTCAGCCGGCTTAACACTGGCTGTGTTTACAAGATTCACACCACGGTACTCCACACTGTAGTTGTTGGAATGATCATGGCCGGTAAATATTGCCTTTACCCCGTTGTCCACACATTTGTTCAGCACCGATATCCTTTCGAACTGTCCTGTGTTGTAATATCCGGGACAAGGTCTCTCAAGTATAAAACCTTCATCAATAACAGCAAGATTAGGAATCAGTAAATAGGTTCCCTCTGCAAGATTCTGTATCATGCGGCCTGTATGGCGGGGTTTTACATCCTTGAAAAGGGCATTATATATTTCGGGCACAGTTATATGCTGAAAAACTACGGAAGGAACACTGACATCATAGTTTCTGATCATCCAGTCCATCTGGTCGGGCCGGACATTTTCATAATTCAGGTTCTCTCCCCCTTTTTCCTTTGGAAGATAGGCGCCGGAATCAAGCATCCAAAGCTCCAGAGCCACTCTGCTTCCGTCCGAAGACCTGACAGAAAGCCCGTGATTTCCGCAGCCGGACAAAGAAACAACTGCATCGTAAGCCATGCAGAACCTGCCGCCAGCCTTTCTGTACATTTCCAGAAGTTCTTCATTAGTATAACCATACCGGGAATCATGGTTTCCGAAAACCAGGGTAAACCTGATTTCACGGTCTGTAAAAAGAGAACATATTTCCTTTATTTCCTGATATTTGGTCTCCTTGGGACCGGTGGCAATATCACCGCCCAGAACCACCAGATCGGGCTTTTCCCTGTCCAGTACCTCTGATATGAAGCCGGAAACAGTAGAATCTACAGGATAATCGGTATAAAGATCGGTTATATGAAGTACGGTAAACTTTCCCTCATTGAAGGAGAGCTGATATGCCTGTACGGAAACAGCAAGAAACGAGAATAATAATAAAAATAAAAATTTAAAGCCTTTCAATACATACATTATGTATATGATTTTCCCTGCCGTCAATATAAAAATATAAATATATATAATTTTCAACTATTTATAGCGTTTTTTACATTTATATTATATAATTATAAAAATCCCTTTTCGGACTGGTTCCGGGGCTCTCGAAATCGGGCTTTCACCTGAGGTTTCCCGAAATAGATAACTTTGCCCAGATGATAGTGGACCTGAAGCTGGCGGTGGACTGCGGATACTGGCTTAAAGATATGAAGGAAATCACCTACCCTTTCCTGAAGGCGGAGGATCTGGTAATCAAGGATTATGAAATAATGACCAAGCTGAAGGACAATTCCCTGTACAGGAACTACATGCCGGGCTTCATGGTCAGCCTGATCCAGTACCTGACGGTAAAGAAGCCTGTATTCAACGAAAACTGCGTGGTGTGCGGGGAATGCGTGAAAATATGTCCGGCAAAGGCCCTGAGCGTAAAGAACGGAAAAATTGCCATCAATCACAGGGTGTGCATCAAATGTTATTGCTGCCACGAGATCTGTGCAAAGAAGGCAATCGACCTGAAGGCTATCCTCAAAAAAAGAAAAAAGAGAAAAACTTCAAAATCTTCATCATAAAGGTACTCATCACCCTCAAAACATTGACTACACCGGCTGCAGGACCGTATCCCAACTTGCTTCTGGTCAGTGTATATGTATCATAATCTGCAGGATTATTTTCATTAAACGTGATGACACGACATCCCCTGTTTATATTTTCAATAAGTTCGGAATCAGGTTTTGCACTGGCTGTGTTTACAAGATCCACACCACGGTATTTCACACGGAAGCTATTAGAATGGTCATGTCCCGTAAATATTGCCTTTACACCGTTTTCCACACTGTTATTGAGCTCCAGTATTCTTCCGAACTCCCCAGTGTTAAAATATCCCGGACAAGGTTTTTCCAATACAAAACCATCATTTATCAAACTAAAATCAGGAATACATAAAAAAGTTCTGTTGTTGTCAAGATTTGTTATAAACCGACCTGTCGGACGTTTTTTTGTTTCTTTAAAAAGAATATCGTAGATTTCTTGTACGATGATATGCTGGAAGATAAATGAATGGCAGTTGGGGTTGGGGTTGTAGTTATTAATCAGCCATTCTGTCTGGTCAGATTGGACAGTAGTATAGTTAAGCTCCCCCCCCCCGAGGAATTCTGAATATATGAACCTGAATCCAGCATCCATAAATCCATTGCAACCTTATTCCCGTCCGAAGAGAGGATAGAAAGCCTGTGATTTCCACAGCCTGTCAAAGAAGGTACTGCATCATAGGCCAGACAGAATCCTTCACCGGCTTTTTTATACATTTGAAGAAGCTCCTCGTTCGTATAACCGTGTTCACAGTCATGATTCCCGAAAACAAGGGAAAATCTGATTTTACGGTCGGTAAAAAGAGAACAAATATCCTTGATTTCCTGATATTTGGTTTCCTTGGGGCCTGTGGCAATGTCCCCACCCAAAACAACAAGATCCGGCTTTATCCTATCCAACGAATCTGCAATAAACCCCATAACAGTTTTATCTATCGGATAATCGGTATGCAGATCAGTAACATGCATAATGGTAAATTTTCCATCTTTGAATTGCAGGTTACCGGCATAAAGCTTCCCGACAGATAAAAAAAGAACAAAAACCGTCATTAAAATAAGTTTTTTTGTATTCATATTGTTTTATAACGTAAACAATATTATATTTACTGTCAATTATTAATATAATCCAACAGAATTGTAGCGTTTTTTAGAATAATGGTATATAATTATAAAAATCCCTTTTGAGGGACAAAAAAGGAGAGTAACAATGGTTTATTCGGCAGAAGTGGAACATATGTGTCCATTGGCAAAGGCTGCCTATCACGGACCGGCACCTATTCCTGAAGAAGGAAAATGGGTTCAGGTCAAAGAGATAAAAGATATTTCGGGCTTTACACACGGTATCGGCTGGTGTGCCCCACAGCAGGGTGCCTGCAAGCTTACACTTAATGTCAAGGACGGAATCATTCAGGAAGCACTGGTTGAGACAATCGGCTGTTCAGGTATGACACATTCAGCTGCAATGGCAAGTGAAATCCTTATAGGAAAGACACTGCTCGAAGCCCTGAATACAGACCTGGTATGCGATGCTATCAACACAGCCATGAGAGAGCTTTTCCTCCAGAT
>JAZURI010000006.1:0-24764 GCA_045606105.1 Spirochaetia bacterium | reverse complement strand
GCTGACCGACAGGCTTCAGATAATCTTCATACAGATGCCTCTGGTGGAGATAGGAGAGAGGGAGATAAAAAACTTGTCTGAACTGGAGAAATGGGTTATATTTTTAAGAGACGGAACTGACAGGACAAAAAGGGATATCCTCAACAGCATAATGGAAAGCAGTCCGGAAATCATGAATACCGGAGGAATACTGATGAACATAAGCAAGGATCTGAAGGAATGGGCCATACAGGAAAGCAGAATCAAGGGGGAGCTGGATTACCAGTCGGGACTCCTTGCCTCCTATGACACAGGCCTTGAGAAAGGACTGGAACAAGGGCTTGAACAGGCCGCCCGCGGAATGAAGGCAAAAAATATTCCGTCAGAAACCATATCGGAAATCACCGGCCTTTCCCCGGAGCAGATAGCGGCGCTCTGACCCGCCCATAAAAAAAATCCCCTGCATTCACAGGGGATTTTCATACTTCACAGTATAATTATATCTTACTCAAGAGCCTCAAGCATCTGAGCGAGAACTTCAGGAACGCTCTTGCTTCCGTCGAGAGTTACATACTTGAAACCGTCTTTGTCAGCAATGTCCTTGAAGTAGTAAGCAGAAGCGAGTGTACCGCTCTCTGTGTTGTAGTAAATGTCATGGCGTTTTGTGATTGCGCCTTCATCCTGGTCATCGTTTCTTGCAGAAAGAGCTCCGCCGCATACACGACATACGTCTCCGTTTGGTTTGATAGCGTCGATGAAGATGTTGTTTGGATGGTTGTTGTCATTTGCACAGAGTCTTCTACCCATGATTCTGTTCTTGGCAATTTCTCTTTCGAGGAGAATTTCAACAACGTAGTTGAGTTTCATTCCATTAGCCTTGAGCGCTTCGTCAAGCTTTTCAGCCTGTACCTTGTTTCTTGGGAAACCGTCGAGGAGCCATCCGTCCTTGCAGTCATCCTTCTGGAGTCTGTCGAGGATCATAGGAATTGTGATTTCGTCCGGAACCAGGTCTCCGCGGTCGATGTAAGCCTTAGCCTGCATTCCCAGGTCTGTTCCGCCCTTGATGTTTTCTCTGAAGATAGCACCTGATTCAATGTGTGCAACCGGATATTTTTCTTTTATTTTTGCGCCAAGTGTTCCCTTGCCGCTTCCGTTAGGTCCGAAAATAAGAATATTCATTCGTTAACTCCTTAATTTATATTAAATTTAATTATAGCATATTATGAAAAAAAAATATAGTACCTCTTTTCATTTCCCTTTTTCAAGCTCAAGATATACCTTTCTCGCAGCCTCAGCCTTCTCGTTCTCTCCCAGAATCTCGTAGGTATCGGCCAGATTGAACCATGCATCCAGGCTTCCCCTGTCTGCCTCCGTCGCCCTTTCGAAATAATTCCGGGCCGATTCATATTCTCCGTTGGTAAAGTTCAGCACTCCGATATTGTTAAGGAGAGCTCCTCCCAGCTGCCCTGTCCTTTCTGCCAGATTATAGTAAAAACCGGCCTCGCAGAAGCACTGGTTGTTATAGCACAGAAGTCCGCAGTCGGTAAGAAAGGCTGCATCCTCAGGCACCAGATCCGATGCGGTTTTCAGGATTTCCGTTCCGCGGTCCACCTCTCCCATTTTTATGAAAACCATGGCCTTGTTGAAAAGAATCCTGGCTCTCATGGAATCGGGTACCGAAACTGAAGCACAGAGGGCAAGTGCCTTGCTGCAGCATTCAGCCGCCTCCACATAGTTTTCCTCCTCGGAAAGTTCAAATGCCCGGTTGTTGAGCATGGCAATATTTTTCTTCACATCATCACACATCAGCTCTTTTCTCCTTATAAAGCCAATAAAAAATAAAGGAAATCACAAAACAGAGTCCTGCAGTCAGGGCACTTCTGTAAATTCCCTCTGCCTCAGGCTGCTCCGGTACGCTTATCATCATCTGCAGAAACGGAACCGAGCCGTCCCACACCAGCACAGCCGGAAGCACCGCAATTGAAACCAGGAATGCCATTTTCAGGAAAAAGCCCTGGATTCCGAAAAAAAGACCTCCGATAGGCTTTCCCGTACTCTCGGAAACACAGGCGCTTATCTCACTGAGCATTGCCTGTGGGAAAATGAATGCAGAACCGGCCACCGGAATACCGCACAGGGTAAAGATGGCGAAGCCCCAGACAGCAGGAAGCATCTTTCCCAGCTGGGAAAGAGATAAGCTCAGAACCACAAGCATTATCAGGGATGCAAGCATCGGCTTCCTGTAGCCCAGTTTATAGGAAATTTTCCTTACAGGATAGAAAAAGAGCGCCGCAGTTCCGAAAAACAGTGCTGATACCAGAGTAATAGAAGCCACGGAGCATCCCATTATATCCACCACGAAATAATTCATGGAGGCTCTTAAAATATTGAATCCGATAAAAAAGAAGGTCAGTCCTCCCAGATATCTGACAAAGGATTTTTCCCCGAAAATGGTTTTCATGGAGCCTTTCAGACTGCAGTCGGAAACCCTTCCTCCCGAATATTTTCTTTCATTTATCCCGAAGGAGACAACCATCAGTCCCACAAATGCAAAGGCTGACAGCAGCATTACCATTATACGGAGACCCTTTTCATCATCCCCTTTTCCCAGAACGGAAATAAGTATACCGGGGAGAATCATGGCTACAGCCGAATAGACAAGCCTGAATACAGCCTGCCAGGTGGAAAGATTGAGCCGGTCCTCCCTGGTGGCGGACAGCTCCGGAATAAGGGCATTGTACGGAGCCCCTACTATTGTGTAAAAAATAAAGAAAAGGCTTCCTGTGCAGGCCAGGAACAGAAAGGAGTCCGCCCCTCCCCCCTTCGGCGGATAAAAGAAAGCCACCGTACTCAAGGCAAGGGGAAGAGCACCCAGAAAAATAAAGGGAATACGGCGGCCGAAGCGGGTACTGCACCTGTCGGACCAGAATCCTACCAGCGGATCGGAAACCATATCCACAAATCTGGATATTATCAGTGCCAGAGCAATGAACAAAGGAGACATGAAGGCTGAGAAGCTGAAATTCCCCGGCGGAAGATAATAGGTAAGAACCCATTGGGCAAAAATCTGGTCAAAGACCGCATAGCTTACCCCGATTCCGTAGATAACCTGTACAGACAGTGGAATCCTGTTATTTTTCATATCTGAATAATAGCCTAAAAAGGAGAGCATAACAAGTCGTTGACCAAACTGTGTCATTAAGATAATTTATCAGTAGATATGATTTATACAGCTCTCTTTGCTGCATTTATATGTGCAGGCTGCTTTATCCAGATTCCGCTCCCGGCCGGAGTTCCGGTAGTCATACAGGACATGGCTGCCATACTTGCAGGTATGCTTCTGGGACCGGTCCGGGGAGCCGCCGCAGTTCTCATGTTTCTCTTCCTGGGAATTCTGGGACTTCCGGTATTTTCGGGGAAAGGGGGTCTGTATGTCCTTATCGGCGGCCCTACCTGCGGATTCCTGGTAGGTTATCTTCTTTCAGCCCTGGCGGCCGGTCTCATCATGAAGCTTATCACCGAAAACAGTTCCGGGGGAAGAAAACTGGCAGTCATCATCGCCGCCGCAGTTACAGCCAATATCATACTTTTTGTATCGGGAGCGGTCGGTTTTGCAAAGGTAACCGAAAGCACCCTTTCCATGGCTGCAGCCGCAGTCATACTCCCGTTTCTTCCGGGTAATCTGATAAAGCTGGTGCTTACAGTTTTTCTTGCCGGAAAATTCAGGAACATAATCGGAGCGTATCTGAAAAAATGAAAATTCTTGAAGTCTGCAGCATAACCAAAACCTTCGGCAATACCACAGCCCTCAGAAATGTCTCCTTCTCGGCGGACAAGGGTGAATTCATCGTTATCGGCGGTGCAAACGGATCGGGAAAAAGTGTTCTCATGTCCATAATTGCAGGTCTTGAAAAAAGCGATTCAGGCAGCATCATAAAGGATAAATCGACACGGGTCGGACTTATTTTTCAGGATGCGGATGCACAGATTCTGGGAGAAACCCCGGAGGAGGATATTGCCTTCGGACTCAGAAACACATCCCTCTCCAAGGATGAAATCAGGACCCTGACTGCCTCGCTTCTGAAGAAATTCAATCTGGAGCACAAGGCCTCCTCCCCTGCACGGCTTCTGTCCGGCGGTGAGAAAAGAAGGCTTTCCGTGGCCGGAATCACAGCTCTGGAATGCAGTATCTTCATATTTGACGAGCCCTTTGCCAATCTGGACTGGGACGGAATCAGACAGGTCTGTACCCTTCTGAAGGAGCTCAAAGAGGAGGGCCGGACCGTTATTGTCCTTACCCATGAGCTTGAAAAAATCCTGGCCCTGGCAGACCGTTTCATGATTCTTAACAAGGGAGAGCTGGTTTTTGACGGACCTCCTCAGGAGGGACTCAATCTGGGAACCGAAAAATGGGGAATCAGAAATCCTCTCGTCTCATACACCTCTGTAAAGGATATGCTATGGATGTAGCTCTTTTCAGCTACCGCAAGGGAAATACACCCGTACACAAGGCCCCTGCCCTGCTGAAGCTGGCAGCTCTGTGCATCATTTCGGTTGCCGCCTTTGCAGCCTCTTTTCCATGGGTGCTGCTCTGGGCCCTGCCGCCGGTAATATTCTACCGTTTAGGCAGAATTCCCCTTTCAAGAGTCAGAAAGCTGGCCTTTGTTCCTGTTATCGGCCTCATGATAACACTTTTCAGGCTTCTTTCAGGGCCGGATCAGCTTCAGGAGGGACTTCTTTACACCTTCAGGCTGGCCGTAACCGCAATGGCTGCCTTGGTCATGTTTGAAACCACATCCTCCATCCAGCTTCAGTACGGACTTGAAGACCTCTGGAAAGGAATCTGCAGAATTTTTCCGTTTCTTCGGAAAACAGATCCGATTCCCGCAATTGCCGTGACCATAAGCTTTATTCCTGAGATATTTTTTCAGTGGGAAAAGATTTCCATGGCTGCAAAAGCAAGAAGCTTTTCCCGGAAGGACAGGCTCCGGGCCTGTACAGCCATGATATCAGCCCTTCTCTCCGTCATGCTCAAGCGAGCGGAGGAAAAGAGAAAGGCCATGGAAAACAGAGCCTGAATCAGAAATCCAGCAGCTCCACTTCAAATATAAGATATGCATGAGGAGGAATAACTCCTGCGGCACCATGAGCACCGTATCCCAGCTCAGGCGGAATGATAAGAGTTCTCTTTTCCCCTTTCTTCATGGACATAAGTGCTTCGTTCCATCCCTGGATAACCTGACCTACCTGGAAAACAAGAGGCTGTCCCCTGAGATATGAGCTGTCGAACATTGTACCGTCAAGAAGAGTTCCCTGATAGTGAGTCTGAACTCTCTGTCCCATCTTTGGAGATGCACTTCCGGTTCCTTCCCTCTTTACAATGTAGCGGAGTCCCGATTCTGTCTTGATTGCATCAGGATATCTTTCTTCAACCAGCTTTCTGTCAGCTTCCAGCTTGGCTGCAAACTTTGCCTGTGCCTTTGCCGCAAATTCCTTTACCTCAGCCTTGAAGGTTGCATCGTCATTTGCGAACTTCTCAGCCTTTTCACCTACGCGGATAATCTCGATCTTATTGATCCTGTCACCCTGTCTGATGGCATTTACCACATCCTGACCCTCTACCACATGACCGAAAACCGCATGCTTTCCGTCAAGCCAAGGTGTTTCCACATGTGTGATGAAGAACTGGCTTCCGTTGGTGTTGGGACCGCTGTTGGCCATGGAAATGATTCCCGGGCCGGTATGCTTGAGAGAGCTGTCGAATTCATCCGGGAAGCTGTAGCCCGGGCCGCCTGTTCCGGTACCCTTGGGACATCCGCCCTGGATCATGAAATTGTCGATTACCCTGTGGAATTTAAGTCCGTCATAGAACGGTGTTCCGATTCCCTTTCCGCCGTTGATCTTACCTTCGGCCAGACCTGTAAAGTTCATTACTGTAAGAGGAACTTTCTCAAATTCAAGGGTAAGAAGGATATCACCCTTTGTTGTAACTATTTTTGCATACAATCCGTCTTTCAATTTTGCCTCCTGAGACATACATGGGACAGACAGCACCACACCGAAAAGGAAAATCAAGATTCCTTTAAAAATTTTGAGTCTGTTTGTCATAATGAAAATATACTATCACGAAGAGAATCCAAAAGCAACAAAGTAGTTTATACATTTAAAAAAATATGACATAATAAGCTATGGAGATAAACTACGAAATCCCTTACAACCGCATTCTTTCCAGACTGGGCTACAGGAAAAGCACTTCTTCCGTACTCAGCTGCCGGCTGGATATAATCAGGAATGTGATTGAGGAGGCCGCCTCCCATATCTCCCTGAAGGGGACATATTCCATTTTCCCTTTCACACCGGCCGAAAACGGCATACTCCTTTCCACCGGCGACCTTATCACCGGTACCCTTCCTTCAAGACTGCCCGAAACAGCCTCTTCCGTAATGGTCATGGCTGCCACCTCAGGCAGAGAGATAACCGGAATCATCGGAGAGCTCCAGAAGGAGAACATGGAAAAGGCCGTTATCTTTGATGCAGCAGCCAGCGAAATCACAGACTGCGGTCTGGACTGGCTGGTAAAATATGCCGGAATCATGCTGAAGCGGGAAAACCGTTCCGTAAGCAGAAAGAGGTTTTCACCGGGATACGGGGATTTCAGTCTGGAAACACAGAGAATTTTCCACAGGCTCCTGAATCTGGAGAGTCTGGATATAAAGCTTTCGGAAAGCTGTATTCTGATTCCGGAAAAATCGGTAATAGCAGTTACAGGGGTGAATTGAAATGATTAAAGACAAAAAGATAAAGATTCTTGACGGTGCCATCGGTACAGAGCTTCAGAAAAGGGGAATGCCTTCCGGTGTATGTCCGGAGCTCTGGGTCCTGGACCACTCCGAGGTCCTGAAGGATATCCACAGATGCTATGCGGAAGCCGGCTCCGATGTGATACTGACCGGCACCTTCGGGGCAAATCCCGTGAAGCTGGCGGAATACGGCGCCGAAGAGAGAACCGAGGAGATAAACAGGAAGCTGGTGACCTTTGCCAAGGAGGCATCGGGAGGCATTCCGGTGGGAGGCTCCATCGGTCCCTGCGGCCGGTTCATCAGGCCCTTCGGAGAGATGGAATTTGACGATGCGGTAAAATTGTACAAGAGACAGGTACGGGGAATGCTGGAAGCCGATGTGGATTTCTTTGCGGTGGAAACCCAGCTGGATATCCAGGAGGCCAGAGCCATTCTGCTGGCAATCAAGGAAACAGCCCCGGATGCCTTTGCCATAGTCTCCATGACCTACGAAAAAACAGGGCGTACCCTTAACGGAACCACTCCGGAGGCTGCCATCATAACACTCCAGAACCTGGGTGCCGATGCCGTGGGCTGCAACTGCTCCGGAGGGCCTGCCGAAATGCTGGAAATAGTCAGGAGAATGAGACCCCTGGCCAAGGTTCCTCTTTTTGCAAAGCCCAACGCAGGAATCCCTTTCGTGGAAAACGGCAGAACAAGATTTCCTATGGGAAGCGTGGAATTTGCCTCCTACGGTCCTGAATTTGTCAAGGCAGGTGCAGAATTTATCGGAGGCTGCTGCGGTACCACTCCGGATCATATAAGAGAACTGGCTAGGCTTATAAAAGGGGCTCCCCTTACAGAAATTCCCCGGCGGGAATACATGGCCGTAACAAGCGCCAGGGAAGCATTGATAACAGACAGCACCTCTCCGGTGGCAATCATCGGTGAAAGAATCAACCCTACTGGAAAGAAAAAGCTCCAGGCAGAGCTCAGGGAGGGAAGCTTCGCCACCGTACAGGCCATGGCCAGAGACCAGAAAAGCTGCGGTGCATCCCTTCTCGATATCA
Organism: Spirochaetia bacterium; assembly: GCA_045606105.1. GTDB lineage: Bacteria > Spirochaetota > Spirochaetia > CADAEX01 > CADAEX01 > CADAEX01. The sequence continues at coordinate 16,936 of JAZURI010000006.1, read as the reverse complement.
ATGCGGGAATGCCGGGAATCGATGAGGAAAAAACTCTTCTCAACATGATTTCCCTGATTGCACCCCAGAACAGCCTTCCCCTTGTCATAGATACAACAGACCCGGTAGCTGCCGAAAAAGCACTGAGATACTATCCCGGCAGGGCACTTCTCAACTCCATCTCCGGCGAGGAGACAAGACTGAAGCAGCTTCTCCCTGCAGCGGCAAAATACGGTGCCATGTTCATCCTGCTTCCGATAATGGACAACAGGATTCCCGAAACTGCCGCAGAAAGAATCGAAATAATAAAGAAAATATATGCAGAGGCCGAAAAATACGGCTTCACCCCGAAGGATATCCTGGTAGACGGCCTGACCATGACAGTCTCCGCCGACAGCAGGGCTCCCCTGGAAACACTGAAGACCCTGGAATGGGCCTCATCACAGGGCTTCGGAACAGTACTCGGACTTTCAAACATCTCCTTCGGACTTCCTGAAAGGAAATGGATAAACAGCGCCTTCCTGGCCATGGCTGTAAAAGCGGGTCTTACCCATGCCATAGCCAACCCGTCGGAGGAGATACTAGTAAACATCAAGATGGCATCAGACCTTCTCTGCGGAAAGGATAACGACGGCAGCGTCTATGTAGCCCGGTTCTCCGGTACCTCATCCAAGCCGGCAGCTGCAGCCTCCGACCAGGCACCGCCACAGCTTCAGATTGAAAACGGAATAATCAACGGCATCAGGGACGATATCAAGGGGGCGGTAAGCAATGCCCTGGCAGCCGGTCTCACTCCGGGCCACCTCCTGGAAAAAATCATGATTCCTGCCATCATCAAGGTGGGAGACCTTTATGAAAAGAAGGAATATTTCCTCCCTCAGCTCATAGCATCGGCAGAAACAATGAAGCTGGCCTTTACCATACTGGAGCCGCTTTTGGGACAGGAGACCGGAGAGAAGCCGGGACGGATCCTTTTTGCCACCGTAGAAGGGGATATCCACGACATAGGCAAGAACATAGTAATCCTTATGCTGAGAAACTACGGTTTTGAGGTCATTGACATGGGCAAGGATGTTAAAGACTCCGAAATAGTAGCCAGGGCCCTGGAAACAGAGCCGGAAATAATTGCCCTTTCCGCCCTCATGACCACAACCATGGTACGGATGCCGAAAGTCATCAAGGCAGTGCGGGATGCGGGAATCAATGCCGAATTCATGGTGGGCGGTGCGGTGGTTACTGCAGAATGGGCCGAATCCATAGGGGCAGGCTATGCAGCCAACGGAGTAGAGGCTGTAAAAAAAGCTCTCGATACAATGAAACTCATTAAAAGGAATAAAGATGAAAACCGATAATTTTTCTTTTGCCGCCAGAATCAAGGACAGCTCACAGATACGCAGCATAGTTGCCGTCATCAACAGGCATAATGCCCTTCTTGAAAAAGTTCTGTACAACAGCCGTCTGGACAGCAGTATCGCCTTTTTTGAAATCTCAGGCAGCAGCCGGGAGCTGGAGCAGGAGCTGGAAAAATCGGGTCATCTTGTCTCAACCATCACAGAACCTCTTTTCATAAAGATAAAGATCACACTGCCGGACCGTGTCAGGGCAGTATCCGAAGTCCTTACCATGGCCGATGATGCCGGGGCGGTAATCACTCTCATGGAATTTGACAACCACGACGAGCAGAAAAAGAATATCCTGGTTCTCATGCTCAATGCCATCGAAAGCCAGAGCGTAATGGCTTTTCTCGACTGCCTCAAGGAAAGATATGTCATCGATATTGTGGAATACACTCCGAACAACGAGGATCTGGACAATCGGGTCTTTTTCATCTCCTATGCCAACAGAATCAGAAAATTCACCCACGATCCGGGAGACCATTTCGTCCTCTCCTTCCTGGCCGATATCAACAACATAGCCTTTGAGCTTAAAAAACTGGGATACGATCCGGAAGATATCTTCATGAAAATCTATGAAAACGGGGAAATCCTGGACAGGACCACCGGCGACGGCTTCTATGCCGACTACCAGAAAATCACCGTAAAGCCGGGAACAGAGCTTTACTGTTTCCAGTTTCCGTGCGGAGGAAATGTCTATATCCTGGAATCGGAAACTGAGGCCCTTATGATAGACACCGGCTACGGAATCTATCACGAGGATATAATGAAGATGCTGGAAAGCTTCGGCCTCTGGCAGAACGGCAAGACCAAGAGACTTTTTGTTTCCCACGGTGATGCAGACCACTGCGGAGGAACCGGATATCTGGGCATTACACCATATTCCCATCCCGGAACCATAGACCTGATCAGAAACGGAAACAGAGCCTATAAATCGGTAACCGAAGCATCAGACCTGGAAAAGATCTATACAAAAATGATCGGAACCTTCTCAAAATGGCTTCCACCCACAAGAAATCTTCCTTTTGACAAGCCGGAATGTGAAGCCGGAAAAATCGGTGCCTTCCCGGTTTACGGCAAGCTGGAGGCCTGCGGACTCACCTTCCATGTTCTGGAAAGCCACGGCGGACATCAGTACGGACAGGTATTTCTCCTGGAGCCGGAAGCGGGACTTTTCTTTACCGTGGACAGTGCCCTTAACCTGAAGAGCATATCCCCGGAAAGAACCAGGTACAACCAGCTGGCAGACCTGTTCATGACATCGGTGAATGTGGACAGCGACCTGGCCAGAAAGGAACGGAAGGACCTGATGGCCATAGCTGCCGACTTTACAGAAAAAAGTACAAAGCCTTTCTATATATGCTGCGGTCACGGGGCAGTATCGCTGATCAGGGACGGAAAGCTCAGCGCCTTCGGAACCACCGAAAGGTACACACATAAAAAATAAGGCCCATCCATTTGAGTCATTTTGAAACACTGCGAGTATCATTTTTACCATTGTTTCATTATGACTCAAATCACCTTTCTGAAGCCTCAGTCACACTACAGTGTCATTATCGCTTTATCTCTTTACAATATAAAGCTTTATAAATTTTATCAAAAAGTTGGCACAGCACTTGCATAACTATTATCGGAGGATAAAAATTATGACAGAATTAGTATCATTAAGACCAATTAACAGATTTTTTGACGAATTTTTTGCACCGGAAATTGCGAAGACTGCAACAGGCAGAATCAGAGTTCCGCTCACAGATATTAAAGAAACTGCTTCGGAGTATATTTTCGAGACAGAATTTCCGGGGTTCACACAGGAAGAGCTTGAGGTAAAGATTGACAAGAATCATCTTACATTCAATGCAGAGAAGAAGGTTGAGGAAAAGGATGACAAGACCCACTACATCATGAGCGAAAGACACGAGAAATTTTCCAGAAGCTTCACACTTCCGGAGGATATCAATGCCGAAGGAATCAAGGCTACCTTCACCAACGGACTTCTCAGGCTTGAGGTACCTAAAAAGGAAAAGGTGATGCCTAAGACAATCAAGATCAATTAAAAACAGTTTTTCTCTCCTTAATATTTAGCTCAGAGGCTGCCCGAAGAGGCGGCCTCTTGCTTTTTTTGCCGATTCCCAATACTCTGTAATCAATGAAATCAGCATTTATATCGGTAACCGGCAGACCATCTGCAGGCAAGTCAACCTTAATCAACACAATGTGCGGGTACAAGGTTTCCATTGTATCCAGAACCCCCCAGACCACCAAGAACAAGATCCGCGGAATCATGACCTCCGATGAGGGACAGCTGGTATTCCTGGACACACCGGGCTATTATGTCAGCGAGAAGAAATCCAACGTGGAGCTTCAGGATGTGATGTTTTCGGCACTGGAGGAATCAGACTTCATACTCTATGTGACAGACCTGACCAGAGAACCGGGCAAGGAAGAGGAGACTCTGACCAAAATCATCAAGGAAAGCGGACAGAACATTATCGTGGCACTGAACAAGAGTGATATGGCAGATGAAGAGACAGCCAGGGAAAGGAAGAGCTGGTTTGCGGAACGGTTTGAAATATCCCCGGAGAAGATATTCAATGTATCGGCCAGAACCGAGGATGGGGTAAAGGAGCTTATCGCCGCATTGTTCGAGGCCTCTCCTGAGGGTCCGATGATGTATCCTGAGGAATACTACACCGATCAGGAGGTGGATTTCAGAATCAGTGAGATTATCAGGGAAAAGGTAATCAACAGGACCCAGGATGAAATTCCCCACTGCATAGCGGTAGAGATTGCAGATATGGAAATGCAGGAGGAAAACGGAATGGAAAGGCTGTGGGTACGGGCATTTCTGACCGTGAATACCGAAAGCCAGAAGCGCATTCTTATAGGAAAAGGGGGTGAGCTTATCGGAAAGATCAGGAAGGCAGCCATGAGGGAAATCAAGGATACCTTCCCATATTCGGTAAAGCTGGACATGATGGTTAAGGTTCGTCACAGAAAATATTGAAATAAAAAGGAAATCGTTTTATAGTTTAGCCATGTTGAAAATATTATCATTAGGTGGATCAATAGTTGCTCCGGACGGAGTGGACACAGAATTTCTGAAGAGATTCAAGGCTCTTGTGGAAAAATATCTTGCAGAGGATGAGAAAAGAAGACTTATCCTGGTTATCGGCGGAGGAGCTCCGGCCCGTGTTTACCAGAAGGCATTCAGGGAAATCGAAAGCAATGCTCCGGCAGATGTACAGGACTGGATCGGAATTACAGCCACAAGACTGAACGCACAGCTGGTAAAATCCATTTTCGGAGAGCTTTGTCTTGATCCTGTGGTGACAGACCCATCCGCAGATATCGAATTTACAGGAAGAATATTGGTGGGAGCAGGCTGGAAGCCGGGATTCTCAACCGATTTTGATGCAGTTTATCTTGCAGAACGGTTCGGCGGAAAAACAGTAGTAAACCTTTCAAATATTGCAAAGGTTTTCTCAGACGATCCTAAACTGAATCCGGATGCAGTACCGCTGGATGAAATCAAGTGGGAGGATTTCAGAAAAATCGTAGGCACCGAATGGGTTCCGGGAAAAAATGTACCGTTTGATCCTATCGCCGCCGGAAAGGCAGCCGATCTGGGACTGGATGTAATAGTTGCAGACGGAAAAAATATCGAAAACCTGGAAAATATCCTTACAGACAAGCCTTATCTCGGCACCCTTATCTGTAAATAACCTGAAATATAATAAACAAAAAGCTCCGGATTTCCGGAGCTTTTTTACAGTTACGGAGCTGCTACGGTGACTTTACCGCCGGCTCCTTTTGTATCAGCCAGAGCATCAAGCTTGGTTGATGAACCTTTCAGAACGATTCCGTCTGTCGTATCTTTTCCCGCGTTCTCGAAACATCTGGCAAAAGATGTCGGATTGGTATTTATGGTAATTGTTCCGGAAAGAGAGGTACAACCATTGAACATATCAAACATTCTTGCAACACTATCCGGTACGGTGAAGCCGGCAGGAAGGGAGACCAGAGAGGTACAACCATAGAACATTCTATACATTTCTGTAACACTATCCGGTACGGTGAAGCCGGCAGGAAGGGTTTCCAACGAGCTACATTCATGGAACATACAGCCCACATCTGTCACACCGGCAGGTATCCTGAAATCGGCAGGAAGGGTTTCCAACGAACTACATTCTTCGAACATATCATACAAATCTGTAACACCTGCCGGAACCGCAAAATCATCGACAAAGTTTTTAAGAGCCACACAACCATAAAATAAATTATTCAGACTCTTTATCTTCTTGCCGTTTATGCTTTCACATATAAGTCCGGCGTTGTCAAATGTTGATTTATCCTTGAATGCAAATCCGGGAAACGATGCAGCATCCACACCTCCATATGCTCCGTCATATGCAACTGTTACACCCCAGCCGTCTGCAACTATATTATAATCATAATCAAGGCCATATCTGTAAGCATAGTCTCTGTACAGGAATATATCTTTTTCCTGGAATGTGGCAGGGAACTGATCTCCGCCTGAAAGAACACCCTCGTATGCAGTTCCGTTCCACCTGGCAAAGTATGCGCCATCAGGAATTACGCTTCCCACTACCGGCAGTTTTATAGCCTCAGCTTCGGAACCGCCGCTCCCTCCGCTGTCACATGAAAAGAACAGTGCCATCATGCAGCAGAGAACAATCAGTAATGTTGTTGATTTCTTTTTCATTGGCTCTCCTCCCCCCCCGAAAAAATTTTCAAGAGGAGAGGATTTCTCTTTTTTTTAAAAATAAAATGTGTTTTTTTGAATTGTCAAGAAAAATTTTTGTATGTAAAGCAAAAAACCATGCCATCGGGAAAAAATATGCCCAAGAGGATTCGAACCTCCGACCACCAGATCCGCAATCTGATACTCTATCCAGCTGAGCTATGGGCACAAAAGAAAGTCGGAGAGAGGGGGATTTGAACCCCCGATACAGTTACCCGTATACTTCCTTAGCAGGGAAGCGCCTTCGGCCTCTCGGCCATCTCTCCAAACCAAAAAAAAACGGAGAAGGTGGGATTCGAACCCACGGATGCTCGCACATCAACGGTTTTCAAGACCGCCGCCTTAAACCGCTCGGCCACCTCTCCATTAGTACTGTAATTTTATAGATAGTCATACCCTTTGTCAATAGAATAAATTGAATTAACACTTCACAAATGAAATTTAACTTGTTATATTTAAATAAAGGAGAAGAAAATGATTGCTTACGCTTCTGATGAAAGATTTGAAGAAATGATGGACAGAGCAGACTCTCTGGTACTCGTGGACTTTTTTGCAACCTGGTGCGGACCTTGCACACAGCTTTCTCCTGTATTGGAAAAATTAAGCAAGGAAGAGCATCTGGATATCATCAAGGTTGATACAGACGCTTGTCCCGAACTGGCATTGAAATTCAATATTTCTGCAGTTCCGACCCTTATTTTTTTCAAGAACAAGAAGGCATTGTCCAGAACAGAAGGATATTTTGACTTTGCCACCCTCAAGAAAAAAGTTGAGGAGTTGAAATAATGCAGGGATACAGACTTAATCCGGACAGAAAATATGTGGATATGATCATAACCGGCATTGAAAAGAAAGAGGGACACTGTCCATGCCGCCTCAACAAGGATGAATCCACACTCTGCCCTTGCGACGAGTTTATCAAGGACGGAATCTGCAAGTGCAATCTTTTTGTAAAGATTACTTGATAAGATTTATTTCCTTAAAATATCTCATGGCTCCCTGGTGCATCGGTATCGGGAGCTTCAGTGCATCCTCAAGTGCCCTATCATAGGTATAGAAATCCAGAAACTGCCTGATAAAATCGTTGTTCTCAAACCATATCCTGGTAACAAGGTATGCCGTATCGCTGCTCAGGGAATCGGTTGATGCAAGACATGAAAAGGAGGTCAGCGAGCTTTCCGATGATATGTTGTCGTCCACCCGGAGCGGATCTGTATAAAAGACCGGATAAACCGTAAGAAATTCCCTGAGCCTGTTTTCCTGTCCGCAGGAAATCAGCCTGAAAGGGATCATGTTGGTCTTGTAGCTGAGATAATCCTTGAAAACAGAATGCCCCTGCCCCATGCCGTACCAGATGGCATCCACATCGCCCCTGAAAAACATGCTTTCCCCGATAGGCTCCCGGACCCTGAAAATCGCTGAATTACGGCTGTTTATTCCGTTCAGCTCCAGAAGATACTGGAACAGGTCTCCCGTAACTGTCTTGTCGGAGTTGATGGCTATCCTTTTTCCGGCCAGATCCTCCAGCTTCTTTATTCCGGCAGACTTTACGATTATGCTGTACTGAGTAGGACAGAAACCGAAAAGTGCGCTTATGTTCTGGGGACGCTCCCAGTAATCGGGATGTCCGTTGAATGCCATATAGGCCTCAGGACCCGAAAGAAAACAGAGCTTTGCACTGCCGTCCCCCAGGGATTCCACCTTCTGGTTCTCGCTGATGGCTGAAGACATGTTCATGGCGATAAAGTCGGTTTCCGAATTGATAAGGGTAGCCAATGCTATTCCGGCTGTATAGAAGGTACTTCTGAGATAGGAGGACTTTATAGGAAGACTTTCCTTTGAGTGCCTGCTTGCCGACTTGGCTTTCTCCTTGCCGCCGCAGGAAACGACTGACATAATCAGCACCAGCAACAGAAGCAGCTTCGGTATTTTTCTAAACATCTATCAATCCTATACTGATGGCATATCTTACAAGCTCCACAGTGTTACGGCACTTGAGCTTCTGCATTATGTTGGCCTTGTGGTTCTCCACGGTCCGGACACTTATAAAAAGCTGGTCTGCTATCTCCTTTACCGGCAGTCCGTCCACCAGAAGCCTGAGAATCTGCTGTTCCCTGAAGGACAATGTTCCGTATACGGTGCTGTCCTCCTCCGACTGGTCGGGATCGTCCTTTCTTATAAGGCTCTTGATTACCTTGTTGGAGATATTGTTGTCGATAAACATTTCGCCGTTAAAAACCCTGACTATGATATCCGGCATATCGTCCGGCGGAGATTCCTTGAGAATATACCCGTCCAGACCGCTTTCAAGGGCATCCATCACATAGTCCATCTTTGAAAAGGCGGTAATGATTATGATCTTCAGCTCCGGAAGAATATTCTTGAGCTTTTTTCCCAGCACCAGACCGGAACTGCCGTGAAGGGAAATATCAAGAAGCACCATATCGGGTCTTATCCTGCTTACCTCGTTGTAGCCGTCGTCCACATTGTCACTTTCACCCACCACCTCGATGCGGGAATCCCTGCTGACTATCGCCTTTATTCCTTCTCTTGTAAAAGTATGGTCCTCGATTATGAAGACTTTTATCCTATTCTCCATTTGCTTCCGTGTTTCCTTCTATCGGAAATTCCATGATGATGGTAACTCCCTTTTGGGTTTCAGATTTTATTTTTATTTCGCCCTGGGATATCTTTACCCTTTCGGTAACGCCCCTCAGACCCGAATGGGATTTTCCGTCCGACTTGCTCATGGCACTCTCCACATTGTAACCGCTGCTGTTGTCGGCCAGCTTTACCAGAATATATGGGTAAGAAACTATTATGTTCAGCCTGACAAAGGTTGCATCCGAATGCTTGCCTATGTTGGTCAGCAGCTCCTGGATAATCCTGTAAAGGTTCAGCTTGAAGGCATCGGTAACCCGGATTCTTTCCAGCCCGGCAAAATGGTATTCGCACTCCTTACCGAACTTCTCCTTCCAGTTCTCCACATAGAGCATGATTATCTGCTTCAGCTCCCGGGCCAGCTCAGGAGGTCTGATTTCATAGGAAATATCCCGTATCTGCTCCAAGGCATGGATAATCCTGTTGGTAAGGGCCTGCTGCTTTTCCTCCCGGTGTTCGTCGTTGGGAGAGTTGATAAGGTCCAGACAGAGCATCTTGGAAAATGACATGTTCTGGATTACCGTATCGTGGATTTCCAGTGCCATGTTATGCTTCCAGTTTTCCCTGTTCTTTATTAGCTCGGAAACCAGAACCCTGTACTCCTTTTCGGAACGGGCTGATTTCAGCATCTTGTTTACCGAAAAAACCACGACAATGGTAAATATGAAAACCAGGGCCGCCACTATGTAGAACATGCGCCACAGGTCTGCCAGCCTCTGCTGATAGAAGTTATCGACCTTGGACATGCACTGCTGCAGGTTTGAATCGAAGCTGTTGGTGGCATTGTATATCCAGTAAAGATTGGTCTCGAAATTCTTGTAGCTGTTGTTGGAGGAGGCAATTCCGTAAATACGGTTTTTTACTACAGACCACTGGCTTATGAGAATTTCCAGGTCCGATGCCATTTCGTCCTCGGAATCCAGATATGAAAGGCTTTTGTCAAAGGAGCTGACATTGGTCAGAACCACCCGGTCCAGGGCCTGCTTCCGGTCCGAGGTCAGGTAATTGATAACGGAATGCTTTGTAAGGAGCCATTTGTTATAGAGAGTGTTGAGCTCAATCCGATAGTCGATCTTATCCTTCATCACACCGAAAAAAGAGGTGGACATAAACTGCAGGAATACGAAGAATACCAGAAAAAACAGTGCAAAAAGAATGTATAACTGCTTATCCTTGCAGAAACGACGAAGGTTCATGTTCCTATTCGAGGTCTTTAAGATCCTTGTCTTTTTCTTTCTGGCCTATCTGAACCATGATGTTGCCGATTTCGATAAAGCGTTTTTTCTGGGTTCTGAGGGTATAGATAAAGCCGATGATGAAAATTACCATAAGTGCGGCAAGGATAACGGCGTTGATCCAGTACCCTTCCTTGAAGGTTCTTACGGAATAGGCTGTTATGGCAATCATCATTACAGGAATGAAGAGAAGAGCCAGATAGTCAAATACACCGGCTACTGTAAGCTTGCCGTCCTTATATACCATGATACCGTGGAGAACGGAAAAATAAGAACGCTTCTTTACACCGAAGCCTGCACGGCTCGGCTTGTCGTAAAAGGCAATGGCATTCTTTGCAAAGATGTTGAATACAATATCAGACTTGTATTTCTTGTCTGCATTTTCCCTTTTCATCAGGATATCAAGTCTTTTTATATTGAAGGCATATGGAAAATCATAATCCTTGGTAAAAAAAGTAAAACCGCGGGTATAGTAAAACCTCTGCCATGTGGAGCGGAGAATGGCGTCTGAAAGGCCGCATGCTGTCAATATACCGATTACTAAAACAAAAAGTCCAATTCCCATATTTCTTCCTTAATAGATGCTGTTTTTATAATGCCTCAAATCAAGGAAGAAAGTCAACATGTCATTATCATATAAAAAGATTTGAGCCGGACTTTTCTGTCTCTCCGATATACTTTGCAACACCGCCGAACTCCACGCCGTCTATAAGCTCTTCAGGTACGATTCCCATTACATCCATGGACATGGTACATGCAATGAATTTGATACCGTTTTCCCGGGCCTGTCCGATAAGCTCACTCAGGGTCAGGATATTTTTCTTCTTCATCACACCCCGGAGCATGCTGCTTCCGATACCGCCCATATTAAGCTTGGAAAGGGTCAGCTTTCCGGCCCCTTTCGGAGTCATTATGTCAAACATGGTCTCCACAAAACCCTTTTTGACAGATACATCCCCTTTTTTCAGCACATTGAGTCCCCAGAAGGTGAAGAACATGGTTACATCCTTACCTGCGGCTCTGGCTCCGTTTGCAATAATGAACGCGGCAATGGCCTTATCAAGATCGTCGGAAAAAACCACTATGGTCTGTCCACGGGCTGCCGGAGCAGATGAAGCAAGCTCTTTTGTCTCCGGAGCAGTTCCCTTTTTTATCAGGGCAACTATCTTTTTCCCCTCACTGTCAAGCTTCAGCAATGTGTTGCCGGTACTTTTGCACCAGGCTCCGATATCAGCGGCAAATCCCTTGTCTGTAACCAGTACGCGGAAAACAGTTCCGTCTTCGGCTGATGCAAGGTTTTTTGCTACCTTCATGATAGGGCCGGGACACTGGAGTCCGGTGGCATCGATTGTTACGGCATCAGAATCTTCTATGGGACCGGCCTTTTCTTCGGCCTTACCTCCCTTTGGACTGCGGGGCTTTCTTGTAAGCTCCCGATAAAAATCGTTGCCTCCCATGAAGGAGTAAACATTATCAAATCCGTTCTGGAGAAGAATCCTTTGGGCACAGTAGCTTGTATAACCGGTACTGCAGGTCAGAACCACCTTTTTGTCTTTCGGGATTTCACCCATTCTGCTTCTGATTTCTGTAATAGGAATGTTTACCGCACCCTTTATGCTTCCCAGCTTAAAGGCAATTTCAGGACGGACATCCACGATGAAGGCATCCTCAAGATCCTCCATATAGGCCGGCTTCATGAGTCCCATGATAATGTTTTCGGCATTCATTCCAAGAATGTTTACCGGATCCTTTGCTGATGAATAAGGAGGTGCATAGCAAAGCTCCGCATCTCTCATGTCGTATATTGTACCGTGATTCCTGATGATGGTGGCTATTACATCAATCCTTTTCTCCACACCGCTTTCACCTACGGCGGCAGCACCCAGGATATTTCCCTCCTTGTCGAAAAGAAGCTTGAAAAGAATCATGTCGGAATCAGGATAATATCCGGCATGGGATCTGGCATAGATATATGATTTAAGATAAGAAATACCTTTCTGCTTAAGCTGCTTCTCATTGTTTCCGGTTCCCGATACTGTCAGATCAAAAACCTTTACCGCACTGCTTCCCTGGGTCTGCTTATAGACAGAATCAAGCCCTGCAACGTTGTCGGCAACTATTCTTCCCTGTCTGTTGGCAGGGCCGGCAAGAGGAATGAGCCCTGTATGGCCTGTTACAAAATCGATGATTTCAATATTATCTCCGGCTGCATAGATGCTGCTGTCAGAGGTACGGAGATGATCATCCACCACTATGCCTCTGTTGATATCGAGTCCAGCCTTTACGGCAAGGGCAGTTTCCGGCTTTACCCCGATAGAAAGGATACAGATATCGTAGTCCAGCTCATTGCCGGAGTTCAGTACCACCTTTCCTTCCCTGAAGTTCTTCACTCCGTCGGAAAGAATGAAGTTTATCCCCTTTTCCACCGCATGATTGTATGCAATAAGGGCAATTTCCGGGTCAACCTGGGCAAGAATCTGGTTGTTAAGCTCCACCAGTGTGGTATTTATTCCAAGCTCCACCAGATTTTCCGCTACCTCGATACCTATGAAGCCGCCACCTACGATAACGGCATTTTTTGCATTGTTATCTTTTATGAAGCCCTTGATACGGTCTGCATCGTCAAGAGATCTGACTACAAAGGTTCTGCTTCTGTCCAGTCCCTCAAACGGAGGAACAATAGGAGCGGCACCGGTAGCCAGTACCAGATAATCATATTCAAATTTTCTGTTGTCTGTTGTAAGGACAAATTTTTCGTCCCTGTTTATTTCTGCAATTTCTGTATTGAGTTCAACCTCGATATTAAACCAAGATCTGAATTTCTGAGGATCTGAAACCAGGATTTTTTCCCGTTCGTTGATTACTCCTGATATATAATAAGGAAGTCCGCAGTTAGCAATGGAAACCTCGGATGTTTTTTCGATAATTGTAATCTGAGCTTTTTCATCAAGTCTTCTGAGTCTTGCCGCACAACTGGCGCCGGCTGCACCGCCTCCGATAATAACAACTTTCATATTTCACCTCTTTTTTTTAATATAAACGATAAATATGAAATCGGCAAGAATTAATTAAAGTAATCTATTCCGATAGGCTCGCCGGTATATACTCCCTCGCTGAGATAATTTACCTTATGATTGTTTACAAGGAACTGCACCTCTCTTACAGTAGGGAATTCCACAGCGGTATAGACAATCTGCATAAGCTGGGCAATGGTACCCTCCTTGCCGAAGGTATTGAACATGAATTCCTCGGAAAAGTTGATACTGGCCACTCCGCTCTCCACAGAAATACCCAGAAGCCTGGTCTTCTCCGGAATAAGTGAAATAAGCCCCTTGTTAAGCTCACTGGAGGAGAGACCTTCCAGAAGGGCATTTATTGATGCATTGAGAGGGGATCCTGAGTAATAGACCTTTCTTACGGTCTTGGTAAGGGCTATATTGCCTTCATCGGTAATACGGACATAATAAAGGGCAGAATCACGGACGCTTTTTGCTGTCTGACTGTCAGTCCTGTCTGTTTTTTCCACAACCCTGGTATCTGCCGATTCAGCTTCGTTTCTCAGGTCAATTACGGTTTCCTTTTCAGCCTTAACAACGGGAGCGCTTTTTTCTTCAGCTTTTCCCTTCTTCTTTTCCACCTTTTCAACTACTGCCTCGGAGGCACTGTTTTCGGTAAAGAATTTCTTGTAAAAGTCTGTTTCCGCAACCGCATTCCTGATAGGCTTGTGTCCTACCGCAAAAACCAGCACTATGAAAAACAGCAGAGCAAACCAGAAGGAAAACCCCAGGCCGGATTTCTTTTTTTTGCGTTTAGTTGATTTTTTACTTTTTGATGTCTTTTTTACAGCAGGCTTTCCCATATATTTTTTATCGGAAAAAATTGTGTCTTGTTTAGTATTTTGTTGAGTAAAAAAAACCGGGTCTGAAGAAGACCCGGCGTTTTATCATGGATAACCGATCCAGTTTTTGATTACGAAGTAGATTCCGTAACAGAGTACACAGCTGATAAGCGGTGTTGTAATCCATCCGATGAAGATGTTGATAAGAGGTCTGATACCGATCTTTTCTCTCTTGATGAGACCGATACCCAGGGAACCACCTACGAGAGCCTGAGCTGAAGAAACCGGAATACCGATAACTGCATAAATCTGCATTACTACAGCCATGGCGATAACCGCGATTGTAGCTCCGTAAGGAGTAAGCTGAACAAGCTCCTTTCCTACTGTCTTCATTACCTTATCTGTAACAACCTTACTGTAGGTGATTACACCGAGACAGATACTGATTGCACCGATCCAGATAGCCTGATTCAGTGTAAGAAGTGTTCCGTAATATACACCGGTAACGTTTGCCAGGTTGTTTGCACCCAGTGAGTAGGAACCGTAACATCCGGAGATGATTACTACAGCCTTGAGGATTCTGTCGTATTTTTTATCAGAAAGCTTTGCCTTCTTAAGAATTGCTGAGAAAATAGGATAAAGAATCATGGAGATAACCGCACATCCCGCAGGTGTGAGAACCCATGAAGCCATGATTGCAGGCACTCTTGAAAGGTTTGCGTTACAGTTTACAAAACCGATACCGATAATGGCACCAAGCATAGCCTGTGAAGTGGAAGCCGGCAGATTGAACTTGACCATCAGAAGAACAGTGGAAGCTGCAATAAATGCTGCTACGAAAGCTGACATTTCAGTCTGGGATGCGATGCTTTTCAAAGTGGAGAGCCCTTCTGCCCCCTGAAGTGCAGCACCGAGACAAAGGAAGATACAGAGCAGGATGATTACTGTCCTGTACTTGATCATGTTTGTTACTACGGCTGTACCGAAAATATGGGATGGGTCATTTGCTCCCAAGGACCAGCCCATGTAAAGACCGCTGAGAAGAAAGATAATACTCATTTATTAAATACCTCCTTCAGTCTCCGGCATGGTAATCCATGACTTAGACAAAATTTTTTCTCTTACTCTCATAAAGAGGGATTATATCATTTTTATGCAATTAATGTCCATAACTAAAATTAAATTTATTCAAAAGTGTTTACTTGCTTCAAAAGATATATTAAAATATAAGTATGTCGGAAGATATTATAATAAGAAATGCCGAATTGGCAGATACGGATTTTATATTTCAGTTTATCTGCAAACTTGAGGGAATAAATCCCCAAAGGGAAGAATTCGAAAAGATTTTTCGGGAAGAACTCGAAAATGAAAACTCATATTATCTTCTTGCCGAAAAAGATGGAAAACCGGTGGCTTTTGCCGGCATGCAGATCCAGAACGCCCTTCACCATTCCGCCAAAGTAGCGGTGATAGTGGAGATGTATGTCCTGAGGGAATACAGGAGCTCGGGAATCGGAGAAAAGCTCTACTGGCATGCCAAGGATATTGCCCTGGAAAACAAGTGCAAGTTTTTCCAGATATCCTGTAATATTGTCCGAGAACGGGCAATCGGATTCTTCATGGACCTGGGTTTCCAGAAAACACACTATAAACTCACCGAAAGACTTTAACGGAGCATAAAATGATTTCAACCACAGATTTTTTCAAGGCTGCAGACTGCGGCGATATCAATAAGCTTCAGGAAGGGATTGATACATTCAAGAACATAGATATTCTTGATGAGAACAACATGACCGCCCTGGGAAGAGCCGTAAGTGCAGGCAGCATTGATGCCGTAAGACTTCTTCTTGATGCAAAAGCCTCAACCGCTGCTGTCTACAAGGATGAAAAAAGCATTCTGGACTGGGCCAGGGATCAGGAGGAGGGAGACATTCCTAAGCTGATAATGCTCTACAACTATCTGGATAGAATCTATAATACCTCCATTCAGTGGGAGAAGGCAAAAATCACCACCGGCTACTGTGATATCTGCTCTGTAGCCATGCAGGAGGAGGAGAGCCTGGATCTGACCATCGATGAGGTTTTTGAAAGCAAAAAATATACCGAATGCCTGTACGAAAACTCCCAGATGCTGAAAAAAGCTGAATTTGCCTCCATGAACAAGGAACAGCTCCTGGACTATATCAAGAAACAGATCAAGGACCGTAACCACAGTGACTATTACATTGTATGCGAACCATGTGTGGACCGCTTTTTCCAGAAGCTTGTATACGGCCATTTCAAGGAATATATCGTAACCACCGTTGATGCCATGTTTGAAGAGCTGGAAGAGAAATAATGGATGAACCTCTTCTTGTTCCCGACGGCACAAGCAGAACAGAATTTACCGAAAAACACTCAAGATTCATCGGGCAGTGCTTTCCTGTCTCCAACGAAAAGGAAGTAAAGGAAATAGTAAGACAGCTGTGGGAGGAGCATCCCGGTGCCAGACATGTTGTCTATGCCTTCATAACAGGAAAGAAAAACAGCAGAACTGAAGGAATGAGCGATGACGGAGAACCGAAAGGAACTGCAGGAAGACCGGTTCTTCAGGTTCTGAACGGCAGCGGGGTAACCAATGTACTCTGTACAGTGGTGCGGTACTTCGGTGGTACGCTCCTGGGAACAGGCGGACTGGTCAAGGCCTATACCCAAAGCGCAAAGGATGCCATAGGTGCCCTGCCTATAAAAGAATTAATAGAAGAAAACAGTTTTTATTTTGACATATCCTACGATTTTTACGATCAGATAAGATATATCCTCAAGAACAGAAATGTAAGAATTGAAAAAGAAGATTTTTCAGAAAAGATAAGAATAGAAGGGGTTATTGCCGCAGCTGCATATGAAGCCCTGGAAAAAGAAATCAAGAACATTTCAGCCGGAAAAATAGAACTTATCAGAAAATAATTTTCAGGAAAGGAAGAAGAAAGAAAAATAAAAAAGCCTGGCAACGACCTACTCTCCCGAAAGAACAGTACCATCGGCGCAGGAGGGCTTAACTTCCGTGTTCGGAATGGGAACGGGTGGT
>JAZURI010000005.1:0-78619 GCA_045606105.1 Spirochaetia bacterium | reverse complement strand
GCTGACCGACAGGCTTCAGATAATCTTCATACAGATGCCTCTGGTGGAGATAGGAGAGAGGGAGATAAAAAACTTGTCTGAACTGGAGAAATGGGTTATATTTTTAAGAGACGGAACTGACAGGACAAAAAGGGATATCCTTAACAGCATAATGGAAAGCAGTCCGGAAATAATGAAAACCGGAGGAATACTGATGAACATAAGCAAGGATCTGAAGGAATGGGCCATACAGGAAAGCCGGATAAAGGGGGAGCTTGATTACCAGTCGGGACTTCTTGCCTCTTATGACACAGGCCTTGAGAAGGGACTGGAACAAGGGCTCGAACAGGCTGCCCGAGGCATGAAAACCGAGAACATTCCGTCAGAAATCATATCAAAAATTACAGGTCTCACTCCTGAACAGATAGCGGCGCTCTGAAACAGGACATTACCGAATTCTCTCCAGCCAGGCCCTGATCACGGAAAGGACATACTTCTGTTCCTCTTCTGTAAGAGCTCTTCCTTTGGGTATGCGGTGCCATTTTTCAAGACAGCCGCGACAGCAGCAGCCGGTGGCGTGCTGGGCTATGAATACAGGATGATTTTTCATGGGAGTCTGTTTCCCGTCATTGGGAATATCTGCAGGAAAAAGCCTGACAGCCAGAAGATCGGCTGCATGCTGCATTATGGTTTCTATTCCCTTTTCCTGAAAATATGCAAGCTCCCGTCTTCTCAGGCGGAAGCTGCTTCTGAAATCTGATTTTCCCAGCTGCAGGAACAGTTCATCAAGATTGCTGTACATCTGCGCTTTTATTTTGTTGTGATATAGCTCTTTTCAAAGCCTTTGATTGCCTTTACGCCCGGAAGCTGCTTTTCAGCCTCTGCCTTTGTTGCAAAAGGGCCGGCCTTTACCTTGTGGAGGCTTTTTCCGTCTGCTGCCACACTCTGTACCACTGCCTTGAAGCCCTTTTCCTCCAGGCTTTTCTTGACATTTTCGGCATTCTGCTGAGCAGAGAACGATCCTACCTGGATCCAGAACTGTACTCCGGAGGCCGGAGCTGTTGGCTGTACCGCCGGTTTTGTCTGTGTTGCAGGCTTGGTCTGGACTGCTGGCTTTTTGGTTTCCGCAGGCTTGGTCTGGACAACCTTCTTTTCCGGCTGCTTTACCTCAAGCTTTGTCTTGGCGGCAGGCTTTGCTTCCTTGCTTTCAGCCTTTGGCGGGATGATAAGAGGAGCTGCCTCTTTTTTCTCAGGCTCAGGAACCTTTATGAGGGCCATGGCCTTAGGTTCTTCCTTGGGCTGACTCTTTACGGTATCAGGCTCAGGCCATTCCACAGGCTTGTAGTTTTTATCCTGTGCCGCAATAGTATTATCGGAAGGGAGGAATATAAACAATCCGGCTCCCAGAAGAACAAGAATCAGTACTGCAATTGACAGAATTGTCCATAAAAATTTCTGCTGTTCCATACCTACATCCTTTTTTTCAGTATATTTTCTATTTTTACAGCAGTTTTTTCCCTGCTGCCGACATTCCTTATAATTATTATATCGGCAGAAGATTTATATTTTTTAGGATTCATGTTGCTTTGAGCGCGGATTCTTTTAAAAACTTCCTTTCCCGGCAGATTATCCCGTCTGATTCCTCTGAAAAAACGGATGATTGCAGGGGCATCCACCCAGAAAACCAGATCGCAGAGGCGGTCCAGTTTCATTTCGAAGAGAATAGCTGCATTCACGATGACATTTTTCTTTTCCTCAATGAATTTCTCGGTCATCCTTATCATTTCGGGATGAACTATTCCTTCCAGCTTTCTTTTTGCATCGGGATCGGCAAAAACGATGGCTCCCAGGGCTTTCCTGTCAATGGTTCCGTCCCCTTTGTCTATTCCCTTTCCGAAGGTCTCTATAAGCTTTTCACGTTGATTTAGCAGAGCCGCATGTCCCAGCTTGTCCACATCCACATGATAAAAACCCATTTTTTCCAGCGGAAATATAACGCTGTTCTTTCCGGCACAATACTTGCCTGCAACTCCCACAACCATCAGTGCATGTCTCCCCAGCTGTCAGCTGTTTCTATACTTACCCTGAGCGGAACTCTCAGCTTTATGACATTTTCCATCTCTTCCCTGACAATATCCTTCAATGTGGCGATTTCCCTTTCCGGTGCCTCAAAAATCAGCTCGTCATGAATCTGAAGCACCATCACCGCATCAAGACTCTCCTTTCTGATCCGTTTCGATATGTTTATCATTGCCATTTTCACGATATCTGCGGCAGAGCCCTGGATAGGGGAGTTGAAAGCGATTCTTTCGGCACCGCTTCTTTCATTATGGTTGCTACTGTTTATGGCATCCACGAAACGTTCCCTGCCCAGGATTGTCTTCACTGTTTCAAATTCCCGGGCCTGCTTCAGGGTTTCCTCTATGAAGCTTCTGATTCCCGCATATTTTTCAAAATAGAGATTGATGAAGCCGGATGCTTTCTGTACCGGGATTCCCAGCTCCTTGGAAAGCCTGAAGGCTGACATTCCGTAGATAACGCCGAAATTGATGACCTTGGCAGTCCTTCTCTGGTCCGGGGTTACCTCCTCCGGCGATACTCCGAAGATCAGGGATGCGGTAAGACGGTGTACATCGGTTCCTTCCGTGAAAGCCTTTACCAGCTCCGGATCTCCCGACAGATGGGCCAGCACCACCAGCTCGATCTGGGCATAGTCGGCACTGAGGAACTTCATTCCCGCCCTGGCTGTAAAGGCTTTCCTGATGCGCCTTCCCTCCTCGTCCCTAACCGGAATGTTCTGAAGGTTTGGATTTATACTGGAAAGCCGCCCGGTGGCGGTGCCTGTCTGGCGGAATGTGGTATGGAGCCTGGAGCTGCTGTCGGTAAGGAGGGGAAGGGCATCCACATAGGTGGATTTCAGCTTGGCCAGGGACCTGTATTTCAGTATCAGCTCCGGAACTATATCCTCGGCAGCCAGCTCCTCCAGTACGGAGGTATCGGTGGAATATCCGGTCTTGGTCTTCTTCACAGGCTTAAGCTTCCGTTCGGTAAAAAGGATTTCCTGCAGCTGCTGTGTGGAGTTGATGTTGAACTCCCGGCCGCATTCCCGGAATATTTCCTGCTCAACCTCTCCCAGCTTATTCTCCAGCTCGGCGGAGTATCTTTCAAGAACCCGCTTTTCTATACGGATTCCCTCCAGCTCCATATCTCCCAGGATGGTAACCAGCGGCATCTCCACCTCAAAGAAGAGCTTTTCATATTTCTGTACCATGGGAAGGAGCTTCTCATACAGGCGGAAGGTGATGTCCGCATCCTCTGCCGCATATTCGGTTGCCTGCTCCAGCGGTACATCCTCAAAGGTCTTGTCCTTAGGTACCACCTCGCTGTACCTGATTGTCCTGTACCCGAAATAATGGTCGGCAAGGTAATCCATGCCGTAGTTGGAGATCTTCAGGTCTGCCAGCCAGGCTGCAACCATGGTATCGAACCAGATGTTTGCCGGCTTCAGTCCCCATCTCCTGAGTACCTGATAATCGAACTTTATATTCTGTCCTATGGCTTTCAGCTCCGGATTCTCGATGACGGAACGGAGCTTGTTCCTGATTATTTCTTCCGGAATATAGCTTTTTCCCTGACATCTTACCGGAATGTAGAAGCCTTCGCCCCCCTTTACCGCAAAGGAGAAGCCCACGGGGCGGTTTGTTATCACATCCAGGCTGTCGGTTTCCAGGTCGAAGGCATAGATTCCCCCTTTTTTTATCTCTTCCAGGAGGGCATCCAGCTGATGCAGCTCCGTTACGGCTGTATAGGTTCCCCGGGCTGCCGGGATCTCCGCTTCTGCCTGAACCTCCGGTCCGGCGGCCGGAGCATCCGTACCCTGTTCTGCAGCCCTTGTTTCCAGCCATTTTACCGCACTTTTTATTCCCTCCTGCTGAAGAAGGGGAACAGCTGCCCTGTAGTCAAGGGCGGAAACCGGGAAATCCTCCGGAGAGCATTCTACCGGCACCTGGCGGTTCAGCTCCGCAAGCCTTCTGCTGAGGAAGCAGTTTTCCCGGTCTGTTTCCAGCTTTGTCCTGGCGGCACCCTTTATTTTATCGAGATTTTCATAGATTCCTTCTATGCCGCCGTATTCGTTGATAAGGGAAACTGCCGATTTCGGGCCTATTCCCCTGACTCCCGGAATGTTGTCGGCAGTATCGCCGCAGAGGGCCAGATAATCCAGTATCTTTTCCGGCTCCACTCCCCATTCCTCCGCAACCAGGGTCCTGTCAAACTCCCTGTACTCATCCTTGCTGCTCCTGATGACCTTGGTGCATCCCGAAACCAGCTGAAGAAGATCCTTGTCCCCGGTGATGATACGGCATTCAAACTCCTTTTCCCCGCAGGCGGAAGCCAGGGTTGCAATGATATCGTCCGCTTCATAGCCGTTTACCCGGAGCATTCCTATGTTCATGGCCTTCAGTATGGCCTCGATTCTCGGAATCTGAGCATGGAGATCGTCTGGAGTCTTGTCCCTGGTGGCCTTGTATTCAGGATACATCTCATGTCTGAAGGTGGGAGTAAGGGAATCCAGGGCCACTAAAAAATATTCGGGTCTGTATTTGTCGAAAAAACTGAACAGTGTCCTGAAAAAGCCGAAAACCGCAGAACTGTTCTCCCCGGCCGGATTCTTCATGGGTGTTCTTATGAATGCAAAATAGGATTTATAGATAAGGCTGTAGCCGTCAAGAATAAAAAAAGTCTTCATATTTCAATTATACAATATAAGCTTTTAAAATTTAAGCAAAAAATAACAGCAATTTGTTGATATTATGAATAAATTGCTCTATGATTGAAGAAAGGAGAAATAAATTGAAAAAAATAACAATTATTGCAGTACTTCTGCTTTTCTGTGCAGCTACATTTGCTGTTGCATCAGGTTCAAAAGAGGGAGGAGAAGATCTTTCCCTTGCAAAGATCCAGGAAAGAGGAACATTTATTCTCGGTCTTGACGATTCATTCCCACCTTACGGCTTCAGAGATGAAAACCAGAACATCGTAGGATATGACATCGACCTTGCAAAGGCTGTTTGTGAACGCATCGGTGTAGAGCTTATCTGTCAGCCTATCGACTGGAACTCAAAGGAGCAGGAGCTCAATACAGAAAAGATTGACTGTATCTGGAACGGTTTCACAATCACCCCTGAAAGACTTGAGGCACTCTCATTCACAGAGCCTTATGTAGATAATTCACAGGTTGTAGTTGTAAAGAAGGGTTCAAAGATCAAGTCACTTGCAGACATGAACGGCAAGAAGCTGGGTCTCCAGGCCGGATCAAGCGCAGCAGATGCCCTTGAAGGAGCTGAAGAATTCAAGAAGACAATCAAGACAGTAGTTGAGTTCAAGGATAACCTTACAGCACTCATGGACCTTGAAATCGGCGGAGTTGACGGTGTTCTCATGGACATCGGTGTTGCTCAGCAGGCAATTACAAAAAATAATAAGCCATTTGTTATCCTTTCAGAAAGCGTAGCTTCCGAGCAGTACGGAATCGGCTTCCGCAAGGGCGACATCGCACTCAGAGATGCAGTTCAGGAAGCTCTCGAGGAAATGGTTAAAGACGGAACCATGACAAAGATCGATATGAAATGGTTCAATGAAGAAAAATCAGTTATCGGAAAATAATTTCCGTAAAGACAAATCAAGCGCAGCAGCCGGTTTTATCCAGTAGCTGCGTTTTTTTTAATCAGAGGTAAAAATGGATAAAATGCTGTCGGCCATGATGGGCGGAACCCTTGTATCTCTTCAGGTTTTCTTTCTGACATTGCTGTTTTCCCTCCCTTTGGGACTTGTGATTGCAGCAGGAAGAATGTCCAAATGCAAGCTTATAAGTATTCCGATCAGGTTCTTTCTGATCATAATCAGAGGTACTCCCCTTATCCTTCAGCTTATCTTCATCTATTTTGCCCCATATTATCTTTTCAAGCTGTCCTATGACCGCTTTGCCGCTGCAATCATAGCATTTGCCATCAACTATGCAGCCTACTTCGCCGAAATCTACCGCGGAGGAATCGAATCTATTCCCGTGGGACAGTATGAGGCGGCCAAGGTTCTGGGCTTCAGCAGGCAGCACACCTTTTTCAGGATAGTTCTTCCTCAGGTTATCAAGCGGATCATTCCTGCCATGGGAAACGAGGTCATCACGCTGGTAAAGGATACAGCCCTTGCACAGACCATCGGTGTTGCCGAGCTTTTCAGGGTGGCGCAGAATGTATCCAGCCGCGAATTCTCCACCATGCCGATTTTTGTGGCCGGCGTTTTCTATCTGGTAATGAACTGGATAGTATCGGAAATCTTCAGCAGGCTTGAGAAAAAGCTCAGCTATTACAGGTAAGGGGCAGGCCATGGACATTATTTCTGTAAAGAACATAACAAAAAAATTTAAAAATCCGAGCGGAACAACACTTGATGTTCTGAAAGATATTTCCTTCAACGTGAAGAAAGGGGAGGTTTTGGGAATTATCGGTCCTTCTGGATCGGGAAAATCAACCATTCTCAGATGTCTGACCCAGCTGGAGACAGTTTCTTCGGGCACCATCGAGATATGCGGCGATACTCTGGTATCCGGGCTGGACAGGAACGGAAACCCGGTTTATGCCGATTCCGATACCCGCAGAAAAATCATGCTTCATGTAGGAATGGTGTTTCAGAACTTTAACCTGTTCCCTCATTTCAACGTACTGAGAAACATTACCGAGGCCCAGAGGGTGGTTCTGGGTATTTCAGCCTCCGAGGCGGAGCACACAGCCATGGAGCTTCTGAAAAAGGTGGGACTGGAAGAAAAGGCCCTCTACTATCCGTGTCAGCTTTCGGGCGGCCAGCAGCAGAGAGTTTCCATAGCCAGGGCTCTTGCTCTCAGACCGGAGCTTCTGTGCTTCGATGAGCCTACCAGTGCTCTCGATCCTGAGCTTACCGGAGAAATCCTCAAGGTAATCAGGGCTCTTGCGGACGAGAAGATGACCATGATAGTGGTTACCCACGAGATGGCCTTTGCCAGGGACCTTGCAGACCGTATTCTCTTTACCGACAGAGGTCTGGTAGTAGAGGAAGGGGAAGCCTGCAGCCTTATCTCCGATCCGAAAAACGAGAGAACCAAGGCTTTTCTGAGCAAATATTAATTTTAAGATTGTATTTCCTTGGAAGCCGTGATATTCTTAAAGAAAAAATATAAGGGATAGAAAATGAATTTTTCAAAAGTAGTAAATCTGGGTATCGTATCATGCCCGGGTGGAGAAAGGTTCTGTGATAACATAGTAGCTTACCTTAAGAGAAACTACACCTTGAAGCACAATAGAAAGGTTGATCTTATCGCCAGAACTTATGGAATGACAAGGGAGGAGGCTGAAGCAAGACTCAATCTTAATTCAGACATTCTCGAACCGGACGTAAGTGCCACAAAGAATATCCATAGCTATAAATGTCCCGAATTCAAAATTCCTTCAAAATGTACAAGATTCGCCAACGGCGAGTTCAAGATGGAAATCACTGCCACAGTCCGGGGTATGGATGTGTTTATTGTTCAGGATGTGGAAAACCACTATCCTATCGATATAAACGGTGACGGAAAAAAATATGTGCTTTCAGTTGCCGACCATGTATTTATCCTTCTTACAACCATCGACGCGGTAATGCAGTCAGGAGCCCGCTCCGTAAACGTAGTAGTACCGGTTTATCCTTTCTCACGTCAGCATAAGAGAAAAGGAAGAGAAGCCCTCACAGCATCACTGGTAGGAAGAATGCTGGAGTATATGGGTGTAAAGAAGATCATCACACTTGATATCCACTCCAAGGAAATCGAAAACAGCTTCAACAGACTCAGGATGGAGAACCTCCACGGATCATATCAGATTCTCAAGGAGCTGGGAAAGCTTATCGATCTCGAGAAGGAGGACCTGGTTATCGTATCTCCTGATACAGGGGCCGTGGACAGGAACAAGTTCTATGCAGGCAACCTTAACAAGCCGCTTGCCCTTATCTACAAGGAAAGAGACTATTCAAAGGTTACCGGAGATGCAAAATCCACAAACATCGTTTCAATGAAGCTGCTGGGAAACGTAAAGGGAAAGACAGTCTTCATGGCAGACGACATGCTGGGAACCGGAGGAACACTTATCGAGGCAATGAAGCATCTCAAGGAGCAGGGAGCTGAAAAGATCATCTGTGCAATCAGCCTTCCTCTTTTCACCGGAAACGCCATCGAGAACTTCGACGAAGCATATAAACAGGGTTATTTCACAAAGCTTATCGGAACAAACGCTGTTTACCATGAGGAAAACCTTCTCGGCAAGGAATGGTATGTAAGTGCAAGTATTTCTGACCTCTTCGCAAGAATCATTGCAAGACTCCATCAGAACAGACCTCTTACACCAATCATTGACAACAGGAGAATCATTCAGCAGCTTGTCCAGAAAAAGAAGTGATTCGGGACAGATGGATTCCCATGTTCTCTGTATAGATATCGGTACATCCTCCCTCAAGGGGGCAGTAATCTCCTCGGAGGGAAAGCCGGTATCCTTCGGAAGAATCTTTTACAGCAATATAAAAACCGACGGTGCTGTCTGGCAGAAGGCTCTTAAGGAGCTGATCAGTTCCATGGACAGCACTTTTTTTATCTCAGCCATAGCCGTAAGCGGCAACGGACCCACCGTGGTGCCTATCATGAGGGACGGCAGTATAGGTATACCACACCTATGGTACGAAAGCAGGGAGACTGTTCCTGTGGGCTGCAGATCCCTTTACCTCCCGAAAATCAGATGGATTTACGAAAATAAAAGGAAGGAGTACGAGAATACCGGCTGCTTTCTCACCGTTGACGGCTTCTTTAACCGGCTTCTTACGGGTGAAAACTCGGTTTCCGTGGTTTCAGACCGTTTTGTTCCGTTTTTCTGGAGCAAAAAGGATATAACTGCTGCTGGCCTGGATCCGGAGCTGTTTCCTCAAACGGTAAAAACCGGCTCTCTTATAGGATATGTCTCTGAAAAGGGGGCAGCGGATTTCGGTCTCAGGAAAGGAATCCCGGTATATTCGGGAGGCAGCGATTTTCTCATGGCTATCCTGGGAACCGCCACGGTAAAGGTGGGGCAGGTCTGCGACAGGGCCGGCACCTCGGAGGGAATAAACTGCTGCTGTCTTGACGGAAAGGAATTTCCGGGCTTCAGGACCATGCCCCATGTGGCAGCCGGCTGCGATAATGTCTCTGCCCTGCTGGCCTCCAGCGGTCTGGTATTTGAATGGTACAGGCAGCATTTCGGCCTGACAGGAAAAAGCTATGCAGAAATAATGGAAAAGATAGACTCGGCCATGAGGCCTCAGGAAAAGCTTTATTTTCATCCTGCAGGCAGACAGGGGATAGCCAGGGAATTTCCAAAAGAGGAATTTGAAAGATTTGCCGCAGGGCGGGACCCGTCTGCAGCCGGCTGCGGAGTAGTAAAGTCCATAGGCTTTGCCGTCCTCAGCCTGGTGCAGCAGCTTGAAGCCTGCGGTTTTGTCATAGATGCTCTCCGCTGCTCCGGCGGCCAGGTGAGAAACCATCTGTGGAACAGGATGAAGGCAGACATGACCGGAAAAAGGATTCTGGTTCCCGAAATTGCAGACGGAGAGCTGGCCGGCTGTGCCTGTGCCGCATTCAAGGGGCTTGGATATTTTGACTCCCTGGAGGAGGCTGCCGTCAGTCTGGTCCGGATAGTCCGGGAATACGAGCCAAGGGAGGAAATCCACAAGGCATATATGGAAGCGTACGGAAGCTATGCAGAGCAAGGTTAAAAGAGTCTCTTTTCTGGAATATGCACCTCAGTCCCCCGGCGTTTATCTGATGAAGAACGGCGGAAAGATCATCTATATCGGCAAGGCAAAGAATCTTTATAAAAGGGTCTCCTCATACTTCACCGGAAACAAGGATATCAAGACCACCCATCTGGTCAGCAGGATTGAGGATATCGAATATATAATCACCGAAACCGAATACGAGGCCCTCATTCTTGAAAACAACCTGATAAAGAAATGGAAGCCACGGTACAATATCGATCTCAAGGATGGAAAAACCTTTCCTGTAATAAAGATTACCAGGGAGGAATTTCCTTCCGTCACAAAAACCAGATATATAAATGATGAAAGAGCCTCCTATTACGGCCCTTTTCCCGGAATCGAGGTTCTGGACCGGTATCTGGAGCTTATAAAGAAAAGATTTCCCCTCAGAAAATGCAGAGGCTTTCTCAAACCGAGAAAAACACCGTGCCTCTATTATCATATCGGAAGCTGTACAGCCCCATGCTGCGGTCTGGCCGACAAAAAGGAGTACAGCACCTACATACGGAGGGTAAAGGCCCTTCTTTCAGGCAATACCGGAAAGCTGGTATCTGAACTGACTTCACAGATGAAGGAGTATTCCGGGAAGCTTGATTTTGAGAATGCGGCAAAATGCCGGGATTTCATCAATGCGGTGAATGAGCTGGTTACCGAGCAGAAGGTACAGAATTTCATAAGCACCAGCCGGGATTACATAGCTTCGGAAAGCGACGGTGAGTTTACCGCCTTCGTGGTGCTCCAGATGAGGGACGGAAAGCTGGCAGGCAAGGCTGCTCACGTGTTTTCCATTCCCGATGCAAAGGATGCCGCAACCCAGTTCTTTATCCAGTACTACTCAGCCTTCGGGGAGCTTTCCCAGGGAATGGCAAGTCTTCCAAAGTCGGTGGTTACCAACATAATGCCGGAAACAGAGTATCTCAGCCGTTTTTTCAAGGAATCGGATTTTCCCGATATTCCTGTTTCCCTTCCCGAAACGGAAAAGGATGCATCCATAATAAAGATGGCATCGGAAAACTGCCGTATGGAGCTTTACAGGAAAAACCGTGCCGTGAACAAGCAGGATTCCCTTCTGGAGCTCCAGCAAGCTCTTGAGCTGCCTGCCCCTCCGAAGAGGATTGAGGGTTTTGATATCTCCCATCTCGGCGGAACCAAGACAGTGGCTTCCCTTGTCTCATTTTTCAACGGCAAGCCGGACAAGTCCCAGTACAGAACCTTTCATATAAAGTCTCTGGCGGAGGGGGATATAGATGATTACCGCTCCATGAAGGAGGTAATAGCCCGACGGTATTCCAGGGTGCAGAACGATGAGCTTCCTGAGCCGGATCTGATTCTGGTGGACGGTGGCAAGGGGCAGCTCAATGCCGCAATGGGTATACTGAAGGCACTGGATATGGATCATATTCCTGTTGCCGGGCTGGCGGAACGGAATGAGGAAATATTTCTCCCGGGAAGAAAAGATCCTGTTATTCTTCCGGAAACCTCCGAGGCTCTTAAGATTCTGCAGAATGTCAGGGATGAATCCCATCGTTTTGCAAACCGATTCAGGACACAGCTGAAGGAGAAGGATTATTCCTTCAATGTTCTGGAAAAAATTCCCGGAATAGGAAAGGTCAGAAGCAGAAAGCTTATGGATGCATTCGGAAGTGTGGAAAATATAAAAAAAGCCTCAGTTTACGAAATTTCGGAGGCATCGGGACTCTCTGCAGAGGCGGCGGAGGGTTGTCTTGAATATCTCAGGAATGACGGCGCCCCTTCTTCACCATCACCTCGTAAAGGAAAATAAGAAAATAGGATTCCTGCATTTCGGTACGGATGCTTCGGAACAGTTCGTCGTAAAAGGCACACAGGGACAGTATTCTTTCCAAGTCCTCTGCGGTATAGTTCCTTGATCCGGCACTGTAGGTCCCCTGTCCCTTCTTTGTCCTGACGCCGCAGGCTGTAAAGGCCTCCTGCATGCTGCCGTATTCCTCGGTCATAAGCCTGAAGTCACGGAATCTGCGGAACTGCCAGATAAGTCCCCCGAGAAGCTGTATCGGTGCACCGTCTCCGGAAAGCATCAGCTGCTTCGCCCCCTCCATGGCCCGCTCCATGTTGCCGGTAAGAATGTAGTCGAAAAGGGTGAATACACTCTCCTCCTTGCTGTAGAAAAGGAAGTCTTCTATGGCCTCCAGGGTTATGCAGTCCTTTCCCTGAAAATAGACTGCCAGCTTGTCGCATTCGTTCTTTGCTGCCAGGGTATTGGCTTCACAGTTGCCGGCAATGAAAGCGGCAGCTTCGCTGTCGATAGGAATTCTCCGGCGGCGGAAATAATTTTCCACATAGCTCCGTATCTGTCCCTCTTTCAGCTCCCAGAATATCTTTTCCTCCGGGACTGCCTTTTTCAGCTTTGCATCAACCTTCATCCCCTCGTCAGTAAGAATAAATACGGTATCGGGAGCCGGGCTTGCAAAATATCCTGCCAGAAGGTCTGTATCCTTCTTTTTCAGCTCACACACATCGTTGATTATAATTATCTTGAAGGATGAGAACATGGATATGCTTTCGGCAATGCTGATAATCTGAGGCATCTGGATGTCATAGGGATAATAGCTGTATTCCTCTGCGGAATCGCCGTACTGCTTCCGTATCTGTCCTGTGAGATCATCAATAAACTGTTTTTTTTCTCCCAGTTCAGGACCCAGGAGCAGATATCCGGCTTTAATCATAGCTTCTCACGATATGAACCAGCTTGCCTACAATCTTGATATTGCGGGCATAGATAGGGGAATAGGCCGGGTTTTCGGACTGCAGCCTTACTCTGTTCTTTTCAAGGAAAAACCGTTTAAGTGTAATTGCTTCGTTATTCAGAAGGGCTACTACAATATTGCCGTTTTCTGCAGTTTCCTGTTTGATAAGGATAGCGGTATCTCCGTCCAGTATTCCGGCATCCTTCATGCTGTCTCCCTTGACGCGGAGGGCAAAGTAAATGCCTCTGCCCACATAGCTTTCGGGAACATTGATGTACCCTTCCAGGTTCTCCTCCGAAAGGAGAGGTATACCTGCAGCCACGTTTCCCACTACAGGAATCTTTATTATCGAGCTGACCTCCTCCGGGATGCTTATGGAACGGGATCTTCTGTTATCGGCAGAAATGTATCCCTTTTTGCACAGGGCTCTCACATGGTCGTAGGCTCCCCTTACCGACATGCCGAAGTGGGCGGCTATATCGCGGTTTGACGGAGAGTAGGCATGTTCTGCCCTGTAGCTCTTGATGAAGGCAAGTATTTCTGCCTGCCTGGGAGTCAGCTCTTTCATGAATTATTCTTCTTCGAACTTGTTTTCAAAGACCTTGCAGAGAGCTTCGGCAGCCTCTTCCTCGTCGGTTCCCGAGGCTTTGAGAACAAGCTCTGTCCTGTAGGTTGCGGCCAGGGTTATGATTCCCATGATTGATTTGGCATTTACCTCGTCGTCATCCTTGGAAAGGGTAATTTCCGAATTGAACTTGTTGGCGACTTTGACAATCATTGCGGCAGGTCTTGCATGAATTCCGGCTCTGTTCGCAATAACTACTGTTTTGGTAACCATGTTTACTCCTCACTGTATCTGTGTTCGTTGTTGTAGAATGAAGATATATTCTTAGCTTCAAGCCACTGTATTGTTTTCCTGTTGAATTCCTTCGCAGAAAAGTAGCCCATGCTTTTCAGTCTTTCGTTCATGGCTGCTGTTTCTATGATAATAGGAATGTTTCTTCCCGGCTTTACCGGGATTGTAAGAGTAGGAATCTGCACTCCCAGGATTTCCGTGGTGAATTCATCGGTTCCCAGGCGGTTGTATTCCTTGTCGTTGTCCCACTCCTCCAGGTTTACTACCAGCTGTATCTCCTTGGAATGCCTTACGGCACCTACTCCGTGAAGGTGGGTTATGTTGATAATTCCCAGACCTCTGATCTCCATATGGTGGGCCAGCTGCTGGTTCGGTCCTCTTCCGGAAAGGCTGTTTCCTCTGGTATTCCGGACTTCTACCGTATCATCGGCGATAAGGCGGTGTCCTCTCTCGATAAGCTCCAGAGCTGTCTCGCTTTTACCTACGCCGCTTTTACCCTGTATCAATATACCTATACCATATACCTCCACAAGTACGCCGTAGACCAGTTTTTTAGGAGCAAACATGTGGGCAAGAATTCTGTTCAGGCGCTGTGTGAGATCTGTGGTAGAGAGAGGAGTGACCAGAATAGGGCAGTTTGCCTTGACCGCCAGCTCCTTTATCTTTTTTCCCGGTGTCATCCCGGTGGTATAGATGCAGCAGGGCATCTGATAGGAAAAGAACTTTTCTATACTTTCCAGATTCTTTTCCTTTTCCATTTTCTCGATGAAGGAGCATTCCCTGATTCCGAATATCTGGATTCTCTTGAAGGTAAAATGCTCAAAATAACCCACCAGGGCAAGTCCGGGACGGTCAATATACGGCTGGGTTATTTCCTTACCCAGACCCTGACGTCCTGCAACGCACTTCAATGAAAGAGATTCGTTTTCCTTTAAATCAAGATCCAGAAGATCAAGAACGGTGAACTGCTTCATGATTTCAGAATTATAATATGGATACCTGAAAAAGGAAAGAGCCTGAGCCCTCTCCTTCTTTTTTATTTATCCTGGATTTTTTCCTTTTCCTTCACGATTTTTGTCTTTACCTTTTCTGTAAGCTTGTCAATTGCATCGTAAAGATCGCCGTCCTCTGTTTCAAGGAAGCAGTCTGCACCCCAGCGGAATACGATATTGCACTTGAGATGATACAAGCCGTTTGCCCTTTCCAAAGAAATAACAAGGGAGTTGAGAGTATCTTCTGCTGTCTGCATTCTCTTGAATTTCTTTTCAAGCTGTTCTCTTGTCTTTTCGGAAACTTCGTAATGGATACCTTTGATTTCAAAATTCATAAATTCCTCCTGTTTTTTATCGTTCAAAGGAAGAAGCTATATCAAGCTCCTTTCTGTATTTTGCCACAGTTCTCCGGGCCAGCGTTATTCCCCTTTCCCTGAGGATATCGGAAATCTTCTGATCCGACAGCTTTTTCCCGGTTCTGTTTTCTTCTATAATTTCCTTTATTATTAACTTTACGCTCTCCTTGGCCAGCTCCCCTTCGGTTCCGTCTGCCTTCTCGGTCTGTACTGCAGAGGAGAAAAAATGCTTCAGCCGGAAAACGCCCCAATCAGTCTGTACATATTTTTCTGATACCAGCCTGGATATGGTGGATTCATCCATCTCAATCTCTTCCGCTATTTTTTTCTGTGTCAGAGGAACAAGATGCCGGGGTCCCTCCATGAAAAAGGGCTTCTGCAGCCTTGCAATGACGTTCGCTGTCCTGAGCAGGGTGTCGTTTCTCATTTTTACCATGCCGATAAAGGATTTTGCTTCTCTTATCTTTTCTCCGGCAAATTTTGAAACCTCCGGATCGGAGCTGTTCTCTGCCTGTTCCCTGAAATATGAATCAATGGAGAGGGAAGGGATGTTGTCATTGTTGAGATATATCCTGATGGAGTTTTCTTCCCTGGTGATGCGCAGGTCCGGTATGACAAAGTTGTTCTCTTTCCTGTACTTTGTTTTTCCCGGAAACGGATTCAGGGTTCTGATGAAGGAATAGATTTCCTCGATTTCCTTTACGGAAATACCCAATGCCGAGGCTGCTTTCCCCGGATGTCCCTTTTCCAGGTCCTCAAGATGCTTTTCTATTGCCTCTTCGGTTTTTTTCGGAGCATTTCCGCTGAGCTGTGCCTGAACCAGCAGGGATTCCCTGTAGTCCGAGGTACATGTTCCCTGAGGATCCAGCATCCTTACTATATCCATGGCCTTCCGTGTGGTCGCTTCATCAGCTCCCGATACCAAGAACGGGTTTTCCCAATGGAAGCCGTTTTCATCCAGGTTCTGGATGAGGAGCTCTGCCGCCGCCGCAGTCTTTTCATCAAGCTTCTGTACCCTGAGCTGGAAAAGAAGATATTCCTGCAATGATTCATCATCCGAAGAGACTGCCCCCTCCAGAAATTTACGTTTTGAGTTTTCATCTTCCCTTAATTTGTTTCTGAATTCCTTTGCAACCTGACTGAAAGGCATATCAAAGGAATCGGACCTGCCGGTAAGAGCCGGGTTGTTCTCCAGCTCCTCCAGTATCCTTTCCCGGAGTTCAAGTACAGGCATTGCCAGCAGATTAATCTGTTGAATCATCTGAGGTGCCAAAGTCTGTTTTTGTCCAAGCATCTGTGCCGGTCTCAGATTCTGCAATAAAAGCTCCTGCCTATAATATACAACATAATTCGGACCTGTGGGAAAAAAATTTGGAAAAAGGAAAAAAATACCTGAAACCCGGGAAAACAGTCTCAACTGTACAAACCTGAAAAAGCGTGATATAATTAAAGAATGAAGCAGTATCTTGATCTGGTAAAATATGTTCTTGAAAATGGTGAAAGGAAGGTAAACAGGACCGGTGTAGCAACACTCAGCTGTTTTGCCGCCTTCTATAAAATAAATATTTCTGAGGGATTTCCCCTGCTGACCACCAAGAAGGTCTATTTCAATTCCATGCTGCGGGAGCTTTTCTGGTATCTTTCCGGCGAGGAGCATATAAGAAACCTCCGCGAGCATACAAAAATATGGGATGCCTGGGCCGACGAGGAGGGGCTTCTTGAAACTGCATACGGCCGCTTCTGGCGCCGTTATCCTGTCCCTGCACAGGGGCTTCCGGGGGAGAACTGGGGTGAAAAATGGACCTCTGCCGACCCGGTAACAGGAGAGAGAACCTTTGACCAGATCCGTTATATCATAGATTCCCTGAAGGAAATAAAAAAGAATCCCGAGGCGGCTGCCCTGAGAAGACTTGTGTGTACAGCCTGGCATCCGGCCAATGCTGCAGAGAGCAAGCTTCCTCCCTGCCATTATTCCTTCTGCTTCAATGTAAGCGGAAACAAGCTTAACTGTCATCTGACACAGCGTTCTGCAGATATTGCACTGGGAGTCCCTTTCAATATTGCCTGCTATTCCCTCCTTACCATGATGATAGCCAAGGAAACAGGCTTTGAACCGGGCGAATTTGCCCATACCCTGATAGATGCCCATATCTACGAAAACCATATCGACGGCCTGAAGGAACAGCTGACCCGTACACCGGGCAGGCTTCCGACGGTAAAGATAGCGGACAAGCCTTTTGATGAGCTGACCTTTGAAGACATAACTCTGGAGGGGTACGAGCCCCAGGGCTTCATCAGGTTCGGTGTTGCCGTATAATTATACAATCCCTGTCGCAAGGCAGGGAATTTTTTTGCCTTGTCATTTTCCCTTTTATGTGCAAAGATTATTTCAGGGAAACAATCTATGAAAGAGATAAACATTATAGCAGCAATGACCCCTTCAAGGGTTATAGGCAAGGATGGTACCATGCCATGGAATCTTCCGGAGGATCTTAAGCTTTTCAAGCGGCATACTCTGGGCAATATCGTAATCATGGGGCGCAGGACCTTTGAATCCATCGGTCGTCCTCTTCCGAAACGGATCAACATGGTTGTTTCCGGAAGTATCCGTGAAGAGGACAAAACAGAAGGAATTCTTTATTTCCGCTCGTTGGATGAGGCTCTGGCAGCGGCACAGACCGGGCCTGAACAGGTGTTCATAATCGGAGGTGCCAACATTTACAGCCAGATGATAGGGCGTGCAGACCGGCTTTATATCTCAAAGATCCATAATGAATATGAAGGTGATACCTTTTTTCCCGAAATTGATGAAAATATCTGGAAAATTGTGGGAACTGAGGAATTTCAGGACTTTACCCTCTGCATATTTGAAAGAAAATAGGTGAATTTAACATTATTTTCCCCGAAATGCCGGATTTCAATATCCTGCAGACAATACTCCTTTTCAAAGGCAAAGGCCAGCATATAATCCTCATTCCGATAAACTGCATAATAAAAATGCGCTCCCCTGCATGACAGCTTTCCGTTTTCAACCGAAAATTCAGGGGTTCTGCCGATTTCCGTGACTGATGTTCCCAGAAGCTTCACATGGGCCTCCTTAAGCACCCACAGAGTATAAAACCGTTTTTTCCTCTCCTTTTCGTCGGCAGCCTGCTCTATATAGTCATACTCTCCGGGATGAAAGAACCGCTTTGCGGCTGCAGGATAAAATTTCCTTTTCATGGTCTGGATATCACAGCCTACCTTGCCCTCTGCAACAATGCAGGCAGCCAGGTTTCCTGAGTGTGAGATATTGAAATCCAGCCTCGGATAAAGGGTCTGGAAAGGGCGGCCCGATTCTTCCACCTTAATTTCCGGCATTTCCTTTTCAGGCCATACGGAATGCAGAAGTTGCAGACCCGCTTCGTGATGGCCGCTGTATGAGGTGTTGTCTGTGTAAGCTGTCCCTGCCGAAATTATCATGGTCATTATTATACAACAGATTTTATGACATTGACAAAGCCTTTGATTAACAATATAAATATTTAATAATCTTAAATACTCATAATCTTAAAGAGGAACATCTTGGCAAAAGAAGAAGCTATAGAGATTGAAGGAATAGTAAAAGAGGCTCTCCCGAATACAATGTTCAAGGTTGAGCTCAAGAACGGTCATGTTATCCTGGCACATCTGTCAGGCAAGATGAGAAAATTCTATATCCGTATAGTACCGGGCGATAAGGTAAGAATCGCACTTTCCCCATACGACCTTACACGGGGAAGAATTATCTTCAGAGAAAAATAATTATCCTTTTATAATAACCCATGTGGCTCCCGATCCACCCTCTGCGGCGGAGGGGGTTCCGTGCTTTCCTGCCTTCGGGCATTTTTCCAGAAAATTTATCACTGTCTGTCTCATTACAGGTCCATCCTTTGAGTGGATTCCTTTTCCATGGATAATAAGTACCTTTCTGTATTTTTTTGCTGCAGCAAGATAAATGAAGGAAGCCATGGCTTTTTCAGCCTCTGCCACAGTCATGCCGTGAAGATCCAGGGTATCGTCTGTTTTCAGCTGTTTTTCGGAAATCTGAACTGCAGCCGGTCTTTCGGCCTGCTTCTTTTCCTTTATGCTTCGGGCCAGTGCCCCTGAGGATCCGGCCCTTTTTTCCCATTCCGCGAAAATTGAGCCGAAATCCCTTTTGTCATCAGGATCTGTAGTCCGCATTCTCTTTTACATATCCGTAGGAAAGGTCTGTTCCCTTTACTGTGGCACATCCGGTTCCCTCTTCGCTCAGCCTGTAGAAAACATCTACGGTAAGGTTATGGGCTGGAAAGGTCTTGTGATCCGAATCCAGTGCCCGTTCCTTCATGTAGGCGGAAAGCTTTTCCTCTTTTTCCTTGTCTACACAGAAGGCTCCGTCCATAAATACGGTTTCATCGCCCAGCTTCAGAAGCATCCTGTCCTTATCAAAATCAAGACCGTGGTTTCCCATATAGTCTCCCACCGATGAAACAAGACGTCCAACATTAGGGTCATTGCCGAAAACGGCAGTGGTTACCAGCGGAGAGTTGATTACAGCCTTGCCGACTGCTTTTGCGGTTGCATCGTCACAGGCCCCTGTAACCTCAACCTTTATGACATGGCCTGTTCCTTCGGCATTTCTGACGATATCTTCGGCCAACTGTGCGCATACGGTAATGAGAGCCTCCTCAAACAGCTCCTCCGAAACGGCCGGTTTTGTTCCGGAGCTAAGGAGTATGGCTGTGTCGCTGGTGCTCTGGTCGCTGTCTACCGAGATGCAGTTGAAGCTTCTGTTTACCACACGGCTGAGACACTTTCTGAGAAAGTCCCTCTCCATATCGATATCTGTCATTATATATGCAAGCATGGTAGCCATGTTAGGTTCGATCATTCCCGCCCCTTTTGCTACAGCCACGATTCTTCCCGAGCCTACCTGCACGGACCTGAGCTTCGGAAAAGCATCGGTAGTCATTATTCCCTTGGCCAGCTTTACGGCAGTTCCCCCTTCAAGCCCTGCAACCAGAGCCGGAATATTCTTTTTCATCTCTTCTGCCGGCAGTCTCCATCCGATAATGCCGGTGGAGCAAGGAAAGAATTCCTCCGGATCGGCACCCACGGTTTCAGCCAGCTTTTCTGTCAGGGAAAGAGAATCCTCCACCCCTGTCCTTATGCAGACATTTGCTATCTTGTTATTGATTATGATACCCCGTATCTGCTTGTTTCCGAGTCTTTTTCTGCCGATTATGACAGGAGCGCCCGGGCATCTGTTGCTGGTAAAGACAGCAGCGAACTTTTCTGTAGGCCGGTCCAGCATGATAAGGGACATGTTCATTGGAAGAGGTTTGTCAAATTCTCTCTCCTCCGGAAAAAATGTCAGCGGAACAACGGAGGTCCTGAAGCCTTCGGGAAGAGCTCCTCTCTCTTCAAGGGCTCCGATGTATTCTTCGTAAGTATTATATAATTCCATAGATTAAACTTATATTATCAGGTCACATCATTGCAAGATAAAAATTTGCAAGTGCGGTATTTTCCCGGGCTTCCTTGTAGTCGGGATTGATTTCCAGAGCTTTTTTAAAGAGCTTTTTGGCCTCGCGGTAATCCTGGCGTCTGAAGAAAATGACCCCCAGATTGTTGAAAAGCACCTCATTTGAGCCCCCTGCGGCCTCTGCCCTCCTGTAGAATTCCTCAGCCTTTGAGGATTCTCCCCCCTTCAGCCATACGTTTCCCAGCTCGGTAAGGATGTCCGGGTCATCAGGTCTTGTCTCCAGGGCCTTCATGAAATATTTTTCCGCCTCTGCGGTATTTTCCTCTTCGCAGCAGATCAGTCCCAGGTTGTAAAGTGCAGGAAAGTAGTTTCCGTCACGGCTCAGTATATCCGTAAAAATTTCCTTGGCCCTTCCGTTATCCCCCCTTTCCAGGGCATCGGCGGCCTCCATCATCAGAGAATGTAAATTATCCATAACTGATTATATCATATAATGTGATAATTGAAAAATATTGTTTTATATGTTTAAATATAATCAGTGATAAACTTACGACGGTTTTACAAAGAAAAGCAGCTTTATATGATTATCATCCTTGCTGTCATCCTCCTCCTCTGCTTTGTCGGATATATTGCCGCATCCTTTTTTTCCGTTATGTCGGATAACATAGACAGGCGGGTAGAGAGCTCCAGGCTTTATGAGCAGTGGCTCCTTACCAAATCCTCCGCCACCATTTTCATCACATCAGGCAAGAAACCGGAGCTGAAAACCAATGTCAACATGAATATACGAACCCTGGATATAAGCTTCTCCAGACTGGAGGAGGAAATAAAGAATCAGGAGCTGCGGAGCCTGGTCGTGGATTTGACCCAGCAATGGTACTATACAAAGTTCTTTCTTCTTGAAATTGTCAGCAACGAAAACAGCTACAGGAACTTTGAGGAGCAGATATTCTGGCTTTCCAACGATACCAACAGCTTCGGGCATACCCTCAGGAGTATCTCCACCTTTCTGGACGACTACCACAAGCGTCAGCTGAACATGCTCAGCTATGTCCTTATAGGTCTGCTGGTGGTCTATTTTCTGTTTACATTCCTGTTTGTCTATTTCTTCAATAAATTTTCCAAGGCTAAAAGAATCAGCCTTGAATACAAGAGGCTTCTTAATGAATCCCTGGAGCACAGGGAGGATGAAAAGAGGTTTATGGTTCTGGAAATCCATGATACCGTAATTCAGGACATGGTCTATTCAAGAATGCTGTGCAAGGATCTGATAAAGCAGTATACAAACGAAAAAGATGCCGATAAGCTCCGTACCATTACCGACATGCTGGCAGGTACGCTTCAGCAGCTCAGGGACATTTCCTACGGAATCCGTCCGCCGGAGCTGGAAAAGGAGCTGGATGACATACTTTCGGATTATGTGGCCAACTGGGACCGGAAAACAGGACGGCTGGGGCTTTATTCCTCCCTGGGGCTTGATTCCGTTACCATCAGCAAGCCTATCAAGCTGAATGTATACCGTATAGTACAGGAGCTCCTGACCAATATAGAAAAGCATTCAGATGCTACCGAGGTAAAGGTGAATCTGATTATTTCGTGGCCGAATCTTCTGCTGAAGGTTTCTGATAACGGCAGCGGCTTCGACCTGGAAAGTGCACTGGAGGTTTCCGACGGGAAGGCCCATTCCGGACTTAAGGGAATGATGGAAAGGGTAAGGATCTCAAGGGGAACCATAAAGATAAAATTGTCGCCGGAAAAGGGAACAACAGTCAATATTTCAATTCCGCTGGAGGACAGAGATGAGTGAAATCAGGGTTATGATAATTGAAGACCATGCATTGATGAGAGAAGGAATCAAGGCTATTGTCAGCAGGGATTCAAACATCAGGGTCATCGCTGAAAGCGACAATGTGGATGACGGCTATTATGCGGTAATGGAAAACAAGCCCGATATCCTGCTTCTGGATATTTCACTTCACGGCAGCTCAGGGCTGGTGCTGGCAAGAAAGCTTCTGGGAGAGATGCCGGAGCTGAAGATTATCATCATTACAGCCTATTCCAAGATCGAGTATATCCTGGAGGCGGTGGAGAACGGGGTCAAAGGGTACATACTGAAGGAATCCTCTCCCGAAAACCTGGCAGATGCCATAGAAAAGGTCTACAACGGTGAAATCTATATCGACAGCTACATTTCCAACAAGGTAATCAAATCCCTTATTACCAAGGATGATGTGGAGATTGCCGAGGACAGCAAGTCTGCATACACCAAGCTTTCGCTCAGGGAACAGCAGATTCTCAAGCTGCTTATCGACGGTGTTTCCATAAAGGATATTGCGGAGGAGCTTTTTATCAGCTCAAAGACAGTGGAAAACCACAAGGGCAGTATCATGGTGAAGCTTAAATGCAAGAATATGACAGAGCTTATCAGATACGCCATCAGTATAGGACTCATAGATGTTTAGAAAGGTTGTTTTATTCCTGCTTATACCGGTTTTTCTCGTTTCCTGCCGGGAATACAAGAGCCAGGAAAAGCAGGTGGTGAGAACAGATATTACAATCAAATCCTCTTATATGAACTCCCCGTTCTTTCTGGTGGGGTCTGTTCTTGAGGGACTGATCAACTATAATACGGAATATATTTCGGTAAACGAGTCGGACTGTCCTAATGAAAACGACAGGATAAAGGCCCTGCTTGACGGTTCTGCAGAGCTGGCCATAATCTCCGGTCCGGAGGCCTATATGGCATATATCGGTCATCCGACATACTGGGACGGCCCTCAGGAGCTGCGGTGTCTTTTCGGAATATTTCCTTCCGTATACGACGGTATAGCCAGTATGAAAAGCCAGATCAGGAAATTAAAGGATCTGCAGGGTGCCACCATTGCCATAAATACCGTGGATTCGGTAACAGGCAACCTTTTTTCCTATTTTCTTGGTCTCAACGGCATCAACTCCTCCAATACAAAGATTTACAGGGTGGATCCCCAGGAGGGGCTGAGAATGCTGAAAAACGGCCAGACCGACTTTATCTGGTACAACATGGGGTACGGATATTCGGGCCGGGACAAGCATCTGGTAAGCGGTATAGGTATCCTGAGCCAGCCGGTTCCGCTGTACGAAAGCAACAAGTTAAGGGAGTTCATTTCCGTTTACCCTGTTTTCTTTACCGATTCCATAGAGAATCCGCTGGCAGGCCGGTCTGAAAACGGGGAAAGCCCCCGGGTTTTTGAATCAAGCACCTTCCTGGCCTGCACCCCGGATATGTCTGATGAAATGGCCTATACAATATCCAAAACCTGGTTTGAGAACATAAAGTACATTAACAATTTCTTTCCTGTGTATAACGAAAAAAATGCCAAGGTCTATATCAAGCGGCGTATTCCTGTCCCTATGCATCCCGGTGCGGCAAAGTACATGAAAGATGCCGGCCTTCTCAACTGATTTATATTTTATCCCAAAACCGTATCAAAAAATGGGTATTTTCCCATCTTGCAAGTTATCAATTTTGGAATGATAATAACATCATAAAGATAAAGAAGAAGTGTGGTAATTTTGGTATAGTTTTTTGGGTTTTGAATCACATTTCTTTAAGATATTCTTTTCATCCTCTTTTAGATGCAGAGGAGATTGGTTCAATTTCACTCTGCATCCCTTTTGGCTAAACGAAATATGTTATCCCCTGTTTCATATTTCTGCAAATAGAAGCTGTACTTGTCCGGTACAGCTTTTTTTTATATAGACATATTCTGATTTAATTTTTATACTTAATATATGAAAAAAGAATATACAACAGAGTTGCTTGCAGACTTCGGTGAAGACGGAAAGAAGCTTCTTCCCGTGGTTACACAGGATTTCAGAACAAAGGAAGTACTGATACTTTCATTCATCAACAAGGAAGCCTGGGATGAGACCCTCAGGAGCGGATATGCCACCTATTGGAGCAGAAGCCGCAATGAGCTCTGGAAAAAGGGACTTACCTCCGGGGACATGCTCAGGGTTGAAGAGATAAGGATCAACTGCGAACAGAATTCATTCCTGTTTCTCGTGACCCCCATGGGCAAGGGTGCCTGCCATGCAAAGAAGGAAAACGGCGATTCCCATACTTCCTGCTATTACCGCAGACTGAACGGTGACGGAACTCTGGAAACTATAGAAAAATAATGTTGGAGATAACAATGAATAACGAAGAAAAACTTGTAATCGGCATGCCTGCCGGATCACTGGCCAATCCTACAAGAGGGGGAAACCTGGTGGACCTTCTTGCAAAGGCCGGATTTCCTGCCAAGGGTTATGATGCGGGCGGACCTACAAGCTTCACATCCGTGAACTTTCTTTTCGGCTGGGACGGCCGTCCTCAGGAATTCGGTCCTCAGCTGGCACTGAATGAACTGGATGTAGCCATTACCGGCGATGACTGGCTTATGGAGCGCAAGCTGGAAATGGAAATCGAATACGGAATAAAGATTGCTCCTGAAAAGGTGCTTTCCCTCCATAGGGGAAACATAAACCTGGTGGGAATTGTGGACGGATCATTTTCCGAAAGCACCACCGAGGAATTCCTTGAAAACCTCATCAAAAGGAAGGAACAGATTTCCGTGGTTACAGAGCTCCCTTACACAGCTCTCAACTGGATTACCGAAAAGCTCAGGAAAATCGGTGCACCGGAGAAGTTCTTCAAGTGGTCTATCCAGAAATACAAGACACCTGCCAAGGATGGCTGCGGTCTTATCATCTACGAAACCTGGGGAAAGACAGAGGCAAAGCTCAGGAACGGCGGCGCAGATATCGGTCTGGAAATAACACAGTCCGGCAGTGCCCTCAGAAACTACGGTCTCAAGATCCTGGAGTGGGTGTTCTCCTCAGAAACCGGAATCTGGATTTCATCCGAGGTAAAGAAGTCTCCTGCAAAGATGGAGCTCCTCAAGATGTTCCTTATCAACCTTTACGGTACCGTAAATGCCGAAAACAAGGTAATGCTTTACTTCAATGTTCCTACAGAGGCCGAGGAGGGAATCAGGGCATATCTCAGGGAAAACAATCTCTATGCCGATGAGCCTACAATCATACAGGGAAGCAGATTCTCCCAGTATTGTATCCAGCTGGAGGTCAACAGCAAGGAAAAGCCTATTGCCGTTGTAAGATATCAGCTTATAAAGCTCGGGGCCAAGAGTATAGAAACCGTACCGGTATACTCTTCCATTCCTGACCTTTCAGTACTTGACTTATGAGAAAGCTGAAGCTCCTTCTTCTCTGCCTTGCCATCCTGGTTACTGCCGGATGTACTGTCAGACAGGATATCGGTATAAAGTCCGGTAACGGAGGTGAGGTCTTTGTGGACCTGGAGCTTAATCCTGTTTTCGTAAAATATATCAACGATCTTTCGGAGGCCACAGGTAAAAGTGCTTCCGAAGGAATCTTCAACACAGAGGACATCTCCTCTGCCATTTCGGGATATCCCGACACAGAGCCGGTTTCGGTGGTTTCTCCCGAAGAATCGAGACTCAAGCTCATTATCAGAAGCGGAGACTTCACCAGGGTTCTCCCTTCCGAATATGTTCCGATTCTGAAATTCGAAGACTCCGACGGAGAGCGCAAGGTAACCTTCCATCTGGGAGCCGACAACTACGAGGCCATTGATACGGTTTTCGGAATCAGCGGCAATCCTGTCCTTTCCGCACTGGCACCTCAGACCGACAACCCTTATACCGGCGAGGAATATACTGCACTTATTGATTATGTCTTTTCAGATTATTTGGATAATTCCACCACCGCCGAGCAGATTGTGGAGAGCTCCTACGTACAGCTCAATATCAGGGCTCCGGGCAATATCATCTCCGCCGACATGGGCGAATACAAGGGAAACCTTCTTAAGGTGAAGATTCCTGCGGTGAGATTCCTGACTCTGGAAAAGCCTGTGGATTTCAGCTTTAAATATTCTATCTGAACTTGAGGATCGGCCAGCCGTTCTTTCTGGCATGGAAAGCAAGTCTTATATCCGGATTGACAGCTACCGGGTTTCCTACCTCGTTGAAAAGAGGGGCATCATGGATACTGTCGGAATAGAAGGATGAACTGGCCAGGTCAATGTTGTTTTCCTTGACATATTCCATTACTCTTCTTCTTTTTTCATCCCTGAAGGCTGGCTTTCCGTCAAATACACCCAGGCATCTGTCTCCGTCGTAGGCAAACCTGGTGGCTATGATGGTATCTACTCCCAGATAATCGGCCAGGGGCTTGACTATTGTGTCCAGGGAGGAGGTAGCCAGGATTATTTTCTTGTTGTTGCTTTTCAGATGTTCGATATAGCGGCCTGCTTCGGCATAGATGGATTCCTTTTTAAGCATGTTGCGGAAATTCTCTTCTGCGGCATCCTCCAGAAATTTTCTGTTTACTCCGTCCAGCTCTTCTATACGCCTGTCAAAATGTTTGTCAGCCATTCTTCCGAACTTGTAGTTTATACAGATATAGGGAATATGCCTGAGAATG
The DNA here is from genome assembly GCA_045606105.1 of Spirochaetia bacterium. Taxonomy (GTDB): domain Bacteria; phylum Spirochaetota; class Spirochaetia; order CADAEX01; family CADAEX01; genus CADAEX01. Next base: position 51,896 of record JAZURI010000005.1, on the reverse strand, counting down.
GTTACCGAAAAAACCTTTTTCTTCACCAGCAGGCAGAGGTAGCTTAATGCCGTGATATTCTTTGTGATGGTATGGTCCACATCAAAAATTTCTGCGCCTATTCTTTCATCCATAATAAGGATTATAATAGCTTGAAGTTTTTTCTGCAAGTCTTGTTTTTTTTCCGTTTAGATAGCATAATTGAATTATGAAAGGTGTAATTATCGCAGCCGGTTACGGCACCCGTTTCCTTCCTGTTACCAAGACAGTTCCGAAGGAAATGCTTCCTGTTATCAATAAGCCATGTATAGATTTTATAGTTGATGAATTTCTTGCTTCGGGCATAAATGAGATTCTTATCCTTACCTCCAGGAGAAAAAAGGCTCTGGACGACTACTTCGACCGGGAAATAGAGCTGGGAGTGGGGGCTTCAAAGGCCGACATCTTCTTCAAGCGCCAGACCGAAATGAAGGGAACCGGGCATGCTCTGCTGCAGGTAAAGGCCTTTGTGGGCAACGAGCCTTTTGTTGTGGCCTATCCCGACGATCTGCACATGGGTGCCGTTCCTCTGGCAGCCCAGCTCATAAAAAAGTATGAGGAGACAGGCTGCTCCGTAATGTCAGCCCTCCATAATCCGCCTCATCTTGAAAGATACGGTGTGATAAAGCCGTCGGCAGACGGTCTCCATGTGGAGGATATCGTTGAAAAGCCGGCCCCTGGTACGGAACCCAGCAAGGAGGTTTCCATCGGAAGATATCTTTTTACCCCGGAAATCTTCACATATCTGGAGGAGGGCTGGAAAAAGCACTGCCGGGAGAATGCAAAGGGAGAATATTTCCATGTCTATGCCCTGAAGAAGCTTATGGACATGAATAAGATGGTATATACCGTTATTGAAGGGGAGAGGCTTGATACCGGAACTCCGGAGGGATACCTGCGTGCCATAATCAGATATGCCGCATCCATACCTGAATACCGGGCAGTGCTTCTGGATGAGCTTTCAGAGGAGGGTCTCGGATGAAAAGAGCCCTTATTGTCCTTTTTCTTCTGACAGTTGCCGCCCCTCTCTGTTTTTCACTGGGAAACCGGGAGCTTAAAAGAAGCGATTCAAAGATTCTTACCGACAATATCATCAAATGGAAAAACCACGAAATCCGGGATTATTCCATGAAAATCGAATATTCCTACAGCAACAATATCGGACAGATTTACGAAATAACGGTAATTGACGGAGAGCTGGCAGGAACCACGGACAACAGGGACTTTCTCGAGGGGTTTACCGTAGACGGGCTTTTTGAGGATGCAAGGAAATATGTGAAGGCCAACAAGAAGGATTCTCCCATGCTGTATATGTTCAAGTATGATGAGGAATACGGTTATATCAATTATCTTGCCAGGATATACAATCCCAATGTAAAGGCAGGAGTAGCTCCGTCCGGATATAATTTTGTACTGAAGGTTCTGGAATTTTCGGTGCTTGAGAGAGATTCAAGAGAATGAAAAGATTTATCGCCGTACTTTTTCTGCTGACCTTGACTACAGCTCTGTTCGCAAAGCCTCCTATTAATTACGAGGGAATAGACGGAAGTCTCAAGTCCTACGACATGTCAAAACCGAAAAAATCCCCGTTTCTGAGCGGTTCGGCCCCGACAGACAGCCGGAATTTCAAGGTATCCTCATCCGGAACCAAATATATTCCTGTGGTTCTGGTTGATTTTCGCTACAGACACTTCAAGGCCGAGCATGACAAGGATTATTACAAGAAGATGCTTCAGTCTGATACCGCAAGTCTGACAATGACCGGCTATTACGACATCATGTCCAACGGCACCCTTAATCTCGAATTTGAAATATTCGGCCCTTATACAATGCCTGAGGAGATTGATTATTACGGAGCCAATGAGGATGGTGGTATCGATACAAATATAGGGTATCTTGTAAAGAAGACTGTTGATGACATGGTGACAGAGAAAGGGGCTGCCTATTTCAACAAGTTTGACAGTGACGGAACCGACGGTGTGGATGTGCTCCTGATATTTTTTGCCGGTTACGGCGAGGAAACCTCCGGAAACGAGAACGAAATATGGGCTCATCAATGGAATCTCAAAAATGCACTTGCCTCTATAAATGAGCCGATTTCCGGTACTACATATCATAACTTCAACGAATACACAATCCAATCAGAGAATACGCCTAAAAACGATGAATCCACAATAGGTACAGCCTGCCATGAGTTCGGCCATGTTCTGGGGCTTCCCGATACTTATGATGTTGACTATGAGACATGGGGTGTAGGAAACTGGAGCATCATGGGAAGCGGCGTTTATGGCAGCCACCGTATGGAATGTGATCCCGCTCCTTTTCTTGCCGTAGAAAGATACAAGCTGGGGTGGCTTACACCTGTTCTTCTGGAGCCGACAAGTACCCCTCAGACCGTAACCTTCCGCAGCGATATAGAGGACCCTTTATATGAAGCCTACAGGATTGACCTGACAGATAACGGCAGCCAGTATCTGATTCTGGAGGGAAAGAAACGCAAGGCTGACAATACCGGAATGTATGTTCCCGAAAGCGGTCTGTTGATTACACAGATATTTGAGGGAAGATATGTCATGCTGCCGTCAATGAACCGGGTCAATGCCGGAAGCGATAAAATCCACGGAGTCGATGTGCTGGAGGCCTGCTCCGGAGTATATGAACCTGCCTTTGACTATACAGGAAGCTGGGGTTCACTGTGGAAAAAAATCCCAAACCCTCAGATGTTGTTCAGGGAAACCACAAGAACCGGGATCGGTCCCTCTTCTCTGGTATATGTTTTTGCCGGAAGTCTTATGCTTATGGCAGTAAGCCTGTTCAGGAGAAAAGGAAGAATACAATCCCTGTTCCTGACCGTGGCTGCGGCGGCCATGCTGTTTGCCTCCTGTTCCCTTTCCGGCGGCAGGTCTGTTAACACTTTTGTGGCAAATACCAATTATTACACAAGCTACAGTCTTGAATCAAAAACCGGAATTTCAGGAGTTGTCATTGATAACATAACCTTTGATGAGGAGTCAGGAATCGGAAGTTTTACTTACTATCTTGATTTCAGCTCCGGCAAATAAGGTTCTGACATAGATTATAAGATAGAGTATTACCGCCGGGTAAAAAGCCCGGCAGGTTTCCTGCAGTCCTATGGAGAAAATCGCGGCGGAGGTCACCGCAGAGACAATCTGAAGCACGGCAACAACCTTTGCCATCCTGAAGTTTCCTGAAATCATCAGCACCAGAAGAATCAGGCTTATCGGCGAAAGCCACAGGATATGCATATTGCCCTTTACTGCAAAATGGGCAGAGAAGAACATCAGATAAAAAATCAGCAGTCCCGCAAGGAAATTGACAAAAACTGCAGTTCCCTCATAAATCCGGAGCACCCTTCCGAAGCCTTTCCTGAAAAACGAAAAGACAATCAGCAGTATTTCTACCGCCGCAAGCAGTGAAAAAAGGATAAACGGATAGTCGGGAACATTTTCCTTCACGAGACCGGGCGGAATTACAGCCTCGTATGTAAATCCTGAATCTGCAATCCGGCTGCAGCCTTCAAACTGGGCCTGTACAAGCTCCGGAAGAAAGAAGGCATCCTCAGGGGAAACCTTTCTGTCGGCCACCATTCCCAGAGTAAACTGTATTCCGGTATCAAACCAGGGATGGTTTCCCAGATAACTCCTTATGTAATCCCTGTAGCTTTTATCGCATATCTGTTCGGTAATCCCGCTGTCAAACTCAATCCCGTCTCCCAGGACATTATTCAGGACATCCCTGATTCTTGAGGAGCAGTTATCCTTAATGAATTCATAGTCGTAATGCCGGTTTTCCTTTTTTGCATTGTTTTTGAGAAATTTTTTCAGCTCTGCTATTTCCTCGGCGGTCAGATCCAGCCTCTGCTCGTAGATTGAACGGTTTTCCCTGTGAATGTAGCGCACCAGCTCCCGGTCATATCTGCTGACTCCGAGATAGTACTGCATCTTTCCCTTGACAAAATTGGCAAGGAAGCCGGGTTCATGAAAGCTGAAGGTTCCGTAATTGTAAATCCTGTTGTCGATTCTTATGGCAGAATGACCGAAGGCTGTATGGATAGGATCTCCCGGAAGAACGGTAATGATATATACCTCCGGCTCCTGTTCTCCGGCATGGACTAAAGAGACAGATAGGAAAAGGATAAGAAAAAAGATTCCGAATACCTTCATTGATAAAAATATACTAGTGTTTTTAAAAAAAGTTAAGTCTTACATTTCATTATGATGAATCGGGATACATGGTGTGCCATGGAAAAGCAGCCCTGAAGCAGATATCCACCGGTAGGAGCCTCCCAGTCGGCCATTTCTCCTATTACATGAACACCCGGAAGCTTTCGGAGCATGAGATTTTCATCCAGCTCCTCAAAGGCTACCCCACCGGCAGAGGAAATGGCCTCCTCCAGCGGTCTGAAACCGTCAATCCTTATTTCAAGATTCCTGAAAACGGAAGGATCGGTTTCCGGAGCCGAAAGCTTCTCCGCCGGAACCAGTTCTCTCAGCAGCATATATTTTATTCCCGAAAGACGGAGATTTTTTCTTAGGTAATTGGAGAGGGAACTCTTCCCCCGCGGCCGTGAAAGACGTTCTCTTATTTTATCATCCGACAGCCCCGGAAGAATATCGGCAGTAACGGTACAGCTTCCTTTTGTCCCCAGCTCTTCCCGTATCCTGTGTATGAGAGAATAGATTCCGCTCCCTTCGATTCCGTATTCCGTAAACACGGCCTCTCCCTCGGAGCGTGTATCTCCGGTGCTGAAAATTATTTCCGCACTCTCCTTTGTCTCCCTGATTTTTTCCCTGAAGATTTCAGACCATGAGACACAGACCCCGCAGTTTGCCGGCGACAGAGGTTTTACATTGATTCCCGCATCGGAAAAGGGTTTCTGCCAGCTGCCGTCGGAGCCTGTCCTGCTTCTGCTGCCCCCTCCCAAGGCAAAAACTGCAGTATCATATCCGATACATTCTGTTTTTCCGTTATGCCTGAAAAGGAGAACCGGTTTGCCGTCAACCATATCAAATCCGGTAAATTCGTATCCTCCGGAAAAACTGTACAGGCCGGTGTGCTCCAGCCTTCTGAGCCAGTTATCCAGAATTTCATGGGCCGGCTTATCCGCAAAAATCTTTCCCCCGTTTCCCCGGAAGGAGCCGGAGCCCATTTCTCTGTACCAATGTATCGTATCCTCCGGAGAAAAGCCTGCAAGAAGAGACCTGAACAGAGAGCTGTTTTCAAAATATTTTTTTTCAAATACTCCGGGAGCGGCGCTGTTTGTGATATTCAGACCTCCCGAAAGACCGGCCAGGACAAATTTTTTTCCCGGTTTTTCCATCCGGTCAAGCAGCCGCACCGGAATACCGGCCTCGGCAAGACGGAGGGCACAGAAGAGACCTGCAGGTCCCCCGCCGATGATTAATGTTTCAGAAAAATGTATGTTTGTCATTCCGGCTCTTTTATGATATAATATCCTTGCTATTTTATTCAGTATAACATAAAATGTTAAGAATATAGGAGTATTTAATGTATAAACACAGAACATTTCAGTTTCTGGAAGAGTTTAAGGGAAAGCTTTTTGACGGTGAAGTTCCAACACTTGCCGAAATGTTCCAGATTGCGGCAGCCAGATATCCTGACAAGAAGTGTCTGTCTACTTATAATCCGGTTCTTTTCAATATGTCTTTCAGGGAGACAAGGGAAAAGATTCTTACTCTTGCGGCATCACTTGTGGCAAAAGGGGTAAAGAAAGGGGATCATGTTATTCTCACTGGAAAGAACTCCCCTGAATGGGCAGTAGGTTACTATGCCATTGCAACTGCCGGAGCCATCATTGTTCCTCTTGATTATTCACTTCATGTCGAGGAACTGAAGAACCTTATCAATTTCAGCGAACCTGCGGCAGCTATCCTGGATGAAGAAAAATACAGTGATCTGGCAAAAAGCCTTCCTGAAGGCACTCCTGTATATTCTCTTACAGACAAAAATCCTGACTATGTGCTTGCTCTCAAAGATACACCTCTGGAAAAGCCGGTAAAGGTAGATGTTCATGAAACAGCAGCCATCCTTTATACATCGGGAACAACAGGCACACCTAAAGGGGTCATGCTTTCACATTACAACCTTATCAACGACTGTTTCCTGGCACAGATGCACATGCAGATCTATCATACAGACGTATTCTATGCCCTTCTTCCGGTACACCACGCATACACAATGCAGGCTGTTATCATCGTAGGTCTTGCCCAGAGTGCCGAGGTAGTTTTCGCAAAGCGTCTGGTTATCAAGGAAATGCTTGCAGATCTCAGGGACGGAAAGGTTACCATATTCCTCGGTGTTCCTATGCTTTTCAACAAGCTCCTGGCTCAGATCATGAAAGGGGTTCGTGCCAAGGGAATCGTCACATACGGAATCGTAAAGACTCTTATGGCCATCAGCGGATTCCTCAAGAGCTGTTTCGGAATCAAGATCGGAAAGAAACTCTTCGGAAAGCTTATCCTGGAAAAGGTATCTCTTCTCGACAACAGAATCTGTATCAGCGGCGGCGGACCTCTTCCACCGAGCACATTCAAGATGTACAACCAGCTGGGTCTGGACTTTGTACAGGGATACGGGCTTACAGAGACATCACCTATCGTTGCCCTCAACCCTATCTACCGCTTCAAGATCAAGTCTGTAGGAAAGGTGCTTCCTGACATTCAGGTGAAGATCGTGGCTCCCGACAAGGACGGCAGGGGAGAAATCGCATTCAAGGGACCTGTGGTTATGCAGGGTTATTACAAGAACCAGGCTGCAACCGACGAAGTAATGGACAACCAGGGCTTCTTCTACACCGGAGACATGGGATATGTGGACAAGGAGAACTATCTTTACCTTACAGGCCGCAAGAAAAATATCATTGTTACTGCCGGCGGAAAGAATGTTTTCCCTGAAGAAATCGAAGACAGATTCCAGCTCTATCCTGAAATCGAGCAGATTCTGGTCAGAGGCTATATAAACGAAAACGGAAAGCATCAGGACGGCGAAGAAATCGAAGCCCTTATCTATCCGTCAGAGGATCTCCGCAAGACCAACGATCCTGAGCTTATCCAGAAAAAGCTTGAGGAAATTGTCAGCAACGTGAATAAGATGCTCCAGAACTATATGAAAATTACACGCGTACGTGCCGTGGATAAGCCTTTTGAGGAATCTTCCACAAAGAAAATCAAGCGCTATAAAGTAGGAAACTGATGCTTATAATACCGGCAATCGACCTTCTTGGGGGAAAATGTGTAAGACTCTATAAGGGTGATTATGAAAAGGTCACAGTCTACAGCGACGATCCCGTTGCTGTGGCAAAAAGCTTTGTGGAGGCAGGTGCCGAGAGAATCCATCTTGTGGATCTCGATGCAGCCAGAGGGGGAAAAAACAACAGGGACGTTATCTCATCTATCAGAAAAGAGGTGGATGCCGTATTGGAACTGGGAGGCGGTATCCGTTCCGATTCTGATATCAGTGAGCTTTCGGATATAGGGATAGATTACCTTATCCTGGGAACCGTCTTTGCAAAGGATCCCACCTGTGCCGCTGTATGGACAGAAAAGTTCGGCCCTAAATTCATTGCAGGAATCGATGCCCTCAACGGAGAGGTAAAGGTTGCCGGCTGGCAGCAGGGGGGCGGAATCGTTGATACCGACCTGGCCAGAGCTGCGGCAGAAAACGGTATCTGCTCAATCATCTATACCAATATTGTAAGGGACGGAACACTTTCGGGTCCCGATCTGGAGCGAACTCTTGCCATAGCGGAGGCTTCAGGACTTCCTGTTACCGTTTCGGGGGGAATCAGCTGCGAAGAGGATTTCAGAAACATAGCCTCAGATATCAGATGCAGGGGAAAAATAGGAGGAATCATTACGGGAAAGGGCTTCTATGAAAAGAAATTTGATCTTGCCGCAGTAATTTCCAGATATCAGAAAACCGAGGAAGTATGAAAAAGAATTATCTTGAGCGGGTCAGAGAGGGGATAGTTATCTTTGACGGCGCAATGGGGACAGAGCTTTATTCAAACGGAATCCAGATTTCAACATGTTTCGAAGAAGTTTGTCTGACAGATCCGGCACTTGTGGAAAAAATACACAGAAGCTATATCACGGCCGGTGCACATGTAATCGAGACCAACAGCTTCGGGGCAAACCCCATCAAGCTTAAAACATATCAGATAGAAGAAAAGACCGATGCCATAAACAGGGCGGCAGCCAGGATAGCCAAAGCGGCGGCAGGAGACGATGTCTATGTTGCCGGTTCCGTAGGACCGCTTGGGGTAAGGATTGCCCCGATGGGAAAGGTGAGCCGTGCCGAGGCCGTTGAAGCCTTTGAGGCGCAGATCAGACCTCTGGTTGAGGAGGGGGTGGATCTTCTTGTTTTTGAAACCTTCAGGGATATGGAGGAGCTTTCCCTTGCAGTGGAGGCTGCGGTAAAAATCTCATCGGAAATTCCAATCCAGGCTCAGGTGGCGCTGGGGCCTCTGAATCAGGAGGAGTACGGCGGAGAAGCCATTAATGCGGCAGACCTGCTTTGTGCCGACGAAAGGATTGATGTTATCGGCTTCAACTGTGCCGTAGGTCCTGAGCACATGCTTGATATCCTTCTGGCAATCAGAGGAAAGGTAAACAAGCCTGTGGCAGTTATGCCAAATGCCGGCCTTCCGAGAAAGATTGAGGACAGAAACCTTTATCTTGCCTCTCCGGCCTATTTCGGAAACTATGCACTCCGGTTCTTTGAAGCAGGTGCTGCCGTTATCGGCGGTTGCTGCGGAACCACTCCGGAGCATATCAAGAAAGCGGCCCACATGACAGTCTCCTTCTCTGGGGGCATTTCCAAAGGAAAGATAGAACAGATCAAGGAAGAAACCGAGAAAAAGGAAGAGCTTCCTCTTGCACAGCGGTCACTTCTTGGCAAAGCAATAAGTAAAAAAGAGTGGATCACTACCGTGGAAATGACACCGCCTATGGGTTGTGATCTTACCAAGATAACAGAAAAAATAAGACAGGCCAGAGAAAAAGGGCTTGTATATTTCAATTTTCCTGACGGACCGAGAGCTTCATCCCGTCTGTCGGTAACAATTACTGCTCTCGAGGTCATGAAACAGACCGGAGCTGAGGTAATTCCCCATATATGCTGCCGTGACAAGAATCTTATCGGACTGCAGGCAGAGCTGCTGGGAATCCACGCAGCAGGCATGAGGAATGTCCTGGTAATCACCGGAGATCCTCCTAAGGTTGGTAATTACCCTGATGTTACCGGGGTATTTGATGTGGATGCCGTAGGTCTCATCACATTGGCAAAAAGACTTAACTGCGGAGTGGATCTGGGAGGCAATCCTCTTCCTTCTCCTACATCCCTGGTGGTGGGCGCCGGAGTGAATCCCGTAGCGGCAGTACCAGAAAGGGAAATCGAGAGAGCATTCCTGAAGCAGCAGGCCGGAGCCGATTTCTTTATCACACAGCCGGTTTTTGATGCCGGATATCTTATAGAGTTCCTGGGAAGGATAAAGGATACGGGACTTCCTGTGCTGGCCGGACTTTGGCCTCTGGTTTCCTACAGAAATGCCATGTTCCTGAACAACGAGGTGCCGGGTGTAACTATTCCGGAGTCAATTCTCAGGCGTATGGAAAAAGCAGAGGGAATATCCAAGGAGGCAGCCAAGGCAGAGGGTGTCATGATTGCAAGGGAAATTCTTGCTGAAATCAGACCTTATGTTTCAGGCGTGCAGATAAGTCCCCCTTTCGGCAATATCCAGGCTGCTCTCGACGTAGTCAGCGATCTCTGATATCAAGCTCCAGCAATATGGGCAGGTGATCCGAGCAGCCCTCGGCAGTTTTCCTGTTGAAGGAGAGCGGTTTTTCATCCCTGTCCGTATTCCAGCCGGTTCTGACTGTCCTGAATCCGGAAAAGACAAATCCTTTCTCATCCGTCAGCTTTGACCCCAGAAAGAAATTATCTATGGTTTCCCATCTGTTTTTATAGAAATAGCTTCCTTCCTCTGTATTGCCATCCCGGAGCCACGGTGAAAAAAACCGGTTTCCGTTGTCGTTTCTGCAGTTGCCCGTAACCACCAGCGGCAGGAAACTGTCAGCTTCCCCTGAATCCTCTGTCATTATGGCTTTGGTTTCCGATTTTCCGTCCCGCAGGTATTCGTCGGCATTTTCGTTGAAGTCGCCCAGTATCAGGATTTCAGCTTCCGGGTTCTCCTTCATGATTGCCTTTATCCTGGTAATCAGCGTATGGGCCGAAGCTTTTCTCTGCAGCTCAGATTCTTCCCCGATTTTCGATTTCCAGTGATTGTTGAATATTATGAGCTGCTGTCCGCCTATATCAAAGGCTGCCTCGATAATGGTTCTCATTCTGCCGTAAGGGGCAATATATGGTGTGTGATATTTTGTATATGCACACGGAAAACGGCTGATAAAGCCTGTATTGACGGCAGAATCCCTGTTGTCGGAGGCAATGACATACTTGTATCCCGATTCTCTCAGGAGCCCCTTTGTAAGCTCGTTCAGAACATTTTTGTTCTCTATTTCCTGGAAGGCTATGATGTGAGGTCCTTTTTCCTCCGGTACCGAATCCCTGATGGTTCTTCCGACCTGCAGAAGCTTGTCCGTATAGTTCCTGTCGTTCCACCTGCCGTTTTCGGGATTGTATTCCGGATATTCGTTTCCCTGTTTAACGCTGTCAAAGAGATTTTCAGCATTGAATGACATTACAGTGAGAGTTTCGGGGCTGGGTTCCTCGGGAAAGTTACTGCATCTGGTACAGGAGATAAGAACTGCAAGAAAAAAAATGATAATTATCCGGTTCATACATTGGATATAAACCGGAAAGTCTAATTCTGCTTCACAATCTGTTTACATAATTTATGAAGGAATTGCCTCTGTCAAATTCGTTTTTGAACATTTCGAAGGAGGTACAGCCCGGTGAAAAGAGAATAATATCTCCTCTCTCCGATGCGGCATAGGCTTCATCCACCGCCTTTTCCAGCGAGTTGTACGGCCCTTCGTAGCTGCAGCCGGCCTTGTCCAGCTCCTCAGTCATCCTGTCGGTTCCGCTTCCTTTCAGAAGTACAAGCTTTTTGACCAGCCGGGCTGTTTCCGGAACCAGATCAAAAATAAGGTTCTTGTCGGTACCGCCTGCAATCAGGATAACCGGTTTGTCAAAGCTTTTTACCGCAGCATTGGATGCCTGCGGAATGGTGGCTGTGGTATCGTTATAGAAGGCTCTTCCCTCAAGCTCCCTGATGAATTCAAGTCTGTGGGGAATTCCTCTGAAATCACTGAGTGCATCCATGATGTCTGTTCCGCCGAAGCCGTAAAGATACATGGCAGCCGCTGCCGTAAGAAGGTTCTTTCTGTTATGTTCACCCGGAATAAGGAGCTTTTCGGGAAGGATCTGCTCTTTTTTCCCGTTGATTTTTATATAACCCATCCGGTTTTCAAGCCATATCTGCTCTTCTAGACCCTTGTCTGAATCGGAAATCCAGATAGGATGTCCCGGTGTCTCATCGAAAAACTGATGTCCGTAGCTGTCGCCGTCGCTGCAGATAGTAAACTGATCCCGGCTCTGACTCTGATATATGACCTTCTTGTCATCTGCATACTCCTGCATGCAGCTGTAGCGGTTCTGATGCTCATGCATGATGTTGGTGATTACTGCCACCTTTGGATGAAGCAGATTTTTTCCCATGATATCGGCAAGCTGCCAGGATGAAAGCTCCAGGATTACAAGGGAACTGTCGGTAAGCTCATGCAGGAAGGAAAGGGGTGAAATTGTTATGTTACCCCCAAGGAATGTATTTTCTTTCAGTTTTCGGCATGCATGATAAATGGCCGAAACCGTGGTGGATTTTCCCTTGGAGCCTGTAACTGCGATTATATCTCCGTGAAATTCGGAAAGGAAAACGGAAATGTCGGTCTCGATTCTCTTTGCCTTTGCAAGGTATGGAGATGTCAGGGGAACAGCCGGATTCTTGATGACAATATCTGCATTCTCGAAATCGGCAGCATCGTGGCAGCCCAGGACATATCTTATGTCGAATTCCGAAAGCTTTTCCATTGAAGGTCTGAGTATTTCGGCAGACCTGAGATCCGTAACAGTAACCTCTGCCCCCTTTGAAGCAAAGAATCTTGCGGCCTCCAGCCCTCCGCCGTTAAGCCCAAGTCCCATTACAGTTATTTTTTTCCCTTTGTATTCTTCCATGATATTCATCCTCAATATAACTGTATCAAAAAAATGTTTGACTGTCATTATTTAAGCCTGTAATATTTAATCATGATGTATGTGGATGCTCATTGTCATTATATACCGGATCCTGATGAGAAAACCCTGGTGCTGTATAATTCCGTAACCCCGGAAGATTGGGATAAAATTCCGGTACAGGATAATATTATCCCTTTTTTCGGCATTCATCCATGGCATGCAGATCCTTCCGTATACGATATTTCAGTTATAGAAAAAATAAAAGGTCATAGACCTGATAAAGCTGTGTGGGGGATAGGGGAAACCGGTCTGGACAAGCTGTGCGGAAGCTCCCGGTATGAGGATCAGATTCTTTTTTTCAGACGGCATCTGGATCTGGCAGTCAGCCTGGGTGTTCCTGTTTCCGTACACTGTGTCAGAGGCTGGAACACCATGACGGAAATCCTGGATACCCTTCCGAAAAAGCATCCTGTGCTGATGCACTGTTTCTCCGGCTCTGCAGAGACTGCGGCCCGGTTTCTGAAGCGTAATACATGGTTTTCCTTTTCTCCTCTTCTCCTGCGGGAAGGAAGCCTTTCAATGAGGCGGGCCTTTGCTTCCCTGCCGGCTGACAGACTGCTTCTGGAAAGCGATTCCCATGTGTCGGTTTCCCTGGAGCCGCTGTATGGATACGCTGCTTTACAGCTGAGGGAGGAAATCTCACAAGTCTTTTCTCTGATAAGAAATAATCTTTATTCCTTTTTGAATGCTTGAATATTTTTATTAGTCGTATGTATAATGACATCATGAAGAAAGTGGGTTTTGACAATGACTTGTATCTGAGACAGCAGAGCGAGACCATTCTTGCACGGATCAAGGATTGCAACAGTGAAAAGCTGTATCTTGAGTTCGGCGGAAAGATCATGTATGACTTCCACGCAGCCAGGGTTCTTCCGGGATACGATCCCAATGTGAAGATGCAGCTTCTTGCAAAAATGAAGGATTCCGTGGATGTTATCATGTGTATCTGCGCCATTGACATCGAAAAAAAGAAAATCAGAGGAGATTTCGGAATTACCTACGATGCCGATGTGGTCAAGACAATCGATGATTTTGCCGCATGGGGCATAAAAATCAAGGCTATAGTCATTACCCGTTACGACGGTCAGCCTGCTGCCGATATTTTCAGAAAGGCCATGGAATGCCGCGGCATGAAAGTCTGCATGCACAAGTTTACCAAGGGGTATCCTACAAATGTGGATCTTATTGTCAGCGAACAGGGGTACGGGGCCAATGAATATATCGAAACAGAAAAGCCTATTGTGGTGGTAACGGGACCGGGTCCCGGCAGCGGAAAGCTTGCTACCTGTCTTTCCCAGATGTATCACGAAAACAAGAGAGGCATCAGGGCTGCCTATGCAAAATTCGAAACCTTTCCTATCTGGAATCTTCCCCTCAAGCACCCCGTAAACATTGCCTACGAGGCTGCTACAGCCGAGCTTAAAGATTCAAATATGATTGACCACTTCCATCTTGAGGCTTATGACATCAAGACTGTGAACTACAACAGGGATCTGGAGGCATTTCCTCTTCTCCAGCGTATCATCGAGCGTATTACCGAAGCTCCGTCCATCTACAGGTCTCCAACCGATATGGGGGTAAACAGGGCCGGCTTTGCAATTATCGATGACGAGGTTGTAAGACAGGCTGCCCAGCAGGAGGTGATCCGCCGTTATTTCCGCTATGCCTGTGAGCATGTGGTGGGGCTCTGCTCCAGTGACACAATGACAAGGGTAGAGCTTCTGATGAAAGATATGGGACTTACACAGGAGGACAGGAAAACCGTACGTCCTGCCCGTGAAGCCGCAAAGACAGCAAGAGAGAGAAATCAGGGTAACCGCGGCATCTACAGCGGCGCCGCCATCGAGCTTCCTGACGGAACAGTTGTTACAGGACACAATTCTCCCCTTCTCCATGCCGCTTCCAGCGTTGTCCTTACCGCAGCCAAGAGACTGGCAGGTATTCCTGCCGAGACAGACCTGCTTCAGAGTCATATCCTGACTTCCCTGGCCGATTTCAAGAAGGATGTACTTAAAAGTGCATCTGTCAGCCTGAATCTGGAGGAGACTCTCATTGCTTTTTCCATAGGTGCGGCATCAGACCCGGTAGCTGCTTCAGCTCTTAAAAAGCTGAAAGAACTTTCGGGGTGCGAAATCCATATGACTCATATACCATCTTCGGGTGATGCAGCGGGACTGAGAAAGCTTGGTCTGAACTCCACAAGTGAGCCGGAATTTGTAACCAAACCTCTCTATTTTGGATGAAATTTACTTGATTATTTAACATAATATAAGTAAATTGCAAATAAATGAACTAATGTTCTCAAAAAGAAGGAGTATTTTTATGCAAAGCATAGGAATCAACATCGGTTCGTCCAGCCTTAAAATGGCTTGTGTAACCGACGGTACTCTCCTGTGGGCAGAATCTGTTCCTCATGAGGGTAATTTCCTTGAAGCTGCGGAAAAAATACTGTCAGCCCATGACGTGGAGCATGGGGCGAAGGCGCTGGCAACAGGAACAGAGGGGCGTTTCCTCTTTTCTGTAAACAAGACAGTGGAGCCTCTGTGTATCGAGGAAGCCATAAAAAGGCTTAAGCTCGAGGCAGATGCCATTGTTTCGCTGGGCGGTGAAGATCTTGTTGTGTATACACTCAACGAGAGGGGAAGGATAGTCAATAATTTTTCGGGAAGCAAGTGCGCATCCGGAACAGGAGAATTCTTTAAACAGCAGTTATCCAGAATGGATATGACATTGGATAACGTAAATTCTGTTCCAGATACAGCTAAGGTGTTGCCACTCTCAACCAGATGTTCTGTTTTTATGAAGAGTGACTGTACCCATCGTCTCAATAAAGGCGAGGCTACAAAAGAGGACATCGTACTTTCACTGAGCAATGTCATGGCTGTAAAGGTCATAGACTTTCTGAAAAAGGCAAGAATAAGCAAAGGTAAAGTTATTCTTGTCGGCGGAATTACAAAAAACCGCCATATTGTCCGTTTTATCAGAGAAAAAGCTCCGGATATCCAGTTTATCATTCCGGAAGAGGCCTCCTGTTTTGAGGCTCTCGGAGCTGCTTATCTGGCAGAAGAAAACGGAAGCCCTATGCCTGAACCCGGCAAGTTGATTGCGAAAAACAAGATAAGCTTCGCAAACATGGACAGTTTGAAGACTCAGCTTTCCAAGGTCACGTATTTTCCTGCAAAGCATGGCAAGACTGTTGCCGGCAGAGAATATGTGCTGGGTGTAGACGGTGGTTCTACAACAACCAAGGCCTGTCTTATCGACATGGAGACAGATGAGATCACAGCCTCTTTCTACGGTCGTACCCACGGCGATCCGGTGAAGGCGCTGAAGCATTGTCTCGAAGAGATCAAGAAACAGGTGCGGGAAGACATCGGCGACGGAAAGATTACCATCTCCCTTGCTTCCACAACAGGCTCATCCAGGGAAATTCTGGGTGTATTTCTCGAAACTCCTGCGGTATACAACGAAATTATCGCCCATACCGAAGGAACAACCTATTTTGCAAAGGACGTTGATACCATTTTCGAAATCGGCGGTCAGGATGCAAAATATGTACTTCTCAAGAACAAGGTGCCTATTGACTATGCCATGAACGAGGCATGCTCGGCAGGTACGGGTTCATTCCTTGAGGAATCTGCATCAGGAGACCTGAATATTGCCCACGCATGGGAAATCGGGGATATTGCCCTTGAAGCAGACAATCCGCTCAAGTTCGGTGAACATTGTTCCGCATTCATCAATTCCGACATCAGAAAAGCAATCCAGCAGGGGGCTTCAAAGGAAAACATTACTGCCGGTATTGTCACCTCCATCGTTTCCAACTATCTGAACAGGGTAGTAGGCAACAGAACCGTAGGAAACAAGATATTCCTCCAGGGCGGTGTGGCAAAGAACAAGGCGATTCCTCTGGCTTTTGCCCTTCTTCTCGGCAAGGAAATTCTTGTTCCGCCGGATCCTGAACTTATGGGCTGCTTCGGTGTAGGACTTCTTGCAAAGCAGAAATACAAGGAAGGACTTATTCCTAAGGCCTCCTACGACATCGACCGGATCATTGCATCGGAAATCATCTACGAAAGTGAATTCAAGTGCAGGTCCTGCGAGAACCTCTGCCCTATCCGTATTCTCAATGTCAACGGAAACAAGTATATGTTCGGAGGAAGATGCTCCAAGTATACCAACTCCAGAAAGAAAAAGAATATTGATGAGGCATCCATCAGGAACTTTGTTGATGAACGCAATAACCTGATGTTCAATACATTTGCTCCGGATGAAGGAGATTTTGTACAGAAAAGAAGCTATACAATCGGAATTCCTAAGGCATTTTCCGTGTATACCCTCTATCCGTTCTATGCCTGGTATTTCCATAAGCTGGGTATCAAGACCATTCTTTCCGACGAGGTTTCACCGTCCGGAGCGGCCAGAACGGAATCCACCTACTGTTTCCCTGCGGAAATAGCCCACGGTGCCGTACAGGATATCCTGGACAAGGGGGCAGATTTCATTTTCCTTCCTCATTTCAGGGACATGGAAAGCCATGAAAAGGATATCCACGCCAACTTCTGTCCGATAACACAGAGTCTGCCGTACTATATCCAGAAGGCATTCCCGGAAATTCCCGAAGGCAAGATACTGGCTCCTGTAGTCAGCTTCAGAACCGGCCTGGACAAGGCAAGGGAATTCTTCCTGCAGCTGGGAACACAGCTGGGATTTACCGAAGCAGAGGCCGGAGAAGCCTTTGATACCGCCCTGAAGAAGCAGAACGAATATCAGGATGCCGCCTTTGAGCTGGGAAAAGAGGCTCTTGCATTTGCCGAAAAACAGAAGCAGCCGGTTATCGCTCTTCTCGGAAGACCGTACAATGCCTTTGCAAAAGAGGCCAACATCGGTATTCCCCGCAAGTTCACATCAAGAGGCAACACTGTAATTCCGTTTGATATCCTCCCTATCGGAAACAAGGAAATTTTCCCTAACATGTACTGGTATTACGGCCAGAAGGACATGCATACCGCGTTCAATGTAAAGGATAATCCTAATATTTTCGTAACATGGATCAGTAACTTCTCATGTGCGCCGGACTCCTTCATGCTCCATTATCTGAAATGGATCATGGGAACAAAGCCGTTCCTGGTGCTGGAGCTGGATTCCCATTCCGCAGATGCGGGAGTGGATACCCGTGTAGAGGCATTCCTGGATATCATCGAGGGTTACAGGCTCAAGTATACCGGCAAGGAAGCTGAACGCTATGACAACGGACTCCGTTTCGTAAATGACGGTATCGAAGAGGTTCATCTCTTCAACGAGCATACAAACGAAAAGATTCCTATCCGCAATAACAAGAAGGTAAAGATTCTTCTCAGCAACATGGGAGATATTTCAACCCGTCTGCTGGCTGCAGCCATCAATTCCACCGGCGTACAGGCCGAAGCGGTTCCGATTCCGACACAGAGAACACTCCGTTTTGCCCGCAACCATGCATCCGGAAAGGAATGTGTTCCGTCACTCCTGCTCCTGGGCTCAATGCTTGAGTATTTTGCTTCAGAGAAATACGAGAAGGACAAGATCTATATGATTTTCGTTCCTATTACCACGGGACCGTGCAGAACAGGTCAGTATTATGTTTACTACCAGAACCTGTTCAGGGATCTCAGACTGGAAAACGTGGTAGTCTTCACCCTCAGTGCAGACCGCTCCTATTCCGAACTGGGACAGGATTTCTCCAAGGTGATGTGGAAGAATGTATGTGCCGCCGACTACATGAAGGATATCCAGACTGTCCTCAGGACCTGTGCCGCAGACAGGGATGCAGCCCTTAAAGAGGTGAACCTGGGTGTGGATGATGTAATCAGGGCCGTAAGGGAGGATGAAAAGAATCTTCTCCCTGCGCTGAAGGCATTCTCCGACAGAGTGAAGAAAATTCCTCTGAAAAGAGATCCTGAAAAGTGTCCGAAGGTACTGGTTGTAGGTGAGATCTATGTAAGGCGTGATGACTATGCCGTAGATGAGATCATCGGATCCTGTGCCGACAAGGGAATTATTGCCAAGGTATCGGGTATTGCCGAGTGGATTCACTACACCGACTTTGTACAGGAATATTTCCTGAAGAGGGAAAGGTCTGTTCTTTCACCGATGAAAAAGGTTTTCAGCGAAAATACAAAGAAGCTTGTTAACCTCAAGGTTATCGAAAAGTGGAAGGAGGCCAGGGAAAAAGAGGTAAAGGAGGCCCTTTCAGGCTGTAATCTGGTGCCGCATTCCCCTCATGACATGAAAAAGATCATGAACAACGCCCTCAAGTTTGTAAGCTACGAGCTCAATTCCGAGATTTCCGTTTCCAGCGGCGCTGCTGCCACTGCCATGGAGGAGGGTTATTCCGGTGTCATCAACATTGCACCGTTTGCCTGTCTTATCGGAAGAGTTATCGAAGGACTCTATACACCTTATGCAAGGGCTCACAGGTATCCTGCAATTTCCATCGAGATTGACGGAAACCAGCTGCCGCCGAACATTATCAACAAGCTGAATATTTTCATGCTTAATGTAATGCGCTATAAAAGCAATCCGGGTTCGGCAGAACTGATAGAGTACGATAAGGAGTAAACATAATCCCGGTTAACAGCCGGGATTTTTAATTTTGTCTATTTCTTCTTCAGCCTTTCTCAGGATGCCTTCCACATCGGCACCGTAGATATCCAGTCCCTCGGCCTTGATGCAGGTTGTCTTAGGGATGCCGTACATTCCTTTGGCCATGGTTTTGACATACTTGTATCCGAAATCATAGTCGCCGATAAAGCCTCCCGCTGTGGTTACATAATAGAGCTTTTCCCCTTTGCAGAGCCCTTCAGGGATTCCCTTTTCGGAATATCTGAAGGTAACATGGTTTACTGTGATTGCTTCGATATAGCTTCTGAGCAGGGCCGGGAACGAAAGATCCCAGAACGGTGCGGCCATGACAATAATATCTGCTTCGGCAAACTGCTTTGCATATCTGAACATAGGGTGAGAAAAGTTTTTCTCTGAAATGGCACGGTCTCTTTCCTCCAGGGTCTTCCTGCTGAGGGGAGAGATTTTTTCCTTGTTGAGATCCAGGAATTCGAATTCCACATTTTCAAATTTTGAAATAAGATATTCTGCCAGTCTCTTGGTTCTGGACTCCTTTCTTATACAGCTGTTTATAAAAAGAACTTTCATGTTATCTCCTCATGTTTTCTGCAGCTTTTTCCAAGGCTTCCATTGATTTTACAAAATTGAATCTTACCAGTCTTTTTCCTTCATCCATGGCATTGAGGTAGAAAGGGGAAGCCGGAATAAGGGCCACCTGCTTTTCCCTGATCATGTATTCCATGAATTTCATGTCGTCCAGATCCGAAATACGGTCAAAAGTAGCCATAAAGAAATAGGAACCTGCACTTTTTATCGGATCAAAGCCCCATTCTGTTGCCTTTTCTGTAAGAAAATCCCTTCTTTTTTCCATTTCTGCACAGAATTTCCGTGAATATTCCGCCGAAGCAGGGATAATTTTAGAAAAAGCTATCTGAAGCGGAGTATTTACCGCAAAAGTTACCCACTGATGAACTGCTCTCACTGCTTCGGAAAGAAGGGGAGGTGCACACATGTACCCTATTTTCCAGCCGGTGGAGGAGAAGGTCTTGGCTGTGGATGAAATGGTTACAGTTCTGTTTTCCAGACCCGGTACCGAGGCTGTCGGAATATGCTTCAGACCGTCGAAAACCAGATTCTC
The DNA here is from genome assembly GCA_045606105.1 of Spirochaetia bacterium. Taxonomy (GTDB): domain Bacteria; phylum Spirochaetota; class Spirochaetia; order CADAEX01; family CADAEX01; genus CADAEX01. The sequence goes on along the minus strand of JAZURI010000005.1, from coordinate 31,846 downwards.
GTAAACCTCGTCGCTGATGACGGTCAGATTATGTTTTTCTGCAACACGGCCTATGGTTTCCAGCTCCTCTCTTGTATAGACCTTTCCGGTAGGATTGTGGGGGTTATTGATGATGATTGCCTTTGTTTTAGGGGAAACCGCCTTTTCAAGATCGGCCTCGGTAAACGAGAAATCAGGAAGCCTGAGGGTTACGGTTTTGAGACCGCAGTCTGCCATCTTTGCGCTTCCGGCATAGGAATCGAAGAAAGGCTCGAATACGATAAGTTCGTCTCCCGGTCCGCAGAGAGCCATGACCGCACAGAAGATAGCCTCTGTGGCCCCTGCAGTTACGGTTATGCATTTGTCCACATCATAGCTGATGCCGTATTTCTCCCGGTAAAGGGTGCTGATTGCCTGTCTCAGCTCCGGCACGCCGGTCATTGGTGCATATTGGTTCCGGCCCAGGTCAAAGGACTCCTTGACAATGTCCATTACCCATTTTTCAGGATTGAAGTCGGGTGCTCCCTGACTCAGCCCCACGGCATTGTATTTTGCCGCCAGATTATTTACCACGGTGAAGATCGTGGTTTCTGAATTTGCAACTCTTTCAGCAGTCATTTTTCCTGTATCCTGTCTTGAAGTCTACTACACTTTTGATTTTTCCGCCTGTAGTGAAGGCTCTTAGGTTTTCGGCCGCCAGCCTGATGATCCGTTCAAAGGTCTCAGGCAGATGGTACTGACCCGATGTATGTGGTGTTATAATAATGTTTTCAGCATCCCAGAGAGGGTGATCCGGAGGCAGTGGTTCAGGGTCCGTAACATCCACGGCTGCCCCGAAAATGAGCTTTTCATCAAGTGCCCTCACCAGGTCGTCGGTAACTATGGCATTGCCCCGGCCCACGTTTACAAGTACGGCACTTTTTTTCATCCTGCTCAGGAGCCTGTAATCAATGATATGCCTTGTGGAAGGGGTGTTGGGCAGCGAAAGGGAAACCACATCGAAATCCCCGATTATGTTTTCCAGGTCATCAAGGGTGTAGAGTTCCTTCAGCCATTCCGGCTTTTCCCCGGGTGTTCTTTTGATTCCGCAGACCTCGCTTCCCAGCAGGTGCATCCTGTAGCCGAATTCACGGCCGATATCACCGAATCCGATTACCAGGGTCCTGCTTCCGTAGACTGATGTCACATAGCCTTCATCCTTCCATTCATGATTCAGCTGATTTATCCTGTAGCGGTTAAGCTTCTTGAAAAGCGAGAAGACACACCCCAGCATATATTCTGAAATTGCCAGTCCGTAGGTTCCCGATGCACAGGAAAAGATAACATTTTCAGGAATTATTCCAGGTGCGGTATATTCGTCAACCCCCGCATTGTTTGTCTGCATCCACTCAAGCCTTGATGCCAGCTTTATCTTTTCCTTCGGAATGTTTCCGATAAGTATCTGTGCTTCCGGCAGCAGATTATCGTAATCCTTGCTGCACCAGATGAATTCTCCCTCAGGATATGCCTCTGTAAGCAGTTTTTTGTGTCTTTCCTCCACCGGAACTACCACAAGAACCTTTTTTCCGCTCATTTTTTCTCCTTGATAATATTATACTTTAAAATTATAGTATTGAAAAGAGAGGTTAAATATGGGAAATAAGCTGACAATTCTTAAACCATCTGACATGCACATTCATCTCAGGCAGGGAGAGATGCTCAGAACCACAGTAAGGGATGCATCCGACTGGTTCTGCAGAGGGGTTGTCATGCCAAATACCCTTCCTCCGGTAAATACCCCGGAATCGGTAATCAGATACAGAAACGAAATTAAGGAGCTGTCAGATAGCTTTGACCCCATAATGACCTTCAAGCTTTATCCGGGCATGACCGGAGAAACCGTAAGGAAAATGGCTGCTGTGGGAGCGTTTGTGGGAAAGCTTTATCCCGCAGGGGTGACCACCAATTCCCAGGACGGTGTCAGAAGCCGGAAGGATATAAAGGAAGCCCTGGCCGCCATGTGCAATCTGGGTATGATTCTCTCCATTCACTGTGAAAAGCCCGATGCCTCCGTACTGGAGCGGGAATACAGGTATCATGCCGAATTCCGGGCCATAGCAAAGGCATTTCCGGGACTTAAGATGGTGTTTGAGCATGTTTCCGACCGCCGTTCCGTAGATCTGGTGGATTCTCTTCCCGACAACGTGGCTGCATCCGTGACAGCCCATCATCTGCTGATAACCCTGGACGATGTTATCGGGGGCAACATGAATCCCCATAACTTCTGCAAGCCTGTGGTTAAGGGAATAAAGGATATGGAAGCCATAAGGGAGGCTGTGTTCTCCGGCAGCAGGAAGTTTTTCTTCGGTTCGGACAGCGCACCTCATCTCAAGACCAGGAAGGAATCGGGTTCTGCCGGAGGGGGAATCTATTCTGCCCCATGTGCAGTACCGCTTATGGCAGAGCTTTTTGACAGGGCCGGTAAGCTTGATATGCTGGAAAACTTCCTTTCCGTATACGGGCCGGATTTTTACGGACTTCCGAGGACAAAAGAAAAGCTCTCCCTTGAAAGAAAGGAGAGCCTGATTCCTGATGTAATTGACGGAATAGTTCCTTTTATGGCCGGTTCAGAACTCCACTTTCGGAAGTGCCTTGGCTGATTCCGCCACCTCAAAATAGGATATTTTCTCAAATCCCATCCGGGAAGCCACAAAGGATGCCGGGAACATCTTGATCCGTGTATTGAAATTCCGTACGTTGTCGTTATACCGCTTTCTGGCTACCGCAATACGGTTTTCTGTACCTGCAAGCTCATCCTGGAGCCGGATAAAGTTGGCATCGCTCTTGAGCTGGGGGTAGTTTTCCGCAATGGCCAGAAGCCTGCCCAGCGCACTCTGCATGGCATTGTACCCTTCTGCCTTTTCCTCCACGGTGGCTGATCCCGCAAGTCTGGATCTTGCATCCGCTATATTTCCGAAAACCTCGCTTTCATGTTTTGCGTATCCCTTGACTGTGGAAACCAGGTTTGGGATAAGGTCGCTTCTTCTCTGAAGCTGGTTGTCAATCTCGGCCCATGAAGCGGCGGTCTTTTCCTCCAGGGTCACCAGCCTGTTTCTTGTTCCCACATACCAGCTGAAGATACCGCCTGCAACTGCGGCTATTATAACAATAATCAAAATTTTTTTATTCATTATTCAGTCTCCTGTCAGAAGCCTCTGGAGGCACCGCCACCGCCGAAGCCGCCGCCCCCTCCGCCACCGAATCCGCTGAAGCCGCCGTATCCGTTGCAGCCCCTGTTTCCGAAGCCTCCGAAGGCACCGCGTCCCATACCGCATCCGATATACATTCCGCCGAAACCGCCGCCGTAGTAGTAGCGCCCCTTCTTGTTGGAGCCGTTCATTTTCCTGAACATCTGTACGGTTATGTAGATCATGATACCGGCAAATACAAGCATGCAGAACATTTCCGATTTGGAGTTGTCCACCAGTGTTCTGGCATCAAGCTCCACACCCATGTCTGTACCGATTATGTTGGCAATCCTGCAGACACCTCTTCTGAGACCTGCTCCGAAATCCCCTCCGTTGAAGTAAGGGATAACCTGCTTGTCCAGGATTTCTCCCGCAGTTCCGTCGGTTATCAGCCCCTCAAGCCCGTAGCCCACCTCGATTCTGATTTCTCTCTCATCCATGGCCAGGACTATGATGGCACCGTTATCCTTTTCCTTCTCTCCCACCTTCCATTTTTCGGCCACAGCCATGGAAAATTCCTCGATGGAGGTATAAGGACTCATGGAACGTACAGTAAGGACAGCTACCTCTGCACCGGTCTTGTTCTTCAGGTCCTGAGCTACTTCAGTTATGGTTTTCATGTTCTTTTCGGAGATAATCCCGGCATAGTCGTTTACCCAGCCTTTGAAAGCAGGGATGTTGTCGCCGAAGCCCAGGGATGCGACCAGAACAAAAAGAAATAAAGCAATTAGTTTTTTCATTTTTCGGTTACCAGCCTGTCAATTTTGTTCACGATGGTTGTGAACTGGATAATAAGGTCCTCTGTAAGGCTTTCCACCGGTGTATCCTTGAAAATTCTCATTACATCCCTGAAAGGCTTAGGCTCTATATCCATATATTCCGAAACCGCCTTGAGGTTCTTCAGGTAGTCATAGGAGATTTCCGGATGCTTGTAGAGTCTGAGGATTCCGCGGAAAATGGCATTGTAGAAGCTGTGGGTGTTTCTGATTCCGTTGGCAATGATTCTCGGATTGCTTTCGGAAAGAACAAGTACCTGACGGAGGGAATTGATGCAGCCCCTGAGTCTGTCCTCCACCTGCAGACGGAGATTCCGGTCTGAAATAACCAGCTTTTCTGTCAGGTCCTCTCCCACCAATGTCTTATGGAAATCCTTGATATCGTGATATTCCATAGGGAAGATATCGGCAGATGCGATGAATTCGTCATGGCTCATGACTGTAGGATTTATGTTCAGAAGTCTGATGAGCTTGCCGCTGTATTTGCCCAGGACAACAAGTCTTTCCGGTGAAGCCTCGTACGGAATGATCAGTACATTCACATCCGAAGTTGCAGGATTGAAGCTGTCGGTGAGAATACTGCCGTAAATATAGGCAGAGTGAAGATTTGAGCCGAAGGTAGTCTTGACCTGTTCGGTAAACTCATTTTCAATTTTTTCAAGCTTGTCTTTGATGAGGTTCATTTTAACTCCTTATTTAAATTAGCAAAATATTTAATACAATTCAAGAAAAAAATGTACATGTAGCATTATTTGACACACCCGGTATGGTATTTTTATGAAAAGGAGAGGGTTTTTTACCATAAAATATCGGATACAATTATCAGTTTGAGTATTTAATAAAGTATTGTATAATTTAATCGGAGGAAAGTATGTCGGAAATATACAGCTTCATTATTTCTCACCTTTACTGGTTCTGGCTGGCAGTTTTCATATTGATGCTGCTTGTTGAGGCGGCAACTGCGGCGCTGGTGACAATCTGGTGTGCCGCAAGTGCATTTGTCATGATTTTTTTATCTCTGACCGGAATGCCGCTGGGCTGGCAGCTGCTCCTGTTTTTCCTTTTTTCGGCCCTGCTTGTTATTTTTACCAGACCTCTGGCTGTCAGAAAGCTGAAAACAGGCAAGGCAAAGACAAATGTGGAAGCCATGGCAGGTCAGGAAGTTCTGGTTACCGCAGATATCAGCCGTTTTTCCAAGGGAACAGCCAAGGCAGCCAACGGGGTGGAATGGAGTGCCTGTACCGCAGATGGCGGTGAGATTTCAAAGGGAGAGATCTGTACCGTCATCAAGGTCAACGGAAACACTCTTGTAATAGAAAAGAAAAATAAATAGGAGGCAATATGTCCATTTATGTAAGTATCACTCTTTTTGTCATTCTGGTAGTTCTTCTTGTTACCAATATCAGAATTATTCCTCAGTCCTATGCTTCTGTTCTGGAGAGGCTGGGAACCTACAGCTGTACCTGGAATGTGGGAATTCATATCAAGCTTCCGTTTGTCGACAGAATAGTAAAGACCGTTTCCCTCAAGGAACGGGTTCTCGATTTCCCTCCCCAGCCGGTTATTACCAGGGATAATGTAACCATGATGATTGATACCGTTGTCTATTTTCAGATTACGGATCCGAAGCTGTTTACCTATGGAGTTGAGCAGCCGGTAAGCGCTCTTGAGAATCTTTCGGCCACCACTCTGAGAAACATCATCGGAGAGCTGGAGCTGGACCAGACCCTTACAAGCCGCGATATCATCAATACCAAGATGAGAAGTATCCTGGATGAAGCCACAGATCCGTGGGGAATCAAGGTGAACAGGGTGGAGGTGAAGAATATCATGCCACCTGAAGCAATCAAGGATGCCATGGAAAAGTAGATGAAGGCAGAAAGGGAACGCCGGGAGCAGATTCTCATTGCCGAAGGACAGAAGCAGAGTGCAATCCTGGTGGCAGAAGGTGAAAAACAGGCCATGATACTTCAGGCCGAGGCTGAGAAGGAGGCTGCAATACAGAAGGCCAAAGGAGAGGCCCAGGCCATTCTTGAGGTGCAGCAGGCAAAGGCAGAAGGTATCAGGATGATCAAGGAAGCCATGCCTGATGAAGCCGTAATCAGGCTCCGCGGCCTGGAGGCGTTTGAAAAAGCCGCCGACGGAAAAGCCACCAAGATCATAGTTCCGTCCGATATCCAGAACATGGCCGGTCTGGTAACAAGCATGGCCGAAGTCGTAAAGAAGGATTGAAAGGGGGAGAGATGAAAGGTTTAAATGAATTTTGCGGACAGAAGAACGGATATTCCCGTTCTATTACTTTGAGGAATAGATTAATACCTATTGGAAAAACTGAAGAAAATATAAAACAGTTTCTTAAAACAGATATCCAGCGTGCTGAAGCGTATCCTGAAATAAAAAAACTTATAGATAATATTCATAGAAATTTCATAGAGAAATCACTCAAAGAATTTTCATTTTCCTGGGAAGATTTATTTAATCAGCTTGATTTGCTTCAGAACGAGAGAGATAGAGAAAAAAAAGCTTCCCATAAAGTTAAACTTGATAAACTTCAAGCAATAGCAAGAAAAAAAATAGTTGAGGGTTTTCATGCTCAAAAAGAATATAATAAACTTTTCAAGGATGGATTATTTAAGGAACTTCTGCCTGAATTAATAAAAAATGCTCCTGAAGACGAAATCAAAAATAAGCAGAAAGCTTTGGCTGCTTTTAACAGATTCAGTACATATTTTGTAGGTTTTCACGAGAACAGGAAAAACATGTACAGTGCAGATGCAGAATCAACTGCAATTAGTTACCGTATTGTGCATGAAAATTTTCCAAAATTTTTTGCAAATATCAAATTATATAATTATTTGAAAGTTAATTTTCCAAAAATAATCAGTGATACGGAAAAGTCTTTGAAAGACCATCTAAAAGGCAGAGCTCTTGATTATGTATTTACCATTGATGGTTTCAACAGTGTTATAGCTCAAAGTGGAATTGATTTTTATAATACAATAATCGGTGGAATTTCCGGCGAAGCCGGGACTGAGAAAATTAAAGGCCTAAATGAATTTATAAACCTTGCTAGACAAGCTTTGCCGAATGAAGAAAAGTATAAACTTAAAAAGAAAATGGTAGAACTCTATAAGCAGATTTTAAGCGATCGAGGTACAGCTTCTTTTATTCCGGTTGGATTTGAAAATAATGAAGAAGTTTACTTAACTATAAAAGAATTCAATTCGTCGGTAGTTGAAGAATATATAGAATTAATTCGGGATTTGTTGAATAACAATGAAGAATATGATTTATCAGAAATATACGTACCTTCAAAATCTATTACAAAATTTTCCAAGAAAATTTTTAATTCTTGGTCAATTTTAACAGAAGGTTTATTTCTGATAGCAAAAGATAAAGCAAAGAAAAATCTGACAGACAGACAGTTGGATAATCTAAAAAATGAAATTGCAGAAAGTGATTACTCGTTAACCGATATGCAGGCTGCATATGAGAGGTGGTGCTCAGAATTTGGACTTGAAGCTGAAAAATCCGTAAAGGAATTTTTTCTGACAAAAGAAACAATTGACAATTATGAAGTAAATTTATTGTGTGAAATTAATAAGACCTTTAAAAAAATAGATTTTGAAAATATTCATGATTTACAACAAGAGAAAGAAGCTGCCACTCCAATAAAAGTATATCTGGACGAAGTTCAAAATCTTTACCATCACTTAAAACTTGTTGATTATCGTGGTGAAGAACAAAAGGATTCAAATTTTTATTCAAAATTAGATGATATATTAACAGCACTTGCTCAAGTTGTTCCTTTGTATAACAAAGTTCGTAATTTTGTAACAAAGAAACCTGGTGAAATGAAGAAGATAAAATTGAATTTTGATTCACCTACATGTGCAAAAGGCTGGGCTTTGAATAATGAATTAATGTATGGTTCAATTTTATTAAGAGAAAAAGAAAAGTATTACTTAGGTATTATGAATAAAAATTTTCATAATGAATTTAAAAGTTATCCGAAACCAAAGGAAAATGAAAATTATTATGAAAAAATGATTTATCTACAGGCTGCTGATCCAAGTAAAGATATTCCCAATCTTTTGAGGATTAATGGAAAAACTGTCAAAAAAAATGGTCGTAAAGATACGGATGGTGTAAATAGACAAATTGAAGAATATCGAAATGCTTACTTACCTACAGAAATAAATGAAATTAGAAAAAGAAAATCATATCTTCGAACTTCTGATACTTTTAGTAAAGACGACTTAATAAAATATATTGATTATTATAAGGTATTAACAAAGGAATACTTTGATGCTTATGATTTTATTTTCAAAGAAACAAAAGAATATTATTCGTTTCAAAGTTTTACAGATGATGTAAATTCGCAGGCATATCAAATTCAATTTGTTACTATCCGTAAGGAGTATATTGATAAACTAGTAAACGAAGGAAAACTTTTCCTTTTCCAAATCTATAACAAAGACTTTGCTTCAAAAACTTCTGGAAAGAAAAATCTTCATACACTTTATTGGGAAAATCTTTTTAGTGAAGAAAATTTAAAAGATGTTTGTCTAAAATTAAATGGAGAAGCAGAATTATTCTGGCGAAAACCAAGTTTGAACAAAGAAAAAGTAACTGTTCACAAAAAAGGTTCAATTCTTGTAAATAGAACAACAAATGACGGAAAATCAATTCCAGAAGACATTTATCAAGAAATTTATCAATTCAAAAACAAAATGACTGATACTATTTCAGAAACTGCAAAATCATTGTTAGATTCAGGAGTTGTTGTTTGTAAAGAAGCAACTCACGATATTACAAAGGATAATCGCTTTATAGAAGATACTTATCTTTTCCATTGTCCTATTACAATGAACTTTAAGGCACCTGATAAATCAAATAAAGAATTTAATAATCAAGTTCTTGAAGTGTTAAGTGGTAATACTGATGTAAAAATTATTGGATTGGATCGAGGAGAACGTCATCTTATTTATCTTTCATTAATAAATCAAAAAGGTGAAATTGAACTTCAAAAAACATTGAATCTTGTTGACCAAGTTAGAAATGATAAAACGGTAAAAGTAAATTATCAGGAAAAACTTGTACACAAAGAAGGTGACAGAGACAAGGCTCGTAAAAACTGGCAAACAATTGGAAATATCAAAGAATTAAAAGAAGGCTATCTATCTGCTGTTGTTCATGAAATTGCAAAAATGATGGTTGAACATAACGCAATTGTTGTTATGGAAGATTTGAATTTTGGATTTAAGCGAGGTCGTTTTGCTGTAGAAAGACAGATTTATCAAAAATTTGAAAATATGTTAATTGAAAAGCTAAATTATCTTGTTTTCAAAGATAAAAAGGTAACAGAGCCTGGTGGAGTTCTTAATGCTTATCAATTAACAAATAAATCTGCAAATGTAAGTGATGTTAATAAACAATGTGGATGGCTTTTCTATATCCCTGCAGCTTATACTTCAAAAATTGATCCAAAAACTGGTTTTGCAAATCTTTTCATTACAAAAGGATTAACAAATGTAGAAAAGAAAAAAGAGTTTTTCGAAAAATTTGATTCTCTACGTTATGATTCAAAAGAAGATTGTTTTGTATTTGGATTTGATTATGGAAAAATCTGTGATAATGCTGATTTTAAGAAAAAGTGGGAAGTTTACACAAAAGGAGAACGACTTGTTTACAATAAAGCAGAACGCATGAATATTAGTATAAATCCAACAGAACAGTTAAAGAATATTTTTGATGACTTTGGAATAAATTGGAATAATGAAGATAATTTTATTGATTCCGTCCATACAATCCAAGCTGAAAAATCAAATGCAAAATTTTTTGATACACTTTTAAGAATGTTTAATGCAATTTTGCAAATGAGAAATTCTATTCCAAACACAGAAATTGACTACTTAATTTCTCCTGTAAAATCAGAAGACGGAACATTCTTTGATTCCAGGGAAGAAGCTAAAAAAGGTAAAAATGCAAAGTTGCCAATAGATGCAGATGCAAACGGGGCATATCATATTGCATTAAAAGGCTTGTATTTATTGCAAAATAATTTTAACCGTGATGAAAAGGGTGTAATACAGAATATTTCTCATGCCGATTGGTTCAAGTTTGTGCAGGACAAAGAATATGCAAAATAATTCTGAAAAATCTTTGCAACATATTAAAATCTTTCAGGATGGTAAAATCCGGTCTGTTTGGAATGAAGAAGAAGAACAGTGGTATTTTTCTGTTGTTGATGTTGTAGGAGTTCTGACAGAAAGCGTAAATCCTACAGATTATTTGAAAAAATTAAGAAAAAGAGATGAAAGTCTCGGAAGTTTCCTGGGGACAAATTGTCCCCAGGTAGAAATGTATACTGCAGCCGGGGTAAAAAGAAAGACTCTTTCAGCCAATGTAAAATCTATTCTTCGTATAATTCAATCTATCCCATCTCCAAAGGCTGAACCTTTTAAGCAATGGCTTGCGCAAGTTGGATATGAACGCATACAAGAAATTGAAAATCCAGAACTTTCTCAAGAAAGAATGAAAGAGCTTTACGAGAAAAAAGGTTACCCAAAAGATTGGATAGATAAACGGTTACGAGGAATTGCAATTCGTCAAAATTTAACTGATGAATGGAAAGAGCGTGGAATTACAAAAGAAAAAGATTTTGCGATTCTAACAGCAGAAATTTCAAAAGCGACTTTTGGACTGACACCTTCTGAATATAAGACATATAAAGGTTTAACTAAAAAAAATCAGAATCTGCGTGATCACATGACAGACCTGGAGTTGATTTTTACCATGCTTGGGGAGCGTGTTACAACAGAGATTTCGCAGCAGGAAAAACCGGAAACTTTTAATGAAAACAAAAAAGTTGCAAGCCGCGGCGGAAATGTTGCAGGAATTGCCCGGAAGCAGACAGAAAAGGAGTTGGGGCATTCAGTAATTTCTTCAGAAAATTATTTAGTAAACCAAGAGCCTGAAAATGGAACTTTACCTAAGAATTAGTTATTTGAATGATTTCATATTCTGTCCTCTTTCCATTTATTATCATCAGCTTTACGGCAGTCTTTCCGAACGGCTATACTATGGTTCTGCCCAGCTTGACGGGAAAGCTGCTCATGAGGCTATAGATGAAAAACGGTATTCTACCCATAAAAATATTCTACAAGGTCTGGATATTTATTCTGATGAATATAAATTATGCGGTAAAATAGATATTTTTGATATTGAAAAAGGATTACTTACAGAACGAAAAAAGCATATTGAAACAATTTATGACGGATACGTTTTTCAACTGTATGCCCAGTGCCTTTGTCTCAGAGAGATGGGATATACTGTAAAACAACTTAGATTTTATTCCAGCGACGATAACAAAGTTTATCCGGTTCCTTTACCGGAAGATGATGTTCAGATGTTTGAAAAGTTTAAAGCAACAAACAAAGCAATGCAGAATTTTGATATGAATGCATTTGTTCCCCAGAATGAAGAAAAATGTAAAAAATGTATTTATAATGATTTCTGCGACCGACCTTTAGCTCCCAAGGAATATAACGGAGGCTTTTAGATGATGAGTACAAGAGATTTTGAGCATAAGCAGATTGCTTTTGTATTTACATCGGACGGAGAAAAGCTGAGTTTCAAGAACGATAACTTTATAGTAACTGACAGAGATGGAAAAATAAAACATCAATCAACCTGTTACCGGTTGTTTGCATTGTTCATATGCGGAGACTTCTGTCTGACAAGCGGGCTGCTGGATCGATCTAAGAAGTTTGGATATACAATAGTTTTCATGAGCCCAAATCTGAGGATTACTTCAATCCTTCCATCAAAAGCAGAGGGAAATGTTTTGCTTCGACAGAAGCAGTATGCATACGATAAGACAGAAATTGCTTCCCACGTAATTGCAAACAAAATTCATAATCAGGCATTTTTGTTGAAAAAGAAACGAAAGAAGACTGAAGAAGAAAAAATCATCATAGCTAAATTGGAACAGTATGAAAAAGACGTTCTGGAAGCAGGTTTGTCAGTTCAGGAAATAATGGGAATCGAAGGGGTAAGTGCAAAATTATATTTTAAGACTATGTTTGCTGATTATAACTGGAAAGCCCGGCAGCCCAGGGTAAAGAATGACATTACAAACACATTGATGGATATAGGTTATACAATTTTATTCAATATAGTAAATGCTTTGCTTGAAATGTACGGTTTTGATGTCTATGTGGGAATTCTGCACACTCAGTTTTTTCATAGAAAATCTCTGGTGTGTGATCTGGAAGAACCATTTCGACCTATTATTGATGCTGCAATATTGAAGACATTGAATCTTGGTCAGGTCAACGAAAAGGATTTCTGGAAAAATCAGAATCAATATATTCTTCCCTGGAAAAATTCAAAGAAGTATATTGGAATACTCCTGGAGACCTTGATGGAATATAAAAATGAAATATTCATTTATATCCAATCCTATTACAGGGCGTTTATGAGGGATAAGCCGGCCGGGGAATTTCCGGTTTTTTATCTGGAGGAAACCTGATGCTTCTGGTAAGTTATGACATAAGTAATGATAAAATCAGAACACGATTTTCTAAATTTTTGGCTAAATTCGGTTTTCGGCTTCAGTATTCGGTGTTTGAGATACACAATAGCGAAACCGTTTTAAGAAACATAAAGACAGAAATAGAAAATATCTATTCAAGACACTTTACAGAAGAAGATAGTATTATTATATTTGAATTAAGTGAAAGCTGCAAAAAGACATGTTATGGATATGCAAAGAATGAAGAGAAAGAAATTTTTCTTATCAGTTGATTGCAGACCTATGGTCTTACTGAGAAAAATCAGTAATTTATATAGGCTTAACTTTGAAAACTTTGAAGAAAAAGCCCATTTTGGTACTGTTGTACCCACTGTTAGAGTTTAGACTTCTAAGTAAATTTCTACTGTTGTAGATACGGACGGCAAGACAGTCCTCGGGAAGTTTAGACTTCTAAGTAAATTTCTACTGTTGTAGATAGGAGGTGGAAGATGAACTTGATTTCGGTTTAGACTTCTAAGTAAATTTCTACTGTTGTAGATAAGGAGATAAAAAATGACAGAAACACTGTTTAGACTTCTAAGTAAATTTCTACTGTTGTAGATTGATGTTCTACCTGAGGTTTTTGCCGGTTTAGACTTCTAAGTAAATTTCTACTGTTGTAGATGGTTTCAGTCATATCTTGAATCTATAGTTTAGACTTCTAAGTAAATTTCTACTGTTGTAGATTGATGTTCTACCTGAAGTTTTTGCCGGTTTAGACTTCTAAGTAAATTTCTACTGTTGTAGATCTTAATTCCCATATACATATATTCACGTTTAGACTTCTAAGTAAATTTCTACTGTTGTAGATTCATAAGCTTCTTTGAATTTAGATAAGTTTAGACTTCTAAGTAAATTTCTACTGTTGTAGATGGAGGCAATGAATTGAGAGGCGGAGCGTTTAGACTTCTAAGTAAATTTCTACTGTTGTAGATTGGCAGAACATCGTAGAAGTTGGACCTGTTTAGACTTCTAAGTAAATTTCTACTGTTGTAGATCACCGGGTAATCGCCGAGCTTAATCGGTTTAGACTTCTAAGTAAATTTCTACTGTTGTAGATGTATGATTTGAAGACAGTAGCTCAAGAGTTTAGACTTCTAAGTAAATTTCTACTGTTGTAGATAAAGATGGTGTCAAAACCAATAAAGAGTCTAGACTTCTAAGTAAATTTCTACTGTTGTAGATTAATTGCCTGTTATTCTAACCACTTTCGTTTAGACTTCTAAGTAAATTTCTACTGTTGTAGATCAAATGGTCAATGGGTTTTGCAACTTGTTTAGACTTCTAAGTAAATTTCTACTGTTGTAGATAGATAATATCAGTAATATCAGAAAAGTTTAGACTTCTAAGTAAATTTCTACTGTTGTAGATAGATAATATCACTAATATCAGAAAAGTTTAGACTTCTAAGTAAATTTCTACTGTTGTAGATTTTGATGTATTGGTTTATTGCTATCGTGTTTAGACTTCTAAGTAAATTTCTACTGTTGTAGATATGAACTATCAGAAGCTTATGAAATCGTTTAGACTTCTAAGTAAATTTCTACTGTTGTAGATCAAATGGTCAATGGGTTTTACAACTTGTTTAGACTTCTAAGTAAATTTCTACTGTTGTAGATTGAATTCGGCCAGGCTATCACCGAGCGTTTAGACTTCTAAGTAAATTTCTACTGTTGTAGATTGGATGATAACGACTACGCCGCACCGTTTAGACTTCTAAGTAAATTTCTACTGTTGTAGATTGGAATGGCTTCAGGAAATGGGTTAGTTTAGACTTCTAAGTAAATTTCTACTGTTGTAGATCGGTCAACCTGCAGCAGCTTATTACATGGTCTTCCCAGTATTCTGCTTCGGATTCGCGGATTCCGTTTTTTATCAGGTATTCCCGGGCCGCCGGATTTTCCGCAACGGGAATGCCGCTTATCAGAGGATGCCAGTCCGGAAGATTCTTTCCTTCATATATCAGCCTGTATGCACAGGTTTCCGGCAGCCATGTGAATTCCTTCAGGTTGCGTAATGAGAGTTTCAGGCAGTTCCTGTTGTTCCTGAACCGGTTTTCATAATCCATGCACCGCCCTGTTCCGACATCCAGAAAATTACAGCTCACGCTGGTATAATAAAGCCTGGTGTTTTTTCCCCTGCCCGTTATATACTTGTTATAACAGCATTTGCCGCATCCGTCGCAGAGCATTTCCCATTCTTCCGGGGTCATTTCCTCTAAGGTTTTGTTTTTGTAAAATTCTTTTTCCTCAGACATAAGTCTATTATACAGTACACTTTGTTCTGCCGCAACAGTTCCTCCTGTACCGGCTCCGGATCCTACACCTGTTATCATGAATATTGACATGGTATGTGTAGATTCATCACATTAGGTAAATGCCGGGCAGCTCTGTCCGGCATTTTTTTTCTCCCTTGTTTCCGTGCCTTAGAAATGATAAAGTCTTATCAAATAAAATAAGGAATATAAAATGAAAAAATTACTTAAGGTTCTGGTGGTTGTGGAAATAGTCAAGGTTCTGGTTCTGGTGGCCGGCGGTTACATGTTCCTTTCCCTGAAAGCCCACGACAGCAGCCTTCTGGCCCGGGGTGCCATGTTCGGTACCGGCACATACAGCGAAAGCAATGTTCAGTTCGTTACCGATGTAACCAGCGGTCTTTCCTCCATAGCCAGGGAGCTTTCCGACATTGACTATTCATTGAAGGAAATATCCCGCAGCATACAGTACAAGCGTTAATCCGGCTTTTTTCTTTTCCAGCATCTGCATACCGACGGTGTATCGTGGATGTTGAAGGAAAAGGAATCTCCCGCATCTTCAACCAGCTCCTCCATGGCTCCGATCATATCGGCTATCTGCCTGTGATATGTCTTTGTGGTCACGCTCTCCTTTTTCGGCATCTGGCTGAGGTAGCAGTCGCAGTGCTTCTGGAGCAGCAGCTTTATTATCACATGTGAATCGAATATCTTTCCGGCCGGAATATTTTCCACTTCGGCTCTTATTGCCTGTTCAAGGGTTTCCATTTTTTCTCCTTAAAAGTATTATATCACATTTTTCAGGTTTGCTATTGCGAAAATCCGTTTTACTATGTAAAATTATATAAATTACCAAAAAAAAATTATTGGTGAGGAGTCCCATGGCTATCAGAGAATTTAAAAAAATAATGTCCGCAAACAGAGGCGAAATTGCTATCAGGACATTCAGAGCTTGTGGCGAGCTTGGTCTTAAGACTGTCGCTATTTACTCAAATGAAGATAGATTGTCGCTTTACAGAACAAAAGCGGATGAATCATATCTTGTAGGCAAAGGAAAGAGTCCGGTTGATGCATATCTTGGTATTGATGAAATCATCGAGCTTGCCAAGAAGAAAAACGTAGATGCTATCCATCCGGGTTACGGATTTCTTTCCGAAAATCCTGACTTTTCACAGAGATGTGAAGAAGCCGGAATCGTATTTATCGGACCGACATCAGAACAGCAGAAGACTCTCGGAGACAAGATTGCGGCAAGACATGCTGCCATCAAGGCAGGTGTGCCTGTAGTTCCGGGAACTGAAAATCCTATAGAAACAGAAGCCGATGCTCTCAAGTTTGCAAAGGAGTGCGGTTATCCGATTATCATCAAGGCAGCAGCAGGCGGTGGCGGCCGCGGTATGAGAGTTGCCAACAACCAGCAGGAGCTCAGGGAAGGTATTGCCGCAGCCAAGAGCGAAGCAAAGGTTGCATTCGGTGATGACACTGTTTTCCTTGAAAAATATCTGGAAAATCCTAAACACATCGAAATCCAGATTATGGGAGACAATTACGGTAACATCGTTCACTTCTTTGAAAGAGACTGTTCTATCCAGAGAAGACATCAGAAGGTTATCGAGTTTGCTCCGTCACTTGCAATTTCCGATGAACTCAGAGAAAAGCTCTGCCAGTGCGCAATCAAGATTGCAAGCCAGGTTAAATACAGAAACGCAGGTACAGTAGAGTTCCTTGTAGATAAGGACGAAAACTTCTACTTTATCGAGATGAACCCAAGACTTCAGGTAGAGCACACAGTTACAGAGCTTATCACAGGCTGGGACCTTGTTCGTACACAGATCCTGGTGGCAGAGGGTTATGCTCTTACAGATCCTGAAATCGGTATCAAGGACCAGAGCGTTATCACAAAGCGCGGTTACGCCATCCAGTGCCGTATCACAACAGAGGATCCTGAAAACGACTTTGCTCCTGACATGGGAACAATCAAATCCTACAAGTCACCGGCAGGTTACGGTGTAAGACTTGACGCAGGAAACGTATATAACGGTGCAGTTATCACAGGTGCATACGACTCTCTCCTGGTTAAGGTTTCAACTCACGCCCTTACATTCGAGAATGCAGCTACAGTAATGAAGAGAGCTCTCGGAGAGTTCAAGATCAGAGGTGTAAAGACCAACATTCCGTTCCTCGAGAACGTGGTTTCCAACTCAATCTTCCTTTCCGGAAAGTGCGATACATCCTTCATCCAGGCACATCCTGAACTCAAGATTGTAAAGCAGTACAGAGACAGAGCTTCCAGACTCATGAACTTCCTCGGAAACGTGGTTGTAAACGGAAACGAGCTTATCAAGAGTCCTAAGAAGACAACAGAATTCAGAGAGCCTCCGCTGCCTGTACTCAACAAGCTCACATCTCCTCCAAGCGGAACAAAGCAGCTTCTGGACGAGATGGGACCTGAAAAGTTCTGCAAGTGGGTACTTGATCAGAAGAAGCTCCTTGTAACAGATACAACAATGAGAGATGCTCATCAGTCTCTCCTTGCTACAAGAGTAAGAACATATGACCTTACAAGAATCGCGGAAGCAAATGCTTACCTTACTCCTGAACTTTTCTCCATGGAAATGTGGGGCGGAGCTACATTCGACGTAGCACTCAGATTCCTCAAGGAATGTCCTTGGGCCCGTCTTGCAAAGCTCCGTGAAGCAGTTCCGAACGTAATGTTCCAGATGCTTCTCCGTGCTTCAAACACAGTAGGTTATACAAACTATCCTGACAATGTTGTAGAGAAGTTCGTTGAAGAATCCGCAGCAGCCGGAATCGACGTATTCAGAGTATTCGACAGCCTCAACTGGACAAAGGGAATGAAGGTTCCTATGGAAGCTGTTCTCAAGAGCGGAAAACTCTGCGAAGCTACAATGTGTTATACAGGAGACATCCTGGATCCTAAGAGAGACAAATATCCTCTCGAATATTATGTAAAGGTTGCAAAAGAACTGGAAAGCATGGGTGCTCATATCCTGGGTATCAAGGACATGGCAGGTCTTATCAAGCCATATGCCGCAACAAAGCTTATCACAGCACTCAAGAACGAGATTTCAATTCCTGTTCATCTCCATACACACGACACATCCGGAAACGGAGTTGCAATGCTCCTGAGAGCAGCCGATGCAGGTGTCGATATTGTGGATGCAGCTATTTCTTCACTCTCAGGCGTTACATCCCAGCCAAGCCTCAACGCCATCGTTGCAGCACTCCAGGGACAGGAAAGAGATACAGGTATCAAGCTTGAAGGTCTTAATCCTATTTCAAACTACTGGGAAGTTGTACGCAGCTACTACAGTGCATTCGAAAGCGACCTCAAAACAGGTACAGCAGAAGTTTACTACAACGAGATTCCTGGCGGACAGTACTCAAACTACAAGCCACAGGTTGCAGGTCTCGGACTTATAGACAAATGGGAAGAATGCAAGAAGATGTACCACGATGTCAACGACCTTTTCGGAGATATCATCAAGGTTACACCATCTTCCAAGATTGTTGCCGACATGGCAATGTTCCTGGTTCAGAACAACCTTTCCACAAAGGATGTGGTTGCCAAAGCTCCTGAACTTACATTCCCACAGTCTGTTATCGATTTCATGAAAGGTATGGTAGGTCAGCCTTACCAGGGATTCCCGGAAGACGTACAGAAGGCAATTCTCAAGGGCGAAGAACCTATCAACTGCCGTCCTGGAGAGCTTCTTGAGCCTGTTGACTTTGCTTCTACAAAGAAGACACTCGAGGATGCCATCGAAAGACGCATCGACGATCAGCAGCTTATGTCTTATGTTCTTTATCCACATGTATACATGGATTACATCAAGCACAGAAAGAGCTACTTCGATGTATCACTTCTTCCTACACCTGTATTCTTCTACGGTCTTGAACCGGGTCAGGAAATTACAGTTAACCTGGACGAAGGAAAGACACTTATCATCAAGCTGATTTCCGTAGGAAGTATCAGACCTGACGGAACAAGAACTGTATACTTCGAGCTTAACGGTCTTGCAAGAAGCGTTACCATCAAGGACAATTCCGTACAGACAGTAGTTAAGGAAAGACAGAAGGCAGACAAGTTCAACAAGCGCCACAT
The DNA here is from genome assembly GCA_045606105.1 of Spirochaetia bacterium. Lineage (GTDB taxonomy): Bacteria > Spirochaetota > Spirochaetia > CADAEX01 > CADAEX01 > CADAEX01. The sequence goes on along the minus strand of JAZURI010000005.1, from coordinate 12,909 downwards.
AGGTGCACCAATGCCTGGAAAGGTATTCAAGCTTATGATCAGCAGAGGCGACAAGGTTTCCGAAGGAGACGTAATCATGGTAACAGAAGCCATGAAGATGGAAACAAACATCAAGGCACCTATCAGCGGAACTGTAAAGGAACTTCTCTTCGATGTAGGCGATGCAGTTGAAAAGGGCGATCTCCTGGTAGTTCTCGAGTAAGCTCAGGCACAGTCCCGATAATAAAAAATCCCGGTCAACAGCCGGGATTTTTTTTGTATCTGCAAAACAAAAAAAGCCGGATTCTTCAGAACCCGGTCGTTTGTCAGAATTTATAGGAGCAGTGGACCGCTATCTCCAGGTCGTTGATGGTTTCGCCTGAAATATTCTGATAATTATCCACATTTATGTAGTAGATATCTCCCCCTACACGGAATTTTTCATTTACATGCTTTTCCCCGTGGAGGCCTACCACGATTTCCCGTTCAACTGTTCCGGATGGAGAATTCTTGTCGTTGGCACTGTCGCCGGTATCGTAGGAGAACGGATCTGAAAGGGAGTCGTTGAGCTCACCCATGAATTTCATTGTAACATCGGCTCCCAGACTGAAGCTTGCCGGCACCCTGTATTCGGCTCCCAGATAGCATACCACGGCATCCGGTCCGTAACGGTATCCGATAGGCTTGTCCACATACATGTAGCCGTCTTCGATATATGACCAGTAACGGCGGCGTGCGGTGAAACGGGTAAGAGGATGCCATCTGTTATAGAGGAACGGATCTGTCCATGCCCCCTCCAGGCTCACTGTCATGAAGCCCTCGTGAAGCGGGAACGCATATTTTGCCCCACCCAGATAACCCAGGGCACCCGGCCTGGAGCCGCTGTCCTCCAGCGATATCTGGAGCTCGTCCATGGCTACCTGCAGATAGAGATCAAGTCCCTTCATTGCAGAATAGTTGGCTTCCACGGAGGCCATTACATTGCTGTATTCCGGGGCAAAGATACTGTGAAATACCGATACCGGGTTAATGTTTCCCATTTCGGGATACTTGTTTCCGAAAATCACCGCTTCGCTCAGGGCCAGGCTCAGGCGGTCTGTAACACGGGCCTCCAGTCTGTGGCCCAGGAATGCCTTGTACTGTTCCCGGTAGTTGTCGTAGTTGCCCTGTGTAAGGCCCGGATCGGTGCTGTCTATATCCTTTTCCTCTGTAGTAAGGTGAGAATCCAGGCTGGCATATACAGTCGTGAATTTAAGCACCTTCCAGTAGGTTGTAAACTTCAGGAAATTGTAATAATCGGCATAATCGGAAAGAAGGAGATTGCTTGTGACACCGTTTCCCCAGCTGAGCTTGTCCCGGCCGTACTGGATGTTCCAGTTTTCACCCCCCAGAGAAAGAAATGCCCTGAACGGAATGGCTGCATCAATGTACTGGAACTGTTCCGGTGCATTGGTATAGTCATAGTCAGAATCGGTTGCCACATCGTGGGCTTCCTTGATATACACATCAATGCCGATATACAGGCTGTTCCAGAGCCAGCTTTCCACCGGAATCTTCAGCAGGGGAAGCCTCTCCTCGTAGCCGTGGATCCATTCATCCCTGTCATTGTCGGTCTGGTAATAAGCCTCCAGGTTTACTTCCGCACCCAGAGCCAGTCCGGCCTTTTCTCCCTTGCCCAGGATAATGTTTTTCTCCATGTTTTTGAGGATGTTGTCATAGGCCAGCTTTTCAGGGCCGGTAAATTTTTCCGGATTGAGCTTTTTCAGTATGAAATCCACCTCTGCCTCGCTCCATGGTCTGGCATAGGATGGCGGTGTATATCCGTTTATCAGGTAAAGGGTATCGATATCCTTGTAGATGTCGCTGTCCAGCGGAATGATTCTCTGGCGGTTTCCATCCTCCGAAAAGGCAGGAACTGCAGCCAGTACCGCAATCAGCGCCGCAAGAAGAAATCTCAGTAAGCCTGCCATTTTGCGGCAAGGGTAAGAAGTGCCCTCCATTCGTCATCTCCTTCTATCTGGTTTTTGTTGATGGTGTAATCAAGGGTAAATGCACCCATGAACTTGAGACCGTAGTACGGAATCCTGTATTCTCCGTGAAGTGTCCATTCCAGGTCTGACTGTCTTACGATTCCGTCTATTCCGTAGTCCAGGAAGTTGTAGTTGTCATCCCAGTCATCGTAGAGGCCTCCCATGTCCCATCCTCCTACCGAATCATCGTGGGCATGTGTATTGATGTCTCCCACACTGTGCTGTGTGAAGAGGAATGAAAGTCCCACTGCCAGGTTAGGGGAATAGTTGTAGGTGATATCGGCAAATGCCAGCTGTGAGTTAGGCGGCAGGTAATGACCTACTGAAGAACCGTAATGGGAATAGTTGCTTCTGTTGTTGCCTGAGAACAGCTTGTGGGAATACATCCAGTGTGAAAGGTAGGTGTATTCCAGGGTCAGGTCGAATTTAGGCACCACGTCGTAGATCTTGTAACCGGCAGTGATGGCACCGATGTTGTGGTAATAGTTCAGGTTGAGCGCTTCTCCGAAATCCCAGTCATCCAGGAAAAGGGAGAAATAGAGCTTGGATTCCATGAATCTGAAAACAAAGTCCATACCGCCGAACTTGTTGTCCCTGTCACCCTGTGAAACCTCGCTTATGTAATAGAGCGAGAACGGGTTGATGTATGAAAGGGCCAGTCTGTGGGAATAGACTACTGTTTCGTAGATGGAGAACATGAACCATTTGAAAGGCTGGAATTCAATCCTGTGTGCGGTAATCAGCTTGTCCTGATCCACTGTGGCGCCGAAAGCCTCCTCATCTCTCAGGAAACCTGTCATCCAGCTGAAATAGATCTTGTCTCCCAACGGAATGTCGTAGAAGAAATATTCATACGGCTTTGATGTTTTGGAAAGGGAAAGGGCTGCCTGTTCTCCAGGACCCCAGTTAAGGGCATTTCTTCCGAAGGAGATATGGGCAAACCTGAAATCGGCCGAAACCTGGTTGGTCTGGTCCATTCTTATGGAAACATCGGTATCCCCTACATGTCTTTCGGCATCATGGTTGAAGCTCTTGGTTCCTTCGCTGAGGTTGTAGGTATACATGTTGAAGTCCGGCTTGTGAGGATTCCTGTAATAAGGATAAGGAGCATCCTCCCAGAAATCGGCTGTCATGTAGATATCGCTCCTGAGACCCATGTAGAAGTTGTCGTAGGCATAGAGGTCTATCATGAATTCGCTTCCTCCGCCGATGGCAGAATCGGAAGGTTCGTTCAGTGCGGAATTGATCTCTGCATGAGGGGCCAGGTTCAGGTCAGCCTGAATATTCTCGGTCTCATATCTGAAAAGGTTGAACTTGTTTCCCTCCAGCCTGTCGATATGATGGAAAAGCTTTTCCTTGTCTTCCGGTGTAAATCTTTCAGGCTCCTCCATGAAAAGTGCCCTTACCTCCTTGAGGTAACCCAGGGCACGCTTTTCTGTATAAGGCTTTACATCCGGGATATAATAGATCCATCCCTTGGAATAACATTTGTCAAGAAATTCATATACCGGATCTTCATAGGGTATATTTTTTGCAGACTGTGAAAAAACAGGCAGTGATACAAGAAGAAGTATCATTACCGCAAGAATTTTTCTCATAGGATTCCCCTTATCTTGTCCATGGCAGCCTTAACAGCCTGGTCCATGTTATAATATTTGTATTCAGCCAGCCTTCCGGTGAAAACAAAGCGGCCTGTTTCCTCCAGCGCCTTCACCTCGGCCATGTACTTTTCCCTTTTTTCCATGTTTTCCTTGGTCATTACCACATAATAAGGATGTCCCTGCTGCTTAGGATATTCCATGCAGATAACAGTCTTGTCCGATTTCTCCCCTGTCATGTGCTTGAACTCGGTGATTCTGGTAAAGTCGTAGTCGTTAGGGTAGTTGACTACAGCAGCTTCCTGATAGAATTCCTTGTCCTCGGTCCTGAACCTGATATCAACAGATCTGTATTCCAGGTTTCCGTGGGCAAAGTCGAAATATTTGTCCAGAGCTCCGGTGTAGACGGTGATTCCCTTTTTCTCGTTGAAGATGGATGAAAGATTTTTTCTGATGCTGAAATAATCGCAGCCTGTCATTATGGAAATGTTGTCATGATCCAGCATCCTCTCCATAAGCTTGGTATATCCGCCGGTCGGAATACCCTGATAATGGTCTGCAAAATAGCGGCAGTCTCTGTTGGAGCGTACCGGAATTCTGGCTGCAACATCAGCAGAAAGCTCTTCGGGATCTCTTCCCCACTGCTTTATTGTATAATTCTTGAAAAAAAGCTCATAAAGCCTTTCTCCCACCTGACAGACCACTGCATCACGGAAGTTTTCAGCCGGTGTTTTAAAGGTGGATTTTTCTGTTTCCTTTTTGAGGAAATCCTGTACATCCTCTGTGCAGATATTCTCGTTGAAAACCGCATTCAGCGTATCGCAGTTGATAGGAAAAGGAACTGTGGTGCCGTGAACATAGCTCAGTACCTTGTGCTGGAAATGGCGGAATTCCGTAAATCGGGAAAGGAAATCCCATACCTCCCTGAAGTTTGTATGGAAAATGTGAGGCCCGTGGGTATGGACCGTAACTCCGGCATCCGAAAGGTAGTCGTGACAGTTTCCGGCCACATATTTATTCTTTTCAAGAACAAGAACCTTTTTTCCGGCCTCTGCAAGCAATCTGGCTGAGGTACAGCCTGAAATACCGGCACCTATTACCAGACAATCAAATTTCATATCATGTGCTCCTATATGATTTCGTTTATGTTCAGTACGGAAGGAATTGTCTTTATATTCTTGACCGCTTTCTTGAAGTCTTCCTTCCTGTCTATTTCTATGGTGATATAGCTTGTCATCCTGTTCTCGGACTCCTCGGCAAGCTGTCCCTCTATGACATGGCCGTGATTTTTCTTTACGGCACCTTCGATTTCCGAGAAAATATCCTGTGACGGCCTTGAAACCACCTTGTATCTCTTTGTCGGCTTGGCGGAAACAGTTTCCCACTCCACATTTATCATCCTGAGATTAATCTGGTTGATTCCCTTCAGGTTAGGACAATCCTTCTTGTGGACAATGACACCCCGGCCCACAGATACATATCCTACGATCTCGTCTCCCACCGAAGGGGAACAGCATCTGGCCATGGTGATGAGCATGTTCTTCTCGCCGCCCACCTTAAGGGTAACCCTGTTCTTGTCTATAACCTCCCGGACAATATTCTTTATGTCATCAGGAAGCTGTACCCTCGGCAGCGCCTTCCTGGCATCCGGCTTAGGAAGTATCTCCTTGGTTACGACAATATTGTTTCCGATATGGAGATCTGCATTCTTGTTGAGCCATGCCCTGATTCTTCCCTTTGCCCTGGCCGATTTTACGGTTCTGAGCCAGTTCAGGTTAGGATGAACCGATGCATTGGTTATGATTTCCACGCTCTGGGCGTTCTTGAGTTCGCGGCTGAGAGGAATGATGACGCCGTCAGCCTTGGCTGCCATACAGTGGTTTCCGATTTCGGTATGGATATGGTAGGCAAAGTCTATGGCTGTGGAGCCTGTAGGAAGCTCTATGGCATCTCCGTTAGGGGTGAAAACGAAGATTGTATCCTTCAGGATTTCCTCCTTCAGGTCGTCCAGGAAATGGGCCTGGTCCTCGTTTATCCTGTTCCAGTTCTTGAGACGGTTCAGCAGGGCTATATCCTTAGGCTTGTATGAGCCTGCCACCTTTCCGGTCTTGTAGAGCCAGTGAGCCGCAATACCGTACTCTGCCGCAATATGCATGGCGTGGGTCCTGATCTGTACCTCCAGGGTTTTTCCCTCTCCCGCTATTACTGCGGTGTGGAGGCTCTGGTATCCGTTTGGCTTAGGAACAGAGATATAATCCTTCAGTCTGTGACCGATAGGCTCCCAGAGACCGTGTACGATACTCAGGAGGGCATAGCACTCGGTTACTGTATTACAGTATATTCTCAATCCGATAAGGTCGTAGAGACCGCTTGGCTCGGTATCGTATTTCTTCATTTTCCGGTAGATGGAATAGATGCTCTTGGCCCTGGCTTCGGTCTTGATCTCGATTCCCTCTGCGGCGGCCGCTTCCTTGATTATCCTCTGATGCTCCTCCAGATAGGCATTGATTTTCCTTTTCTTGTAGGAGAGGAACTGCTTGATCTTCTTGTACATTTCCGGATTCAGGTACTTGAAGGAGAGATCCTCCAGCTCGGCCCTTACACCCGAAATACAGAGCTGTCCCGCAAGCGGAGCATATATGTCCAGTGTTTCCCTGGAAATTCTTTTCTGCTTGTCCGGCCTGAGGTAGTTGAGGGTTCTCATGTTGTGGACCCTGTCTGCCAGCTTTATGATAATGACCCTTATATCCTTGGCCATGGCTATCATGATCTTCCTGATGGTTTCCACCGCCTGGGCCGATTTGCTCTGGGCCTTGAGAATGCTTATCTTTGTAACACCGTCGATAAGGTTGGCCACCGATTCCCCGAACTGCATCTTCAGAAAATCCAGCGTGATGTCGGTATCCTCCACAGAGTCGTGAAGAAGACCTGCCACAACAGTATCTGCATCCATGTTCAGGTCTATGAGAATAGAAGCCACCTTGATAGGGTGGATGAAGTAAGGCTCGCCGCTGGCCCTTTTCTGCTCCTCGTGCCATATCTTGCCGAAACCGGCGGCACGCATGATCTTCTTTATGTCCTCTTCTTTATAATTCGCGGCAATAAGCTTTGATTTCAGTATGTCGATATCTTTTTCAACTCTTCCCATAGCAGTTCTTTCCCAGGATGACCCTGTCTCTTCCGGCCAGATCCTTTTTTACTATTATATCAGAGAATAAATTATTTTCATATTCCTCTTTTATACATTTCATCTGGGACGGATCGGCTTCAAAAAGGAGATAACCTCCCTCTTTTAACCTTGTTTTTGACGACCTTATAATTGACCTTATAAAATCAAGTCCGTCGCAGCCTCCCTCCAGTGCCAGCCTCGGTTCCGGCCATCCGCCGTTTTTCATGCTGTCGGTGGTCTCCTCAGTCAGGTAAGGGGGATTGGATACAATAATGTCATACGGTCCGGTTATTCCCTCCAGAAGGTCGGTATTGTAGTTCCGGAGTTCCCGTCCGAGTATGTTTCTGCAGTTTTCCCTGAAAACCTCCAGGGCGGCCGGAGAGATATCTGAGGCTTCCACCTCTGCTTCAGGGCAGTTGTATTTCAGGGAGACTGCAATGCAGCCGCTGCCCGTGCAGAGGTCAAGCACCCGCGGGGTGCTCCCTTTCGATTCCGAAAGAAGCCTCAGAGCCTCTTCTGCCAGTATTTCCGTATCGTGTCTCGGTACCAGTACATCGGTATTCACCTTGAAGTCCAGGGCATAGAATTCCTGATGTCCCGTAATATAGGCTACCGGCCAGCCCGAAACCCGGCGACCGATTCCTTCCGTATAAGTCTGAAGTGCATCCTCCGGTACGGGATCCGGATAGGCAGCCAGCAGCTTCTCCCTGGTTATACCCATGGAATGGGCCAGGATAACGGAGGCATCCAGCCTTGGGGTCTCGTCCCATCTGGCTGCAATCTGAGCTGCTCCCTGTTCTATGGCTTCCCGTACTGTCATGGCTTAAAGTGCATGCTCCTTCAGCAGCTGTTCCCTGAACTCAAGCTTAAGTGTATCGAGCAGCTCTTCCATGGCACCGTCGATTATAAGGTCAAGCTTGTAAAGGGTCAGGTTTATCCTGTGGTCGGTAAGGCGGTTCTGAGGGAAGTTGTAGGTTCTGATTCTCTCGGATCTGTCTCCGGAGCCGACCTGGTTCTTTCTTGCTTCGGATCTCTCCTTCTGCTTCTTGGCCTCCTCCATCTCGAAAAGCCTGGCACGGAGAACCCTCAGGGCCTTGGCACGGTTCTTTATCTGGGATTTCTCATCCTGGCAGATAACCACTATACCGGTAGGAATATGAGTCATCCTGACTGCGGAGTCGGTGGTGTTTACACACTGTCCCCCCGGTCCCGATGAACGGTAAACATCTATTTTCAGATCTTCCTGATTGATCTGGATATCGGTTTCCTCCGCTTCCGGCAGTACGGCTACGGTAACGGCAGAGGTATGGATTCTTCCTCCCGATTCTGTTTCCGGGATACGCTGTACGCGGTGAACTCCGCTTTCGAACTTGAGGTTTTCGTAAACATTCTTTCCGGTAACCGAAAAAACGATTTCCTTGAAGCCACCCAGGCCGCTTTCATGGGAGGAAAGAATCTCTATTTTCCATTTTCTGGTTTCGGAAAACTTGGAATACATCCTGAAAAGGTCGGCGGCAAAAAGTCCGGCTTCGTCGCCACCTGTTCCGGCTCTGATTTCCATGATGATATTTTTCAGGTCAAGGGGGTCCTTCGGAATAAGCATGGTACGGAGAAGCTGGGTCTGCTCCTCTTTTCTCGATTCCAGCTCCTTTATCTCTTCCTTTGCCATCTCCCTGAGCTCCGGATCCTTTTCCATTTCAGCCAGCTCCCTGGCCTCCTTCAGCTCCGAGACTATTTTCTTGTAAACTGCGTAACTGTCAATGATTTCCTTGGCGGAGGCATGCTCCTTCATCAGCTCGCTGTATCTTTTCATATCCTGCATGACACTGCTGTCTGCAAGCTGTTTCTCCAGCTCATTGAACTTATTTTCCATACTGTCAAGTTTGTTGAACATATTATGATACTATCAATAAAAAATTCTTCTTGCAATATTCAGAAAATTCCTTATAATTAAATTATATTGAAAAAGGAGGGACAGTCCAATGGCGCTATCAAGTAAAGGTAAGACCAACAAGATGATTATCGAGATCACTTTATGGGTTCTGATTATAATCGGAGGATATTTCGGTTATGCGGAAGATGGAGTTCTCGGCCTCGTTTGCGGAGTGCTTGCGACATTCCTTATTGAAGCTCTCATCGTAGTACCTTTCTACACACTCTTCAAGATCAATGCAAGAGTAAAAGAAATGAAAGAGATGATTGAGCAGATGAATGAAAAAATGAACGCAAAATGAATCTCGATAAAAGTGCCGAAATCACGGTTCGTGATGTTTTAAAGGCAAAAGCAGGCGAAAGGGCCCTTATCATAACCAATCCCGAAGAGGAAGTTTATCTTATTTCCCTTGCAATATACCGGGCGTTGGAAAAGGTAGGGGCTCTTCCTGTTATTGCGGTACAGCCGGTGAAGACTCAGTTCGATTATGCCGATGAATCTGTCATTGCAGCCATAAAGAGCGAACCTGACATTATTCTTTCCGTAAGCCATAACAAGCTGGGGAAGGACAAGGCGGCGGTTGAGCATCCCTACATACTGGACGGCAAGGAGATAAACAATACTTTTCATTACCTCATGGAGACAAAGAAGGTGCGTTCCTTCTGGACCCCGGGCATTACCCGCGATATGTTCATCAGGACAGTGCCTATAAGCTATGAGGAGCTCAAGGCGAACTGTATCAGACTCAAGGAGCTGCTGGACAGGGCAGAGAGGATGCATATCACCTCGCCGGGCGGTACCGATCTTCAGGTCGGACTCCGGAACAGAAAGGCCTTTGAGGATGACGGAAACTTTTCATATCCTGGTGCCGGGGGAAACATTCCTGCCGGAGAGGTATTCATTTCTCCTGAGCTGGGAACCTCCGAGGGGACAATAGTCTTTGACGGAAGCATTTCCGTGAAGTCCGGGGATATCGTAATCAGCAATCCCATCAGAGCCAGGGTGGAGAAGGGCTTCTGCGTAAGCTTCAATTCGGATGAATCTCCCGATGCTGCCGTTCTTGAGGATACCGTGCTTCAGGGCGGGAAAAACTGTTCTCCGGAATATGCCCGCAATGCCAGAAACCTGGGCGAGGTGGGAATCGGACTTAATCCTGCGGCGGAAATCAGAGGTAACATGCTGGAGGACGAAAAAGCCTTCAGGACCTGTCATATAGCCATAGGAAGCAATTACGACGAGGATGCCCCTGCACTGATCCATCTGGACGGACTGGTGAGAATGCCTACCATAGAGCTGTTCTTTGAGGACGGTTCAAGCCGGATTATTCTGGATCGGGGAGAAATAACCTTACCTTGAGTATCTGTCTGTCAGATACATCTTCGATAATAAATCTGAATTTCTCGATATAAACCTCTTCCCCGGTAGCGGGAATTCTTTCTATATATTTTATTAAGAGACCGCCGATGGTACGGATGCTGTTGTCCCACGGAAGCGATATCTTCAATTTTTCATCTATCGATGCCACAGGGGCCTCTCCGTAGATTATGAATTCCCGGGCCGATATCTTGATTACCTTTTCTGTTTCCGGCTCTTCGCTTTCGTCGGAAATCTCACCCAGGATACCTGCCACGATATCATCCAGTGTCACGATACCCGCAAGTCCGCCGTATTCATCGAGAACCACGGCTATATGCTCCTTTTCCTTTTTCATCTGCTTGAAAACCTGGCTGATTTTCCGGCTTTCGGGAACAAAGAGTGCCTCTTCCGCAATATCCTTCAGCTTTGTGTCATAACGGTCGTTCCAGAGTTCCTTCATGATACGGGAGGTCTTGACTATACCTACAATATCTTCGGGATTTTCATCGAAAATAGGGATTCTGGAGAAACGGAGCTTGTCCACTGTCTCTATGACCTCGGAAACGCTACAGTCCTGTTTCAGTGAAAATACATCGGTCCTGTGGGTCATTATATTCCTGAGGGTGCTGTGTCCCAGGTTGAAAACCCCCTGAACCATTCTTTTTTCATAATCCTTTACCAGCCCCTTGTTGGCGGCATAGCTGATAAGGCTGTAGATCATTTCTGCAGACATTTTCTTGCTGTTCCTGTTTCCGATGATGCGGGTCATGAAGTTGCTGCAGCTGTTGATGACCACTATAACAGGATAGAGAATGATTGAGCAGGCTGCAAAGACAGGCGCTGTGTAAAGGGCAATGGTTTCGTTCCATGCAATGGCCATGTTCTTTGGAGTAACCTCTCCGAAGATGAGAATAAGAAGGGTGAGAACTCCGGTAACTACACCCACTGCCTCGTTTCCCCAGGTTCTGATGGTATAGCTTGTTACATAAGCTGAAAGGCTGATGTTTACCAGGTTGTTGCAGATAAGTACGGTAGCGATGAAAATATCAGGCTTCTCATACATTGCCTTGATCCGTTTTCCCTGTTTGCCCTTTGAAGAAGCAAGATTTTCTACCTGCAGCAGTGAAAGTGATGTAAAAGCTGTTTCCGATGCCGAACAGAAAGCTGACAACAGAAGTAAAACAATAATGATGATTATATCAATAAGCATATCTATTATTATAGATAACAAAGTTGACAAAAAAAGACAATAACAATATATAAATAGTTATGTTGAAAAAAATACCATTTACAAACGAACAGATTAAAAAGATCATTGCGGAGAACCCTACTCCGTTTCATATCTATGACGAGAAGGCGATTAGGGAGAATGCCCGTCGCTTCTACAAGGCTTTTTCCTGGGTTCCGGGAGGCTTCAGGAATTATTTTGCCGTAAAGGCTCTTCCTAACCCTGCCATCCTGCAGATTCTCAAGGAGGAGGGAATGGGTGCCGACTGTTCATCCATGGCAGAGCTGGTAATGTCCGAAAAGGTGGGGCTGAAGGGAGAGGAGATCATGTTTACCTCCAACGATACCCCTGCTTCCGAATACAGGAAGGCTTCCGAGCTGGGAGCCGTAATCAATCTGGATGAAATTACCCATATCGATTTTCTTGAAGAAAACGGCGGAATCCCTGAGCTGGCATGCTTCAGATACAATCCGGGTCCTCTCAAGGGGGGAAATGCCCTTATCGGAAAGCCGGAAGAGGCAAAATACGGACTTACAAGACCTCAGCTCTTTGAAGCATACAGAATCATGAAAGCCAAAGGGGCAAAACGCTTCGGTCTCCATACCATGGTTGCATCCAACGAGCTCAATCCCGATTACTTCATTGAAACTGCAAAGCTCCTTTTCGAGCTGGTAGCTGAAATCTCCGAGGAAGTGGGAATCAGCTTTGAGTTCGTGAACCTGGGAGGGGGAATCGGTATTCCGTACAAGCCTGACCAGAAGGCAGTGGATCTGGAATATGTTTCCGAAGGAATCCGCAGGGAATATGAAAAATATATTTCAGCTGCAGGGCTTGCTCCTCTGAAGGTGGTAATGGAATGCGGACGTATGGTTACAGGCCCTTACGGATATCTTGTGACCACAGCCATCCATACAAAGAACACCTACAAGAGCTATATCGGGCTTGATGCCTGCATGGCCAACCTCATGAGACCGGCCCTTTACGGTGCATATCATCATATTACAAACATGGATAATCCTGAGGGAAAAGAAGAATTTACCTACGATATCACCGGTTCCCTCTGCGAGAACAACGATAAGTTTGCCATTGACAGGAAGATGCCTGAAATCAGGATCGGCGACACCATTGTTATCCACGAAACCGGTGCCCACGGGTTTGCAATGGGCTTCAACTACAACGGAAAGCTCCGTTCCGCAGAGCTGCTGCTGAAGGAAGACGGTTCAGTAAAGCAGATCCGCCGTGCAGAAACCCTGGACGACTACTTTGCCACACTGATCTGGTAACCCGGATAGATTTTAATATTACCCCGCCCGACCGGCTGGGATTTTTTTTAGTACTACTTAAGTGATAATTATTTACCAGGCTTTATGCTTGACAGCCCCCCCCCCCCCGTGGTAAAGTTCTGCAAAATTTAGTTAAAAGGAAGATTGATTATGAAAAAATTTATTGCTATCACAGCACTTCTTTGTGCCATATGTGTTATGTTCTCATGTGACAACAGCAGCCAGCCTCCTGTATTCAAGGCAGGTGACGACCTTGCACAGGCCATAGCAGACCTGAAGTCCGGAGAGACTCTTTATGTTACAGATGACGTGGATCTGGATGCCCCTATAACA
>JAZURI010000004.1:0-43470 GCA_045606105.1 Spirochaetia bacterium | reverse complement strand
CTTACAGGCGATTCAGAAATCGAGTATGAAGGTTCCGGTTCGGCATTCGTTGTTGAAGATGGAGGAAGTCTTGTAATCAAGGGACAGTCTGCAGGCAGCGGAAAGTCAATGAAGGACGGAGCAGCCGGTGGAACAGTGATTGAAGCTAACGAACCGGTGGAGGCCCTTTTCAAGGTGGGTCCGGGAGCAACACTTGAGCTCGAGAACGTAACTCTTATCGGAGAAAACAAACCTCATTGCGGACTTATTATCCTCTATAACCCTACAGAAGACCCTGACAACGGTCCTGTAATCAAGCTGACTGATGTAAGGGCTGTTGCAAGTAAAAGTGTAATTACCACCTATGCTCACGAAGAAGCAAATGAATTCTGTTCATGGTCATTTGCGCCTGGTTGTATGCATTGGGCTTATGCTACAGTAGAAATCAAGGGCGGATACTTTGAAAAGACAAGCAATGATGCTTATTTCGGAAATGAAAACTGTATTTTCCTTTATGCATGCAAGGGTTTAATTGAAGGAGCAGAAGTTGTTTCCAGAAAAGGTGCATGTATTGAAGTTTCACGTTCAGATCTTTCAGGAGAGGCATTTAAGATCAAGGACTGTACCGTAACATCCAATTATGTAGGAGAGGCACACTGGCAGGGTACTGCAGTAGTTGCATCCTACAATGGAGCAGTTGAAATTGAGGGGGGAACATATACCGGACATTATGCACTTGCAACATATGTCGAAAGCTACAACCCTGACGGAAGAATAACCTGTACAGGTGCAACACTCCGCGGCAGCGAAGCAGATGTAAGCAACGACGGAGACGGATTTATTTCCGTTGACGGAATAGATTACTGATTTAAAGGTCTGACTTTAATAAGCCCCGTTTCCGGACGGGGTTTTTTTATGCCTTGAAAAGAACTTGCCTGTAAACCTTAAATTTATTATATTTTAATAAAGGAGTTTAATTCAAATGGCGACACATCAGTTTCAGACAGAAGTTTCACAGCTTCTGCATCTCATCATTCATTCTCTTTATTCCAACAAGGAAATTTTTCTGAGAGAGCTGGTTTCCAACGCTTCCGATGCCCTGGACAAGCTCAAATATCTGGCCCTGACAGATGACAGGTTCAAGAATCTGGATCAGGAATACAGAATCGATATCCGTTTTGACGAAGAGGCAAAGACTCTTACAATTGCAGATACAGGTCTTGGTATGGACGAAAAGGATCTGGCTCAGAATCTCGGAACCATTGCCAAGTCAGGAACCAAGAGCTTCCTGGCCGGTCTTACAGGAGATGCCAGAAAGGATTCCAACCTTATCGGACAGTTCGGTGTAGGTTTCTACTCCGCCTTCATGGTTGCGGACCGTATCGAGGTTCTTTCCAGAAAGGCAGGCGACAGTCAGGCATGGAAATGGTCCAGCGAGGGCAAGGGGGAATTTGACATCTCTCCTGCTGCCAAGGAAAACTACGGAACCGAAATCACTCTGTTTCTCAATGACGAAGGAAAGGAATTTGCCGTACGCTGGCAGCTTGAAATGCTTATCAAGAAATATTCTGACCACATTTCATTTCCTATCTATCTCGAATACACAGCCATCAGATACGAAGGGGACGAAAAGGATCCTAAGGAAATCCGTGAGAAGAAAATCCAGCAGATTAACTCTGCATCAGCTCTCTGGAAGCGCTCCAAGTCAGAGCTTACAGAAGAGGATTACAACGAATTCTACAAGAATTTTGCCCACGATACAGAGGATCCGCTTTTCTATATCCACACAAAGGCGGAAGGTACACTGGAATACACAACACTTTTCTATATTCCGAAAAAGGCGCCGTTCGATATGCTGCATGCGGACTATAAGCCGGGTGTAAAGCTTTATGTTTCCAGGGTTTTCATTACAGATGACGACCAGGAGCTTCTCCCTGTATATCTCCGTTTCCTCAGGGGCGTGATCGATTCCGAGGATCTTCCTCTCAACGTAAGCCGTGAGATTCTCCAGCAGAACAAGGTAATGGCAGCAATCCGCAACGCATCCGTAAAGAAGATTCTTTCAGAGCTCAAGGCTCTCAGCACCTCCAACAAGGAAAAGTACGGCGAGTTCATTGCGCAGTACAACGCTGTACTCAAGGAAGGGCTCTATTCAGACTGGTCCAACATGGATACACTCATGGATCTTATCCGCTTCAGATCCACAGCTGTGGACGGTTTTACAAGCTTTGCAGAGTATGTGGAGAGAATGAAGGAAGGACAGAAGTCCATCTACTACATTTCCGGCGGAAAGGAGACAGCCCTCAAGAATTCCCCTCTGGTGGAAGCCTATAAGGCAAAGGGTTATGAAGTTCTGGTAATGGATGACAGGATTGACGAAATTGTTATTCCTAACATCGGAAAATACAAGGAATACGATCTGGTTTCCGTAAACAGAAAAGGCTCTGCCGAAGAGCTGAAGGATGAAAAGGCAGAAGAAAAGGCTGAGGCAATCAAGCCGCTGCTTGAAAAGATCAAGGAGGTTCTGGGAGATTCCGTAAAGAGCGTAATTGCTTCAAGCAGACTCAGCGATTCTCCGTCCTGTATTGTAGCCGACGAAAACGATCCTACTATCCAGATGCAGGCAATTCTCCGTTCCATCGGACAGCAGGATGCCGAATTTGCACCGGTGCTTGAGATCAATCCGGATCACGAGATCGTAAAGAGACTGGCTGCAACAGAGGAGAGTCAGACAATCGAAGATATCAGCTTTATTCTTCTTGATGAAGCAAAACTTGCAGAAGGAGCTCCTATCCGGGATCCTGCGGCATTCATAAAGAGAGTAAACCGCCTGGCAGAAAAGGCTCTCTGATTCAGAAGCTGAATCCTGCTCCTGCCGAGGTGCGCAGATTCCCGGTGTCGGCATTGTACGAAGTATAGATGTTGATGGCCGGGAATGCTATTTTTTTCAGGTAAAATCTTATTCCTGCCACAGGTCCGTGAGCAGGAGTTTCCCCGTAAGTCACATTTTCCAGATATGCCAGCTGATACTGTCCGTAAAGGGTCAGCATCCCGAAAGGCAGATTCAGGGCACACCATTCCAGGCCGGCGCCGCAGGAGGCGGCGGAAGAAACCTTGTATCTGCTTCCCAGAAGGGAGATTCCGGTTACGGAAGGGGATTCTGCGTATTCAGGGGGAATATCAGGGGCATGGAACCAGCCGGCTTCTGCCGTAAGTCTGAGCCTGCCGGGCAGGGGCTGTTCCCAGAGTCCCTTTACGGTAATTGAAGAAAAGCTCCTGTCTTCCGAGCCGAAGGAGTGTTCTGCCGTTATGTCCAGAGAGGATGTATTCATGAAGATGCCGTTCCAGCTGCTTTTCCCTGCAGAGGCCGAAACAGATACCGGAACCGAAGGCTCGCCGTCAAAGGTCCTGTAGCCTGCCTTGGTTCCCAGCCTTATTCCCGGAAGCGGCCGGCAGCTGATGCCTCCCGAGATTCCGTATTTGGTGCCGGAGTACCTATGAAGCACGGTGCCGTATTCATTTTCTGTTTCTGCATCGGTTTTTCCGCTGTTGACTGCAAACTGCCATCCGAATGGTTCGTCGGCACCCTGTCTGTGGCTGTATCCGGCGAAAAAGCTGTAGGAGCTGTCTGAAAAGAAACCTCCTGCCGCCAGACTGTTCATGAGACCGAAGGCATTGTTGTCCATGATGACCAAGCCCCCCATATAGGTGCCTGATGATGCAGAGGCAAAGGGAATGGGGAGAAAGGAGAATTTTTCCTTTACTTTGATACGGAGTGTTCCCTCTTCGGTGACTTCTGTTTCGGGAGTTTCGAAAATCCCTGTCCGGAGTATGGTTTCCGTAACAGCTTCGGTGTCGGCTTCTTTCCCTTTGTACCGTTCCAGAAGCTTCATGAATCTTTCGGGATTTGTCTTTTTAAGCCCCTCTACCTCTATTTCCCTGACCGTTACGCCATGAGCCTGAAGTACAACTGCGGTGGAAAAAAGAATAATCAGCAGCTTTTTTTTCAGTCCTTCCAGTGCCATACTGTTTTTCCTGTTCCTCCCGGGAAAGGAGATCTGTTGTTGAAGTCCGGGTTCCATTCGTCGGAAATCTCTTCCTCCTGGATAAAGCCGTCTTCTATGCCGTATTCGTCCAGCAGGGCGTAAACCATGTCCATTTCACTTTTTGACAGGGTTCTGTCGGGAAAGCCGTCTCCTTCCGCCGCTTCGGGAGAGTACTGGAACATGACGGAAATCAGCGCCTTGTCCATAAGCTTTTCGGCATACCATCTGAGTACCTTTTCAGTCATTTCCACATAGCCCGGAATAACCAGATGGCGTACTATGGTTCCTTTTATTATCTTATCGTTCCTGAATTCAGGTTTTCCGAATCCGGCCATCTTTTCCACTGCCTCCTTTGCCCTTTCCGGATAGTCGGGTGCATTGAAGAAATAGCGTGCAAAGGTGTGGTTCAGAGTCTTTATGTCGGGAAGATATACGTCGGTAAAGCTGTTGATGATATCCAGCGCATCCATATCCTCGTAGCCGGATGAATTCCACAGAACCGGAATTTCCAGCCCCGATTTTCTGGCTTTGGTTATTCCCTCCGCAATGGACGGAATGTACATGGTGCCTGTAACCAGGTTTATGTTTTCGGCTCCTCTGTCCTGAAGCTGAAGACAGATATCGGCAAATTCACCGGTGCTTATATCCCGGCCGATTCCCCCTCTGCTTATTTGATGATTCTGACAGAATCTGCACTGAAGTGTACAGCCTGTAAAGAAAAGGGTACCGCTTCCCCCCTTGCCTGTAATAGGTGGCTCTTCCCCGTAGTGGAGTGTGGCGCAGGAGAGGCGTATTCTCTCTCCGGCTCTGCAGAAACCGGTTTTTCCGGCGGTTCTGTCAATGCCGCATTTTCTTGGACATAATGAGCAATTGGTATACATCGTTGATATTATTGATTGACAAAAAAGAAAAGTCAATGTAGTTTATGAAATACAACACAGGCCGGCGTGGCGAAATTGGTAGACGCAACAGACTCAAAATCTGTCGGGGGCAACTCTGTGTCGGTTCGACTCCGACCGCCGGTATAAAACTCTCACCATCGGTGAGAGTTTTTTTTGTCCTTTTTACATGGAGAAGGATTCGAAATTGAATCAAACTGTCATTTTTTATTGTTTTTGATATGAGCGGACATAAAAATGACAGAAATAATCAGATATATCAACGATTTTAATAATATAATTGAAATTATAGAAAGGGCTAAAACAAGAGCCATTAAAGCCGTAAATGCTGAAATGATTGAGATGTATTGGCAGATAGGTAAGTTTGTCAGTGAAAAAGCAGCTTCTGATGGCTGGGGAAAAGGGGTAGTAAGGGATTTTTCATGTTTTCTTAAACAGACATACCCTTCTGCAAGTGGATTTTCTTCTCAGAATATTTGGAGGATGAAGCAATTTTATGAAACTTATAGTCAAAATGAAAAACTCTCACCACTGGTGAGAGAAATTACATGGTCAAATAATCTGATCATCATGTCTAATTGTAAAACAGATGAAGCCAAGGAATTTTATATCAGGCTTTGTATTGATAACAATTACGGAAAAAGAGAATTGGAAAGACAGATTGACAGTATGCTTTATGAACGAAATATCCTATATGCATCTAAACACCATTCTCTTATAAAACAATATCCTGCTGTTGCAGCATTCAGAGATTTTTATGTGCTGGAATTTTTAGATGTTCCTAAAAAATTCAAAGAAAAAGATCTAAGAAAATCCATTATTGCAAATCTTAAAAAATTTATACTGGAGTTTGGCAAAGATTTTACTTTTATAGATGAAGAATATAGAATTCAAGTTGGAAATACTGATTTTTTTGTTGATTTGTTATTTTATAACCGGGTTCTTTCGTGTCTTGTTGCCGTTGAACTCAAGGTTGGTAAATTCAGACCTGAACATCTGGGACAGCTGAATTTTTATCTGGAAGCATTGAATAGGGATGTTAGGAATGAACATGAGAATCCCAGTGTCGGCCTGATTCTTTGCACATGTAAAGATGATACAGTTGTCGAGTATG
Organism: Spirochaetia bacterium; assembly: GCA_045606105.1. GTDB lineage: Bacteria > Spirochaetota > Spirochaetia > CADAEX01 > CADAEX01 > CADAEX01. The sequence continues at coordinate 37,432 of JAZURI010000004.1, read as the reverse complement.
CTTTAAGCAGCAGTCTTTCCCCGGCAATGGTTGCTGATTATACATTTAAGCTGCCTGATAAAAATCTGCTTAGAGCTAAATTGCATGAAATTGCAATGTTTACCGAATCTGAGAAAGATTACATGGAGAAGGATTCGCCCAGGTAGGTCTTTCTTGCAAGCTCATCAGCCAGGATATCGTCCCTGCTTCCCTGTACCACAATCTGTCCCTTGCTGATGATGTAGGCTCTGTCTGTGATATCCAGAGTATCCCTGACATTATGGTCTGTAATAAGTACACCGATATTCTTGTCGGAGAATTTCTTGATGATTCCCTTGATTTCTGCTACGGCAATAGGGTCGATGCCCGAAAAGGGCTCATCCAGCAGCAGGTATTTAGGCTTCATGGAAAGGGCTCTGGCTATTTCTGTTCTTCGCCGTTCTCCTCCCGAAAGAGTAAAGGCCATCTGACGTCTGATATGTCCTATTCCGAATTCCTCGATAAGCTCTTCAAGGATTCTCTTCTTTTCTTCCTTTGAAATATCCTTTCTGGTTTCCAGAACCGCATTTATGTTTTCTTCAACGGTAAGCTTCCTGAAAATGGAAGGCTCCTGAGGAAGGTAAGATATTCCCATCTGTGCCCGTTTGTACATAGGGTATTTTGATATTTCGGTATCCCCCAGAAGTATCTGTCCGTCGGTAGGCTTGATAAATCCTGCAATCATGTAGAAGGCTGTGGTTTTTCCTGCACCGTTCTGTCCGAGAAAGCCTACGATTTCCCCTTTGTACATGGTGAAATCTATTCCCGCAACTGCTGTTTTTCTGCCGAAAACCTTTTTCAGACCCCGTACGGTCAGATGTTCGCCGTCATCAAAAATATTGCTCATTCCTCTGCTTCCTCTTTCTCGTCTTCTTCGGTTTCTTCAGATTCCTCAATTTCCTCAGTTTCATCGTTTTCATTATCTTCGGAGAAGATCTTTCCGGAAACCCTTCCCTCCAGGGTGATTTCATCCTTGTCTATGTCTATGATTATCCTCAGGGCCCTGTATTCGTCATCCTCACGATAAACCACCGGCATTCCCGAAAGCCTGAGTATCTCGTCATTCCTGCTGTATTCCGCAAATTCCGAACGGCATACCATTTCATCCTTGAAGATCCTGACCCCGATCTGTATCATGCAGACTTCGTCCTTGCCGCGGTATTCCAGAAAATTTCCTCTGGCTACCACCTCGTTTCTGGCATCCTCCATGACAGCGGAGCCCTCTGCCCTGATTATATCATCCTCTCTGTTGAAGAAAAGCTTTCCAGCCTTGAGGAAAATCCCCTTTTCGTTGTCCCGGACCTCCACATTGCCCGTGCATTCGGCAAATTCATTGTCATCTCCGAAGATTTCAATATAATCGGCCTTGATTGATGTGGATGATGAAACTATTCCCGCATTTCCCCGCAGAACGGTCTGTTCTCTCCCTTTTGCCCTGACGGAAGAAAGCCTGTCTCCGAAAAAAGAGAAATCGTCGGAGGCATGAAGCTGTCCGGCAAAGAGTACAAGCAGAATCAGCAGACTAATTGTTTTCTTCATCGTTTTCTTCCTCTTCCTTGAAGAATCTTCCTTCAGCCTTTTCCAGGAATGTGAAGGTTTTTGAGGCTGCATCGGAAATGAAGCCCCTGCCTGAAATATAGGTTCCTTCTCCCTGCTCTATGGTTACGGGTGTATCGTCCCTGCTTTTGAGTATTCTGTTCTTGTTGTCCCATTCCATGTAATTGCTGCGGACTATGAAATCCTGCTCCTTGGAATTGATTATCATGTCGCCGTCAAAGATGATGTTGTCGTTGTTGCTGTAATAGGTGGCCTTCCGTGCGGCTCCTTCGGTTCCCACATTTCCTTCGGAATCGAATTCCTTGAAGCTTATGTTCTCAAAATAGGTGGCGGAGGTCTTGTCGTAAAGCTCGGCCCTGTCAGCCTCCACTGTGTATGCCGTAGCCTTGTTTTCCACTACAGTCTGGGAAAAAGAGGTAAGGATGCTGTTGGGAACCGAATCGGAGAAGGTGTCGGTTATGTCAGCCTCCTTGTAGTTGAGTCTGCAGCCTGATATCAGAATCAGCATTGCGGCAAAAATAATGTACTCAGATAATTTTCTTCCCATTTATCGTAGATTACATTTCAACATAAAGCCTTGTCAATCAGTTGTTAAACCTATATAATTATTAAGAATATAACAATTATGGGGAAATAATGGCTATAGGCGGTAAAATAATCGGCGGAATTTTCGGATCCATGTTGTTCGGTCCGCTGGGAGCTGTCCTGGGTGTGGCTATCGGTCACAGCTTTGACAATAAAAAAAGATATTCTGAAGCAAATGATTCCGGAATGTACCGGGAAGAAGGGATGAGAAATGGCAACCAGAACCGTCAGATGACCTTCTTTGTTGCAGCTTTTTCTCTTCTGGGCAAGCTTGCGGCAGCTGACGGAAAGGTATCGGGGTGCGAAAGGGATATTACCGAGCGCTTCATCACGGAGGAACTGAGATTTCATCCTCAGGACAGGGATTTTGCATTAAGGATTTTTGATACTGCGGCCTCCTCCTCTGAGCCTTTTGAGAGATTTGCGGAGCAGTTTGCCGATTGCTTCAGGGGCGAAACCCAGATGCTGGATCTTATGATGGATATCCTGGTAAGGGTAGCCTGTGCAGACGGCGTGCTTGATGCCAGAGAGGAACAGTTCATTGCCAAGGTGGCCATGTGCCTGCAGTATCCGGCATACAATGTGACAATGCTCAAGAATAAATACAATCAGAACCGGGAGCAGGGCAACCGGGAAAGGGATAGCGGCTACGGACAGAATTCAGGCTATCAGTCTGCTGCAGGTGCCGGTTCGTTAAGCGGTGCCTATTCCGTACTGGGCTGCTCGGAGCAGGACAGTGTAGATATTATCAAGACAAAATATAAGAAGCTTATCAAGGAATATCATCCCGATGTTATAGCTTCAAAGGGTCTTCCTGAAGAATTTACCGAATTTGCAAACAAAAAATTTGCACAGATTCAGGAAGCTTATGATAAAATAAGAAAAAACCGGGGCTTTTAAGACCGGCCTCTGAACAACCGGGAGAAAACCAATGGAAAACATAACTCGCATATCAATAGTAAGACACGGTGAAACCGAATGGAATCTTGAGGACAAGATGCAGGGGGTCAAGGACAGCCCGCTTACTCTCAAAGGGATTGAGCATGCAAAGCTGCTGGGGCAGAAGCTTTCCGGCATGAAGTTTGCAAAAATCTATACAAGCAGTCTGGGAAGAGCCAGAAAGACAGCTGAATACATAAATGAAAGCCTGGGGCTGGAAATTACCGACGATCCCCGGCTTATGGAAAGAAATATGGGAATCTTCGAGGGGCATAACTGGGCCTATGTGAAGGAGCATTTCCCTGAAGATTTCAAAAAAGCAGTTTCTGATGACATGGATTATAAAATTCCGGAAGGACAGAGCAAGCAGGAATATGTGGATATGATTTCCGATTTCATGGCCTATGCTGCCGAGAATCATGCCGGAGAGAACATCCTGGTGGTGACACACAGGGGATGGGTCGATTTCTTTACCCGCATAGCACTGGGAATTTCGGTAAATGCCCGTCGCTGCTTCAAGGTCGGAAACACAAGCTTCAATGTTTTTTCCTATGAAAAGGGCCGCTGGGTTCTTGAACGTTTCGGAGATCTCTGATGAAGAAGGCTCAGGAATACGACGAAAGTAAAATACAGACACTGAGCTCCCTCGAACATATCCGCAAGAGAAGCGGAATGTATATAGGCCGTCTGGGAAACGGAAACAATCCCGATGACGGAATCTATGTCCTGCTGAAGGAAGTAATCGACAACAGCATAGACGAATATATCATGGGCTACGGAAAGAAAATCGTGGTTGATATAAAGGATAACCGGGTCAAGGTCAGGGACTACGGCCGGGGAATTCCTCTGGGAAAGGTGGTGGAATGTGTTTCCGTCATCAATACCGGTGCCAAGTACAACGACGATGTATTCCAGTTCTCCGTAGGACTCAACGGTGTGGGAACCAAGGCGGTAAACGCCCTTTCCCGGTATTTCCGTGTGGTATCGGTCAGGGACGGCAACTTTCAGGAGGCAATCTTCGAAAGGGGCAAGCTGATTTCCGAAAGAAGCGGAAGCGGTACCAAAGAACGGAACGGCGTATTTATGGAATTTATTCCCGATAATGAGATTTTCGGGGAATACGAATATAATCTTGACTTTGTAAGAAAAAGACTCTGGAACTATGCCTATCTGAACCGGGGCCTTACATTGGTGCTCGGAAAGGAGAGCTTCTTTTCCGACAAGGGGCTTTATGACCTGCTGCAGAGCGAGGTGGGGGAGGAGACCCATTACGAAACCGTCTATTTCAGAAATGAACGGCTTGAGGTGGCTTTTACCCATACCCACAACTACGGCGAAACCTATTTTTCATTTGTAAACGGCCAGTATACCAGTGACGGAGGAACCCATCTCAGTGCCTTCAAGGAAGGGGTTCTGAAGGGAATAAACGAATATTTCAAGACCTCATATACCGGGCAGGATGTCAGGGAGTGCATGGCAGGCTGTATCTCCATCAAGCTGAGAGAGCCTGTATTTGAAAGCCAGACAAAGAACAAGCTGGGCAATACCGAAATCCGCAGCTGGATTGTCAGCGAAGTGAAAAGCGGCGTGGAGGATTATCTTCACAAGCATGTGGATGAAGCCAAGAAGCTTGAAGATATAATTATCCGTAACGAAAAGCTCAGGAAGGAGCTGAACCTGGTCAAGAAAGAGGCCAAGGAGGCGGCAAAGAAGATAGCCCTCAAGATTCCGAAGCTTAAGGACTGCAAGTACCATCTGCAGGACGGGGAAAAGGGTGCCGGTTCCATGATTTTCCTTACAGAGGGACAGTCTGCTTCCGGTTCCATGGTAGGCTCCAGGGATGTCTATACCCAGGCTATCTTCTCGCTCAGAGGAAAGCCGCTGAATGTTTTCGGCAAGGGACGTACCGAGATATACAAGAATGAGGAATTCTACAATATGACCATGGCTCTGGGCATTGAAAACAGTATCGATGATCTCCGTTACGGCAAGATAGTCATAGCAACAGATGCCGACAACGACGGCTTCCATATCAGAAACCTTCTTCTTACCTTTTTCCTCAGCTATTACGAGGAACTGGTGGCTGCAGGCAGGGTCTATGTGCTGGAAACACCTCTTTTCCGTGTGCGCAACAAGAAAGTGACCAAATACTGCTATTCCGAAAAGGAGAGGGATGCGGCGGCCAGGAAGATTGCCAATGCGGAAATTACCCGTTTCAAGGGACTGGGAGAGATTTCCCCGAATGAATTCGGACAGTTCATAGGTGCCGATATCAGGCTTGTGCAGGTGGGAATCCAGAACAGACAGCAGGTACAGGGACTGCTGGATTTCTATATGGGAAGCAATACCCCTAAACGCAAAGAATACATTATGGAGAACTTGATCTGATGTCATCATATTATGTGGATACCCTTTTTGATCAGAATTTTCTGGAATATGCATCCTATGTAATCAAGGACAGGGCTATTCCTCATCTCGGAGACGGTCTGAAACCGGTACAGCGCCGTATAATGGCTACTCTCTTCAATATGGATGACGGAAAGTTCATCAAGGTGGCCAACGTGGTGGGCGAAACCATGAAGCTCCATCCTCACGGCGATGCCAGCATAGGGGATGCATTGGTAAACCTGGCCAACAAGGATCTCTTCATAGACAAGCAGGGAAACTTCGGAAACCTCTATACCGGGGACGGAGCTTCAGCTGCCAGATACATCGAGTGCCGTCTTCTGCCTCTGGCAAAAGAGGTGCTTTACAATCCCGAAATCACAGAATACGAGCCATCCTACGACGGCAGGACCAAGGAGCCTGTGGTGCTTCCGGCCAAGATTCCGGTGGTACTCATCATGGGGGCTGAGGGAATTGCGGTCGGCATGTCCACCAAGATTCTTCCCCATAACTTTACCGAGGTGCTGGATGCCATGGTGCTTGCTCTCCGGGGCGGCGAACCTGAGATATATCCCGATTTCCCTACGGGAGGACTTCTGGATGTGTCGGGCTACGCAGACGGAAACGGCAAGGTGCTTATCAGAGCCAAGCTGGATACATCGGACCCTAAAAAGATAATAATCAGGGAGCTTCCTTTCGGTCAGAATACGGAAACTCTCATAGATTCCATAGAAAAGGCTGCCAAGAAGGGGAAAATCAAGGTTGCTTCCATCAGCGACTTCACCACCGACAAGGTGGAAATAGAAATCAAGCTTCCGAGGGGAGTCCAGTCGGCAGATGCTGTGGATGCCCTTTACGCTTTTACCGAGTGCGAAAGCTCAGTTTCTGTCAATCTGCTGGTAATCAAGGACGGAAAACCGGTTCAGATGACTGTCGGCAACGTTATCCGGCATCAGGCAGATCAGCTGGTGGAGATTCTCCGCAGAGAGCTCCTTCTGGAGGAGGCAAAGCTTCAGGAAAAGCTCCATCTCCGTACCCTGGAAAGAATCTTTATTGAGGAGCGCATCTACAAGGCCATCGAGGAGATGAAGACCAAAGAAGCGGTGAACAAGGCAGTATTGGATGGTTTTGAGCCGTTCATGGATCAGATCAGGCGGGAAATCACCGAAGAAAACGTGGAAACCCTGCTCAAGATCCCTATTCGCCGTATTTCCCTCTACGACATAAACAAGGCCAGGAAGGAAATGGCCGAAATCAAGGCACAGCTTAAGCTGGTGCAGAAGCATCTGGGAGACCTGGTGGGATATGCAACCGAATTCATAACCGGCATAAAGGAAAAGTACGGAGCTCTTTATCCCCGCAGGACAGTCATTACCGGCTTCAACCGTGTGGATGTAAGGGAAGTGGCCCGCAAGGACCTCAAGGTACGCTACGACAAGGAAACCGGATATATCGGATACGAGGTGTCAAAAGGAGACGTTATCCTGGAGGCCTCCGGTTACGACAAGCTGCTGATAATGAAGAAAAACGGAAGCTTCAACGTGGCTTCCGTTCCCGATAAGATGTTTGTGGATAAGGAAATGCTCTACTGCGGCATAGTGGACAAAAGCCATGTGTTTACCGTGGTATACCAGACTGCCGACAAGAAATATTACTGTATCAAGCGTTTTGCCATGGAAAAGTTCATGTCCGACAAGAGCTATGATTTCCTTCCCGAAGGCTGCAAGCTGATCTTCTTTACAGACAAGCAGCAGGGAAAGATAAATCTGGTCTACAAGCCGGCTCCGAGAATGAAGGTCAAGGAAGAAAGCTTCGATATAGAAAAGTATAATGCCAAGGGATTCAAGGCCTCAGGTGTCCGTCTGACAGCCAAGCCGGTCAAAACCCTTAAATTTTCATCTTGACACTAAACCTTGTGTGATATAGATTATTTTTATTACTTTTAACGAAGATCTTGCTGCCCGGCATTCGCCGGTTCTTCTGATAAAGTGTTCAGGAGGGTATACTCGCCGCTTCTGACATAATACTATCGGAGGATTTTTGTCTAATGAAAAAAATTGTTTTGTTTCTCACTTTCATGATCGTTTCTACCGCTCTTTTTGCCGGCGGAACAGAAAACAAGATCAACCAGTCTGCAGGTTATGTAAGATTCCCTGCAAAAAACACAGAATGTAAAAAACCGGATGCAATGTTCTACAACCCGGCAGGTACAGCATTCCTTGAAGACGGTCTCTACTTTGAAGTAGGTAACCAGTTCCTTTATAAGGAATATGCCAACGAGATCAACGGAAAGGATTACTCTTCAGACATTCCTACACTTCTTTATCCTAACTTTGAAGTAGTGTGGAAAAAGGATAAGACAGCCCTTTTCACAGGTATGACAGTATTTGCAGGCGGCGGTGCCCTGGAATATGAGAAAGGTAACGGAGATACAATCGGAGCTATCGACACAATGGTAGGCGGATTGGTGGCCGGTGGTGCTATCCCGTCTGCTGCGGCTCCACTTGTTAAAAATGAACTTATGGGTCATTCCCTTGATGTATCATCATCTGTTCTGGGATGGGTTACAGGTATGTCACATCAGTTCTGGGAGGACAGACTTGCTGTAGGTGCTGCCGTTAAGATTCTTTACGGAAAGCAGACAAGAGAAATTACTCTTGATAATGCTCCTAATCTGACTGCTTCGCTTCTTGGAACAGAAAAGACTCTCCTTGACTCAGAGGCTTCCGGATTCGGAGTAGGCGGTATCCTCAGCGTTCACTACAAGCCTGTTGATACAATCGACCTTGCCGTAACATACCACACAGAATCAATCATCGATTACGAATACACAGATGTATCCGGAAACAGCACAGTATGCAATATGATGGGTGTAGTTGAGGATTCAAGATTCGACTATGTTATTCCTGCATACCTCTCTTTCGGTATCGGCTGGCAGGCAACTTCCCAGCTCTATCTTGCAGCAGGATCAAACATCTACTTCAACAAGGCTGCTGAATATGATTATGACAACGCATTTGAAATCAACTTTGCAGGTGAATACCAGATCAACGACATGTTTGCAGTGAGCCTCGGCGGTTTCTATACAAGTATCGGATGCAACAGCAAGGATGGAGGAAACAGCTTCTCTGCTCCAAGTCTCGACAGCTTCACATACTGCGGCGGTGTTGAAATCTCTGCAGGTGACTTTACAATCGATCTCGGCGGTTTCTATGTACAGTATTTCGAAGAGACATGGAAGAATGCAGAGCTTGACAAGGACATTTTCGAAGGTGTAATCGGCGTAACATACAAGATGTTCTGATTTTAACCTGACTATGTTTTTCTATCCCGCTACGGCGGGATATTTTTTTTGAAACACTATACAGGATATTGCATAAATATGCATAAAGCAGTATAAATATACAAAGTGCTATGGAAAGACAGAAAAGACTCAATCTGATCAGGACCCTGATTCTGAACAGTGAAATAGAAAGTCAGGAGCAGCTTCAGGATATGCTGGAGAAAAGAGGGGTGGAAGTTACCCAGGCCACTCTTTCCAGGGATCTCAAGGCGCTCAAGGTGGGAAAAACCCATAAGCCGGACGGAGGTTACCGTTATTCCTTCAACGAGGAAAAACTTTTTGCCGGCGATATTGAAAGGGGCTTTATCTCAATTGAATTTTCCCTTAATATGGGAGTAATAAAGACTCTGCCCGGGTACGCAAATACAGTGGCTGCAGCCTTTGACAGCATCGGCTTCGACGAGGTTCTGGGAACCGTGGCCGGTGACGATACCATTATACTGGTACTTAAGGAGGGGGTTTCCGGCTCGGAATTTATCCGTGTTCTGGACAGAATGCTTCCTTCATTACATATATTACAGGAGTAAACATGAAAGCAGTTATTCTCGGTACAACCGGCTACACAGGTATGCTTCTTCTCCGCCTTCTGGCGGATCATCCCGATGTGGATGAAATTATTCCGGTTTCCTCAACCAGGTTCGGGAATCCGGCAGCATCCGTGGATTTCGGTATCGGAAAATCTATAGAAGGAAAACTGAATCTCTGCAAGGGAAATCTGGTTACCCTTGAGGAAGCGGCAGCAATGAATCCCGACGTGGTATTTGCGGGACTTCCTCATCTTGAATCTGCAAAGATCTGCGAACCGTTTTTCGGAAAAAGCGTGGTAATCGACCTTTCGGCAGACTTCAGAATCAAGAACCATGCACTTTTCATGCAGGCTTACGGTCAGGAGCCTCCTCGCCCGGATCTTCTTCCGGGTTCAGCCTACGGTCTCTGCGAAATCAACGGCGAGGCAATAAAGAAGGCAGACATAATCGCCAATCCGGGCTGTTATCCTACATGTACCCTGCTTCCTCTTCTCCCTCTTGCGGCCAAGGGGCTGCTCAAGGGAAAGATTGTGGCAAACGCCCTTTCCGGTATTTCAGGATCGGGCCGCAAGGCAAAGCTCCAGAGCCTTTTCTGCGAAAGAACAGAAAACACCTGTGCATATCTGCCGGGCAAGACCCATCGCCACTATACAGAAATCATGGATCAGATCTGCAATTTTGACAGTTCCCTGGATCTGTTCTTCACTCCTCACCTGGTTCCTTTGAAAAGGGGAATGGAGGTAACCACCGTTGTGGACCTGGCAAAACCTGTAACTGACGAGGAAGTGGGAAAAATCTACGGGGAATTCTACGGCGACAAGCCTTTTATCAATGTAACACCGGGACATCTTCCTGAAAGCGCCCATGTATGGGGCTCCAACAGGTGTGATATCAGCTACCAGGTACAGGGAAACACAATTCTGCTATTCTCTGTTATCGACAATCTGGTAAAGGGTGCATCCGGACAGGCTGTTCAAAATATGAACATCCGTTTCGGGCTTAAGGAAACAGCAGGCCTCAGCCTTTACGGAGAGCTGTGATGAAGGATATTGTCGTAATCAAGACCGGGGGCAAGGCAGCCTCCGACGTGAATGCCATGACCGAGCTTTTCAGGGAAATGAAAGCTCTTTCAGGAACCTTTAACTTTGTACTGGTACACGGAGGCGGTGCCGAGCTTTCCAGGGTCAGCAAGGTTTTCAACCTGGAGCCTGTATTCAAGGACGGAGTAAGGCTTACCACACCGCCTGAAATGGAAATTGCCGATATGGTACTTGCCGGCAAGATGAACAAGGAGCTGGTAAGGCTGGGAAACAGCTGCGGACTTGATGCCGTGGGACTTTGCGGCTGCGACGGAAGCATTTTTCTCGGCAAGGCCCTGAGTGACGTATCCCATACAGGAAAGGTAACCGATGTAAAGCCGGTGCTTCTGGTGCAGCTTCTGGAAAACGGTTATCTGCCGGTGGTTTCATCCGTTTCCATGGAGGCCGGAGGAAAGGCTCTGAACATAAATGCCGACGAAGCGGCGCTGGCAGTTTCTTCTGCCCTTAAGGCAGCCAAGCTGTTCTTCATTTCCGATATTCCGGGCGTTCTCAAGGATGGCAGTGTAATCAGCCTCCTTACCAAGGAGCAGTCTGAGGCGGAGATTGAAGCAGGCGTCATTTCCGGAGGAATGATTCCAAAGGTAAGGTCTTCTGTAAAGGCCATTGAAGAGGGTGTACGGGAAATCTGTATCGGAGAATACAGGAATGCCGGCGATCTGGACAAGACCATTAAAAGAGAAATCGGAACAAGCATTGTTCTTTAAGGAGATAAAATGATACCTCAGAGTAAACTTTATAAATCACCGTTTCCTAAAAACTACGGATCGGAATTTCTTATCTGCGACCATGGAGAGGGATGCTATATCTACGACCCAACCGGAAAGAAATATCTGGATTTCGGTTCGGGAATCGCAGTAAACTCCCTGGGACACGGCAGGGAAGATCTGGCCAAGGCAGCATACGACCAGATGATGAAGATCAACCATACATCGAATCTTTATACATCTGACGAAACTGTTCTTCTGGCAGACAAGCTTATCAATTTCGGCAACTTTGCGGCAGTTCACCTGGGAAACAGCGGAACAGAGGCCAACGAAGCTGCAATCAAGTATGCACGTCTTTATTCCCTGAGAAAAAAGGGAGCAGGCAACAGCAAGATCATCGCATTCGAGGGCTCTTTCCACGGAAGAACCATGGGAGCTCTTGCATGTACATACAACAAGCACTACAGGGAAGATGTGGCACCGGTAATGCCGGGTGTTGAATTTCTTCCTTACAACGATGTGGAAGCACTGAAAAAAACAGTAGACAGCACCTATGCCGCAGTTATAGTGGAGGTAATCCAGGGAGAAAGCGGACTCAGGAGCATGACACCTGAATTTGCGGCTGCTCTCAACGAGGTATGTGCTGCCAACGATGTTATCCTTATTGCAGACGAGGTTCAGACAGGTCTTACAAGAACCGGTTATCCGTTTGCATGTGCGCTGGTCGATCTTCATCCGGACATCATAACCCTGGCCAAGCCTCTTGCAGGAGGTCTTCCTCTTTCCGCAACACTTATCCCTGAAAAGGTGAACGAGCTTATCAAGCCTGGTGACCACGGTTCCACTTTCGGAGGAAATCCGGTGGCATGTGCAGTTGCAAACCAGGTTCTGGAACACCTTCTTTATCCCCCTTTCATCATGGAAGTAATGGTAAAGGGTGCTTATTTTGCATCAAAGCTGGAGGCTCTCAAAGCTCAGTTCGACTGTATCGGAGAACTCAGGGGCGAGGGAATGCTCAGAGGCTTCGAGCTTAACAATCCTGAAGGATACAAGGGAGATTTTTCAAAGGATCTCATTAAAAAATGTGAGAACAACGGACTTCTTCTGCTTCACGCCGGAACAAATGTGATCAGAATGGCACCGCCTCTCATTATTTCTGAAAAAGAGCTGGATGAAGGCTTTGAAATAATTACAAAACTCATAGGAGAAGTATATGGCAGATAAAATCATACTTGCCTACTCAGGCGGTTTAGATACAACAGTAATCATTCCTTGGCTCAAGGAAAATTATTCATACGAGGTTATTGCAGTCTGTGTTGACGTAGGTCAGGGCGACGACTGGGAAGCAATCAAGACTAGAGCCGTGAAGACAGGAGCTTCCGCATGCTATGTTGTTGATGCACGCAGGGAATACATTGAAGAGTATATCTGGCCTGCATTGAAGGCAAACACAGTTTACGAGGATGAATATCTTCTCGGAACCTCAACAGCCCGCCCGCTTATCGGAAAGATTCTGGTTGAATATGCACGCCAGGAGGGAGCTGTGGCAATCTGTCACGGTGCAACAGGAAAGGGAAATGACCAGATCCGTTTTGAGCTTGCTATCAAGGCATTTGCTCCGGACCTCAAGGTAATAGCAGCATGGCGTGATGACAAGTGGAATATGGACAGCCGCGAGGCAGAGATCAAGTTCCTTGAGGACAGAGGTCTTGAGGTTCCTATGAAAAAGAGCCAGTCCTACAGCCGCGACGAGAACATCTGGCATCTTTCCCACGAAGGGCTTGAGCTTGAGGATCCTGAAAACGAACCTAACTACAAGCATATGCTCCAGCATACAACAATTCCGGAAGAGGCACCTGATAAGCCTGAATATGTGACTATCGAATTTGAAAAAGGTATTCCGGTGGGACTCAACGGTGAAAAGATGGATGCCCTTGCGCTTCTCTCCAAGCTGAACGAGATCGGCGGAAGAAACGGTGTGGGTCTTGTGGATATCTGTGAGAACAGATGTGTCGGAATGAAGAGCCGCGGTGTATACGAAACTCCGGGCGGAGCTATTCTCTACTATGCTCACAGAATGATGGATCATCTCTGTCTTGACAGGGACACATATCACTACAAGCAGGAAATGGCAATCAGGATTTCCGAGCTTATCTACGACGGAAAGTGGTTCACAACCCTCATGGAATCCTGCATGGCGTTTGTTGACAAGGCTGAAGAAAAGGTTACCGGCTGGGCAAGGGTAAAGCTTTACAAGGGCTCAATCATCGGTGCCGGCTCCAATTCAAAATACAGCCTCTACAACGAGAACCTTGCTTCCTTCACAACAGGTGAGCTCTATAACCACAGGGATGCCAACGGATTTATCACTCTGTTCGGTCTTCCTATCAAGGTAAGGGCTCTCATGGAGCAGCAGACCGGAGAGGGACAGGCAATTCTTGAAAGCAAGAGCTTCAAGAAGAGGCCTACTGAATAATAGATAAGAGGGACGACACCCCCTTTTCGGCAGGTGGTTTCTTCCCTCTTGAACTCCCATCTTCCTCTATACGACCGGGGTTCGGCCCCCGGCGACCGTAGAAGGAATTTGTAGAAGGCCATCAGGTATCGGACGCTTTCGTGGCTCAACCTGATGGCTTTTTATCTTTGTATTGGGATAGTCGGCTGATATGTTCAGCCATCCTCTGTGCGACCGGAAACTTCAGCGGCTTGCCCGAAGCACCGCCTGCAGTAAAGCATTCATCCCATCAGTAAGCCACCCTGCTCAGTGTTACAGCCGGTGGCTGTAACACTGCCAGGGATGGCTTCTGCTGAGGTGCCCAATATCTCAAGGGGCCCTTTAGGTGGGCTCAAGTTTTTTTCATAGGCGGCTTCTTAGGCTTTTGTTCCTAAAACTTCTTGGAGAAGGGCATCCTGCAGAACTTTGCTGAAGTTTATATTCAGTTTCTGTGCCCGCTTATCCAGCCAAAAAGGAATTGTCAGAGTCTTCTTTATTTTTCTGCCAGTATCGGATACATGGGCTGAAATAAGATTCACAAAAGATTTTTTATCAGTTTTAATATCTTCCAAATTGCTGCTTTGGGGTAATGTTTTCCCCTCTTCCAGCAGGGTAAGAACATAGCCTTCCAGCGCCTCTGATGCGCTGTTGAAAGCATCTATAAGTGTTGAATCTTGAGAGAAGCATCCAGGAAGATCTGGAAACTCACACCAATACTCCCCGTCTTCTTTATGAAAAATTGCTGGATAAATAATGTTCATAAATTCTCCTTCTTTAATCCCGTATGCTTAAGAATTGCATTCAGAAGTCCTGGCGCAACATCTTTTCCATGCACGGGAACGGTTTCAATCAAGCCATCTTTTGAAAGAATATAATGGCTGCCAGAGATTCTTTTCACCCTCCATCCATTGTAGAGCAATAGTTTAAGCAGATCTTTATCTTTCATATAATTCTATACGTGTAATACGTATTGTCAACCCCCCTTTTTGTCTATCGTCTACTTATTTACACAAAAAAAGTTCATTCTGCTTCAATTTTTGAGAAAAAAGTTTGAGTTCTTTAGAGTGATTAGTTTTTTTCTTTTTTCAGTTCGCTGACTAATTCAGTAATTAGGGCAACTTGTCTGGATTGGAGGCCAGAGACATCTATGGTCTGGTTTGATTTGACAGAGAGCAGATAGTCGGTGGATACCTTAAATATTGATGCAAGCTCGATAAGATATTGAGTGCTTGGTACAGAAATTCCCTGTTCCCAGGCATTAACACTGGCTCTGGTTATGTTCAGCTTTTTTGCCAGCGCATTTTGAGTCATATGATGTGTTTCTCTTAAATCTTTAATCTTATCCGCAATCATTTTTACATTTACAGAGTACATTATGCAAAATGATATTACATTATCAAAAAGATAATAAGAATTGACAACCGATATATAAATACTCTATACTAATAAGGAAATTTTTCATACATGGTGAATAGGGGAGTAGTTGGAGATGTGGAGAAATTGTCTAAGATGTGGAAACCGTTATCCTGTGAAAGATGGCTATGGTTTATATGGAGAATTCTGCAGTGGAGGCTGTGCAGAAGATTGGTATAGTAATCATCCAGAGTATTATGAGAGAGAAAAAGAACGAATAAGACGAAACCGGAGGGTTAAGTATATATTCTTTCTTATCTGTGTATTTTTTGTTCTAAAAATTATTGCTATATAAAAATATATATATTTATAGGTGGCTATATGGATAGTTCAGCTTTAAAAAAGGCCATAGGTGAAATTATTGATGAAATTAAACCTGGTACAATTTTTGATGCCCATTATGTGATTGAGCGGTTATTTAACGAGAAAAATCAGACATATTTAGGGAATATCTCTAAGCAAGAGATCAATCAATATGATGGAACTATAGCAAACATAATTAAAGGAATGGGATATGACAGAGTGGGGGATTCCATCTCAAAAAACATTCTTGATAATTATAACTGCTGCTCTTGCTGGAGAAAAAAATGAAAAGAAATGTTCTGCTTGTTTTAATTCTATTCCTTATAACAATTGGATTCGCATTTGCAGAAGGTACCTATGAAGTTAGTAAAGATGGACCAGGAACAAAAGCGGTAGAAAGAGATTTGGCCTCAAAAAAGTTTGATGAGTTAGCAAGGGGGATTAATGATAGTTATTTATATATCCTTGCTAAAGATGCAAATTGGACACTCTATATTTATAAAGCTCATATTGGGATAAACGGTACTTATGATGGCTCAATATACCTTTTTCAGGAAACAGGAAAGGTTAATAAGGATAGTATAGCAAAAAAAATTAATAGTGGGAAAAATCTGACAAAATGTATTGATGGGAATTATATAGTTTATGAAATAGGAACATGGAGCGATGATTATTATTGCAAGACTCCGAAAGGTGATTTTTATGCAGTAACTAAATTAATTAAAAAAGCTGATAATGCGACCTCTTTCACTGGAATAGATGATTTCTTGAATTAGAATTGATATGAAAAAGCTTTTTCCTCTCATCTTGTTTTTGTTTGTTGTGGTTGGTATTTTTGCAGATCAGGTGATTTGTTGTCCGGCGGAACAGGAGAATCAGAGCTTTTTCAGGGAGTCCAGGAACATTTCGTACAGGTCGTCGGCATTCTGTATGCGAGGGTGGTTCTCTCCGCCGCCGTTGGTGCTGCGGCACATTTCGGCATAGGCTTCCTCTCCCTCCATTACCAGATCCATGGCCGACATAGGGTAACCGTATTCAGTGCTTATCCTGCAGAAATCTACTGCCGAATTTTTACTTTTTTCGGTTTCCAGCAGCTTTTCCCTGAGATTCTTATCCTCTTTTGCCATCTGATACAGTATGGCCAGCGTTTCTCTTGCGTTCATATTTTTACCTTATCAATGCCTTGGGTGATTTTCCTATAAGATCCTTTCTTCCGGCTGCCAGCAGGGCCTTGCGGACCTTTTCCCGGTTTTCAGGCTTATGGAAATGGAGCAGGGCTCTCTGCATTCCTTTCTCTTCCTCAGTTTTCGGTACATGGACCTTTTCCATGGTAAGCGGATTGATTCCTGTGTAATACATGCAGGTGGATACCGTGCCGGGTGTCGGATAGAAATCCTGTACAGTCATAGTATTGTTCATCAGCAATAGCCTATAATTTTATATCTTTATAAAAATTTTCGTGTGAGCCTATTGCAAGGAATGTAAGTATGATTTCAGCATCTTCATATATATAGGCAATAAGGGTCAGTTGGTTAACCATCTTGAATTTATGGACTCGAACATCAGAAAGGTCACCTTTTTTCTGAATGCCAATCAGGGGGTTGTCAATTATTTCACTAATAGCTTTATTAGCATCTTTAAGCTGGTTTTTATGGAGTTTTCTATATGCCTTTTCAAATTGATTGGTCTGGCGTATTTGCATCAACTCTCCTTGAAAGTAAACTCTGTGGTTTTTCCTTGCCTGATTTCTTCTTTTGCCAGAAGGCATTCTTTTATAAAACCGAGCGGAAGATCTGGATTATCTTCTGCGCAACGTCCCAAGACAGCCCAGTATTCTATCTGTTTTGGAACCGTACGAAAATTGATATTTGCATAATTTGTGGCTGTCTGTATAAGAGTATCAGAAAGCCTGATTGCTACAGTACTGCTCATTTTATCCTCCTTTGTTTCAGTATACTACGTATTGTGGCATTATGCAACAAATAATTTTCCTTTCCTATATTTTTACTCCTTCCAGTTCCAGCAGTGCCTTCTTGTTCTCAAGTCCGCCGCCGTAGCCGGTCAGGTTGCCTCCTGCACCCAGCACTCTGTGGCATGGGATGATGATGCATATAGGATTCCATCCTACAGCACCGCCCACCGCCTGTGCAGACATCTTGGGTATACCGCGGCTCTGTGCAATCTGGTCAGCGATGTCGCCGTATGTCCTGGTCTTGCCAAAGGGGATTGAGCACAATATTTCCGAAACTTCCCTGCGGAACTGGGTTAGGCCATAGAGCTGGTATATTGGGGTAAAGTCCGGCTGTCTGCCAGAGAAGTAGATGTCAAGCCACCGGCAGGTCTCCTTAAAGACCGGCAGGTATTCTTCTGTGTAGAGCCCGTTATGTTTTTTCTGGTCAGGTGAGCCTTGGAACCAAAGACCTGTAAGCACAGTGCCATCGGAACTCATCAGCATATCATCAAAGCTGTCAGGGGTATGGTAGATGTACCGGTATATGCTGATATTCATCTTGGTCACCTTATCAGCGCCTTCGGAGATCTTCCTATCAGATCCTGTCTGCCTGCTGCAATCAGGGCCTTGCGCACCTTTTCCCGGTTTTCGGGCTTGTGGAAATGGAGAAGGGCCTTCTGCATCCCTTTTTCCTCCTCGGTTCTGGGTACGTAGACCTTCTCCCCGGTCAGAGGATTGATTCCTGTGTAATACATGCAGGTGGATACAGTACCCGGAGTAGGGTAAAAATCCTGTACCTGATCCGGGATAAAATGCTTTTCATGAAGAAATTCGGCCAGTTCCACGGCTGCCTTCAGATCGCTTCCGGGATGGGATGAAATAAGATACGGAATCAGATACTGCTTTTTTCCTATTCTTCTGTTTTCTTCGGCAAAAAGCTTTTCAAACCGCTTGTAGACCTCGGCCTTTGGTTTGCCCATCTGCTCCAGGACCTTGGAACAGATATGCTCCGGTGCAATTTTCAGCTGTCCGCTTATGTGATGTTCGCACAGCTCTTTGAAAAAAGACATATCCTTATCGGCCAGGAGATAATCAAATCTTATTCCCGACTTGATAAAAACCTTCTTGATTCCGGGCAGCTTCCTCAGTTTCCGCAGCAGCTCCAGATAATCCCTGTGGCTTACCTCCAGATTGGGGCAAGGGGAAGGGAAAAGACATCGTCTGTCTGGACATGCCCCTGAAACCAGCTGCTTCCTGCAGGCCGGCTGTCTGAAATTGGCGGTAGGTCCCCCTACATCGTTTATATATCCCTTGAAATTCTTCTTTTTTGTAAGCCGGGCAGCTTCGGTCAGAATGGATTCGTGGCTTCTGGCCTGGATAATACGCCCCTGATGAAAGGTCAGCGCACAGAAACTGCAGCTTCCGAAGCATCCTCTTGAACTGACCAGACTGAATTCCACTTCCTTGATGGCCGGTATTCCACCATCCTTTTCGTAGGAAGGATGATAGGTGCCCATATACGGAAGTGCATATACCCTGTCCATTTCCTCTGTGGAGAGAATTCTTGCCGGCGGATTCTGTATAATGTACTGGTTTCCGGTCTTTTCCACCAGCATTTTCCCGTTGAACGGGTCTGTGTTCCGGTACTGTATTCCGAAGCTTTCCGCAAAAAGCTTTTTGTCTGAGAGAATTTCCTCGAAGAAAGGAAGATTGATATGCTCCTGTTCAGGCATTGACGATGACCGGATCACTGTTCCCCGTACATCCTTGATTTCCGTAATCTTTTTTCCCTGCTTCAGCTGTGTGGAGATATCCCACAACGGTCTTTCTCCCATGCCGTAGATAAGCAGGTCTGCCTTGGAATCGGCCAGAACCGACCGGCGGAGTGAATCGCTCCAGTAATCGTAATGGGCCAGGCGGCGCAGGGAGGCCTCGATTCCCCCGATAACCACAGGAACCCCCTTGAAGGCCTGTTTTGCCAGCGAGGTATACACTATCAGTGCCCTGTCCGGTCTCAGTCTGTTCCTGCCGCCGGGTGAATACTGATCAAAGCCCCTTCTTTTGGTTCTGGAGGAAAAGTTTGCCACCATGGAATCCATGTTGCCGGCATTTATCAGAAAGGCAATTTCCGGTTTTCCGAAAATCCTTACGGAATCGGGATTCTTCCAGTCGGGCTGGGGAACAATACCTATCCTGAAGCCCTCTGCTTCCAGTATCCTGGATACGATGGCTGTGCCGAAGGAGGGATGATCCACATAGGCATCTCCGGTAATCAGGACAAAATCCACGCTGTCCCATCCCCTTTTTTTCATGTCTTCCTGTGAAACAGGCAAAAAATCCTTCATATTTCTTCCTTGATGAAATTTTAAGTCAATCCACCGATATAATCAAGGTTTGACAAAAAAATATATACCCCTTATTCTATAGGAATACGGAAGGAATTATGGCTGAAAGCAATCTGAATATCAGTTTTTTCAAGTTCGGTGAAATGGAGGATACCCTGAGGGCAGAGGTGTCCGGGGTGCTGAATCTTTTTACCGCAGAGCAGTTCAGGCAGGAGATATCCCGTGCCGCTGCCCTGGGATGCAGACATTTTGTTCTGGACCTGGGAAAAA
The DNA here is from genome assembly GCA_045606105.1 of Spirochaetia bacterium. Lineage (GTDB taxonomy): Bacteria > Spirochaetota > Spirochaetia > CADAEX01 > CADAEX01 > CADAEX01. The sequence goes on along the minus strand of JAZURI010000004.1, from coordinate 17,498 downwards.
CCGATACGGTTACCGATGCGGGATGCGGTGTCCTGGCAAATGTATGTGCAGAAACTGATGCTGTTGTGATTAATGCCGGAAGTGAGACAATGGAGGTCATAACCCGACTTGGATTTGACCGTTTCATAAAGACGGCCGGCTCTCCGGAAGAGGCCATGGCAGGTCTTCGCAGGATATTTCCCGTTGTTTTTCCGTGTCCTTCCTGCAGCAGGAAGCTCCGGGGTGTCAGAGCCGGCCGCTTCAGGTGTCCTTCCTGCAGAACCGTTCTGACCCTGGATTATTCCGGAAGTATTATTTCTTCTCTGTCGGTCTGACGTCGTTTTCCTTTGAGATAGGAAATCCCTGTACAAGCTCGTCGCTGTATGCTTCTCTCATGTCTGTAATCTTTACATCAAAGAAGAGTGCTTTTCCTGTAAGAGGATGGTTTGCATCAACAGTAATGCTCTCCTCGCTTACCTCTATTACTGTAAGGATATAAGGCACATCATCAACAACGGTTTCAAATTCCATTCCTACTGTGATGTCGCTGTTGTCATTCTGGAAATTTCCCTTAGGAAGGGTGAAAACCATGTTTTCGTTCCTGTCTCCGTAAGCTTTTTCAGGAGGAACTGCCACTGACAATGTGTCTCCGACTGTTTTTCCCTCAAGTGCTTCCTCAAGACCGATCGGAATGTTCTTGAAGCCGTGGAGGTAGGTAAGTGTCTTGTCTGTTTCCAGAACATTTTCATGCTCATCCTTGAGTGTGTACTGGATTGTTACAATCTTTTTTCTTTCTACAATGTTATTCTTCTTTCCCATAATATGCTCCGTTATTTTCTGTTTTCAAGTCCAAGTCTGCAGATTCTTTCGCAGAGTTCGTCAAATTCTATGCCGGCAGCAGCAGCTGATTTCGGCAGAAGGCTTGCCCGGGTCATACCCGGCAGCGTGTTTATTTCCAATACAAAGAGATTTCCTTCCGGATCCATTCTGAAATCCACTCTGCAGTAGCTTTCTATCTTTGCAGCCTTGGCTGCTTCCAGGGCCAGCTTTTTCATCCGGTCCGCAGTTTCCGCATCTATCGGTGCCGGAAATATTTCTTCTGAACCTCCCGGCATGTATTTGCTCTGATAATCAAAGATGTCTGACAGCTTTGGAATTATTTCTCCTGCGGCAAGTGCCTCTCCCGCCAGAACTCCTACGGTGAATTCCCTTCCGGCGATGAATTCCTCTGCCATGACCTCCCTGTCATATTTCAGTGCAGTCCTTACAGCCTCTTCGTAGTCCTCGTCCTTTTTCACCACGGTAAGACCTACGGTGGAGCCCTCCTTGTTGGGCTTGATTACCACAGGCAGTGAAAGCTGTTTCTTTATTTCCTCATAGCTTTCGGGAAGCATGCACCATTTCGGTGTCGGTACTCCCTGTCTGAGGAAAAGGGTCTTGGTTATATCCTTGTCCATGGCACAGGCGCTGGAAAGATGGGATGTACCTGTATAAGGAATTCCCATGATGTCCAGAAATCCCTGAAGCATTCCGTTTTCTCCGCTTCCTCCGTGAAGAGCCAGGAAACAGATATCCACACCGTCAAATCCGCCGTTCTGTATGAAAGGCATCAGTCCTCCCTTCATCATCTGGAGGGAATCTGTGTCAGGCGGCAGCGGTTTTATGGTGCTGCTGAGAAAATCTGCCTCGTTTTCCGGAGTAACCGGCCCTGTGGCGGTATCTACTGCCATAACCTCATGTCCCCTTCTTTTGAGAGCCATGTAAACCTGTGATGCACTGGCTGCTGATACGTCTCTTTCGGAGCTCTGTCCTCCGAAAAGCACGGCAATCTTCATGAATATTTCCTCTGAAACCGAATTATTAAATTGAATATTATATTTCTTTATATAAAATATCAAGTTAGCTTGGTAAAAGAATTATTTTAAATAAATTGCAAGATGTTTTCATATGTGGTAAGCTTTAAAAAAACAATTAAATCAAGAGGTTTATATATGGCTGTTTCATTTCAGATAATAGAAGCAATGAAAAACTCATCCTGGATCAGGAAGATGTTTGAAGCAGGTGCGGAGCTTGCGGCAAAATACGGTGCGGAGAATGTCTATGACTTTACTCTCGGAAATCCCAACATCGAGCCTCCTGCCGAGTTTGAGCAGAAGCTTATCGAATATATCAAGTCCCCTGCCAAGGGAAAATACGGTTATATGGCAAATGCCGGATATGCCGATGTAAGGCAGAAGGTTGCAGAATATGTGGGCGGTGTGGAAGGTGTAAGACTTTCCGCTGAAAATGTAATCATGACCTGCGGTGCGGCCGGCGGTATGAACTCCATCCTCAAGACTATCCTCAATCCGGGGGACAACGTGGTGGTAAGTGCCCCTTTCTTTGCCGAATATACAGCATACGCTGCAAACCACGGCGGCCGTCTTGTTCCGGTAAAGGCAAAGGATGACCTGGATATCGATGTGGATGCAGTGGAAAAGGCTATCGACAAGCATACCGTTGCCATGATCATCAACTCCCCGAACAACCCATCGGGACGCATCTATCCTGAAGCTACAATTAAGAAGCTGGCTGACATGCTCAGGAAGAAAAGCTGCGAGCTTGACCATGCCATCTATCTTATCAGCGACGAGCCATACAAGAAGATAGTTTTCGACGGAAACAAGGTGCCGGGAATCATGGCCGAATATGAGAACTCCATCATCAGTACTTCCTTCTCCAAGGATCTTTCCCTGCCGGGCCAGAGAATCGGTTATACAGTAGTAAGCCCGAAGGCCGAGGATGTGAAGCTTCTTATCGACGGAATCGTAATGTGTACCAGGGTTCTGGGTTATGTAAACGCCCCTGCCGTAATGCAGAAGGTGGTTGCCGAAATGCTGGGCAAAAGCGTGGATATCGATTTCTACAGAAAAAAGAGGGACAGGCTCTGCGAGATTCTGGGAAATATCGGATACGAATTCAACAAGCCTGAGGGAGCCTTCTACCTTTTCGTTAAGGCACCGGGGGGAGATGACCTGAAGGCAGTGGAAGCGCTTCAGAACGAGAATATCCTTGTGGTACCGGGACGCGGTTTCGGAACACCGGGCTATTTCAGAATTGCTTTCTGTGTTGCCGACTCTGTTATCGAAGGAAGTGCAAAAGGCTTTGAGAGAGCTTTTAAAGTACTTTAACACATTTTTGATTTGTGTTAATATTTTTTAATCATATATAATATAAAGGAGCTGTTTAATGTCTGATTTGGTACTTTTGGGAGATGAAGCGGTTGCTCTCGGAGCAATCCACGCCGGATTATCGGGAGCATACGGTTATCCGGGAACACCATCCTCGGAAATTCTCGAATATCTCATCAAGACTGCAGATAAAACCAAGGCATTCCGTGCATCCTGGTGCAGCAATGAAAAGACAGCCTATGAAAATGCGCTGGGAGTTTCCTTTGCCGGAAGAAGGGCTATAGTAACAATGAAGCATGTGGGACTGAACGTGGCTGCAGATCCGTTCATGAATTCCGCACTGCTCAGGATAAACGGAGGTCTGGTAATTGTTGTTGCCGACGATCCGGGTATGCATTCGTCACAGGGAGAACAGGATTCCCGTTTCTTTGCCGATTTTGCAAAGGTTCCGTGCTTCGAGCCGGTAAACCAGCAGCAGGCTTATGAAATGACCAGGGAGGCCTTCGATATTTCCGAAAAATATCATGTTCCCGTTCTTATCAGGATGGTAACCAGGCTTGCCCACTCAAGAGCCGTAATCAGGCCTTGGGAAAATATCAGGGAGCAGAACGAAATCTGCAAGCCTGAGGATACAAAGGGCTGGCGTCTTCTTCCTGCCCTTGCAAGAAAGCTCTGGACCGAGCTTCTGGAAACAAACAAGGCTTTTGAAGCCTATTCCGAAGATACCGGTTTCAACCCGCTGAAGCTGGCAGATACAGAGCTGGGTGTCATTACCACAGGTCTCGGAAAGAACTATTACGAAGAAAACCTGGGAGACCTGGGAAGCAATCCTTCTCATCTCCATATCGGCTTCTATCCTGTGCCTAAGGAAAAGATCAACAAGCTGGCAGCCCATGTAAAGAAGCTGCTTATTATCGAAGAGGGATATCCTGTGGTTGAGACATCACTCAGGGGAATTCTTCCTCAGGATATTGAAATTTCAGGTAAGCTGGACGGAAAGATTCCTATGACCGGAGAGCTTGATCCGGATGTGGTAAGACCTGCCATGGGACTTCCTGAAATCAATACCGTCAAGGTGGATAACCTTCCGGGCCGTCCTCCTCAGCTTTGTCAGGGATGTCCGCATATCGACTCCTACGAGGCTATCAACAATGCAATAAAGGATTATCCGAGAAGCATCGTTGCTTCCGATATCGGATGCTATTCCCTGGGAGCGCTTCCTCCGTACAATGCCATTGAGACAATCATCTGTATGGGAGCTTCCATCGGTACTGCACAGGGTGCTGCAGAGGTGGGCCTGAAGCCTGCGGTTGCAGTTATCGGAGACAGTACATTCTACCATTCCGGTATGACAGCCCTTATCAATGCATCATCGGCCAATTCACCTATCACCGTGGTTATCCTTGATAACTCAACAGTAGCCATGACCGGCGGACAGACAACCATTCTTCCGTCAACAAAGCTGGTGAACCTGGTAATCGGTCTCGGTGCAGATCCGGAGCATGTGAAGGTGATCAATCCTATCAAGAAAAATCTTGAGGAAAATACAGCAACTATCAAGAAGGAGCTGGAATATGAAGGTCTTTCAGTAATCATTGCCGTAAGGGAATGTCTGGAAGAGGCAAAAAGACGCATCAAAAGGGAGAAGCTTAACAAATGAAATACGATATTATTCTTGCCGGAGTAGGCGGTCAGGGAGTTCTCTCTTTGGCGGCAATCATAGCCAAGGGAGCCATGAAGGATAACCTCAATGTAAGACAGTCGGAGGTTCACGGTATGTCCCAGAGAGGAGGTGCCGTAATGTCACATCTCCGTCTTTCAGATTCCGATATTTCCAGCGACCTTGTAAGAAAAGGAACAGCAGACCTTATTCTCGGCATGGAGCCGATGGAGGTTCTCAGATATTCAGAATTCCTTTCACCTGAAGGAGTTATCATTACTGCCAAGGAGCCTTTCGTAAACATTCCAAACTATCCTGACACAGAGGAAATCTACAGGAAGGTGGAAGAGTTCAAGGGTTCAAGACTGGTTGAATCAGTTGCACTGGCCAAGGAGGCCGGAAACGCAAGGGCCGTGAACATGGTGGTTATCGGTGCGGCGGCATCTGTTCTCCCTGTAAAGGCGGAATCTCTCAAGGCTGCCATCACAGAGCTTTTCGCAGCCAAGGGACAGGATCTGGTAGACCTGAATATCAAGGCTTTCGAGCTTGGTCTGAAATGAGGAAAAGATAATGGAAATCAAGTACAGGAACAAGGAAATTGAGACAATGTCACGGGAGGAGCTGGCCAAGGTTCAGCTTGCAGGTCTGAAGGAAACGGTAAAGTATGCCCTCAGGACCCCGTTTTACAAGGAGAGACTGAAAAATGTAGGAATTGAGTCTCCCGAAGATCTCAAGACACTTGCAGATATAAAGAAAATTCCGTTTACTACAAAGAACGATCTCAGGGACGGTTTCCCGGAGGGCTTCCTTGCAGTGCCTAAAAGCGAGGTTGTAAGACTTCATGCTTCATCGGGAACCACCGGAATTCCTACTGTAATCTATCACAATCAGCACGATATCGATCGCTGGACAGAGCTGGTAGCCAGGGCAGTTTCCCTTATCGGCGCCACCAACGAGGATATTCTCCAGAACATGATGACATATGGCCTTTTCACAGGAGGTCTTGCTCTTCATTACGGCGGAGAGAGGCTGGGAATGATGGTTGTTCCTACCAGTTCCGGAAATACAAGACGGCAGTTTTCCTTCCTCAGGGATTTCAAGGCCACTGTGGTTCACGCAACTCCGAGCTACATGCTCCACATGTATTCCAAGATTGAGGAAGAGGGCTTCAAACTCAGCGATTTCCATATAAAGAAAGTAATAGCCGGTGCAGAGCCGTACAGTGCCGACATTGCAAAAAAAATAGAAAATCTTTACGGAGTAGATGTTTATAACAACTACGGTCTTTCCGAGATGAACGGTCCGGGTGTTGCGATAGAGTGTGTATACAAGAACGGAATGCATGTTTCCGAGGATGCCTTCTATCTGGAAATCATAGATCCTGAAACAGATCAGGAGGTTGAGGACGGAGTTCCGGGCGAGGTTGTTCTTTCAATTCTCTGCCGTCAGGCCACACCGCTTCTCAGATACAGGACACACGACCTTTCAAGGGTGATTCCGGGACAGTGCGAATGCGGCAGAACCTTCCGCAGACTGGAAAGAATCAAAGGTAGAACCGACGATATGCTTATTATCAACGGTGTGAATGTTTTCCCTTCTCAGATTGAGGAAATTCTTATGCGTATGCCGGAAGTGGGAACAAACTATCTTATCGTTGTTGACAAAAATGGTGCACTTGATCAGGTAACTGTCAAGACCGAAATCAATTCAGAGGTTTTCAGCGACGATGCCAGAGACCTCAATGCCCTTAAAGCCAGAATCAGGGACAGGATGAAGGCAACAATCTTTATTTCACCTAATGTTGAGCTTCATCAGAGCAATTCACTTCCTGTTGCTGAAGGAAAGGCAAAGAGAGTTATAGATAACCGTAAAATATGAAAGATGTAAAAGAACTGATTAAATCCATTCTTCCGGAAATTACTGATCTCCGACACCGGCTGCATCAGATCCCGGAGATTGGTTTCAGTGAATATGAAACCTCGGCCCTTATCCGGGAATTCCTGGACAGGACCGGTGCGGAAATTCTTCCTCCGGTTCTCGGTACCGATGTTACAGCCTTTATAAAAGGGGCCGGCAATCCGGACAGGACTATTCTTCTCAGGGCTGATATGGATGCCCTTCCGATAACCGAAAACACAGAGCTTCCTTACAGATCAAAAAAACCGGGCTTTGCCCACAGCTGCGGCCACGACGGCCATATGGCCGTGCTGCTGGGAACAGCAGCAGTCCTTTCCCGCTGCAGGGAGAAGCTTGGATGCAATGTGCAGCTTCTTTTTCAGCCTGCAGAGGAAAGCGTGGCAGGAGGGAAGGCGCTGGTGGAAGCCGGCTATCTGGAAAAATATCCTGTGGATGAGGCCTTTGCCCTTCACGGCTGGCCGGGAGAGAAGACCGGTTTCATCAGGTTTTGCAGAGGACCTATCATGGCTTCCACCGAGGATTTCGAAATAACTCTTTCGGGACCGGGCGGACACGGTGCCATGCCCCATCTTGCCTGCGATCTCATAGGGGCCTCCGCCGGCTTCATCTCGGCCATGAAGAGGGAGCTTGCAGCTCTTTCCACCGAAAAGGCACCGGCTGTTTTCTCAGTCTGTTCCATCCGCGGCGGAGATGCCTTCAATGTTTTTCCCGGAAAGCTGGTGCTGAAGGGAACAAGCAGGTTTCTTTATCCCGAAACCGGAAATCAGATAAACCGTCTGATGTCGGAGCTTCTGGATAAGTATGTGGCAGAGGCCGGCGGAAGCTGGAGTGTTTCCTATCCTCTGCCGGATTATACAGCTACCGTAAACGATGCCGCCGGATGCAGATATCTGGAAAAGGTGGCAGAAAAATATGTGGGTGCCGGAAACTTTGCCCCGGATGCGGAATGCTCCATGTGCGGCGATGATTTCGGATTTTTTCTGGAGAAGGTGCCGGGAGTTTATTTCCGTCTGGGTATCGGAGAAAACCACTGCAGTCTCCACAGCGGGGATTTTGATTTCGAGGACGGTGCTCTGGAGAACGGTATTTCCGTGATGTGCGGGATTATCCTTGAACAAAAAAAGAATATAATATAACTTTATAAGTTAGGGCATAAATTATGAAACGTGAAGATATAAAAAAAGTCCTGATAATCGGATCAGGCCCGATTGTAATCGGACAGGCCTGCGAGTTTGACTACTCCGGCACACAGGCATGCAAGGCATTGAAGGAGCAGGGATACAGCATCGTGCTGGTCAATTCCAATCCTGCTACAATCATGACAGACCCGGTAATGGCTGATGCAACTTATATAGAACCACTCAATGTGGAAAGACTCAGCCAGATCATCGAAAAGGAACGTCCCGATGCACTTCTTCCAAACCTGGGAGGACAGACAGGACTCAACCTGGCCTGCGAGCTTAACAAGGCAGGAGTTCTGGACAGATACGGAGTCAAGGTCATCGGTGTAAACCTGGATGCCATCGAAAGAGGAGAGGACAGGGAAATTTTCAAGGCTACAATGGACAGCCTGGGAATCGATACCCCTCGTTCAGGAATCTGCCACACAGTGGAAGAGGCTGAAAGAATAGCCGACGAAATCGGATTTCCCGTAGTTGTACGTCCCGCATACACAATGGGCGGTCAGGGAGGAGGTTTCTGCTACAATATCGAGGAGCTCAGAAGCATTGTTGCCAACGGACTCGATCTTTCCATGACCCGTCAGTGCCTTATCGAAGAATCCATTCTCGGTTGGGAAGAGCTGGAGGTGGAGGTGGTCCGCGACAGCAAGAACAAGATGGTGGCTATCTGTTTCATTGAAAACATAGATGCGGTAGGTGTCCACACAGGAGATTCATTCTGTGCAGCCCCTTTCCTTACCATAGACAAGAAACTGGAAGAACGCCTTCAGGATATGGCATTCAGGATTGTTGAATCTATCGGTGTCATCGGCGGAACCAATGTCCAGTTCGCATACAACAGAAAGACAGACAGGGTTGTAATCATCGAAATCAACCCAAGAACAAGCCGTTCCTCCGCCCTTGCCTCAAAGGCTACCGGATTTCCTATTGCCCTTATTTCCGCAAAGCTGGCAAGCGGTCTTACACTGGATGAAATTCCATACTGGAGAGAAGGAACACTTGATAAATATACACCGGGCGGTGCACCCGACGGAGATTATGTGGTACTCAAGTTTGCCCGCTGGGCTTTTGAGAAGTTCCGCGGTACAGAAGACAGCCTCGGAACAAGCATGAAGGCTGTAGGTGAGGTTATGGCTATCGGAAAGACCTTCAAGGAAACCTTCCAGAAGGCAATCCGCGGTCTCGAAAACGGAAGAGCCGGCCTGGGCTTTGCCAAGGACTTCAACAAGAAAACCGGAGACGAGCTCTGCGAAATGCTCAAGACAGCCAGCTCCGAAAGATATTTCCAGCTTTACGAAGCAATCCGTAAAGGTGTTTCTCTCGAAAAGCTTAACGGCATAACACACATCAAGATGCATTTCCTCCGGGAAATCAAGGAACTGGTGGAGCTTGAGGAAGAACTGCTCAGAGGTCTGGGACACATTCCGTCGGACGAGCTTCTTATCAAGGCCAAGAAAGATGGCTTCAGCGACAAGTACCTTGCCAAGATTCTCAAGGTAGCCGAAAAGGATATCAGGAAAAGGCGTTATGAGCTGGGTATCAAGGAAGGATGGCTTGCAGTTCCGGTAAGCGGCGTTGAGAATGCCAACTACTATTATTCCAGCTACAATACCGGAGACAAGGCTCCTGCATCTGACAATCCAAAGAAGATTATGGTACTGGGCGGCGGACCGAACAGAATCGGCCAGGGTATCGAGTTCGACTACTGCTGCTGTCATGCGGCAATGCAGCTCAAGGAGATGGGATACGAGACAATCATCGTAAACTGTAACCCTGAAACAGTATCCACAGACTACGACACTTCAGACAAGCTCTATTTCGAGCCTGTAACCACAGAGGATGTTCTCCAGATCTACGAAAAGGAGAAACCGATGGGCGTAATCGTCCAGTTCGGCGGACAGACACCTCTCAATATTGCCAGGGAGCTCCAGGAAAACGGGGTAAACGTTCTCGGAACATCCATCGACAGCATCGATGCGGCAGAGGACAGGGATATTTTCCGTCATATGATGGAAAAGCTTGAAATTCCTATGCCTGAAAGCGGAATGGCAGTTGATTTCGACGAAGCAAGATCCATTGCAGACAGAATCGGCTATCCTATCATGATCCGCCCAAGCTTTGTTCTCGGCGGCCGCGGTATGGAGGTTATCTACGACGAAGCCACTCTCAAGGAATATGTTGCCAAGGCTGTAGGTGTTACACCGGACCGTCCGCTCCTTATCGACCGCTTCCTGAAAAATGCTCTGGAATGCGAATCGGATGCCCTTGCAGACGGAAAGCATGTATATATTCCGTCAGTCATGGAACACGTGGAGCTGGCCGGAATCCATTCCGGAGACAGTGCCTGCGTTATTCCTCCTGTTTCCATCAGCAAGGAAAATATTGAAACAATCAAGGAGTATACCAGAAGAATTGCAGAAAGTCTGAAGGTATGCGGACTTATGAATATGCAGTATGCAATCGAGGACGGCAAGGTATACGTTATCGAGGCAAACCCAAGGGCAAGCCGTACCGTACCGCTGGTTTCCAAGGTGTGCGATACACAGATGGCCAGACTTGCAACTCGCCTCATGCTGGGCGAAAGCCTGGAAAGCCTGGGTCTCAAGGACAAGGTTATTCCTTATTTCGGCTCCAAGGAAGCAGTTCTTCCATGGGCAAGATTCCCGGGTGTAGACCCTATTCTCGGACCTGAAATGCGTTCCACAGGAGAGGTTCTGGGAATGGCTGAAAGCTATGCTCTCTCATTCTACAAGGCCCAGGAGGCGGCTGGCAGCAAGCTTCCTCATGCCCCTGCAGCGTGGGAAAACAAGAAGGTGCTTATCTCCCTCAGCGACAGGGAATCTCAGAAGGATCAGGTTATCTTTATCGGAAAAACCCTTTCCAAGCTGGGCTTCACCATTATTGCAACCCAGGGAACAGCCGATTTCTACAATGCTCACGGAGTTAAGTGCGAAGTGGTGAACAAGATCGGAGCAGGACGTCCGGACGTGGTGGATCTTATCATGAACAGGGATGTGCGCCTGGTAATCAACACACCTAGGGCAAAGAGAAATTATGCCGAGGACAGAAAGACAATCCGCAAGGTATGTCTCAAGTACAAGGTATCCTATATCACAACTCTGGCAGGAGCTCTGGCTGCGGTTCAGGGAATCGAAAGCGTAAAGAACGGTCTCGGCGGAGAGGGAGGCGTAAAGAGTCTCCAGGATTATCACTCAATGATAAAATAATCTGTTTTTCAGAAGTAATCACCCTGTACTCCGGTACAGGGTTTTTTTATTAAAATTTTTAAATTTTTGTTGACTTTCCTGAAAAGGATAGTTATCTTTAAATAAAAGATTAGTTTAGACTAACGACAGGAGGCATAGTAAATGAAAAAATTCTTGATTGTATTTTTAACCCTTATGGTGCTTGGTCCTTTTGTCGCATTTGCAGATGACGATGATATGACTAAAAGTTACAGGGAAGCAAGAAATGCTTTCTATAATGCCAGCAAAGTCTGGGTAGAAGATTTTGAAAGGGTAAAACTCAAAGACGGTCAGTACGGTGTATTGGGTACATCAGGCTATTTTATCAATATTCCTAAGGGAAAGAGCAATTTTGAGAACTGCAGGGATCTTGAAGAAGAATTTGATGAACAGCTGGGAAGAAACTCCAAGAAAATCGTTTCCGATTTCGTAGCTGACAAGACCAATTCCGGCTATCATGCAGAATGGACCAAAGACACAGGCGAGGTTATTTCCGTACAGTGGAGCAAAGAAACGAATTTTGAAATTCATATCAGATATATAACTCCGTAAAACAATAAATGATATGAAGGAACCGGGTCCGAAAGACCCGGTTTTTTTATTTGAAGCGGATAATGGAGTTGTCGCGGAGCTCTTCCGGAAGGAAGCATGTGTCGCAAAGCTTCTGGTTCAGGACATCCACAAGCCCCTTGGTTGTTATTTTCAGGGACGGTATAACAGGGAGCGCCAGGAAGGATAGCATCATGAAAGGCTCTATTTTCCCGGAGACACCCAGGACGGAATGTACCGTTTTTTTCAGCTTTTCATGCTTTTCTATTACCTCGTCCGGATTGCAGTCGCTCATTATTCCGGCTATGTTCAGAGGAACCTCTGCCACTATTTCTCCGTCAGCTACGGCAACCAGTCCTCCGCCTGTTTCCTTGAGCCTCCTGCATGCGGCAGCCATGTCGGATTCGTTGGTTCCGGCTGTTATGATGTTGTGGGAGTCGTGGGAAACGCTGGAGGCTATGGCCCCTTTCTTCAGTCCCAGGCCTCTTACAAAGCCTATTCCCATATGGCCTGTTCCCTTGTGCCGTTCCAGCACAGCCAGCTTCAGTATGTCATTTTTGATATCAATTCCGTTTCCGGAGGAAAAATCCAGCTCAGCTATCAGTTCGTCGGTTATAAGCTGTCCCGGAATGATGTTTATGACTCTGCATATATTTCCCTTGTTTTCGATTAAAAAGTCCTTTGCTTCCGGCTCTCCTATGTTCATGCTGTATCTGACAGCATCTTCAAGCTCAGCCCTTACCTGAGGAATCCCGGACTCATTCATGCTGCCGTTTTCACAGACTGCCTTTCCCCCTATCCAGACATCTTTTATCCGTACCTTTTCCAGGTTGTCGAGAATCAGGAAATCTGCAGCATAGCCGGGAGCTATGGCCCCCTTGTCATGGAGCCTGAAGTAGGAGGCGGCATTCAGAGTGGCCATGGTAATGGCTGTAACAGGGGAGATACCCTTGCTTACCGCCCTTCTTATGATATTGTCTATCTGCCCCTCTTTTCTGATATCGGCAGGGTTTCTGTCGTCTGTTACAAGCATGCAGCGGTGGCTGTAAGGGGGATTGAAAAAGGCAAGGAGGGAATCCATGTTCTTTGCGGAGGAGCCTTCTCTTATCATCAGCCACTGCCCTTTTCTGATTTTTTCGGTTGCTTCCGATACAGAGGTTACCTCGTGGTCCGAATAAATACCGCGGGAAATATAGCTGTCCAATGATTTTCCTGAAACAAGGGGTGCATGTCCATCTATGATGACATTTTTATTCCGTGCTGCCCGAAGTTTTTTCAGCACTCTCTCATCCCTGTTTATTACTCCCGGGAAATTCATCATTTCGGCAAGCCCCAGAACCCTTTCCGAGCCGTAAAGCTTTTCCAGTTCCTCTGATTCCAGTACTGCTCCGGATTCATCGATATCTGTGGCAGGCACACAGGATGGCAGCATGAAATATACATTGAACGGAATATTCCGGCTTGCTTCAATCATGTACTCTATTCCTTTGCTTCCGCATACGTTGGCTATTTCATGGGGATCGGCAATAATGGTTGTGGTTCCGTGGGGAACTGTTATCCTTGCCAGCTGATGGGGAACAAGCATGGTGCTTTCAATATGTATATGGCCGTCTATGAAGCCCGGACAGATGAAGCATCCTTCAATATCCCTGACATCATCAGCCTCGTTGTCGAGATAGTTATCCACCCCGATAATCCTGTCATCCTCAATCAGGACATTGGTTTTTATCAGTTCTCCGGTAAAAACATTGACTACGGTTCCGTTTTTGAATAAAGTTTTCATACTAATCAGATTATATCATACAAGGCTGAACTTTACACGGAGTAAATATGATAAAAATTATTTTCGTCTGTTACGGAAACATCTGCAGAAGTCCCATGGCAGAATATGTCATGAAGGATCTGGCAGAAAAAGAGGGCCTTTCCGGTTGTCTTGAAATTTCATCTGCAGCCACTTCTGCATGGGAGCAGGGTCAGCCTGTCTATGCACCGGCCGCCCGAAAGCTTAAGGAACATGGCATAAGCTGCAAGGGACATTCGGCTCATCAGATTTCAAAGAAGGAATACGAATATTACGATTATGTTGTTCTGATGGATAATTTCAACAAGCATGAAATAATGAAGATTATCGGAAGCGATTATCAGAACAAGATTTCAATGCTGAGAGATTACACCGATTCGCCGGGAGAGGTGGCAGATCCCTACTTTACCGGCGACTTTGACACAACCTGGGAGCAGGTATGTGCAGGCTGCGGCGGACTGCTGGAAGCAGTGAAGGGCAGATAATATAATTTCTGCACCAATCTCTGAATTTTTTATAACATGTGTCATTATTTGAAACAGTCCGGTGTTATAATAAAACAGAGGTTTGAATTATGTATATTTTTTTGGTGTTGAATATCGCTGTTCTGATTGCGGTAATTGTGTTGATATTTGCTGTTCTGTCAGTAAAGAAAAATAATGAAGGAATGGATAAATTCTCTGCGGGAATTCGGGAATTATATTTCTCCAATTATATTTTGAGTATCACTATGTGAATTCCAAACATAAGTTGGACAAGTTTCACATTTTATTTCACACTCTTGCATTTCAAAAAAATCTTTATTCTTTTTTACCCCAACATACGGAATATTTTTTTCTTTGCAGATATCAATGAGTTCTTTTCTTTTATCAGCTGACATTCTATTTCCTAAAAAAACTTTTGTAATAGGAAAGAATTTTACATTATAATCTATTTTATTTTTACTCTTTAGTGGCAGTAGCAATCTCCATTCATTCTGAAAAGCCCAATCAATACTTTTTCGCAATGCTCCATAAAAATAGATATTCCACAATAATTCTTCAGAAGTTTCTTTCCCTTTCATTAAAGCGATTTTTTCTGATATATCTTTTCGTGATTTGCAATAAATCATTGGAAACAAATTATAGAAAATATCTGTGTATTCCTTATTATTCGGTAACACTGTATATTCAAGACAAAAACCTCTGTGCTCATCTGCATACGAACCTCCCCACATCAACTGAGAAAATGGATCTGTAGCAAAACAAGAAACTCGGAAAGTTGACTTTAAATTTTTTAATAAATCACTATATTCTTTTGAAATTATTCTAGAAACAGCCTGTCCTAAATCAAGTGTTTTTTGCATTTCTAAATTTAAGGATTTACAAAATATCTCATTTTCAAGTTTTTCAATTTCTGTTTGTGGTTTTACAGTAAATATATTTTCATAATTTTGATGTTCATTTAGCGATTTTACGATTGCACCAAGGAACTGGTTTCCAACTTCATTTGTACTTAATTCTGAATTTATGGAGATTCCACACCTGTTACAATATTCAATCAATGCTATTCTTTCAAATACTGGAAAATCAATCGAAATATCAGAATCATAACAATCATCAAATTGAGTAGGAGTTTGCAAATAAACGGTATTATTTTTTAATGCCTGAATTGAATAGTTTACTGGATTTCCATTTTCTTCTGTTACTTTATTTGGAAAATATTTATACAATCTCAATGGAACAGACGATCGAGAATGATTTGAAAACTCTTTGTAGCCCCTTTTTTCGACCTTATCTAATTCAAGAAGACTTCCATTTATAATACAATATGAATTTAAGAAGTTTGGAGCAAATTGTTTAAAGGATTCAATAAGATTATCTATCATTCTCTTCTTCCGAACTCTTCATCCGCTTTTCAATCAGAAGTCTGTCCATCTTAATCTGATATGCAAGTTCTTCGGGCTTTGGAAGTGCATTAGCTCTAGCAGTGTTTAAGATGTTACTGATTTCTTTGTGGAGTTTTGAGATATTTGTGGTTGTGTCGAGTTCTTTTGTCATTGATTTATCATCCAATGTCCTGTCTTGTCCGAACCTATCCTTACAATAGTGCCAGTTGTTTTTAATTCAGTTATAATTCTACTGATTGTTCTTCGTGACTTTCCGGTCTTTTCCGTCAGATCTTCGTATGTAATTGAAGGATTCTGTTTTATCAGTGCCAAAATTGCATTTACAGTGTCATTTACAGTGTCATTTACAGTGTCATTTACAGTGTCATCTTTCTGAGCAACAACATCCATATTCGCCTTGAACATCATCATAATGTCGTTAGGATGAACAGTATATTCAGGCTCAGAAATTCCATATTCTTTACAAAGTCGGCAAATTTTTTCTACACCGCGTCCCCAGCTTTCTATAAAACCGGCACGGAAAAATGTATTTGCAATATCTGGATTATGAGGCAAAGAACGATGTTTCTGCATTAAAGTTTCAGCCGTCCAATTGGCAGGAAAAACACAATCATTACTGATGTAAAGTTTATCCCTATACACGCTGATTTGAACAGGTACCCCTACAGAAAAATCCTGATGAATAAGAGCATTAAAAATTGCCTCGCGAATTGCATCTTTAGGGAACGGATAATGCTCTATGCGTGTAATATTATCGTAAGAGATTTCTGCTGTCAGATATTTTGTATAAAGTAAGTCGATTACGCGATCAGCTTGAATCATAAGAGACCCATGAACTTCATCCTGATAGCGTAAATCTGCGTCATTTTCAAAGAAGCCGATTTTTACAAACGCCCCAGTTATCCATTTTTCAGGATTACGATGGAAAAGCAAAACTGCAGCTCGCTTAAGCATAGTTCCGTCAAGCAAATTCAGTTTTTCAAGCAGTTCCAGATTTGAAAGCTTCAAATCATCTTTACTCATACGACCGCTACGGATTGCTTCGCGGTAAAAAATATCAAAACTTTCTTTATCAAGGTCGTCTACGCTTACATTTTCAAACGGAACAGAATCCCAATTCTTACCTGTCTTCCGCAAAAGAAAATTTGTCAATGCCGAACCTTGCAAAAGCTGTTTTGTACTTCCGGTTCTATAGTGGTACTCGCCCTTGTAGTTCACAGGGTACGGATTTTCTTCAACGGTAATTTTGATGACATCCAGCCCGTTTTCATTCATCAAGTCAACATCAACTATCAGTCCAAGAACATCTCGGACTTTATTTGGAATATCTTCCATCAACTTTTTTGAATCTGCAACGCCACAAACAGAACCATCATCTCGCTTTCCGATATAAAGCACACCGCCTTGCGCATTTGCGAAACCGCAGATCCATTTGAGATATTCATCACGCCAAGATTCTTTGTATTCGATTAACTGGGATTCAGATAGTTTCATTCTATTTTTTCCTTACCGTATTATCTTTTTGAGGGCTTATACCATGGAATAAAACCAGTTTTATTATTTGTTATTAGTGATTGATAATTATCTGCGGAAATATTTAAACTATTTTGTTCAGAACAATCAAACATTATGACCTGAAAATTATTTTTTCCAACAATTCTTAGAAATTCATTGATTATTTCTCCAATTGCCTTTTTGTTATCTTCATCAAAGGGTTTCGAAATATAATCTATTACAAGAATGGGAAGACATGGTAAATTATTAACTTTTGATATCAATATATTTAATGCGCAATAACCACATAATTGAATAAGCGAAGACCTTGCTTGACTTCCACGGTAAATTTTATTTCTAATAACATTTTCTTCTTTATCCATATCTACAGCTATTGATGATAATAATGAATTTGTCTTCTGAATATATTCAATCTTAAAATTTGGTAAAGATAAGTCTTCGCTAATCAATTTTGAGACTGTTTTACCTTTTTCGTATAATAAATTGATATAATTTTCAAAATCGAATATTTTTTTTCCATCCAAACGAGATTTTAATTCATCAAGCCTCTCTTCTTTTTCCCTTAGGAATTTTATAGTTTCTTCTATATTTAT
>JAZURI010000003.1:0-231123 GCA_045606105.1 Spirochaetia bacterium | reverse complement strand
CCCATAGGAACCTCAACGAGACCGGAGTTGTTGATCTTACCTGTAAGAGCAAATACCTTTGTTCCAGGTGACTTAGGTGTACCGATCTTTGAGAACCATTCACCACCCTTGAGGATGATTACAGGAATGTTTGCATATGTTTCAACGTTGTTGATAACTGTTGGTTTGTGCCAGAGACCTTCTACTGCTGGGAATGGTGGTTTTGGAGTAGGCATACCTCTGTTTCCTTCGATGGATCTGAGAAGTGCTGTTTCCTCACCGCAAACGAATGCACCTGCACCGAGTCTGATTTCGATATCGAAATCAAAACCGCTTTCCAGGATGTTTGTTCCGAGAAGTCCGTATTCTCTTGCCTGTCCCATAGCTACTTCAAGTCTCTTGATAGCCAGTGGATACTCAGCTCTGATGTAGATGATACCCTTTGTAGCGCCTACTGTGTAACCTGCAATAGCCATTGCTTCGATTACTGAGTGCGGGTCACCCTCAAGAGTTGATCTGTCCATGTATGCACCCGGGTCTCCCTCGTCTGCATTACATACAACAAATTTCTGATCAGCAGCAACACCCTTTGTTGTGTTCCATTTGATCCATGTAGGGAATCCTGCTCCACCTCTACCGCGGAGATTGGATTTCTTAAGTTCTTCTACAACTCCGTCCTGCTTGAGTTCGAAAAGAGCCTTTGCGAGAGCCTGATAACCGTCTCTTGCAATATATTCGTCAATGTTTTCAGGATCGATGAAACCGCAGTTTCTGAGTACGATTCTGTACTGCTTCTGGTAGAATCCGATCTCTTCAACATCAAACTTGTCTTTCTTTCCTGCTGTCTTGTCATCTGTATAGATAAGTCTCTGAACGGCACGTCCCTTGATGATTGACTCATGAACGATTTCTTCAGCATCTTCAGGCTTAACTTCTACATAGAAGAATTCTTCAGGAAGAACCTTTACGATAGGTCCTTTTTCACAGAATCCGAAACAACCTGTCTTTACAACCTGTACATCGTTTGCAAGGCCGTTGTCAGCAACATTCTTCTTAAGAGATTCGTAGATTGCATCTGCCTTTGAAGCTTCACATGCGGAACCACCGCATACCAAAATATAGTTCCTAATTGCCATCAACTACCTCCTCAGCCCTTTACAATGTCAGTTGAAGGTCTGTCATAAATATGGTCGCTGACAAGCTTCTTACCAACGATGTGATCCTTGATAATCTTTTTAGCAACCTCTGCATCAACTTTTCCGTAAATTGTGTCAGGCATTCCAGGAACTTTTACTTCTACTGTAGGTTCTACGTAGCAGAGTCCCATACAACCTGTCTGTTTAACTGTTACATTATCGATTCCCTTAGCAGCAAGTTCTTCGATAAAAGCGTCAAGAACAACCTTTGAACCGGCAGCGATACCGCATGTACCCATACCGATAACAACATGGACATCCTTTCCTTCTGTTTCTCTTCTTTCCATATCCTGCAATTTGCCTTCTCTTAATTTCTTAAGGCTTTCCAGGGTCATTTTAGCCATTTATTGGTCTCCTTTAAAATAAATCTTCGTCCTGGGAACTGAGAAAAACCTTTGCCATCTTTATTGCAGACGGATCGGACAAGCACCCAAGAGCATCAATTAATTCTGTTCTTTTTACAGTATAGCTTTTTTCTTCGCCTTGATTTACCACTGCCTTATTGTATTCAAGCTCATATCCGCCGTCATACATCATTGCCTGAATGACAGCTCCGTTAACATCTCCCTGAGGAGGTGTATCTATGTTATTCAGGTCAAAGCTGAATCTGAAGGTTGTTCCTTTGCCTACCTCCGACTCAACACTGAAGGTTCCCCCCGAAAGGTTAACCGCCTGCATAAGGAACGGTATTCCAAGTCCGACTTTTCTTTTTACATGCTTTGTGCCGTCTGTGTAGAACGGATCCTGAATCTTTTTAAGGATCTCGTCACTCATTCCCTTTCCGTTGTCAATAATTGCAACCTCAATCGCATCTCCGGTCCTTACGGTGTAATTTATGATGATATACCCCGCTCCGGCTTCGACAGAGTTCTGCAGACAATCGGCAAGAAAATCGGCAATCTGAGCATGCATACGGATCAGCCTCTTGCTCTGAAGTCAGCTATAATTCCAGGAACATCGTCAGCAGTAAGTTTTCCGAAAACTTCTCCGCCGATCATGATAACAGGAGCAAGACCGCAACAACCGATACATCTTACAGCCTCAATTGAGAAAAGACCGTCATCAGTAACCTGACCAGGACTGATGTTGAGAATTGTTTCCAATTCCTGCATAATGTCAGCACCGCCCCTCAAATAGCATGCAGTTCCAAGACATACCTGAATAATATACTTTCCAGGTTTCTTGGTTTTGAAAAAATGATAAAATGTGATAACACCATAAATTTTGGCTAAAGGAACATCAATCATTTCAGAAACTTTCACTGCGGCCTGACGTGGAATATATCCGAATTCGCCCTGTACCTTGTGAAGAATCATAATAAGATTTCCGGGTTTTGTTTTCCATTCCTCAATAAAAGCCAAAAGTTCATCTGAGAATTTAATCTCTTCAGCTGTACTTACAGACATGAAACCTCCACTTTTTATAAAAATATAAAGAATACTGTGGACGATTATAAACCATAAGTTTAAATAATTCAAGCTTAAGTTTTAACGATTTTGATATAAAAGAGAGAGTTTGAAGTAAAATGAAAAGGTTAACCGGGCCTTACCTGAACATCATGTAGTCCACATCAGCGAAAACACTGTTCTTTTTTTCGATTCCTGTGAGCCATTCGGTATCAACGGCATTTCCGGACAGATCGTTGTATATCTTGAGGAAATTGCTGATATGCTCCCTGAATCTCATGCCTGCATAAGGAGCCGCTATTCCCGATTTCATGATAAGAGGCCAGTCCGATGCCTGGGACAGGAGCACCTCACGGGCCGCCTGGTTCAGGGCACGCCTTCTGAGCCCCCCTTCGTCAGGGAATCTGGAAACCAGTTCCTTCATCTTGTCTATGGAGCTGTAGATATGGGTATAAATCCAGTCATTGCTGCCGTTGAGCCAGTCTCCGGAATAGCCTCCGTTGCCCACGCTGGAATATGAGAGTGATACCGATTCCAGGTTCTTGTAGGTATAGAGATATTCGGACGGATAGATCAGTGCCAGCTCGTCGTCGGAGGCAAGCTTCCTGATGACAGCCTCAAGCCAGTCCACCCCTTCGAACCACCAGTGTCCGAAAACCGATGCATCTGCAGGGCAGACAATAACCGGAGGACGGTCTGTGTACTGAAGAAGGCTTTTGACCCTTTTCCTGATATTATAGATAAAGTTATCGGCATGCTTATCCACCACGGTTGCGGCCCTTTCCCGGTTGTATATACCCATTCCCGGACCGAAGTCACTGGAATTGGAATGATATTTGTATCCGGAATTAACCCTGGAGCCGTCAGGATAAGCCAATGAGCCCAGATAACCGGCATCCATTTCGGAGGTAATATCCTTTGAATAGTCGCGGTATGAGAAATCCCCCGGATATCCTTCGTCACGGGAAAGGAGGAACCGGCTCGATGCAAGGTCCCTGCAGAAGGCATAAACTCCGGTGTTGTCCACATTTACCGGTGCGTAGATTCCGTTATGTGGCAGCCTGCTTCCGAAAAGGAAGGAATGAACTGCGGTAAAGAAATATTCTATCTTGTATTTTCTGAGTATCTTCTCGATTCCCGGATAATAGCCCAGCTCAGGGAGCCAGAATCCCTTGGTATCCTTGTTGAAGACCCTGTTGTGGGAATTGATTGCGGTATAGATCTGTGCCTCAAGCATGTCGGGACAGGATGTATAGAGCGGCATGTAGCAGTGGGAAGCACAGGTGGTTATGATGTTTATCCTTTTCTTCTTCTCCAGCTTCCTGAAGCCGCCGAGGATATCCCGGCCGTAGGTTTCGGTAAAGTCCGCCAGGTCCTGTCTGTAGGAGGCCAGATACATTTCGGCATTCTTCCTTATATCCGGGTTTCCGGCTGTCCTTGCAACCTCTTTCTCACCCAGTGCAATCTGATTCTTCAGGAATTTTATATAACGCTCCTGAAGCAGCTCGTCGGTAAGCATGGCCGAAAGTGTGGGAGAGACAACCAGTGTGAGATTTACCGGAATATTGTCCCTGTCAAGACGGTTCAGTGCACGGAGCAGCGGAAGATAGGTATCTGAAACAGCATTGCTGAGCCAGTTCTCCTCGGGATATTTCCCCTCCTCAGGATGCTTTACAAAAGGCAGATGACATGTCAGTTCAAATACAAGATACCCTTTATGCATACTTACACCCCTTCCCTGATTGATGCCGCATTGAGAAATGTGATGATTCTCTGGGAATTGTCAATATCTCCGTCCTCGTCATCATAAAAACCGTAAACACCTGCAAGCACCATGAAGTCGTCCCGGTACTTGTCGCTTTTGTTCATTATATCTCCGGAAATCTTCAGAGGGCTGTCTATGCTGTTTGACTCCCCCAGGGACTTTTCGGTATCCCCAGTCCTGCATACAAGCTCAATGTGATATGTGCAGCCATTGCTCGGAAGGTTTATGTACCATTTCTTGTCGTCCGTCTTTACCGGAATGTCAAAGAAATCATCTGAATCATCGTTTATCTGCTTTTCATGGACCCTGAGGAGAAAATTTCCTCTTCTTGCGCATCTGTGGGCCATATCCTTGTCTTCATCGTTCAGCTCCCAGAAAACAAAGGCCATGAGAGGGTTTACCATGATAAGGCTGATTTTTGTGACATTGTACTTTTCGGGAACAGATACAGCCGAAGCACCTGAGGCCTCAAGCTCTTCATCCCTGAAAATATCGAATTTCTTTTCTACGGAGCGGATTGTCCAGTTGCTTTCTTCTTCATGCTCAAGACGGCTTTCTTCAAATGCATCCACGATTACATCCACAAGCTCTTCCCTGTCCATGTCGTGAAAATTGATGATCCCCTGTCCGGATGCTATTTTACCCAGGTCTGCATCAGAAAAACACTGAAGCCTCTCTTTAGTCATAAACCACTCCTTGGGTTATATTAGTAAAAGCGTTTTGGTCTGTCAATAATTACCCAATAGCTTATAGACAGGATTTTCTTTGAATAGTATCATTATCATATGAGGAAATTACTGTTTCTGCTTGCAGCCGTATCTCTCATTTCCGTTTCCTGTCACAGGGATGACAGCTCCGTTCCGGTGCAGAAAACCATGTTTACCCTTTCTTTCGGCGCCATGGAGGATGAACTGGGAGGAGATGCATATATCTCCATGTCTGACGGTTTTTTCTTCATTTCCGATACGGAACAGAAAAAAATAATGAAATTCAACTCCTACGGTGATCTTCTTGCTCTCCACTACAATGATAACGAAGGGGTCAGTCCCGTACTGCTCATGAAAAATGAGAAAACCATGTCGCCCGGTACCGGAGCAGCGGAATTTCCTTTCATATCGCCTTCCCATATCATTGCAGACATGAACCAGAACATCTTTGTTGCAGACAAGACTCCCGATTACCTCCATGAAATGAGCGACAGGTATACCACCTCCCTTATCCATGCGGTCCACTGCTTCGGTGCCGACGGCAGCTATAAAGGAAGACTGGGAACCGAAGGGCCGGGAAGCAGTCCGTTTCCGCTGATAACAAAGCTTGAGACCAACCTTTACGGCCACCTGATTGTCCATACACTGGTACCGGAAGCCAGGGTTATCTACTGGTTTGATGAAAAGCTGGAGCCTCTCTATACACTGGAATTCACAGCCGATGAGTTCAAGGCTGAAGAAAACGGCATGCAGCTCATAGCCTCCCCTGATTCGGCCTCTGTTTCAAAGAAAGGATATTTCATATATTTCAACGTGAATTTCTACAACAGGGAAAACAGCCTCAGCTACGGCGGTGACAACGATGTGGATTTCTGCAAGTCATCCGTGTACACATATGATGTCAGCAAAAGGGAATTTACCGGATGCACCGATATACCGGTAACATATATGCTTTCCGAAAAGACCAGGAAAAGCATTTCGGTGGAGAGGCTTGAAACCGTGTACCAGCTGCTGGGGACCCACGATTCTGATATTCTTTTCTTTATAAGTCCTGTCAGTGATAAAAGATACAATCTGCTTACGATAAAGGCGGATGGCAGCATAATTGCCAATACGCATATCGAATGGGAAAAGGATTGTGAGTATTTTTCAGAGCTGACCGTAAACAGCGACGGAATAATTTCCACCCTTCTCAGGGACGGTGACAAGGTACATGCCGTATGGTGGAGAAGCGACCGGCTTCTTCCGGACTTCAGGAAATCCCTTCCATCTCCTTTCTGACCATTGAATCGCAGAGCTCGTTGTATTTGTTTCCCGCGTGACCCTTGACCCAGTGCCATGAGGGATTGACAGCATTGCTGCAGTCATAAAGCTGCTGCCAGAGCTCCATATTCTTTACAGGCTTCCTGTCGGCGGTTCTCCAGCCGTTTATGAGCCATTTCTTTATCCACTGGGTGATGCCGTTCTTCACATATTCCGAATCGGTATACACCGCTGCCTCGGCATCGGGAAAATTGAGAATGACATACTTCAGGGCACTGATTACCGCAGTAAGCTCCATCTTGTTGTTTGTGGTATATCTGTCTGAACCGGAAAAGGCAATTTCCCTCTTTCCGTCAAGAATGACAAAGGCCCAGCCTCCGGGACCCGGATTTCCCGAACAGCCTCCGTCGGTATAGATAACAAGTTTTTCCATTATTCCTTATCCCTGCTCATGGATTCAAAACGGGTATATGCCGGAAGGAACATGAGCTTGACATCCCCTATGGGACCGTTTCTGTTCTTTGCCACGATAAGGTCGATTTCCTGGCCGGCTGATACATCCGGTGTTTCATCTCCGTCCCGGTCCTCCTTCTTGTTTGCCCTGTGAAGGAACATTACAAGGTCGGCATCCTGCTCGATGGAACCTGATTCACGAAGGTCTGAAAGGGTGGGCTTATCGTTCCTTACCTCTCTCTTTACCTGACAGAGAACAACAATAGGAATCTTTAGCTCCCTGGCCAGCTGCTTCAGGGATCTGGAAATCTCGGCTACCTGCTCATGGCGGGGAATATCCTTGTTTTCAGAAGTGATGAGACCGATGTAGTCGATGAAGATAATCTGGATATCCTCCTTCAGCTTCATCTTGCGGGCCTCTGTCCTCAGATCCAGAAGACGCATTCCCGGAGTATCGGCAATGTAGAGAGGAATCTTGTAGAGCTCCCCTGCTGCGGAAACAAGCTTGTTCCCTTCGTTAAGGGAGAGAAAACCGTTTCTGATGCGTTTGCTGTTTACCCTGGATTCGCCGGAAAGGAATCTCTGCATTATGGCATCGCTGTCCATTTCCAATGAAAAGAAGCCTACCCTGACATTGTTTCTCTTGGCCATGTTTGCAGCCATGGAGATGGCAAGGGCTGTCTTTCCCACGGAAGGTCTGGCACCGATGATGATAAGCTCCGACTCCTGGAAACCGCTGGTAAGGGAATCTATCTCGGAATAACCGCTGGAAATACCGGAACAGTCAGACTTGGCTCTCATCCTTTCCTGGATACGCCCCATGGAAACCCTGAGAATATCTGCCGCTGACTTGTATTCACCGATTTTCTGCCTGGATGTTATATCGAATATTTTTTTCTCGGCCTGCTCGATTACGGCACCTGTCTCCATGGTATCGTCCATGGCACCTGCCGCGATCTCTCCCGAGGTCTCGATAAGTCCCCTGCGAATGCTGTACTGCTGTACCACCTTGGCGTAGTACTCCACATTTGCACTTGTGGGAACTTCTGAAGTAAGGGAAGTAATATATGCGGCTCCCCCTGCTGCATCCAGCTCACCCAGTCCGGTAAGCTCATGGATTACGGTAAGGGTATCCACATTTTCGCTTTTTGCAGAAAGATTCTGCATCGCCTTGTAGATTTTCTTGTTGGCGTTCTTGTAAAAGTCATCCGGACCGAGGTATCTGGTAACGGTATCCAGAGCCGAAGAACTCATGAGGATAGCACCAAGGGTGGCTTTTTCTGCCTCTATGCTGTTAGGAGGCACCTTTCCTCTCAGTCCGGACTCAGTCATATTATTTTTCCTCTCTGGAAACAACTACCTTGAGAGATGCAGCTTCGTTATTGTAAAGCTTTACCTTGATGTTGTATGTACCGAGAAGCTTGATAACCTGACCCATAAGTTCGATTTTCTTGCGTTCAACTTCAACACCTGCGCTGAGAAGTGTATCAGCAATCATTGCGTTTGTAACAGAACCGAAAAGCTTGTCTCCCTCTCCTGCAGGCATCTTGATTTCAATGCTTTCGAGAGCTTCGATCTTTTCCTTAAGAGAAAGAGCAGCCTGTCTCTTCTCTTCCTTTCTTTTCTCGATCTGTTCTTTTCTCTGCTCGAAAATAGCTATGTATTGTCTTGTGTACGGAACAGCCAATTTCTGGGGAATAAGATAGTTTCTTCCGTATCCGTCAGCAACTGTACAGATATCCCCTTCTTCTCCAAGATTTACTACATCCTGATTAAGAATAACTTTCATTGACATATGAAAACTCCTTCAAGTTCGTTTATATTTAAACCAGACTTCCGCAATTCCAATACATGGAATGGCAACCAGCAGGATCTTTCCCATGGGACTCATGATCATACTTACAAAGATAAAGATAAGTATGAACCTTAAAAAAGGCGGTACCCTGCGTGTTTCAAAAATCTGCCTGATAATACCAAGCCCCCTTAAACCGTAAAGGAACATGATTATCAGAAATACGTTCCAGCCTACATATCCTGCAACACCTACCGAAACCCTGGAATCCAGCAGGACCGTACCCAGCGCACCGGCAAGCACCCAGACAAAATAGTCGGGAACCGCAACTGTTATTATGCTGCATTCATGTCTTGTAAGCTTTTCGATTGACAGTGCAAAGGAATAGGTTACAAACAGTATACAGAAATAGGCAAACAGAAAGCCTCTGAAAAAAATTGTGGAGACCATTTCAAGCATGGCATCCGCATCCATGTTCATCAAAGGAACAAGCTCATAGCTGCCGCTGGTTTCCATTGCTGACTTAAGTGAGCTCAGCATGACGGAAAAGTTTGCCCTGAAATGATTTTCCACAGCCTCGTTTCCGATCAGGTGAAACAGCAGGACACTGAATCCGGCCGTAAACACAGTGGCAACGAAGATGTTTCTCAATACATTGGCCCTTCCGCCGCTTGTATTGTTCATCATCAGAAATCCGCCCATAAGCAGACATGGTACTGCAAATTCCATAAGGAGAAGAACTTTCTTGAGTTCAGGCTCCGTAACACCTGCAGTATTCTTTATACCCAGATAAACAAGGGCAACTCCTACTCCCAGCATCGCAAGCTTTGCGACCCTGATACCGCTCTTGAAAACAAGAAGCTGGAGAGGAATCATGAACAGGAAAAAAAACACTCCTGTCTGATAGGCAAAAAAAGAAACTGCCGAAGCAAGTACAGCACCGATGAAATCTTTTTTGTCTATCCTGAACATTTATTTCCTCTTATTTTTTCACAAAAGGAAGAAGTGCAAGAACTCTGCATCTCTTAACTTCTCTTGTAAGAGCTCTCTGGTGCTTTGCACATGTTCCTGTGATTCTTCTTGGAAGGATTTTTCCTCTTTCAGTTACGAATCTTCTGAGAGAATCAGGATTCTTGTAATCGATCTGAAGGTTCTGTGCACAGAACTTACATACTTTCTTCTTGAACACAACCTTGGCTCTTTTGCCGAATTCTGACTTGTCGTCATCTTCTGGCATCATGTCTCTAACATCTTCATCTTTATTGTCTACCATTTAAAATCTCCTTTACAAACAAAATTAAAACGGAATTCCGTCGTCGTTAAAATGCTCCGGGGTGTAATCGCGTGCATTATCAGCCTGCTTTTTCTCATAACCGCCCTGGAAAGATTCGGAATAATTTCCGTTTCCGCTGCCGGCATTGCCTCCGTTAAGGAGCTGAACATTTCCGGCCACAACCTCGATTTTGCTCCTGGTCTGTCCGTCCTGTTCCCATCTGCTCTGCCTGAGCTCTCCGTCCAATGCCACCTGCTTCCCTTTCTGCAGGTACCTGTTCAAAGACTCTCCCATCTTACCCCAGAGTACAACGTCAATGTAGCTAACCTCATCTTCCCACTTATCGCCGTTCTTGCGGCTTCTGTTTACTGCTACAGAGAAGCGTGTCACCGGTGTACCGCTGTTTGTGAACTTAAGTTCAGCATCGCGGGTAAGTCTTCCTACAAGAAAAACCCGGTTAATATCTGTCATACAAACAAATCCTTATTATTTATCAAGCTTGACAAACAAGAATTTGAGTACATCAGAATTCAGACGGATTTCTTTTTCTACTGCATCCAGCACTGCAGGATTCATTTCGAGTACGAAATAGTAGTAGTGTCCTTTTGTCTGTTTTTTGATTTCATAAGCAAGGATTTTTTCACCTACGTCCTTTTCCTCAAGAAAATTTGCAGATGTCTTGGCGAGAACATCCTTTACGAATGCCTTTCCCTGCTCAAATTTTTCATTTTCCGGCTGGAAAATGAAAGTAACCTCATACTTTCTCATTGTTCCTCCTTGTGGGCTTCTGATCCTGTCATGCGACAGAATAAAGAGGTCTGAAAAGAGAATATCATTTATAAAAATTATAGTCAAGACAATGAATTACGGTATTTAATCCGACCGGACAATGTGTTATAATCAAATTATCGCAAGGAGGAGTATAAAAATGGCAAAAATTCTGGTTATAGTAGATATGCAGAATGACTTCATTGACGGCTCCCTGGGCACTGCCGAAGCACAGGCTATGCTTCCCGTACTTATTGAAAAAATAAAGAAGGAACCTGAAAGCACCCTCTTCATTATGACGGCAGATACCCATTCGGAGGATTACATGGACACACCCGAAGGAAAGAAGCTTCCGGTAAAGCACTGTATTAAAGGGACCCACGGATGGGAATTCCCCCCTTCCCTTACGGAAGCATTCAGGACAGCCCCTGTTGTAATAGAAAAACCTACCTTCGGCTCCTTTGATCTTATCGAGGAATTGAAAAAGAGAATAAAACCGGGAGATGAAATCGAATTTACCGGACTCTGCACCGACATATGCGTTGTTTCCAATGCCATAATGGCAAAGGCATATTTCTACGACAGGGCCGAAATATATGTAGACCCTTCCTGCTGTGCCGGAGTAACACCGGAATCCCACAGGATGGCCCTGGAAACAATGAAGATGTGCCAGATAAACATCAGGGAGTGATTTTTTCAGGCCGGGGAACTGCAGCCGTAAAGATATCTCTTCCTGTACCCGGCCATGAAAATGATTCCAACAAGGGCGGCCATGGATTCCGCCACCACCACAGAACACCAGATACCGTTTACACCGAATACCGCCGGGAGGAGCAGGACAGCAGATAAATGAAATTTTCAAGTTATCAGAGTATCAAAGGAGATTTGCCAGCCAATGGTTTACAGCTGCGGAGAAACCGCTTTCGTTGTTTGACGGAACATTGAAGAACTTTTCCTTCAGAACCTGAGGACTGTTGGCAGTGATATATCCCTTTCCGGCCCATTCCAGCATGTCGGCATCGTTGTAGTCATTCCCTACAGCCATCACGTTATTCCGTTCCGTGCCCAGAAGCTCTGAAAGACGGCTGAGTCCTGCTGCCTTGGAGATTCCTTCCGCATAGATTTCCATCCATAGGCTTTTCCCGTCCATGGGAGAAGTGCTTCTTACTATGCTGAATTCACCGATATTCCTTTCCGCATCGGCAAGTATCTCCTCATGCCTGCCCTCAGGAAATACGGCAATGAACTGGGGAGATTCCGATATATCATCGTATTCCTTCATGAAAGAGGCATATTTTCCGCACCTGGATTCAAAATCGGGATTTGTCCGGCCTGAACGGTAAGGATAAAAATAATGATTGTCGGGAAGGGGTGAACAGACACAGAAATCGGCCCCTACGGAAAAAAGGTATTTCTTGATTCTTTCCGTACCGGAGGAACCGATACAGGAGCTGAATATGACCTTCTTGGTTTTCCAGTCCATGATTCCCGCCCCGCAGGAAAAGATAAAGTAATCCACGGGAAAATCCTCTCCCGCAACCCTGAGAAATGACCAGTAATTCCGTCCTGTAGCCACCACACGGCATATACCCAGCTCTCCCAGCCGACGGAGAGTGGCAATATCAGCCTCTGATACAGTCCTGTTGTCCCGGAAGAGAGTTCCGTCAACATCGGTGGCTGCAATATATTTAAAACGATTCATAGCTGCAGTTGTCAAATTTTCTGCTGAGCTCACAGAGCTTTCCTTCCAGGAGAAGTCCGTTTCTGTTAGGTGTTCCTGCCTGGTTGGTGAAGAGAATCACGTCATGGAGGAAATGAATGGCATGGGAAATGGAAACCTCAAGGCTCTGTCCCCTGAGAAGTCCCCCCAGAACCACACTGGCAAAGGTATCTCCTGTTCCCGGATAGCTTCCGGCCACCAGATCGATACCGAACTTCATGTATCTGTCCCCTTTCTTGTCGTAGACACATACGGCATAGTTGTTTTCGCTTTCAAATGGAACCGATGTTATCATGACCACATCAGGTCCGCTGGCGGCAAGGGAAGAAAGCCACTCCCTCATTTCGCTTCCGGAAAAGCATTTCTTTATCTGCCTGTGAAGGAGCATGGAGGCTTCTGTCACGTTTGGGGTAATGATATCGGCACTGCTGATAAGCTTTCTCATCCCCTTTATATGATTTCCGTTTATTGGCCCGTAAGGAAGGCCGTTGTCTCCGAGAACAGGATCCACAAGTATTATCTGATTTTTCCTTCTGAATTTCTTGATAAAATGAGAAACAAAGGAAATCTGCTCCGCAGAACCGAGAAATCCGCTGTATACCGCATCAAACTGCAGGTCCATCAGCTCCCAGTGCTCAGAAACCTCAGGCATGAAATCGGTAAGGTCCAGCATAGCATAGTTATCGAACCCGTCGGTCTGGGATGAAAGCACTGCCGTAGGGAGCGGACACACCTGTACACCCATGGAGGAGAGAACGGGAATAACTATCGTAAGGGCTGACCTTCCGTAGCCGGAAAGGTCATGGATTGCAGCAACTTCGGGTATGGTTCTTCTTAATCCCATCTGTACAGTTTTTCCTTCTTGAGGGATTTCCTGATATCTTCCTTCATCTCGATGGCAGCCTCCCTTGCGTATTCGGCAAAGTTTTCTTCATCGTTCTTACCGTTGAAGGCATAGATTATCTTTCTGGAGGAATTGATGAGAGCTCCGAGACCATCCTTGTTGAAGCAAGGAACAGCATCATCTGCAGTACCGCCCTGGGCGCCGTAGCCCGGTACCAGGAATATTGTATTAGGCATGCTTATGCGGAGAATCTCTGCTTCATGAGGAAATGTTGCCCCTACTACGGCACCTACGGAGGAATATCCGTACTCACCGATCAGGGAACTGCCCCATTCCTTTACCAGAGAACCCATAAGCTGGTAATTCTTTCCGTATTCCTTTGTATTAACGCACTGGAACTCCTCGGATCCCTTGTTTGAGGTCTTTACAAGAACGAAGATTCCCTTTCCGTAGGTTTCACAGTCCTTGATAAAAGGCTCTATTCCCTCGTATCCGAAATAACCGTTCACTGTAAGTGCATCGGTATCAAAGGCCTTTCTTCTGGTTCCGAAAATTTCAACCTCTCCGAGAAAAGCGGAGGAGTAGGCCTTGCAGGTTGTTCCGATATCGTTTCTCTTGGCATCGGCTATGACCAGGAGTCCCCTGATCTTGGCATAATCCGAGGTCTTCTTAAAAACCTCCATTCCGAAACCGCCCAGCTCTTCATAGTAGGCAGCCTGAATCTTCACGCACGGAACCACATCGTGGATAGCATCGATTATCTTCTTGTTGAACTCATACACAGCCTGAGCCGCTGACTCGAAAGCCAGATCGTAGGAGCCGAGAAAATTCTTCTTAATACATTCCGGCAGCTTGGAAAAAGAGGTATCCAGCCCTACAACGGAAGGATTTTTCTTCTGTTCGATTGCGGCAATGAGCCTGTCAGCAAAATTAGTCCTCGAAACCATATTTCTTACCCCATCCTTCAGGATCACTGTTCCATTCCAGAATCTTCTTTATGTCTTCCGGATTGATATAATTTTTATCAGCTGCAACCTTGGCAAGAACCGAGAAGTTGGAAACAGCATGGTAGCGGCAGCCCTTCTGTCTGAAAAGCTCGTACCCCTTCTTCATCTCGTAAGTAAAGATGGAAATACAGTCGGTAACCTGACCTCCTGCCTCCCTGATGACATCCACCGCATCGGTACTGCTCTTGCCTGTACTGATAAGATCCTCCACAATGAGAACCCTTGCCCCCTGGGGGATTGAAGATGATATCTGGTTCTTTACCCAGATAAAAGGCTTTTCAAGAATATCGGCCAGAAGAACCCCGTGAGGAATACCTGCAGTAGCAGTACCTCCCACATAGTCAAAGGAATCAACACCGATTCTTTTCTTTATGATATGGGCCATATATCCCACTATTGTCATCCAGTTGTCATAATATGAAATAAGAAGACGGTTGTCACAGTAGATAGGACTGAGGATTCCCGATGCATATCTGAACGGTTTTTCAGGGGAAAGGGCAACTGCCTTGATCTCCAGCAGTGTTTCCGCAGCATTGGCCGCAATGAAGCTGTCAATCTCTTCACTTCTTGATGTACCGGTATCTCCGGGAGCGCCCTTGCTTATATATCCCTTATGAACCGCACGTCTGTAAAGGGATGAATAGTTGGATAATGAGAATATTCTGTTGCTTTCAACTGCAGAATATATAGTAAGGAATCCGAGAATCTTACATCCTGTCTCTGCTACGGATTCTTCAAGAAAATCAATTTCCTCCTGGCTGTAGATGGCATCTATGAAAACCAGACCTCTGGCTCCCTGCTCCACCTTACCCTCTACACGGTTCTTCTTACCATGGTCCTTGGCTGCCGAACGGACGTAAACCATAGGCATTGCACATTCACAGGCAATCATTGCAGAAAAAATAATGCCGGAATTATCAAATCCTATGAGAACATCAGGCTGCAATACATTGTTGTACATCAGATCTATGAGAGCTTCCTTAAAGAACTTTCTTGTTTCGAAATCCTTTACAAGCACGGAAGAGTCAAGTCTGATCTCCGGTGAAAAAATCACCGCTCCACTCTGAAGCAATTTATCTTTTACGTTTTTCTTGTTTAATATCAGCATATCTGAAGTATAATACATAAAATTTATTTTTAAAAGATATTTTTTTAATATATTATTGACATAAAATTATCATTGTGATATGTTTGATTCTGTCAGCGGGGGATTAGCTCAGCTGGGAGAGCGCCTGCCTTACAAGCAGGATGTCGGCGGTTCAATCCCGTCATCCCCCATAAAGGTAAACATTTCGGTGTTTACCTTTTTTTTTGCTTTTTTTTCTTCTTCCTATGTGTTATATTCTTTTCTATGAGATTCCTCTTTACTGTAACAGCTCTTTTTCTGCTGTTCTCATGCAGCGATCCCCAGTGGAAAAAAGAATACGACTGGGATGTAAATTCGATTCCTGATGTAAAAAAGGCTGAAAACATTTCCTCTTACAGAACCGGAACCTACGGAGGAACCTGGAGAGGAACCTATGCAGAGGATCCCAAAAGCTTCAATCCCTTCTCCAACCTGGACGGCTCCCACTCTGTTGTTACCCAGTTCATCCTGGATTATCTCTTTGACTACGATGTGGAAACCAAGGAATGGAGCGGAAATATCGTGGAAACCTTTACCGTGGTCACAGATAAGGAAAAGGACCGGATGGAGCTTAAATGCAGGCTCCGGGACAACATTTACTGGAGTGACGGGGTGAAGATGACTGCCGGAGATGTGGTCTGGTACTTCAATAATATAGAAAACAACAAGGAAATATATCCCCTGGGAGAACAGGGGCTGTACATCACCATGCCTGACGGCTCCAGGGAGAAATATACAATAGAGCTGAACAGCGAACTTGAATTCACCTATCATTTTCCGAGAATTGTCAGCGAACCTCTCCTGGTGGTAAATACGGGAAACATTGTTCCCCGCCATATCTGGGAACCGGTCATCAGCAAGGGAAAAAAGGAGGCAGAGGCCTTCTGGGGAGTAAATACAGATCCGTCCGAGCTGGTGGGAAACGGACCGTTTCTTCTTGAAAAGCTTATTCCGGGAGAAAGGATAATACTGAAAAGGAACCCAAATTACTGGAAAAGGGATGAAAAGGGACAGAAGCTGCCGTATATCGACAGAATCATCCTCTCTTATACGCCGGACCCTAATTCAGAGCTGCTGAAGTTCCAGAAGGGAGAAATCGACTCCTATAACCTGAGGGGACAGGACCTTTATACCCTCCTTCCAGAAAGCTCAAAGGGAAAATATTCCATCTGGAACGGCGGAGCAGCCGGCTTCTACACAGCCCTTCTCTTCAACCACAACAAGGATACCGTTCCCGGATATAAATACAGGCTTTTTACCGATACCCGCTTCAAGGCTGCGGTAAGCTCTCTCATAGACAGGGCCACCATCATAAACCAGACAACCAACGGACTGGCAGAGCCTCAGCTCAGTGCATTTGCATCCAACAACAGATACTATGACAGCACCGCATGTACACCGTTTACATACGATACGGAAAAGGCGGAAGCTCTTCTGAAGGAGTGCGGACTGGCAGATAGAGACGGCGACGGCATACTGGAGGACAGTTCAGGAAACCATATCGAGTTCAGCATCCTTACCGGCAGCACCGATCCGGTAACCCATGATTACCTTAATATTATCATAGCAGACTTTGAAAAGTGCGGAATAAAAGCAACTATTCAAAGTGTAGATTTTAATGTTGTAGTTCAGAAGCTGATGCACACATATGACTGGGACTGTTATCTGGCCGGAATGAGCCTCCCTGTTTTTCCGGAGCAATGGTACAATATCTGGCTTTCTGACGGAAATCTCCACTACTGGCACCCTAAGCAGAAAAGCCCCGGAACAGAATGGGAAAAAAAGCTTGATACCCTTTACGGCAGCCTTATCTACACCTACGACAGGGATGAGATAATGAAAAACTACAGCCTTTTCCAGCATACGGTAATGGATGAAATGATAATAATCCCTATTTTCAGGCGCTATCTTTTCATGGCGGTAAGCGAAAAATGGGACAACATCAACTGGAACAGCAACAACAGCACGGGAGATAACTTCAGGAGAATTTTCCTTAAAGATACGGGAGATGCGGAATGATAAACAAGAAGCTCCTTTTTTTCATTGTCAGACGAATCCTTTCCATGATTCCGGTTCTCCTTATAACCATTTTCTGCTTTTTCTTCTTCATGAGCCTGGCTCCCGGCGATTTCTTCTCGGCATATTACCAGAATCCCGAAATAACACCTGAAACCATAGATTATTACAGGACAGAGTTCGGACTGGACAAGCCTTTCTACATGCAGTTCCTTTACTGGCTGAAAAAGGTGGTACTGGATCACGACCTGGGAATGTCCTTCTCCTACAGGCAGCCCATAATGGAGCTTATCGGTTCCAGGCTGTGGAATACCGTATCCCTGAACCTTTTCTCACTGCTATTTTCCATTGCGGTTTCCTACCCCATTGCCTTTTACTTTTCATACAAGCCCAACAAGCTTCTGGAAAAAAATGTAAACTTCATTACCCTGATACTGTATTCCGTCCCTTCCTTCTTTCTTGCACTGCTGGGACTTCTGGTGGCGGCAAAGACAGGACTCTTTCCGCTGGGAGGAGCCACGGGAGAGGATTATCACCTTTTGAGCGGATGGGAACAGTTCCTGGACCGGCTCCATCACATGATTCTCCCTGTTCTCATAGGCTTTCTGGGAGGTGTGGCCGGCTCCATCAGAACCATGAAGGTTCTTCTGACAGAGGAATTCAACAAGCCGTACATAAATGCGGTCCGTGCCAAGGGTACCGGAAAGCGGGGAATAATCATCCATGCCTTCAGGAATGCACTTATTCCTTTCATTACAGGGCTTTCGGGAATATTTTCAGCCCTTATCGGCGGTTCCCTGTTTGTGGAAATCATCTTTTCTTATCCGGGTATCGGAAGGCTCATGTATGATGCAACTATGAGACAGGATTATTATCTTGTCCTTACCAACATGATTATCAGCGATGTACTGGTTCTGGGAGGAATCCTTGTTTCAGACATACTGCTGACAGCGGCAGACCCGAGAGTGAGGATGAAATGATAAGAAATTCCATTCCTTACCTTAAATTCAAACGGAAGAAAATGGGTGTCATCTGCCTGTGGATACTGGTTTTCCTTTATGTTTCGTTCATTTTTGAAGGTTTTCTGGCCCCTTATCAGCCGAACACCAAATTCAAGAGCAAATCCTATCAGCCGCCTCACAGGATACATCTTATCCATGAGGGAAAATTCATTGGGCCCTATGTCTACGAATATGAAATGGCCAACCCTTTCTACAAGAAATACAGGACCGATTACTCCAGAATCCACAGGATTTCATTTTTTGTCAAAGGGGATGAGTACCGCCTTTTCGGTCTGATTCCAGCCAGGACCCATCTTTTCGGCACAAAGGACGGAAGCCCGCTGTTTATCCTGGGTGCAGACCGGCTGGGACGGGACATGCTGTCCAGAATCATCTACGGTGCCAAGATTTCCCTGACCATAGGCTTTGTCAGCATCCTTACGGCCATGCTGGGAGGTATACTCATAGGGGGTGTGGCCGGTTATTTCGGAGGCATTGCAGACTGGCTTATAATGAGGGGCTGCGAGATAATCATACTCCTGCCTACCTTCTATTTCTTTCTGTTTCTCAGGTCCATACTGCCAGCAGACATTACTCCGGGGCAGAAATTCATGTTCATAACACTGATTCTGGCAATACCTAGCTGGGCAGGAAGCGCAAGGGGAATAAGAAATTGGGTTCTCTCCCTGAAAAACGCCGATTATGTCACTGCCGCAAGGATAGCAGGAACAAAACCGCTGAAAATAATACTTAAGCATATAATACCTCAGATCAGGAACATCCTGATACTGGACATAACCCTCAGTGTTCCCGGCGTAATACTGGGAGAGGCCGGTCTCAGCTTCCTGAATCTCGGTATAACTGAACCATCGGTAAGCTGGGGTATGCTCATGAGTGCAGCCATGGATATAAATGTCCTGATGCAGTACCCGTGGGTAGCCTTCCCTGCTTTTATAATCATTCTTACGGTATTCTGTTTCTTTACCCTGGGGTACAGCCTGAAGGATGCCTTTGACCCCAAAAGCCTGTAGGATATGCCATGGAAGCCATACTTGAAGTAAAAAACCTGACCACAAGGTTCAGAATGATAGACAAGACAGTAACTGCAGTGGATAACCTCTCATTTTCCCTTTACAAGAATGAAATCCTGGCCATGGTGGGAGAATCGGGAAGCGGGAAAAGCGTTACCAATCTCTCTGTCATGAAGCTTATAGATCCGCCGGGAGAAATTGATCCGGACTCGGAAATCCTGTTTTCGGGAACCAATATCACATCTCTTTCCGAAAAGGATATGGAAAAAATAAGGGGAAAGAGAATTTCCATGATATTCCAGGAACCCTCAGCCTCCTTCAATCCCCTTTTCAGGATAGGAAGCCAGATAGGCGAAGGACTCAGGAATCACCTTGATTACGACAGAAAGAGGGCCTTTGAGGAGGCGGTAAAGCTTCTGGAGCAGGTTCATATACCCAATTCATCCCTTAAAGCCATGGATTATCCCTTCCAGATGTCGGGAGGAATGCTGCAGAGATGCATGATTGCCCAGGCATTGGCCTGCTCTCCCGATATACTTATTGCCGACGAGCCTACAACAGCCCTGGATGTAACCACTCAGGCACAGATACTGGGGCTTATCAGGGAAAAGAAGGAAGAAAAGGGAATGTCAGTGATTTTCATTACCCATGACCTGGCCCTGGTGGAGGATTTCTGCGACCGTATCATGATAATGTACGGTGGACAGCTTATGGAGGAGGGAAATGCAAAGGAGGTAATTTCAGCTCCCCTGCACCCTTATACCGGGGATCTTCTCAGATCCATACCAAGACCGGGAATGTTTAAGAAAAACGATACTCTTTATACAATACCGGGGAAGGTACCGGAGCCGGGTGAAATAACATCAGGATGCCGGTATGCCCCAAGATGCTCTTACCGTACAGCAGAATGCCTGGCTTCGGAACCGGGTATAACGACATGCGGAAACCGGACTGTGAGGTGCTTCCATGCAGCAAAATGACATTATTCTCAAGATGAACAACATAACCAAGCACTTCAGCCTCAAGGCGGGAAAATTCAGCTCCTCCGACAAGAAGATTCATGCTCTGAACGGTGTTGATATTGAGCTGAGGCGTGGAGAAACCCTTGGTATCGTAGGTGAATCGGGCTGTGGAAAAAGTACCCTGGCCAAAACCATACTGGGGATCCACAGAGCTGATTCGGCAGAGATAGTCACTGTTCCGCCGGGACAGAAGATGCAGTATGTATTCCAGGACCCTTACCTTTCACTGAATCCGAAGATGCAGATAAAGGATATCATCACAGAGCCCCTTCTTTCAGCCGGAATGATAAAGAAAAAGGAAACTGAGGCAGAGGCTGAGAGGCTTCTGGATATGGTGGGACTCCCTAAAAACAGTGCATACAAGTTTCCCCATGAGTTTTCGGGAGGCCAGAGACAGAGAATCTGTATAGGAAGAGCTGTTTCCTCGAGGCCCGATTTTGTCATCTGTGACGAGCCGGTTTCATCATTGGATGTTTCGGTCCAGTCCCAGATACTCAATCTTCTTCTCAATATCCAGAAAGAATTGGGAATTTCATATATATTCATAGCCCACAACATTGCAGTGGTCCTGTACATGAGTGATACGGTTTCGGTAATGTATACGGGACGGGTGGTGGAATCGGCCCCCCCGGAGGAGCTTTACAGAAATCCTTCCCATCCCTACACCAGACTGCTGCTCAGTGTCGTACCGGAAATAGGAAAAAACAAGAGAATATTTGACAGAAAAAGCGCAGGGGAAATCCCGGATCTTATCAATCTTCCAAAAGGATGCCCTTTCTATGAAAGATGTCCTGTCAGAAAGGAAAGATGCAGCAGGGAGCTTCCCCCTTTAAGGGAGATCAGTCCCGGACATCTATGTGCATGTCATCCAGAATAGCCTCATCATCGGCAGTACCCAGGACAGCCTCCATTTCATAGCTGCTCCGGTATGTGATTTTTCTGAAAGGATTGCTGTAATCCTTTTCACGGCTTCTGACCATCTCCTCGTTGATATCTGCAACCAGGTGCCGGTAATCGCTGCCGACCCTCTCCAGCATCTCCTCATCAAGCTGCTTCTTTCCATAAATTTCTCCCAGAAGATGAACCGCATGCCTGAACTTTTCGGCAGGATACTCCATTTCAAAACGGCTGAAACGGTCCCTGACCTCGTCCCAGGAAATGATATCTCCGTTCTCTATATCAGCTGTCATTTCCTCCAGAGCCTTGTTTCCCACCAGAATTCCTCCGGCATTTATCCAGGAGGTTTCATAGCTGTCATCAAGCCTCATGCCAAGATAATTGCTTCTGTCTGTTCCGGAACGGTTTAAATAACCGGTAATTACGGAGGTACAGTAGAAAAGGAGCATTTCCCTGTAGGCCTTCAATCCCTTGTCCTTACCGCGGATTATTGTCTCACGGGATGAATTTTCATATCTGCAGTTCTCTTTTTTAAGCAGGTCTATTCCTCTGAGAATCTCCTCTGCCGTATCGGGTGCCAGAAAATCGTGCTCTATCCTGCGGTACTCCTTCCCCAGCCTCTGTGCAAATTTCCTGCGGTTCCTGAAAAGGGCATACATGTTATGACGCCACCAGTAAGCCGGCATTATTTCCAGGGAATTCAGATGCTTGTTTTCGGAAACAAGGGAAAACGGAAGCCTGATATCAAGCTCATGGGAAAAATCTGACTTTGCCAGCAGAGTAAAGGATGCAAAACAGGAATTATGCTTTACCGATGTGCATAATCCGGCCCAGAAGCCACGGTTTGCCAGAAGCTCACCGTCATTTCTCCTGCTGTTGTGATTTGAGCCCAGGGTAGCCCCTGCTGCGATATTGCTCTGTCCCCCTACAGATGCGGCAATCAGGAACGAATTGTTGTGATGCTGTTCATGAAGCGGGAAAATCAGGGAATTCTGTATCTCGCAGCAGGCAATATTGGAAACAGGACCTATGGCACATTCCGTAACCCTGGCTCCCAGGCTGACGGAAACACGGCCCGAAATAAAGGAATCTGAAACCACGGCACCGCTTCCGACAGAAGCACCCGCCTCCAGCACAGAGCCTCTCACAAGGGCATTGTCCTTGATTTCCGTAATATGGGATGAGCTTGATGCAATATAGGAGCCGGCAATTCCCAATGCACTGTCGGCAACCAGATGACGGCCGAGCTTGGAATTCCTGATATATCTGACATTTCTCACAAGGGAATGATCCCCTATGGAGGTAAAGAAGATGTTTTCTCCCCTTTTCTTTCCGGCAGTAAACTCCCTTAATTTCTCATGAAGGATTCCTTTGTCCGCAAAGGTGGTCTGCAGCCATATTTCCTGAAATGTGATACCGGGAAAAATTTCGGCCTCCCGGCCGCCGACCTCGTTTATAAGCGTTATCTTTCCTGCCACAGGAGTATTGTCTGATGTTATTTCGCCGCAGTTATGGACAACCACATATTTTCCGATATGGGAGTCCTGGATGTTACAAAAGGAAAGGGCCGGATAATCCTCGATAAAGGAGGAAGAGATAATGCAGCTGTTGATTCCTGTATGATAGGTGGCTCCGTCTGCATCGAAATGCCCTTTTTCAAGCTTTCCTATTCTTACATTTCCGTGGAAAACCGTATTCCTGACAAGCTGAGGCATAAAAGGTCGGGTTACCCTTACCTGATCCCAGGAATCGGCAGAACAGCCGTTTTTTTCAAGAATTTCTATCTCTTCAACTTTTAAAAGTTCGCTATTTTCAAATCTTTTCAAAAGATACTTTGATAATTTATCGCAATGTTCCTTGTCGGAAAAATAACATTTCATACCCTTATTTTACCTCCAGTACAACATTTTTACAACTTTTATTTCCGTAAAAATCATAAAGCTCCACATTGACCACCGAAATTCCCTCCGGAAGCTCCAGCATATATTTCAGGCTGCTTACTTTCTCTCCCGGCTTCAGGGTTCTGATCTTCCGGTCCGTTATCCTGCTTCCGTTGAGAATGATACAGGTACGGTACGGAATTTCCGAAGCCTCAACAACAAGCTCTGCCTTCCCTTTTTCAACTATATTGTTCCTGTTGAATACAAGGGTTACGTCACCACCGGCACCGTTTTTCAGGAGAAGTTTTTTAATTGCAGGGCTTTTCCTGTCATTCTTTCCCCCTGTCATGAGAACAGGATTTATATACCGGTCCATTTCCGTATCATATATTTCAAAGAGGAAGCTGCCGGAAATCGTATCTCCTATCTTGTCGCCCTTTTTCACATGGTAGTTTCCGTCTGCAGGAATAACCGGTCTGATTCCCGAATATACAGACCTGATGTTGTCTCCGTGATAAAGCATCAGCAGGGAATCGTTGTAATAAATGATCTCTCCCTCTTCTGTCGCCAGAACCTCACTGCATTCAAACCTGATTCCCGTATCAGGACCGAAATCTGACAGAACCGAATATTTTCTTACGGGATTATCAAAGGCATAAAGAGGAAAAGCCAAAAGAAAGGCAAAAAGAACAAGAAACCCGTTTTTCATTACATTTCCTTTATATCGGGCATTGCCATATCCCGGTCATCCGGACACGGTACGGCAGCCATATGCTTTCCGTCATTGTAAAAAATACGGAACCATTCCCCTTCACGGACCAAAATCAGCTCTCTATCCTCATTGTAAAGAACTTTTTTCAGTTCTCCGTCAAATTCCATGCTGAACCGTTCCAGATTATCAATATCTATCCCGGTAAGCCCTCCCAAATCCTCGAACAGAAGAATTTCACTGCTGAAATAAATAAAGGAATGTCTTCGGAAATGGTCTGAAATATCAACACTTCCCTCCTGAACCCATTTCTGCTCCTGGGTCTTATGAAAGAAAAGCACCTTTTTGGGATATAAGCCTGAAACCACGGCAATATGTCTGCCGTCCTCCGTCAGGTCAACAGAATATATGATTTCTATGCTTCCCGGAGAATCGGTTTCCAGCTCGGTAAAGCTGCCGTTATCATCAGTTACCGCAAGTGTACCGTCCGTAAATCCGGCAGCAATGGTACTTCCTGCCATATCGGCATCGGCAAAGGGAGCTGAGCCTGTATAACGCCCAAGAAACTTTCCCTCATTATCCATGAAAAGCACACTTTTTCCGTCATCGGATATTTCGGTCCGCAGATTACTGCCGGAACCGGGCCTGACAGAGGCAGAATCATCCCTGACCGGCAGGAGACAATAATCGGCTCCCGGCCTGCACGGAAAAATAAATGAGTAAACAATAAAAAATAATGGTATAATAAGAAAAAATTTCTTTCTCATATATTAATTTTATATTTTATAATAGTGATATTATACTGTCAATTGAGTTTATAAGGAGATGATTATGGACAAGAGAGTTTTGATTGAAGCGGCTGTAGAGGCTGCACTGAAGGCCTATGCCCCTTATTCCGGTCTCAGGGTAGGTGCTGCGGTGCTGGGAAACGACGACAGGATATATACAGGTGCAAACATTGAAAATGCCTCCTTCGGCCTTACTGTATGTGCCGAAAGGAATGCGGTGGCTGCAGCTGTTCTGGCAGGAGTCAGGAGCATCAGGGCGGCGGCAGTATTTTCAC
Source organism: Spirochaetia bacterium (assembly GCA_045606105.1). Lineage (GTDB taxonomy): Bacteria > Spirochaetota > Spirochaetia > CADAEX01 > CADAEX01 > CADAEX01. The sequence continues at coordinate 206,205 of JAZURI010000003.1, read as the reverse complement.
CCGACTACCAGGGAATACTTTATCCGTGCGGAGCCTGCAGGCAGGTAATAAGCGAATTCGGCAACCCGGATACTGTAATAATAGTTTCTGACAGGGATTTCAACCTTACGGAAAGAACCCTGGGAGAGATTTTTCCCGGTGATGAATTAAAATTATAATTTTTTGTAACTATCCGATACCGGAGCTGTTTATCATACGAGAAAACAAAACAGCCAATATAAAAGTTATTCGTAAGAAAATAAAACCTGCCGGTCTCTCCTTCCGGCAGGTTTTTTTCTTTAATTTTTTTAAAAATTTTTTTATTTTTTTTGTAACTATTGCATTTCAGGGTTGTTTATCAAGTGAATTAAGAGTGAGTTATCTTTTCATAACACCTCCTTTTATTGTGTACATTTCCTGCCGGCAATCCCCATCATGCAGCCGGCAGGTTTTTTTTGTATTTTTTTGTACTTATAAGGAATTTTTACGAAAGAAGTGAATAATAGGCCGAAAGAATGGAATCCTTTTCTGAAATATCGGAAAGAACCTCACGGGCCAGATCCTTACCCAGCTGAACCCCCTCCTGATCAAAGGAGTTGATATTCCACAAAAAGCCCTGAAACATGGTCTTGTTTTCAAAATGGGCAAACAATGCACCCAGATTCTCCGGTGTCAACCGGTTTCCGAACAACAGGGATGATGTTCTTTTTCCCGGAAAATGTCTGTTTATGTCCCGGCTGCTCCGTCCCAGAGCAAGGGAGGAAATCTGGGCCGCAAGGCTGGCATTCAGCTTTGTCTGAGGAACAGAATCTATCTGAGATTCCCTGAATCCGATAAATTCCACCGGCAGCTCTCCTGAGCCCTGATGCAGCTGCTGGAAAAATGAGTGCTGACAGTTTGTTCCTATGGAACCGATAACAACAGGAGATGTTGCATAATCTACGGCTCCCCCCTTCCTGTCTGCCGTCTTTCCGTTGCTTTCCATAAGGAGCTGCTGCAGATGGTAGGTAAATTCAAGAAGGAAATTAGAATACGGAATAACCGCAGTCACCGGTATGTTACGGACATTTATATCATATATGCTGAACAGGGCATCAAGCAGCGGGGCATTCCTGCAGACATCAGGCTCAAGAGCCAGGATATCGCTGTAATGGGCTCCCTTACAGAACTCCCTGTAAACATCGCTTCCGAATACTGCGGCAACAAGAAGACCGGCACAGGCGGAGCATACGGAGAAGCGACCACCTATGGATTCATCCATATAGAAGACACCGGAAAACCTGGTATCATCCAGAGGAGTACCGGGACATGTTACCGCAACCGTATGAGCATAAATGTCATAGCCCGGATTTCTTTGTTCGAGTATTTCTTTTGTCAGTAAATAATTATCTATTGTTTCCTGTGTGGTTCCGCTTTTGGTTACCAATATGAAAAGAGTTCTTTCGGGATTGATTCCCTCCAGTATGGTCAGAACCTCGTCCCGATCTATGTTTTCCATGAAACGGGCCTCAGGGAGAGGCTCTCTACCGCGGGCGGAAACACAGCATTTAAGGGCTTCGTATACAGCCTTTGGTCCCTGTCCCGAGCCTCCGATTCCGATCTGAATAACAGTATCGGTTTTTCCTCCGGCACGGATGCTTTCGGCAAAATCACAGAATCTTTTCTCCTGTTCCATGAAAAACCTCCCCTTTCCGGCCGATTTTTCGCTCAGCGGAAGCCCTTCGGAGCCTCTGCATAGATGATGGAGAACCATTCTGTTTTCAACGGGATTGTATACAGCTCCTCCCAGCAGTTCCCTGTACTTTCCGACACACTGCTGTTCAGATGCAAGACGGGAGAAAATTTCCAGAAGCTCAGGTGTTGCCCCCTTTGCCCCATAGCTGAAATAAAGGTTTTTTCCCGCAGGAACGATATATTTCTTCACAGACTCCGGCGTAAGAAGCAGTTTCCCTCCGTTTTTTTCATGATAACGGACAAGCTCTCCGAAGGCTGCTGTTTCTGTCAGGTTTCTGAAACAAATCATAAGTTGGTCCTTTTATTATAATAACAAATAATCAATTAAAGTCAAATGATAGTTTTTTAATTATCCCATCTTGTTTTTTCCTATAATATCTGTTAAAAATAATTATTGATTTTATTTATATAAAAGGGTGAAAATGAATTTTAAAGAGATTGCAGAAGCTATCAACTGTGAGGTTATAAACAAAGGCAGAGATTTTGACACAGTTGATATCATGAATGTTTCCGCCGGCGACATGATGAGTGAAGTTCTGGTCGGAGATGAAGAAAATCGTATTCTAGTAACAGCTCTCACAACAGATCAGGTTGTAAGGACTGCTGATATTGTAGAAGCATGCGGAGTCATCCTCATTAACGGTAAGAGACCGCAGGCCTCAATGAAAGAACTTGCAGTGGAATCTGAACTCACACTTATCTCAACAAAACACAACATGTTCACCACCTGCATAGAACTGGGTAAACTCCTTGGGAAGTGCAAATAATTTTCTTTTCATAAACGATTTTCATGAGGTTCTCCTCGAAAGCATATATACAGTACGTGTAAGGGAAGCAATGTGTGCCAACCCGGTAAGAGTCACCCCGGAAGATACCATGGCTACCGCAAAGAATGTCATGAAGGAAAACGGTGTATCCGGTCTTCCTGTTGTTTCAAAGCAGCGTCTTGCGGGAATCCTTAGTCTTTACGATATCCTTAACTGCTACGACAACGGTTCGCTTGAAGATAAAGTAAGGAATTACATGTCCAAGGATGTTATTATCCTTGAAGAAGAGATGCCTATATCCTTCGCAATCAACTATTTCAACAAATATAAATTCAGACGGTTTCCTGTTATAAACAAAAACAAGGAGCTTACAGGTATCATCACTGCCAGAGACCTGACCACAACCATGCTCAACAACATAAGCATGCAGCTCCAGAAATATGATAAGCTCAACATGAGACTGGGCGATCCGGATGATATCAAGCCTGGTGCAGAGCTTTTCAGACAGTTTATCGTACATAAGTTCGATTTCGAGAATGCCGGTAAGGTTACTTCTGAAATCAAGAAAATACTCAAGAGCAGAGGAATCCCTCAGAGCATCATCAGAAGGGTTTCCATTGCCAGCTACGAGCTTGAGATCAACCTTGTAGTACATTCAGACGGAGGTATCCTCTCCTTCCAGCTTTTCCCGGATTCAGTGGTTATCGAATCAAAGGACAAGGGACCGGGTATTCCGGATCTGGCCAAGGCACTTGAGGACGGATTTTCCACAGCCAGCGAATGGATAAGATCCCAGGGCTTCGGTGCGGGAATGGGTCTTCCGAATGTAAAAAGAGTCAGCAATGACTTTCAGATATCTTCCGACATAACAGGTACGGAAGTAAAATTATCAATAAATTTAGGAAACGAAGATGAAAGTAAGTGATTTAAAAGAACTCGGATACGAAAAAGTAACCGAAAAGGATGTGGACTACGAACTGAAGGCCGGATACACAGGCGATCTTCTGAGCGATGTAATGGCCAATGCTCCATCTGAGTCAATCCTCATTACAATACAGGCTCACAAGAATACAATTGCAGTAGCTACCCTTGCAGGAATCCGTGTTATTCTTGTATGCAACAAGAGAGCAATTCCACCTGACATGATTGAAGCTGCCGACCAGGAAAATGTTATTATCTACAGAACATCCGACAGCCAGTTTGAAGCTTCCGCAAAAGTTTCAGGAAGAATGACTATCTGATGCTGGTAAGGGCCGATCTTCATATACATTCCTGTGTTTCCCCATGTGCTTCCCTGGAGATGTCTCCGAAAGCCATAGCTGAAAGAGCCAAGGAGCTGGGAATCGGGCTTCTTGCCCTGACAGATCACAACACATCGCTGAACTGTCCCGCCTTTGCCGAAAACTGCAGGGAGCTGGGAATCTGGAGTGTATACGGAATGGAGGTTACCTCCAACGAAGAAGCCCATCTTGTCTGTCTTTTTGAGGATGTGGATACTGCCCTTGAATTCAGCAACTTCATTTATCAGTATCTTCCGGATGTACCGAACAATCCCGATGTTCTGGGAGATCAGGTATATGTGGATGAAAATGAAGATATTCTGGGTGAAGTTGAAAAATATCTGGGAAATGCCACCGGCCTCTCCATTGACGATGTACGGGAGGAGGTCTTTTTCAGAAACGGCATCTTTATTCCGGCCCATGTGGACAAGCCGGTCTTTTCAATCCCTTCACAGCTGGGTTTTCTTCCCGACAGCAACTACTCTGCCATAGAGGTTTTCAACCCTGTAAATGCGGGAGACTATTCAAAATATCCGGTAATATCAAATTCGGATGCCCATTTTCTTGATGATATAGGAAAGAAAAAGCTCTTCATCGACGTTGAAGAAAAAACCTTCGAATGTCTCCGAGAGAGCCTTCAGAAATTCAGATTCAAGCTTGACTGATCAGATAATGTCAACCTTGATCATATCGGAAAATTCTCCCTTGACCTGAGAACTTCCGGCCACCAATGCCACCAGATCACCCTTTTTGATTATACCTGTCTCCAGCGCCTTTTTAACACCGTAATCAAAGATATCCTCTCCTGATTTCAGTTCTGCTGCAGGAACAGAAACAACATTCCATACAAAATTAAGCTGTCTGCATCCCTTTGGATCGAGAGTAACGGCAATTACGGGACAGTTAGGCTTGTTGGCTGCAATATTACGGGCAGAACGGCCGCTTCTGGTAACAACTATAAGTGCCTTGGCATCAAGGGAATAGGCCAGATCGCAGGCGGCATGTCCAATGGCATAGGTAAAGTCCCTGATATAGCAGACTTTGGCTTTTCCGAAAAGTTCTGTGTAGTTGATGGATTTTTCGGCAGCCTCGGCAATTTCGCTCATGGTTTTTACAGTTTCGGCCGGATAATCTCCCGATGCAGATTCTCCTGAAAGCATGATGGCGGTAGTTCCGTCATAGATGGCATTTGCCACATCGGAAACCTCTGCTCTGGTAGGTCTGAGGCTGTGGGTCATGGATTCCAGCATCTGGGTGGCTGTAACCACATATTTTCCTTTGGCATTGCACTTTTCGATTATTTCCTTCTGTATTGCAGGAAGGTATCTGAAAGGAATCTCCACTCCCAGATCTCCTCTGGCAACCATGATTCCGTCGCTGGCCTCAATGATTTCGTCAAGATTATCAAGTCCCTGCCTGTTTTCTATCTTGGAAATGATCTGGATGCTTTCGCCGCCGTTCTCCTTAAGAAATGTCCTGAGCCGGCACACATCTTCGGCGCTCCTGACAAAAGAAGCTGCAATGAAGTCAAAATCTTCCTTTATACCGAAAAGGATATCGCTTTTATCCGCATCCCTGAGATAAGGAACCGGAATGGCCACTCCCGGAATATTAAGGCTTTTCCTGTTGCTTACCTTTCCGCCGGTGGTTACGGTACAGATTACATCTCCCCCCTCCACAGCTTCCACGGAAACAGAAATTTTTCCGTCATCTATAAGAATTACATCTCCCACCTTTACATGTTCCGCAAGTTCCTTGTATGAGACAGAGGAAATTTCCGCAGTTCCCGGAATATCTTTGGGAGTAAGGGTGAACTTCTGCCCCTCCGAAAGGGTTTCGGCACCGTTTTCAAAAATACCTAATCTGATTTCAGGCCCTTTGGTGTCGAGAAGAAGGGGGATATTTACGTTATGGGCACGGCAGAGGGAACGGAGTCTCTCTATCCTGACCTTGTGTTCGGGATGGGTACCGTGGGAAAAGTTAAATCTGGCACAGTTCATTCCGTTGCGGAACATGTTCTCCAGAACGTTATCTCTATCACAGGAAGGTCCCAGTGTACATATAATTTTTGTCTTTCTCATATTAGCCTCTTTCTTAATAATAACTAAATATTTTTTAAAAAACAAGTTGACACAAATAATGGTTTTGAATATATTAACAATACATTCCCCTGTAGCTCAGCCGGTAGAGCGGGTGGCTGTTAACCACTAGGTCGGCAGTTCGAGTCTGTCCGGGGGAGTACCAAGGCTGCAATTATGCAGCCTTTTTTATTTTATCCCCTTCCCTTCAGTTTTATATAAAAAATTATCTGAGAATATATACAAATTAAAAAAAAATATGGTAAAGTAAATCAGAATCTTTATTCAGGTTAAAAACAAAGGAACGTAGATATGAAAAAGCTTTATCAGGGTAAAACCAAAGACGTGTATGAACTTGAAAACGGCAATGTACTGCTTAAGTTCAAGGACGACTGCACAGGAAAGGACGGAGTTTTTGATCCGGGCGAAAACAGTGTAGGACTTACAATCGACGGTATCGGCAAGGCAAACCTTGAGACTTCCGTACACTATTTCGAGCTGCTCAGGAAGGCAGGAATCAAGACTCACTACGTAAGCGCAAATGTAGAAGAAGCTACAATGGAAGTTCTTCCTGCAGAATGCTTCGGAAAGGCACAGGGCGGATTCGGACTTGAGGTTATCTGCAGACTTGTTGCTACAGGCAGCTTTATCAGAAGATACGGAGAATATATCAAGAACGGCACACCTCTTGAAGGGGGCTATGTTGAGTGTACATTCAAGAACGATGAAAAGGGTGATCCGCTGGTTACAGGAGAAGGACTTGTGGCTCTTAAGGTAATGACACCTGAAATGTTTGAAAGCCTCAAGGCTCAGACACTGGCAATCACAAAAATCGTTGCTGACGACCTCAAGACAATCGGTCTCGACCTCTGGGACATCAAGTTCGAGTTCGGATACAACAACGGCGAAGTTATCCTTATTGACGAAATTGCTTCCGGCAACATGCGTGTTTACAAGGGAGACAAGATTGTTGATCCTGTAGAACTTACAAAGCTTATCCTTAACAGATAACTGCTGATTACGGTTCAGTAAAATAAAAAGGCACTACCCCTGCGGCAGTGCCTTTTTTTGTGTCATTATCTTATTGTTGTCAGGCTGATCTGATAAAACTTTCCAGCATCGGCAGCATAAAATAAAGAATGATCAGAATCATTATGAGTTTCAACACGATAAGCAGAATTCTTTTTCCCATTTCAAGCAGTCCTTTATGTTTTGATATATTTTAGTACACATTTCAGGAATAATACAAGCCTTAGTTTTATAAAAAAGGCTTTATATCATTCAGTTCAGCAGATCAAACCTGGCCTTCATTGTAGGATTATTTTTTGTCAGCTTCTTGATGGTAAGGTCTTCGGCCTTGTTGTTGGCAAGACGGAGATTGTTTTCCGAAGAAAGGAGTGCTTCCTTGGTTTTCTGAAGATGATCTATGGTCTTGTCTATCTCTTCGATGGCCTTGGAAAACTTTTCGCTGGCAAGCCTGTAGTTCTTTGCAAACTTTTCCTTGAAATCGTTCAGGTCTTCCTCAAAATTGGTAATGTCTATGTTCTGCTCCCTTACCTCTGCCAGCTGACGGCGGTATTCCAGTGAATTCTTTGCCGCATTGCGGAGAAAACTGATTACGGGAATAAAGAACTGAGGTCTTATGACATACATCCTGGGATATCTGTAAGATACATCCACGATACCGGTGTTGTAATATTCGCTGTCTGATTCCAGCATGGATACAAGAACCGCATATTCACATTTCTTCTCATTACGGTCCTTGTCCAGCTCCTTGAAGAAATCCTCGTTCCTGTGCTTGGTGGCGGTGGTATCCATTTCGTTTTTCATTTCAAACATGATGGAAATGAATTCGTTACCATCTTCATCCGATTCCCTGAAGATAAAGTCTCCCTTGCTTCCTGTTCTGGCATCGTTGTCCTTTTCAAAATAGGCATTCGGAAAGGCTGTGGCACGTATTTTGTTGAACTCGGTCTCACAGTGCTGTTCCAGGCTTTCCCCTATCATCTTGGTGGACTGTCTGGCTTTGAAATCCTTGTAGAAATCCACCTCTTCCTGCTTCTGGCTGAGAAGAACACGGTGATTTTCTTCCATTGCTTTTTTTTCCAGCTCAAGCTCCAGAATCTTTTTATCTTTATCGTTGGCCATATCCTTAACGGCAGTTTCCCGTTCGGATATGCTTTTTTCCAGTTCGTTCCGGAGCTGACGGATTTCGGCTTCTTTTTTATAGGCTGCATCCTTGAGTGCGGCCTCCTGTTCTGCTTTTTTATTCTCAAGCTCGTATCTGAGACGTGTTATTTCGTTTTCCTTGTCGGCAAGAGCTTTTTCTTTATCGGCATCGGATCTGGTCAGCGCAGTCTCCTTTTCAGATATCCTGTTTTCAAATTCGTTTCTAAGCTTCAGGATTTCTGCTTCCTTTTCCATTAAAGTCTTATCAAGTAATGCCTTGTTATCGGCACGGCTGTTGTCAAGTTCGCATCTGAGGCGTGTTATTTCGTTTTCCTTGTCGGCAAGAGCCTTTTCACTTTCAGATGCAAGACGGTTCAATTCATCCTTTCTCTTTGCTTCCAGCCCTGAAATAGCCGCAAGCCTTTCCTTGTCTGCTTTTGCAAGGGCCAGCTCCACAGCCTGCTTCTCCCTTTCTTCAACCTCACAGCAGAATTCCCTGTCCCGGATCTGCTTTACAATGGATTCGTACTTTGATTCGTCAATTTTAAAAAATTCGCCGCATTTCGGACATTTAATTTCATTCATATGTTAATTATACCAAGTCCTTTATTTAAAAGTAAAGAAATTATCTTTATTAAATTCCTTTTCATGTCGCACTCTGGTGTCAGCTATCTTCTCCTCAAAGCCCCGGAGTGCCGCAAAGGGCTGAAATATCTTGGCTCTGGATGCCACCGGCATGGTTTCCCGGTTCCTGCCGTATAACGGAGGCCATTCCATATCTATTATATCCGAATAATCGCTCATGCCCTGTGTCCCCCTATCTGATTGTTTCTCTCCCTGGCAGTGCCCCATTTCTCCAGGCTGTGTCCCTTCAGCACCGCATTCTTACCGTATCTTTTCTTTATACCTATCACTGTTTCCTGCAGAGCTCTTTCCCTGGCCTTCTCCTCGGGATCGGTAAAAAGATCCGGCTCCTCCTCTTCCCGGTACAGCACATTGTCGGCAGAAACATATATACGCCGTATCAGCCTTTCCCTGTCGGCCATATCATTATAGATTTCCTTTACCCTTCCCGTTATCAGGGAGGGAGAAGCGGTATGACAATGAAAGCTGACACTGCGATGGACAGGCCTTGTATCATCGAAACCCTCATAGCACAGTGTAAGGGTAAAGCCTGAAGCGGCCAGCTTCCGGTCCACCAGTTCCATGACCATGCTTTCCGTCATCTCCGTAACCACAAGAGCTGCCTCTCCGAAGCTGTAGCCGCGGGGAAGGACCTGCCCGGAGGAGAGGGAATTGGACCTGGCCTTGTAGCTTTTTATATCGGCTATGGTACAAGGCTCATATCCCCAGGCATGATCTATGAGAATCTCCGCATCCACCCCGAAAAGCTTATAAAGTTTTGCCTCTCCGGCCGGAGTAAGGGATTTCTTTGCAACATCGCCCAATGTAAACATGAAGTTCCTTTCAAGCCTGGCTGCAGTCCCGGGTCCTATACGCCAGAAATCGGTAAGGGGCCTGTGGTTCCACAGCGTTTTCCTGAAGGACAGCTCATCCAGTTCCGCAATCCTGACACCGTCCCTGTCGGCCGGAATATGCTTGGCCACAATATCCATGGCTATCTTGCAGAGAAAAAGGTTGGGACCTATACCGGCCGTTGCCGTGATTCCGGTGGCAGCAAGAACATTCTGTATGACACGGCGGCACAATGTCCTGGCATCGGTTCCGTAAAGCCTCATATAGGCTGTGGCATCTATGAAAACCTCATCAATGGAATAGACATGGATATCCTCCGGGGAAAAAAAGCGGAGATAGGTGTTGTAGACCCTGGCGGAATATTCCATATAATAAGCCATTCTGGGAACTGCGGTAATATAATCGAAGCCAAGCTCCCTGGCCCTCCTGACAACCTGAAAAAGCCTGGGTCTTCCGCCGAGACCGTATGCCTTAAGAGGAGGAGTAACGGCGAGACAGATGGTTTTTTCGGTTCTCCCCGCATCGGCCACCACAAGATTGGTGGTCAGAGGATCAAGTCCCCTCTCCACACACTCCACGCTGGCGAAAAAGGATTTAAGGTCTATGGCTATAAAGGTTCGTTCCCTCATGTCCCCATTCTAACACAATAAAACGGATTTGCAATCATTTTACTACATATTTGTTTAGTTTTTTTTACTGTAGATAAAAATCGGGAAATCGATTAGAATATAACCATGGAAGTTATTTTTTTGGGAACAGGCACCTCCCACGGAATACCGGTTATCGGCTGCAGCTGCCCGGTATGCACTTCGGATGATGCAAGAAACAACAGGACAAGAGCCTCGGTTTATGTAAGAACCGATGATGCAGATATAATAATTGACATGTCTCCCGAATTCAGGATTCAGATGCTGAGAGAGAAGCTTTCCCATGCAGATGCAGTCCTGGTAACCCATACCCATGCAGATCATCTTCACGGTCTTGACGATATCCGTCCCATGTCGGTAAAAAAGCCGGTACCTGTCTACGGCAGTCCCAATGTAATAAGCATTATCAGGAAAAGGTTTGACTATATCTTCAGCGTAACCCAGAAAGGGGGCGGCAAACCTCATATTGCCCTTACACCGGTAGACGGAAAATTCAGTATCGAAACAAGGTCAGGCGGTAAGCTTCAGATAATACCGGTTCCACTGCGGCACGGAAACCTTGATCTTTTCGGCTACAGGATAGGAAACTTCTCTTACCTTACCGACTGCAGCTATATACCGAGATCCTCCTACAGGCTTGTGGCGGGGACAGAGGTTCTGGTCATAGATGCCCTGAGATACAGGGAACATACTACTCACTTCAATATTGAACAGGCTCTTGAGGCTGCAAGGAAGATAGGGGCAAAAAAGACATACTTCACCCATATGTGCCATGACCTGGATCACGACACATTGGCAGCATCCCTCCCGGAAGGGGTGGAACCTGCCTATGACGGGCTCAGAATAGAAATCTGATTACATTGCCTCAAGGAATGGGATGCCGACAAGGGCAAATCCGTTCCTGAGAACCTGAAGAACAGCTTCGGAAAGGGCTACCCTTGCCTTTGCCAGCTCCGGTTCGCTTCTGAGAATCGGGTAATCGTGATAATATTTGCTGTAATGCTTTGCCAGATTGTAAAGATAAACTGAAATAAGCATAGGATTGTACTCCTTTCCTGCCTGACAAACCACATTTTCAAAATTCCTGAGTTCCTTGATGATTTCCCACTCGTCATCGTTGGTAACCAATGAGAAATCGGCATCAGAGGTATCCTCTGTATATTTCCTGAGCATAGTACAGATTCTGGCTCCGGTATACTGGAGATAAGGACCTGTATTACCTGTAAAAGAAAGGGATTCTGCAGGATTGAAAACCATATCCTTGCTAGGCACTGTGGAAAGAAGGAAATAGTTGAGGGCTCCCAGAGCAATGGCTTCTGCTGCCTTGTCAACATCCTCAATTTCGTTTTCCCTTCCCTTGGCAATGATTTCATCCTTGGCCATCTTTTCAAGTTCCTCGATAAGATCGTCGGCATCCACAACCTTTCCTTCTCTTGACTTCATCTTTCCTTCAGGAAGGTTCACCATGCCATAAGAAAGGTGATGAAGGTTTTCGGCCCAGGAATAGCCCAGCTTCTTCAGTACATGGAAAAGAACCTTGAAATGGTACTGCTGTTCGGAGCCTACTACATAGAAAAGGCTGTCGAAAGGCCAGTCATGATGTCTTGCAATGGCGGTACCGATATCCTGTGTCAGGTAAAGGGAGGTTCCGTCTCCTCTGAGAAGTACCTTCTTGTCCAGATTTATCTCTGCAAGATCCACCCATACGGTGTTGTTTTCGTCCTTGTAGAAAAGCCCTTTTTCAAGTCCTTCAAGAACCGCCTTCTTTCCGGATGAATAGGTCTGGCTTTCATAATAGATCTTGTCAAAGGTAATACCGGTCTTTTCATAGGTCTGGCTGATTCCGTCTATTGTCCAGCCGTTCATGAGCTTCCAGAGTCTGCAGGTTTCTTCATCGCCCTGCTCCCATTTTACCAGCATTTCCCTGGCAACAGGCTCTGCACCCTCGTCCTCCTGAGACCAGAAATTATATTTTACATAGTAATCACCTACGAAATGGTCGCCCTTGATATTTTCCGATTCAGGGGTCTTTCCTTCACCGAATTTCTGATAAGCGGCCATGGACTTGCAGATATGGATTCCGCGGTCATTGATAAGGTTTACCTTTCTTACCTCACCGTTGTTGAAGGCGAAGATACGGGAAACGCTCTCTCCGATGGAGTCATTTCTGAGATGACCGAGATGAAGGGGCTTGTTTGTGTTAGGACATGAAAATTCAACCACAATCCTCTGTCCCTTCAGGGAATCATTTCTTCCGTAATTATCCTTTTCCTTTATTACCTTTCCGATAATGGAAGCTGCCTCATCCTTTCTGTCTACCTTGAAATTAAGGTAAGGTCCTGCAGGGATAACCTGTGCCCCTATGGATGAATCAAGCTTTGCGGCAACATCGGCCGCTATTTTCATCGGAGGCATCCTGAGCTTCTTTGAAAAAGCAAACATAGGAAATGCCACATCTCCGAATTCAGGCTTAGGCGGCTTTTCAGCCATAATTGAATCGGCTGTAAAATCAACCGGAATATTATTATCTTCAAATACTGCCTTGACGGCTTCAAAAACTGTTTGTGAAAGTTCTTTTCCAATCATAATATGAAATTACCCCAAAAATCTGATATATGCAAGCATGCGGGAAAAAAGAGATGGCCCCTGTCTCCTGTACGAAAAGAAATTTTCGTCACAGCAGGTACACATGTCACAGAGAGTGATGCTGTTTACTCCGGCCCTTTCAAGAATTCCGCTGTTTACTTCCTTTAAATTGATGAAATATTCTCCGTTACGCTGCTCAAGCCCATCCGGTCCCCAGGTATCCGCAAAGAAATTATATCTGTCCTTCTCCACCCTGTAGCAGCAGGAACCGATGGAGGGACCGATTACTGCATCCATATCAGAAACCCGGCTCCCGAACAATGTCTCCATCTTTCTGATCCCCTCTGACACTATTCCGGTACCTTTCCATCCTGAATGGAAAGCCCCTATGCTGCGGGTTTTCCTGTCATAAAGAAAAACAGGTACACAGTCGGCGATAAGAACCCCAAGGGATTCATTCCGGCATGAAACCAGTCCGTCTCCGTCGGTAAGCCTTCCAGGCTCAAGCTCACGGGTATCGTATACCAGCCCGGAATGAATCTGGTTGAGCATAACCGGATTCACCGCCCCTGTTTCCCTGAAAAAACGGCTTCTGCTGCCGGTTTTCATTTCGCTTTCATGGGACATGTCCCCGGCTGCGGCAAGAGAAAAAAATACGGATGCGTCGCCGGACGGAAGGGGAATTTCCAGATATTTTCTTCCGTTACATGGAATATTTATTTTGTGCTTCATCGTCATACCTTACCTGTGACCTGAGCTCCGGTATAGGATTCCACTGTACCATAATCGAAAACTTGGATATCCATTTCCACTCCGGAATATTTCCGTTGGTTTCCAGCTCCGGCTCTCCGAAATATGTATATGAAAGATCCCAGTCCCCCAGATGATGAACTATCTTGGTTTCAAGGGATTTAAGCTTGAATGAGGATTCATATCTCTTGTCCTTGTCCCAGAAGCAGAAGGAATTCCACAGGTCACGGAACGGATTGAGTCTTTCCTCTCCCATTTTTCCCGATTTATTGTCAGAGTATCGGTATGTGGCATTGTTTTCCGATACGGTCTTGAAGGAAACATTGAAAAGCTTGTAGATATTGGCCTCGAATCCGAAAGAAACAGTAAGGGCATTGTCCACAAACTTCTGAAGATCCATGTTGTAGCCGGCCGAAATATCGGTACGGTATCTGATTCTGTTTCTCCAGAACGGTTTTCCGTATTTTGAGAATTCAAAGGCAGCGGTAAGCTTGGAAGGAACGAAATCCTCCTCATCCTCCTTGAGCCATCCTACACCCTGCTCGTAGTAATATGGATACATCCATTCAGCCTTGTACATAAGGTTCAGATACCAGATATTCAGGGTTGTTATGGCCTCGTCATGATGCCCCTCGTTTATATCATAGATATAGCTCTGCTTGAGATAGAGTTCATCCTCGAAGAAGCTGATTTTTCCCTCGGTTTCAAAAAATGAAGGATAATTGTGCTGCATGTCATATTTCATCAGGGCCTGAAGATAGCTGTCGTTGTATGCCAGTCTCTCCTTAAGGATAAAGGGCTCGTAGGTGATATCATTGTTGTCGTTCTCCATCATCCTGAAGAATGTGCTGGTGGTGAAAAGGCCGGTCCTGAAAATATTCTCGTTTTCCAGCTCCCTGTTCAGAGGGCCGAATACTGTCTTTACACGGCTGGTCTGGAACTGGTTCCACGGAGAGAGATAACTGAGGAAAACCTCCCCTTCGTTATGTTTGAAAAATTCCTTTTCCCATTCAAAATAATAGTCATTGTATATCGGATCGTCATTCTCGTCTATCTTGGTGAATTCCTTCTTCAGCAGGATGGTATCAAGCCGGTAGGAAATATAGCTCTGTGAAATCTTGTCGAACATGTACAGAGGCATGGTCTTGAAGATGAAATCATTTTCTATGTTGTATTTGGAAGATGTATAATCCTGATTTTTGAAACTGTCCCATTCCGCATCTGTAATGGTATCGGAACGGTCGGTATGCTTCCTGTATTCTCCCTTGAAAATGATATCGTTATTGAAAGAGAAAAGGGTATCAAACACATTGGCTTCATAGGAAAGCTTTCCCTCTCCATAGGTTCTCATGATAGTATAATAACGCTCGAAATCCACCTCTTCGGGAGCTTTTACGTTAGTTTCCTCCATTCTGTGGTCCACGATGAAATTCGGTGAAATCGTATAGCTGAAGTTGTGCGAGAAGGTGTTCCTGTCGGAATAAAGGGTTATAGGGATATCGCTGAGCATAGCCGGGAAAATCAGGGTGTCGTGGTTATCCTCTTCAAAAGGCTCCTTGTCCCGTTCCTCCTCAAAAGGATCCTTCATCTTGTTTTCCTGTCTGTCGGTATCCTCTTCAATCTCCTCTTTCTCCTTATCTTCCTTTTCGCTCTTTAAATTGTTGCGGCTGTCGCTTCCGTTATAGGTACGGTCAAATATGGTTCCCGATACAGTAAAGGAGAGGTCGGGAAGTACATAGTTTTCAGGATAGTAGAAATGGGATTCCGGGAAAAAATGGTCTGTGGAGGCAGAGCTTGTTATATAACGATTCATGCCTGAATCCAATCCCCTGATTCCGGTAAAATCCCGCTCCTTGCTTTTCCAGTTCATATAAAAGTCGAATTTCTTCACATTGATGTTGAAATAAGGCTCCAGAAAATCGATTTCAGGCTTCATTTCAGTATGGATAAGCCAGTAGAGACGCTCTCTCACACCGGAAAAATCGTAGGATTCGTTTTCTTCAACCTCATCCTCCATACCGAGCAGCTTGGCCCAGTTCATGTTTTCGCTTCTGTTTTCCTGAAGGTCCAGGAGAAACGGGTCTGAATAGAAGTTAAAGGAGACATCGGATTTGAAGAATCCGAACTCAAAGCCGGTATTGAACTCAAGACCGAATCTGAAAGGAATCTCATGGCTTCCCAGATAAGCCCGGTTCCAGTAGTCATCATGGCTGCCGTCCTCGTATTCATAGAACGGTGTATAAAGCCCCCCCTGATTATATACATTTCTGGTTCTGGCCAGACCGAAATAGAAGTCTGTATCCTCCACATAGCCTCTGGCAGAAATATCTCCCTGAAGGGCTGCGTAGAGACCCAGATTGTAATAGGCATCGAGAAGAAGCTTGACATAGGAGGTATCATCAGGGTTTTCCTTGAGCCTGTCGGTTCTCCTGAGATAAAGACCGTTCAGCTCCTTTTCATACAGACGGTCCTCGGCATCGGAGGCGGCCAGGAAGGAGAGATTTTCCTCTTCCCCGGAAGGCTCACCGTAGAAATAGGTGGTGGTCTGAAGAAAATGACCTCTAGGCTCCTGATATCCGATGGAAGGTCTCATTACAAACCTGTCTCCCGGCTTGAAGAAGAACGGGAAATAGAACATAGGAACATTTCCTACATACAGCACCGCATTGCGGACTCCCCACTCACCGGGAGCCATGAGCCATATCTTCCTGGCCTTGAGACGGTAGTAGGAGTTGTCCGGGTCCTCCGAGGAGGTGATGACTGCATTCTCCATGACCGAAACATCCTTGCCCGACTTGAAGATACGCTCTCCGGAATAGAAGAAGGTAACCTCGTTCTGGTTCATTTCTATGTTCTTCTCGGATATACCGTTGAAAAATACCCCGCTCCAGTCCTCCAGGTTGAAGGTAAGCTTGTCTCCGAAATATTTTTCTTCCTTTTCTCCGGTCTTTCTTGAATATATTACATTTCCATCTGCAGTCATAAGCTGCTGCTTCTGGTTGTATATCAGCTTGTCGGCCTGGATCTCATGGGAGATTTTCTTTTCCTCTTCGTTTACCTCCAGGATTATATTGCCGCTGATGGTGATATAATTTTCATCATTATTTTCTA
Source organism: Spirochaetia bacterium (assembly GCA_045606105.1). Classification (GTDB taxonomy): domain Bacteria; phylum Spirochaetota; class Spirochaetia; order CADAEX01; family CADAEX01; genus CADAEX01. Next base: position 189,628 of record JAZURI010000003.1, on the reverse strand, counting down.
TATTGAAGTATCTGGTCTTGTCTGCACTGCGGATAATGAAGGTATCACCCTTCTTTTCGGTAACAGTTTCTTCCTCTGCGTTGAAATGGGCAAGAAGCCTCTTACGAAGCTCCTCTATGCTTCCGTTCTCGGCAATTCCCACTGTACGGCACCACTCCACCAGCTCCGAATAGCCTGCAAGCCTGATATCCTTTTCAATAGTCTTGTAATAAAGGGAATCCTCCTCCTGACCGAACAGCACCGGACAAACCAGCAGAAATGAGACAATAAAAAGTAAGGTCAGAAGTTTCCTTATCATCAGAGTCCGCGCATCTCCCTGAGGAATTTTCCGGTATAGGAGCCTTCACATTCCGCAATTTCGTCAGGTGTACCGACAGCAACCAGCATTCCTCCGCCGGTTCCCCCTTCGGGTCCCAGATCAATGACATGATCGGCCATTTTGATGACATCCATATTGTGCTCGATGATTACAACAGAATTTCCCTTGGCTACCAGTTTTTCTATTACCTCCATCAGCACCTTTACATCGGCGGAATGAAGGCCTGTGGTAGGCTCATCCAGAATATACAGGGTCTTTCCGGTGCTGACCTTTGAAAGTTCAAAGGCAAGCTTTACTCTCTGGGCCTCTCCTCCCGAAAGGGTAAGCGCCGACTGTCCCAGCTTGATATAGCCGAGGCCCACATCACGGAGAGCCCCCAGCTTACGGCTGATAGCATAGTTGGTCCTGAAGAATTCACATCCCTCCTCAACAGTCATTTCAAGCACATCGTAAATGTTCTTTCCCTTGTATCTGATTTCAAGGGTATCCCTGTTGAAACGCTTTCCGCCGCAGACATCACAGGTTATGTATACATCAGGAAGGAAATGCATCTCTATCTTTATTGTTCCGCCACCCTGGCAGTTCTCGCATCTTCCCCCTTTTACATTGAAGGAGAAACGTCCGGGTGTATAACCTCTGGCTCTGGCATCCGGAAGCTCTGCAAAAAGCTGTCTGAGATGGGAGAATACCTCCACATAGGTCACAGGATTGGATCTAGGGGAACGGCCTATGGCAGACTGGTCTATGTTGATGACCTTGTCAATGTGTTCCAGTCCCGATACCCTTCTGCAGGCACCCTCAGGCATGGATCCGTGATTCAGCCGGTTATGGGCGGCAGGAAACAGGATATCGTTTACCAGGCTCGATTTTCCGGAGCCTGAAACACCGGTCACCACCACAAGCTTACCAAGAGGTATTTTTACATCTATATTTTTGAGATTGTGCTCGGAAGCCCCTTCTATGGAAATGAAATGGGGATTCTCCACACGTTCCGTTATTGTCCGTTCTATTTTTTCCGTACCGTTAAGAAAACGGGCCGTAATGCTGTTCTCGTTTTTAAGAAGCTCCTCTACAGTACCCTGGGCAACTATGTTTCCGCCGTGGATTCCGGCCCCCGGTCCCAGCTCCACCACATGGTCTGCAGCACGGATGGTCTGCTCGTCATGCTCCACCACAATCAGGGTATTTCCGATATCCCTGAGATGGCACAGGGTTTCGATAAGCTTCTCGTTATCCCGCTGATGAAGTCCTATGGTAGGCTCATCCAGGATATAAAGGACTCCCACCAGGGAGGAACCGATCTGGGTTGCAAGACGGATACGCTGTGCCTCACCTCCCGAAAGTGTTACTGCGGTTCTGTCCAGTGTAAGATATCCAAGACCTACCGAAGCCAGGAACTGAAGTCTTGACTTTATTTCTTTCATTATCTGGTATGAAATCTGCTTTTCGGTTTCAGAGAGAACCAGCCTGTCAAAAAAATCCACCAGTTCGTTTACGGAAAGGGCTGTCAGGGAGTTAATATTCAGATCTCCCACTGTAACGGCAAGGCTCTCCTTCCTCAGCCTGGAGCCATGACACGAGGTACACTCCTTCTGGCTCATGAAGCTCTCTATCCATTCCCTCATGGTCTGGGAGAAAGCCTCCTTGTGTCTCTGCTGAAGGTCCTTATATATGCCGGGGAACTTCCTGTTATATTCCGAGGTCTTGTCCCCCTGCTGGTTTTTGTAAGAAAATTTTATCTCCTTGTCAGAGCCGTAATAGAGAATACGGATTATCTCGTCGGAAAGCTCCCCTACCGGTGTATCCAGGGTAAATCCGTACAGGTCGGCCAGCGCCTGGAACCAGCTTCTGTACCATTCCGATTTCGGGTTGTAAGGGGCTATTCCCCCTTCGTTATATGATTTTGACTTGTCAGGCATTATCAGTGCCGGGTCAAATTCCATGGTCATTCCCAGGCCGGAGCATGAAGGACAGGCACCGTAAGGATTATTGAAGGAAAAAAGTCTTGGCTGAAGCTCCGGTATGCTGATATTGCAGTCGGGACAGGAGTTCTTTTCCGAAAAATAGTAGTCTTCAGAAACGCCGTTGTCATCCATTACCGAAACAATGACCCGTCCGCCGCTGGTACTTACCGCAGTTTCCACCGCCTCGCTGATTCTGCTCCTGTTCTCATCCGACTTCCTTATACGGTCAACAACAATGTCTATGGAGTGCTTTTTCTTCTTGTCCAGCTCGATTTTTTCCGTAAGTTCCCTGATTTCGCCGTCTATCCTGACCCTGGCAAAACCCATATCTGCGGCATCGGCAATCAGCTTTTCATGCTCTCCCTTCCTGCCGTACACCATAGGGGCAAAGAAGGTCATCCTGGCCCGGTCCGGAAACGAATAGACCACATCCAGTATCTGGTCCACCGACTGTTCATGGATTTCCCTGCCGCATTCGGGACAGTGAACCGTACCGATCCTGGCATAAAGAAGACGGAAATAATCGTATATTTCAGTTACGGTTCCCACCGTGGAACGTGGGTTCCGGTGAGTCGTCTTCTGCTCTATGGAGATGGCAGGAGAAAGTCCCTCGATATAATCAATATCAGGCTTTTCCATGCGTCCCAGGAACATACGGGCATAGGAGGAAAGGGATTCCACATAGCGTCTCTGTCCCTCTGCAAAGATGGTATCAAAGGCAAGGGATGATTTTCCCGAACCGCTTAGTCCCGAAATGACAACAAGCCTGTCTCTCGGCAGTTCTATGTCGATATTCTTGAGATTATGCTCCCTGGCACCCTTAATAATAATCTTATCCATTTTACACCTGTATTTTCCCAATTTACAGAATACTCCCAAATCCTATATTTTGCAATATTGCCTTTACACCGAAGAAGGTTTGGAGTAATATTTTAAGGACAGGGGATTGTTAAAATGACTACACTGGTATTTATTTTGGTGATAATGGCGGCGTTTACCCATGCCGGCTGGAACTTCTGTTCAAAAAAAATCAAAGGAAACCTTACAGTATACTGGCTCGGTTCCATGAGCATAAACATTGTCCTTTTTCCGGTTACGGCAGTACTGATTTTCCGGGAGGGGATCAATCCCGAAGGCTTTATCCCGATATTTATCTCCTGCTTTTTCCATGCATTCTATTATCTTACCCTTTTCGATTCATACAAGTTCGGTGATATATCAACCGCATATCCTATTTCCAGGGGAACAGGTGTCGGAGCCGCCGCCTTTGTTTCCATAGCCTTTCTCCACGAGCAGGTATCAGGCTACGGTCTGGCCGGAATCCTGACCATTGTTTCAGGAATACTTATCATGGGCTTTTCCTCAGGCTTCTCCAAAAAGAATCTTGAATGCTATATCTATGCCATACTTACGGGTTTAGCAGTTGCCGGATATTCCCTGGCAGACAGCAGAAGCTCCTTATACAATCATCCTATAGTCGTACTTAACCTCATGAGCACCATTTCACTTCTCATGGTTACCCCTTTTGCATTCAGAAAAGGCTTCAGGGCTGCAATTGCAGAAAATCTGGAGCATCTGAAATACGGCCCCATAATCGGCCTGGGCTCCCTGGGAACTTACCTGATCATCCTTTTTGCATTCAGTCTTTCGGATCAGGCCAGCTATATTGTAGCCCTCAGGGAATTCTCGGTGGTTATCGCATCTGTCCTGGGCTTTGTCTTTCTCAAGGAAAAAATTTCTTTTTATAAAATATCGGGAATATTGCTTATTACCGCAGGACTGTTCCTGATCAAAGCGGTATAGGAGAGAAAAATGGGAGAAATAAAATCTGCACTGGAAAAGGCTCTGGAAAGGGTAAGCGACATCCGGGCTGAAAAATCCAGAGTAACGGACAAGAATATAACGGATGAAGGAAGAAAGGCTGCCTTCAGATATATCGAACAGGATGGAATATCCCTTGAAGAGATCGGAGTGATGGTAAAAAAGTACCAGACTGCCGACGGAAACAGATATACAGAAGGAATTGTCAAGGTAATTACCGCAAATCTGGTTATGCCGGAAAGCAGCGATTACAGCACCGAAAGAATCGGCAGAATCGGAGAGCTGGGAATGCTCTGTGCAGGTGACAGGGATTTTGCCCCGTATCTGCAGGAAATCTTCGACCAGATAGGAAGCTTCTTCAACCAGTACAAAAGCAACAAGGAGGAGCTGAAGGAGGCTCTTAAAAAACAGATAGAGCCCCAGCTCATGGAAAAAAGGGCTGCTGTTGCCGAAAAGCTGGGAATGGAAGTGGAAATAAATCCCGAAAGCGACCCCGATTTCCAGAAAGCTCTGAGAAAGGCCGGAAAGGAGCTGCTGGATCAGTATGAAAGGGTTCTTGAAGAAATAAGGGAGGAAATAAGGAGCAAGCTTCTTTCCTGATGCCTAAAAAATTTTTCCTGATAACATTCCTGTTTGTCTCTGCCCTGCTTCAGGCTGATATTACCGGGCCCCTTACCACCTACAGCGAGAATGAGGGATACACCACCGTAGGCTTTGTGGAATTTCACGGCAACAGGGAGAGAGCCAGGGAGATAATGGCAGATTTCGAGGATTATGAAAACTGGCTTCTGGAAGGTCTCCGGAAGGATGATCCCGAAGCAAGGAAGCTTACCTGCACACTGAACGATCTCCGCTATTACCCGGAGGAAAAAACCTTCAAGGTAAGTTTTTCATTCAATATATTCTTCCTGAAGCACAAGGAATATACACTGCCTTTCCTGATCAAGGAAATAGAATATGATGAATCGGGAAAAATAAAGGGAATCAAGCTTGAGGCGGACAAGACCCACAAGAGCAATAAGTTCCTGGAGAATCTGGTATACACCCTGTCCCTGGAGGATGACCTTATCCTGTATACGGGAAAATGCAGACTGAAGGGACTGGCAAGAGCCTTCTTTTCCCTTCGTCTCTACAAGAAGAACATTGAGTGGTATATCTTTAAATTTGCCGAAAACTTTATCAACGAGTTCTAGAATTCTCTTCCAGAAGGGTTCTTGCGTGGGCTGCAGAAATGGTGCTTTCCGTACCTGAAAGCATTCTTGCTATCTCGTTCACCCTATCCTCGCCGGTAATGACAGCAGCCTCGGAACAGGTCCTTTCTCCCGATACCTTCTTTACAACCCTGATATGATTGTCTCCCTTTACCGCTATGGAGGCAAGATGTGTTATGCATATAACCTGCTTCTTCACTGAAAGTCCGGAAAGATATTTTCCCAGCTGCACCGCAACCTCTCCGCCGATTCCTGCATCAATCTCATCAAAAAGCATGCTTTCCACAGGATCCGAGCCTGAAAAAGCGCTCTTTACAGCCAGCATGATACGGGAAAGCTCCCCTCCCGAAACAGCCTGGGAAACAGGCCGGAGAGGTTCTCCCTGGTTAGGTGATATGAGAAAGCTTACGATATCGCTGCCGGATGATGTGATTTCAGCCCCCTGCTCCACGGAAATGCGGAATGAGGACTTGGGCATACCAAGCTCCCGGAGGATTCCTTCGATATTTTTTTCCAGTACAGCGGCACATTTCTTTCTTTTTTCGGAAATCAGGGCTGCAAGCTTACGTACAGCCTCACCTGCCTGTTCGGTATCCTGAACCAGCTTCTCGCGGTTTTCGGTATAGTTTGAAAGGAGCTGATATCTGGCCTCTGCTTCTGCCGCATAATCCAGAATCTCCTTTATGCTTTTTCCGTATTTTTTCTTCAGCCGACCGAGAAGCCACAGTCTTTCCTGGCAGAGCTCAAGCTCTTCAGGAGAATAGGACATCCCGGAAATATAATCCCTTATTCCTTCTGCAATATCCTCTGCCTCGTAACAGAGCTCCTCGGTTCTTTTTGCATAACCGGCAAGATCAGGATCAATATCGCCGCACTGCTCCAGTGAAATGCGGGCAGTTCTCAGGGAGGAAAGACCTCCGGCTCCGAAGGCATCTGAAACCTCTTTCAGAAGATTGCATAACCGGTCGTGCCCCGACAGCACCTTCTGCTTTCTTTCAAGCTCCTCCTCGTCACCGTCGCTGAAGCCTGCATCCTTTATCTCCTTTACGGCATAGGCAAGAATATCGGCCTCCCGTTCCCGGCTCATGGAGGAGGAATCAAGGGCCTCCAGCTCCCTTCTGAGATTTGAATATCGGTCAAAGGCAGCTTTCATTTCAGAGAGCTCAGAACCGATATCTGCACAGCTGTCCACCATTTTCAGCTGATGCTGGCTGTTTACCAGGGTATACTGCTCATGCTGGCCGTGGGCATCGAAGATAATGCCGGTAAAGGCTGCAAGCTCATCCCTTGTAACACTGTGTCCCTGAATCTGAATGGAGCCACGGCCGCTTTTTTTCACGGTACGCCTGATAAGGACAGCTCCTTCGTCGGGCTCTATTCCACGCTCTGAAAGCCAGCTCAGAGCCTCCCTGTTTTCTGTATAGAAATATCCCGAAATCTCACATTCCTCGGTTCCGTTCCTGACCATTCCGGCTTCACCCTTTCCCCCTCTGAGAAGTGAAAGGGAGGCTGCCATAAGCGATTTTCCGGCACCGGTTTCTCCGGTAATGACATTAAAGCCCTCTCCGAAGCTGAGGGTAGCCTTTTCTACCAGTGCGAAATTCCTGATATTTATTTCGTCAATCATTCCTCGGCTCCCTGAAGACACATTCTGGCCTGAAGCTTTTCATAGAAAAGCTCATCACTGCCGGGAATGGTGATAATTTTCACCTGACAGCTGCTTTTTTCAAATACCACTGTCTCGTCTCCCTGAAGAAGGATCTTTCGCTGTCCGTCCAGAACCAGCATGATACGGGAATTGCTCCTGCTCTCCATGCTTACAGTTATCCTGTTGTCAGGAGATACCACCACAGGCCTTACAATATAGGAATAAGGACATATAGGGGTAAGAATGACGGTTTCCAGCTCCGGTGAGACTATAGGGCCTCCCGCAGAGGAGGAATAGGCTGTGGAGCCTGTGCTTGTGGCTATGATAAGCCCGTCTGCCATATAATATCCCAGAACATCCTTTCCCAATGTTACAGAAAGCTTCATGAGCTTACAGTCGGGACAGTTTATGACCCCTTCATTGAGGACGGTGGATTTATCGATTACATTATCCCCTCTCATGACGGTAACATCCAGCATCATGTGCTTTTCGCATGTATAGCTGCCGTCAATGAAGCTGTCCAGGGCCTTTTTCCAGTCCTCCTTCTCCACCTCCATCATGAATCCGATGGTGCCGAAGTTCACTGCAAGAATCGGGGCATCTTCCCTGGCCACCTTGTGGGCTGTGGAAAGAACGGTTCCGTCTCCCCCCAGAACTATGAAAAGAGAATATTCCGTATCCACGGTAAAGTCATCCAGCTGACAGTTGCTCATGGCCACCGCCTCATAGCCGTTGGATAAAAGATATGAACACATCTCGTCGGCAATTTCCCTGACGCCGTGTCTCTTGTAATTACAGATCAGAAGTACTTTGCCTGCTTTTTTTTCCATATCCCCACCCTGTTTATTTGTTCCGGTTCTTTCCGAGAACTGTAAAGTTTTCAACATCGGAGGTAAAGCATATTCCGCTTCCCGGAGTGGAGAAACAGACCAGGTCCTTTATGGATCCGATAATTTCCGCCGATTTTTCCTTTTCGGTAACCAGAAGGAGCACCTCCTTTTCAGGTACTATGGAAATACCGAAAAATTTAACATCCTCCTCCTTTCCGGTTCCCCTGGCATTGAGAATGGTTCCCCCCTTGGCTCCCGCCTTGCGGGCCGCAGCCATGACATCCTCGGCATAGCCTGAATTCACTATTACGGTTATCATCTCATGAGAAGGTCTGTTTTCCATTTTTTCTGCTCCTGTTTCAATATTTTCCACCCTGCTTCCTGTTTCCGATACAATACATTTCATTACAGAGGAAAGCCTCTGAACAACCGAAAAGCCTGAAAGCCTGTGCTCCTCCGAATAATTAAGAACTGCTGAAAAAATTGTATCAAAGCTGCTGCTGTCCACCAGAATAAGAACCATGTCATTGTCGCTTTCATCAATTCCGAGAAACTGCAGAAGAGCATTATCCGAGCTGCACCTGCACTGCACAATAGTTGCCCCTTTTGCACCGGCATTCCTGGCTGCTTCGACCAGTTTTTCACCGGAGTTCCTGGAGACAACGGAAATGATCAGCCTGTCGTATCCTGCAATATTACATTTTTCCATCTGTTACTCCCTCATCTGTTACTTTCTGTCCGAGAACCTCTTTTTCCTTCATTCCGAAAAGGAGTCCGAGAAGCTGGATGGTTATAAGAGGGGTCATTGCAACCATGGCAATAACACCGAATGCGTCAGTTATGGGATTTCCTCCCGCTGCGGAAGAAGCGCCCAGTGTAAACGAAAGGATAAAGGTGGAGGTCATGGGACCTGATGCAACTCCTCCCGAATCAAAGGCAATGGCGGTAAAAAGCTTAGGGGTAAAGAAGGTCAGGATAAGGGCAGCCGCATATCCGGGAATCAGAAAATACCAGATACTGAGTCCGGTAATCACCCTGAGCATTGCAATTCCGATTGAAATGGAAATACCCACAGAAAGGGAAACAAGCATAAGACGTTTCCTGATATGGCCTCCCGAAATCTCCTCTATCTGCTCGTTGAGAACCCATACGGCAGGTTCTGCACATACTACCACAGCCCCCAGTACAAGTCCGATGGGGATAAGGATAAAGTTATAAGGGAGTGAACCGATGATACCTCCGATCATTGAGCCTACAGGCATGAAGCCCCCTTCAACTCCGGTCATGAAGAAAACCAGCCCCACAAAGGTATAGACAAGTCCCTTGATCATCCTTCTCACCTGGTGAGGAGGCATATGGATAAGAAATATCTGGAAAAAGGCAAACATGACGGCAAGGGGCATGAGAGCAGCAGCCATATTCTTTATGACATGGGGAAGCAGGGAGATAAAACCTTGGGTTTCTCCGTCTGCAGCAATATCCGCCGCGCCGGGTACGGCTCCGGATCCGGAACAGATAAGACCAAGAATAAGGACAGCAAGAACAGGTCCTATTGAAGCCATTCCCGTAAGACCGAAGCTGCTGTCACGGTTCATTACACCGCCCCCTTTTGAGGAGGCCACACCCACTCCGAGAGCAATGATAAGAGGCACTGTCATAGGGCCTGTGGTTGCACCGCCGGAATCAAAGGCTACTCCGAGAAAATCGGGATCGGTATAGAAAGCAAAAGTAAAGACTATGGCATAGAAAAGAATAAGGAGCCAATGGTACGAAATATTGAATACTATTCTCAGGAGACCGACTACAATGAAAAATCCTACTCCGCAAGCTATCATGAATATGAGAGGTGTTTTTGGTACAGCAGGATTGACACCTACTATCTGGGCCGCCAGAACCTGGATATCAGGCTCTGCAACGGTTATGAAGAAACCGATGGCAAAGGAGACGGTCATAAGGATAAGAAGATTTCTTTTTGCGGTAAGGGCTGCACCCACCTTCTGACCGATAGGAATGATACCGATATCTGCACCGACAAGAAAAAGGGTAAGTCCGATAATAACAAGAACTCCTCCGGAAAGGAATCTGATTAAAGACTCCGCTCCCAGCGGAGCAATCGTGAAGTTGAGAAGCACCACTATAATCATTATAGGGATGACAGATATACAGGTTTCCTTCAGCTTGACAATGATATTCATATATAAAATATATCACCAAATATTTAAAAAACAATAAAAATGTCAGATATTTCTGATAAATATCCTGCTGTTCCTGAGATAGTTGTATGCAGTCTGTTTTTTTTCCGGCAGCTCGGAAACCACCCCTTCCTCAAAGCCGTGGCTGAGGAACCAGTCGGCAGTTCTGGTGGTCAGGACGAAAACCCTTTTCAGACCCATTTTTCTGGCCCTTTCCACAAGATATTCCACCATTTTCGGTCCGACACCGAGATGGGAATAGTTTTCATCCACCGCTATACCTGCAATTTCTCCCGCTCCGTCAGGGAAAACATGGAGAGCACAGGCAGCATGTACCGCACCGTCTATTTCGAAAACGATATAATCATTGAGAGTTTCCTCTATCATCTCCTCGGTACGGGGAAGAAGGATATCATTCTTGACAAAAGGCTTCATGACACGGAGAACATCCCCTACCTCGTCATATCTCATAGGACGGATACCGCTGTACTGGTTGGAATATACCATGGTTCCGGAACCGAGATTGGAGAATATTTCCTGAAGAAGAACACCGTCGGTGCATCCCTCAAGGATATGTACACGGGGAACTCCCGCTTCACATGCTCTCTTTGCTTTTTCGAGGAGCTCCAGGGATTCATCATATTTGTTGAGACGGAAAAACTGCTGTATGTCTGCCAGACTGAAGTTGCTTATCCGGCCTTCGGATGAAAGAACAACCCCTTCCGGAAGGACAAAATCCTCTGCCATGAACTTAGGTCTGGAGGTAAGGAAAAAAAGCTTGTCCGCACCGAGTCTGGAGGCTGTTATTACCGCAAGCTCGTTGGAGGCAATATTATAAGGTCTTCCCACTGTACTCCATCCGACACAGGGAAGAATAGGAATAAAGCCTTCATCGAGAATGGTAAGCACATCCTGGGTAAGAATCTTTTCGGCAAAACCGGTCCTCTGGAAATCAATACCGTCAACCACACCTATTCCCCTGGCCCGTACCCAGTTTCCTATAACAGATTTGCATCCGTAGGCCGAAAGGCTGGTCATGATTCTGGTAGCCACATCAAATGCAGCCATTCTGACAAAAGGCATGATATCGGAGCTTGTAATGCGGACTCCGTCAGACCACTGAGGAGCAAAGCCGTAATCGGAGAGAACCTCGTCAATACGCTCCTTGGCGCCCGGAATGAGTACAATCCTGATTCCCGACTCCTGAAGCTTCACGATATCCCGTACAAGAAGAGTGAAGTCCGGATTGCTTACGATACTGCAGTCAATCTTGATAACAAAGCATTTTCCTCTGAACTGGTGCATGTACTGGAAAACTTCCCTGATTGTCTGCACCTGAATCTGTCCTTTTCCCTGGTCAGTAATATTTTTTTCCATGTCCTTATGGTACAATTAATTTCTTTTCTTTGCAAGATATATGACAATTCCCACCGCATACCATACAGCAGTAAAAACCCAGACCTTCCATCCGCCTGAAATAATTTCGGGAACATAGCACCCCATGAGAACCAGGATAAGGGCAATAGGAACCCAGTTCCCGCCGGGAAGAAAGCAATGCCTCCCCTGTCCCTTCTCCATTTTTCTGGCAGCAATCAGGGATATGATGTTTATGAATACGGTAACTGTGGTAAGAAGTACACCGAAGCTGACAATATAGCTTACAAGCCCCGGAAAACAGGCAATGACGGCAGAAAGAGCCGATGAAAGGCATATAGGAAGCACCGGTGAACCGCTGCTGCTTTCCCCTGCGAAAACCCCGGGAAAAAGACCCTTTTCAGCAGCTGCCCTGATTGTCCTTCCGTTAAGGGCCATAACAGCAATGGTGGTGGTCAGCAGCGCCAGCACGGCAGCAAGGGAAATTATCCTGGCCATCCAGGGATAGGCAGAGAGACGGGTAAAGCAGGCTGCATAGAGAGGGATGAACCTCATGCCGGGATTCTCTTCCAGGTAGGAGGCGGAAACCAGCCCCACGGTGGCGGCAATAACAGACAGGTATAGAACCATTACCAGAGCCATGGCAATGAAGACGCCCCTGACAATATTTCTTTCGGGATTAAGTACCTCGGAAACCATGAATGCCATGGCCACCACCGCACTGTAGCCTATCATGGCTGTAGGTGTTGCCGCCAGGAAGCCGCTTTTTCCGAGGGCACCCTGAGAGAAGAAAGGCTTAAGGCTGTCCGGATCCCAGCCGCCCCCCGCAAAGCAGGAAATGACATATACGGAAAGGGCCAGAACCAGAAAAATAACCATGACGGCATCTATCCTTGAGGTAAGGGAAAACCTGAATATATTTACAAGGGTACAGATGAGAACGGCAGCCAGGGCGGCGGGAATCTGGATATCACGGCCGATATCAAAGCCGGCGCTCAGATAAATACCTACATACATGGCTGAAAAGGAAACTGCAACAATGTTTGAATAAATGTATCCCCAGGTAGAGACCCATCCCCAGAATATTCCTCTCCTGCCATCCTTTCCCAGAGCCATGGCGGGAAACACGAATACACCGCCCGATTTCGGATAATAAAGGGCAAGCTCGGTACATACCAGACCGTAGAAAAGCATGAGAAGACCCCCTATAACCCAGGAAATCAGGGCAGCCGGCCCGGCCATGTATATCGTAAGGCCGGAAAGGGAAAAAATGGCGCTTCCCACCATCCCTCCTGCAATGATCATTACACAGGAAAAAAGTCCGATTCCTTTTGCTTCGTTTCTCATACCGGAATAATACAACTCCGGGGCTACTGTTTCAATAATATTTTCTCAAAGCTCGGTTTAAAAATACATTGATTTTTCAGGGTTCTTAAAATATAATAATTATTATGATTGTTAGAATGGATTACCTTAAGCAGCTTATTGCTCATAAGGATAAGAAAGAAGTCAAGATAATCACCGGTGTCAGGGGATGCGGAAAATCAGTTTTTCTTGAACAGTTCAGGAAAATACTTATCAGCAAGGGGACAGAGGAAAGCTTCACACAGTTCATACAGCTGGAGGAGCCGGAATATTCCAATCTCCGTAACTGCAGGTCACTCTTTCAGCATATAGTATCAAAACTCAAAAAAGAGGGAATGAACTATATCATTATCGATGAGGCTCAGCAGTGTCCCGATTTCCACAAGGTCATCTACAATCTTTTCAACATGGAAAATACCGACATCTACATTTCGGGCTCCAACAGATCCATTCTTTCGGGAAAGCTGATGGCAGCAATAAAGGAAAAGCCTTATATCATGAAAATGATGCCTTTCTCCTTCGGGGAATACCTGGAGGCAAAGAAGCAGCTTCTCCACAGGGGCTCCACAGCCGAGCTCTCAATAGATCACAGCTTCCTGGATTATGCCAAGTTCGGCAACTTCCCTTTTACGGTACAGCTGGCCAGAAACGACAGGAACATAGCCCACTACCTTACCGGGCTTTACAACACCGTGATAGTGAAGGATATTGCGGCAAGACATCCGATAAAGGAGATAAATGTCCTGGATTCCGCAATAAGGTTTCTTCTAAGGAATACCGGAACTTCGGTTTCTTCAAAGAAGCTCAGCGATATACTTACCATGGTGGGAATAAAAACCACACAGCCTACAGCCGAGCACTACCTGCACTATCTGGAGGAATGCTTTCTGTTCTACAGGGTGGACCGCTACGATATCAGAAACAAGGAACATCTTAAAAGTCTTTCCAAGTACTATACCGCGGATATGGGTATAGGACGGGTGCTTACAGCCACAAAGCCGGACATGAACTCAATCCTAAGGAATATGGTTTTCCTTGAGCTGGCAAAGCAGGATTATGAAATATATGCCGGAAAGATCGGAACCCATGAAATCGACTTCATGGCAGTAAAGAACGGTGAAACCCGCTATATCCAGGTAGAGTGCTTCACCAAGGACAGCAAGGTTCTTGCAAAGAAAATCAAATCCTTCAAGCTTATAAGGGATTACTATCCAAGGATTCTCATTTCCCTGGACAAGCCGGAGGGACTTGAAGAATCGGGAATAAAGAGCATAAATGCCCTGGATTTTCTGAGGAACGGACAGCTTTGATGAAAAAATTTATTCCGTTCATTCTGATTCTTCTGCTGTTCTCATCATGCTCTACTTTTTTTTATACACCGGAAGACAGAAATTATCTTTCATCCTCGAAGAAATGTTCAAGAAATATCTATGCTCTCGGGGTAAAAGATTCATATGAACTGGAAAAATTCTTTATGGCCAACAATCCAAAAGCCGATAATAAGAAAGTAAGGCGTCTTGCAGGTTACTATGTTTCCGAAGCACGCCTGGAAGGGATAAATTCAGACATAGCTTTTGTGCAGATGTGTCTGGAAACAGGCTTTCTCCGCTTCGGCGGTCTGGTAAAGCCGTGGATGCACAATTACTGCGGACTCGGTTCCACCGGCAGGAAAAATCCGGGGGACAGGTTTCCGTCTGAAGTCATAGGGGTACGGGCTCACATCCAGCATCTGCATGCATATGCAACACCTGCCGGGAAAAAATTAAAGAACAGGCTGGTCGACAAGCGTTACAGCTATGTACAGCCCAGAGGCAAGGCTCCTACCGTATGGAAACTGACAGGAACATGGTCTGTGGACAGAAATTATGGCAAAAAGCTTGATTCGCTTCTGAATCAGCTTGAAAAATATTAAACCGGAGAAACAAGGTGAAAGAATTTGAATCTTTTCTGGTTGCTGTAGATGATGTTGTATGGGGTCTCCCTACAATTATCCTTATTCTGGCAACAGGTATCATTCTCACTGTAAGATGCAGGGGAATTCAGTTTACAAAGCTTAGCTATGCTTTCAAATCTATTTTCAAGAAACAGGACAATAAGAGCCAGGGTGAACTTTCAGGGTTTGCCGCACTTTGTACAGCTCTTTCGGCAACTATCGGTACAGGAAACATCGTAGGTGTAGCAACAGCAATTGCAGCCGGCGGTCCCGGTGCCCTCTTCTGGATGTGGATTGCCGCAATCCTGGGTACTGCGACAAAATATGCAGAATGTATGCTTGCAATCAAATACAGGGAAATCAATCCTGCCGACGGTCATATCCTCGGAGGTCCGTTCTACACAATCGAGAAAGGTATGGGACAGAAATGGAAATGGCTTGCTGTAACATTTGCCGTTTTCGGAGCACTGGCCGGACTTATGGGTATCGGAACAATGTCACAGATCAACGGTATCACTTCCGCCATCAACAATGTTTTTGACCCTAACAACCAGAATATTGCATTCACATTCTCCGGAAACTCTTACTCCTGGGCTACAGTTATCGGAAGTATCTTTGTCACACTCTGCGTGGCATTCGTAATCATCGGAGGAATCAAGCGTATTGCAAAAGTTGCATCCGTAGTTGTTCCTTTCATGGCTGCCCTCTACGTTTTCATCGGTCTCAGCGTTATTGTAATGAACCTTACAAAGATTCCGGACGCTTTTGTACTTATTATCCAGAATGCATTCGGATTTACAGCAGTTGCCGGCGGTGCCTGCGGATTTGTTCTCAAGCAGATCACAGACTCCATGCAGAAAGGTATTGCCCGCGGTATCTTCTCCAATGAAGCAGGTCTCGGTTCCGCACCTATAGCTGCATCAGCAGTACAGACAGACGAACCTGTTGAACAGGGTCTTGTAAACATGACCGGAACAGTTATCGATACACTTATCATCTGTACAATGACAGGTCTTGCAATCGTTATCGGCGGAGCAGATCTCTGGACATCCGAAGCTCTCGGCGGCAAAGGGCTCATGGGAGTAGCTCTTACTTCAGCCGCTTTTGCAAGAAACCTCGGAGGAGACGGTCAGAGTCTTCAGTTCTTCCTTATGCTGTGTCTCATGTTCTTTGCTTTCACAACCATTCTCGGATGGGATTATTACTGCGAAAAATGTCTTGAATACCTGACAAAAGGAAAAATGGGACCGGTTCTGGTTTTCAGATGGCTCTTTATCCTGGCTGTTGCAATCGGACCTTTCTTCACCGTAAATGCAGTTTTCACAATTGCGGATATTTTCAACGGCCTCATGGCTATTCCAAACTGTGTTTCGCTTATAGTTCTGAGCGGAGTTGTTGCAAAATGCACAAAGGATTTCTTTGACCGCCACCCGGAAATCTGATACAGATCAGATCAGTTTCAGAGGCTTGCGCCCAGCGTGCAGGCCTCTTTTATTTTGGCAGGAGATTTGTTCTCATCTCCGGCTGCAGTAACTATACCCGCACTTTCGGCTCCGAAATAGCCCAGCATGGACCGATACTGGGAAATGATTCCGTCGTATACTCCCGGAGACTGGGAACTGAGCAGCAGTGCATATTTACGGGCCTTAGGAACATTCGGAGCGTAGAATCTGGTAATGGCAGACTGAAGCTGGCCGCTGAATCCCCAGTAATATACAGGACTGGCAAACACAACCACGTCCGCTGTATCGAGGGCATCGTATACAGGCTTCATGTCATCCTCAAAAACACATTTCCCGTTTCCTTTTTCATGGCAGTATTCACAGGCCACACATCCGTTGAGCCTGAGTTTTCCCACATTTATTACATTAACCTGATGCCCCTTTGAAAGAGCCCCTTCCTCAAAGCCTTTTACAAGGGCTGCCGTATTTCCGGAAGTTCTGGGACTTCCGTTCAAAATCAAAATATTCATAAATTACCTCTTAAAAATATTATAATCATCTTGTAAAATATAATGCAATGAAAAACTGCAGAATTACTGTAATGAGAAAGGCATCGTATCCCGATCTGTCTGAAAAGTATGAAAATTTTCTGGAAACTCCCTGCGATATGGAAACAGGCTCGGTTTTTGTTTCCGTCAACGGTGAAAAACCTGAAGGACTGTGTCAGAGTGCATGGGAAACCATGGAAAGCTTTGTAAAGGAACTGTGTAACGGCGGGGGAAATTTTTATGACGGCTGGATGAAGAATCCCCATTCAGCCATGATTTCATGTAATGACGGCTTCAGACCGGTAAGTTTCCTGATCGAAGCCGTTGAATAAAATATCAGCCCAGATATTCCAGGGCAATCTTAAGCATTCTGCGGATAGGCTCTGCAGCACCCCAGAGGAGCTGGTCACCTACTGTAAACAGTGTGAGATATTCAGGTCCAAGGTTCATCTTTCTCATTCTTCCTACAGGGACTGTAAGTGTACCTGAAACTGCTGCCGGTGTAAGGTACTTGATTGTATCCTCAACCTCGTTAGGAATAACCTTTACCCAGTCGTTGGAGCTCTGGATCATTCCATAGATTTCATCCAGCGGAACATCCTTGTTGAGCTTTACTGTAATAGCCTGGCTGTGACATCTCATGGCACCGATTCTTACACAAAGACCGTCGATAGGGATAATCTTTGAGGTCTGGAGAATCTTGTTTGTTTCGGAAACTCCCTTCCACTCTTCCTTTGACTGTCCGTTTTCAAGCTTCTTGTCAATCCATGGAATAACGCTACCGGCCAGAGGAACCTTGAAATTGTCCACAGGCATCCCTTCGGATCTCATGGCTGCTGTAACTGTCCTGTCCACATCAAGGATTGCAGATGCAGGATCGTAGACTGCTTCTCCTGCGGAATGTCCCAGATAGTTCATCTGTGCAAGGAGCTCCTTCATGTTCTTTGCTCCTGCTCCGGATGAAGCCTGATATGTCATGCTTGTAAGCCATTCAACGAGATTGTTTGCGAAAAGGGCTCCGATTCCCATGAGCATGAGGCTGACTGTACAGTTACCGCCTACAAAGCATCTGATTCCCTCTGAGAGTCCCTTGTCGATAACGTGACGGTTTACAGGATCAAGAACGATAATGCTGTCCTTTTCCATTCTGAGAGTGGATGCCGCATCAATCCAGTATCCCTTCCATCCGGTTGCCATAAGTTCAGGATAAACCTTCTCTGTATAGCTTCCTCCCTGACACGTAACTATGATATCCATCTGTTTGAGTTTACTGATATCAAATGCATCTGCAAGAATTCCCGTTTCACCGCCTGCATATCTGTCATTTTTTCCAGCCTGTGATGTAGAAAAGAAAACCTTCTCAAAACCACCGAAATCACCTTCTTCTACCATTCTCTGCATGAGAACGGACCCGACCATGCCGCGATAACCGACAAAACCTACCTTTAACATGTTTTTTCTCCTCAAACAAATAAATATGTTAGATTGTTATACAATAAAGAAAAAAAATTTAAAAGCCTTTTAAGGATTGTTTTGTAAATTATTTTACCTGAGGAAAAATTTAGCCAGCTCAAAGTAAATCGAGAGTCCGCATACGTCGATAACGGTGGAAAGAAGAGGTCCCGACATGACTGTAGGGTCCATTCCCAGCTTGTGGATAAAGAGGGGAGCCAGGGCACCTACTATCCCTGAGAATATAACAACGAAGCAGAGGGACATAGAGATGGCACAGGCCTGGTACAAGGTTATTTCCGGAGGAAAAATGATACCCCTGAGAAAGATTGCTATTCCCGTGATTATACCCATAATGAGTCCTATGGCCATTTCCCTGAGAAGGATCCTGAAGGTATCGCCGGTGGAAATCTCGCCGGTGGCAAGACCGCGGATCATGAGGGCGGAGGACTGGTTGCTGACATTACCTCCGGTCTGTGTGATTACAGGCATGAAGATAAAGAGGAATGCTGCACCCATTACTATGGATTCATAATGAGAAAGGACGTTGGTGGTTACAGTACCCAGGAAAAGAAGGATAACCAGCCACGGCACCCTTTTCTTTACCATACCCCATATTGAGGTATCGAGATACGGAACTACCTTACCGCTGATGGCACCCATCTTGTAGATATCCTCGGTCTGCTCCTCCTCGATAACGTCGATGATATCGTCAAAGGTTACGATACCCAAAAGCTCGTTGTCATCATCCACGACAGGAAGGGCAAGAAAGCCGTAGGTGGTGAGAATCTTTGCTGTCTCCTCCTGGTCGGTCTTCTCGTTTACCGAAATTACATCGGTGGTCATTATATCCTTGATGGTATCGTCATCTTCCGATTCCAGAAGCTCCCTCAGGGAAAGAACCCCGATGAGCCGCTTGAACTGGTCTACGACATATATGATGTAAGGAGTTTCAACATCCTTTGTCTTGTGGCTTCTGATGAATCTTATGGCCTGATTTACGGTGATATTGGATCTGATGGCAATGTAACGGGTGGTCATGAGTCCCGCTGCATCATCCTCGTCAAACTTCAGGAGAAAGATCATCTCTCTCTTCACGTCATCGCCGAGGTTTTCCCATACAGACTTGCGTACGTCGGGGGCGGCGCACTGGATGATGTCGGCAAGGTCGTCCGGCTCCATCTCCTTGAGAAGCTGCTTGATTCCGGTAAAGCCGCCGTCGGTGAGATCCTTTATTATTGCTTCCTGATCTATGGCGGAAAGGGAATTCATGAGATCTATCTTCATATCCAGCGGAAGATTGCGGAAAATTATCCTTCCCTCTTCCTCGCTCAGCATCTCCCAGTTCTCGATAAGGTCCTGGGTAGTAATCTGGCTCAGGTTATTGCGCAGATCTGTCTGATTGAAGATTTCCAGATATTCTCTTATTGATTCCAGAGTTGTCATCGTTGATTATCCCCTTACTCAACGTAGATTATTTCCCTTTCAAGAGTAAAACCAAGGGCTCCCTTCACCCTTTCTTCAACATAGGCAACCAAAGTCTTGATATCCGAAGCTGTGGCATTGCCCCTGTTTACGATAATATTGGCATGATGCTCGGAAATTCCGGCACCTCCTACAGTATAACCCCTCAGATTCAGGCTGTCTATCAATTTTCCTGTCGGTTCACCGAAATTTCTGTTGTTTTTGAAAACAGATCCGGCACACGGATAGAGAAAATGCCCCTTGGAGGTCCTGTCCTCCTTGTAGCTGTTCATTTCCTTTTCAAGCTCTTCCCGCTCCTTTTCACCGGAAACACTCTGCAGTCCGAAAACAGCCTCAAGTATTATACCACCGTTTTTCTGAAATGGGCTGATTTTATAACCAAATTCTTCATTTTTTTTCTCTGCTGTCCTGATTTCCCCTTCACGGCTGAGATAAACCACACTGCGGAGAATATCGGAAACCGAGACATTGTAGCATCTGGCATTCATGAAAACGGCACCACCTACGGAGCCCGGCATGGAATAGAACACATGGAGTCCGGAATAACCCTCACGGCATGAGAAAAATGCAGCATCACTGACAGCCGCACCGCATTCTGCATGCAGAAGTCCGTCATCTCCTGTCCATATCCTTTTCATGGCCTCGGTGGAAATGACAATACCGTCGTATCCCTCGTCGGGAAAAAGGACATTGGCTCCCCCGCCGAGTATGAAATGCTTCATCCCCTTCTCCCGGGCTGTGTCCAGGGCCGCAACAAGCTCATCCCTGTTTTCCGGCATCATGAAGAGGCGGGCATTACCTCCGACCTTGAATGTGGTATGCAATGACATAGGTTCGTTTTCAAGTATTTTCATACCTGATATGATACTTTTTTTTTCTCTTATCTTCAACCACTACCAAAATAATGAATTTTAATGTATAATTTCTCCATGTTTTCCTTTAAGCGATGTGAAATCAAAGGGTGTCACAATTTTATCTTCAACGGGGGCCGTTACTGTCTCAGACATTGCGAAAATCAGCAGGAGACAATGAAGGCAACCCTGAAATTCATAGAAAAAAACCAAAAAATCGAGGATCTGAATTTCCAGTTCATGACCTTTGAGAATATTTCCTTCAGAAACAAGCATCTTTCATCATCCTTCTTCAAGGAATGTACCTTCATAAACTGTGATTTTTCCGAAATGAGCATCAAGCAGTGCTTTTTCGATTTTTCCAGTTTCAAGAGATGCCGTTTCTTCCGCAGCAGGGTAAAATCCACCTCCTTTGCAGTTTCCTCTTTTATCTACGGAAACATCAACGAATCGGATATATTCCATTCAAACTTCAACGGATGCAAGATCTACAACTGTGATTTCAGTGACAGCGACTTCTATTTTTCAGCATTCCTGAATGCAGACCTGAAAAACATAAACTTCGGCAACTGCAACATCAAGAAGGCAAGCTTCGTGTTCTCACAGCTGGAAAATATAAACTTCAAGGGTTCCAACACTCAGGAAGCCCTTTTCGAAATAAGCGGGGTCTGACATGGATAACCGGCAGGACTGGCGGTGGCAACTGGCTAACAGGATAACCACAGCCGGAGAGCTAGAAAAGATAATTTCCCTTTCTGCAGAAGAAAAAGAGGATATAGAAAAATGTCTGGGCAGCTTCAGGATGGCTGTTACCCCCTATTACGCCTCGCTGATGGACAGGTATGACAGAAACTGTCCCATAAGGCTTCAGGCTGTCCCTTCGCTGAAGGAAACCGTAAGAGACAAGTCCGACCTGGATGATCCTCTGGGAGAGGTCCATTTCAATCCGGTACCCAATGTGGTGAGACGGTACCCGGACAGGGCTCTGTTTATCGTTACGGTACAGTGCGGCTCCTACTGCAGACATTGCACAAGAAGAAGAATCGTGGGCTCCGACGAATGCTCGGTGGTGGGCAGAAAGGAGATAGAATGTGCAGTTGACTATATCTCCCGTACCCCCGAAATCAGGGATGTCCTTATTTCCGGCGGGGATCCATTTGTACTTCCTACAGAAAAGCTGGAAGAGATAATTTCTTCCATAAGGGCAATAGAGCATGTGGAAATCATAAGAATAGGAACCAGGACTCCGGTGACACTTCCCATGAGAATAACCGATGAGCTGGTGAACATGCTGAAAAAATATCATCCTATCTGGATAAATACCCATTTCAATCATCCTAAGGAGCTTACCGAAGAGGCTGTAAAGGCCTGTGAAAAGCTGGTGGATGCAGGAATTCCGCTGGGAAACCAGAGCGTGCTTCTTAAAGGAATAAACGATTCCACACCTGTAATGAAGGAACTGCTCCTGAAGCTGGTAAAGGCCAGGGTCCGCCCATATTATATCCATCAGTGCGATCTTAGCGTGGGAATAAGCCATTTCAGAGTTCCTGTCGAGAAGGGAATAGAAATAATGCATGACCTTACAGGCGCCATATCGGGATATGCGGTACCTAAGTATGTGATCGATGCACCCGGCGGTGGGGGAAAGGTTCCTATAAGCCACAACTATGTGATATCAAAGGATGAGAGTGAAATAGTACTGGAAAACTATCTGGGAAACCGATACAGGTATCCTGCGGAGTGACAGAATGAAAGGAATCGATATCTATGAGGCGGCAGCCCTTGGCTGTATACCGGAAAACGGATATATTCTCTGCGGTCGTTTTACCCCGGGAGGCAATGTTCTGTATGATGTAGTAATCTACAACGGTCTGATGGGGACAGAGGAAGGGAAAGGAACTCTCAGCCTGGAATTTTCCTCCTGCACTGTCATAACCCTGGAACCGGAAGCTGAAGGAAAGATAAGAAAAACCAGGAAAAACATCACAGAGCCCTTCAGATACGAGGCAGCACCACAGCTTGGGAAGAACTTTGCATTCCTCTTTCCTGCAGGAGAGGATACGGAGAAGCTTATCGAGCACTTCATGCATAAAGAGTTGAAATACACCCGACCTTGATATATAATTTCAACAGATATGAAATTTTGGTTCATTCTTGTCATATTCCTTTTATTCTCATGTACCGAAAAGAAAACGGAAGAGGAAATCATCTACACCCAGCCGGCACCGTTCACAAACCTGGAAAATCCGGAAATGAAGATAGTTGCCGATGATTCCGAGCCCGATGCTGCCGATCTTTTTACGGACAGTCTTGACGGAACCTGGATAAAGCGCGACAAGACCTCACTGTGCATAGTCAATTACAACAAGGATGAAAATGAAATAATCATGTATGACCGCAGTGAAAACCTTCAGGAGGTATATAAATGCTCCGCCTTCTCCAAAACCAGACAGCCAAATACCTTCTACATGGTGGGAACAAATGACATGATTCCGTTCATCAGGATGAATTTCACCATTCAGCTTTTCCCGGATGACAAATGCTGGATAACGGTAAAGGAATCAGGCATCAAGAATGAAAAGGTAATATGGACCGGAAGCTATGTAAGGATGACGGGATACGCAGATTCCGAAAAAACAACGGAACCAACAGAAAGAATATACCTTTCCGGCATTTTTACGGGAAACAATATCAGATTCCATTTTTCCGATGAAAAATTTAAGGCTGAAATAAACGGAGAGAAAAAAAATGGTATCTTTTCTGTGTACATCTATAACGGGAAAAATATCCTTGAGCTCAGGTACCTTGACAAGGAGGGCCGTGTCACAGGCTCAGACTGCTATGAACTGACATACCGTGAAAATGAAACTGAGCAGCATTATCTCGGAATAATAACAATGAAAAGAGGCACCTCCACCCCTACAGCATTCCTCCCCTACGGAGAAGAGGATATGCTGATAACCCAGTATACGGAGAAGCTTGTAGAATAACCTATGAAAGGCGGATATCCACCTTTTCGCCGGCAAGATATTTCTTTATCCCTTCTATTGTATAATCACCGTAATGAACCATTGATGCAATCAGTGCGGCATCTGCATTTCCGCGGATAAACACATCCCTGAGATGTTCCGGCTTTCCCGCACCTCCGGATGCAACCACCGGTACGGAAACATTATCTGAAATCATTCTGGTAAGGTTAAGCTCGTAACCGTTCTTTGTTCCGTCTGCATCGATGGAGTTGAGAACAAGCTCACCGGCGCCGAGGTCAACCGCTTTTTTTGCCCAGGCCAGAGCATCAAGATCGGTAGGAGTCCTTCCTCCGTTGATTACCACCCTGTAACCGGAAGGCATATCAGGATCCCTTGCAGCATCCATTCCCAGAACAATACACTGCTTTCCGAAAATAGAGGCACCCTCCTCTATGATTGAAGGATTCTTTACAGCCTGGGAATTGACACTTATTTTTTCAGCCCCTGCAAGAAGGACCCTTCTCATGTCATCAACACAGGAGATTCCTCCCCCTACGGAAAACGGAATAAATATTCTGGAGGCTACCTTTTCCACAACATCAATCATTATCCCCCGCTTTTCGGCAGAGGCTGTAATATCGTAGAAAACCAGCTCATCAACACCGGCCTCATAGTATCTTTCAGCCATTTCCACAGGATCGCCGATATCGACGTTTCCCTTGAATTTTATCCCTTTTGTAGTCTTTCCGTCTCTTACATCAAGACATACGATTATTCTTTTCTTCAGCATGTTCAGGCTCCGTACTCGATAAAGTTTTTCATGATCTGTATTCCGATCCGGCCCGATTTTTCAGGATGGAACTGTGCGGCAGTAACATTGTCGCAGCTGATTACGGAATTGAATTTCAGCATGTATTCTGTTTCGGTAACACCGTATCTGCTTTCCACGTCAGGATAGTATGAATGGACGAAATAGACATCGGCATTGTCGGGAACATCCTTCAGGATATAATTGTCCTGCAGCCTGCGGATATTGTTCCAGCCTATTTCAGGAACCTTGAGCCTGCCGGAAGGGAATTTCCTTACCTTTCCCGGAATAAGCCCCAGACAATCTACATCACCCTCCTCGGAGTGCTCCAGAATAATCTGACATCCGAGACATATACCGAAAATATGCTTACCGGATTTGCAGAACTCACGCATCATGGTATCAAGACCGGAGCTCTTAAGCTGATTCATGGCATAGGAGGCTTCTCCGACACCCGGAAAAAGAAGCTTGTCACATTTGATAAGCTCCTCCCCTCTGCCTGAAATTATATAATCTGCATCAAGATAACGGAGAAGGTTCTCAACGCTTCTCAGGTTACCTGCCTTATAATCCACAACACCTATTTTCATTTTCCTGTTATCTCCGATCTGTAGAAGTTAAAAATTATTCCCAGTTTATCTTCCGGAACAGTTATATTGCTGATTCGTATGAAATCTCCATCCACAGAAACACATCTGATATCTGTATCAAGATTGTTCCTGTTGATCAGGTCAACAACATAAAGCCTTATCAAAGAGGAAAAAATCCTGGCCTTTCTTCCCGAACCGAAATCCAGCACCGAGTTGAAAAGGTAGTTTTCACCAACCTTCCCGGCAGAGGTAAAGGCAGAAAAATCTCCTGTTTCACTGTAGATAAAAATATCATCCGTAAACATTGCCGAAAAACGGGTATCACTGTTTTCCGACAGAAAGCTGCCGTTCAGGATTGCTTCAGGTTTATCCTGGGTGAAAACAATGGTAAAGTAATCGGGAACATAGATGTGGCTGCCGGTCTCCCTGTCGTGATAGAGATGTTCGGTTTCTTCCGATTCGGCGAACCTGTTTTTTATATTCAGTATACCCCTGACACTGATACGCCTGTAATCGCCCCTTAAAAGGACAGAAAGCCTGTCATTGTCATCTGAGGCAATATAGATTCTTTCCGTTTTTTTAATGATACGGGACGGAATGCCGTTTTCCTCCAGCATATCCGTAAATCCGGCAGGAAGAGTATCAACCCTTCCGCCGATATACATGGAGCATCCTCCCGGAAGAAGCTCCTCCGGGCTGATGTCTGATTTCTCCCCCTTTCCCGCAGTGGTACAACCGGACAGCAGGAAAATACAGAGGAGAAACGGTATTATCAGTTTCTTGCAACTGCTACGGAACATTTGTAGTCGCCGCATTCGCATTCTGTCATGCCGTCGGTTTTTTCCCAGCTGAGCTTTTCAGTAAGAGTCTCGGCAAAGAGATAATCTCCGAAGCTTTCAACTGCTTTTCTGATCTCTTCATCACCGTCAATGGAAATGCTGATCCTGTCGGTAACCTCATATCCCGATTCCTTTCTGAGATTCTGGATATTTCTGATAAGGTCCCTGATGATACCTTCCTGCTTGAGCTCCTCTGTGATTGTGGTTTCAAGACCGATTGTAAGGGAACCTTCGTTCATTACCTTCAGGTTTCCTTTCTCGGTTCTGTTAACAATTACTGCATCTGCTTTGATATCGTAGCTCTGTCCCCCTACCTCGATGGAGAGTGTGGCACCGTCGAGAAGTGAACGGATTTCATCGTTTCCGAAGCCTGCAATAATAGCAGCACCGGCCTTCATATCCTTTCCGAGAATGCTTCCCAGCATCTTGAAATTGGCCTTGCAGGAATATTCAACCAGCTCTTCCTCGTTGTCGCGGAGACTGATTTCCTTTACATTGAGTTCTTCTGCGATAATTCCTTCCATTTCCTGGAGAATAACCTTTTCTGTCTGGTTTCTTGTAACAAGATATGCTGCATGGAGCGGCTGTCTTGTCTTGATGGAATGGGCGCTTCTGAGGGCTCTTCCGAGAGAAACTGCCTTTCTGGTTACCTCCATCTTGTTTTCCAGATCCCTGTCGATAAGGCTCTTGTCAGCCACAGGAAAATCACAGAGATGAACCGATACAGGCATGTCCTCTGTGCGGAGGTTTCTGTAGATCTCTTCTGTTGTGAACGGAATAACAGGAGCTGCAGCCTTGATGAATTTCATCAGTACTGTATAAAGGGTCTGATATGCCTGTTCCTTGTCCTGGTCGCTTTCCGATTTCCAGAAACGGCGGCGGGAACGTCTTACATACCAGTTGTTGAGTGTATCGATAAAATCAAGATAAGCTGTATTTACCTTCTGGATATTGTAGGAATCGAAGTTTTCGGTAACCTCAAGAATGAAGGATTCAACAGCTGAAAGGATCCAGCGGTCCAAAGGATTCTTTGGATTTTCAGGAGCCTGTGTAACTGTGATGTTATCGATGTTTGCATATGTTACAAAGAAGCTGTATGCATTCCAGAGCGGAAGGATAAGAGTCTTGAGTACTTCCTTTACACCCTTGTCGGAATAGCGGAGGTCTTCGGCTCTTACTACGGCAGAGTTAACCAGGAAGAATCTGAGGGCATCGGCACCGAACTTGTCGATAACCTCTACAGGGTCTGTGTAGTTCCTGAGGCTCTTTGACATCTTTCTTCCGTCCTCTGCAAGAACCAGACCGTTTACCACAACGTTCTTGAATGCAGGTTTGTCGAAAAGTGCTGCACCGAGAATTACCAGTGTATAGAACCATCCTCTTGTCTGGTCGAGACCTTCGCAGATGAAGTCTGCAGGGAAATGCTGTTCAAAATGCTCCTTGTTCTCAAACGGATAGTGAACCTGTGCATAAGGCATGGAGCCGGATTCGAACCAGCAGTCCAGAACCTCAGGGATTCTCTTCATTGTACCGCCGCAGGAGCAGCTGTATGTAATGTCATCAACAAAGTGCTTGTGGAGATCCACAACCTTTACGCCGGACTTTTCTTCCAGCTCAGCCCTTGAACCGATACAGTCGGTATGCTTGCATTTGTCACATTTCCAGACCGGAATCGGGTTACCCCAGTATCTGTTTCTGGAAATAGCCCAGTCTCTTGCCCCTTCGAGCCACTTTCCGAATCTTCCCTCCTTGAGGTGGGCAGGAACCCAGTCGATCTGGCTGTTTGCGGCAAGAAGCTTTTCCCTGATCTTAGGAACATCAACGAACCATGAGGAAATGGCTCTGTAGATAAGAGGAGAATGACATCTCCAGCAGTGAGGATAGTTATGTACATACTGCTGACGGAGAACAAGCTTGCCCTCACTCTTGAGTCTTGCAATGATATCCTTGTCACAGTCCTTTACGAAACGACCCTGATAATCAGGCACATCGGCGGTGAACTTACATTCAGCATCCACAGGACATACAACAGGAATACCTGTTCCCTTCAGTGTGTTATAGTCATCTTCACCGAAACCGTTGGCTGTATGAACGATACCTGTACCGTCCTCTGTAGTTACATATTCTGCAGGGAAAACCTTGAAGGCACCCTTTTCGGCAAGCTCGGCAAAATAAGGGAACATAGGTTCATATTCTGTACCTACAAGCTCCTTGCCCGGCTTTGTCCAGATAAGCTCGTAATCGGCCTCGTTCTTGTAATATGATACAAGTCTTTCCTTTGCAAGGATATAGCACTCATCTCCATCCTTAACCTTCACATATTCGATTTCAGGATTTACTGCAAGGGCAAGGTTTGAAGGAAGAGTCCACGGAGTTGTGGTCCATGCAAGGATAAATGTGTTTTCCTCGTTTCTGATTCTGAACTTGATGGTGATTGCCGGATCCTGGTCCTCCTGATAGCCTCCCAGGTTAAGCTCATGGTTTGAGAGAACTGTGGAGCATCTCGGACAATAAGGGAGAATGTAGGAGCCCTCGTAGATAAGGCCCTTGTCCCAGAGCTGCTTTACAACCCACCAGATTGATTCCATGTAATCAGGATTCATGGTCTTGTAATCGTTGTCAAAATCGACCCAGCGGCCCAGTCTTGTGATTGTATTGCGCCATACACCGGTGTATCTGAGTACGATGGAACGGCAGGATTCGTTGAACTTTGCAATTCCGTAATCCTCGATTTCCTTCTTACCGGAAATCTTGAGTTCCTTTTCCATTTCATATTCAACAGGAAGTCCGTGACAGTCCCATCCGAAGCGTCTGTCAACAAGCTTTCCCTTCATGGTCATGTAACGCGGATAGATATCCTTGATGGTACAAGGAACGAAATGTCCGAAATGAGGAAGTCCTGTTGCAAAAGGAGGTCCGTCATAAAATACATATTCATCACAGCCCTGACGCTGTTCAAGAGATTTTTTAAAGATATCGTTTTCTTCCCAGAATCTGAGGACAGATTCCTCCATTTTAGGAAATTCTACTTTTGGATCGACTGGTTTATACAAAATATCCTCCGTAATAGTCAAAAAAAGTCATATTAACTATATCCCTTCTTGTAGATATTTGCAATATAAAGAGTCTTGCATTTTATTTATATTAATAAGATAATATAAATATGATAGACAATGTCCTGATATTGGCCGGCGGTTCGGGAACCAGACTCTGGCCCGCATCCCTTTCAAAATTTCCCAAACAGTTCATCAAGGTACAGGATGATTTTTCACTGCTTCAGCTTACGGTAAAAAGAGCACTGGAGCTGGATATCAGGGGAAAGATTTACATCATTACCCTTAAGAAGCAGATGGAGGCAGTCCTTGAGGAATGCAGGGATTTTCTGCCGGGAGGAAAAATTGCCGTCATACCGGAGCCGGAAGCCAGGAACACAGCTCCGGCCATAGGTCTTGCGGCCAGATACATGGAGCTTTCGGGAGAAGCAGACAGTTCGCTTCTGGTACTTCCGGCGGATCACATGATCAGCAATACCGCCCTGTTCACAGATTGTGTGGAAAAGGCTGATATCCTTTCAAGAAAAGGTTTTCTGGTAACCTTCGGCATCAAGCCCCTTTATCCCGAAACAGGATACGGATATATCGAGCAGGGAGAGAAGGAGGAGCCGGGATACAGGATCAGGGCCTTCAGGGAAAAACCTGACGGGGAAACGGCAAGGAAATACATAGACTCAGGCAGATGCCTCTGGAACTCCGGAATGTTCTGCTTCAGGGGAGATACCTATCTCAGGGAGCTGGAAAAGCATGCACCGGAAATATACACCGCACTCTCATCGGTAGAGAACGGGGAAGCCCGCACTGAAAAGGGTGCCCTGATTGCCATGGATACAGCTCAGGTATCACAGGCCTACGGAAAAACCCCTTCCATATCCATAGATTATGCCGTAATGGAAAAGAGCAGCTCATCGGCAGTCATTTCTGCAGATTTTGACTGGAACGACATAGGAAGCTGGGACCAGTTCGAGACCCTCCTGAAGGGGCGGAAGGAAGATGATATTTTCAGGGTAAATTCTGAAAACAGTACTGTTTTTTCAGATATTCCTGTTGCCTTGTGCGATGTTGATGATATAATTGTTGTAATAAAGAACGGAAAAGCTCTGGTATGTAAAAAAGGTTCATCCCAGAAACTGAGGGATGTTCTCGGATTGATCAGGGAAAACGGCAGACAGGATCTGACTTAAGGAGAATATATTGCAAACATTTGCCCAGATTCCCATGAGGAATGTAGGACCGATAAAAATAACAGGGGCTCTCAGTGAGGAAATAAGTGTTCCTTTGGCAACCCTTGAAACACCTCTCTGGTTTTCGGTCTCCAGGGGAGCCAGGATCAGCCGGCTTTCCGGAGGAATAGGAATTACCGTAACAGACAGCAGAATGACCAGAAGCATCATCCTCGAGGCACCTGACGGGACAGAAGCACTGAGATGTGCCGGAGAAATTAAGGATTCTGCAGAGGAAATACAGAAAATAGTATCCAAAAGCTCCAGATTTGCCAGATTGAAGGATATAAACTACAGGCTGGCAGCCAATCTCATATATCTCAGACTTGAATTCTTTACCGGAGATGCATCCGGACACAATATGGTTACCAATGCGGCAGACAGGGTTTTCGGATGGATCCTTGAAAAATTCACCACCCTTACCTACTGCTCTATTTCGGGAAACTTCTGCTGCGATAAAAAAGTATCGGCTGTAAACAGCATTCTCGGCAGAGGAAAGAATGTAATTGCCGAAATAACCGTACCGGAAGAAATATGCAGGGAATATCTCAATACCACACCGGAAAAGATTGTTTCCCTCAACAACAGAAAAAATCTTCTGGGCTCCATACTGGCAGGAAGCCTTTGCAGCGCCAATGCCCATTATGCCAACATGCTTCTGGCTTTTTATCTGGCAACGGGACAGGATGCGGCAAACATAGTAGAGGGCTCTCAGGGAATTACCTATGCAGAGGTCAGGAACGGAGCACTTTATTTCTCGTGCACCATGCCTAATCTCATACTGGGAACGGTAGGAAACGGAAAAAATGCCCCTTATGCCGAAAAGAATCTTACAGATCTGGGATGCAGCTCCGGTGATGAACCGGGAGCCGACAGCATGAGGCTGGCTGCAATATGCGGTGCGGCAGTACTGTGCGGAGAGCTTTCACTTATGGCTGCAGAAGCCAATCCCGGAGAGCTCATGAAGGCCCATATCAGAATTGAAAGGGGAAATAAAACCAGATGAGCGAAATACTCAGAAGAAAGCTGGCACATATAGAAAAATGTCTTTCCGACAGTGATGCCGACAGGAAATGCTCCGGACTTGACGAAATCAGGCTGATTCACAGGGCCCTTCCGGAAACCGATTTTGATGATATTGATACATCTGTCATGTTTCTCGGAAAAAAGCTTTCGTTTCCGTTCATGATTTCCTCCATGACAGGTGGCTCTGACCCTGAAATCATCAGGATAAACAGGAATCTTGCCACAGCTGCGGAGAAATGCGGTGTTGCCATGGCTGTCGGTTCCCAGAGAATAATGTTCTCCGACAAAAATGCGGAGGAAAGCTTCAGACTCAGGGAATATGCACCTACAGTTCCCCTTATAGGAAATCTGGGAGCAGTTCAGCTCAATTACGGCTTCGGACTGAAGGAGTGCCGGGAAGCTGCAGAAATAATGGATGCAGATGCCCTTTTTCTCCATCTGAATCCCCTTCAGGAGATGATTCAGAAAAACGGAAACAGAAACTTTGCCGGACTGTGTGAAAAAATCAGGGAGATAAGATGGGAGCTTCCCGTTCCTCTCATGATCAAGGAAACCGGCTGCGGTCTTTCATCCGATGATTATGCCCTTTTAATAAATTGCGGAATAAGATATATTGATGTGGCCGGCAGGGGCGGTACCTCCTGGAGCAGGATAGAGTATCTCTGCAGCGGAGAGGAGGCTTCATCGGGACTGAAATTCCAGGACTGGGGTCTGACAACAGCGGAATCCCTGATTCAGGCCGGAAAATACAGAAAGGATCTGTTCCTTATAGCCGGAGGAGGAATAAGATCGGGAACCGACATTGTGAAAGCAATGACACTGGGTGCCGGAATGGGGGCAGCAGCCCTGCCGTTCCTGAAAGCAGCCCTTTCATCTCCGGATGAAGTCGTGAGGCTTATTGAAAAAATACATACAGAATTCAAGCTTACCATGTTTCTGCTCGGAAAGAAAAATGTAGGCGGGATTATCGGAAACAGTGATTTAAGGATAAAAAATGATTAAGACAGGCATTGATGATATAGCTTTTTATACATCTCCTTTCTACCTGGATTTACACACACTTGCAGATGAAAGGAATACGGACTACAACAAATTCAAAGATGGAATCGGAATAGAGAAAATCGGAATTCCGGCACCTGATGAAGATATCATTACCATGGCAGCCAATGCAGCTTCGGCCCTTCTGGAAAGAACAGATCCGTCAGATATCGGAACTCTGCTGTTTGCAACCGAAAGCGGTACCGACCAGTCAAAATCGGCGGCTGTATTTGTCCATGATCTGCTGGGACTTTCTCCGAACTGTCGTGTTGCCGAGCTTAAGCAGGCATGCTATGCCTCCACCGCAGCACTTCAGGCCGCCTGTGCCATTGCTGCCAGGAACCCTGAAAAAAGTGTCCTTGTAATTTCTGCCGATATTGCCAGATACGAGCTTGATTCACCGGGTGAAGCAACTCAGGGCTGCGGTGCTGTTGCCATGATTGTAAAGGCTGATCCAAAGCTCATGATAATCGATGAAAAAAGCGGATGTTACTGTGCCAGCACATGGGATTTCTGGAGACCTAACTATTGCTCCAATCCTATCCTTGACGGAAAGTTTTCCATGATTAACTATGTCAAGACTGCAAAGGAATCCTGGAAGGAGCTTGTCCGGAATACAGGTATCACCTTTGATGAAATATTCAGGTTCTGCTACCACCTTCCATTCTCATCAATGGGAATAAAGGCCCACGGAAAGCTTGCAAAGGAGGCAGGAAGCCTCAAATCCAAGGAAGAGCTGGAAAATCAGCTTGCCCCTACTCTTGCCTACAGCCGACAGATCGGCAACTGCTATTCGGCATCGGTATATTTTGCCCTCTGCTCCCTTCTTGATCATGAAACAGAGGATCTTACCGACAGGAGCATTGCCCTTTTCAGCTACGGATCGGGGTGTGCCGGAGAATTCTTTACCGGAAGATTTGTACCTGGCTACAGAGAGAGACTCCGTACCGCTTTCCATGAAAACATGCTGAAGAACAGGAAGGAAATAGATTTTGACACATATCTTGAATTCTACAGTTTCTCGGATATTCTTGCCGAAGATTCAGGCAACTGTGTAAACCCTGCCGTAACCACCGGACTTTTCAGATTTTCCGGAATTAAGAATCATTGCAGGATGTATGAAAAATGCCAGCAGAGTACAGAATAAAGGTTCCCGGAAAAGTTATAATATCAGGTGAACACGCTGTTGTCATGGGTGCACCTGCCCTGGCTGCGGCATGTACTCTCTATGTGGAAAATCATATAAGAGAAAATAACGGAAAAAATATTTCTATAAAATCAAAAGAAAATGAAAATACCGATCCCCTTTATTATGCCGTCAGGAAGTTTGAAGAAAGATTCGGACTGACAAAAGGGGCTGATATGGAAATATCATCCTCTGTCCCCACCGGCTCGGGAATGGGCTCCTCGGCCGCTGCCATAACATCGGTATTTGCCGGTCTTTGTATTCTTCACGGTATCAGAATACCTAAAAATGAAATGGTTGAAGTCATCCGGGACTGCGAAAACCTGGTACACGGCACTTCCAGCGGACTTGATCCTGCTGCCGTCATTTCAGGGGGAACGGTAAAGCTGGAAAAGGGGAAAATACTTCCCGGACCTGCCATTACCCTTGGGAACGGACCAGAATTTTCGATAATCTTTACCGGCAGACCCTCCTGTACCACCGGTGAGGCAGTCAGCCATACAAAAAAGCTGTTTACACCTGAGCTTCTTCAGAAATTTACCGAAGCAGAAAAAAACATAGAGACAGCCCTGCAGGAAAACGACGAAGCCCTGCTCCTGAAAAGCATAACGGAAAATGAACGGCTCCTGGAGAAAATCGGGGTAGTACCGGCTCCCGTTGCCGAATTCTCAAGAAAGGTGGAAGCCCTGGGTGGTGCATTCAAGATAAGCGGAGCCGGAGCAATAAGAGGAACCGGTGCCGGAATCGGGCTGGTTTTCGGTATGGGGGACAGAGGTTTGCAGCTTAAAGAGCTCTGTGACAGGGCCGGATACACAATTTTCAATGTGAGGATTCACGACGGAGGGGTGGAATGTCTGTTGTAAGGGTTTCAGCTCCCGGCTCTCTCATGCTGACCGGGGAGCATGCGGTGCTTCACGGATATTCAGCCTGTGCCTGTGCCGTTGACAAAAGGATTTTTCTGAAGGGAGAGCTCCTGAACAAGAGAAAGCTGATTATAGAATCTGCCTTGGGAAACTATGAAGCAGATCTGGACAGTCCTGTCAGAAGCACCGATTTCACATTTATCACCGAAGCTGTAAGAAACTTCAATCCACAGTACGGAATAAAAATTTCTACGGAATCCCAGTTTTCCCATAAAACAGGCCTCGGCTCATCAGCCGCTGTTACAGTCAGCATCTGCAAGGCTCTTAACTTATTATACGAAAAAGAATTATCTGATTCCGAGCTTTTCAGACAGGCCCTTGATGTGGTCCGATGTGTACAGAAAACAGGAAGCGGAAGCGATCTGGCAGCCTCTGTTTTCGGAGGTATCATAAAAATGGACGGAAAACCTTCTCCATTGCCCTGCGCCTGGTTTCCTGAAATAGATCTCTATTATTCAGGATATAAAATGAAAACCCCTGAGGTCATTGCCCTGGTAAACAAAAAAGCGGAAGCTGATCCGGAAAAATATGAAATGCTGTACAGGAAAATGGGTTCTGTTTCGGAAAAGACAGCCATTGCCCTGGAAAAAGGGGATTTTTTCCTTACAGGAAAGCTTTTTGATGAATATAATGCCCTTATGGAGGAACTGGGAGTCTGCGATGATACGCTCAGAACCATGACGGAAGCTCTCAGAAAAGAGAGAAATGTACTCGGAGCAAAGATTTCAGGCTCAGGTCTGGGAGATTGTGTCCTGTCGCTGGGAATACCCGAAAAAAAGCCGGAGGGTTTCCTGAACATTCCGGTCAGGATAACAAAGGAGGGAATCTGTACATGCTGACAAGAAAGGAATATGCCGAAAAAATAATCAATGGAAAGAAAGCTGATATACAGAACCAATCGGAAGCCTTTGCCCCTGCCAACATAGCACTCTGCAAATATTGGGGAAAAAGGGACAAGGAGCTGAATCTGCCCCTCACCGACAGCCTTTCTGTATCCATGGGAAACTGCGGAACATTAACATCGGTCAAGGCTGCACCAGGCAAGGAAAACATAATCATATTCAACGGATCCCGGCTTCCGGCAGATTCCCCTTTTGCAGAAAAAATAAACAGATTTGCCGCTCTCATGAAACCGGACAAAGGACCTGCCCTGGAAATTGCTACTGAAAACAATATACCTACTGCAGCCGGAGCAGCCTCCTCAGCCTCAGGCTTTGCCGCACTGACATTGGCGCTGGACAGCTTTTACGGATACGGTC
Organism: Spirochaetia bacterium; assembly: GCA_045606105.1. Taxonomy (GTDB): domain Bacteria; phylum Spirochaetota; class Spirochaetia; order CADAEX01; family CADAEX01; genus CADAEX01. The sequence goes on along the minus strand of JAZURI010000003.1, from coordinate 154,279 downwards.
TGGGAAGCAGGGAGCTTTCAATGCTGGCCGGAATAGGGAGCCGCAGTGCTTCAAGAAGTATTTTTACAGGATTTGTTTATAACCATCGGGGACAGAGGATTGACGGAATGGATGCCTTCTCGGAAAAGCTCCCTTATGAATGGCCTGAGCTGAGGCTGGGACTGGTTACTGTTTCGTCGGAAAAAAAATGCATGAGCTCCGGAAAGGGAATGGAACATACAGCCGGCACATCAATCCTTTACGAAAGATGGCCTTCCCAGGTTGAAAGAGATATGGAGCTTATTCTGAAGGCCCTGAATGAAAAGAATTTTGAGCTGCTTGGAAAAACCTCTGAAAACAATGCCCTTTCCATGCATGCATGCATGCTTTCCTCAAATCCGCCTCTCATATACTGGGAACCTGAAACTCTGGCTGTAATCAAAGCTGTTTCAAAAGCAAGAAACGAGGGTCTCTCCTGCTATGTGACCATTGATGCAGGAGCCAATGTAAAGCTTATTTTCGAGAAAAAAGACGAAAATGTCATAACCGGAATGTTTCCGGGAATAAGGGTAATCTCCCCTTTCAGCTGATATTTCTTTTTTTAAGCTCTTCGATTATCAGTTCAACTATCTGTTCCGGTCTGTACTTTTCGGTATCCACCACCAGATCGGCAAAATCATATTTGCTGTTGTCAATGGAATAAAGCTCCATATAACGGGCTGAATCGGAAGCATCCCTGCGGATTGTGGCCTCACGGACATCATTGATATCACCACCCTCCCTGTTGTGGATTCTCCCTACCCTTGTCTCGGTGGAGGCTGTAAGAAAAACCTTGAGATCAGCCTTCTTTACCATCCAGATTGCAAGCCTTGAACCAAGAACACAGTTTCCCTTCTCGGCAAGCTCCACCTGATGATTATCTATATAACGGTCGTAGGAGGGATCGCTCTTTGCAGCCTGACAGATTTCCTTGAAATCCTTTCCCGTATCCTGTGCCAGATTCCTGAATGTATAATTCACCAAGGTAAGATTAAGCTTTTCTGCAAGCATTGTACTTACGGTAGTATTACCGCATCCGCTTTTTCCTGAAATTGCAATTATCATCAGACAACATTCCTCACTTGTTCACGAATATTTTCAAGGGCATCCTTGAGATTGATAACAGACTGGTCGATTTCCACCATCATGCTCTTGGAACCGATGGTATTTATTTCCCGGTTCAGCTCCTGACAGATGAAATCCAGCTTCTTTCCCACCGGCTCATCCGACTCCACTGCTTCATGGAAGGCCTGAAGATGGGATCTGAGCCTCACCAGCTCCTCGTTGATTGTATATTTTACCAGCATGACGGCAGTTTCGGCATAAACCCTACCTTCGTCCGCATTGTCTCCCAGAAGCTGATAGAACCGCTCCTGAATATTTTTCTTTATAAGCTCCTCAAAACGCCCGGCACAGGCCTCTACCCGGCTTACGTTTTCTTCAATCACCGCAAGATGACGGAGAATATCCTTCTTCGTATTTTCCCCCTCGGCAATACATGTGGCCTCATAGCCTGCAAAAACCTTGTTAAGGAGCGGAAGAACATATTTGTCATAGATTTCGGGATCCGGTTCGCTGTTCCTGCACAGAACACCCTCCTCCCTGATTATGTTGGAAATCTTTATCTCTTCCTTGATTCCGGCAATCTCACGCACCCTGTTGATTGCATCCACATAACCTCTTACTGCATTTTCATCAACCTGAATGGCAACATCGGATTTAAGCTCCTTTATCTTGAGATAAAATTCAATCTTTCCGCGGGCAATCCTTTCTCCAAGAAATTTTCTTATGGCATTCTCACAACCCTGAAGCGATGAGGGAGCATTTACGTTTATGTCAAGAAAACGGTTGTTATAGGATTTAAGTTCAGCAGCCAGCTTGATGGTTTCATCCTGAAATTCACCGAAGCTGTACCCAGTCATACTTTTCATGTTAAAGCCTCTTTTTTGCAGGAAAAATAGTCATACAGCATTTTTCCCACAGTCCAGTTATCTCCAGCACCCATAGTAATGAATATGTGGTCCCTTTGTAAATGTGTTTTAAGATAATCAAAGCCGTCGGCAGGCTTCGGAAAATACTTTACATTATTGTGATTCCGGCACAGGGCCCGGTAAAAACGGCTGTCCAGATCGGAATCCGTATTCCTTTCACGGGCCGAAGCATATATATTGTTCAGGATAACCTCATCCGCAGCCCCGAAAGAAGAGGCAAATTCCTCAAGAAGTCCTTCGGTCCTGGAATAGGTATGGGACATGAAATCCACCACCAGCTTCCTTCCCGGATAAAAGCTCCTGATTCCCTCAAGTGTCAGTCTTATGGCTGTGGGATGATGGGCATAATCGTCCATGAACAGGATTCCTCCGGCAGTACCGAGAATTTCGCTGCGTCTCTTGCTTCCTCTGAACTCCTCAAAGCCGTTCCTTATTTTTTCCAGTTCCTCTGTCCCCGGCTCCCCTTTCCATTTCTTAAGGATGGAAACTGTCATGGCCAATGCGGCGGCAGAATCAAGAACAATATGCTCTCCCGGTATCCTCAGGGCAAATTCCGTATCAAAGCCTGCCAATGTAAAGCAGTTACGGCTTTCCCTGATTCCGGAAGATGTAATCCTGTAATCCCCTTCTGCAGTGAATCCGTAAGGAATCTGTACTATATCGGCTCTTTTTTCCCTGATAACGGCAGCCAGCTCACGGCATCCGCTGTCATCGGCACAGTAAATCAGCTCCCCGTTTTCCGGCAGCAGCAAGGCATAATCCACAAATGCGCTGAAAATATCGGCATATGTGGGAAAGAAATCCAGGTGATCCGGCTCGATGCTTGTAACTATTATCCTGGACGGCCGGAATGACATGAAATGGCGCTTGTATTCGCAGGTTTCAGCCACAAAAAAACGGTTTCCGTTCACAAAGGTGGAACGGCCGTCGAAGTTGGATACCGCAGAACCGGCCAGAACTGCAGCCGGTGCATCAAGGGCCTTCAGCAGTGTTCCAGTAATTGCAGTTGTTGTAGTCTTGCCATGGACACCGGCAATTCCCCCGGCATCGTAAGCCTCAGAAAAAGCCCCCAGTGCCTTTGTGTACTCCATAATGGGAATACCTCTCCTGACCGCTTCCGCAAGGTCAGGATTCTCAGCCGGATTATAGGCAGAGGAATAAATTACATAATCGATACCGGCAGGGATATTTTCGGAAGAAAAACCCTCCCTGAAGCTTATCCCCTGGGAACGGAGCACCTCGTCGGTATAGAATTTCTCCGCTGTGTCGCTTCCCGTAACCTTGGCTCCCGATTTAAGCAGAAGCTCGGCAAAGGCAGAAAGCCCTGTACCCTTTATCCCAACAAGATAAAAGCTTTTGCCGTTTATACTCAGCATGAATAGAAAGTTCCCTGCAGAACCTTGTCTGCCACAACCTCTCCCAGAAGAGCCTTGAGAATTTCACGGCCGAACAGGAAAGCTGCTCCCGGGCCCTTTGCAGTAATGACATTTCCGCTGACAGCAACCTTATCCTCGATATAGGTTACAGTACGGTTGAAATGCTTTTCAAAGCCTGGATAGCAGGTAACCATACGGTCATCAAGAATTCTGGTATCTCCCAGAACTACACCGGGCGCGGCACAGATGGCACAGATAAGCTTCTCCTTGTCTGCATGCCTCTGGATTACCTCCATGGCAACCTCATTGTTTGCAATGTTCTCGGCACCCGGCATTCCTCCCGGAATGATTACGGCATCAAAGATTTCATCTGCAATATCAACGATCTCGCAATCTGCAATAAGGGAAATCCCGTGGGAACCTGTTATATCGATTCCTTCTATTCCTGCCATTACAACATCAAGACCTGCCCTTACAGCCAGATCGGAAGGAATCACAACCTCCATTTCCTCGCAGCCCTCTGCAAGAAGAACAAGAATTCTTTTATCCATGATCAACTCCTTTTTCCCAAAACGGGAATACCTCGTTTACAAATATGATAATCCAGATCTCCCGAAAATTCAGAGTCAAAGACTTCCTTTACCCTTTCGGGAGAATTATTCTTATCTGATATATGACATAAGTATATACTTCTTTTTTTACCTGAATCAAGTTTTTTGATAAAATCGACCGCATCATGGTTTGAAAGATGGCCGTGATCCGAAAAAATCCTTTTTTTCAGGAAATAGGGATAGGGACCTTTTTTCAGCATCTCGGGACAATAGTTTGCCTCCAGGAAAAGCACATCTGACTGATCCGCAAGGCTTCTCATGAGCTCGGAGGTTTTTCCCGTATCTGTAATTATAGTATATCTGGATTCCGATGTGGCAAAGCTGTATCCCACGGAACAGGGTGCATCATGAGTAGTGGAAAAAACGGTAAATGTAAAATCGTCCACCCTGTAGGTATTGCCCGGAGTGACCTCTACAGTCCTGAAAAAGCCCTCCTTAAGACTGCTTGAAAGATCAAGATTTTCAGCTACGAAAACCGGAATCTGCAGCTTTCTGGAAAGAATTTCCATACCTGATATATGATCCTTGTGATTATGGGTAAGAAAAATGTATCTTATATCTCTGATATCAAAATCCATGGACTTTATACGGCGGGAAAATTCTGAAAAGGAATAGCCGTTATCCACAACAAAGCCTGACTCCGCCGTTTTGAAAATGTATGAATTACCACAAGAGCCGCTGCCGACAACAGCATATTTTTCCATACCTTAAAATATCATCAAATACTTTATTATACAACTATTGACAAATCAGAAAGTTAGTTGGAAAATTTTCTTATGGGAAAAAGTTATGAAATCGACATGTGCAATGGTCCGATTTTAAAGAAAATAATCCTGTTTGCTTTACCGTTGATGTGTTCATCCATCCTTCAGTTACTCTTCACTGCCACCGACATCATAGTGGTAGGACGCTTTGCAGGAAGCAATTCCCTGGCAGCCGTAGGTGCCAATTCCTCCCTCATAAACCTGATGGTCAATCTGTTCGTAGGTCTCTCCATCGGTGCAAATATAGTCACTGCAAGATATTACGGCGCAAGAAAGAGTGAAGAGCTCAGCAGGACAATACATACCACCATGGCCCTCAGTATTGCGGGCGGTATCATACTTACCGTTTTCGGTACGCTGTTTGCCAGGATTTTTCTCATATGGATGAGCACTCCGGAAGAGATTCTCGATCTTGCAACCCTCTATCTCCGTATCTATTTCCTCGGAATAATAGCCACCATCGTATATAATTTCGGAAGCGCTGTGCTGAGAGCTGTAGGCGATACCAGAAGACCTCTCATGTTCCTTATCATTGCCGGAATCATCAATGTTCTTTTCAACCTGCTTTTCGTAATAAAGTTCAGGTGGGATGTGGCAGGAGTTGCCCTGGCCACAGTCATTTCCCAGGCTGTAGCCAGCTGTCTCATAGTCAGCTGCATGATCAGGGACAAAGGAGCCGTAAACCTGGTTATCAGCAGAATCAGATTCCACAGAGCCCAGCTTTACATGATAATGAGAACAGGAATACCGGCCGGAATCCAGGGCATGGTATTTTCCCTCTCCAATGTGGTTATCCTCTCCTCAATCAATCTTTTCGGAGCAATAGTGGTGGCAGGAAACGCAGCTGCCATGAATATCGAATATATTGTCTATTTTGCCATGAACGCCTTCTATCAGGCCACCATCTCCTTTACGGGCCAGAACATGGGAGCCGGAAACTTCAGAAGGATAATCAGGGTACAGCTTACGGCTCTGGCCTGTGTAATAGTGACAGGTGCCTCGGTGGGAGGGGCGGTGGTATTCTTCGGAAACGAGATAGCAGGACTCTATTCCACAGATCCGGATGTAATATCATCTGCAATGATGAGATTGAAATATCTCTGTCTTCCTTATTTCCTGTGTGGAATGATGGAAATCATATCAGGTACACTGAGGGGAATGGGCCACTCCATAATCCCTACCGTAACATCGCTGCTGGGAGCCTGTGCCTTCAGGATTCTCTGGGTTTTTACCGTGTTTCAGATACCGGCATTCCATAAGCTGGAGACAATTTATGCAGTATACAGCATATCCTGGACCATAACCTTCCTGGCCCTGTATGTGTGCTTCATAATCACGATGAAAAAAATGGTTTATTCCAGAATCGAAAGAGCTTCCCGGAGAGTAGGATCTTCATTATAGAAATGGTTTTCAAGCTCATCCTTTGAAAGCCCCACAAGCTCGTGGCTCTGATAATTGATCCAGATTTCGTCCTCTTCCCTCTTGATGACATGCTTTCTGCAGTAATAGTCGGGAAGAATTTCAGGCATTTCGTTCTTATATTCCTGAATCTTGTAGTCATGGACAGCAATGACGATATTTTCCCGTTTCAGCCCCAGAGAAATAAGATGCTTTATAATGAAATTGATGGTCCTTCCGGAATCAAAGATATCATCCACAAAAAGAATCTTTTCGTCAGGATTCACTTTTTCGGGCGGATAGGTCCAGCCCTGTATAACAACATCGCCGTGGTTCTTTACTCCGGAATAGGAGCCTGCCACCAGAGCAGCATAACGGACCGGCTTATGGTCTGTATTCCTGAGAGCTATCTTGTAGTATTCGCTGATGACATTTCCCAGATAGGCACCTCCTCTGAGAGGTACATAGATGATATCGGGAACAAAGCCCTCACTGAACATCCTGTGAGCAAGCTTTATGGCATTGTTTCTGACAACATAGTAATCGAGGAATTCTTTCATAGTTTTGTAAGTATTTCGGCATAACCGTCGTGGATGGCTACGGTATGTTCAAAATGAGCTGCAAGGGAACCGTCAGCTGTAACTACGGTCCAGTCATCATCAAGAACATCAATATCGTCACATCCCAATGTAATCATAGGCTCGATGGCAATAACCATTCCTTCCCTGAGATGAGGATTTGCCCCTCTGAAAATGTAGTTGGGAACAGCAGGCTCCTCATGCATATCAAAGCCTACTCCGTGACCGCAGTAATCACGAACAACACCTAAATCATGTTTCTTGGCATGAATGAAAACCGATCTGGAAATATCCATGACACGATTTCCGGCCACTGCCTTCTCGATACCCAGATAAAGGGACTCTTCGGTAACCTTAAGAAGCTTTTCGGCCTGAGGAGAGATTTTTCCAACAGGAATGGTAACGGTACTGTCAGCAATATAACCTTTGAGATCCACACAGAGATCGCAGCTTACAATATCACCTTCCCTGATTACCCTTTTACCGGGAATACCGTGGATTACCTCTTCGTTAACCGAAACACAGATACTGGCAGGATAGCCCATATAACCGAGACAAGCCGGTCTGGCCTTTCTGGAAATGATATACTCCCTGGCAATATCATCAATGTCAGAGGTCTTCATTCCAGCCTGAAGCTCTTTTTTTATCTTGTCCAGTGTTTCTGCAAGAATGGCACCGGCATCCCTGATACCGGAAATATCTTTCTTTGATTTAAGTCTTATCATTTTTCTTGTAAATAGAATCCAGAAGACCGTTTATAAATTTATAGGAATCATCATTTCCGTATTCCTGGGCAATCTTCACGGCCTCATTGATAATAATCTTCCCATCCGTATCTTTCTGGAAAAGAAGCCCGTATACGCTGAGACGGAGAATAGCCAGATCTACCTTGGCAATACGGTCGAATTTCCAGTTACGGAGATGCTCCCTGATCATGCTGTCTATTTTATCGATATTTTCAATAGTACCGCAGACAGTAAGCTTGACATATGTTTCGGAAGCAATATCAAACTCCTCGTTGGAAAGATTCCTTACCGAGTCAAAAAGATTTTCGGGTACAGCCCGCCTCTCAAAATCCCAGCTGAAAATTATCTGAAATGCAAGAACCCTTGCCTTATGCATTGCACCCATAGCTTATTTCAGAAAATATTTGATGTCAGCTTTTTTTCTGAGATCTTCTGTGACCTCTTTTACACATTCCTTGAAAATCATGTCCTGCTTCTGGGCTGTGAGATACTGCTTGATTGTATCGCTTACGGTAAGCTTCTGATTTTCGGAAATCTTTTCATGGATACCGAGAAGTCTTGGTTCGGAAACATCTGCAACCCTTACAATGTGATATCCTACATTGGATGTGATGACAGAGCTGATATCGCCCTTGTTCATTGCAAAAACTGCAGTAAAGAAATCTTCGCCCATGAATTTCTTCCTGTTGACATCGTCGATACGGAGAGTACCGAATCTTCCGTTGTTGTACTTGGAAGCGGAATCATCGGAGAATTCAACATATTTGTCAAATTCCTTTGAATCCTTCTTTATCTTGGTGCTGTATTCATTTATACGCTCCAGTGCCTTTGCCTTTTCGTCGGCAGTAAGGGATCTGGTGTCCACATAGATATGGTCCAGTGTAACTGTCTTAGGAACGAAGAACTGCTTTGAGTTGCTGTCGTAGAAACGCTGGATTTCAGGCTGAGACGGTGCAGGGATATTGGAAAGCTTGCTTCCCTTTACCTTCCTGATATATCTCTGGATTCCCAGAGTAGTCTTGCTTCTGTCGGCATAAACGTTCCAGCTTACCTGCATCCGCTGTTCAACGAACTGCTTGAGCTGGTCATCGGTTGCAGCCTGGCCTGAAGCTCCTACTTCCTTTCTGAGAGCTGAAATAATCTCAGCCTCTGAAATATTAATTCCTTCTTTTTCTGTTCCCTGTTTAAGAAGAACATCGTCAATCATGACTTCAAGAATTTCCTGTTCGCTTTTGTTGATTCCGGTAGCCTGCAGAAGCTTGACAGTCTGATCCAGCTGTTTTCTGGATATGATTTCAGGCTTGGTGAGATTTACTATGGCAACCTTTGAATCAAGGGATTCCTGAGCAAAACCGTCACCGAGGCACACTAATGTAAGGAAAACCGCAAGAAGAAACTTTTTCATGACAGAAACCCCGGATTATTTATTTCCCTGTTCGGCAGATTCATTCCACCATTCAGCTGCTTCAGCTGCTTCAGCGCTTTTTACAGAACCGAGAAGGTCGTCCTGTTCAGTACTTCTGTTGACCCATGCCAGACCGAGAGAAAGGATAAGGAAGAATGCCGCCAGAATAGATGTAAACTTTGTGAGGACATTTCCTGATTTTGAACCGAAAGGAGTTGAGCTTGCGCCTCCGAAGATCCCTCCGATACCGTCACCCTGATCATCCTGCACAAGAACAAGAAGAATAAGCAGAAGTGATGCAATAACAAACAAAACAAGCAAAATAATACTTAAAATTCCCATATTTACCTCTTTAATTATTCAGCACATTTCAGTATAGCCAAAAAGCTTTCGCTTTTCAAGGCTGCACCGCCGATAAGTCCGCCGTCAATGTCAGGCATTGCAAGAAGACCGGCAGCATTTTCAGGCTTCATGGAACCGCCGTACTGGATAAGTACCTTTTCTGCAGCCTCTGAACTGTACATTTCAGCAAGCTTTTCCCTGATAACCTTATGAACAGCCTCTGCATCTTCGGCAGTTGCTGTCTTTCCGGTACCGATAGCCCATACAGGCTCATAGGCAACCGTAATTTTTTCAATAAAATCAACACTTATATCTTTCAAACCGTTTTCAACCTGAAAAGATACAATTTCCGCAGCTTTTCCTGCTTCTCTTTCAGCAAGAGTCTCACCTACGCAGAGAATCACATCAAGACCCTTTTCAAGGGCAAGCTTCACCTTTGAATTGATGAAAGCATCTGTTTCTCCGTAAAGGGTGCGTCTTTCGGAATGACCGAGAATAACAACGGAAACACCGAGATCGATAAGCATGTCCGGTGAAACCTCTCCGGTGTATGCACCTGAAACGGCATTTGACATATTCTGGGCACCGAGAAGAACATTTGTTCCCCTGACAACCTTGCTCACTTCAGAGAGAGCTGTAAAAGGAGGTGCGATCATGATTCTGCATCCGAGATCCTTTGCACCTTCTGCTATTTCCTTTGCAAGTGTAACTGCTTCGCCTGAAAGCTTGTTCATTTTCCAGTTACCTGCGATATATCTGATTCTGGACATAAATCCCCCTATTTTTCCAAAGCAACAATTCCCGGAAGCGGAAGTCCCTGAAGGAATTCCAATGAAGCACCGCCGCCGGTAGAAACATGGCTGAGTCTGTCTGCAAGGCCGAACTTGTTTACAGCCGCTACAGAATCTCCCCCTCCTACAACAGTAATGCCGCTGCATTCAGCAACAGATCTGGCAATTTCAAGAGTTCCCTTTGCGAAGCTGTCAAACTCGAATACACCGAGAGGTCCGTTCCATACAACAGTTGCTGCTGAAGCCAGAGCCTCCTTGATAAGGGCAATGGTTTCAGGTCCCACATCCATTCCCATCCTGTCTTCAGGAATGTCAGGAGAGCTGATAAGCTCAGGTGCGGCATCCTCTGCAAATGAAGCGGCAACCACATGGTCAACCGGGAGGATTACCTTTACATTCTTGGCAGCTGCAGCTTCAAGGAAAGCCTTTGCTGTATCGATATAGTCAGCTTCCACGAGAGACTTACCTACACTGTATCCCTGTACCTTGAGGAATGTATAGGCCATACCCCCGCCGATAACCATTGTATCGCAGGTTCTGAGAAGCGACTGAAGAACTCCGATCTTGGAGGAAACCTTTGCACCGCCGATGATGGCGACAAAAGGATGAGCCGGATTCTCAAGAAGAGGAGCCATGAACTTTACCTCTTTCTCGATGAGGAATCCGGCATATGCAGGGAGGAAATGGGCAACACCCTCTGTGGAGGCATGGGCTCTGTGGGCAGTACCGAAAGCATCGTTCACATAAACATCTCCGAGAGATGCAAGTGCCTTGGCAAATTCTGTACCGTTCTTTTCCTCTTCAGGATAGAAGCGGACATTTTCAAGAAGAAGGATTTCTCCCTCTCTGAGAGCAGAAGCCTCTGCTGCTACGGCATCACCGATGACATCTGAAGCAACCTTTACGGGACGCCCGATGATCTCCTGGAATCTCTTTCCGATAGGAGCCATGGAAAATTCCGGATTCTTCTGTCCCTTAGGACGACCGAAATGACTCATGACCACAACAGAAGTTCCCTTCTGAGAAAGAATATATTCAATAGTAGGAACAGCCGCACGGATTCTTGTATCATCCTTGACTATACCATCCTTGAGAGGCACATTGAAGTCGACACGGATGAGAACACGTTTACCTGTCAGATCTGCATCCCTGATTGTATTGAGTACCATTATCCTACCCTTAGCTTTATTAACCGTTTACCTTTTTCATATAGGTAATAAGATCAAGAACCTTGTTTGAGTATCCGATTTCGTTATCGTACCAGGAAACAACCTTTACGAATGTATCTGTAAGTGCGATACCAGCCTTTGCATCAAAAATTGAAGTTCTCTTGTCACCGAGGAAATCGGAGGAAACAACAGCATCTTCTGTGTATCCGAGAATACCCTTGAGTTCGTTTTCTGAAGCCTTCTTCATTGCAGCACAGATTTCTTCGTATTTAGCAGGCTTTGCGAGGTTTACTGTAAGATCTACAACTGATACATCAAGAGTAGGAACTCTCATGGACATACCTGTAAGCTTGCCGTTAAGAGTAGGAATAACCTTTCCTACAGCCTTTGCAGCACCTGTGGATGAAGGAATGATGTTACCGCAGGCAGCTCTTCCGCCTCTCCAGTCCTTCAGTGACGGGCCGTCAACAGTCTTCTGTGTAGCTGTAACGGAGTGAACTGTAGTCATGAGACCCTCTGTGATTCCCCAGTTGTCATTGAGAACCTTTGCGATAGGAGCAAGACAGTTTGTGGTACAAGAAGCGTTTGAAACAAACTGAGTACCCTTTACATATGTTTTTTCGTTTACACCGTAAACAAACATAGGGGTGTCATCCTTTGAAGGAGCTGACATAACAACATATTTTGCACCGGCATTGATGTGAGCCTGAGCCTTATCCTTAGAAAGGAAAAGACCTGTAGATTCAACAACATATTCTGCACCGATTTCATCCCACTTGAGTTCGTTAGGATCCTTGCATGCAGTAATTCTGATTTTCTGTCCGTTTACAATAAGAAGAGAATTTTCCACATCTGCTTCGATAGTTCCTTCGAACTGACCGTGCATTGTGTCATATTTAAGCATATATGCAAGATAATCAACAGGACAAAGATCATTGATTCCTACAACTTCAATTTCCGGACGAGCCATAGCTGCGCGAAAAACGAAACGACCAATTCTTCCGAAACCGTTAATACCTATTTTCATTTTTAAGTCTCCTATTTGATATAGTATATTTTATATATAATAGAGTAAAGGAATGGGAATGTCAACAAAGATAAGGGGAAAGAAAGGCATGGGGACAGAGGTTTATCAGATAAACCTCTGTCCCCGGTTAAAGCAGCTTATGCCGGGCTGAACTGGTCTTTTGATGCTGCGCAAACAGGACAGCACCAATCGGCAGGAACATTTTCCCATTTTGTTCCAGCTTTGACTCCACTGTCAGGATCTCCTGTTGCAGGATCGTAAATATAGCCGCAAAGATTACAGATATACTTCATGCTATTCTCCTTTAAAATCAAGATTTTTAAATATTTCCTTATCAAGATCAGGATGTATTCCCAATCTTGTAAGTGAAAAATCATATTTTACAGGGTCTTCAGGAACAATTTCTGCAAAACCGGCAGTAATTTCAACTGCTGTTTTGAAATCTGCAGTCTTTCTGGATGTAAACCTGAGACGTTTTGCAATATCATACATATGGGTATCAACCGGAACCAACAAATCACAGGTATTTATATCAGACCATCCTCCCGGATCAATGTTATCATGCCGGACCATCCATCTAAGAAAAAGATTAACCCTTTTACAGGCACTGCCTTTTTCAGGAGATGGGAGCAACATAGCCGATTTACCCTCTGAAATCCTGGCAATTTCATTGCTGAGAGCTGTAATACCGCTTGTAATGCCCTTTCCTTGGGTGTAATTTGTGGTAAAAAGGGCTTGGAGGCTTCCTCTGTCCCCGCGTATCACCTTAATTGCATATAAAAAACCGGTTATTTCATCGGTTTTAAAAAATCTATAAACGAAATCATGATAAATTTCTCTCAAATCCGACACCGAGAGAGAATCAAGTTCAGAAGCCGGATGAGAGCCGAGTGGTAAAAGCACAGAATTTACCGCTTTAAGGATAAGATCAACCCGTCCTAAAGCAAGAGAAGATGCAATAATAGCTGCAACTTCCCTGTCATCGGCGTTTTTATAGGATAATACCGGGGACAGAGGATCAGGATATATGTACTCCTCCCGATGATATTCATTATAAACCTTATCAAGAAGCTCCAATCGGTTCATAACTTTAATTTAATTAATCCATGTCAGATTTTCAAGTAAAAAGTGCCTGAAATTCGCTGTTGCCTCTCAATTGCCAGAACCCAAAAATATAATCCTCAGCACTTTTTACAATACCTGCCTTAACCGGATTATTACAGATATATTCAAATATTGCCCTATATGCAGATAAAGTTTCTATAAGCTTACTTTTGAATCTATCAATCCAAAGATGACCTTTTCTGTTAAATCTTCGATTATAACGAAGGGCAAAGACAGAAAAAATCCACTGCATCAACCTGGATAAGCTTTCTCCTTGTTCCATTTTTATAATCATATGAATATGATTGTCCATAATTGTAATATTTTTGAGACTAAACCTAAATTTTTTACGAAATTTTGCCTCTTTGATTATTTTCATGAACAAAGTCTTGATCAATGACGATTCAAGAAGCATCTTTTCTTCATTAATTTTGTTAATAATATGGTAGGTTCCGCCATCAACGGTGATTCTGTTTCTTCTTCCCATTGTTTTCTCCTTTAACAATGTTAAACAAAATTAATGAAGTTCTGCTTCAAATATCTCTGTCCCCCAAGCAATCACCAAGCAATATCCTCTGTCCCCACGCAACTCACCGCAAAAGAGCAAAAAAAAAATCTCCTGCAAGACAGGAGATTTCTGGGCCCACATGGACTTGAACCAGGGACCACTCGATTATGAGTCGAGGGCTCTAACCAACTGAGCTATAGGCCCGTTTGTGATAATTATATTTATAGCAACATTTTTGTCAAGTAAAAAAAATCCCGCGGCTTGAACCGCGGGACCGGATAATCCTTAATTATCAGATTACTTTGTTTCTGCTGCTGTCTCAGGCTGAGCCTGTACAGGAGCGGCATCTCCCTCGAACTTGATCTTCTGAACCTTAGCCATCCAGATATAGAGGATAGAAGGGGCGATGAAGAATGAGGAATAGGTTCCCACACAGATACCGATTATCAGGTTGAATGCGAAGTTTTTGATAACTCCCACACCGAACAGATAAATGGCAAGTACTGCAATCAATGTGGTCAGGGATGTGATGACACCTCTTGAAAGTGACTGTGAAATACTTGTGTTAAGGATATGCTTGAGCGGATTTCCCTTGAGCAGTATAACATTCTCCTTTACTCTGTCAAAGATAACGATTGTAGCATTGAGGGAATAACCGATAATTGTAAGCACGGCCGCAATTGTTGTTACATCAACTTCAAGCTGAAGTGCACCGATTACACCAACCATAATCAGGGCATCGTGTGTCAGGGCCAGGATTGAGGATATACCATATGCAAGCCTGAATCTGATCCAGATGTATACAAGCATGAGTGCCAGTGAGAAACAGATAAGTGAAACAGACTGAAGACTCAAAGCCTGTGAAAATCTAGGACCTGAAAACTCTGACTGTTTTACTGTAACGTTTGCAGCACCGAATTTCTTCTCAAGAAGGTCTGTAACCTTGCCGGATACCGCAGCACCGGTCTGCTCTCCGGTTTCTCTTACCCTGATGCTGAATTCCTGATCAGCCGCATCTCCGATTACCTGAATCTGAGCGGCACCTGCTGCTGAAAGAACATTTCTCATATCTGAAATATCAGTCTTTACTGCAGACGGAGCAATCTGAACACGCATGTTGAGACCTGACAGGAAGTCGATTCCCAGGTTAAAACCACCCTTTACGCCTGTGATTGCAAAAAGGATAACTATGATAACAACGGAAGTTACAGGAGCAATATATCTGAGTTTTATGAATTCGTAAATCTTGTTTTTCATCTCTTATTTCCCCCATCCGATGCTTAATTTTTTCATTTTGCCCACATCAATGCAGAAGTCAAAAACCAATCTTGAAACGAAGATTGCAGAGAACATGGATGTTACGATACCTACAGCCAGTGTATAGGCGAAGCCCTGGATAGGACCTGTTCCCAGCTGAGACATGAAGATTGCAACTATGAAGGTTGTAATGTTTGAGTCCATGATTGCCCAGAATGATTTCTTGAAACCTGACTTGACTGCTGCTGCCGCTGTCTTACCGAGTCTGTACTCTTCCTTGATTCTTTCGAAGATTACGACATTTGCATCCACTGACATACCGATATTAAGGATAAGACCTGCAATACTTGTAAGGGTAAGTGTAAGGTTGAATGCTGAAAGGATACCTACCATGAGGAAAAGGTTGAGAAGCAACATACAGTCTGCAATAAGACCTGCACCCTTATAATAGATAGCCATGAAGATAATTACAAGAAGAAGTCCGAGGAGCATGGCTCTTACACCCTGACGAATGGAGTCTTCACCGAGGGAAGCACCTACAGCCTGCTGGTTGGAAATTTCAAGTGTTACAGGAAGGGCTGCTGTTCTGAGAACGAGAGCGATATCCTGTGCTTCCTGCTTGTCAAGTCCTGACATTCTGACCTGTCCTCCGGAAATAGCTTCCTGAATTGTGGCACCGGCCTTTACATTGTCATCAAGAACGATGGAAAGGGTCTTGTTTACATTGGCAGCTGTAAGCTTGAAGAAGATATCAGAACCTTCCTTGTCAAGTGTGAAGTTGATAACAGGACGGCCGGTTACAGGATCGTTTCCAACCTGTGCATCAACGATATGTGAACCGTCAAGTCCAACCTCTTCCCTGATAGCTATATAGTTTGCTGTATAGTCAATACCGTATCTGTCCTTCTGTACAAAGCGTCTGCATACTGTTCCTGCAGGAAGAAGTGACTTGTCCACAGGCTGACCCTCTGCATCAAGAGCTTTTCCCGGATTCCTGTCGATATAATCCCTGAGTGCCATTGTGGCATCATCATCAACGATATGGAAATTGAGCTTGCCTTTTCCCATGAGGAATGCATTTACCCTTTCAGGATCGGCTGCACCCGGAATTTCAATTGTAATGCCTGTTTCGCCCTGTCTTCTGATCTGAGGCTCTGTGATACCGAATCTGTCAATTCTGTTATTGAGGATTTCGATGGCTCTGTCAATGGCCCCCTTCTTGTCCTCTGCACTTGGAATTCTGCCCAGCTTTTCACCGAGGCTGTTCATGTCAGCTTCAAGCAGTACATTCATACCGCCGGAAAGGTCGAGACCCAGCTGGAGGATATTCTTGCTCTGTTCCTTGAGTGCCATTACATTGTCTCTGTAATAACCTTCAATACTGTTAAAAAGGTGTTTCTTGTTCTTGAAACTGCTCAGAACACTTTCTACCGACCAGGATGACGGTGCATCTTTCTTGATCAGCTTGTAGTTTGCTGCAGCCATATCCCTGAGGAAATTGTACTTTTCAGGAATTGTCTGGCCCGGGTTCTGCTTTACCAGGGATTCGAGATATTCCAAATCCTCTGCTGCCTTGGCCTGTGAATAGGTTCTGATCTGCTCTCTTGAGCCTGTTGCAATTGCCTTGCTGTCTTCACTTGTTCCGAAATACCACTTGAAGGTAGGATAGAGAAAAACAGAAGCAATACCTACAACCAGAAGTACTATGAAAAATCTGGCTCTTTTACTCATAAAATCATTTCTCCGGTGTTTTATTTATCTTCTTTTTTATTTTTTTCTTTGTCGCTTTCGATCTCTTTTCCGTCACCGTCAAGTTTTGCCTCGTGACTTTCAAGAACCTGTGCAATTGCACCCTTTGTGAACTCAATCTTTGCATTATCGTCAACCTTGACAATAACACTCTGCTCCTTGACTGTCTGTACAACCCCTCTGATACCGCCGATTGTTACAACCTTGTCAAATTTTTTGAGTCCGGCCAGCATCTTCTGTGTCTCTTTATTCTTCTTGTTCTGAGGACGAATAATAAAGAAGTAGAAAATGAGGATTACACCACCAAAGGTGAACAAAGTTGTAAGTCCGTTTCCTGCGCCCTGAAGTACAGGCATGTCCATAAGAATACTGTTCATGTTGTTTCCTTTAAGAAAAAATTAATTATCTTATAATAATTATCACTAAATAAGTCTCTAGTCAATAAAGAAAGTTCAGACTCCGAAAACAGCCTTCAGTTCGGCAAAGGAACCTACCTTTCTGTCCGATTTTTCATTGTAGAGATCAAGAATCAGCTTTTCCTGCGCTTCACTGCCTGAAAAGACCGCAGAGCATACTGCCGACTTGTAAAAACCTTCCCTGAATAAATCCTCTGTCCCCAGTTTTCCGAATTTTTTTGCATTCAGCTTGTCAACTACAGGACCGTCTCCGTCAAAACCTATCGTAAAAATAAAATCTTCCCGTGTCATAACTGTGATATTATAGCAGATATTTTCCTTTCTGCAACTGACTTTTTAAACAGGAAGCGGAAGAATTCGGGGATATTCTGCAAAGGTGAACATTTTTCTGTCCCTTCACTGAGAACCATGGGACCTTCTGCCAAACCTCTGTCCCCGAGAGTCAGGGTATAGCGGCCAACCTCTGTCCCCGCAGCCATTTCCCCCTTCATATCCTGTTTCATGCTCACATTGAAAACCAGCTCTCCGAGACGGCTGTAAGGGACAGTGACAGGTGTATCTATTACCGGAACTATTTCCGCTTTTTTGCTGCTGCAGTGATAAACCGGAATCTCAAGCTTTTCACCCATAGCCGGTCTGAAGGTTCTGAAAGTGCTGAAGCCATAGGTAATCAGGGCAGATCCGTCTATTCCCCTGAGAAGCTTTCCCTCCGAAGGTTTGGAGGCATCGATTCCCATTATCACGGCCACAAGCCTCATTCCGTCCCTCCGGGCTGTCAGGGCCACATTATAGCCGGATTCATCTATATAACCTGTTTTAATGCCATCGACTCCGTCGTACCGCCCTATCAGCTCGTTGGAATTGTTCTGGACAATTTTTCCGTAGGTAGGCTTGGTCCCTGCCAGATGCTTTCTTTCGGGATATCCCAATGTTTCGATTCCCACTATGTCGGCAAAATAATCGTAGCAGGTTTTTATGTAGAGCCTGCAGAAACGGCAGAAATCAAGGGGATTGACCTTGTTGCGGCTGTCGTACCCGGATACATCCTCAAAATGAAAGGAAGGAAACCCAAGCTCCGCGGCCCGTTTGTTCATCAGGGCGACACACTCCTCCCGTCCCCCTGCAACCAGCTCTGCCACTGCCGTGGCCGCATCATTGCCGGAAACCACAAGAAGCCCTGTAACCAGCTCCTTTATTGTCAACCTCTGTCCCCGTTCCAGAAAAAGCAGTGACGACCTGGGTGGTGCATTCTTGAAATCGGCCTTTTCGGAAACGGTATAGATATCATCAAGTGAAAGCTCTCCCCTCTCTATTTTTTCGAAAAGGAGAAAGGAGGTCATGAGTTTTGTCATTGAGGCCGGGGGAATTTCAGCCGAGGGGTTCTTGCTGAAAAGCACTGTCCCCGTATCATAGTCCATAAGGACAGCAGCCCTGCAGTTGAGCACCGGCTCAGGCGGCATGATACCGTCCCCCCATGTGGGAAAAACCGCAAGCATGAGCAGAAACAGTATGGCTGCAGCTGTTTTTTTCATATCAGGTTCAGGCAATAACGGAAGCAATGACATTCATTGCCTTTACATAGTCCTCGTCACGGATAACAAGAACGGCAGAAATAGGTGAACCACCGCAGTTGATGTTTTCTATGTTGATGCCCTCTTTTCCGACAGCATTGAGAATCTCAAGCACATGTGAGAATGAAACGGCAAGTCCTTCGCCGATTATTCCGATTACAGCCAGGTCCTCGGAATATACCACCTTCTCCACATCGAGATCAGCCTTGAGCTTTTCACCGAAGGAATCCCAGTCAATCATCTTTTCATCCTGAACATAGAAATTGAGGGTATCAATTCCCTTAAGCTCGAATGCAATGATAAGACCGAGAGCACCAAGTGCCTTCTTGAGCTCAAAATGAAGCTCGTGCATGTCCTCAAGCTTATATTTTTCAACAGTAATACGGCGGAAATGTCTCTTGCCGGCAATTCCTGCTACCGCCTGCTTTGATGCATCCCTGACGGAATTGATGAAGGTTCCTCTGTCCCCGGGTGCGTTTGTATTCTTGATATTGATGGAAATGTCTGCCTGGCGGGCCGGTGCAATGGCCTCTTCATGGAACACGTTTGCTCCGAGATATGCCATCTCCCTCATTTCCCTGTATGTAATGTCGTCGATAGGTCTTGCGGCCTCTGCAACTCTAGGGTCTGTGGTATAGATACCCGAAACATCGGTCCAGTTTTCATATATATCCGCTTCAAGGGCCTTTGAATAGATACTTCCGGTAATGTCGGAGCCGCCTCTGGAGAAGGTCTTTATCTCTCCGTCAGGTCCCAGTCCGTAGAAGCCAGGTACCACATAATATTTGTCAGGATCCACAGCCTCCCTTATAAGGTCGTAGGTCTCAGGAAGAATCTCACCTCTGTCCCCCAGTCTTATCACCTCTGCACTGTCCAGGAACTCAAATCCGAAATAAAGTGAGATAAGCTTGGCATTAAGATATTCCCCGCGGCTTGCTGCATAGTCTGAGCTGCATTTTCCGGCAAGCTTGTTTTCAATATAATCAAGCTCCTCCTTCAGATCCCATGTGATATCGAGAACTGCCGCAATCTGGAGATAGCGGTTCCTGATCTTTTCCCATGCGGAATCTATAGGCTTGTCATTGCTTGCAAGATTGTGACATTTATAAAGCAGATCCGTAATCTTGTCATCTTCCTTATCCCTTTTGCCGGGAGCCGATACAACAACAATCTTTCTGTCAGGATTGCCCTTCACGATATTCTGTGTCTTGGAAATCTGTACGGCATCTGCTACAGAGCTTCCGCCAAACTTGCATACAATCATTTTAATCTCCTGAAGTGGAAAATTTTTTTTATTAAAACAAAATTACACGAAAGTTTCAAGACTCGAAAAAACCTTATTATTGACTATGCAATTAATATAAGTTATCATTTTTTATATGAAAATATGGATAAAATATCTTCTGGGAGCTGTAGTGGGAGCTGTCCTGGGGATAACCATGAAGGATTTCTTCTCCGATCCGGTTGTTTTTGATACCGGACACAGGATAATCCTGTGCATAGGAAAATATACATTTTTCCCGATGATTCTCTTTTCCGTAGCCTTTTCGGTTTCAAAGCTGATGACTGAAAAACGGCTTCTGGGAATCTTTATCAAGACTGTATCCTTCACCGTTGCCTCATCGCTGATCCTGACTCTTCTGGGCGGAGCTGCCGCACTTCTTGTTTTCCAGGGAAGAATCCCCCTTATTGCAGAAACCGATACAAGATATGTGCTCCCTTCGCTGGCATCCCATATAGCCATGATATTTCCCGATAATTTCTTTGAGATATTCACTTCATCGGGCAACTATCTGCTGCCGGTGCTGGTTCTGGCCGTACTCATGGGTCTCAGCATGAATTATGCAAACCTCTATACCAGACCTATAAGCCAGATCTTTGATTCCATGTCCAGGATAATGTACGATATAAACAGCCTCATCATAGAGTTCATGCCTCTGGGTATAGTTTTCCTTTCGGCATCCATGACCGCCTATGTCATGAACAACTCCCAGATGGGACTTTACAGTTATCTTTTCATAACTGTGGCGGCTGCTTCGGCAGTGGTGATTTTCATACTGATTCCGCTGGGGCTTCTCATCTGCTGCAGAAGAACTGAAAATCCGTTCAAGGCTGTCTACGCCATGCTTGCCCCTGCAATGGCTGCATTCTTTTCCGGCGATATCTACTTTGCTGCCAACACACTGGTAAAAAGCTCCTTTGAAAACATAGGTGCAAAAAGAAAGGCCAGTGCCCCTATCATCGGGTTCCTGACTGTATTCAGCAGAAGCGGTACAGCCATGGTTTCAGGTGCTGCCATCATTATCATCATCAGATCCTATACAGGAATTGAAATCACCTATGAGAGCTTCTTTTTTCTCATGCTGAACACATTCCTTATTTCCTTCATCCTCGGTGCTGTTCCTGGAGTCGGAACCGCAGTATCCGTAACCATGCTCTGTTCCGCCTACGGTCACGGAATCGAAAACGGATGGCTTGCTATACAGCCTGTAATGTTCCTGCTCATCAGCTTCAGCGTGATGATTGATATTATTGTAATGGGCTTCATAAATGCAGTGATTACCCATCAGGCATCTCTCAGAAAAGAGATAAACATAAGGAAATTCACATAAAGACATGAGTACCGAAAGAAAACCTCTGGAACAGAAGGTCCTTTTTATAGCAGACAAGCTCAACGAAGTAATAACAAAGGCTTACAAGACCGAAAGAAAATACAGGAAAGAGGTAAAGGCCGTAAATCCGAAATTCAGGGTCAGCGCCCTTAACCTTCTCGATTATCTGGCATTCAGAAGCTTTGATATCGACAAGCTCCAGAGAAAGATGCTGAAGCTCGGTTTTTCAGACCTTTCCAATGTCAATTCCCATGTAATGCATACCCTGCTTTCGGTAAAGGAAATTGCCGATACAATAACAGGCCGTGAAACAGTCCATCCCGACGGAAGTCTCCTTTCACCGCGGAAAAGCGCAAAGCTTATAGAAGAAAGGACAAGGGATCTTTTCAGGAAAAAACCGGAAAAGAGAAAAACCAGGATCATGGTTACAATGCCTGCAGCTGCAGCCGAAGACAACACCTTAATAGAAGAGATGCTGGATGCAGGAATGAACTGTGCCAGAATAAACTGTGCCCATGACAACAGCCGTATCTGGGACAGGATTATAAAAAACATCAGAAAAGCCTCTGAGAAAACAGGCCGTGAATGCTCTGTCATCATGGATATCGCAGGCCCTAAAATCAGGACAGGCTCAGTGGAAGGAGAATTCATCCTCCTTAAGACAGGAGATATTCTTGTTCTTTCCAAAAACAGTGAACCGGGAAGAAATGCAGCAGAAACAGCCGAAGGATTTCAGCCGGCAACCATTTCATGTACCCATAAAAGAATCTTCAGATTCCTGAAGCCGGGAGAAAGGGTCTTTTTCGATGACGGCAAGATAGAAGGGATAACAGAAGAGGTTTCCTGCGACAGGGCAACCATCAGGATAACAAACTCCAAGACCGGAGGAAGCAAGCTCAAGCCGGACAAGGGAATAAACTTTCCCGACACCTCCATGGAAATGTCAGGTTTCACAGCCAAGGACAGACAGGATATAAAAACCATCATCAGACACAGCGACAGCTGGAACATAGATGCCATCAACCTCTCTTTCGTAAACAGTGCCGGGGAACTGGACAAAATGATTTCAGACCTGAAGGAAATGGGTCTGAGTACAGGAATAATTGTAAAAATAGAGACTGAAAAAGCTTTTGAAAACCTTCCTGACATCATCCTTTCCGCAATGAAGATATATCCGGCCGGAATCATGCTGGCACGGGGAGATCTTGCCATTGAGACAGGCTGGAAAAACTATGCCACCATCCAGGAGGAGATAATCAGGATTGCGGAAGCGGCCAATATTCCTCTGATCTGGGCAACCCAGGTTCTGGAGACATTGGCCAAGGACGGAGTTCCAACCAGGGCAGAAATAACCGATGCAGCCCTTTCCCAGCGGGCCTCCTGTGTAATGCTCAATAAGGGAAAATATATCGTCACTGCCATCAAGATGCTTGATAAGATTCTCCGCAGAATGGAAAAGTTCAAGGATAAAAGTGAAAATGTCCTTCCTAAGCTGGATGGTGCCGACAAGCTCAGGTTGTCCCATAAGAAATACGATATTTAATGAAAAAAATATTACCGGCAGCAGAACCCCTCATTATTTTTCTCATTCTTTATAACCCGTTCATGAAATCGGGTTCGGTTCTTGAAATCAATGCCTCATACGCAGTAAAAGCAACTGCAGTGGCATCGATACAGCTGCTTCTTCTTTTCATATTTATTTTTAAAATAAAGAAATATACTCTCAAGGAAATGGGTTTCAGAGCTCTTGAGGTCAGGGATATTCAAAGAACTGCCTTAATCTTGGGAACATTGTACCTGACCGGTATTGCCGGCCGGTTTATTCTTCCCGATACAGGAGGAGACTTTATGAAAGTTTCCGGAGATACGGAACTCCTGCTGATTCCCATGTTCATAGTTGCCGGCCTGGCAGAGGAGCTTTTCTTCAGGGCATATATGTTCAGGTCCTTTGAAAAGATTATATCCTCTGTCCCCGCCATGACAGCAAGCGCCCTGGTCTTTGCCTCCGGACACATATACCAGGGTATCTTCAATGTTATCCTGATTTTCATCATGGGACTGCTTTTAGGATATTTTTTCAGGAAATACGGCAGTATTATAGTAAATACGGTAGCTCACTTCCTTTTCAACTTTATTTCAGTTCTTATATTCATCCATTTTCAATGATTGAAGCTTTGTAACAATATCACTGAAAAAAATCGGAAACCTGTTATTGTTCTTATATGGCAGAGAGAAAAAAAAGAAAAGCTTATGTAAATCAGAAAGAGTGTGTTGCCTGCGGATGCTGCATGAAAGTCTGTCCCAAGGGGGCAATTCAGGTTTTCAGAGGGATCATGGCTCAGGTAGATCATGAAAAATGTATAGGATGCGGCCGTTGTGCCCTGGAATGTCCTGCCGGTGTCATTACCCTGAAGGAGACAGCAGTATGAAAAAGCATTGGTATGATTATCTGTGGATTGTATCGCTGATTTACCTGACTCTGGGATTCTTCAATATACTTTTTGCATGGGCCGGCCTTGTATGCTTCTTTGTCCCTCTGATCATTTCCGTTGTATCGGGAACAAAGGGCTACTGTAACCGTTACTGCGGGAGAGGGCAGCTTTTCGGACTGCTGGACGGTAAGAGATTATCGTGATGAATATTTTTCGGTCATTGCCGACAGCTCGTTTACAATTTTTTCTGCCGTTTTTTCGGTATCCGCAATATCGCTCCTGACAATGAGCTCCGACAAACCGGCATAATTTATCCGTCTGGTTTCATAAAGCCTGTTTACCGCATCTATCATGCTTTCCCCCTCCACAGGCTTGTATGAGAGAAAAAATCTTTTCTTGAGTATAAGCTCCGAATTTGCCACCAGCCATACAGGACAGGAATAACGCTTCAGCAGTTCCCTGTTTTCCGAAGAGAAAAGGGTATCGCTTCCGCAGGACAGAACAACACGTTCTCCCCTTTCAATGATTCTTTCAAGGATTTTTCTTTCACAGGAGACAAAAACCTCTGTCCCCTCCTCCTCGATGATATCAATTATTTCCCGGCCGGTTTCCTTCTCTATCTCATCATCCAGCCTTATGAAAGGGATACCCAGCTTTCCGGCAACAGCCCTGCCGATCCTGTTCTTGCCGGTGGAGGCAAAGCCGTGGAATGATATGATGTTTCCCGGAACATATGCAGACTCCATGGCTTCAACATAATCTGAAAACCTGCCGGGATAACCTCTGTTGAAGAATTTCCGGTAAGCAACCAGAATCCTCAGCACCCCCAGCTCCTTTGGATGGATAAAATCCAGCTCCATATTCATGCAGCGGCTCATGAGGGCCTCGCCGCAGTTAAGGAGAAGTACCCTGAAACCGGAAAGCAGTTCCAGAACCTCTGTCCCCACCGTACACTCAGGACCGGCCAGTATCACCAGGTCGGCTCCCCGGAGATGCTTCTTAAGGCTGCCGAATTCTCCCGGTTCAGCTCCAAGGTTCAGGGCAGCTTCCACTGTATTGGCAAGAACCTTACCCAGGATTATAACCTGCCATCCCTGTGAACCGAAGCCGCAGGCTGCTGCCCTTCCGTCAGGTCCGTCACCCAGAATGACCACCTTACCTTTCCGTCCATTTCTGCAGTTGGCGGACAGACTCTCTTCTATTGCCTTATATTCGGTATTGAATCCTGTTTTTTCGTTTCCGTCGAACAGGATTCCGTTTACGGCACCGACATTTTCGGTATGCCTGCTGGTAATGCCGGACAGGTCAAAGGCATCATGACGGTACGGAGTCTCTATGTTGAGCCCGGACAGGGATATCAGCCTGGCAGTGGAGAGAGCCTCCTCCGCATCGGATGCAGCTATGCGTGTATATATATTTTCCGATTTGTCAAGTTCGAAAAGTTTTCTGAAAATAAATGGATAAATGCTTTTCCCTACAGGATTTCCGACGATGGCAAAAATTTTTCGATGCATATGGCCTGCCCTCACAAACAGGCAGTTAAATTTAATATTTTTTGATAACTGTTTGTCAATACTATTTTCCCTTGACTATGTACCGACAGTAAAATAAAATAAAAGAATGCTTGAAACCTTTTCAACCATATCTCTCCAGACCGCTGTCCTTTTTATCCTGATAGCAGTAGGTTTTCTTTGTTCCAAAAGAGGCTTTTTTTCAGAAAAGAGCATAGGAGAGCTTTCCCGTTTCGTCCTTTATGTAGTAACTCCCTGTGTAATAGTAGATTCCTTCCACCGCCCTTTTGACAGCACCATGCTGAAGGGTCTGGTTATTTCTGCCGGTGCCGCCGCACTTGTTCATTTATTGAACATCACGCTTGCCCATATCTTTATCAGGGAGAAGGATACATCAGCCAGATCGGTAATGAGATATGCCTCCGTTTTTTCAAACTGCGGATATATGTCACTTCCTATCCAGAATATGATACTGGGCAGCGATGGTGTCTTCTACTGTGCCATCTTTATCGGGGTCTTTACCCTTTTTACCTGGACCTACGGACTTATAATCATGGGAGGAAATCTGGGGGATATAAAGCTGAAGAGACTGGCCCTCAATCCGGGAATCCTGGGAATTCTGGTCGGAATGTTTTTCTTCCTTACCCCTTTTTCCCTGCCGCAGATACTTCATATACCGATAAAGGGACTGGCTGCCATGAACACACCGCTCCCTATGGTAATCATCGGCTTCTATCTTTCAAGAATCAATTCCCTTGCGGTTTTCGGAAGCAGACAGGTTATGCTTGTTGTGATCCTCAGGCTTGTATTATCACCGATTCTGTCGCTGTTTATCCTGTGTTTCCTGGGCCTGAGGGAAACAATGCTGATATCGCTGGTAATCTCGGCATCTGCACCGGCTGCAGCCAACACGGTGATGTTTGCATCCCTTTTCAGGAAAAATTCGGAGCTGGCAGTGTTGATAATGTCATTTACCACACTGCTCTCCATAATTACGATACCGCTGATTATTTCATTTGCCTTCGGTTTTGCCTAAAATTCGGCATAGAAATCCCAGAGAAGATTCTGTACCGCAATATTTTCAGGCTCTATTGAAACACCGGCACAGGCAACTGCCTCAACCTTCTTTCCGGTGGTGCTTTCATAGGTGAAAAATGCCATAGGAAGTGCTGTAAAAGAAATAACGGCCCCTTCTGACAGCGGCTCTGTCTTTCCGAACATACTTATGAAAAATTTGTTTTCACCGTCCATGTCGCTTGCAATACAGAAGGTATGATCCTTTCCCCACAGCGGAACGGAAACAAGCTGATTGACCCTTACGGAGCTGACACGGATAAGGGAATCACCGAATTTCTTAGGATTTGACCTGAAGGCCTTATAGTTGAATTTTTCACTGATATCTGAAGAACGGGCTGAGTTTTCGAGAAAAACATCAGGATACTTTTCAAGATATTTTTCTGCAGCAGGTGTTATTTCGTACTGATTTCCCTTTCTGGTTCCCAATGCCTTGAAAAACTGGTACGGAGTAGGATTGAACTCCCCTTTGCTGAAGTTTCCTTCCTGGATATTGTAGCCCGGATCATCGGAAAAGAGCTTGCCCTCTCCGTCAAAAAGGCCGTTTTTCCATTCCCCCTCATAGGTAAATTTGTCCCCATGGCTGTTTCTGGCCACAAAGATTCCGTTTCCTTTAGGAATATTCTTTTTTACGGTGCCGGAATAGGTTCCATCCACCGATTCGCCCCCTACGGAGGCTGTAAAGCTCATGTCCTTGACCTCACGGCTTCCCGCACAGCCGGCAAGAAGAAAAACAAGAACAATGAAGCAGACAACATAAAACTTTTTCATACTTACCCCTTTATTTTAATTTAAGGTCAAATTCTCCATTTGTAAACAAAATTATCATTTTTTATAAATAAAGGGTGATGTTGACTTATAAATCAGTGTGTGAAATAATCCAGACCGGAGCATAAGATGTCCTTCGGAATCCAATTTTTCTTCAACAGTATCTTTCTCGGTGTGGGACTGGCCATGGATGCCTTTTCCGTTTCTGTAGCAAACGGGCTCAGGGAACCGGACATGCCAAGGAAAAGAATGGCTGTAACGGCAGGAACCTTTGCATTGTTCCAGACTGCAATGCCCCTTATCGGATGGATCTGTGTCTGCACCGCCGCCTGCAGATTCAAGCTTTTTGCCGGAGCCATCCCCTGGATTGCCCTTCTGCTTCTGGGATATATCGGCACAAAGATGATACTTGATACATTCAGGAAGAATGAGGAGAATGAAGCTGCACCGCCCTTTGGAATCAGGATGCTTCTGGTTCAGGGATTTGCCACCTCCATAGATGCCCTTTCGGTGGGTTTTACCATTTCTGATTACAATTTCATCAAGGCCTTGTCTGCCTGTACAATCATTGGAGCCGTAACCTACATAATATGCCGTTGGGGAATTTCAATCGGCAGGAAAGCAGCAACCGGACTTACCGGCAAGGCAGGAATCGTAGGTGGAATCATACTTATAATAATAGGACTGGAAATCTTTATAAAGAATATGTTCTTTCAGAGCTGATTCTGCTGTCTCTTTTCCATACGGCGCCAGTTGATGAAGGAATAGGTGTCGTTTACCAGGAAAACAACAAAGCAGACGATAACCGAAAGATATGAAATATCAACAAAGGCAGCCATTACCCACAGAAGAATCAGGACACAGTCGTTAAGGGCATAGGCCATAGCGAACCAGGGACTCCGGAAAAAGGTAAGACAGGCGGCAATGAAGCTGGTGGTAACCGAAAAGGTGCTGGGAATCAGATTGGCATTGTTGAAATGCTTCAGCAGATGATAGAAAAGAACAGTTATGACAACTGCAGCCAGGGCAATAATCAGGATATCCCTTTTCCTGAGCTTACGGACAGCAACCTCCGACCTCTGTCCCCGATAAGAATTGCGGATCCAGGAAATGTATGCAATGACAGACATGGGAGCAGACATTCCCAGATAGGTAATCACCTCGCCGTAATAGGCAAAGGAATAGGAAATGATACCGTAGAGAATGCTGAAAAAAATCATCATGAGCATCCCCAGAGGATTTCCCTTGGCACACAGCATGAGAGAGGAAACACCTACCAGAGATGAAATGAGATTGATGTATTCCCCGCTCCGGCACAGCAGAAAGGAGATGACAATGAGAGAGACGGAAGAGACCCACAGGGCGATTTCAAACTTGGTAAAGTAGTTTTTAAGCAAGGATAATTTCATATTCTAAAACAAACAGGTATAAACCAACAATGCTGCAATACCCATAAAGCAGAGAATCAGATACAACACCACATTGCCACTGTTCTGCTTTTTTCCCTTCCGGTACATCGACAGGGGATCATTCTGTGCAAGAATACGGGAATGAAAAGCAAGCAGCCACTTTGAATCGCCGGGTTCACACATGTTTTCCTCGGTACAGCCCGGTTCATGAACAATCTTGTTTCTGACCCAGCGGCAGTGCTTCAGCTTCTTAAGGTCCGCATTCCAGCCGGAAACACGCTCCTCCCCGTCTGCAATACCTTTCATTTCATCTATGTAGAAAGAAATGCCATGCTTATTGCCATAAAGCTCGCTGCAGAGTTTTTCAAGTCTCTTGAAAGAATCAATAAAGTTCATGAACTGTACCTGTCAATCGCAGATCAGTATATATCTTACAGGAAGGAATGTCAAAAAGGGCTTTCCCCACCCTATTGTAAAAACCGGTCCGGATGATATATTCTGCAGGTAACCGGGGGGGGGACAGAGGAGATGACAGAAATACTGGCAGTGGGAGCAGGAGGTTTTGCAGGAGCGGTGCTCAGGTACCTCATAGGCCTGATTCCTTTAAGCGAATCCTTCATTTTTCCTATCAAGACATTCTCAATCAATATTGCCGGCTGTATCGCAATCGGTATAATAGCGGCATACCTGTCAAGAAACCATTCGATAAATCCTCAGATGCTGCTGTTCCTGAAGGTAGGCCTTTGCGGAGGCTTCACCACATTCTCCACCTTTGCCCTGGAATCGGCAGACCTGTTAAAATCCGGACATCCGGTAACAGCCCTGCTCTACATCCTGCTGAGCCTGCTGGCCGGCGTTGCCGTGATCTTTGCCGTGGAATATGTAAGCGGGAAATGACCCCGTATATTTTCCTTAAACTGTTTATTTCTCCAAATACTTCATCAGATGTACGGTTGCTTTACTCCTTCCCTGAACGCTTGTAAGACCGTTTTCTTTGAGTTCTTTAAGCGGATACTGTCCGATGGGATATTTTTCAACTAATTTCAGCTTCATATATCGCACATCAGGATCTTTCTCCGTACTCCTTTAATGCTTCAAACTTTCTCTCGGCATATCCATCAATGTTGTTGGATGTGCCATCAGCTTGCATACCACCCTTTGCCCATAAAATCCTCCTTACAGTGTTGCCATGTCTGCTGCGAATTCTACGCTTCTTTGTTCTGTATTAAAGAAATGGAAGCCCCAAATCTTGTATTCGTTATCGTCCGCAAAAGTTACAACAGGAACAGCCTTTCCTTTTAACTCGAGCAAGAAAGCTTCTTTCCATTTGTCATTTTCCAAAAGATGCGTTCCTTTCGGTTCAACAAATACAATTAATTGCTCCATCGAATCTGGGTGATTTTTACACAAGTACAAGATATAGTCCGGCTCAAACCGCTCTCCGCCCTCAAAAGAATAGAGATGAACCTGTCTTTCATTACGTACCAAATAGACCTTGTCATATTTGGCGCGTAATTTATCGACATACCCCTTGAAATACGATACAAATGCTTTTTCTTCTGAAGTTCCAAAGTTATCGTTGAAGGCAAACCAATCTTCGCCCGAAAGGTCGAGACGATTGACTCCAACGGATGAATCGTTTTGAGACATACCTTTACCGCCTAAAACAGGAGTATAGTTGACACTCTTATCTCGAATAAATTCGCTGATACGGTGAGCTTTGAACTCTGTTGTGCCTTCGTACACTTCTTCGATTGCAGAGATTTTGTCCGCTATTTTAGAAAGAACATTTACACAAGCCTTATAAATAACGCTCATAGGCGGTATTTTGTGCTTTGACGTAATCTTGATTTTAATATCACCTAAATAATTGCTATCCGTTACAAAATCGTAAGTTGATTTTACGTTCGGGAAGTATGATTTTAAGGTGTTAAATCTAAACACGTCAAACTGTCTTAACGCTCGATTTACGGTAGAATAATTTATAGAAGCAATTTCCTTAAACGTTGTAAGATATTGATAAGTTTTTACGCTTACGTCGGAAGAAACTTCTTCTAAAACCACATCTTCACCGGCTTTTCCAACTGCGACCGCTACCTCATAAACTTTATCCCTTACAGAAGGCAAAAGCTCGTGTACGTCATTACGACTTTTTAATACCCTTTCGTTTGTAAAAATGTAACCCGTGCGATATAAATCATCGGCTTTGAAAGAATCTTTTAATTTATATCTTTTAGTAACGATACCTTCAAGGTCAAGACCGACTTCTCGCAGTGCAGTGTGTAATTCACTAATATATCTCGGTTCGTTCCAACAATGATAATAGAGTGTTTCGCAAATTCGCAACTGATTATCAACGTCGTTATCGTATTTACGCTGATATTTTGGTTGTTCATCATCAATCTTAAAAGGACAATATCTTGCACCTCTACCAATAAGCTGTGCCTCGGAAATAGTACCTGCACCGGGCTTTCCGTTCTTTCCATCTCGCGTTTCATAAAGACGAACAATATCAAAAAGATTAAGGACGTCCCAGCCTTCGTTTAATTTGTCAACGGCAAATACTGCACGGTACGGATTGATTT
This sequence comes from Spirochaetia bacterium, assembly GCA_045606105.1. Taxonomy (GTDB): domain Bacteria; phylum Spirochaetota; class Spirochaetia; order CADAEX01; family CADAEX01; genus CADAEX01. The sequence goes on along the minus strand of JAZURI010000003.1, from coordinate 123,067 downwards.
TATCTTCAAGAGAGTTCAAAAGCAACTGATTTTTTTCGACTTCTTTATCGTCGTTAGCGGAAATACAATGCGAAGCTGAAAAATCGTCTTTAATCTCTTGTGCTAATTGTTCAAATGTAATGCCATTATTTATAAAATAATCGTATGCTTCCTGCATAACAGGGGCTTGCCCACGTATCATATCAAAAACTTCTTGTATTTTTGCACCCGTAAGCATAGAAATATTCTTGATAAAATCTGCCATATTATCCGCATTTTCTTTTATGCGGTGTGATTTTAAGAGGATAACGGGTTTTACATTCAGCCTGTGGTCTTGGAATACTTTCAAGCGATATTGGCTCAAAAGAACAGCTTGCAAAGATCTTTCAAAGACAGGACTGTCAGTGCGTAAAGTTTTAATTTCTTTTGAATATAAATCTTCTCTAAATTTGGCTAACGGGTAATCAAAAATGATTTTGTTTTCATACTTTGCTAAAATTTCAGCGTTTTTAACGTCGCAAGTTGCAGTAAACTCTAAAAGAACGTTATCGACATTAGCACCGAAAATACGACCAACTGTATATTCCCAATGCTTGCTATTTTCTTGTTCTCCTTTTTCTTGCTTTTTCGTGCTTGCGCTTAAATGGTGTGCTTCATCGGAAATAAGCACGACTTTTTTATCCTTAAAATCATCAAAAGAAATGCTATTTTCTTTTACTCCACACATATCCGAGTGCAAGCCTTGAATAGTAGTGAAGCAGATATTTATAGCGTTTTCGTCCGTATTTTGAAAGTTGCTAACTTCTTTTACCTTAATGCGTTCGCCGTCGATAATCAAATTTTCAGCAAAAAGATATTTAGACGATGTTTGCGCAAGGAAGTTTTCTTTCGTTTTACGTACGATATTGCTTAAATTTACAAAGAAAAGGAAATTGCGATACCCTTGCTTGTAAAGGTAGAGCATAAGCCCTGCCATTATAAGCGTTTTACCGCTACCCGTTGCCATATGGAATAGCGTTTGCGTAGGCCTTTGCTTTAACTTTGGACTTTCAAAGTATGTAATATAATTACAAAACGCCGATTCTTGATATGGGCGCAACTCAAATGCAGGATTTAGATTTTCTTTTATATACGTTGGAAGTTCTTTGTATGAATCCCCGTAATTTTTTAATATATCTATTGTTTCAAAAAGGAAAGGCATACTTACGACTCCTTATAGAAACTATGCGTAAACGCCTTGTCTTCTTCGGAAATAGAATAACTTTCATCATCAATATCGCAATAGTTGACGTAAAGCATATTTTTATCCAAAACAGCAATAAACAAACGCTTTTTATCTTCAAATGAAAGAGCGTTAAATTCTTCAATTTCGGGGTTTATATCGCTCGGTTTTACGTAACTGCTTATAAATCCGCTTTCACGCATTTCAGACCAAACGCTTGCAAGTTGTTCATCGTCTTCTGCCGACTGTATTGCTTCAACGAATGTTTGATTCAATTTTGCAAGTTCGCAGTAAACGAAAGAGCCACCACCTTGCCAATTAACCTCCTTTGAAACACCGGTATCGTCTCCCATTAAAACATTGTTTAACCTAACGAGTTCTAAATCAATGTGGGAATGTATTTGTTCACACACGATAAACTGTCTTTGCATTTTCATTGCTACTGCAGCTGTAGTTCCACTTCCACCAAAGAAATCTAATACCAAATCACCAGCAGTTGTACTCATTTGTATTATTCTGCTAATTAATTTTTCAGGCTTTTTACCATTTGTTAATAATACACCTCCTTCGTTTTCGATTCCTGTCGTTTTAATATCTTGCCAAAAATCACAAGGGTTGCATGTCAAATATTCATCCGCAAATAGAAGTTTTATACGTGGTTGACTTGATGTATCACTATACTCTTTTTTTATAAGATAACATTTTTTCTGTGGCGTTTTAATCGCAAAAGCTTCGCCTTGACAAGTAAGTTTTTTTTCATCAGCAAGACTTTTGGCACTACCTGTTGTTGCAACATCTCTGACTATTCGCCAAGCATTTTCATATAGAAGTTTTTCCTTTGATTCTGCATCCATAGAAGAAAAATTAACAAAAAAATTACTTACAGAAATAAATTTTGCATTCTTTAAAATATTGTCAATGGTTAATATATCATCATCGGATACTGATTCTTTAGATATAATGCTTTTTACTTCTTGTAAATCTTTCTTTGATATACCATCTATAACCAATTTATATTCAGAATCCCATTTTTCTTTTGGAATCCGAATGTCTTCAAGTCTTAGTGTGTTCTTTTTGTATAGAAGTATATATTCTTTTAGTTTTGGCAACTTTTTGGAAGCGTGTGTCATTTTCACGCCAGTAGCTTCACTCATTTTTACAGCAATACAATTAACAAAATTTTCTCTACCCAAAACTTCATCGCATAACACTTTTAGATAGGCCTGCTCGTTATCGTCACATTGAATAAAAATGCACCCATCATTTCTCAATAATTGTTTTGCTATACTTAAACGATTTTTTATAAATGTAAGCCACGTAGAGTGATTAAAATTATCATTATAACCAAAACTATCACTACCCGTATTGTATGGAATATCGATATAAATACATTTTATTTTTCCTTCGTATTTTTTTAAGAGCGAAGCAATCGCAAGCAGATTATTGCCTTTAATGATTAAATTATCATTTTCGTTGAAAGTAATATTATCTTCCACGCCGTCTTTCGTATAGCGTTTTGCCCCTGTAAATACTTTTGGATAAAGAAGCCTATCTACTTCGTCTGGTGCAAGTGTTTCATTATAAAAAATCTCACTTCTCTTTTGGTCTTCTTTTGTTTGACCGCCCTCTAAAACACAATCTTTGTATGGGAATGCGAGTACAACTTCATTGGATGTAGAAATGAACTCGCCAGAGCCATCTGTAAGCCCAATCTTATTCTTATATCGAGTATAAGAATCCGGTAAAAATTGACGATTGTTGATAACCCAACCGAAGCCGACTTTATCAAAGACTAAAACGCCGTCAACTTCCGTAAAGAAACGGCTTTTACACGTATCATCAGAGAGAAGTAATTTAATCAACGAGGAATCCATTTTCATAGCGTCTTCGTAAACGGCATTTTTAAGAAGTTCGCCTTCTGCTGTAAAGTAGCGATCATCTGTTTTCAAAAGATCTATAAGAATTTCATTAAGCTTTTTCATTGTTTTATCCATCCTTTATTATTGTGATTTGCGGTTAATTTATACAACCATCAAAACTAAGTTTGCACACGTTATTTAAATATTCCTCAACGTTCACGTAGTGTATTCCGTTCACATCCTGCGTTGCTCCACGGTAAAGTACGTATTTCCCCTTGATTGTACCGAAACGGTGTTCAGTTTGGGCGCATTTTTGTTCATCCACGAGGTGCTGATACTGTTGTTCCACGACCTGCGTGCTGTATTTAATTTCGTATATCTCGCAGGATGCGGTCTCGGGATCGAACACCACCATATCGAACTCACCTACGGTGAATTGGAGCTTGAACACCTCTTTGCTCGGCTGTGCGAGCTTGGTTTCAAGAAGAATGATATCCTCCATCATTCTGCCCCTGATCTCGCTGAGGATTCTTTCGATTACCTGCGTGCGCTCATCCAAGTTCAGATCCTTAAATTTATTGTCGAGGAGCAGGCTCTTTACAAGTGCCTGTGCCTGCGCGTAACGCATTCCGGGCTGTGATACCACGGTGATCTTTCCGATATCGTTCACGTTCGGGAAGCTTCGGGAGTCGACCTCGTATATCAAATCGAGCAGAACAAGATATTCTTTGATCTCTGCGGCGTGTACGTCAGCCACCTTGACTGTCTGATCGGCTTCATCGAGAATTTCGAGAAGGTTTTTCAGTTGTTCGGTGAATGTTTCGGTATCGATATCATCAAGAATGGTGTTGGGTGCAAAGCGATCTCTGCGTAGATTTCTTGCGGAACGTGCCAGATCTCCGGATTCAAATTCACGTGTAATGACCTCTTTTGTGAAGCGGTGGTTGATGTCCTCAACTACACGATTGATGGCGTTGGTCAGCTCGTTTCTCTCGTAAAGCTCCGCGAGATGGCGGAAGTGACCGCCGTCCTGATAATAACGGAGTGAGTGCTGAATATTTTTTGCGATTGCACTGTCCACGTAGGAATTGACCGTATTTGTATCGGTAAAAGCAAAGCCCTCGTTGTAATTTATACCGCCAAGGCTCATGGTGCCGCCGTAGCGGATATATTCGTCGATACCCTTGATGCCCAGTACCTTTTCAAACTCCCGGTAGGGGATAACGGTCGTATGCAGAAGGATGCATCTGTCGTAAAGCTGCTCACTTTTTGATAACATAAAGCCGAGGGAATCTGTTCCTGAAAGGACGATCTTCATACCGCAGGTGGCGAACACGTCGGAGAAGAGAGCCGCGCCCTCGATGAAGTCCTCCATGAAAGTGACCTCGTCGATGAAGATATATTTGAAGCCCCCCTGTTCCAAGAGCTTCATGTCCTTGTTGACGTCGGCAAGTTTATCCTTGTGTGCAATTTGAATGAATGCTGCTTTTGCAAGGTCGGATTCGCTCATATCGGCAATCATCTGACGGATCATCGTCGTTTTGCCGGTTCGGCGCAGACCGTAGAGAATGAAAACTCTATCCCTGATATCGCCGTACACGAAATTCTGAAGCTGTTCGAAGCACTCTCTCTTTTTGTAATCCTTTACATCGGCAACGAATTTCTTCAGCTTTTCGCCTGTGAGGATGGAGGTGTGAAAAGAGAGTGTTTCTTTCTTCTGCAGCTTCTTTAGTGGAACGCCCGCTTTCTTCTTCAGCTCCTTCAGCTTTGACTCCAATGCCTTGCGCTTTTCAATTTGCTCACGCAGAGCATCTATGGAATCAAAATCAATATATTTTTCAGTTCTTTTGCGGTTTTCATTATATCTGTGATAATAATACGTTTTGCCGTTCACACTCTTTTTAGCGACAGAGCCTTTGGGTAGGGCTTCGATCTGCGCTTCGAGTTCGACAATTTGATTTTGCAAAATTTCAGTATCCATATCACATCTCCTATACTTATTATACCCCTGCTATACCCCGTTGTAAAGGGTATAATTGATTAAAGGGGATAAAATAAAAACTATGCATGTTCCCACCCTATTGTAAAAACCCTCGCGTTACAGGGTGGAAATCGCCGGAATTTGTGCTATAATACGAGACGGTAATTTTATGCGACTGCAAGATGAATATATGAATGAACTTAACAGCTTCCGCGTCGGTATCCGGGACGGTATCCCCATCTGTCTGGGTTACCTGTCTGTTTCCTTTGCGTTCGGTATTTTTGCCGTCGGCAGCGGGCTTTCCATTCTGGAAGCCCTGATGATTTCCATGACCAATGTGACATCTGCCGGGCAGCTGGCTGCCGTACCTGTTTTTGCCGGGAGCGGTACCCTGCTCGAGCTGGCAATCAGTATGTTTGTCATCAACATGCGTTATGCGCTTATGTCTGTATCACTGTCTCAGAAACTGGGAAAGTCTGTCCGTTTTGCCAACCGTTTTCTCATAGCTTTTGTAAATACGGATGAGGTTTTCGCCGTAGCTTCCGCCAAGCCGGGCAGCGTAGGAAGAAATTATTTCTACGGCCTGATTCTGACGCCCTGGCTGGGCTGGGCAACCGGTACCCTGCTGGGAGCCGTGGCAGGCAATATTCTGCCTGCTATTGTTATCTCTGCCCTGGGTGTTGCCATCTACGGCATGTTTATCGCCATCATCATTCCTCCTGCCAAAAAGAATGCCTCCACGGCGCTGTGTATCCTGGCAGCAGTGGCCATGAGCTGTGCGTTCTATTATATCCCTGCCCTGAAGCAGGTTCCCGGCGGATTTGTGGTAATCATCTGCGCCGTGACTGCCAGCGTGCTGTTTGCCCTGGCGGCCCCTGTGCCGGTAAAGGAGGACAGCCATGAATGATCGTTTATGGTTTCTTGCCTGCCTGCTGACCAGTGCCGGAGTTACCTATCTGGTACGTGTATTACCGCTTATACTGATCAAGAAAAAGATCACCAACCGTTTTATCCGCTCCTTCCTGTATTATATTCCTTATGCAGTCCTTGGAGTAATGACCATTCCTGCTATTTTCTATGCCACAGACAGCATGATTTCTGCCTTTGCCGGCTTTGGAGTAGCTGTATTACTGGCCTGGAAAGAAAAGAACCTGCTGACAGTGGCAGCCTCTGCCTGCGGTGCCGTTCTGGCGGTGGAGCTGATTCTCCATGCCTGCGGAGTGCTGTAAATCTGTCGGAGACTGCGGATAAAACAAAAACCCACGGGTGCGTGACTCCCGTGGGTTTCCTAAGCTAAGCGGCTAAAAAGCCTTCAGGCCTGATGCCTGATCGTTATATTAACCGAAGTATCTCTTGAGAAGTCCTTCGAAAGCCTTTCCGTGTCTTGCTTCGTCTCTTGCCATCTCATGAACTGTGTCATGGATTGCATCAAGTCCCAGTTCCTTTGCTCTTTTTGCAAGATCAAATTTACCGGCTGTAGCTCCGTTTTCAGCTTCCACTCTCATCTCAAGGTTCTTCTTTGTTGATGTGGTTACCACTTCTCCGAGAAGTTCTGCAAATTTTGATGCATGCTCTGCCTCTTCATAAGCTGCCTTTTCCCAGTAAAGTCCGATTTCAGGATATCCTTCCCTGTGTGCAACACGAGCCATTGCAAGGTACATACCTACTTCCATGCATTCTCCGTTGAAGTTTGCTCTGAGGTCTTCGATGATGTCTTCTCTGACACCCTGTGCAACGCCTACAACATGCTCTGCAGCCCAGGTCATTTCTCCCTTCTGCTCAGAAAACTTAGATGCAGGTGCCTTACACTGCGGACAGAATTCAGGTGCAGCATCTCCCTCATAAACATAACCACATACATTACATACAAATTTTGCCATTTTTTTCTCCTATTTTTCCGAAAGGCAATCCCGGCAGATTCCTTCCAATGTTACTGTAATATTCCGGCATTCAATACCGGTCTGTGTCAGGACTTCGTTTCCAAGTCCTCCGAAATCATAGTCATAATCCATGATTTTTCCGCATTTACTACAGATGCTGTGGTGGTGTCCCGATATGTTTCCGTCATATCTGTCTGCCCCTCCGGCCATCTGTATTTTCCTGATTTCTCCCATTTCGGAAAGCAGGTTAAGGTTTCTGTATACAGTTCCAAGACTGATTGAAGGATCCTTTGCCCTGACAATGGAGTAAATCTCCTCAGCATCCGGATGAACCAGATTTTCCCGTACTGCATTCAGAATTATTTCCCTTTGTCTTGAATATCTTCTCATACACAATCCTTAATAGTAATTATTACTATTATTGATAAAATGTCAAGTACTTAATTTAAATTTTTTTAAAAAAGTTGACTTTATCAACTGTTTGTGTGAAATTTTATATATGTGGAAACTTGATATTCTAAATAAAACAAGCCTCGGTGCTTTCAGAAAATGCTGCAGGGAGCTGAAAAACATCCTTGCAGGCAATGAAATTGATTTTGAAAAAGCTCTGTCTCTCCTGGGAAAAGCTTCAGATATATACGAAACCCTCTACTCCCACGCTTATGCCCTGTTTTCAGTGGAAACCAATAATCCGGCTGCCATGAAGAGACTGGATGAGCTTGAAAACAGCCATGTACTTCTGTCCGATATCGAAACCAATCTCAGAAAAAAGCTGGCTGAATCAAAATACAGATCTCCCGATCCCGAAAAAAAGCTCTTTATAAAGGAAGCAATCATTGAAGCGAAGCATCAGCTTTCGGATAAAGAAGAAAGACTGGCAGCAGAAATGCAGAGTGCTTCGGGAGAGGCTTGGTCAAGACTTCAGGCTTCCGTTTCATCTGCCCTTTCATCAGAATGGGATGACGGCAGCAGGAAAACAGTAAACGAGCTCAGAAACCTGGCTTTTGACAAGGAGAGAAATGTAAGACAGAAGGCCTGGGAAAAGGAGCTTGAAGCCTGGAAGCAGATGGAAATTCCCCTTGCCTATTCCCTTAACGGTGTTAAAAAGACTGCAATCATCCTGGATGGCAAAAGAAAGTGGAAATCACCTCTGGACAAGGCACTGTTTCAGAACCGCATGTCGGCAAAGACACTGGGGGCTATGATAAGCGTGATGGAGGAATCTCTTCCTCATTTCAGGGAATATCTCAGAAAAAAGGGAGCTCTTCTTGGAGTTGAAAAGCCGGCCTTCTACGATATTTTTGCCCCTCTGACAAAGGAGGGCTTTGAGGCCCGGAAATGGAGCTATGCCGATGCCAGGGAATTCATAACAGAAACCTTTTCATCCTTTGCCCCGGATATGGGTAAATTTGCCGAAAAAGCCTTTGATAACGGATGGATTGATGAGGACCCGAGAGCAAACAAGATAGGGGGCGCCTACTGTACCTCCTTCCCGGTTGCCGGTGAATCCAGGGTAATGTGCAATTTCAATCCTACCATGTCAGGTGTCTCAACCATTGCCCACGAACTGGGACATGCATATCACTTCGAGCTTCTTAAGAAAAGGTCTGCCTTTGCCAGGGCTTATCCCATGACTTTGGCGGAAACAGCCTCCATATTTGCCGAAACACTGATTTTCAACACTGCTCTTGAAAAGGCAGAGGGCTTTGAAAAGACCTATATTACAGAGCTTTTCCTTCAGGAGGTAACCCAGGTTATTGTGGATATCCTTTCCAGATTCTATTTTGAAAAGGAAATTTTCGAAAGAATAAAGAGGGACGGAGCCCTTTCTGCAGATGAATTTTCAGAAATCATGCTGAAGGCCCAGAAAAAGACCTACGGTGATGCCCTGGATCCGGAGCAGCTGCATCCGTATATGTGGGCGGTAAAATGTCATTACTACAGTGCCGATCTGGGCTTCTACAACTTTCCTTATGCCTTCGGACAGCTTTTCTCCATCGGACTCTACAGGAAATACCTTGAAGACAGGAAAAACTTTCCGGAGCTTTACAGAAAGCTGCTCGGTTGTACCGGAATCATGGATATAAAGGGGGTTGCAAAACAGGCAGGCATTGATGTGGAAACCAAGGAATTTTTCCGCAGCAGCATGAAATTCATTACCGATATGATCAGAGAGTTTTAGAAAGCCTCTTTAATCTTGCCATGTCCTCCATGGTAAAGCCTTCCCACTGCATCGGAAAAATGGAGTTGTTGTGACAAACCGGCTCGGTTTCCAGTGGGAAGATACTTTTCTCCACACATTCCTTCCAGACCTCTGTCCCCGGTACGGTGGAGAACTCGGCTATGTTTCCCCGGAGTCCGAATCCGGCCAGATATCTTATTGAGGCCTCCACCTCTTCCGCATGCTGTCCCGGAAGCCCTGCCAGAACATATATTCCCAGGTTCTCCTTGGTAAAGCCGCTTCTGAAAAGCATATCCACCTTCTCCCCGAAGGTTCCCAGATTCAGCTTGTTGTCATTTGTTTCATGGAACTTCACATCGGAGCTTTCAAAGCCTACCCTGATTTCCCTGAAGCCGCACCGGTACATGAGCGAAGCGGTCTCAAAGTCCAGCCGATCCAGATGAAGAGCGTTGGGAAGATAGAAATTGAATTTCAGACCCGACTTTTCCACCATTTCCAGAAACGGAACAAAGATATTTTCCTTATTTATAAGAAGGGCATCATCATAGAATGCAAAATTGAGGGTACCGTATTTTCCGTGAATCCTAAGAAGCTCCTGAAAAGCCTTTTCTCCGCTGCCCGGCTCAAAGGAGCTGATACAGGCCGATGCACAGTAATGGCAGGAATAGGGACAGCCTCTGTTTATCCTTATCACGGCAGCATCCTTAAGTACGGGATGGAGCATCATGGTATCGCGCCATGAGCCGGTACACAAAGGAAGTCCCAGCTTCCCGAAAACATAATTCAGCCCCTTTTCCCCCTGGGCATCTCCCCTGATGACAAAATCGGGAGCAACAACCCGTTCACAATGCTCAGGCATGAGTGTGGCATAGATTCCTCCTACAGCAACCTTTGCATCGGGCCATATTTTCCTGACCTTCTCCACAGCCTCCCTGACCCCGGGATACCAGTAGGTCATTCCGGATGATACCAGAACTATATCAGGCTTTTTTCCAAAGGCCCGGAGCTTGGCTTCAAAGCTTTCCTCCGAGATTCCGTATCTGAACAGATATTTTCCGTACCCTGCAATGATATCCGGAGTTTCGGCCCTCTGACGGAAGAATTTTCCGGTGCCGTTTTCCCGGCGGGCCGGGCTTCGCATGGTACGGAGCGATTCCTCGTCCCTGTAATCGAGACAGTTTATAAGATGAACATCATAGCCGTTTTCCTCAAGGTAGGCCCCTATTTTAAGAAGGGCATAGGGCTTGAGAAAAAGGTCAAAAAGGGCAAAGTCATAAACAGGAGGTGCAATAAGAAGGGCTGAAGGCTTTTCCATCCTATCTGCCGTTTATGCACTCATTGAAGATATCGGCAACCTCGGCCGGTGTTTCCGCATTGAGAATCCTGTCCACTGTCTCCTTTTTCCTGAGAATGGTACTGAAGGAGGCAAGCACCTGGATATGAGGTGCAGAGGTATCCTTAGGGGAAGCAATCATTACAAAGACCCTGGAAGGCTTTCCGTCCATGGCTCCGAAATCCACACCGGTTTTCTTTACACCGATTGCAATACAGAGAGATTTGACTCCGGCTGTCCTGGCATGAGGAAATGCAATTCCGTTTTCCATTCCGGTTCCGAAAAGCTTTTCCCTGAGAATGATATCGTTAAGAAGCAGCTTCCAGTCCTGAACCATACCTGTGTTGCACATTACCATAACCAGTTCCTTCAGGATATCCTCCTGAGTTTCTGATTTGATTCCGGTAATGATTGTCTTTTCGGAAATCTTGTGCTTGAGTATGGAAAGATCAGAGCCTCCCTCCTTGGTACATTCAACCATATCCTTCTTGACCTGAACAAATGCAGAGCCGTTCTTCAGGTTATCAGAATCGTTGAAACGGAGCAGAACCTCGTACATGGAGGTCTTTACAAAGCCCATGTTGAGAGCTGTGGTCTTGGCAGTAATGGTTCTTCCCTGCTGTATGATGGTAATGACTGTCTTGTTGATCCTGGCCTGGGAAATACCCTCGTCGCTGTTGACGGTAAATACGAAAAATCCCTCTTTTCTCAGGTCCTTGAGATACAGATATGCAACAAGATCGGCAATTTCCTCTGTCTTGAACTCCCAAATGGAGGAGACGGTAGCTTCTGCCTTAACATCCTTGTTGGTTCCCTTTTTCGGGGATTTGATTACTGCATTAAGGGCCGGAGGGGCAAAAATCGTGGTGATAAGGGTCATCATGATTACTACACCGAAAAGCTGTTCATCAAGAATACCCGATGTTATACCGATACCGGCGATGATAAGGGCCACCTCTCCGCGGGGAACCATTCCGCATCCGATACGGAGAGCTCCTCTCAGGTTGAAGCCCAGAAAAAGGGCCGGCAGACCGCATCCCACCATCTTTGACACGATACAGGTCAGAGTATAGATTGCACCGAAGATAAGGATTTCCTTGTCCATCAGCTTGGAAACATTTACCATCATACCCATTACACAGAAGAAAAGGGGAACGAAGAACTCGGAAAGTCCCTCAAGCTTTTCCCTGATGATAGGGGCAATGTCAGTACTGGAAAGGGAAAGTCCTGTAATATAGGCACCGATGATCATGGCCAGTCCCTGCTTTTCGAAAAGTCCGGCAAACAGGAGGGCTATACCCAGGGCACAGATTGAAAAATCGTATGAATTACGGAATAATTTGAGGAAACGGGCTATCTGCTTCGAGAACAGAAGGGCAACGGCAGAAAAACCGAGCCAGATTCCGAAGGCTCTTCCTGCAATACTGTATATTGAAGCAGCATCTATTGCTGTATTGCTCTTGCCGTTTACGACTGCTACCACACCCATTACCACAGCCAGGAGAACAATACCCAGAACATCGTCGAATACTGCGGCCGCAAGGGTTGTGACACCCTCGGGAGAGTCCATTTTCTTCTTGTCCGAAAGGATACGGGCCGTAATACCTACAGAAGTGGCTGTAGACATGATACCGAAGAAAAGGCATCTCGGATCCATAAGGTTAGTATCAAGAATGATCATACATGTTCCGGCACCGAAGAAGAAGGAGAAAAGTACTCCGAAAATACCTACCACACCTCCGGCAACGGAATATCTGAGGAAAAGTCCCAGATCGGTTTCTATTCCCGAGTTGAAAAGAAGTATGATTGATGCCACCATGGCAAAACCGTAAAGCTCCGGCGTTACTGCCAGTGATGATGAGTAAACCGGAAAAAGTCCTTCGGGAAATCCGGGAACCGGAATGCTTCCCAGAACGAATGGTCCTATAATGACACCGGCAAGAAGTTCGCCGATTACAGAAGGAATACTGAATTTTTCAGCAAGCTTACCTAAAAATTTGACCGCAAAAATAATGATACCAATCTGAAATATAAGACTGGTCATTACCTCGGTAATGTTGTGTTCCATAGAAAAACTCCTAAGCTGTACCCCACCTAGTTGTTAAAAACTATAAACCTTTATAAAAAATTATGCAAGTACGGCAAAAAAACGGGATGCTTTTATCTTACCACATACCGCATACATACTGCACTGCAAGGCTGGATACACAGATACTGATCCAGCATACAAAGCCCAGAAGCACAGGCTTTCTTCCGTGACTCACCAGCTTGGCAAAATCTGTGTTGAGTCCGATGGCACCCATAGCCATAATGATGAAAAATTTACTTAAGAACTTGAGACATCCCAGGATTTCTGCCGGAATATCAAAAAAAGTAGTTATCAGCGATGCTGCAAGAAACCAGGTAATGAAAAAAGGGAAAACCTTGGCCATGCTGAAGCTTCCCCCTTCCCCCTTTTTCTTCTTCATCTGCATAAAGGCCAGAGCCAGGGAAATAGGAATAATGGCAAGGGTTCTGGTCAGCTTTACTATAGCAGCCTCCGACAGTGTGTCGGCTCCCGGATGAAGGGCATCCCAGGTGCTGGCCGCCGCCGTAACGGAGGAGGTATCGTTTACCGCAGTTCCCGCAAACAGGGCAAAGCCCTCGTTGGTAAGCCCCAGAAACTGTCCCAGAAGAGGGAAAATAAGGGCTGCGGCCACATTGAAAAGAAAGATAACGGAAATTGAGGCTGCCACCTTGTTGTCATCGGCATTTATTACCGCACTGGCTGCAGCTATGGCAGAACCGCCGCAGATGGAGGAGCCCACTCCGATAAGGGTACCTGTTGTCCTGTCGATTCCCAGGATACGGGTAAAAAGATATGCCACTGTCAATGCAACGGTGATGGTGCTCAGTATTACCGGCAGAGACTGAATCCCTTTCTGCAGGATATCGGAAATATTCATTCCGAAACCGAGAAGAATAACCGCATACTGGAGGATTTTCTTGGAGGTAAAGGCAATTCCCTTGCTTACACCGCTTTTGTCCTTGATCCGGCATGTTACTATCATACCCAGGATAATTGCAAAAACCGGTCCACCTACCACAGGAACCAGCTTTCCGAGAAAATATGAAGGGAGTGCCACACCCAGGCAGAGGAGCAGTCCCGGAATCAGTTTCTTATTCATATTTTGTTTATATCATTTTTAAGAGATATTTAATAGAACAAAAAGGGGGATTTGAGAAATTTTACGAAAGGCAAAAAAAAACCTTGTATCCGAAAATACAAGGTTTATATTCTAAACATCTCCTACTGGAATCGAACCAGTGTTGACGGGATGAAAACCCGTTGTCCTAACCCCTAGACGAAGGAGACATGATTGAGCTGCAATGGATTCGAACCATTGACCCACGCCTTAAAAGGGCGTTGCTCTACCTGCTGAGCTAGCAGCCCTAGGCTCTGTTTTACAACGATTTGAATTTAACAGTATTCAAAAAAAATGTCAATATAAACTGATATTTTTTTTAAAAATATAATTTGCCGAAGGCGGAAATCGAATCCGCAAGGCTTTTAAAGGCCGGAGGATTTTAAGTCCTCTGTGTCTACCAGTTCCACCACTTCGGCAAATACTCTTTTATAATACTTTTCATAGGTCTCTGGGTCAAGATGAAAATATTATTTTTTCGGTTTACAAAATCAAATAAAAAGAATACCTTGCTTACATGAGCATCACAGAAGAAGTTTTGGAAAAGATTCATCTTTATCCCGGTATCGTGGATACCCATACCCACCTTATAATGCTTGAAACCAAGGACCTGGACTGGGAAATCCTGATAAAAGGGTGCATTGAAAACGGTCTGGAAATGGCCATGGATATCGGCACCAATACCGCCACCTTCTATAAAAGGCTGGAAATGTGCAGCCGGTTCCCTCAGCTGTTTCTTACAGACGGTCTTTCGGTAGGAAAATCAGAGCTTCCGGACAATGAAATGAACGATGCCCTCTCCCTGCTTGAAAAACAGATAGAGGAAAACCGGGAGAATCCTAAACTCCTGGCTGTAGGTGAAATCGGACTGGACAACTTCTATCTCTACGGAGGAGCCGAAAAACAGAAAAGGCTTTTTGCTTCCCAGATGGAGATTGCAGACCGCTTCAACCTTCCCGTTGTTATCCATAACAGGGATGCAGATAAGGAGGTCTATGACATACTCTCCTCCTTCAGGCTTTCACGAGGAGGCATAATCCATTGCTTCTCAAGTAATTACGAATATGCAAAAAAATTTATCGACCTGGGATACTGCATATCCTTTTCCGGCAATGTAACCTATAAGAAATCAGAGCAGATAGCTGATGCCGCCGCAAGGATACCTTCAGATTCCATACTTGCAGAAACCGATGCCCCGTTCCTGACTCCTCAGAAGGTGAGAAAATATCCCAACTGGTCCGGATTTGTGGGTTATACATACGATTATCTGGCAGAGCTGAGAGGATGTACCCCTCAGGAGATGACCGATACAGTCAGAAACAATTTCAGGAAGCTGATGCAGATATGATAAAGCATATCCTGTTTGACGTGGACCATACACTCTATCCTGCATCTTCGGGGATTGAGGAGGAAATGATCAGGAGACTGATCCGTTTTACCGCAGATTTCCTTAAGGTAAGTCCGGAAGAAGCGGCTCATCTCAGGGCCACCCGTGACAAAAGCTATGATTCCACCCTGGACTGGCTGAGACGGGGCTACGGATTCAATGACGAGCAGGCCTTCTTCAGCTATATCCACCCTACCGACCTGGAAAACTATTTTCCCAAGAACCGGGCCCTTGTTGAAATGATGGAAAATATCTCTGTTCCATGTTCTGTCTTTACAAACTCCTGGAGCATCCATGCCGAAAATGTGCTGAGGCATCTGGAAATAGAGAAATTCTTCAGGAAAATATATGACCTCAGGTTCTGTAACCTTGTGGGAAAGCCCAACAGGTCAGCCTTCGAGGCAGTTCTTTCAGACCTGAAGCTTCCGCCGGAGGAGGTTCTGCTGATTGATGACAGGCCCGGTACGGTTACCGCCTTCATCGATTTGGGAGGACACGGAGTCCTGGTAGATGAGAAAATGAAAAAAAGGGACGGTTTTCCCGCCCCTGTAATAAAGGAAATAACCCAGCTGCCTACATGCTTCGGGTTACTATGATATTTACATCTGTTCCCAGTATATTGGCTGCTGCCACATCACCCATCTTTACCGGAGATTCCAGTTCGATGGAATTGATTATCTCCATGCATCTGAACTTGAGATTTTCAGGAACAGGCTTGTCTGTCTTCACCGGAACCACCGGGTGAACCCCACCCTTTATCCTTACTGTGGAGCAGATCATTCTTCTTGGGTCGGTCATTTCGTTTCTTGCGTAGACCTCTCCCCTTTTACAGGTATTTCCCTCAACCTTCAGCTCCTCTCCGCAGAGAGTAACCTTCATTCTGCAGCCCATTGGACATGATACACAGACTATGTTCTTTTCAATACATTCCATATTATTTGTCTCCTTCCGGTTCTACAGTAATTTCAATTTCCTTACCTGACATGCCGGCAAAGATTTCAGACGGAACTGTAAGCTTTATCATTTCGCCCGGTGTAAGGAAAGGCTTTCTGTATCTGCCGAGTTCCTTTTCTCCATCCTTGACTACCAGGAAGCATTTTCCGAATACCTTGTCGGTTCTCATGAGGATATCGAATTTCTCATCCAGGTTTTCCGGGCGGAAAAGATGAGGAACCGCATAGCTGAGGCCACCGGAAACACGGAACCTGTTAGGCTCTGAGTTCTTTGTAATCTCACCCTTGATATAGTCTGCGGCATTTTTTCCGGCCTTCATGCTCTCTTCTGTAACAAAGTCCACAAGGTCATGTACATGAACTACGTTTCCGCAGGCAAATACACCCTCCAGGGATGTTTCCATGGATTCGGTAACCACAGGACCGGATGTCTTTCTGTCAATCCTGATTCCTACCTGACGGGAAAGCTCGTTTTCAGGGATAAGACCTACGGAGAGAAGCACTGTATCGCACTCATACTCCTTTTCTGTTCCCGGAATAACCTCCTTGGTCTTCTTGTCACATTCGGCAACAACAACCTTTTCAACCCTTTCCTTTCCATATATACCTACGATATTGTGGCTGTACCACATAGGAATGTTGTAATGGTCAAGACACTGTACAACGTTTCTGGTAAGCCCCTTAGGGAATGAGCTTCTGGCAACCACGGCTATAACCTCGCCCCCTTCCAGGACGATTCTTCTGGCCATGATCATTCCGATATCGCCGGAACCCAGGATAATAACCTTCTTTCCCACCATCTGACCTTCGATATTGATATAGCGCTGGGCTGTTCCTGCGGTGAATACTCCGGAAGGCCTGTCTCCCGGAATACCGATTCCGCTTCTGGTTCTTTCGCGGCATCCCATGGCCAGTATCACAGCCTTGGCTTCCAGCTCAAAGATACCTTTCTTGCTGTTCATTACAGTAATTTTCTTGTCGGCAGAAATATCAAGGACGATGGTATCAAGGAAATATTCTATTTCTGTCTCTTTGGTCATATCCACGAAGCGCTGTGCATATTCGGGACCTGTAAGCTCCTCCTTGAAAATATGGAGACCGAATCCGTTATGGATACACTGCTGGAGAATTCCTCCCGGTTCCACATCTCTTTCAACTATTGCTATACTTCTGATTCCGTTTCTGTATGCTTCCAGGGCAGCAGCCATTCCGGCCGGTCCCCCTCCGACTACTACAAGATCAAATTTCATACCTGCCCCCTATTTTGTCTTTCCTGTAAGAATGTAGGAGCCCTTCTTGTCAAGCTCTATATCCTTCCAATCGCAGCCCAGCTCCCGGGCAAGAATCTCATGAACCTTAGGACTGCAGAAACCGCCCTGACATCTACCCATTCCCGGACGACATCTTCTCTTGACTGCATCCAGTGTCCTGGCAGGAATAATCCTGTGGATCTCCTCCACAATCTCTCCCTCGGTAATCTTTTCACAGCGGCAGATGATTCTTCCGTATCTCGGATCCTTGGCTACAAGGGCAGCCTGCTCCTCCTTGGAAAGCTCCATGAACGGCTTTCTCTTTACATACGGATTGAAGTTTTCCTTCTTTTCCAGCCTGATTCCCGCTTTTTCCACGATTTCAGCCACATAAAGGGCTATTGCCGGTGCAGATGTAAGTCCCGGAGACTTGATACCTGCGGCATCGATGAACTTAGGGGCATCCTTTACCTCCCGGATGATGAAGTCATCGTTGGAAGGTTCGGCTCTCATACCTGAAAAATTCCTGATACAGTTTCTTGTGGTGATGGACGGCACCAGCTTTGAACATCCTGTCCGTACCCTGTTGAGGGCCTCTTCGGATGTGGCTGTGTTGTCCTTGTCATTGTCCTTGTCTGATGTAGGTCCCAGGATTACGTTTCCGTGTACAGACCTGGCCACCAGGATTCCCTTTCCGTTCTTGTCAGGACATGGGAAAAGACAGGATTTGATCTTGTCGTTTTCGCTCTTGTCCAGAAGGAAATACTGACCGATCTTCGGTGTGATGGTAAAATCAGGCTCGCTGACCATGTTGTGGATCACATCGGAATAGACTCCGGCAGCATTGATCACGCATTCTGCCTCGATGTTTTCTCCTGTTCCGGTTATCCTGTAGCCCCCCTCAATACGCTCTATGTTCTCAACCTTGTAGTTGAGCCTGTAGCCCACACCGTTCATTACGGCATTCTCCATGAGGGCTATGGTAAGAAGCATCGGATCCACCACTCCTGCCGTAGGGGCATAAAGAGCAGCCTTTGCCTCAGGGGTTGCTGCCGGCTCCTTCTCCAGAAGCTGTTCACAGCTGACAATCTCAAGACCCGGAATCCCGTTTCTGATTCCCCTTTCATAAAGCATCTTTACATTTTCTACCTGTTCATCTGTAAGGGCTACAACATAGGAGCCGCATCTAGTAAACGGAACCGAAAGTTCCTCAGTAAGCTGATCGAACATAGCATTGCCGTCCCTGTTAAGCCGGGCCATGAGAGTTCCCGGTTCAGGATCGTATCCGGCATGCACAATAGAAGAATTGGCCTTTGAAGTACCGGCACAGACATCATTACCCTTTTCGAGAACAATGATATTGAGCTTGTACCTTGAGAGCTCTCTCGCAATGGCGGCACCTGTCACACCGGCACCAATGATTGCTATATCGTACATACATTCTCCTTTTATTCTATATAGATACGCGTTACACGCTTGTTTATGTTACACAACAGTTCGTAGGAAATGGTATTGCATATATCGGCGGCATCAAATGCATCCATGGCATTTTTACCGTTGCCGAAAAGCACTGCCTCATCTCCTGCCTTTACATTTTCGGGGTTATCTCCCAGATTCACCATGAACTGGTCCATGCACACCCTTCCGGCCACCGGATAGGCCACTCCGTTGATGGATACCCTTCCCTGATTGGAAAGAAGCCTGTTGAAGCCGTCGGCATAACCGGCCCCGATTACCGCCACCGTGGTATCCTGCATTGCCTGCCAGGTAAATCCGTAGGAAACCTTCTCCCCCTTCCTTATCCTTTTTACCAGGATAACATGGGAAATGAAATCCATTACCGGCTTAAGCTCAAGCCTGCCGTAGCATTCCCTGCTGGGCGGATAGCCGTAGAGAAGTATTCCCGGCCTTACCATATCATAATAGGTTTCGGGATAAGCCAGTATTGCTCCCGATGCGGCACAGTGAACCACCGAAGGGCTTATCCCTTCACTGCGGATATCTTTCAGGGTTTCATCAAATATCCTTATCTGCTTTCTTGTATCGGAAACACATTCCGGAGTAAAGCTGTCCGATACGGCCAGATGGGAACAGATTCCCTCCAGCACAAGGCTGCTGCTCTCTTTTATATACCGTGCCAGTTCAAGAGCCTCCGACGGGGAGCATCCTGCACGGCTCATTCCGGAATCTATCTTCAGATGAACCGGAATCTTCTTTCCCGCCTCTTCGGCACATTTCTCCACCGCCCTGATGTAGGCAATATCGGAAACAAAGGGCTGGATATCATATTCGACCAGCTTGTACAGTTCCTCCTCAAGACATCCCCTGAATACCAGGATAGGGATACGGATTCCCAGTTCCCGCATTATTACTGCTTCCGAAATATCGGCCACTCCGGCAGCATCCAGCAGACCTGCATCGGCCCCTGCCTTTACCAGAACCGCAGTACCGTGTCCGTAGCAGTCGGCCTTGGCAGCCATACATATCTTACGGCCTGTAAGCTTCCTGACAGATGAAAGATTATGAAGAAAATTTGATATATTAACTTTTGCGTATGTTACAGGCATGATAATATAATAACATTATAAAAAATATAGTGCAATATTTATATTTATAATATAATATTTATAACAGACGAGGTAAAAATGGTAAAAAACCTTCAGAAAATGTTCAAGGCACTGAACTCAAACAATGCTCCGGGGGAGCTGGCCCATGCCTTTGCCCTGGGAATGCTTCTGGCTTTTGTCCCGAAAGGAAACCTGCTCTGGATATTACTTTTCCTGCTGACATTCTTCCTGAGAATAAACAGAGCCACCCTTTTTCTCAGCATACTGCTGGGTTCGGTTTTCATCCCTCTGCTGGACAGCTTCTTTGACAGCACGGGCTATGCGGTACTCACCTCTGAAGGGCTGATTCCCTTCTTTGCCTCCCTGGCGGAAATTCCTTTCGTGATCTATACCAGGTTCAACAACTCCGTGGTGATGGGCTCCCTGGTATGGGGAATCGTTCTCTATATCCCGTTTACTGTTCTGGGACTGGTTTTCGTGAAGAACTGGAGAAGCAGCCTTGCGCCGAAGTTCAGGAAAAGCAGACTGTACAGGATCCTGGTAAACATACCGTTGTTCAAGGTGGAAAAAGATGACTAAAGGAAGAATAAGAATAGTAAGAATAGCCCTGTGCGCAGCATTGATTGCCGCAGTGGTAACAACCGTAAATGCGGGAAAGAATCCTCTGGTCAGAAAAATAATGACTGTCAGCCTTCAGAACATTTTCCAGGCAAAAGCAGATATCGGATATGTAAACCTAAAGATATTCGACTCCAGCCTCACCATAAGGGAAATTGCCGTTGCCGACAAGGAGAGGCCCATGGAGAACCTCTTTGAAATAGAGAATGTGGTTCTGGACTTTGACATGAGACAGCTTCTCAAAGGAAAATTTGTTACGGAAAAGGGAGAAATGACCGGAATCACCTACGGCACTCCGAGAAAAACCTCCGGGGCCCTGCCTGAAAATGAAAAATATATACTGGAAAGGGCCGTAAAGAAAAAATTCGAGGTAAAGAAGGATGCAGTACTCAAGGCCCTTTCGGAAAAGGCACAGGCAGATGTGGCATCCATACTGGGAACCTACAATCCCGAAACCTTCATGGAGGAGACCCTGGATTCCCTGAAAACCCCGGAGATGAAGGATGAAATCCTTAACCGGATGGAGACAATAGTCGAAAACTGGGAAAACAGGATCGATGAGACAAAGAAAGAAATCGAGCTGTTCGAGGAGAGGATAGAAAAGCTCAGCGAAACCGACATGGATGACGGTCTCACCCCGGCAAAAATCGTGGAGCTGATAAAGGATGTAAAGAAAATGGTGGATTCCGTAAAGGCTCTGAGGGATCAGGCTGAGGAAATCCAGCTTCAGTTTACCGGCGATACTGAATCCATTCAAAAACTGGCCCATGATTTCAGCAGCTCCGTACAGCATGACTCCGATCTTGTCAGAAACAAGATAAAGGAGATAAAGATACCCGATATAAAGGATGGGGAAAAATTCATTTCCGGCTATCTGGATACGGTATGCGTGGAGCTTCTGGGAAAATGGTATCCGGTATTCCTGGACGGCATTGAGGCAGCAAGGGAATTCCAGCAGTCGGGAAAAACCATAAAGCTTCCGGAAAAGAAAAAGGAGCCTAAAAAGCTTGTGGTCAGGGCTGAAGGAAGAAATGTGGCGTACAGCCGTGATCTTCCATCCTTCCTCATAAAGGAACTGACACTGGGCGGAAACTCTCCCGACGGAAAATTTGCGGTGGAAGGAACCATATGCAACATCAGCAACAACGCCGATCTCCTTGACATGCCTGTAACAGGTAAAATGGCTCTGGCAAGGGACAGCTACAGGGAAAATATCAGCTTTACCGGAGACTTCAGGAGCAGACCGGAGAAAAACATGCTGGATATCAGCTTCGACGGAGGAAGCTATCCTGTAAAGATGGAGGCAGATGATGTCATCTCCATGGAGGGAGCCGGAAAAGCCAGGGCAGGAATCACCTGCGGCACAGGGGGAAGGACAGAGGCCAGAGGTGCGGTAAGCCTGAGTCAGGTCATGCTTGTACCGGAAAAATTTGAGCCTGATTTCATCTTCGACCTTTATTCAGATGTACTGGCAGAGATAAAAAGCGCCGAAATCGGAATCACCTTTGCCTTTGACCCTGAAAAAGATCTGGACATAGACCTGGAAACCGACCTTGACAGGCAGATATCTGACGGACTCAGGAAAGTAATGACTGCCGAAATCAATACCATGAAGGAAAAGCTCAGAAACCGCGTGGACGAAAGACTGGCTGAAATCAGGGAAGATTTCAACGGAGAAATGGACAAATACAACCTGATGAAATCCAGGATCTCGGAAAACATCCGGGCAATCCGGAACCTGGAGGAGAGGCTGAAGGAGAGACAGAAGGCTCTGGAGCAGAAATCACTCAGAAGATTTATTCTGAAAAACTGACCCGCATGAGTATGGGAACATGGTCCGAAACCAGCTTCCTGTACTCGGCATCGGCAATCCTCAGCACCACAGGCTCACCGACCAGGCTGTCGGCCACCTTCCTGTTGTAGGCAAAATGGTCGTAGCTGTTGGCATACTGTCCCTTGGTATTCACCGTGGTGGCCTTTTTTATTGCCACATACGGAAAGCCCTTGGACATCTCGTGGGCCCGGTAGTTGAAATCTCCCATTATTATCTTGTTCTTTGAATCGGGTATGTTATAGAAAAGACGGGCCGCGGTATAAAGGTCCCTGAGCCGGTTATCCTTGTTGTTGTACGGAAGATGGACATTTATCAGGGTGAAGGAGGCCTTGGTTTCCTTATCCCTGAAAAGGGTCACCAGCATGTTGTTCTTGTCCACCTTGTACCGGCACTCCGCAAAATTATCAAAGGAATAGGCCTTGTATTTGTTTACCGCATCAAACCTGCCGGTTCTGTAAAGAAAGGCATTGTTCTGGTCATTCCTGAAGCAGTTATAGAACTGGTCCCCTATTGTCATGTTCTTTATCCTTTCATGCACGGCAGTGGAAACAGAGGACCACTCCTCCCCGGTCGATACCTCCAGCATCTTCTCCAGCTGAGCCAGAAAGCCCTTGTTGTTCACATTGATCTCCTGAACCGCCAGGATATCCACATCATACTCCTCAACCAGCCATCCTGCAGTATTCATGAAGGTGCTCCGGTTCTCTCCGGGATGACATATATTCCAGGAAACTATGACAGTCTCCTCCCCGAACAGAAACAGCCCCTGAATCAGGAAAAACAAAGAAAATATATATAAGCGTATTTTTTTCATATCGGTATTATAACATACAAAAAGCCTTGCAGAAGCAGGTTTTTTCCATTATTGTTTATAAAAGGAGAAAAAAATGAAAGTCCTTATCATAGGAGGAGCCGGATATATCGGTTCCCACGTTGCAAGACACTTTCTTGACAACGGTCATGATATTACAGTCTACGACAACCTGTCCACCGGGCAGACCGTCAACATATTCCCCGATGAAAGGTTCGTGAACGGAGATATCCTGGATACAGAGGCACTGGAAAAGGCCATGTCCGGGGGCTTTGACCTGATAATCCACCTGGCAGCCTTCAAGGCGGCGGGAGAATCCATGGTACTCCCTGAAAAATATTCGGTAAACAACATTACAGGAACCCTGAACATCATCAACTGTGCCGTTAAATGCGGAATCGGAAACATAGTATTCTCATCCTCCGCCGCAGTATACGGAGAGCCTGTATACCTTCCCGTAAACGAGAAGCACCCCACAGAGCCTGAAAACTACTACGGCTTTACAAAGCTTGAAATAGAGAGATTCCTTTCCTGGTACTCAAAGCTCAAGGGAATAAACTTTGCCGCCCTCCGCTACTTCAATGCAGCCGGCTACGATGCGGAAGGAAGAATAAAGGGACTTGAAAAGAATCCGGCAAACCTTCTTCCGATAATCATGGAAGCAGCCTGCGGAATCAGGGAAAAGCTGGTAATCTACGGAAACGACTACCCTACACCCGACGGAACCTGTCTCAGGGATTATATCCATGTGACAGACCTGGCCACAGGACATCTGGCAGCTGCGGACTATATCATGAAAAACGGCAAAAACATCATAGTGAACCTGGGAACAGGACAGGGAATAAGCGTAAAGGAAATGGTGGAAAAAGCCATTGAGATTACCGGAGTACAGATTCCGTACGAATACGGAGACAGGAGAGCCGGAGATCCTGCGGTACTGGTGGCCGAGTCGGAGCTTGCACATACCCTTCTGGGCTGGAAGGCGGAACACAGCAGCGTGGAAAACCTCATCGCCACATCCTGGAAAATGTATAAATATTGAACAGATATGAATAATCTGCTATAAATATAACAGGAGTATAAAAATGAAAAAATCATCAGTTTTATTGATTTTACTTGTTGCAGTCCTGGCACTTGCAGGATGCGGTAAATCAAAGGTTACAATCAAAGGCATCAACGACCTTACAGGTCTTAAGATAGGCGTTCAGTCCGGAACCACAGGAGACCTCTGGGTTCAGGAAAACGTAAAGGATGTTAAGCTTTCTTCTTTCAAGAGCGGTATCGATGCAGCTCTCGACCTCAAGACAGGAGCAATTGACTGTGTTGTTATCGACGAGCTTCCTGCAGAAGCAATCGTGGCAAAGAACCCTGACCTGGCAATTGTAAGGGATCCTTACTTCACAGCAAACAAGGAAGAGTATGCCATTGCCGTAAAGAAAGGGGACAAGGCTGTTCTCGATGTGGTAAATGCCACAATCAAGGAACTTCAGTCCAACGGCGGATATGAAAAGCTTGTAAACGCATTCATGCCTGCAGACGGAAAAATCGTTATCCCTTCAATTGCAAACAGCGCTTCCTCCGGAGAAATCAAGCTTGGAACAAACGCTGCATTCCCTCCTTTCGAATATGTTGAAGGAAAGGATATCGTAGGTTTCGACATCTCCATGGGTGAATACATTGCAAAGAAGGCAAATGTCAGACTGACAATCGTGGACATGGCATTTGACAGCCTTATTC
The DNA here is from genome assembly GCA_045606105.1 of Spirochaetia bacterium. GTDB lineage: Bacteria > Spirochaetota > Spirochaetia > CADAEX01 > CADAEX01 > CADAEX01. The sequence continues at coordinate 98,289 of JAZURI010000003.1, read as the reverse complement.
CTGCACTCCAGGCCGGAACAATCGACTTTATCGCAGCCGGAATGTCAGTTACAGAAGAGAGAAAGAAAAACGTTGACTTCTCTGTTCCTTACTATGCTTCCGAACAGGTAATCATCATCAAAAAATGATTCAGTCATTCTATGATACAATGATTGCAGGGGAACGTTATGTCCTGATCCTCCAGGGTCTGGGCATCACCCTGCTCATTGCTTTTTGTGCTATAATCATCGGAACCGTTCTGGGATGCATAATGGCTCTGATGAAAATCTCGGACAACAAGCTGCTGAAAGGCATTGCAACCCTGTATACCACGGTTCTCAGAGGACTTCCTCTTGCCACTCAGCTCATGATTTTCTATTTCGTAGTGTTTGCCCCTCTGCATCTCCCTAAGCTTCTGGTGGCAATCCTGGCATACGGACTCAACTCAGGCGCCTACTGTACAGAAATCTTCCGTGCCGGAATCCAGGGCGTGGATATCGGTCAGACAGAAGCGGGACGTTCCCTGGGGCTTAACAGGAAGCAGACTCTTTTCAAGATTATCCTTCCTCAGGCCGTAAAGGCGGTACTTCCTACCTACACAAGCGAATTCATCGTCCTTATCAAGGAAACATCGGTAGCCAGCTTCATTGCGGTAATGGACATGACAAAGGCGGGAGACATGATCAGAAACGCCACCTACAATGCGTGGATCCCTCTCCTTACCTGTGCTGTCATCTACCTGATACTCACACTGGGTCTCACCAAGGTATTCAGCATTTTTGAAAAAAGGATGGCTCAAAGTGACAGATAACACTATCGTAACTGTAAAGGATCTCCGCAAGAGCTTCGGAAAGCTCAATGTGCTCAACGGAATTTCCACCACTGTCAGAAAAGGGGAAAAAATAGTTATCATCGGGCCTTCGGGATGCGGAAAGAGTACATTTCTCAGATGTCTGAACATGCTTGAAACACCCACTGCAGGAACCATAACCTTTGAGGGGACAGATCTTACCGCACCTGATACCGACATCGACAAATGCAGGCAGAAAATAGGTATGGTTTTCCAGCATTTCAATCTTTTCCCGCACCTTACCGTAATGGAAAACATAACACTGGCACCGGTCACACTCAAGCTGAAGACACCGGAAGAGGCCAGACAGAAGGGGCTTATGCTGCTGGAACAGGTGGGACTGCTGGACAAGGCAGATGTATATCCGTCTATGCTTTCCGGCGGACAGAAGCAGAGAATTGCCATAGTGCGCTCCCTGGCCATGGAGCCTGACATGATGCTCTTTGACGAACCGACCAGTGCGCTGGACCCGGAAATGGTAGGGGAAGTTCTCAATGTAATGAAGAACCTTGCCGAACAGGGAATGACCATGGCGGTGGTTACCCACGAGATGGGATTTGCCCGGGAAGTGGCAGACAGGATACTTTTCATACACGAAGGAAAGATTGCCGAAGAAGGGACACCGGCAGAAATATTCGACAACCCTCAGTGTCTGAGACTCAGGCAGTTCCTGAAAGCTGTTCTCTGATTACAGACTGTATAAAAAAAATAAAAGCCATCCGAAAAGGATGGCTTTTTTCTTCGTCTTCGGGGTTATGGACAATCAGGCCTTGCCTGCAGAGAACAGAACGTTGATGTTCTTGTGCTTGTAAAGTTCCTTGAGAGCCTCTCTTGCAGGAATAAGATATTTTCTTGGGTCAAATGCGGCAGGATCCTCTACCATGTATTTTCTGATGGCAGCTGTCATGGCAAGTCTTCCGTCTGAGTCGATGTTTACCTTGCATACTGTGGATCTTACAGCCTTCTGAAGCTGTTCTTCAGGAATACCGATGGCATCCTTAAGCTTTCCGCCGTAGGAATTGATTGTCTTTACATAATCCTGCGGTACGGAGGATGATCCATGGAGAACGATAGGGAAACCAGGAATTCTCTTCTCAATCTCTTCAAGGATGTCCAGTCTGAGAGGAGGAGGAACAAGGATTCCTTCTTCGTTTCTTGTACACTGTTCAGGGCGGAACTTGTTGGCACCGTGGGATGTACCGATGGAAATAGCCAGGGAATCAACACCTGTTCTCTTTACGAATTCCTCAACATCTTCAGGTCTTGTATAATGGGATTCCTCTGAGCTTACCTCGTCCTCAACGCCGGCAAGAACTCCCAGCTCACCTTCAACTGTTACATCAAACTGATGGGCATAATCCACAACCTTCTTTGTGAGAGCAATGTTTTCCTCGAATGACTTGCTTGAACCGTCAATCATTACGGAAGAAAATCCCTTGTCGATACAATCCTTGCAGAGCTCGAAAGTATCTCCGTGGTCAAGGTGAAGACAAATAGGAATGTCATATCCCAGCTCGTGAGCATATTCCACTGCCCCTTTTGCCATATTCTTGAGAAGGTTCGGGTTTGCATATTTTCTGGCACCGGATGAAACCTGAATGATTACGGGAGATTTTGTCTCTACACAAGCCATGATGATAGCCTGAAGCTGTTCCATGTTGTTGAAATTATATGCAGGAACCGCATAAGACTCCTTTACCGCCTTTTCAAACATTTTCCTGGTATTTACCAATCCCAGTTCTTTGTAACTTACCATATTAAGCACGCTCCATTAATTTTTTTGGGTTTCTATAATATTAGACCTCAAAAATTCTAATGTCAAGGGATAATGGCTCCGGCTATTTTCAAATGGATTTTTATATGCTATATTTTAATAAATGGACAAGCTTCTCTGTTTCGTATTAATTATCTTACTCACGGTTTCATGCTCAAAAGAGAGCCCTTCGGCGGAAACTGTTCCGGCACAGGACAATAAAGCCCCGGCGGCAGAGCTTGGCACCGACAGGATCGGAGAGCTGGAAAAATCCATAATCGAATCCAGAAACAAGCCTGAAACAAAGGAAAACCGCAGGCTGTCGGCAGATAACTACGGCAGCAGACGATTTCTCATGACCGGTACCGGAGAGGGAATCTACCCCAAGGACTTCATCATAGGAAACCTGACACCGGAGGATGAGGCCGGTACTCCGGAAAATGCAGTACGGAGCTTCTTCAGATGCTATGAGGCCGGAAACCTGAGAAAGCAGGCAGAAGCCCTTTTCACACAGGAAAACAGGGTGGTTCTTACCATGCTGTTCGAGGAATGGAGAAAAAACGGATACATCCCTGAGGAAATCAGGATAGGTCAGAGCCGTGAAAACGGGGGAAAGGCCCTGGTTGCGGTAAGGGGATTCGGAAAAAAAGGCTCCTGTATCTGTGAATTCACCCTTGAAAAGGTTGATGACAGCTGGAAAATAAGCAGCTTTTCGGGAAACCTTGAGGAGCTGGAAACAGAAAAGGAAAAAACAGAGGAGCTTTTCGAACCCGAGGTTTATTACTTTTTTTAGAATATAATTTCTGTAGACATAAAAAAGATGATTATGTTATGATAACTGAGGTTTAAGGATCAATATGAAAAAAATAATTCTTTTTATAACACTTGCAGTTTTTCTCGCATCCTGTTCATCGGTTCCAAAGGATCTGAAGGATGAAAATGTTACTCCGGAGGAATTTTTCCAGAAGGCTCAGGAGGCTGTAATAAACTGGAACAGATACAAGCTGGCTATCGCCTACTACGAGGAATTCATGCTCCGTTATCCTGATATGAAGAACAAGATAATCGAAGCAGAGTACGAAATTGCTTTTATTAAATACAAGCAGGAAAAATATGATGAATCAGAGGCCCTTTTCAGACAGCTTCTGGACAAATATGAAACTGACGAAGCAATATACTATCCTGAATGGCCTAGGGTAATGGCCCATAAGATTCTTGCGGAAATAGAAAAGGAAAAGAATAAGAAATCCCTTTTCAGCTGGCTTAAACGAAAATAACACAAGGGCTTCCGGAGGGAAGCCTTTTTTATTGAAAATCCCTTCAAAAATATCTGTTTATTATTGACTTATTAAAATGTTATTATTATATTCCTTTTATAAACAAACTGTTTGTATGTAAACTTTAAGAGGTGTCCATGAAACGAACACATGAAGATGCAGAAAAAACCAGGCTCGCCATAATCGAATCAGCAGTGACTGTTTTCGACAAGATGGGTTATTCCAGAGCCAAGATCAGCGATATATGCAAGCTGGCTAAAGTTACCAGAGGAGCTTTTTACTGGTATTTCAAGAACAAGGAAGATATACTGCTCTGTATTGCCGGAACATTATATGAAGAAACTTCGGATAAGCTGAATTTTTTCTATGAAACCGGAAAAACACCGCAGGAAAAGATAACCAACACCATCAAGGGTCTGTGTCACTGGTATATAGACAACAAATCTGTCAGAGTAAAGAGAAAGGTGCTGATGAATACCTTCCTTAATGAGGAGCAGACCCTTTCAGACAAGATATTCATGGCTATAACCAACGAGAAGCATTCCCTTTCAAGTACTGAAATGCGGGATGCCATAGTGGATAGAACCTGCAGAGGATACGGCATCGATATTACACAGGAGCCGGAAAAGAAACAGGAGATCTACGAAAGCTTCATTGCCATGAGTTCCTTTGTGGACGGGCTTATCGGACATCTTTCCAAGCCCTTTCCGGAACTGGACAAGGAAACAGTGGACAATGTCATAGACAGATTCATAGAAGGTATTTTTCATAGCTACAAGATTTATCAGGAGGGAAAATGAACATCAGGATTTTAGGAGTTGCAGTACTTGCAGCATCATTGGCTTTTACAGGCTGCAGCAAGAAAAGCGACGAGGAGATAAATACAAAAAGCATGGCCCAGATTCATGCCGAGGAGGGGGTTCCTGTAAATGTGAAGTCCCTGAAACCGGCTAATTTCAGATATATCCTTACATATGATTCTGCAGTAAACGGTATCAAGGAATCCACAGCATCTGCAAAAATAGATGATTCCGTGGAAAAAATCCATTTTTCCGTAGGAGATCAGGTAAAGAAGGATGATGTAATCGTATCATTCCCTAAGAACAACCCGGCTGCCAACTATTATCAGCTGAAAACCTCCTATGAAAATGCAAAGGCCACCTTTGATAGAATGTCTGCCCTTTTCAAAGCCCAGGGTATTTCAAAACAGGACTATGACAATGCCAAGACCCAGTACGAGGTGAGCCTGGCCAACTGGAACAATGTAAAGGAAAAAATTGATGTCATTGCCCCTATCAGCGGAACACTTACCAGAATGAATGTTACCGAAACCGATGATGTAAAATCGGGAGATGTGCTTTTTGCCGTTTCCGACATCAGCAGGCTGAAAAGCAGGATCTGGATCCAGGAAAAGGATATCAGCTCCGTAAAGCTGGGAGATACAGCAACAGCCACATGGGAAGGAAACTTCATCGAGGGAAAGATTGTCCAGCTGGACCTGGCCATGAACCCTGACAAGCAGGCTTTCGGTGCCGTAATCGAATTCATCAACAACGGAACCACTATCCCCAGCGGTGTAAATGCAAAGATTACCCTGGTAACATACGAAAAGCAGAATATCGTTGTTCTTGAAAGAAAGAATATTATTTTCCAGGGAGAGAAGGCTTTCGTTTTCCTGGCACAGGACAACAAGGCTGTAAGAAAGCAGATCGTGACAGGAAAGAACTTCAAGGACCAGGTGGAGATCATCAGCGGTCTCAAGTTCGGAGATGCCCTTATCACTGACGGAAACAGGAACATTTCCGACGGAACAACAATCAGGGTTATAGATCAGGAGTAATATATCATGAATATTGCTGAATTATCTATAAAAAGGCCTGTTCTCATGTCTATGGTCATCATAGGCCTTATTCTGTTCGGAGGACTGGCATACACCACCCTTCCTACAAACATCACACCATCTGTCGATCTTCCTTATGTAGTAGTTCAGGTACAGTACACAGGTGCCTCCCCTGACCTGATTGAATCCCAGGTAACCAAGAAAATCGAGGATGCGGTATCCATGATCAGCGGACTGGATGAGATAACCTCCTACTCCCTTGAAAACGTGGCGCTGATACTGCTGAAATTTGAGATGGGAAAAGACCAGGACACGGCGGTCCAGGAAACCACCAACAAGGTAGACAACATCCTGGGAGATCTTCCCGACGGAGCCGATGCACCGGAAATCATCAAGATCAACATCAACGAACAGCCGATCATGAATGTACTTCTGGCAGGAGACAGCAGCCAGATCTCCATGACAGAGCTTTATGACCTGGCCGACAAGAAAATAAAGAACCTTTTCTCACAGGTAAACGGTGTAGGTGAAACCACCCTTACAGGAGGTCTCGAAAGAGAGATCCATGTGGAATTTGACAACAAGGTTGTTTTCCAGAACCAGATTTCCCTGGTGCAGGTAAACAATGTACTGGCTGCTTCAAACATCAACCTTCCTACCGGAACCTTCCAGGACAAGGGACAGGAGTTTTCCGTAAAGTTTGACGGTGAATTCGAAACCATAGAGGCTGTGGGAGAGCTTGAAATCCCTACAGGCAAGGGCTACAAGAAAATAAAGGATGTGGCCACTGTTACCGACTCCCATGAAAAGGCCAGGGAGAGGACTATCTATTTCAACCTGAAGGAAGACATCAGAAACGACAACGCCATCCTTTTCGAAATCACCAAGACATCGGAAGGAAACGCTGTAGAAATCTATAAAGGAATTGAAAAGGTAATCAGGGACATCAGCAGCGAGCTTCCTGCAGGTGTAAACCTTTACATTACAGCAGAGGAAGCTTCCGTAACACAGAACTCCATTGATGATACCATGTCAAACATCATCCTTGGTATCCTGTTTACAGCAGCCATTCTCCTGTTCTTCCTCCACTCCTTCAGGTCTACCATCATTGTAGCGGTTACAATGCCTATTTCCATCATTCCGACCTTCATTACAATGCAGATAATGGGATATTCCCTCAATGTAATGTCACTCATGGGACTTTCCACTGCCGTAGGTGTATTGGTAATGAACTCCGTAGTTATCCTGGAAAACATTTTCAGACACAAGGAAAACGGGGAATCCAGCAAGAAAGCCGCTTCCAAGGGTACAACAGAGATTGCGGTGGCAGTTCTGGCATCAGCCCTTACCAACGTTGCGGTATTCCTTCCGCTGGGTACCATGAACAGTATCATCGGTCAGTTCCTGGCAGAGTTTGCCCTGGCTGTAGTTTTTGCAACACTGTTCTCTCTTTTCATTGCCTTTACCCTTACCCCTATGCTGGCAGCCTACATCATTCCTGAAAAGGACAACAAGAAGCATGTTATCGGAGATAAGCTGGAAGCCATGTTCAAATCCTGGGAAAGAGCCTACAAGAAGACTGTTTCCGCCATTCTCGGAACAAAGCTCAGATGTCTCATGGTAGTGGGAGCCTCCTTCGTGCTGTTTGTTGCATCAATGTACCTTTTCAAATATATTCCGTTTGAGTTCATGCCTGACATGGACCAGGGAAAAATCGAAATTGAAATGGAGCTGGCCAAGGGAAATGACCTTGAGTCTACCACAGAATTCACAAAGATAGTAGAAAACAGGCTTAAGAAATATACCGATTATATCGAGCAGGGAACAACCACCATCGGAAGACTCTCTATCATCGATACAGGTGTAAACGTGGCCAAGGTTACCCTTACCCTGGTGCCTAAGGCAGATAGACCTTATACCACAACACAGATAGCAGGTATGATAACCAAGGACCTTTCAGACCTTCCGGGTGCGGTAATCAGAGCTGCATCTGCAGCCAACGGACCAAGCAGCGCCCCTATCGACTTCTATCTCAAGGGACCTGACATGCATAAGCTGGATGAATACAAGAATGAGATCTATCCTCTCATTGAAAGGATTCCGGGTGTAATGAACCTTAACACCACCAGCAAGTCCGGAGCACCTGAAATTACCATAACTCCTGACCTTAAAAAGATTTCCGATACAGGAACATCTGTACAGGAAATTGCCGTAACCCTGAGAACTGCCCTGGACGGTATGGACATGACACAGTTCAAGGACGGCGGAGAGGAATATGACATCAAGGTTATCCTTGTTGATGAAAACATCAAGAGCTATGAGGATATCAGGAATGTAATGGTTTCCACACCGAAAGGAATATTCCCTGTTTCCCATTTTGCAGATATCAAGTATACCGAAGGCTTCAACAAGATCACCAGATCCGACAGGGAAAAGGTAATCGAGTTTACCGCCGATGTGGCACCGGGTCATGCCCAGAGTACCATCCTTGCGGAAATAGAGAATATTATCGGAGAAATAGACTTCCCTTACGGATACATGTACCAGCCGGCCGGAAATGCGGAAGAGATGACCAAGACCATGCAGCAGATGGCCCTGGTATTCATCATTGCCATAGTACTGACATACATGCTTCTGGCAGCAATCCTGGAAAACCTCTGGCAGCCGGTGCTTATCCTTTCCACGGTTCCGCTGGCCATGATCGGTGTTGTCGCCATCTTCCTCCTGACCGGAATCAAGATGAACTTTATCGGTATGATGGCTATCATCATGCTTGTAGGTATGGTAGTAAACAACGCTATCCTTATCCTGGACTACACCAACCAGCTGAGGCGTGAGCAGGGAATGTCCATGAAGGATGCCCTTATCGAGGCCTGTCCTACAAAGCTGAAGGCTATCCTCATGTCAAACATCGCCACTATCCTTGGTCTTCTTCCTATGGCCATCGGTATCGGTGCACAGGGGGTGGAAATGAGACAGCCGATGGGTCTGGTAAGTGTAGGAGGTCTGTTGGTTTCAACAGTACTGACCCTTTATATCATCCCGGCATCCCAGTTCCTTTTTTCAGGCAGAAAGGAGAAAAAGGAAAAGAAACAGGCATTAATTACAGGAGCTGAAAGCTAATGAAATTCAGTAGAACATTAACAATATTTTTGATCGGAGTCATGCTTCTGGCTGCGGCTCCGGCCTTTTCAAAGGAATATACCATGGAGGATTACCTTTCCATGGTGGAAAAGAACAACAAGGATCTCATGCTGGCAGCATCACAGCTCAAAACCTCTGATGAACAGGTGAAGCTGGCCAGGTCACAGGCACTTCCATCCATCGGGCTCAGTTCTTCCTTAACAAGGAACTTCATAGATGTGGAGCAGATGACAGCGGTTTCCGCAGACAAGACTACCGGAAACTTCAACTATGCCGATGTGGATGTGAACAAGGATTACGACTTCAGCTTCGGGCTCGGTCTTTCACAGGAAATTTTCAACCTCAATGTCCTGAATGCCATCAAGGCCAGCAAGGAATACAAGAGCATGTCAAAATCGGTGTACGAAGCCCAGAACGATGCCATAATCACAGCGGCAAAAAAGGTTTTCTTCCAGTGCTATCTTCTGGAAATGCTCTATAACATCAAGAAGGAGACCGAAAAAAGGGCCTTTGAGCATTATGAACTCATGAAGAAGAAATATGAGACAGGAATTGTCTCCAAGCTGGCCTTCCTCAATGCGGAGGTAGACTGGAAAATGGCGGTTCCTGAAACAACCAATGCCAAGATGAACAAGGAGATCTGTCTTATCAACCTGAAAAACCTGGCAGGAATCCCTCAGGAGGAGGATGTAAGGATTTCAGGCGATTTTACGGTTTATCCCGATATGCCTAACCAGATTTCCTTCGGTGAGGTTCTGGCAGAAAGAGCCGACTACAAGGCACTGCTGGGTGAAAAAAGGCTGAGAGAGCTGAATATAAAAGCCAACAGGGCAAATCACTACCCTACTGTATCCCTGGATGCATCCTACGGTTATTCGGCATCTGACAACGATATCGGAAAAGCCTTCAGCGAAAATGACAGGGATGTCTTCTCCGTAGGACTTACCGTATCACTTCCGATCTTTTCAGGAGGAGCCCTTACAGCCCAGGACAGACAGGTGAAGCTGGAGGCTGAACAGACCGAAATCAAGCTTCAGCAGAAAAGAGAGGATATCATTACTGAGCTCAGGCAGATTTACCTGACACTCCAGAAGGAATTCGAGAGTATCGCACTGGCCGAAACCACACTGACTACAGCAAAGCAGGCATACGACATTGCGGAAACCTCCTTTGAGAACGGTGTAATGACCCAGCTGGAGCTGAAGGATACAAGAATATCCCTGGAATCGGCTGAGCTGAACCATATCTCATCGGTTTACAATTATCTCTGTGCCTACTTCGACTGGCAGAATGCCACCGGCACAATGTAAGAGAATTATCTGTCGGACAGTATCTGAAGGGCTTCCCTGTAACCGGGAAGCCCTTTTCCTTTTATGACAGCTATGCAGGCTCCGGAAACATAGGATATTTTCCTGTATTCCTCACGGGAATCCACATCGGAAATATGGACCTCCACGGCAGGAATCCCCACAGCCCTGATGGCATCGGGAATAGCCACGCTGGTATGGGTATATCCTCCCGGATTGATGACTATGCCGTCGTAAACCCTGTATGCAGCCTGGATTTCATCGATGATGGCCCCTTCGTGGTTGCTCTGGAAGGTCTTCACCTCTGTCCCCAGCTCCTTACCCCAGCTCTCCAGCATGGAGACCAGCTCTCCGTATGTGGTTCTTCCGTAAATTTCAGGCTCTCTTATCCCCAGCATGTTGAGATTGGGGCCGTTTATCACAAGTATCTTCTTCATAGCCATCCCAGCTCCTTCAGAATATTGTAGGCAGTATCATCAGCCTGATAATTGTTCTTCACGATGATGTCACTTGCCTTTTTGTAGAATGGTAACCTTGCGGCATACATTTCATCAAGCTTGCCGCTTTTGGATAAAGGACGCCCTTTTATGGCCAGCCTCTTCAGGTCCCTTTCCAGAAATACCACAATACCGTTCTGTCTCAGGGCATCCACATTCTTTTCGTCCAGAACAGAGCCTCCCCCTGTGGAGATGATATACCCTTTCTCCTTCCCCACCGATTCAATGACAGCCCGTTCTGTCTCCCTGAAGGAACTTTCACCCTCCTTGTCAAATATCCACGGAATGGAATGTCCTGTCTTCTTCTCTATAATGGCATCGGTATCCAGGACCTTCCGGTTCAGCATGGCAGAAAGGCTTCTTCCCACCGTACTCTTTCCGCAGCCCGGCATCCCTACCAGAACCAGGTTGGAAACCACAGAAAGAGCCTTTTTCAGGGCCTCCTCTATGATGGAATCCTCCCTTTTTATCCCTTTGAAGATGTCAGAAGCATATTTTGCCTGAGCCACCAGCATGGGAAAACCGTTGGCAGTTTTTATCCCCAGCTTCCGGGCATCCAGGAGCAGTCCGGTATAAAGAGGATTGTATATAAGGTCAATAACCCCTTCGCAGGCCGGAAAACGGCCGGGATCTACAAGTCTGTCACCGTTATTGGGGTACATTCCCACAGGAGTGGTATTGATGATGACCTGGGTATTTTCAAGCTGGTAGATATTTCCGTAATTGGTTTCCCCTGTCCTGGAGGCCACGGTTACGGAGGCTGCACCTCTGTCCCCGCAGGCTGCCTTCACTGCCGCACAGGCACCGCCGCTTCCCAGTATCAGTATGTTTTTTCCCCTCAGCTCTATCCCTGCATTATCGGCTGTATAAAGAAATCCGAAATAATCGGTATTGTATCCCACAAGCCTGCCGTCCCTGTTGACGATGGTATTGATGCTCCCTATCTTTTCAGCCTCCGGGGATATTTCATCAAGATAAGGGATTACCGATTTCTTGTAGGGAATGGTAACATTTATTCCCTTGAATTTCCTTTTCTCAAAGAAAGCTTCCAGTTCAGAGGGAGGCATGGAAACAAGCCTGTAGTCATGGATTCCGAAAAAGGAATGGATCAGAGGTGAGTAGCTGTGTCCCAGCTTTTCTCCTATAAGGGCATACATCACAAGCCTCCTTTGCTGCCGGCAAGGTAATCATAGATAACAAGGGCGGCCGCTGCCTCTACACAGGGAACAGCCCTGACAGCCACGCAAGGATCGTGTCTGCCCTCAATCTGAAGCACTGTATTGGATTTTTCATCAAGGTTAACGCTCTCCTGGGCCAGACCGATGGATGGGGTCGGCTTGAAGGCGACACGGAATATTACAGGCATGCCGGTGGAAAGGCCGCCCAGGATACCGCCGTGATTGTTGCTTCTGGTTCTGACATTGCCATCCTTGTCCATGCAGTAAGGATCGTTATGCTCGCTTCCCCTCATTCCGGCAGCGGCAAATCCGCATCCGAACTCCACCCCTTTTACGGCAGGAACGGCAAAAAGGATCTTTGCCAGATTGCTTTCCATGGAATCGAAGCCGCTTTCCCCCACACCGGCCGGCAGACCGATAATACAGCATTCAACAACACCACCTATGGAGTCGGCCGCTGCCTTCACCACGGAAATCTGCTGCTTCATCACCTCGCCGGCCTGCTCATCCAGAACCGGAAATTCAGCCTCCTTCAGCTTCTTCAGTATTCCGGCATCGGTATTGACAGGATCGAAATAGGAGTCGGCCCCGTCCCCTACAGATGCAAGATGGGCTCCGATATAAATTCCCTTTTCCTCAAGAAGCTGCATGCAGAGAGCCCCTGCAAAGCAGAGCGGAGCGGTAAGACGGCCGGAAAAGTGGCCACCGCCTGCAATATCATTGAACCCGTCGTATTTCACAAAGGCCGGATAATCGGCATGCATGGGACGGGGAACCTTTTTCAGCTTGTCATAATCGGAGGAACGGCAATCCTTGTTCTGAATAACGGCACAAAGGGGCGATCCGCAGGTTTTTCCCTCTGCAAGACCGGAAATGATTTCAGCCTTGTCCTCCTCCTTCCTGGCTGTAGTAAGCCATGAACCAGGTCTTCTTCTGGCCATGAAGGCCTCCACCTTTTCCATATCAACGGAAATACCGGCAGGAAGGGTATCGATAACCACCCCCATAGCCCTGGAATGGGACTGACCGAAAACTGAAAAATGTATATTCTTTCCGAAATTAAATGACATTGTAACTACCTCCTGCTCTGGTAAAATCCCTGAAAAAACCGGGATAGGATTTATTTACAGCCTCTGCTCCCCTGATGGTCACGGGAGTACGGCATAAAACAGCTGCAGCTGATGCAGCCATGACTATTCTGTGATCGTTGAAGCTATCCACGGTTCCCCCTTCCAGAGAACCGCATCCCTCTATGACAAGGGAATCGGCCAGCTCGGTAACATTTCCTCCCAGACTCCTGAGCATTGCGGCACAGGAGGTCAGCCTGTCGCTCTCCTTAATCCTGAGCCGCGCCCCGTTCTCCAGAAACACACGACCCCTGACCGAACAGGCCATGACAGAAAGGACGGGAACCAGATCCGGATTCTGGGAAACATCAATATGAAGCTCATCAACCTCTGTCCCCGGCTTCATCATTTTCATATATTTTATTACAGCCCTGTCCGGCTGCAGTGAATTTTCATCAAGCCCTGTATATACGGCACCGAAAGGGCTGAGAAAGGAACATGAAGACCAGTCCCCTTCGGCTCTGACACTGCCCGGAGAGACAAACCTCTGTCCCCCTCTGACAATGAAACCTCTGTCCCCGGCTGAACCGGCAGAAGCATCAACCGGTCCAAGGCGGCCGATTTCTATTCCGAACTGCTTCAGGACCCTGATTGTCATTTCAGCATATTCTGCCGATTCCAATGCTGAAGTAAGCCTTATGCTGCTGTCCCCATCAAGGAAAGGCAGGGTAAAAAGGAGCCCTGATATAAACTGGGAGCTGATATTTCCCGGCAGAACATATTCTCCGGATGCAAGCTTTCCGCTCAAGGTCAGAGGAAGCCTGGAGGAATCGTATCTCTTTCCGTGAAAAGCCATGGCTTCCAGCAGAGGAGCCAGCGGTCTGCCGGCCAGGGAAGCGGCACCGGTAAAACGGCACTCATCATAAAGCCCGGCCGCCACCGGAACCAGGAACCTGAGTGTGGAGCCGCATTCCCGGCAGTCCAACACAGGAACGGAGGATGAAGTCCTTACCGGAAGAACCCTCATCCCTTTTTCCGGAACAACAGCAATATCTGCACCCAGAGCCCTGAGACAACCGACGGTAGCCAGGACATCATCACAGTAACCGGTATCAACGGTACCGATAAAGGTTTCTGTTTCGCAGAGGGCGGCACAGATAAGCTTCCTGTGGATATCGGACTTGGAATCGGGGGCAGGGAGCCGGCCTGAAAGAGGAGCCGGGTTTACGATAATATCCATCATAGACCTGCCTCGATATATTCCCTCAGACGGTCTGCGGGAAGTGACCTTAAAGTACATCGGCCCACTGCCTCGGGAGCTATGATATTGATATGTCCGAGAGCAGTTTTCTTGTCATGGAGTGCTGCCTGATACAGCTCCTCTGCACTGTAACCGATATCATATTTTATATTGTTTTTTAAAAGTATATTTTTAATAATATCTAACATTATAGACTTTTCATTGTATAGTTTGATAAAAGCCTGTGTTTCAGCCACCATTCCCATTGCCACAGCCTGACCGTGGGATATGGTATAATTGCTGCATTTTTCTATTGCATGCCCTATTGTATGCCCGAAATTAAGAAGCTGCCGGACCCCTTTATCGTGAAGATCCTGCTCCACATAGGACTCCTTCACAGCCACGTTCAAGGCAACCACATGCTCTATATCCTCCATTATCCTGCCCTTTACGACAAGCTCAAAAAGCTCACCTCCGGACAGGATACCGTGCTTTATTATCTCTGCCTTGCCGTCATTGATACAGGATCCGGAAAGGGTTTTCAGAGTATCGGGATCAAAGATAACCGCCTTGGGAAGATGAAAGGCACCGGCCTGATTCTTTCCGGAGGCCAGATTCACACCGGTTTTTCCGCCGGAAGAGGCATCCACAGCTGCCAGCAAGGTAGTGGGAATCTGCACATAATCTATTCCTCTCTGGTAAACGGCAGCGGCAAAACCGGTCATGTCGCCGCAGATTCCCCCACCCAGGGAAACAAAGAAATCGCTTCTGGAAAAATTGCTTCTTCCCGCAGATTCAAGAATCTCCTCCACTGTCTTAAGGCTCTTATGCTCCTCTCCGTGGGGAAAAACATAAAGCGACACCTCATAGCCGGCCTGCTCCAGGGACGAAATCAAGACTCCCGAATAAAGGGGCGCCACATTGTCATCGGAAACAACAAGAGCTTTCCTCCCCTTCAGCAGGGAACTTAAAAACGAGCCTGCTTCCCTGATCATACCTCTCCGAATGGTTATCATATCCTGTCAGCCTCTTCTGTATGCATAAGGACGGATCTGCTCAACACACCTTGCCAGATCCAGGAAGGCCTCCGGAGTAAGAGACTGAGGACCGTCGCATCTTGCATGCTGAGGATCGTTGTGAACCTCGATAATAAGTCCGTCGGCACCGGCAGCAACTGCGGCCAGAGCCAGAGGCTTTACCAATATGGCCTTTCCTGTGGCATGGCTTGGGTCAACAATTACCGGCAGATGGGTAAGCTCCTTCAGAAGCGGTACAGCTGCAATGTCACAGGTATTTCTGGTGGCTGTCTCGAAGGTACGAATACCTCTTTCGCAAAGGATAACCTGTTCGTTTCCTCCGGCCATGATATATTCGGCACTCATGAGAAGCTCCTCGATGGTATTGGAAAGTCCCCTCTTGAGCAGAATAGGCTTTCTTGTATGACCAAGCTCCTTCAGAAGCTCGAAGTTCTGCATGTTTCTGGCACCTACCTGGATAATGTCCACATTCTCGAAAAGAGGAAGTCTGGAAATATCCATGATTTCGGTAACAATAGGGATTCCCACCTTTTCCTTGGCGTTTTCAAGATATCTGATACCCTCGGCACCAAGCCCCTGGAAAGCATACGGAGAAGTACGAGGCTTGAAAGCACCTCCTCTGAGCATTCCGGCACCGGCCTCCTTTACCTTTTCGGCAATAAGAGCCACCTGATCCTGGGATTCAACGGAACAAGGACCTGCAATCAGCTGGAAATGGCCCCCTCCGATCTTTATATTGTCATTTACCGTAACAACTGTGTCATCCGGATGAAATTTTCTGTTTACACTCTTATATGGCTCCTGGATACGCTTTACATCGCTGACGATATCCAGACATTTTACCAGGTCTATATCAAGTTTGGCTGTATCTCCGATAAGTCCGAGAATAGTCTTTTCGGAACCGCTTACAGCATGGACATCAAGATTTTTTCCCTTCAGCAGATTGACCAGGTAATCTATCCTGGCTTTCTCTGCCCCTTCCTTCAAAATAATTACCATAAAAAAACTCCTTTAAACAAAAAAAAAGGCTCTGCAGATTTTACTGCAGAGCCTGATAAAGTTAGCACAACGTACTAGACCACAGCAAAATCCATGCACAAAGGTGAGGCAAAAAAACTAAAGTAAAAAAATGATTTTATCATATAGTTTCTTTTCATGGATATTCTGTTAATCTCCTATTATTATATTTCTTCTTTTTTCTCAATTTTGTCAAGTACAAAATTTACAGATTCTTCAAGAGTAAGTCCGTTCATCTGCTTTCCGGTTCTGAGTCTGATGGAAGCCTTGCCTTCATTGGCCTCGTTTTCACCGATAATGAACATATACGGAATCTTCTGTCCCTGTGCAGCTCTGATCTTGGCATTCATGCGCTGTTCGCTGTCGTCGAGAACGGCACGGATACCGGCCTTCTTAAGAGTTTCCAGAACCTTTCCGGCATATTCGTTGAAGGCCGGAGCTACAGGAATAACCATTGCCTGCTCCGGAGCAAGCCATACAGGAAGAGCTCCTGCAAAGTTTTCAAGAAGAATACCGATAAAGCGTTCCAGGGAACCGAGTACAGCCCTGTGGAGCATTACAGGATTATGCTTTGCATTGTCCTCACCCACATATTCGGCATTAAGTCTTTCCCCTGAAGGAAGCTGATAGTCTACCTGGATTGTACCGCACTGCCAGTGTCTGCCCAGAGCATCTACCAAAGTGAACTCAAGCTTAGGTCCGTAAAATGCACCCTCGCCTGGAGAAATCTCATACTCAAGTCCTGCCTTTGTACAAGCATCTGCAAGAGCAGCCTCTGCCCTGTCCCATGTGGCATCATCACCTACACGGAGCTCGGGACGGGTTGAGAACTTAACGATAATCTTGTCCTCTGTAAATCCGAAATCCCTGTAAATGTCCTTGAGAAGATGACAGAACTTTGCAACCTCTGAAGGGATCTGCTCCTCTGTACAGAAGATATGGGCATCGTCCTGGACAAAGCCTCTTACACGCATTACACCGTGAAGGGTTCCTGAAGGTTCGTTTCTGGTACAGCTTCCGAACTCAGCCATCCTGAGAGGAAGATCGCGGTAGCTCTTGAGCCCCTGCTTGAAAATCTCGATATGCCCCGGACAGTTCATCGGCTTGAGGGCGAAAATACGCTTTTCACTCTCTGTAATGAACATGTTCTTCTTATATTTTGCCCAGTGGCCAGATCTTTCCCAGAGAGACTGAGGCATGACAAAAGGGGTCTTTACCTCGATATAGCCGTCTTCCTTGATCTTGGCGCGGACATAGTCCTCCAGGATGCGGTAGATGGTCCAACCCTTGGAATGCCAGAAAACCTGACCCGGATTCTCGTCATCGATGTGGAAAAGGTCAAGCTCCTTGCCGATCTTGCGGTGATCTCTTTTTTCAAGCTCCTCAAGATGCTGGAGATAGAGACGGAGATCCTTTGGATTGGTGAAGGCTGTGGCATAGATACGCTGGAGCATAGGGCGTTTTTCATCACCTCTCCAGTAAGCCCCTGCAATGGAAAGGAGCTTTACAGCCTGTGGATTGATCATCTTTGTATTTTCTACATGGGGACCGCGGCAAAGGTCCGTGAATTTATCAACAGTATAGATAGAAATGATTTCGTCTTCCGGAAGGTCATTGATAAGCTCTGTCTTGTAAGGCTGATCCTTGAAAAGCTCGAGAGCCTCGGCTCTGGTTACCTCCCTGCGGATAAAATCCTGCTTCTGGTCGATAATTCCCTTCATTCTCTCTTCGATTTCAGGAAAATCGTCCTTCTTCAATGGACGCGGAAGCTCAAAATCGTAATAAAAACCATTTTCAATTGATGGTCCGATAGCTATTCTTGCATCGGGAAACATCTGAAGCACTGCAGCAGCCATTACATGGGATGCGGAATGCCTGATAATACTTAATTTTTCATCTGCCATAATGGTTTAAGAATATCACTATAGAATATTTTATTCAAGCATACAGTCAAATTGATAATCAATATACTTGCAACCCGATTGAATTAAGGCTAGAATTATAATGTTTTTTAGGAGAAGAAAATGGAAAGAGAAAAGTTCAACTCACGACTCGGTTTTATACTTATATCGGCGGGATGCGCCATAGGACTTGGAAATGTCTGGAGATTTCCGTATATAGTCGGGGAGTACGGAGGAGCTGCTTTTATCCTCATATACCTTCTTTTCCTCATCATTTTCGGGCTTCCTATAATGACCATGGAGTTCTCCGTAGGAAGAGCTTCCCAGAAAAGTATTGCAAAATCATTCAGGGTACTGGAGCCGAAGGGAACCAAATGGCACATAATGGGCTATGTGGGAGTAATCGGAAACTACATGCTGATGATGTTCTACACCAGTGTGACAGGCTGGATGTTCGCATATCTGCTGAAAAGCCTCAATGGGGATTTTATAGGAGCAACCGCACCTGATATAGCGGCACAGTTCGGAGCCCTTATTTCAAATCCGGGATCCATGGTCAAATACATGATGCTGACAGTTGGTTCCGGCTTCCTTATCTGCTCCATGGGACTCAAGAAGGGAGTTGAAAAGATAACCAAGTTCATGATGCTGACACTGCTTGTAATCATTGTACTTCTGGCTATCCATTCCATTATCCTTCCCGGCTCGAAAGAGGGACTGAGATATTATCTTGTTCCCGATTTTTCCAGAATAACTAATCATTCCATCGGAGAAGTGCTTTTTGCCGCCATCGGTCAGGCATTCTTCACCCTCTCCATCGGTGTAGGATCAATGGCTATCTTCGGAAGCTATATCAAGAAGGAAAGAAGACTTTTCGGAGAGGCCCTTTCAATTGCGGCCCTGGATACCTTTGTAGCATTTACTTCGGGACTCATCATCATTCCGGCATGCTTTGCATACGGGGTGAATCCGGGTGCGGGACCGGGACTTATATTTGAAACCCTTCCCCTGGTTTTTTCCAACATGCCGGGAGGACGCATCTGGGGATCGCTTTTCTTCCTGTTCCTTCTCTTTGCGGCACTTTCCACAATAGTGGCCGTATTTGAAAACATAGTTTCCTTCGGAATGGACCTGTGGGGCTGGAGCAGAAGAAAATCCTGCCTTACAAACATCTTTGCCATGATAATCCTTTCCCTGCCGGCAGCCCTGGGATTCAATGTGCTTTCCTTCATCCAGCCGCTGGGACCGGGCTCCACAATCCTGGACCTGGAAGATTTTATCCTGAGCAACAACCTGCTGGTACTGGGCTCTTTGACTTATGTACTGTTCTGCGTTTCAGACAAGTACGGCTGGGGCTGGAACAATTTCATCAAGGAAGCGAACACCGGAAACGGTATTGCAATGCCTGAAAAGCTGAGATGGTACTCCAAGTACATCCTGCCGGTAATCCTGTTTATAATCTTTATACAGGGATATATTGCAAAGTTCTTCTGAAAAAAAATCGCACTGTGGTGTTATTCACCCCTTTTTGATTCATACAAGGGGTCTGTATGAGAAAAATTGACATGTATCGGTAAAATTTTTTTATTTTTTTCTTTTCCAGAGCATCATGTTGCTCTCGAAAATCATTTCCAGCCGGCCGGTTTCCTTCAGCCAGGTAAGATAGCTCCGTACGGTACTTCCCACCAGGACATACTGCTGGGCATTCATTGTAAGGCCGTATCTGTCAAAGAGCTTTTTCAGGACAGTCTCGAAACAGGTAGCTTCACTGCATATTTCCAGGATGATTTCCCCGTTTTCCAGTACATTGTCAATGTTTGTCTGTGCCAGGGGTGCTATGTTGTCAGTCACCGCCGCATGGGATGGTACAAATATATCGGCCTCCAGCTTCTTTACCTTTTCCAGGGTCTCCAGATAACGGCCCACATCGTAGATAAAACCTATGCGGTATTTTTTCAGGGTTGCCTCTCCCGAAAGGGAATCTGCCAGATAGATAACCTTTTTTCCGCCATCCTCAACGGTAAATCCTGTCATGTCGAAAAAATGGCCCGGCAATGGAATTGCTGTCATCCCTTCAGGCAGTACATCTGCGGTCAAGGGCCGGACATTGCTTTCCTGTGCCAGAAGAAACTTGTGCCTGAGCTCAGAAAAAGGGTATCCGCCATAAAGAAACGAGGGCTCCAGTATAGGATGACGGGTGAAGCTGCACTCTATTCCCGGTGCATATATCTCACATCCGGTCTGCTTCTGCAGATAGGCATTTCCTCCGATATGGTCGGCATTGGAATGGGTGTTGAATATGGCTTTCAGCTTCCACTTGTTTGCATCCAGCTGCTGCCGTACCTTTCTCCCGGCCTCCTTGTCGCTTCCGCTGTCTATAAGGCACACTTCGCTTTCAGAAAGCCTGATTATCCCTATCTTTGCAGGGCTTTCCATAAAAAGGCATCTTGGGGTCAGTTCCTTGATTTCATACATTGTCTTATCCGTAAATTATCATGTCCAGAGGTCTGTCGTGAGGCTCTGTGGGCACTGCCTCCACCATCTGGAAATCGTAGCAGATTCCGATTCTGGATATAGCTTCCGGAATGGATGCCAGGTATCGGTCGTAGAAGCCCTTGCCACGCCCCAGCCTGTTATTGCGGCTGTCAAAGGCCAGCCCGGGAATCAGCATCATGTCGTTTCCGGCCGGAATTGCCACCAGAGCTGAGGCCTCAGGCTCCGGGATTCCGTAACAGTCGGGTACCAGCCCTTCGGTTATGCTTTCTATAAGGTGGAAAACCAGATTTTCCCCATCGATGCGGGGAACAGCCAGCTTTTTTCCGGCTGCAAGGATTTCCGTAAGTATTGCTTCCGTATCTATTTCATCCTTCATGGAGATAAAGGCAAAGATTGTCCCTGCTTTATTCCATTCCGGGAGCGCTTTCAGCTTTTCCAGAACTACCGCACTTTTTACGGAAAATTCTTCCCTTGCCAGAGCTGCGAATCTTCTTTTTATCTCTTTTCTCAGTTCTTTTTTTTCCATCATTTTACCAGCTTTACCAGAGTCTTTCCGAATCCGCCGTTTTCAGGGGTGGCAAATTTAAAGGAATCCACATTCCTGTTGCCGGAAAGAAAATCCCGGACTCCCTTCTGCAGTATTCCCTCCCCCGTACCGTGTATTACAGAAAATTCATTCAATCCGCAGAGAAGGACGCTGTCCATCTGTCTTTCCAGCTGGGCTATGGCCTCATCCAGTCTGCAGCCCCTTATATCCAGTTCAAATTCAGGTTTTCTGTAGCTGCTGAGTACAGACCTTGTTATCTTTCCTTTCTCTTCCTTTGCTTTTCCGGGAGAAAGATCCTTGCTGTCCACCACGATTCTCAGCTGGCCCACAGCCACCAGATATTTTCCTTTTTTCATCTCCCGGATAATCACTCCGTCCTGACGGCTTTCTCCCACATAGACGGGATCATCCTGCTTATAGACAATATCCTCTTCCGCAGCCTCGGTTTTAAGGGCTTCGGCCTTCTGCTTCAGCTTTTCCTCGTTTTCGTGGATTTCATCTATGAATTTCTTTACAGCCTTGGTTTTTTCCTTGGTAATCTCCCCTTCCCGCAGCTCCCTGACCATGTTTTCCAGGCGGCTTGAGGTTTCGCTTACCAGTCTTGAATAGGATACACTTTCATTTTTCCTGATTTCATATTCCTTCTGCTGCAGCTGAAGCTTCTTCAGAGACAGCTCTCTCCGGCTCTCCTTTATCTCGTTTTCTGAGCTTCTGATTGATGCCTCCCGTTCCTCCAGCTCTGCATGCTTTTCGCTGATCTGCTTGAGAAGAAGGTTGATGTTTATCTTTTCGCTGCCCAGATATTCCCTGGCCTTGCCGATTATGCTCTCAGGGATTCCGTTCTTGCCCGCTATATCTATACCGAAGCTCTCTCCCGGTACTCCGTAAACCAGCTTGTATTCCGGAGTGAAGGTTTCGGGATCGTACTTTACCGAAATATTTTCTGCAAATGAGTTTACAAAGGCATAATTCTTGATTACGGACTGATGGGTGGTAACCAGGGCCAGTGCATTCCTTTCCGCAATGCTGTCAAATACCGACATGGCAATGGCTGCCCCTTCGTCAGGGTCGGTTCCTGTTCCCGGCTCATCCAGCAGGATAAGGGATTTTTCAGTCCCTGTTTCCAGGATATGGGAAATGTTCTTCATGTGGGCAGAGAATGTGGAAAGGGAATCGGCTATGGATTGTCCGTCTCCTATATCGGCCAGGACATTGTCGAAAAACGGCAGCGAGCTTCCTTCCCGTGCAGGGATTCCCAGGTTGAACTGGTTCATCAGCACCATAAGGGCCGCTGTTTTAAGCGCTACTGTCTTTCCTCCTGTATTAGGACCGCTTATCAGGAGAATGTTTATGTTTTCCTTGATAAGGATATCCACCGGCACCGCCCTATCTCCCAGAAGCAGATGTCGTGCATCGTAGAGGGTTATCCCCCTTTCGGAATGGTCCGGAATGGTTCCTCCGTAGGAATCGGTATACCGTACACGGCTGTAATAGCTGTCAAAAAGGGCTATCTGCTGCGAAAGCCTTACCAGCCCCTCTGAAACAAAGCCTACCTTGAAGGTAAGATTCCTGAGAATCTTGAAGATTTCCCTTCTGTATTCCTCCTCAAGCTCCATGAGCTGGTTATTTTTTTCCACCATGCCGGCCGGTTCTATGAAGATGGTGTTTCCCCTGAAGGAGGAGGAATGGATGATTCCCTGGACACGCCCCTTGAAATTGGCCTTGAGAGGAAGTACTGCCCTTCCGTCCCTCATGGTGACATTGCTCTCCTGCCAGAAGCTTCTGTATTCGCTGTTCTGGAGATATTCGTCTGCAGTCCTGGCTATGAGCCGGTTGGTTGCGGCTATTCTTTTCTTTATGGAGGTAAGCTCCCTGATGCTGTCCTCTTTCAGGGTTCCGTTGGGAAGAAGATATCTGGATATTTCATTCCTGAGATCAAGGAACTCCTCATAGTCCCCTAAAAACCGTACTGTTTCAAAGCCTTCCAGGGAAAAGAGAAAACGCCTGAGAACCGCCGCACTTTTAAGGAAAACATATACCGATGCCAGCTCAACGGCCTCCAGTACAGCCCCCTCCTTGGCTGCCTTTACCGCATAATGGGATATTTCGGGAAAGGTTACCGACGGAAAGGATGTTGCCCTGGAAAGGACCAGCTTGAGGGCACAGAAAATATCCTGCCTTTCCCTCCACCTGGCATAGTCGCTTTCCGGCTCCTGCCTCTCTATGAGGGCGGCTCCCCCCTCCGATACCGTATACTGCTTCAGCCCTTCCTTAACGGCCTCAAAGCCCGATATGTCAAGAATATGTTTTTCCATATATTTCCGCTGCCTGCTCTGTCAGCTCACTGTAGGTCCTTCTGTATGCCTCGAACCTGTCGGGGTGGATCTTTCCTGCCGCAGCCGCCTCGGTTACGGCACAGCCCGGCTCCACCGTATGGGTACATGAGGAATAGCTGCATTTTCCGTAATATGGTGCCAGCTCCATGAAATGGAGAATCAGCTCCTCAGGCTCTATGCCGTCCACGAATATTTCCCTGATTCCCGGAGTATCGGTAATTCCGCCGCCGTATTCATTGTCGGGAACAAAAAGGGAATAGTTGGTCACATGCCTTCCTCTGTTATATTTCCTGGATACCTCTCCCACCCTGCGGGATACCTCGCTGTTGAGAGCATTGAGAAGGGAGGACTTTCCCACACCGGACTGTCCGGCAAAGGCACAGTATTTACCTCTGGCATAAGCCCTAAGCTCATCGATTCCCTCTCCGGTGGACGCAGATACAAAGAAAACCTTAAGGCCTATTTCCTTATAGTTTTCAAGCCGCTCCATGATATCCTCATCCACACCTAAGTCACATTTGTTCATGACCAGGACTATTTCATAATCATCCTTATACTTGTTACAGGAGTTTGCTATTATCTTGTCCACAAAACGGGGCCTGAACGGAGGCTCTCCCGCTGCGGATACCACAAAAAGGACATCGAGATTGGCTGCAATCACCTGGCTCATCATCCTTTTCCGGTTCCATCTGGTCAGTGCATTCCTTCTGGGAAGCAGAGCTGTAATAAGGGAATTTTCAAATTCCACCTCATCTCCGGCGGTAATGGGATTGTAGACATTCTCGCAGCCCTTCAGGACCTTGCCCTTGATGCGGCACATTACATCAGCCCCTTCTGCAGGTCTGACCGTATATATATTGTTGATTCCGAATAAAACTTTTCCGTACATAATTTAAAAAAAAATACCCCCATGAAGCTATATCACAGAGGTACATACTGTATGCATAAAATTTAATTATTTTATAGCATCTTTAAATTTGCTTCCGGCTTTGAAAACTGCAACTTTCTTTGCAGGAATTTCAAGAGGTTTTTTTGTAAGTGGGTTGATACCGCTTCTTGCAGCTCTTTCCTTAGCAGCAAAAGTACCGAATCCTACAAGAACAACTTTGCCGTCCTCTTTGACGCCCTTTGTGATCCCATCAAGTGTAGCGTTGAGTGCCTTGGCTGCAGCAGCTTTTGAAATTCCGCTTTCAGCAGCAATGAAATCAATAAGTTCTGTTTTGGACATAATAATTCTCCTATCGTGTAACATTTAAGGTTTTTCCCTTATAGGAACTTCAATTTTAGGATAACACCCTCTTTTTGCATAAGTCAACATTTTTTTTGTTTTTTTCTTATTTCTATTTATTTTTTGAAAAAAAGTGAGTATCATTCCGGCAATGAGATTGGTTTTCCTGTTTATATTAATGATGATTGCCGTGTTTCAGCCGGCTGCCCAGAACAAGGCTCCCCAGTATGAGGAGATTCTCCGCAGCACAGACAGAGGGGACTTCATTCCCGACGAACTGAAAAGCTATGTCTACGACGATTCCTCCGTACCTCTTGCGGATGACGGCAGGATTCCATCCGATTCCGACCTCAACCTGGTTCTCAGGAACATATCGACCTATGAAAACGCCAGGGTACTGATAATTGCCAACAACGGCGGTTACTGCGCATCGGTTTTTGCAAAGCTGTTTCCGGAAATCTACCTTATAGAAACAGGACGGAATTCAGAAACCTATACAGCAATCTTCTCCGAAAAGGGACTTGATAACATCACCGCCTACTACGGCAGCAACTACGGTTATTTTTCCGACAAGGGACCTTTTGACATAATCTTCATACAGGGGGGAATAACAACCCTTACAAATCTCTTTACAGATCAGCTTAAGGAGAGAGGAGAGCTTTTTGCCCCTATCCAGACCCAGGAAAATTTCCAGCAGCTGATAAAATACCGCAAGGCAGGGGGAAATACAACGATTTCTGCCATTGGAAACACTTTTTTCAGGATTCTTTATTAATTACCACCAGGAGAGGATTTTCAGATCCTTCCAGTCCACATCCAGATACTCATCCTGTCCCAGAGTCTCTGCATAGACATTCTGGAGATAGTACATCTTATCCCTGAACATGCGGTGCCCTGCCGGATTCAGTATAGGAAGGTTCACGATTCCTTTTGAAAAGACAATATGGGAGGAATCCTGGTTGCCGAAATAATATGCGGATTTATCCTTGCTGTCACCGAGAAACGGATCCACCGGAATCCATCCGATGCCGGGTATGAAGAACTCGGCCCAGAAGTGCCGTACTGTCTTATGGTCCTCCGGAACATAGAAGCCTGCTACAGGTCTGGCAGGAATTCCGGCCTTTCTGGCCATTGCGGTAAAGAGAATGGAATAGGCATAGGAATCTCCCTTCTTTTTCTCAAGGGATGCCAGTACATCGTTTTCTCCCCAATTTTCATCCTTGGTGAGGATACGGCAGATATGGTTATAGATATTGCGGCATGTGGTATATGGATTGTTGTTTACCGATATTTTTTTCAGTTCTATGGCAATTTCGGGTGCTTCCACAGGAATCAGGAATTCTTCCCTGGTATAGTTCCTGTAGAAAACGGAATCCTTCCTGTAGTCTCTTCTCACCCTGGACGGAGTGACAGAGGTCTTTGTCTCATAGCGCTCAAAAATGGAGGAATTGCCTAGGATAAGTCCGCTGCCTATCTTTTCACCGGTAAACCTGTAGAGCATGGTATCCCTGTAGCCTGAAATTTCAGGTGTCTCCCCGGAGGAGCTCTCTATGATTCTCTGCTCAGGTCTTGAGATAAAATGGGGAACCCAGAGGGAAAGGGTATTGTCTGTCTCCACCCCCGGATTGAAAAGCTCTATGTCGTAGGTTATCTCGTAGCCGGCCGGACTTACATAGCTTTTGCCCATCTGGTTTTCATTCATGTCCAGATAGAAATAATTGCTTTTTCCCCGGTCTGTGAGAACATATATATTTCCCGAAACCGCGCCGTCCGGAATACGGAGCCTGATGGCGGTATCGCTCCAGTCCACATAGGAATATTCGGCAAATTCAGGGGTAAATTCCCTGATTCCCAAGCCTGAAACCTTTTCCTCAGGAACAATCAGCGAGAAGAAAACCTTTCCTGTTCCCTGCTCGAAGCCGAAGCCTTTTCCCTCTATGACAATCTCATCCCCGATGGATGGTGAATCGGCCGTAAGACCTGAAATATAGGGTGTTCCCCTGATAACCGTATCCTCCACGGTTACTGGAATCTCCTGACGGCTGGTAAAGAGAAGCTTATTGCTGAATCCCTTCTTGTTTTCAATCATAACAAAGCCGGACCTGATATCATCGGGAAGCCGGATTCTGATTTTTTCATCGCTCCACAGAAGATAATCGGAAATGACAAGTCTCCTGTCGCCTATGAACACCGACGAGCCCAGCGGCTTTACGGGACCTGTGGATGAACGGGACTCTCCGAACCTTATTCCCTGAAGCTCCAGGATATCGCCCGGATTGCCGATTTCCGGAGTAATGCTTTTTATTACCGGCTCCTCGTGCCTAATCTGCCTTATAAAAAGAAAAGCCCCTATAAGGGCAAAAAGAAGCAGGAATGCTGTAATTTCGGAAAAGAGTGCAGACCGTTTCATTGCATCTGCCGTGTTACCTGAAGCTCAAGAATACAGCTGTATCCGTCTTTATTCGGCTTGCTGAGAATTCCGAGAGGGAAATAGAGAATCTTTTCCCCAAGCTCCACCGGAATGGATTTTGCGGTTGCCAGGACCTTTTTCTCACCGTCTGTGGAAACCACCCTGCTCTGGGTAAGAAGAACCAGGGAATCTTCGCCCTGATTATAAAGGGTAATAATAACAGCGGCCTTGAAATTTCCGCCGTTGATATTGAGTGTTACCGGTTTTCCGGCAGTTGTCACATGGTTTACATGGGAATCGGAAACTGTCTGCTGATTTGTTCCGTCGGTGATCTTCAGCTCCATGGAGACATTGTATGCCGAATCCTGGGCAAAAAGATAAAACGGGGCAGCTAAAAATAACAGACAGCAGAGAAATCTTTTCATATATCAGTATCTTCCGTTCCTGTTCCTGAAATCCACTTCCCTGATGAGCATAGGCTCACCGGCCCTGATATAGTTGTTTGCAACCGGAATATTGAATTCGATGGCCTTGTCGTTCAGAAGATTGTCATCAATGACAGAACCTGAGGCATCGGTAATGCTTATTTCAGGATTCATGTTGGTAGGAACATTGCTCCTGCCGGCAAAGAAGCTGAACATGCCGATTGAGAAAACTGCTATGAAGGCAGCTGCCAGGGCAGCGGCGGCCGGAACTGAAAGCTGTATTTTCCTGTGCCAGAAGGTGGCAGGAGAAGGGGTCACGGCTTCCGGTGTTTCCTCTTCGGTATCGATACTGTTCATGATCCTGTCCCAGACATTGCTCTGGGCTTCGTCAAAATCGGGCTCATCTTCATGGAGCATTTCCGATATTTTATCAAATTCGGCAAGCTTTTCCTGACATGAGGGGCAGGAATCCACATGCTTCTTGATCTTTTCTCTAAGGGAAGCTTCGATTTCGTTGTCGTAATATGTAGAAAGAATATCCAACTCAGGGCACATATACCTCTCCTCTGTTCAACAGATTTTCAAGAGCCTCCCTACCCCTGAAAATCCTTATCTTTACATTGCTCTCGCTGATACCGAGAACCTTGGCAATATCTTTATAGTTCATTCCGCCGAATTCCCTGAGAATAACAGGGGTCTTCAGCTTTTCGGGCAGCTTTTCCAGTGCTTCGTTCACCAGGGCCGCCGTCTCTTTTTTAAGAAGGCTTCTCTCACCCGTATCATCGGTATAAACAGGCTCACTCTTTACCATCTTTTCAAAGGTCCGGGATTTAAGCTTCTCCCGTTCCAGATAGTTCAGGGAAAGATTCTTCACCACCCTTATAAGCCAGTATCTGGCCTCATCCACATTGGGAAGAGGAACAGAACGGTGGTAAAACTTTATAAAAGCCTCCTGACACACATCCTGTGCAGCCTCCATATTCTTTGTAATATGATAAGACACCTTGATTACAACGGGAAAGATTTCCCTGTAAGCCTTTTCAAAAAATTCCTTTCGTGCCTTATCTTCCATTACTTAAACAACCTGTTTCAGAATTAGTTACATTTTTTACAGATAGTTCCCTGAGGAGTATCCTTTATTTCGTAACCAAGCTCCCTGATTTTATCCCTGCAGAAGTCTGCAGCAGCAAAATCCTTTGCCTTTCTTGCCTCGTTGCGCTGTCTGATCAGATCCTTGATTTCGTCGCTGATTTCCTCTTCGCAGCTCTCCTGAGGAGGAAGCTGTGCATCCTTGAGCCTGAGTCCCAGCACCTTGTCAAAATCGAGAAGAAGGTAAAGCTTCTCACTGTCTGAAAGCTTTCCGTCCTTGAGAAGGGTCCATACCCTGGCAAGTGCTCTCGGGCTGTTGAGATCGTCGGAAATATCCTCCGTAAAGGTCCTGATATAAGCCAGTGCCTCTTCTGAAAGGGCTCCCTTGTCTGCCGGCTTTGCAGCAGCCTTGAGCTCGGCAACCTTTGTATTCAGGTTTCTTCTGGCCTTTTTGGCAGCATCCAGCGATTCAAAGCTGAACTGGAGCTGGGACCTGTAATGGCCGCCGAGACAGAAATAGCGGTAATCCAGTGCATCGTATCCCTTTTCCGCCAGTGAATCGATTGTAAGGAAATTTCCGGCAGATTTTGACATCTTTGCCTTGTTCATTACCAGAAATTCTCCGTGAAGCCAGTAATTTACCCATTTTTCACCGGTGGCTGCTTCAGACTGGGCAATCTCGTTGGTGTGATGGATATTGATGTGGTCTATACCACCGCAGTGGATATCGAAATGCTTTCCCAGGTATTTCATGCTCATGGCACTGCACTCCAGATGCCAGCCCGGATATCCTTTTCCCCATGGGGAATCCCAGATCATGGCGTGATTCTCGAACTTGGATTTTGTGAACCAGAGAACAAAATCGTAAGGATTCCTCTTGTTGCCGTCCACCTCGATCCTTGCTCCGGCCTGAAGGTTCTGCCTGTCCAGAAGAGCCATTTTTCCGTACTCCGGGAATTTGTCTATGGAGAAGTAGATGTTTCCTCCGGCCTCGTAGGTAAAGCCCTTTTCCTCCAGGACCTTAACCAGCTCGATCATTTCCTTGATATGCTCTGTGGCCTTGCAGCTGATGGTAGGATGGATGATGTTGAGACGGTCTATGTCGCTGAAGAATGCCTTTGTGTAGAATTCGGCAATCTCGTAGACGCTCTGCCCCTTTTCGCGGGCACTTTTGGCCATCTTGTCCTCTCCCTCGTCCGCATCGTCGGTAAGATGTCCTACATCGGTGATATTCATTACATGCTTGACCTTGTAGCCAAGATACATGAGTGTTCTTTTAAGAAAATCTTCAAAAATGTATGTCTTAAGGTTTCCGATATGGGCAAAGTTATAAACAGTGGGTCCGCAGCAGTAAAAACCTGCCTTTCCCTCTTCTATCGGTACAAAATCCTGTACGCAGCGTCCCATTGTGTTGAACAGTTTAAGTCCCATGATTTATCTCCTTACTAACTTATAAACAATAGAATATTAAAAAAGTGACAAAAAAACAACTGTTTTATTTCAGATCGATGCTTACGATCTCTTTTCCCGAAACAGTGACAACAGCATATCTTCCTTCCCTGTAGGAACCTGGATTGACAACCCTGGTTTTTCCTATTTCCGAAACACCGAAGGATTCATGAATATGACCGCAGACCGAAAGCAGTGGAGAATTCTCCTTTATGAATCTTTCAAGCTCCCGGCTTCCCACATGCTTTATCTTCATGACTATGTCGGCCTTGGAACCGTATGGTGGCTGATGGGTCAGAAGTATGTCGGTATCGGGATCCAGGGCTCCGACAAGAGGGGAAGCCTCTGCCTCGCTCCAGGTGTTCGGTGTGGACATGGGCGTGGTAAGGGAACCGCCCAGCCCTGAAATCACCAGTTTTTCCCCGTTTTTCTCAAAGGTCACGCTTTTCCCGTGGAGAGAGACCCCTTTTTCAGCCAGCATTCCCTCCAGGGCCGGGGAATCGCAGTTTCCCGACACGAACCGGGTTGACGGATTGAGGGAAAGAAGCTTTTCGGCTGTAGCCATCCCCTTTTCCGCAGTATCAAAATGGGTAAGATCCCCTGCACAGAGAACCAGATCGGCCTGTGCTATCTCCTCTTCCACCGGCATGAAGTCATCATTGCCGTGTATATCTGAAATAATGAAAATTTTCATTCAGTCCTCCCTGTAAAGCACGCAGTTCTTTTCGGTTTCAAAAATCTCCACACCCGAAAGGGCAACATTGGAAGGAAGCATCGGTTTCAGCTCCCTGAAAATGAACCTGCTGATGTTTTCCGCACTCGGCTCGGTACCGCTGAAGCAGGGCAGGTCGTTGAGATTCCGGTGATCCAGCTTGTCCAGTATCTCCTTCACCATTTTCTTCAGCAGGGCAAAATCGATGAGCATCCCTCCGGGACCCAGCTCTGTTCCCGAAACATAAACCCGTACCTTGTAGTTATGTCCGTGAAGGTTTTCGCATTTGCCGTGATAGTTTTCAAGATAATGGGCTGCGGCAAACCAGTCCTCCACCCGCAGTGTAAACATAAATTCCTCCGAAACCTTGCAGATTTCCACTATTATTGATAACATATTATACATGAAAAAACTATCTGATTTGCTCAAACATTGCAACTTTTCAGAAGTAAAGGGCAATGTGAATATTGATATAGAGGGTGTGACCTACGATTCCAGGAGATGCGGCAGGAATTTTGCTTTCTTTGCATTCGAGGGAATCCATACCGACGGAAACAGATACATAGATGCGGCTGCAGACAAGGGGGCAACAGCTGTATTCACATCGGTATTACCGGCTGTCCTCAGGGAAAATGTAACCTATGTGCAGACTGATAATCCGAAAAAAACCATGTCGGCCCTCGCTTCCGCCCTTTACGACCATCCCTCCTCCAGGCTCAGTGTCATAGGAGTTACGGGAACGGACGGCAAGAGCTCCTCGGTTTTTTTTCTCTACCAGATGCTGAATCTCCTGGGACGGAAGACCGGTTTCCTTTCAACCGTGGAATATTCGGACGGAGAAAGCATAATCAAGAACCCTTACAGGCAGTCCACTCCGGAATCCTCGGAAATAATGATGATACTGGATGAAATGACAAGAAAGGGATGTATCTATGCTGCCCTGGAATCCACCTCCCACGGTCTTTCGGACAGGACCATGAGGCTCAACGATGTGGAGTACAAGGCAGGAATCATGACCAATATCTCCCACGAGCATCTGGAATTTCACGGAACAATAGAAAAATATGCCGATGACAAGGCCAATCTTTTCAGAAAAAGTACACTTTTCAACATAGTCAACAAAAATGACCGCTTTGCACCGCACTTCATCGAGGCATCCAAGGTGCCGGTATACACATACTCTGTTTCAGACCCTGAAGCCCATATCCATGCCGAGGATATAGCAGCCAGCAATTCAGGTACAGATTTCACCGCAGTCCTTGAAGGAAAGAGATACAGCTGCAGGATAAATATTCCGGGGCTTTTCAATGTGGAGAATTTTCTGGGTACAGCTCTGGCTGTGATAAAGATTACAGGTATCAATCCGGCTGAGGTATTTGCCCTTTCAGGAAAGCTTAAATCGGTGAAGGGACGCATGGAGGTTGTTGACTGCGGACAGGATTTCAACCTTATCGTGGATTATGCCCACACTCCCGGTGCCTTTACCAAGCTGTTCCCGATGATGAAGAAACAGACTGAAAACAAGCTGATTGCGGTTTTCGGCTCGGCCGGGGAACGGGATACCGAAAAAAGGGCTATCCAGGGAAAAATAGCTTCTGAATACTGCGATGTCATTATCCTGGCGGATGAGGATCCGAGAGGAGAAGAGAGTATGGCGGTGATTGATGATATTGCAGCCGGCATTGAAAGCAGTTTCCCGAAGGAAATGCTCTATAAGATTCCTGACAGGGTGAAAGCCATAGAAAAGGCGGTGGAAACAGCAGAACCGGGAGATACGGTACTTCTTCTTGGCAAGGGACATGAATCCTCCATCATCTACAAGGATGGATCTATAACCTGGGATGAAAGGGCTGTTGCCGAAAAAGCTGTCAGAGCTTATCTGAAAAATCTATGATAAAGGAGACCTGAGAAAGGGGAAGCGAAAGCTTTTCCGCAATTTCCGCCTCCGAAAGCCCCTCTTTATGAAGAAGCCTGACCTGGTAAAGGGTACGGTCGTCGGGATTGTCTATCCTGCGCAGCCTGTCTTCCAGAAGTATCAGATTTCTTTCCGCATTTCTGTTGAACTCCTCCACAAGGGAATTGAGCTCCCCGGAAACACGCCTGAAATATCGGCGGATGACAAAAAGAGCCACCAGGAGAAACACCAGGTTTACGGAAACAAGCAGCCAGATCAACAGATTCCCCTTCTTGAATTTGAAAGCCTGGTTCTGAGGGTCAGTACAGCCTTGGCATGAAGCTGCGATATTCTCGATTCGGTAACATCAAGGGTATTGCCGATTTCCTTCAAAGTAAGCTCCTCCTTGTAATACAGGAAGAGTACCTGTCTCTCCTTTTCAGGAAGTGTCATGATGGCATCGGAAACCACCCTGATGATCTCCTTCCGTTCTGCTATGGTTTCGGGATTAAGACCGGCCGGGGATTCAAGGGTATCAAGCAGGGATAGCTTGTCGTTGTCACCGGAAGCCCACTGCTCATTAAGGGAGATAATGGTGGTACAGCTGACTCTCTGAAGCTTCCGTCTGAATTCCTGGACAGAAATATTCATGTGCTCCGCAATTTCCTCATCACTCGGAACTCTTTCCAGCTTCTCCTCCAGAATTCTGATATTGTCCTCGATAGCCTTGGCAGTCTGGTGAACCGATCTTGGGAAAAAATCCAGCTTTCTCATTTCATCGATTATGGCTCCCCTGATCTTGATAATGGCATAGGTCTTGAATTTAGTATTTTTTCCCAGGTCAAATTTCCTGACTGCATCCAGAAGACCCAGTACTCCGAAGCCGCAGTAATCTTCAAACTCCACCCCTGAACCCGGATTCAGCGGAATCTTACCTGCCACATATTTGACCAGGTAAAGATATTTCTTGATTATCTGGTTTTCCAGTTCCGGATTCTCGGTTTCCTTATATTTTTTCCAGAGCTCCTGCTCCATTCTTTCTTCATCAGTCAAAAAATCTGCTTTATCCATAACATCCTCTTCAATCATACTGCAGCAAATCCTTCCAGATAACCGAGAAGCCTTTCCTTTGAGGCCTTCTCTATATTTACATGTATCTTCTGCCCCGTAGTTATGTAGGCTATGCTTCTGTCTGCCTCCGCAAGTGCGGAAATAAGGTTGCCGATATGGTAGGTCTCGTCCAGCTTCGTGCATATAACGGAATCGTATCCGAAAATATCGAACTGCTTCATGATCCTTACCAGGTCGGACCCTTTTGTGGAGGCACTTACCACCAGGAACCTGTGAGCCGCCTGTCCGCAGCCTGCCATCACATCTCCCGACGAAAGCATTTCATCCCTGGGGCTTTTTCCTACGGAGTCCACCAGGATGGAATCCATGGCACTGCTCCATTCGTCAATCTGTCTTTCCATATCCTCGGAATTACGGATTGAAACATAAGGAATCTTCATGATCTTGGCCAGGGTCTCTATCTGCTCGGCAGCTCCTGCCTTGAAATAATCGGTGGTGATGATTCCTGTACGCCGCCCTTTCTTTATGTTCTCTGCGGCAAGCTTGGCTACCGTGGTGGTCTTTCCGACTCCGGTTGGGCCCAGCAACACCGTAATTTCCGGAACATAAGGCTCTGTAATATCATAAATATTTATATTATCAAGAATAAGATCCCTGATTCTCTTCAGCACATAGCCTCTGCTCAGAAGATTCTCGTAGGAAACCTCCCTCATCAGGGTCTCCGATATTTTCCTGATAAAGGAATGGGAAAAATCGTTTGAACGGAGAAGCTCCTCGGTATAGAGAATATTATCGGGCACAGCTGTTGTACCGATACCGGAATCCAGTTTTTTTTCTATCCTTTCAAGGGCTCTGACAACTAAGGAATAATCACCGATCATACATCAACCTTTCCGTGGAATTCAATAATTATGTCATCTGCCTTCTCATCTGCCGATAATACCGGAACAAAGCTCTTTTTTCCGGCAAGAAGGGCTCCCAGACCGGCCCTGAGCTCCTTTCTGCACATAAGAACCACGTTTCTTCCCTCTGCCAGCTCCATTACCCTTCCTGCAAGCTTTTCGTTGAATCTGATATCATAAGGATTTTCCAGAAGCTTTTTCTCTGTTTCGCTGCTGAGTGTAATGACATGGAGATGCATTCCTTCATCTGCATAGCTGTGTGAAATCTGCCGTCTGAGTCCCCGGCGTGTCTCTTCCGTAAGATATCCGATATCCCCGGAGACAGAAACGCTGTCGCCGAGAGTTTCAAGAATCAGTCCCAGATCCCGGATGGAAACCTGTTCCTTGAGCAGATTCCTGAGCACCTTGTGTATATCTATCAGAGTAAGAAGCTTCATGGTCTCCTTTACTGCGGCAGGATGTCTTTTTGAAAGCTCATCCAGCATGGACTGCACAGTCTGACGGTCAAGGAGGTCAGCGGCATTTCTCCTGATTATCTCCTCCATATGGACAATAATGAGAGACGGTATATCTGTAACTATACACCCTTTGTCCCGGGCATTTTCCCTCTCTTCTGCCGAAATCCAGCAGGCTTTTTTTCCGTAGACCGGTTCATTGAATTCCTCACCCAGATTTCGGAGCACCTTGTCCGATACCGGACCGTCGGCTATGGCCACAAGCTTGTCTGCACGGACAGAAGCCCTGGCTGCCTCCACATCCCTGATCCTGATACTGTATTCCGCCGGCTTAAGATTAAGGTTATCTGTTATCCTGACCGGAGGAATGGCAAATCCCAGTTCAGATGCTATTTTTTTCCGGAGTTCCGTTATACGGTTTCCGAACATGGTGCTGTCAGATGCAAATCTGTAAAGACCGTATCCCAGTCCCAGATAGAGAGGATGAACCTCTGACACTGGGGAAATGCTTATGTCTGCGGCAGGGGCGGCACTTTCCGGCTTTGTTTCGGGTTTCTCCTCTTTTTCAGGAACGGAACCTGACTGTCCCAGTTTGTGTCCCAGATAGAAAAGAAAGATTCCCAGAGGAATGAAAATGTACCATGCTCTTCTGAAGCCCGGAAGAAGGGCCATTATTACTGAAAAAACTGCAAGGATACGGTATATTTCCGGCCTTTTGGAAAACTGTCCGGCAAAGTCGGCTGCCAGCGAGCCGGAACCGGTGGAGCTGGTGACTATGATGGCAGTGGCTACCGAAATCATAATGGAAGGGAACTGGGTTACAAGACCGTCTCCGATGGTAAGGGCTGTATAGTTTGCCACAGCCAGACCGAAGCTTTCCTTCCTGAGCAGCATTCCGATGATTATACCGCCGATGATATTGACCAATGTGATGACGATTCCCACCTTTACATTTCCGGAAACAAACTTGGAGGCACCGTCCATGCTCTTGTAGAAATCAGTTTCCTGCTGATACTCCTTTTTCCGTATTTCCCCTTCAGCTGCTGTAATATGGCCCCCTGCCACATCGGCATCGATGGAGAGATTCCGCTGGTTCATGGCATCCAGATTGAACCTGGCAGCAACCTCGGCAGCTCTTCCGGCACCCTTGGTTATTACGATCAGCTGGACAAGGATAAAGATGACAAAGATGATCAGACCGATTACAAGACCCTCATTTCCCGATGAACCTACGACAAAGTTTCCGAAGGCCCTGATAAGCTTGCCGTCAAATTCGGCCCCTTTGGAAAGGATAAGCCTGGTGGAGGATACATTCAGCCCCAGTCCGAATACGGTGGAGACAAGAAGCATGGTCGGGAAAACCGAAAAATCGGAAGGCTTTCCGGTGTAGATGACCATCAGCAGTACCGCAAGGCTGAAAAGCAGGTTGGCTGCCATAAAGATATCAAGCAGCGGTACCGGCATTGGTATTATTATCATCGCTACCACCACAAGCACTATCAGCGGCACCAGAATATTGCTGTTTTTTCTCTCTTTCATCATATATCAAAGCCCTTTCAGCTCAGAAGCTGTTTCATTCTCTCGTCAAGTCTGGCCTTTACAGCCGGATCTCCCATTTCATCCCTCTGTTCTTCCGAAAGCTCCCTTCTGGTCATACGGAGAGATTCCCTGTGAAGGAACCTGGCAATCAAGTAATCTGCAGATGCAGAAATCACCAGAAGGATTCCCACATAAAGAAGAACCCTGAAAACAAATACAAAGGTAAACATCATATCTGTCATACCGGCAAGCCGGTTGAAATCGCTTTTTACAGCCAGGAAAACCACCGCTGTCACCGCAGCAGTCCTGAGCAGGGAAAGAATTCCACCGATCCATCCGGAGGATGGGGTCTTTTTTCCCATTTTTCTTTTTTCCCCGGTAACGAATACAAAGCCCACCTGACTGACCTCTGTCATCCAGGTCACGGCAGCCAGCACCGCAAAATAGGGAACACATACCCGGACAAAGCATCCGAAGGCCATGGCTGCAGCCTTTCCGTCAAGCTCACCCTCCACTGCATAACCGATAAAGGAAGCAACGGTTTCCCTGATGCATCCGAGAAAATATTTTCCGAAAACCAAGGTGACAAGCAGTACGGCCAGAAGTGAAAAAGCCATTGCAAATTCCCTGCTTCTCGGTGAATCTCCCCTTTCAGAAGCCTTTTTCACCCTTCGGGCAGTGGCCTTTACCTCACGGATTTCATCAATCATAGGCTTCCTCCCGATGAAATCCATCCCGAAACTATGTCAAAGCTGCTGTCGATGAAGCTTCCGAAGCTATCCATAAGGAACGGAAGGACAAAGGCCAGCATTATGATTCCGGTAACCATGGCCGCACTCCAGCCGAAATCCATGTGTCTCAGAATCCCGGTAATCAATGTAACAAGAAGAGGAACGGCAATCACGGGCAGTGCTGTCAGTAGTGCCTTGGCAAACATTGCAGAAAAACCCCTTGTCAGGAGCAATGCCATTCCCTCCCTGCAGGCTGCAATGTCGTAGGCCGAAAGAGCCTTGAAGGAGGAGGTAACCCCTATAAAGAAAAGGCTGTAGAGCCCCGATGCGGCCAGAAATACGAAAACTGCGGCATAATTCATGAGACCGGCAACCGGAGAATCGGCATCCCCCGAAAAATTTCCGAAACAGAGTCCCATGAACCGGCCGGCAGAAAGGAATACCATATAAGCCATCTGCATGAAGAGTCCCATTGCCGCTCCCAGCATGGCCTCTCCTGCCAGCAGGAGATAATATGAAACCGGATCCTGTGGTATGACAATTCCGGTAAGGGCCGGTGTGACTCCGTAGGCTGTAAAAAGGGACATGGCGATGCGGACCAGGAGCGGAACGCTTCTTGATGAGAGAAGAGGTGCAGTCTGCATCAAGGCAAATATTCTGGCAAAGGCCAGGAAAAAAAGCCACCAGTTCATTCAGTCATCCCCGGAATCATGTCAAATATATGCAGCGTATACTGCTCTATGGCAGAAATCATCCAGCCCCCCAGAAGTATCAGGACCAGGAGAACTGCCAGAATTTTAGGAATAAATACCAGAGTCTGCTCGTGGATTGAGGTTGCCGACTGGAAAAACGACACTATCAGCCCCACAAGAAGACTGACCAGAAGCACCGGAGAGGCAACAAGCAGTACCTGAATCAGGGATGTCTTGAAAATGTATACAGCATCACCGAGTTCCATTTTATCTCCTAGACAAAGCTGCTGAGCAACCGGCCAATTATAAGGTTCCATCCGTCAGCAAGGACAAATACCATCAGCTTGAACGGAAGAGACACCATTACAGGTGGTACCATGACCATCCCCATGGACATGAGAATGGATGCCACTATCATATCTATAACCAGGAACGGTATGAAAATAAGGACACCGATCCTGAACGCCACCGTAAGTTCGTTGAGTGCAAAGGCAGGAACCAGGACATAGGTCGGAACCTCGGAAAGGTTTGCCGGCTTCGGAAGACCGCTGAGATTCATGAAAAGCCTGATGTTTTCCGGGTTATCCCTGAGCTGGTTGTACATGAATATCCTGAGAGGCTTTTCAGCCCTGCCATACATTTCGGAAGCCTCTATCTCCCCCTGGGAAAAAGGCTTGAAGGAATTCTGATAAATATCGTCAAAGACAGGCCACATGATGAAGACCGTAAGGAAAAGGGCCAGTCCCATGATTATCTGATTGGGTGGAGTCTGCTGCAGCGACAGGGAACGCTTTATGAAATCCAGAACCACGGCTATCCTTATGAAGGAGGTGCAGAGAAGCAGCACCGAAGGGGCTATGGCAATTACTGAAAGGAGCAGCAGCAGCTTTATGGAGGAGGCAGTCTTTTCATTGTCACCGGTGTTTACAGCCCCTTCTCCCATGTTTATTTCTACGGAAGGGAGGGCAAAACCGCCTGAAGCATTGCTTTCGGAAGCAAAGAGCTCTGCAGAAAGGAATAATCCCATAAGTAAAACCAGAAGAAGTACTTTTTTCATTTCAGTCTCTCCCTGCAGGCCTTGATTTTACGGAGATTTTCCGCAAGGGAGAAGCCTGATACGGATTGTCCGGTACCGATTTTCCTTCCCTCTTCCTCCGTAAGCTCGGTAATACATGAAACAGAGTTGTCGGAAGCACCGATAACAAAATACCGGCCGGCAATCTCAACCACATGGAGTGCCTTTCCAGGTCCCAGTCCCTTGCTGGAAAGAATGCGGATATCCCCCTTGTCTCCCCCGTTCTCTGAAAAACGGAATTTCCTGAGGAGATGGAAAACTGCATAGATCAGTGCGGTAACCAGCACCAGAACCAGTATCATCCTGAAAAGGTCCCCTGAGGAAAATACCGGAGAAGCAGCCCGGACACCGGCACTGCTGCCGCCCCCTATGGATAATGAACTTTCATCCGCAGCAGAAAATGTATCACAGAACACATGCTGTGCAGAAAATATATTAAGAGACAAAATTATTGTTAAAAGAATGTTTTTCACGTCCCCTCCCAGAGATTTTAAAACATCATATTCAAATCAACTTTATGATACGCACTCCCAGCTTATCCTCAAGCATTACAAATTCACACAGAGCAACAGCCTTTCCTGAGACAAGAAGCCCGGCCGGCTCTCCCTTTTTTCTGTCCACCAGGGCTGTTATTCCCTTTTCCGGAGCCGCCGCCTGAGCCACTCCGATCCTTCCCCGGCCGAAAAGAACGGTTACAGTCCCATCCCTTTCAGGCTCCGGCATGACATCCACGGTCCGTACCGCAGGTTTATCCCCTGACAGACCGGTTTCACATCTGCAGCATAACTTCTTTCCGATCCTGAACTGCAGCAGGTTTCCCGGTTTACCCAATGCAATAACATCGCCGATTCCCAGATCTGCCCTTTCCGTTTCAGAAAGAACCACTCCCTCCGTCTCTGCAGAAAACCTTACACTGCCATCTTCGGCAAAAGCCTCTGACAACAGGGCACATAATGCACTGCCTGCAGCTGCAGGGAAAACAATTCTAAGGTTATCCTTTTTTCCGTCTGCATTGAAAGACAGGATGACAACCGGGGATTCCTCCTCTGTAAGCCCTGTCTCCGATACCGAAGGATAAAGCTTTTTCCATTCCGGAGCTTCTGAACCGCACCAGCCGGCAACAGTACCCAGCCCCTCCGCAAGCCTTGAAAAAAAATCTGAAACCACAGCCTGCTCTATTACCGAAAGAGGCCTGTTCACTATACCCGGACTGCCGTTTCCTCCGAGAAGTCTCTCCAGCACGTAAAATGAAAGACCGGGATCTGCATCTGCCGTAATCCCGATTCCGTTCCAGTCAAGAAGAAGTGATGCGGTATAGCTTGGCTGAGACCTTACATATCGGCTGTAAACTGTCTGCTTCAGTTCTGAAAATTCAATGGAAATACCGTTTTTTACGGATGCAAGGAGAGCAAAAGCTTCCGAAAAAGCTGTCAACAGAGATTTATAAGAACTGTAATCCCATGCCCCATCCTGCATACTGCATATATTTTAGCAAACATACCGTAATTTTGCAAACTGTTTCTTTATTATTTAATATAAATATATTATTAGGCAAAGGTTTCCAGATGACATGATGATGAGTCGGGATAAACGATATTGAGCCACCTGTCAGACATGATATCGAGACAGGAACCGGATGTGCACAGCCTTTCCTCATCCAGCCTTACGGAAAGCTCTGTAAGGATATAATCGGGGGATTTATACCTGCTTACAAGCTCATGGATTCTCTCCTCCACCAGCTTCTTTACCCCGCTGCGGTTTACAGCAATATCCATGGTGAACCTGTTACCGTTGAATTTCAGGGATACGGAGGCAAAGCCTACTCCAGGGATTATAACCTCGGCAGTGATTCTCTTCACTGAATTGCCGATTTTTGTCATATCAACGATTTCTGTGGGATATTTCCTGAGAATGTCCGGCTCTCTTAGTACGGGATATAAAAACTGCACCATACTTAATTGTCGAACTTTTCGGTCTGATATATAAGTGAAATTTTATTACAAGCTGTTTTCCGCTTCCACTACAGAGCCGATCCTGACCCCCTTGAGAGAGCCGGCTGCCCTGAGGCAGACTGTTTCCCGGTCCAGACCGATTACCTCGGCCCTGATACCTTCGCCTGTGGATGGAATAATTATGCGGCAGATATCGCCCAGTGCCACTGCCGGCCCTATGCTTTCGGCCAGGTTTTCCGAAACCTTGACTATCCTGCCGGTAAAGGTCAGCGTATCCCTTTTCCGAAGGGCTTCCCTATACTTCCCGAACATCTTTCCATATCCTTTCCACAGCCCTGAGCTGGGATGAGACTGTGGCATCGATACGGCATGATCCGGTCTCGACTATGCAGCCGCCCCTTTCCACCGACGGCTCCGGTACTATTTTGATTTTTCCGCCATCAGAACATGCAGACTGAAAATCCCTGAGATGGGTCTGGGATATATCGATATCCTCCAGATTGACCCTGATTGTCACCTCTGAGCTTTCACCGATGCCTGTCAGTGCATGCCTTATGTTCTCAACAGCTGTTTCCCGGTATTCCTCACAGCTTCTTTTAACTATCTTTTCTGCAATTTCAAGAGCCAGGGAGGCAAGTTCATCCTCTGCAGAAGCCAGCATCCTGTCCTTTTCCTCCGTAAGCCTCACAAGAACGGAACGGATTCTTTCCGCAACCATGGAAACCTCTGCAAGTCCCTCCCGGAAGCCTGCATCACGCCCCTTCTGTTCCCCTTTCCTTTCGGCAAGACGGGCATTCTTTTCAGCCTCGGCCAGTATACGCTCCGCTTCGGCACGGGCCTGAGCCCTTATGCTTTCTGCCTCGGCACAGGCATTTTCCCGGTTCTCCAGCGCCTTGGCATTTTCCAGTTCTGCTATATCTACGGCTTTAAAAAGTATATCTGACATCAGTTACCTCTTCATGCAAAAGCAATTTCGCCCTGTTCCATAAGCTTTTTCAAAAGCCCTGTTATCCTGTTCTGTGCAGCCTCGATATCGGCAATCAGAATAGGACGACCCTCGTTGTTTCTTACCTTTTCGGAAACCTCGGAGGAGAGATTGTTCATGATTTTTTCCCGTACCCTGTAATCGGCTGTACGGAGTGCCTTCTCGATTTCAACCGGATCGGTTTCCCTGATTATCCGGATAACAGAAGGATTGTCCAGCAATGCAATATCGTCGAAGCTGAGATTCTTTTCCCTGAGTCTGGCTGACAGGAGAGAATCCTCCCTGAGAATGGTACTTATAATATTGTCCCCGGAGCTGCGGTCCATATGGTTCAGTATTTCGATGATGCTTTCTATTCCGCCCCTGTATTCTCCGGCAGCAGAAGCCATAGCATGCTTTCTTTCGATGATTTTCTCAATTCTGAGAAGAGTTTCAGGTTCGGTTCTGTCCAATACGGCAATACGCTTTGCCACATCCGACTGGATTTCACGAGGCAGTCTGGCAAGGATTGAAGAGGCCTTTTCCGGCTCCACATTGGCAAGAACCACGGCTATGGTCTGGGGATGTTCCCCTTTCAGAAGGGCAAGAAGCGAATCCGGCGCAACCTTTCTTATGGAATCAAAGGGCTTCCTGTGCATGAACAGGGAAATACGGCTGATGATTTCTTCTGCTTTTTCAAGTCCCATTGTCCTTTTAAGAACTGAACCGGCATAGTCGATTCCTCCGATAACGGTAAGGTTACCTGCCTTCATGAGATTCCTGAATTCAGACAGAACAGACTTTACGCTGCAGGCACCGGTTATTCTTCTGGCTGCTATTTCATAGGAGAGGATTTCCTGGTCTTCACTGCAGAGATGACTGCATACGGAAGAGGAGATCTCAGATCCCAGAGCCATGATGAATACGGCAGCTTTCTCTTTTCCGGAAAGTTTTTTCTTCATATTCTACCCCTCCGAAAGCCACATCTTGATAAGTCTGGCAACTTCTTCCGGATTTTCGGAAGCAATTTTCCTTGCATCTGAAAGAAGAGCTTCATCCTTTTTCTTTCTGATACCCCTGACTGCAAACACGGCAATGACAATTACGGCAGCAGCACCAAGAGCCATGTATATGTGATTGTATCCTACTCCGAACTCACCGATAAAGAAAAGAGTATTGCTTTCCTTTATAATCCCGGTCTGTTCAGGTTCGGTTATCTGCATACCCTGAGGCGGTACAGGAAGTGCCGACAGGTCGCTGAGGACATTTCCTGCAGTATCGCAGATAGTGATATTTTCTGTTTCAAGCCCTTCCACCGCAAACTTTACCAGCTTTATGATTCCTTCGATCTTCTTTCTGTTGTAGATGAAGTCGGAGCCGGGTCTGACTGTAAGGATAATGGAGGCGGTAACCTCTTTCTGATCCTCGGAGAAAAGCTCCTTTTCAGGCATTACCAGGGTAATTCCGGCCTTATCTATGTCATCCAGGGACTCGATATGGTTTTCAAGCCCTTCTGTAATGGCACGGCGGAGATTGACATTGCGCTCGAAATCGGTGGTGGTCCATCTGTCCATCCTGAAAACATCCCATGGAGAAGCTTCCTTAGGCACCAGATCTTCCCTTACCAGAAGAGCTACCATCTTTCCGGCAGATTCCTTGTCATTTACAAAAATCATCCCGTCCCTGAGGGAATGCTCCACACCGGCCCGGTCAAGACGGATTGAAATACGGCTGATAACATCCTTATCCCCGATAGGTGCGGTAAAGAGCGGTGTCTTGAAGGATGTGGTTCCTGCCGAGCACAGAAACAGAATTCCGGCAAAAGCAGCAACAAAAATCATTATCAGTGTAACTTTCTGTCCGTTTTTAAGATTTTTCCATAAGTTTGAAATCTGCTCTCTCATATCTCCCCTCCCTAAAGGATATATTTTGCCAGATCCTGGTCTCCCAATACTCCGTGAAGTCTTTCGTCCACATACTGCGGAGTTATGGTTATGGTCTGTCCCTTCAGCTCAGGAGCCGAGAAAGAGACCTCTTCCAGAAGAAGCTCCATAATGGTATGAAGTCTTCTTGCCCCGATATTTTCCGTACCGGAATTCAGTTCCTCCGAGATAACCGCAATTCTTCTTACGGCTTCCGGTGTGAACTCAAGCTTTACCCCTTCCGTATCCATAAGGGCCTCATACTGCTTGATAAGTGCATTTTTCGGTACTGTAAGTATTTTCTCAAATTCATCGGCCTTGAGGCTTCCCAGCTCAACCCTGAGAGGAAAACGTCCCTGAAGCTCAGGAATAAGGTCCGACGGCTTGCTCATGTGGAAAGCACCTGCTGCAATGAAAAGGATATGGGTGGTATCCACCATTCCATATTTTGTATTGACCTTGCAGCCCTCCACGATAGGAAGAATGTCTCTCTGGACCCCTTCCCTGGATACATCGGCACCGCCGGTACTCTGTCTGCCGGCCACCTTGTCAATTTCATCGATAAACACGATACCCATCTCCTGGGTACGCTTTCTTGCAATTTCGGAAACCTTGTCTGTATCGATAAGCTTGTCAATTTCCTCTTCGAGAAGAAGCTCCCTGGCATTCTTTACACTGGTTCTCCGTTTCTTTTTCTTATTGCCCAGCATGCCGGTAATGCTTCCGAAATTGAGACCCATGTCATCCATTCCGGTTCCTGCAAAAATCTCCATCGGCTGGAATCCGCCCTGATTC
This sequence comes from Spirochaetia bacterium, assembly GCA_045606105.1. Taxonomy (GTDB): domain Bacteria; phylum Spirochaetota; class Spirochaetia; order CADAEX01; family CADAEX01; genus CADAEX01. The sequence goes on along the minus strand of JAZURI010000003.1, from coordinate 53,518 downwards.
ACATCTATCTCTATCTGCTTCTCCTCAAGTTCGTTGTTCCGGAGCTTGTTCCTGAACTTTTCCCTGAGAGAGGAATCTCCGGCAGGAATCTGAGGAACCTGGTTTTCGCCCTCGGCAAGCGGCTTGTTTCCGGTTCCGGGAAGAAGGGCATCAAGGATAAGTTCCTCGACACGGGCCTTTGCATCGGCCTCCACACCATTTCTCATTTCTGACTTGACCATGTTTACAGCCACTGACATAAGGTCCCTGATTATGGACTCCACATCGCGGCCCACATAGCCTACCTCGGTATATTTAGTAGCCTCCACCTTTACAAATGGGGCTCCTGAAAGCTTTGAAAGTCTTCTGGCTATTTCTGTCTTTCCTACACCTGTGGAACCGATCATGATGATGTTCTTTGGAATAACCTCTTCCCTGAGTGCCTCCGGGAGCTGTTTTCTCCTGACTCTGTTCCTGAGTGCCATGGCCACGACCTTCTTTGCATTGTTCTGGCCGATGATATATTTATCAAGTTCTTCAACTATCTGTTTCGGTGTAAGCTGATCAAAATCCAACATCAGAGCTCCTCCACGATAATATTGTCGTTAGTATAGATACAGATCTGAGATGCTATTTCCAGGGATTTCCTGGCCACCTCGGATGCCTCCATTGCAACATCGGCCCGGAGAAGGGCAAGGGCTGCAGCATAGGCATAGTTTCCGCCGGAGCCGATGGCCAGGGTATCCTCGTCCGGCTCCACCACGTCGCCGGTACCTGAAATAAGGAGTATCTTGCCGGCATCGGCAGCCAGAAGCATTGCCTCCAGACGACGGAGAGCACGGTCTGTTCTCCATTCCTTGGCCAGCTCTACGGCACTGCGGGTCATGTCCCCGTTGAATTCCTTGAGCTTTCCTTCAAATTTCTCGAAAAGGGTGAAGGCATCTGCCGTAGCACCGGCAAATCCCACCAGAATCTTTCCGTCATATATCTTGCGGACCTTACGCGCATGTCCTTTCATTACAGTCTTGTCAAGGGTTACCTGTCCGTCTCCGGCCATGGCTGTTTTTCCCCCCTTTCTTACGGCAAGGATGGTAGTTCCTCTAAATTCCATGTTTTTCTCCTTGGTTATCAAGCCTTCCGTGGGGATGGGCAATACGGTGAATATCCTTCAGTCTGCCTATTCCCACATGGGTATAAATCTGTGTCGAAGAAAGTCCGGAATGGCCCATAAGCTCCTGTACAGCCCTGATATCGGCTCCGTTTTCCAGGATATGGGTGGCAAATGTGTGCCTGAAGGTATGAAGTGTAACCTTCTTGTCTATTCCGCTTTCCGCCATATATTTTCCGAGTATGTATGAAGCACCACCGGCTGTCAGCCTCTTTCCTCTGCTGCTGACAAAAAGGGCCTTGGTTTTGCTCTGGTTTGCATTCAGGATTTCTTCCCTGTAAGGGAGATATTTTTCCAGAGCCTCGTATCCCCGGTCTCCGAAAAAAACAACCCGCTGCTTGTTTCCCTTTCCTGTGATAACGATTTCTCTCCGGCTGAAATCCACCTTTTCCAGATTGATGGAAAGAGCTTCGGAAATACGGCATCCTGATGCGTAGAGAAAGTGGAAAAGGGCATTGTCACGGGCACCCAGAGCAGCACTCACGGATTCTCTTTTTTCTGTCTGACCGTCAAGTCTGTTTATTTCTCCGGCTGAAAGATATACCGGCAGCTTACGGTCTGTTTTCAGAGCTTTTACAAAATCGAAAGGATTGAAGGAGCTCTCTTTTTCCCTGATCCTGTAAGCATAATATTTTCTCAGGCAGGAAATTTTCCTGTTGATGCTTCTCGGATCAAATCCCTTTCTTGACAGATGGGCCACATATTTCCTTCCGCAGTTCCTGTCAGGATTATCCGGATTCTCCCCATTGGAGGTCATGTATGAGAAATATTCATCCAGATCCCCGGTGTAGGCCTTTATTGTTGCCTTTGAGAGTTTCCTGATATCTGTAAGATAGGAAATATATCTGTCCAAATCAGTTTTCCTTTACGCAGTTCCTGCATTCGGTATTGGTACAGGAATAGAAGGTTCCCCTTTCCTTCTCGTACCGTTCAACCATGAAGTATCCGCAGTCGGGACACATCTTGTCGGTAGGCTTCTGGTTGCAGATGAAATCGCATTCCGGATAGTTTGTGCATCCGTAGAATTCCTTGCTTTTACCCCCTCTTTTCTTTCTGGCCACTATAAGACCGCTGCAGCCCGGTTTAGGACATCTGCAGAACGGAACCGACTGTGTGTTCTTGCATTCAGGGAAGCCTGAGCATGCCAGGAAATGACCGAAACGACCCAGCTTCTTCACCATAGGCTTTCCGCAGAGCTCGCAGCTGTATTCGGTTTCCTCGTCCATGGTTCCCCTTACCGATTCCAGTGTGGACATTACCTTGTCAGCCTGTTCCTTGAACGGGAAGTAGAATTCGCCGATCATCTGGCTCCAGTTATCCTTTGATTCCTCCACATCATCCAGCTTCTGCTCCATCTCTGCCGTGAAATTCACATCCAGAATGTCAGGGAATGATGCCATGAGGATTGTATTTACGGTTTTTCCCAGAGCTGTAGGGATAAGCTGCTTGTTTTTCCTTCCGACATAATAGTGCTCCAGAAGAAGCGAGATGATAGGAGCGTAGGTGGAAGGACGGCCGATTCCCTTTTCCTCAAGAATCTTGACGATACTTGCATCGGTATAGCGGGAAGGCCCCTGGGTAAAATGCTGTTCGGTAACATATTCCTCGAAACTGAGCTTTTCTCCTGCGGCAAGAGCCGGAAGCTTTATGCTCTTTTCCTTTACGGCCAGGAGCTTCAGAACCTTCTGGAAGCCCTTTTCCTTGACGGAAGAGGCAATAACCCGGAACAACGCATCGCCGCAGAGAATATCGGCTGTGGTTACGGAAAGCACGGTATCTGTCATCTGGGATGCAACAAATCGTTCCCAGATAATGGTATAGAGCTTGAGCTGATCCGGTGTGAGGAACTGCTTCACATAGTCAGGTGTATATTTCACATAGGTAGGACGGATGGCTTCGTGTGCATCCTGAGCCCGTTTTCCAAGAGAATAGTTTATGCTGTTGGGAGCAAGCTGATCAGGAAAATTTGCCCCGATATAAGCCCTTACGTCATCCAGGGCCTGGTTGGAGATACGGGTGGAGTCGGTTCTCATGTAGGTGATAAGACCGACACGGCTGGAACCCATGTTTATACCTTCGTAAAGCTGCTGAGCCAGCTGCATGGTTTTCTTTGAGGTAAAATTAAGCCTGTTTGCCGCATCCTGCTGCAGCTTTGAAGTGGTGTACGGAGCTTTGGGCGGAATATGCTTTTCTGTTTTCTTCACATCGGAAACCAAGAAATCCTTTCCTTCGAGTTTCTTCATGAAGCTGTCTGCCTCTTCCTTGCTGCCGAAGGTTACCTTTTCATCGCCAACCCCTGCAAACTGTGCGGCAAAGGAGGATTTTCCCTTGGAAAGCTCCACATCCAGGCTCCAGTATTCTTCCGGTACGAAATCCAAAACTTCCTGTTCCCTGTCGCAGATAAGCCTGAGAGCCACGGACTGTACACGACCGGCGGAAAGACCGTTCTTCACCTTTTTCCACAGGATAGGGGAAAGATTGTAGCCGATAATCCTGTCCAGCACGCGTCTGGCCTTCTGGGCATTTACCTTACCCATGTCGATTTCCTTAGGAGATCTTACTGCCTCCTTGATGGCTACCGGAGTAATTTCGTTGAATATGATTCTTTCAATCTTTGCATTGATGTTCTTTTTTTCAAGAGCGCACTTGAGATGATAGGAAATAGCCTCTCCCTCACGGTCATTATCGGAAGCCAGGAGAACCACATCAGCCTTGGATGCCTTTTTTTCAAGCTCCTTGAGAATGCCGGCCTTTCCCCGTACAGTTATATATTCAGGCTCGAAGTTGTTTTCCGGATCGATGGCAATCCTGGATTTAGGCAGATCTATGAGATGCCCTACCGAAGCCTCAACCGAGTAACCTCTTCCGAGATAATGTTCAATTGTCTTTGCCTTGGCAGGAGACTCTACGATAAGCAATGTTGTCTTTTTTGTTTTTTCTGATGTCTTAGGCATAAACTGACCCCTTGTTTCTTAAAAAATAGGTACCGCGGTAATTTACCGCAAGACCTTCGATTTCGCACTCTGCAAGAGAGTTCTGACCATCGGCGCCGCTGTTTTCCGACCTGTAGTCACGGCTGAGAATCTCCCATCCCATTTCCCTGACCAGTTCCACCGGAGATGCGAAGCTCGGTGCTCCGTCCATACACAGTGCCAGACCCCCTTTTCCTTCCCGGAAAGGAAGACCTGCTTCATGTATAAAAACCTCCCGGCCCTGTTCTGCCGCAAAATCGGCTGTTATCAGTGCACCCGACCTTTCAGGCGCCTGGATTACGGCCACAGCTGCAGAAATGCCGCTTATTATCCTGTTACGACGGGGAAATGTATATTTTGTTCCCCTGATTCCCGGTTCAAATTCACTGAAAATCACTCCGCCCTCTTCAAGAAGACGGTATGCCAGCTTCCTGTTTTCCACAGGGTAAACCATGTCGATTCCGTTTCCCAGAACCGCTATTCCCTTTACACCTGCATCAATGTTTCCCAGATGGGCTTCCCTGTCTATGCCTGCTGCCAGACCGGAAACCACAGTCACGCCGTTGACCCCCAGTCCGAAGCCTGTATCATAGGCTGCCTCAAGGGCTGTACCGCAGGCATATCTGGTTCCCACCACTCCCACTGTCCTTTCACAGCTTTCCGGAAGTGTTCCCCTGTAATAGAGGATAAGGGGCGGATCATATATTTCCCTGAGCCTGTCCGGATACCGTGAATCAAAAACCGATACAAAGCTCACTCCGCTTCTTTCCATAAGGGCTGTTTCTTCATCAGCCTTTCTGAATGCATCCTCAAGAACAGTGCTGTTTTTTACGAAACAGCCTTCAACTGCACTCCTGACCGATGATACGGACCCTGCCGGATTCATCTCTTTTTCTACAAGGCTGAGGAGGGAAATTCTTTCGGTTACTCTGAGACCTTTTATGTTCTTTATGACAAATGCCAGGTAATCTCTGTTTTCCATTTCTTTTCTCCGACAATTATTAATAACTGTTCCTCAGCCCCTTATGCTTCAACCTCCGGGATGATTTTCGTTATAATATTTACGCAGATCGCTTCTGTTCAGATGTGTATATATCTGGGTGGTGGAAATATCCGAATGTCCCAGCATTTCCTGAACAGACCTGAGATCTGCACCGTTTCTCAGAAGATGGGTGGCAAATGAATGTCTGAGGGTGTGAACCTTTCCTTCCATATCAGCCTTTCCGGTAATTTCCTTGAATTTCTTCCAGATACCCTTTCTTCCTATTTTCTCTCCGAAGCAGTTTATAAAAAGATACTCAGACTGCTTCCCTTTAAGAAGAGCTCTTCTTCCATTTTCTAAATATTTGTTTATCCAATAAAGAGATACCTCTCCGAGAGGCACTACTCTTTCCTTGCTTCCCTTGCCGAAAACACGTATCAGACCCTCTTCGCCGTAAATATCGGAGCATTTAAGGTCTGCCACCTCCGAAATCCTGAGCCCGCAGGAGTAGATTACCTCGAAAAGAGCCCTGTCGCGGATTCCGGCCGGTTTTGCCATATCTATGCTGTCGAAAAAGGATTCAATTTCCTCACTGCTGAAAACACTCGGCAATGTATGACTTCCCTTAGGCATATCCAGTACGGTTACCGGATTATCCTTTCTTACATCCTCAAGCTGCAGGAACCGGAACAATGAACGGAGAGAGCTCATGATCCTGGCTGTTGTCCTTGCGGAGAGGGAATCCTTTTCAGTCCTGTATTTCAGATAATTTTCTATGTCTGAAGATGAAATTTCCGAAAGTTGACTGCTGCCTTTTTCAAGATAGCTGAAGAACATACCGGTTTCCCGCCTGTATATTTCTATGGTGGCGGCAGAAAGGTTGAGCTCGCTTATAAGATAATCCTCGTAGCAGACTGCAGTCTTTTTCAGATCAATCATCAGTTCCCCTTGCGCATTTTTTTCATGATTTCGCCGAAGCCCCTTTTGATTGCCGGGATTTCGATATTGTTGTTCCTTGCGGAGCCCTTCATATCCGGAATTCTTACAGGTTCCGGCTTCCGGGTCTCGGTTACAGGTGCTTCAGGCTCCGGTTCCGGAACAGCCTGTACCTCAGGAGCTGTCTCTTCAGCTGCAGGTGCTTCAACAACTGCTGCTTTGGATTCGGAAAGCTTTTTTCCGGAACAGCCGGTAGCTATGATTGTTACCTCAACGCTGTCATTCATCTTTTCATCAGTCATCTGAGAGTGGATAATGTGGGCATCACGGGCTGTTTTTTCATTTACCTGGCTGAGGATTGTCTTGAATTCCTGTGTGGTGAAATCTGTACCGGATGTAATTCCTACAAGAACATTTGTAGCTCCGTCAATGGATATATCCTGAATAAGCTTGTTATGGATGGCATTGTTGATGGCCTCGACTGCCTTGTTTTCGCCATGACCTTCACCGATACCTATAACGGCATCACCCCGGTCCTTCATGGTTGTCTTTACATCGGCAAAATCCACATTTATTACACCGTTTCCGGTAATCAGGTTGGAAATACCCAGGATACTCTGTCTGAGGGTATCATCTGCCATCTTGAAGGCCTCGGTCAGAGGTGTATTCGGGTCAAGATATTTGAAAAGATTCTCGTTAGGAATAATGATAAGTGTATCTACCCTTTCACGGAGCTTACTGATTCCTTCCTGTGCATATCTTTCCTTTACGGTACCTTCCACCAGGAACGGAGTTGTAACTACCGCAACAGTAAGGATTCCCAGCTCCTTGGCTATCTCTGCAACCACAGGGGCACCGCCGGTTCCGGTTCCGCCGCCCATTCCTGCAGTGATGAAAACCATATCCGCCCCTTCAAGAATCGCTTTTATTTCCTGTTTGTTTTCATTTGCTGCCTTTTCACCGATTTCCGGGATTCCGCCGGCTCCGAGACCGTGGGTAAGATTTTCACCCAAAGGAAGCTTAAGTTCTGCAAGGGATACATCAAGGGCCTGACGGTCTGTATTTGCCGCAATGAAAAGGACCCCTTCTCCCAGCCCTGATTCAATCATACGGTTCACGGCATTGCATCCGCCGCCGCCGATTCCGATAATCTTTATTTCTGCTTTACCTTTTCTGATTTCATCTTCTATAAGTTCTACGCTGTCAAATGTCATTCTTCCCTCCCAGTTTGAATAACTTTAATCTTCAGTAAAGAAACCTTTTAAAAACTCCTTCACCGGGTTCTTTTTTCCTTCCTTCGGAGTTTTTTCTTTTTTCTTCAGACGGATAGGATTCTTTATTTTTTTCTGTTCCTGTCCGGAGCTGACCAGATTGTCATATTCCCCTTTGACAAGTCCGAGAGCCACTGCATACCCGGGACTGTTTACCCTGCCGCCGGTGTGGTCTTCAAACCCGATCGGCAATCCTACCCTTGCCTGTATTCCGAAACACTCGTATGCAAGCTCACAAATTCCGGGAACAAGAGATCCGCCGCCGGTGAAAATGATTCCGCCGTTTATGTTTTCAAGCTGATTTTCTGTTTCCAGAATGCTTCCGATTTCCATGAAGATCTCCCAGAGACGGGCCTGGATTATTTCACATACCTCACTGCACTTTATCGCCTTGTCTGCAAGGACACCGCAGCTGATCGGAAGGACTATCTCCTTTCCTTCCTGCAGGTAAATTTCATGACAGATACCGTCATTTTTCTTTATTTCCTCGGCAATATTCAAAGGGATACCGAGAACCTTGGAGATATCCGAAGTAATGTATCTGCTTCCCATACCCACAGCCGCTGTACAATACGGAACATTATCCACACTTACCGCAAAGCTTGTTACATCTGCACCGATATCTACAAGAAGAATTCCTCCCTTTTTTTCCTCTTCCGAAAAGACCGCCATGCAGGTTGCAAGAACAGAAGGAGCTTTTGCCTTGATGGTATACCCTGCCTTTGTAATGCTGTGAGTCAGGTTCTTTACCGCAGATTCCTTTGCTGTGATAATATGCACCTCGGCCTCCAGACGGCTGCAGAGCATGTTTTCCGGCTCCAGAATCCTGCAGTCATTACCATCCAGCTTGTAATACAGAGGAATGGTACACAACTGCATCTCTCCGTTGTTCAGGGAAACTGCAGCCGCTGAATTACAGGCTGCCTTCATGTCATTTTTCGATACTTCCCTTTCAGTTCCGGATTTTCCGCCGGTAACCGGAGCTACTCCCGGAGAATTGAAACCTCGGATATGAATACCTCCGATACCGCAGTTCATAACCTCGATATCACAATCCGACATCTCTTCCGCCGACTTCACCGCCTCCTTGATGCGGCTGACTGTTTTTTCAATATTCACGATGATGCCATCCCTGACACCGTCGGAAACAGCTTCACCTGCACCTATGATGCTGAGAACAGGATTTCCGTCATAGTCCTCCCCTTTCTCGCCCACAACCACTGCAATCCTTGAACTGCCTATATCAATTCCAACCATTAATTCTTCATTAGCCAAGGTCAACCCTCCTTAACCTTATAAACAACTCTGCCGTTCCTGAAATCGAGCTCTTCGGTCTCGGAGGAAAGGCCGTTCTTTTCCATAACATCTATAACCAGGAAAGCCTGTCTGAGCAGGGAATTGTCAATGGAATTCCCGGTCCTGATCCTGATGTTTCCTTCAGTAGGATACAGAATCACATCAAAGGTGGATCCCGTCTTTTCAAGAAACCTTATTTCGGAAATCTGTTCCAGAAACCGGGAATCATTTCCGTAAATCTGTTCAAGATTCCTGAGATACGGTATGTACATGGCAGGGATCTTTGCACCCATGCCGTAGCTTTCCATGGTAATGCCTGAAATTATCGGCATGTTTATACCGGCTGTTCCGTCCGGCAGAGGAAAAACCACCCCTTCACGGTCCAGAGCCACAGGAACCGTAACTCCGTCCGATTCAATCATAGTTACTGCAAAGGGTTCTCTGCCTACAGCATCAATATTTATTCCTGAAGGAAATACCTTCTCCACACTTACGCTTGAAACAAGTCCGCTTTCCATTATCCGGTTCTCTGCCGCTTCTGTATCAACGGAGAAAAAAGATTCCCCGCCCCTGATACCGGAAAGTTCTGCCAGTTCATTTTCGGTAAAAGGGACAGAGGATGCCGACACCTGAATCCTGCTGATGAAGAGCTTAGGATACAGGATAAACATGAATGCAGCCTCAATGACTGCAATCCCAAGAGCCAGGAGAAATATGAAAAGAATGATTTTTTTTGTTGCTTTCTTATGTAATTTATGACTGCGTTCAAATGAAGCACTCATGTTGCCTGCAAAGATGTTTATATTGCTGCTCATACCGTTAGCCTCCGATTTCCCTGCGGGTCACATTCAGAAGAAGTCCGCACATTATCATGGTTATAACCATTGATGACCCTCCCTGGGAAAAGAAAGGGAGAGGAATTCCTGTAACAGGCAGAAGACCTGATACAACCGTAATATTTATAAGAGCTTGAAAGAAAATACAGGTGGTGATTCCGAATGCCACATAGAAACAGAAAGGATCTGTGGCCAGACATGCCCCCATATATCCCCTTACCGCAAAGAAAACGAAACATGCTATGATGCAGAAAACGCCGATAAAACCCAGCTCCTCCCCGGTTACCGCAAAGATGAAGTCTGACTTTGCTTCCGGCAGTCTGCCCTCGTTCTTGTATATACCGTTTCCTATTCCGCGGCCCCAGATACCGCCTGAGCTTATTGCATTCTTGGAAGCAGAAATCTGGAAGTTTTCGGCCTTTGTATTCTCGCTCTGGTTCATGTGGCCGACAATTCTTTCCATTCTGTATCTGTCTCCGGTCAATACAACAGCAAGCAGCAGTACCAGGATAATTATTCCCGCAAGTATTACCCATCTGGTCTTCAGCTGTGAAACAGCCATCATTGAAAAACAAAGGGCAAATATGAAAAGACATGTGGAGAGGTCGCTCTGTATAAAGAACACGATTATCATGCTTACAACAGCAATACATATGGAGTGTGCATAATTGGCACTCTGCTTCTTTGCCATTTTCATGAAATTCCAGGCAAGATACAGGATAACCGCACATTTAAGGAATTCGGAAGGCTGCAGGGAAGAAAGCCCCGGAATGAAGATCCATCTTCTTGCACCGTTTATTTCAGGATAAAAAACAGGAAGAATATTCAGCACAATACAGAAAACAGCAACTGCAGGGATAAGTTTCCTGACTATATTGAGGGATATGTTTGCCAAGAAAGCTGCCGCGCCGGCACCTAACGCAAAGCCTGTAAGCTGATTCATCAGATAATGGTTTGCTGCCCTGTCATCAGCTATGGCATTGAGATAGGAAACTGAAAAGAGCATGCATATACCGCAACCTGCCAGCAGAAGAATCACTGCCAGCAGGAAGATATCACATGAGCCTCTTTTATATGCATCAAACCACGATTTTACCATATTTCTCCCGTTTACTGAATCTTCAGGGTCGAAAGACTGAATATCACAAACAATCCTCCGAGAATCCAGAAGCGTGTCACAACCTTGGTTTCCTTCCATCCCTTCTGCTCAAAATGATGATGCAGAGGAGCCATGAGGAAAACTCTCTTTTTTCTTGTCTTATATGAAATTACCTGAATAATTACTGAAAGGGCCTCAATAACGAAAACCCCTCCGATAAGAATCAGGAGAATTTCTTTCTTCAGAAGAATTGCCAGCAGACCGATGATACCGCCCAGTGAAAGGCTTCCGGTATCGCCCATCATTACCTCAGCAGGATGACAGTTGAACCAGAGGAATCCGATGGAGGCACCCACTATGGCCAGACTGAGAACAGTAAGCTCCCCGGCACCCTGGATGTAAGGAATCCTGAGATATTCTGCATAATCGGCTCTTCCGGTGATGTAGGCCAGGATTGCAAATGCTATTCCCACCAGGAAAACCAGACCGATGGCCAGTCCGTCGAGACCGTCTGTCAGGTTAACGGCATTGGAAGCACCTACCAGAATTATGATTCCGAAAGGAATGTACATCCAGGAGAGGTCCAGGATCGGATACTTGCAGAAAGGGAGATAAAGAAGCGTGGTATTTTCGTTTCTGTTGAAATAGATGAAAAGTACTATGGCTGCAGATACAACCAGCTGAGCCGCCATCTTGTAGCTTGCCTTCAGGCCGGTGGTATTCTTCAGCGAGAATTTCAGGTAATCGTCTGCAAAACCGATGGCGCCGAAGCCCAGGATTGCCAGCAGAGTAATCCATGTATATCCGTTACGGAGATCCTGCCACATGAGAACCGACATCACTATTGCAGCAATAATAAAGATTCCTCCCATGGTAGGAGTTCCCGATTTCACCTTATGGGTCTTTGGACCGTCATCCCTGACCACCTGTCCCATCTTTTCCTTTTTAAGCCATCTGATAACCAGAGGTCCCAGAACCAGGGCCAGAACCAGGGCAGTCACCGCCGCATAGGAAGCCCTGAAGGTTATATATTTGAAAATATTAAGCTGAGAAGCAAGTTCCTTAAACATTATCTATTCCTCTGTCCTTCAATTTATTTACTATCCGTTCCAGCTCCATTCCTCTGGAACCCTTAACCACCACCAGATCCCCGGCCTTTACAAAGCTGCATACAGCTGCTTCCAGTTCAGCATAATCCTCTGTCCTGAAAATACTTATGCCAGCCGCACCGGCAAGTCCCTCTTCAGCTCCCTCGGTCTCCTTGCCGAAAAGAAAGATTCCGGCAGCATTGCTTTTTCCCAGCTCGGTTCCGATTTCACGGTGGATATCCCGGGATGCATCTCCCAGCTCCAGCAGTGAACCGATAACAAATACCAGCCTGTGCCTGTCAGCCATGGTTCCGGCAAAACCGATAACTGCCTTTACCGCTTCAAGATTGGCATTGTAGCAGTCGCAGAGTATGGAAACACCTTCAGCTTCGCAGATTTCCCCGCGGCGGGAAAGAACCGGAGCATTTTCCAGAGCCTTCCTGATCTGAAGGTCCGAAGCACCCAGATATTTCCCGACCGCAGCCGCAGCCATTGCATTGCACACGTTGTATTTTCCCACCAGGGGGAAATCTATTTTTTCCTTACCGAAGGTAAAGGAGGAGCCATTTGTTCCGGCAAGGGAAAGGTTCTCTGCCATTGAGCATCCGAATCCCTCAGCCTTTTCCCTGCCGCACATTTCCGACAGGGTTCCGTAATAGTCGTCATTTTCCGAAATAAACCCTTTTTCAAGAGCCGGATTTGCAGAAAAGAGCTTTCCCTTTTCCGCCGCAATATTGTCCCTGGAGCCCAGGATACCGATATGGGCTGTTCCGATGTTTGTGATGATACCGATCTGTGGCTGCAGCACATCAACCAGGATATCCATCTCTCCGAAATGGTTTATTCCCATCTCGAAAACACCGTACCTGTGATGAGGCCTGATGCTGAAAACAGAGCACGGAAGCCCGATTTCAGAATTAAGGTTTCCCTTTGTGTAAACAGTTTCACCCAGCTGTGAAAGAACTGCCGCAGTAAGCTCCTTTGTGGTGGTCTTGCCGCTGCTGCCCGTGATTCCGACTATGGTTATATCCCGGAACTTCCGTCTGTAATATGCGGCCAGCTTCTGGAGCGCTGTGAGAGAATTTTCCGTCAGCACCACCGCACATTCGTTTTTTCCGGCGATATCCTCGATTTCAGGAGTCAGGTGATCGATTACACAGAGTGAAGCCCCGTTTGCCACTGCGGAACGGATATAGTTATGCCCATCAGTCCTTTCCCCCTTCAAAGCAAAGAAGATTGAACCCGATGAGGCATCCCTTGAGTCTGTACAGATGTTTGAAAAAGCAGTCCCCTCCCCAGAAGACAGTAGCCTTGCAGCTGCTACCCTAACTATTTCATCTACGGAAAGAGCTATATCATTCTTTCCACTCTCCATTCGATTCTTCACGGCTCCCTGTTTCAATCAGTATCGTCTGTCCCGGCCTTGTTCCGGACAAACCCATTTCAGATGCTGCCGAACTGACATTCTGATTCATTACCGAAAGCACCGACAGCATCTCCTTGTTTTTCTCAAACCATTTTTCCTGTTCATTCTCATTCATTCTGGCAACAAAATGAGAACGCTCATATCTGTATCCCTGGTAAACATTTATTGCAAACATTCCCACCAGGACCATTACCATTCCTATGATTACAAATCCTCTGTGTTTCTTCATACGGCCACCTTTTCCGCCACTCTCAGCTTGGAGCTTCTGGATGCGGAATTTTCCCTGATTTCCTCTTCGCCCGGTACCACAGGATGCTTTGTGATTATGTTCACCTGCCTGTGATTCCGGCCGCAGGTACATCTCGGTGCTTCCTGAGGACAGATACAATCCTTTTCCTTCTCCTTGAAGAACTGCTTCACGATCCTGTCTTCCAGGGAATGAAATGTTATGACACCCATCTTTCCGCCGGGTGCAAGGATTTCCAGAGCCTTGTCAAGGGCCTCAGGCAGCCTTGTCAGCTCGCTGTTCACTGCAATGCGGAGTGCCTGGAAGGTTCTTGTGGCAGGATGGATCTTTCCGTGCCTGTATGCTTCAGGTACCGCTCTGTATACTATATCCGCAAGGGCTGCGGAAGTTCTGATCTCTTCTGTCTTACGGGCCTCTTCCACAGCTCTGGCAATACGCCTTGAATAACGCTCCTCACCGAATCTGTAGATAATGTCTGCCAGCTTTTCGGCACTGAGAGTGTTTACCAGATCACCGGCTCCTGTTCTCAGGTCGCTTCCCAGCTGCATATCCAGAGGTTCATCCTTGCGGAAGGAGAATCCCCTGCCCGATTTTTCATAGTGATATGTGGAAATTCCCAGGTCGAAAAGAATCCTGTCAGGTCTTTCATCACCGAGAGGATAGGAGGCAAAAAAATGATTGAACCATGTATTGAAGAATCTGACCCGGTCTGAATATCCGGCCAGTCTTTCCTTTGCAACACCCATGATGGAGGAATCGGCATCAAGACAGATAAGTCTGATATCGGGATAAGCTTTAAGCAGAGCCTCGGAATGGCCCCCTTCGCCGGTGGTACAGTCCACGAACAGCTGTCCCGGCCTGTCAGGCTTAAGGAATGAGAGAACTTCGTTTTTCAATACAGAATAATGAACAATTTCCATATTAAATAAGAACAAACTGTCCGAGATCCTCAGATGCTTCCTTGATGACAGCCTGCTCCTCCTCCTCAAATTTCTCAAGAACCTTTTTATCCCAGATTTCGATAACTGTGTTCATTTCGTAGATGAGGCATTCCTTGGAAAGTCCCGCATATTCCCTGAGTGTAGGAGCAATGTTGATACGCCCTGTCTTGTCAATCTCAACCTCCTGAGCCGGAGCCAGGATACGACGCATCATGATTCTTTTCTTGGACTGGAGCATGGATGAAGCTTCGGTAATCCTTTTTACAACCTCAGCCCATCTGTCGGCGGTGAATACCCAAAGACAACGGTCTATGCTCTGGGTAATGACCAGAGTATTCCCTTTTATCTCGGAGCGCAATTTGGCAGGAAGCATCAATCTCCCCTTGTCATCCAAATTATTAGAAAAAATCACCTACTTTCTCCACCTTTCTACCAAAATTTACCACAATTTACCACTTAAGTAATTATTAGGTTAGGCAGAGAAAATTGTCAACCTTTTTTTTTATATTTAATAGGAGAAAAAAGACTAAAAACCCAAGGATACTAAACAGAAGTATACTATCTGACCGTTACGTTTCCCGCCACTGCATTGCTCCTGTTTCCTGCACTGTCCTCAACGGAAATGCTGATTCTGTGCTTCCCTTTTTCAAGGCCGGGAACCGATACATAGTACAGGGCTTCCTCTTCGGGCTGGGGCGGAAGTGAGATGAAAATATCCTCGTCTGTCCTGATAATCACCCTCCGTATATCCATATCGGAATCACTGGCAGAGAATTCAATAAAGATCTTTTCTCCCGGGGCAAATAGAGAGGTTTCCCTTACATCGGAGGGATGGGCAAGGAGATACATTCCTGAAATATGGGGTGCCGGACCCGCAGTGCCATTGTAGGTGGTACATGAAAGGTAGAGGCTCAGGGCCGCAGCGGCCGCAAGACATACGCAAAATGTAAATTTCTTCATACTTAACTCCTGTTAAGTCAATAATAGTGTCACAGGTGTGTCATCTAATGCTACAGGAGTAAAAATTTTTCAGATTTTTTCAGATAATTTTCAGATAAGAAGAGAAAGGACAGTTCCTACCGCTAACGGAAGGATAAGGTTGTCATAATCTCCGGCAGGCATGAGCTCGGCCAGGGCTGCAGTCAGGGCTGCGGCAGCCGCCAGGAGAGGATTCATCCCGAACATTCCGTAGGTGATGAAGAACACGGTAACGAAGCAGGACATGAAGCCCACATAGGTCTTTTCGCCGGCAAAGGGAATCCTTGTCTTTCCGAAGCTTTTTCCCATGAGGCATGCAAAGCTGTCACCGAAAGCCAGGGAATATATGGATGCGGCCGCAATCTGAGGCTCGAAAAGAAAAAGAGAACAGAGTGCACCGAGAGCCAGGGTTACGGGAGCCATGGCAAAACGGTTTACATCCTGTTTCCTGAAAACAAGATCCTTTATATCCGAGATGATAAAAATGCGTTTTCCCTCAAGACGGGCAAATTCAGACCAGGCATAAACCACAATACCTGACAGCAAAAGAACTGCTGCCAGATTCATGCTGAGGAATGCAATGAGAGGAACAAAAGCGATAAGGGCATGTATAGCCTTTCTCCTTGATTCTCTCAGAAGCTCCTCGGCCTTTCTGTTCACAGCCGCGATAATTTTCTGCATACTTGTTTACAGTATAACACCTTACATAAAAAAAATCAACTTGATATAGATGTTGGCAAACAGCAATGTAAGCAGCATTATCAGGAAGCTGTATCTGGTAAATTCCCAGAATGTGATCTTGAAACCGCTCTTCCCTGCAATACCTGCAGCCACAACATTGGCAGAGGCGCCCACCAGGGTACCGTTTCCTCCGAGACAGGAACCCAGGGCCAGCGACCACCATACAGGAGCAATGGCTGCACTTCCCATGGCTGCTTCCATTTCTGAGACCATAGGAATCATGGTTGCAACATAAGGGATGTTATCCACCACCGCAGAGAAAATACCGGAAGCCCAGATCATGAGAACCGAGGTCTTCTCCACATCACCTGCTGTGATAGCCAGAAGCTTTTCGGAGGCCAGCTTGATGGCACCGGTTTCAACCAGTCCCCCTACCATGATGAAAAGTCCCACAAAGAACAGGATTGTTCCCCACTCCACATCCTTCACAATCTCATCTATATCCTTCTTTCCCGAAATGACCATGAGAAGGGTGGCACCGAAAAGGGCGATAACCGAAGCCTCCAGATGAAGCACCCCGTGAAGGATGAAGCCTGTAATGACCAGCCCCATGATAAAACCGCACTTTATCAGCAGTTTCTTGTCGGCAATGGCTTTCTTTTCGTCAAATTCCAGGATTCTGGCCTTTCTTTCATGGGAAACCCTGAGGCTTTTCCTGAAAATAATCCAGAGAAGAAGAGAAAAAAAACCGAGAAGAAACAGAACCAGAGGTCCCAGAACCACCAGGAACTGCAGAAATGAGAACCCGGCCTTGCTTCCGATCATGATGTTTGGCGGGTCTCCGATAAGAGTGGCTGTACCGCCGATATTTGAAGCAAGGGCTATATTTATAATGAACGGAATCGGCGAGATACCAAGCTCAACAGCAATGAGGATGGTAATCGGCGCAATGATAAGTACTGTGGTCACATTGTCCAGGAATGCGGAAAAAACAGCTGTGATGATGGAAAGCATTATCAGGATCTTTACCGGCTCACCCTTCACCGCCTTGGCAGCCTTTACCGCCACATACTGGAAAACACCGGTCTCCTTGGTTATACCCACTATTATCATCATGCTTACCAGAAGGAAAATAACATTCCAGTCAATGATACCGTAGGCCACATCACTGTCTATTATCCGGAGCACCAGATAAACGGCGGCACCGAAAAGGGCAACTATGGTCTTGTTCATCAGCTCTGTTGAGATGAATATGTATACAACCAGAAAAATTGCAGCAGAAACAATAATGAGAGACATCACTACCCCCTCAGAACCTTCTGGAGAATATCCTTGAGAGTTACTATTCCCACGATTTTCTTCCCCTCCACCACCGGAATGTGACGGCGCTGGTTACTGATAAAATCCATGGTGGCGGCAAAAAGGGTATCTTCCTTTGTAAATACAATGGTAGGAGGAGTCATGATTTCTGCCACCTTAACCTCGTCCTCTTCGCGGAAAAGCCTTTCCAGAGGCTCAAAGCTGCTGAGGAACTTGAGATTGGCCATCTGGGCCGCATAATCGGGAATGCTTTTCTGAAGGACAGCCATGATGTTCACCTCTCCTATCAGGTTCCCCTCGTCATTGACCACCGGAAGGAATCCGAGATTGTGCTTGTAGAAAATATCGATAAGCTCCCTGATGGTGGACTCCTGTCTTACCGTAACAACATCGGTGGACATGATATCCTCCACAGTAATTACTTCCTTGATTCTTATGTCGTTGTCGTCAAAGAACTTCTTCATGAGTTCAGGCTCCCTGCAGGATGCCCATTCACCGAAAAGCTCCTTCTTCCTGGAAAGCTTCATGAAGGTTGCAAGAGTGTTGAGATAGGTATTGGAAACTGTCTTTGATGTAAGAATAAGGACAAAGATACGTACCTCCACATTATCGCACCTTACCGGTTTTGCCGGGATGAGAATGGAAATGATAAGATCGTCAAAGTTATCGAGACGGGCATGGGGAATAGCTATTCCGCTTGGAAAAACGGTACCGCCCAGGCTCTCCCTCTCCATGATGTTCTTATAAGGATCGCTTACGCCGCTGAGTTCATGTCTGTAGCGCTTTGCCAGGAGAGAATACATTTCATCTATCGCCTGTTCCCTGGTAGAAACATTGCTGCCGATAATGATATTTTCTTCCCTGATAAGACTTGATAATTTCATAGCTGCCTCTCTTATAAAAAGTATAAGATATATATACTACTTTTCCCGAAGTGATACCATTACGGAAACCCCAAAATTTAAACTTTTTTCGGTTCTTACACCTCATTCGGGTATCTGGCAAGATTTCATTCGGGTATCTGACGTTTTTTCATTCGGTAAGTTGGCGATTTTTTATTCGGGTGTTTGGCAAATCCCTGAAATATGACAAAAAAACCCGGTCAGAGCCGGGCCTTCCTGCAGAGTTCCTTCAGCTTTTCATCCGAAAGAAGATCTGATACCGCACAATCAAGAGCTATGGCCAGACGGAGAACATTTTCAAGTTCACTGTTATCAAGTTCTCTATTACCCTGTTCGTAGCTCTGGATTGTCCTTAGTTCCACACCGGACTGATCTGCCAGTTCCTTCTGGAGCAGCCCTTTCCTTCTTCTCAGCATCCTGAGATTGTTTCCGGGTTTCGATATCATACATCTTATATAAAGTGTCCGGTGTCTCAAATAATGACACACCTATGAAATTTTTTTAAATTTTGTTAGATTATCTTCATGAACGAAACCATCATACTTGCATCAAGGTCAAAGGGGCGGGACGAAATGTTCACCGAAATCGGACTTCCCCACATCTGCATTCCGGCTCAGACAGACGAAACCATTCCCTGGCTGGAGCCTGAAAAGGAAATAGAGGAGCTGGCGGTCAGGAAGGCGCTGCAGTCCCATGCCGACAACAGGACCAGACCCGAAAAATGGATAGCGGCTGCCGACACACTTGTTATCCTTGACGGAAAGCCCATGGGAAAACCAAGGGACATAACCGAAGCGGAAAGCTTTCTCCGGCAGCTTTCGGGACGGGAGCATCAGGTAATTTCGGGAGTAGCCTTCATGAACCGTGAAACAGGAACCGTACTTTCTGCTTCCGATGTTACAACCGTCAGGATCGCATCCCTCTCAGAGGAAGAAATAAAATGGTATCTTTCCACTGGCGAATGGGAAGGGGCGGCAGGTGCTTACCGCATACAGCACAAGGGAGCACTGCTGGTGGAGAAAATTATCGGCTCCTACAGTAATGTCATAGGGTTGCCATTAAGAAAGTTTTTTACTATAATACAGGAAAATCATTATCCGGTCGGACTCTGACTTTCAGAGCGAGATACGAGAAAAAGAGACGGAACGGTGAAAAGCACCGTAAATCAGGAGGAAAAAATGGCAGTAGTAACAATGAAAAATCTGCTGGAATCCGGTGTTCATTTCGGACATCAGACAAAACGTTGGGACCCAAGAATGAAAAAGTTCATTTTTGCAGAGCGCAACGGAATTCACATCATCGATCTTCAGAAGACCATAACAGCCATCAAGGATGCTTATGAGTTCATCAGATCAACAGTAAAAGACGGAAAATCCGTTCTTTTCATCGGTACAAAGAAGCAGGCTCAGCTTGCAGTACAGAAAGAAGCCGAAAGATGTAACATGTACTATGTTAACAACAGATGGCTCGGCGGTATGCTCACAAACTTCGCAACAATCAAAAAATCAATTCTTCGCCTCAAAAAAATCGAAAAGATGGAAATTGACGGTACATTCGAAAGCCTTACAAAGAAGGAAGTAGCTCTTCTTCTCAAAGAAAAGGTAAAGCTTGAGAAGAACCTCTGCGGTATCAAGGACATGAAGGATCTCCCTGGAGTTATCTTCATCATCGATACAAAGAAGGAAGCAATCGCTGTTGCAGAAGCAAGAAAGTGTCACATTCCTATCGTAGCTATCGTAGATACAAACTGTAACCCTGAAGGTATCGACTACCCTATCCCGGGCAACGACGATGCTATCAGAGCTATCACACTTTTCACACAGATCATTGCAAACGCAGTTATCGAAGCTGACAACGAAATCGGTCTTCAGGTAATCGAAAACATCCAGGATGACGAAATCATGGGTGAAGAAGCTGCCGAAAAGACAGAAGATGAAGCTGAAGAAGAAGCTGCTGAAGAATCAAAGGGCGGAAAATACACAACCGAAGATTATTCAAACTACATTCCTGAAGAGTCAGAAGAAAAAGAAGACGAGGATGACGACGACGGAATCGAAGAAGACAAATACTACGAAGACAAATAAGATAGGAGAATATATATGGAAGTCAAACCTACCGATGTAAAAAAGCTCAGAGATCAGACAGGAGCAGGAATGGGAGACTGCAAGAAGGCTCTCATCGAAGCAGAATGCGATTTCGAAAAAGCAGTGAAGATCCTCAAGGAAAAGGGACTTGCAGCTGCAGCAAAAAGAAGTGAAAGAGCAACTAAAGAAGGAAAGATCTTCACAGTTATCAAGGACGGAAAGGCAGTTATCCTGGAGCTCTCCTGCGAAACAGACTTTGTTGCAAGAAACGAGAAATTCATCGCTCTCGGAAACGAAATTGCAGATGAAATCCTTGCATCAGGCGCTACAGCCATCACAGAAAAGCTTGAGCTTATGGTTAAGGAAGCTATCGCAACAATCAAGGAGAACATGGCTCTTGCAAGATTCACAGTTCTCGACGTTGCTGACAACGAATATGCAATCAACTACGTACACGGTGTGGGAAACATCGGTGTTATCGTAAAATTCAAGGCAGAAGACAAGGCTGCATTCGAAAACGAAGCTGTAAAGGCATTTGCTTTCGACTGTGCTCTCCACATTGCTGCTTTCAACCCTGTAGCTCTCTCAGCAGACAAGGTTGATCCACAGTACATCAAGGAGCAGGAAGAAATCTTCACAAAGCAGGCTGAAGGTCTGGACAAGCCGGCCAACGTAATCGCAGGAATCATCAAGGGAAAACTCAACAAGCACCTTGCTGAAATCTGTTTCATAGAGCAGCCGTTTGTTAAGGATGACAAGAAGAAGGTATCACAGGTTCTTGCCGAAACTGCAAAAGCTGCAGGCACAAAGCTTGAAATCGTTGAATACGTTTACTACAGACTTGGTGACAATGCTTAATTCCGAAAAGAGATAACTATGGAAACAGTAAAAGCTAAAACAGAAGAAAAAATGAAAAAATCCATTGCTGCCCTGACTGAAGAGCTTGGCGCAATCAGAACAGGACGGGCTTCTGCATCACTTTTTGATAAAGTCACTGTTAACTATTTCGGAAAACCTACACCACTCAACCAGGTGGCAACAATCTCTGTTCCTGAGGCAAGACTGGTAACAATCCAGCCTTGGGACAAGAGCATCATGAAGGATATCGAAAAAGCAATTCTCCAGTCAGACCTGTCTCTCAATCCGAACAATGACGGAAAGGTTATCAGATTGAACATTCCTCCTCTCACAGAGCAGAGAAGAAAAGAGCTGGCAAAACAGGCAAAGAACATTGCCGAAAGCAGCCGTGTTGCAATCAGAAACATCCGCAGGGATGCCAACGATGAGCTGAAGAAGAAACTCAAGAGCAGCGAAATCAGCGAGGATCAGGAAAAGACCGGATCCGACAACATCCAGAAGATGACAGACAAGTACATCGGCGAAATCAACAAGATTGCTGAGGCTAAAGAAAAAGAAATTATGGAAATATGATGATTTCTGAAAATCTGCCTGTACATGTGGGAATAATAATGGACGGTAACGGCCGTTGGGCCAAGGAGCAGGGGAAACCCCGCACCTTCGGTCATTCAGAGGGAGTCCGTACTGCCAAGCGTATTGCAAAGGCAGCCAACGACATGGGTATAAAGTACCTCTCCCTCTATACCTTTTCCACAGAAAACTGGAAACGGTCCGAAACAGAGGTATCGTTTCTCATGCAGCTTATAAGGATGCACCTGAAGGCGGAATACGACTTTTATAGGGAAAACAATATAAGGGTTGTCCACACGGGAGATCTGAAAAGGCTGCCTCAGGCAGTTCAGGAAGAAATCAGAGAGGTAGAGAGGCTTACTGCCGGCTTTACGGGAATGACTGCAAACCTGGTCATAAACTACGGAGGCCGTGACGAAATAGTCCGGGCCGTAAACAGGCTTATGGCTGAGGGCTGCGGCGAAATCACCGAACAGCTTCTGTCCGGTGCCATGGACCAGCCGGAAATCCCGGATCCCGACCTTATCATCCGTACCGGCGGTGAGCTCCGTTTAAGCAATTTCCTTCTCTGGGAAAGTGCCTACAGCGAATTCTACTTCAGCAACAAATACTGGCCTCAGTGGCAGGGTGAAGACCTTGAGGAGGCAGTAAAAGCATACTGCAGCAGATCCAGAAGATTCGGTGCAGTACAGGAGGGAACCAAATGTCAAACTTAAAACTCAGAATCTTGCTTATCTTTACAGTCATACCTGCACTCTTTGCTTTAATTTTCCTTGTTCCTTTCTATAACCATGCATTCACCCATTTTTTCAGCTTCCTTCTCATGATGGCAGGATCCCTGGAAATGTGGAAAATCATTACCGGCAAAGGGGAACACAGGGCAAATACACCGGTTGTCTACATTCCGGCCGTAATTTCCCTTATCACTTATCTTGAGTGTGCATCACTTATTCCTCAGAATACTATTTTCGCAGCCATGGGAGTGATGATTTTCCTGATTTTCGCGCGTCAGGCCTTTATCAGGGACGAAAGCAGGTTCGATGATATCAACAAGAAAATCACGGCCCTCCTTCTCCTTATTTTCTATCCCGGATTCTTCTTCTCATATACGGTAAGACTCACATCCCTGCCAGATCCATCCTGGACATTGGTGGGATTCCTGGTCCTTATCTTCATGAACGACATATTTGCCTATGTTTTCGGCATGTGGCTCGGAAAAAACAACAGGAACATCTTTCCTATCAGCCCGAAGAAAAGCCTTGCCGGATTTATCGGCGGTTTCTTCATGACTATAGTGGGAGCAGTCATCATCTTCTATATGGGTGCCCCTATGTTCGGTGACAATGTGGTAACAGCCATTATCCTGGCTTCCGTAATCGGTCTGGTAGCTCCGGTGGGAGACCTTATCGAATCAGCCATGAAACGTTCAGCCCATGTGAAGGATTCAGCCAATTACATCCCGGGAAGAGGCGGTGTAATGGATAATATTGATTCCCTTATTTTCACCGCGCCGGTTTATTATTATATTATTAAATATATATCAACTTTGGCGGGGTAAATGTTACTCAATATAATAATCGGAATATTCGGTCTCGGAATTGTGGTCTTCTTCCATGAAGGAGGTCATTTTCTTGCTGCCAAGCTGTTCGGAATAAAGGTTGAAACCTTTTCCATAGGCTGGGGAAAAAAGCTTTTTTCATTCAGGTACGGAGAAACGGAATACCGTATTTCCATGCTGCCCATGGGAGGCTTCTGCAAGATGAAGGGAGAGGAAACCCTTGAGGAAAATGCCTCAGAGGAGGATATGGAGGGATCTCTCAGTGCAGCACCGCCATGGAAAAAAGCCATAATCTATTTTGCAGGTCCTTTCATGAACCTGGTATTCTCGGTAGTTGCCCTTTCCATCATCTGGATGGGAGGAATGACTGTCATAAGCCCTGAAAACCGCATTATCCTGGCATCGGAATATTCAGCCACCGGCCAGACCTATGCAGCCGACAGAGCAGGCCTGAAAACCGGGGATTTCATAGTTTCCGTAAACGGCACCGAGGTAACCAACTTCCAGGAACTCAGGGAAAAGGTCTCCACAAAGGCGAAAAAAAACATACATCTCGGAATCATCAGGGACGGCAAGGAAACAGAGCTTACAATGGCCCCTGAGCTGGACAAATCCACAGGTGCTGGAAAAATCGGCGTATATCCATGGATAGATCCTGTCATAGAAACCGTAAAGGAGGGCTCCTCCGCATACATTGCAGGACTTCAGGCAGGAGATACCCTTACCTCTGTCAACGGGAACAGGATAACAAACCACATGGATCTTGTTTCGGTGCTTCTCACAAAGCCCACAAAGCTGGCCCTTACCTACAACCGTGACGGCAGGGAATACAGCACCAACATGATTCTCGATTACGGAGAGAACGGAATAACAGATCCGGGTATTGCCTTCAGGATGAACAGATACACTACCCCGGGGCTCGGCTTTTTCGGGGCAATACAGAAGGGAGCCACCGAATCCTTCAGGAATCTCTACAATTCCGCAGCCAGTCTCAAGCTCCTTTTCAGCGGCGTGGATCTGAACCAGGCAGTTTCCGGTCCTATAAGAATCACCTATATGATGGGAGAAATCACCTCCCAGGGCTTCAGTGAAAGCTTCAGCGCAGGAGTTGTGAATTTCCTCAATTTCCTCTCGCTGATCAACATAGCGCTTTTTGTAATGAACATGCTTCCGATTCCTGCACTGGACGGAGGGCAGATTCTTTTCTGTATAATGGAAATGATCCGGGGAAAAAGATTCAGATCGGGAATTGCGGTCAAGTATCAGATTATTGGCTTCTCCATTCTCATAAGCCTGATGATAATGACAGTTTTCAATGATCTCATTTTCCTCATAAAAAACTAAAAGGGAGTTAACATGAAGGTACAGGTTCCTTGTTCCTGCTATGCGGCAGTTCCGTTTGAATATGATGAAGTAATCGATCTGGCTGAAAATCCGGAAGCAGCCAACAGTATAATGGCCGGAAATTTCATGACAGTAACATGTCCGAAATGCGGCAAGCTTCTCCATCAGGAGTTTCCTTTTGCACTGAAGCACGAGGCTAAGAAAATCGACATCTTCTTCCTGCCGGAAAGAATGAGAGATGACTATCTCATGGGAAAATCAAAATATATCCACAAGAAGGTGGACAGGATTGTCATCGGATTTCCGGAGCTGGCAGAAAAGCTGAAGATAATCAACGAGGGGCTGGACGATATCGTTGTGGAGGCTGTCAAGTATTATCTGGTTTCCAAGCTGGAGGCAGACAACGAAAGCGAAACCGAAATCAGGGCTTTCTTTGAATACCTCGACGAAAGCGGAAACCTTATCTTCAGGCTCCAGGGAATAAAGGAGAACGAGGTAGGTATGTTCACCCTTCCGAAAAGCTTCTACGAAGTGACAAAGGTAAAGGTCCTGGCCTACAGAAAAGCAGAGCCGTTCTGTCTTTTCCTTACCCCCCCTTACATTTCAATCCTCAGGATTTTCAGAGTATATGAAGAATTCCAGCCTGAAGCACAGGCCCCTGAAGAAGACAAATAAGCTTATACTCTGCAATCAGGCTGCAGACCTTGATTCCGTAGCCTGTGCATATGTCCTGGGAGAGCTGACCGGAGGAAAAGCGGTAATACCGATTCCTGAAAGGGAGCTGAAGCTCAGGACAGAAATTATCCATGCCCTTGAAAAAGCGGCCGTTTCCACCGACCGGTTCATATTTGCCGAAAATATTCCGGACAGCAGCTTTCTTACCGATAACAAGGTTCAGGTAATACTCACCGACCACAATGCAGTTCCCCCTTCCGTCGGCATCCCCGATTCCTGTATCTGCGGCATCATAGATCATCATGCCCCCGAGGGAGAGACGGTTTCAAGGCCGGATATAAAGGTAATCCTGGAAAGGACCGGCTCCTGCGCCACACTGGTGGGAGAGCTGCTTCTGAAAAAATCGGCAGAGGAGAACCGGGAGCCGGACAGAAGCTGTGCCCTGCTCCTTGCAGGTGCCATACTGCTGGATACCTACAACTTTGCTCCGGAAACAGGAACCGCCACCGAAAAGGACCGGAGAATCCTGGATGAGCTGGCCGTAAAAACAGGCATTGATACAGAGGCCTGGTTCAGGGAGCTGAAAGAAAAGAAAACCGATTTTTCAGGATTCACTCCTGAGGATTACCTTATAAAGGACTACAAGGAGTTTATCCATCATGGGGTAAAGTGCGGCTACAGCGCTGTCTACAGGTC
This sequence comes from Spirochaetia bacterium, assembly GCA_045606105.1. Lineage (GTDB taxonomy): Bacteria > Spirochaetota > Spirochaetia > CADAEX01 > CADAEX01 > CADAEX01. The sequence continues at coordinate 27,611 of JAZURI010000003.1, read as the reverse complement.
CCTGGAGCCGATTGCCGATAAAAATTTCACCGAAACAGCCTACAGATTCAGCCGGGAAAGGAAGCTGGACATGTTCATCATCATGTCGGTATCCATGGAAAAGAGCCTCAGGAAGGAAACAGCCTTTCTATCCGAAGGACAGAAATGGGATTACCGGGAAACCGTATCCTTCTTCAACAGCCGAGGAACAGCCCTTATCCACAGAAAAAGCATAGAATCGGAATCAGGCACCCTGGAGCTTTTTGAACTGGGCAACATCAGACTTTCACGCAAGAACATTGTCCCTTTTACAAAAGAGTTTATTGAATACAATCAAAAAAATTGATATCCTTTTTATAATGAAAGAAGAAAACAACGAAAAATACTTTTCAAGCTTCCCTTTTTCAATGGAAGTTCTGAAAGCTATTGAAAGAAAAGGCTTTGTTACCCCTACACCGGTACAGTCCATGATTCTTCCCAGACTTCTGTCAGAGGAAAAGAACATTGCGGTAAAGGCAAGAACCGGTACAGGAAAAACCGCTGCCTTCGGTATCCCGCTGGTAAACAAGCTTTCATACAGAACAGAAAAACCACAGGCCCTTATACTGGCCCCTACCAGAGAACTGGCACTGCAGATTTCCCAGGAGCTGGCCTCCCTTACATTGGGTCGCTTTCCGAGAATTACGGCAGTATACGGCGGTGCATCCATCGGCGTGCAGCTCAGGGAACTGGAAAGAGGTGCGGAGATTGTAGTAGGAACACCGGGCCGTGTACAGGATCATATAGACAGAGGAAGCCTGGATCTTTCCGAAATCCAGTGGCTTATCCTTGATGAAGCAGACGAAATGCTGGACATGGGCTTTATTGAAGATGTAAAAGCCATTATAGACAGGGCAAATCCGGACAAGAAGGTGGCCCTTTTCTCAGCTACCCTCCCTGCCCCTATCATGAAAATAGTGAACGAGCAGCTGGGTGAAACCGAAATCCTTGCAGAGGATATTCCGGACAGGGAGGAAATCCTTGTAAATCAGGATGCAATCTATGTCCATGCGGAGGACAGGCTGGAGGCTCTCAAGAGAATCATAGACTCCACAGACAAGTTCCACGGACTGGTATTTTGCCCTACCAAGCTGGAAGCCGATGAGGTAGCCAGAAAGCTTACGGAGGACGGATATCCTGCAGAGGCCCTTCATGGAAACCTTTCCCAGGAGGCAAGAGAAAGGACACTCCGCCGCTTCAAAGCCAAGATTACCACAGTACTCATTGCTACCGATGTGGCAGCCAGGGGAATCGATGTGGAACGCCTTACCCATGTAATAAACTGGGATCTGCCTAGAAATTTCGACAGCTATGTTCACCGTATCGGAAGAACAGGAAGAGCGGGAGAAAAGGGAACAGCCATCAGCTTTATCCGCCCGTCAATCAGATACAAGCTCAAGGAATTCACCAGAAAATCGGAAGCAGCCCTGGGAAGCACCATCAATGTGGTGAAGGTTCCTGAGGTTAATTCCATTCTTGAAGTCCGCTGCCAGAGACTGGAAAACACCCTTGAAGCCACAGCTCAGGAAATAAACAGAAAGAACGAGGACATAGTTTCCCTCTTTGCAAAGAAGCTCATATACGGTATCGGTGCCGAGAATACGGTTATTGCCATGCTGAAAACAGCCTACGGCGATATTTTCGATACAGAGCGCTACCGTGATATCAAGCAGATCGACGAACCCAAGCGTAAACGGGAAAAGGAACGGGAACGTGAATGGGAAAGAAAAAAGAAGGGGCGTGACAGAGACCGTGACCGTGAATGGGATCGTGAAAAAGACCGGGAATGGAACCGTGACCGCGGAAAAGATTCCGAAAAGGGAAAGCGCCGCTATAAGAGAGAAAATGACAGCAACAGGACAGCCCGTCTTCATATCCTTCTGGGACGTGATGATAAGGTGGGACCTAAGGAGCTGGTCAGATTCCTGGAAAAGCTGCTGAAAATAAAGGGAAATGTCATTGACGATATAGCAATCAAGGGAAAATTCTCCTTTGCCACAGTTCCTGAAGAGGCGGCACTGGAAGCAGTAAAGAAATCCAAGAGAGATCCGGGACTGCCTACAATCATGCTGGCCCAGAAAAAGAAGAAAAAATAATCAGCCTGTCGCAGCATCGCCGCGGGTCATGAGTACCTTTCCCGTCCGGACTATCTCCCTGATTCCGTACGAGGCAAAGGTGGTCTTTACCGCCTCCATACGCTCACTGGGACCTGAAACCTCAAAGGTAATGGTCTGACTGCCGATATCCACGATCTTTCCTTTAAATACATCCACCAGAGGGAAAATATCTGCCCTTTTTTCGGGAGGACAATCTATCTTGAGGAGGGAAAGCTCCCTTTCTATGGAATCTATTTCGGTATAGTCCTTGGCAGAGATTACATCTATGAGCTTGTTCAGCTGATTGATTATCTGTACCAGTATCTCGCTGTCACCGGTGGCAGTTATGGTCATTCTTGAAAAGCGGGGATCGGTCTCCTCGGAAACCACCAGACTGTCTATGTTGTAGCCTCTTCTGGCGAAAACCAGGGCAATCCTGATAAGTACGCCGGGCTTGTTGCTTACGAGAAGGCTTATTACATGCTTTTTATCAGAGAGAATCATTTTCTTTTCTCCTCCATTATCATGGCTCCCAGAGGCTGACCGGCAGGAATCATAGGGAATACATTGGCCTCCCTGTCAACCTCCACATTTATCAGGCACGGACCTTTATAGGCCAGGGCGGTTTTCATTATCCTCCTGACATCGGCGGAACGGCGGATATTGTACCCTTTTATGCCGTATGCCTTGGCCAGCCGGACAAAGTCCGGATTTCCCGTCATTTCCACGCAGGAGAGACGGTTACCGTAAAAAATATTCTGCCACTGCCTTACCATACCCAGGTAATGGTTGTTCATTACGATTATTTTTACCGGAAGATTGTATACCGCAATTACGGACAGTTCCTTCATGGTCATCTGGAAGCCGCCGTCCCCCACCACTGCCGCCACAACACTGTCCGGACACCCTATCTGGGCACCGATGGCGGCAGGAAAGCCGAAGCCCATGGTACCTGCCCCGCCGGAGGAGAGCCAGCGGTTCGGAAAATCGGTTCTGTAGTACTGGGCAGCCCACATCTGATGCTGTCCCACATCGGTGGCTACTATGGCCTTCCCCTTGGTGATACGGTGGAGCTCCTCCACCACATGAGGAACCTTTACCTTTGTACCCTTCCTGTATTTCAGAGGAAAATTCTTCTTGAGCTTTTTCACGGTCTTCAGCCACTCTTCGGTATTTCCTCGGCTGCAGATTCCGCACAGCACCTTCATTACCCGGCGGGCATCACCCTGAATACCTACATTCACCTTTACATTCTTGTTGATTTCGGAAGGATCTATATCTATGTGTATCTTCAGTACATTGCTGAGAAATTCCCCGGGATTGCCCACTATCCTGTCATCCCATCTGGAGCCTACATTGATGATGAGATCGCACTGCTCCAGAGCCTTGTTGGCATAGGGAGTTCCGTGCATTCCCGGCATTCCCAGACTCAGGGGATGGGTTTCCGGAAAAACGCCCTTTCCCAGAAGGGTATTCACTACGGGAATCTGCAGCTTTTCGGCAAAAAGCCTTATCTCGTCCCAGGCACCGGCCAGGAGAGCTCCGTGCCCCACAAGCAGGAGAGGTTTCCTTGCCTCCATAATATAGTCGGATGCAGCCAGTACCGCTCCCAGGTTCGGCTCCCCGTCGATATTGTATCCCGGCAGGTCATATTCATCCGGTGTGGAGGTAAGTATGGTCTGTTCTGTCACGTTCTTGGGAATATCAATGAGTACAGGCCCCGGTCTTCCGGTTCTGGCAATGTGGAAGGCCTCCCTGATTATCCTTGGAATATCCGAGCTTTTCTTTATAAGGTAGGAATGCTTGACTATAGGGTATGTGATACCGGAAACATCAACCTCCTGAAAGGAATCCATACCCAGGTTCTTTACCGACTGCTGACCGCAGATGACAACCAGGGGAACGGAATCCATCTTGGCCGTGAAGATTCCCGATACGGTATTGGTGGCACCGGGTCCTGAGGTTACCAGAACAACCCCCGGCTTTCCCGTAGCCCTGGCATAACCGTCGGCCATGTGTACCGCCCCCTGCTCATGTCTGGCCAGAAGAAATCTTATGGGCGAATCCAGCAATGCATCAAAAATATCGATGGCATTGGCTCCGGGATAACCGAAAATGTATTCAACCCCTTCATTACGCAATTTTTCTATAAGAATTTCAGCTCCGCGCTTGTAAACATCTTTCATTTTTACCAACTTTAAGCATATTTTAACTCTTTATTACATATAGGTCAATAAATTTTTACTATTTTTAAGCATAATAAGCCATTTTATGAAAAGCAATATAAAATTTTTACCGGATTTTACGGCATTATCAAAAAGAAGCTGAGAGGGCATCAATATTCCGATATTTGGCCAATATCACTTGAATAATTGTTTTTTGCATTATATCTTTAAAAAAAGGAAATCTCATGAATATCATCGAACCAAAAATACTTAAAGGCTTCCGGGATTCTCTCCCTATGGAAGAAACAGAAAAAAAGCGTCTTTTCGCAGTTCTCGAAAAAACTTTCACAAGCTTCGGATTTGTTCCGATCGATACCCCTATCCTTGAATACACAGAGGTTCTTCTGGGCAAAGGCGGAGGAGAAACAGAGAAGCAGGTATACAGGTTTACCGACAACGGTAAGCGGGATGTTTCCATGAGATTCGATCTTACCGTCCCTTTTGCAAGATTTGTCAGCGCCAACCTGGACAAGCTTACAGTCCCTTTCAAGAGATTCCATATCGCCAAGGTATGGAGAGGTGAAAATACCCAGAAAGGAAGATACAGGGAATTCTATCAGTGCGATTTCGATATCGTGGGTGCGGACTCTGCCGCTGCAGACCTTGAGGTACTGACCATGATCCACCGCTCCCTGAAAAACATCGGAGTGGACAGCTTTACGGTTCATCTTTCAAGCAGACTGGTTTTCAACCGTTTTCTGGAGAAGCTGGGAATCAAGGATAAGATGACCGACATTCTCCGTCTTGTGGACAAGCTGGCCAAGATCGGTGAGGATGAGGTGGCCAGACAGCTGGGAGAAATCACCGGAAACGAAAACGCCGCACAGATTCTGGACTACATCAGGATGGAGGAGAGCTTTGACAGGACACTGGAAAAAATAACCCTTCTTGCCGGCGGCGAGGGAGAGGATACAGCCAGACTCCGTGCCATCAGAAGCGCCCTTGAGGAAATCGGAATTGCAGACTCCTTTGTACTGGATCCATCCATTACCAGAGGGCTGGATTACTACACAGGCATCGTATATGAAACCTTCCTGGACAAGGCCCCTGAATTCGGCTCTGTATGCTCAGGCGGAAGATACAACGACCTGGCTTCCCTTTATACAAAGACAAAGCTTCCCGGCGTAGGGGCATCCATCGGAATAGACAGGCTTCTGGCAGCATTGGAGGCTCTGGGGAAAAAGGATGAAAACATCTCTCTCTGTGATACCGTAATTTTCAATATTGATGAAAACCTTCTGGGCTATTATACAAAAATCGGAGCCATGCTCAGGGAAAAGGGAATTTCCTGCGACATCTACCCTGAAACAAAGAAGCTCAACAAGCAGTTCGGATATGCTGAGAAAAAGCAGATCAAGGTGGGTATCATCTGCGGTTCCGAGGAATATGAGAGCGGAACAATGAGTGTGAAGAACCTTGAGACAAGAGAGAACTTTGACAAGCTGAGCCTTGAGGAAGGAATCGGAAAGATCGGAGAAATACTCAGAAAATAAGAGGAAAAATTGCAACCAAAAGATTTACCGGTATACAAGCATAAAGAAAAGATACTGGAATATATCAGAGACAACAAAGTAATAGTAATAGAGAGCCCTACAGGCTCCGGAAAGACAACACAGCTTCCGATGATTCTCTATGAGGCAGGATTTTCCACCAGCGGAGTCATCGGAGTCACACAGCCGAGAAGAATAGCCACCCTTTCGGTCTGCGACTACATAGCCAGACAGCTGGGCTGCGAGGTTCCGGGAATAGTCGGATACAAGATGAGGTTTTCCGACCTTACAATGCCTGAAACCCTGATCAAGATCATGACAGACGGTATCCTGCTTCAGGAAATCAAGCACGATCCGTACCTTTCAAAATACAGCTGCATAATCGTGGACGAGGCCCATGAAAGAAGCCTCAACATCGACTTTATCCTGGGACTTCTGAAAAGGATTTCAAAGGAGAGGGAGGATTTCAAGATAATCATCTCCTCCGCCACAATCAACACATCGGTTTTCTCAAGATATTTTGACAACTGTCCCGTGGTTCATATCGATTCCACAGTCTATCCCGTAGGTGTGGTATACGACCCTATTCCGGAGGATGCGGAACCGGACGAGCTTCTTCTGAAGACAGGAGATATCATAGAAAGATGCATCTACGAGGAACGGGAAGGAGACATACTGGTTTTCCTTTCGGGAGAAAAGCAGATCAAGGACTGCATAACCATGCTGGATGCCAGCCCGGTAAGGGACAGGCTCATGGTACTGCCCCTTTACGGAAGGCTTTCCAAGGAAGAACAGGAAAGGATTTTCATCGAGACACCGCCGGGAAAGACCAAGGTAATAGTTTCTACCAACATTGCGGAAACCAGTGTTACCATTGACGGCATAACCACAGTAATAGATTCGGGGAATGCAAAGATAAATTCTTATAATACAAGGACATTTACCTCTTCTCTCCAGGAAGCGCCCATTTCAAAGGCCTCCTGCAACCAGAGAAAGGGAAGAGCGGGAAGAACCCAGCCGGGCTCCTGCTACAGGCTTTATTCCAGAGCCAGCTACGACAGCAGGATAATGTTTACCCAGGAGGAGATCTACAGGACCGACCTGTCAGAGGTCATCCTCAGGATGGCAGAGCTGGGAATCACCGATTTCGAGTCCTTTGACTTCATATCACCGCCGGAAAGATCGGCAATAAAGAGTGCAGTTGAGACACTGATGATGCTGGATGCCATCTACCCTAACCATTCCCTTACCAGAATCGGAGAGATGATGGCGGAATTCCCGCTGCTGCCGAGACTGGCCAGAATGCTGGTAGAGGCAATACTGAAATATCCTTCCGTAATCGAGGAGACCATCATTGCGGTAACATTCCTTTCCACCCACAGCCCTTTCATGCTGCCTCAGGGAATGGAGATGGATGCAAGAAAGGCCCATCACTCCTTCAGGAGCAGATACGGGGATTTCGTTTCATATATCGACCTCTACGATGCCTTTACCGAGGCGGAAAACAAGGAAAGGTTCTGTGATGAGTATTTCCTGGATGTAAAGGTAATGAAGGAAATAGTCAGCATAAAGGAACAGCTGGAGGATATTGTCGGTGAAATGGGAGTACCTGTTTCAGGAGGCGGCAATGTGGAGGATTACCTGACAGCAGTGGCCAAGGGACTTATCCAGTTTGTATGCGTAAGGACAGGCCGGGGTGTCTACAGCAGCCTGACAGCAGAAAGGATCTGCATCCATCCGGGCTCCGTAATGTTCAGGGACAATCCCGATTACATGGTGGCAGGAGAAATTGTCAGGACCATGAGAATGTACGCCCATTCCGTATCACCTGTAACACCTGAAATCCTCAGAAGAATATCTCCGGGAATAACAGAGAAATTCGAAAAAGCCATAAAGAAAGAGAAGGAAAAGCAGAACAAACAGGAAAAGACAGGCTACGACAGCCAGATTGTCATCGGCGGAGAAACCTTTGAAATAAAGTCCCTGAAAGGCTCAAAGAAGAAAACCGTATTCCTGGAATGGGAAAAGCTGGCAGGCATTGTGGAAAGGGAGGAATTCAAGCTCCCTCCTAAATCGGGCGACATGAGAAGTGTCATAATCTACAAGGACCTGGAAATTCTCCCTAACGAGAAGCTCAGGGACATGAGACGGATGGCGCCGCACCTGGATCCGGAGAAAAAGTTCCTTACCTCAATACCGGCAAAGAAAAGCATCAGCTCAGAAAGCGGCTTCGAGCTTATCATCAAATGGCTGGATAAGCTTCTTTACCTGTGCAATACCAAGAAAAAGAGCAGGACACCGGGCTTTCTTACCCTGTGTACCGACGAAAGGGGAAATTATTGGCTTAAATCACTGCAGTCCTTTGACAGCTCGGTAATAACATCCCTGGGCAGTCTTGAGATACTTACGGATGAAATTCCGGACAACATAAAGGAACGTCATCTTGAAAAGCTGAACAGCACCTACAGGTACTTCAGCGATATACTGAAATAGGAGGCATTTATGATGGATGTTTACAACGGAGTACATGACTTCAGTGTCAGCACACTGGGTGAATGCAGGGTTGATAACCCTATAAAGCTTTCATCACAGAGAGGAAACTTCATTTCCAACTATGTAAAGGATGATGAGGCTGTCCGCTTCAATGTGGATATCTACGAGGGGGTTCTGGACAAGAATGCCGAAGCCTATAACAACAACTTCATACAGAAGGCCGGTCCCAGGGAAAAAATCTACTTCAGGCCGGAGGAGGTCCATGCAGCCATCTGTTCCTGCGGCGGACTCTGTCCGGGAATCAATGATGTAATCAGGTCCCTGGTAATCACCCTGTGGCACAGGTACGGCGTAAGACACATATCCGGAATCAGGTACGGCTACAACGGCTTCCTTCCCGAAACGGCAGAACAGCCTATACCGCTGGATCCTGCAACAGTGGATGCCATCCACAAGACCGGTGGCTCCTTTCTCAGCACCAGCCGGGGTGGAGGCGAAAGGACATCTGAAATCGTAGACAGGATAGCTGCACTGGGAATAAACATGCTGTTTACCATCGGAGGAGACGGCACCCAGAAGGGTTCCCTGGCCATAGCACGGGAAATAGAGAAACGAGGACTGAAAATCGCCATTGTAGGTATCCCAAAGACCATAGACAACGACTTTATCATGATACAGAAATCCTTCGGCTTCGACACAGCAGTGGCCAAGGCAAAGGAGGCTGTGGCATCGGCCCACATGGAGGCTCTCTCCTCCAGAAACGGTGTGGGACTGGTAAAGCTCATGGGAAGGGAATCGGGATTCATTGCAGTCCATACCGCCCTGGCCAGCCACGAGGCAAACTTCTGCCTTATTCCTGAAATTCCTTTCGACCTGGAGGGAGAAAACGGATTCCTGGTAGAGCTTGAAAAACGGCTGGCAGAAAGAAACCATGCGGTAATAGTCCTTGCCGAGGGTGCAGGACAGGAGCACATGGAACCCACCGGTGAAACAGATGCATCGGGCAACAGGAAGCTGGGAGATATCGGACTTTTCATGAAGGGAGAAATCTCCAGATACTTCAAGGAAAGAAAAATCAATATTTCCATGAAATATATCGATCCGAGCTACATGATCAGATCTGCCGTTGCTATTGCTCCGGACTCGGTTTACTGTGAAAGACTGGCCTCAAATGCGGTACATGCAGCCATGGCCGGAAAGACAAAAATCATAATCGGACTGGTTCACAACAAATATGTCCATCTGCCTATCAATCTGGTGGTGGCAAAGAGAAACAGAATCAAGCCGGAGGAATCGCTCTGGAGAGATGTTCTTGAATCAACAGGACAGCCCCTTCTCATGGTCAATGACAGGGAAAAGCTTATTGCTGACTATAAGGCATCACAAAATCTCTGAAACAGTATCTTGAGGGCTTTATTACGGAGGTTATGCTTTCGGGATAAAGCTCCTTTTCCATCCTGCGGAAAACAGCGGCACAGGCCTTGGCATCCTCCAGGGCATTGTGATGCATAAATCTGAATCCTATTCTCCGGGCCAGTGAATCGAGACTTCTGCTGGGAAGCTCCGGATAAAGCTTCTTGGAAAGCTTCCATGTACAGATATAATCCATATCAGGCAGTTCAATACCGTAATATCGGGCTGTGGCTTTCAGTACCTTCAGGTCAAAGCCTGCGTTATGGGCCATTACCACGGAATCCCCTATAAATGCCATTACACTCCCGGAAATATCGGCAAAGGTGGGAGAATCCTTCACATCCTCCTGATGAATACCGTGGATACCGATGTTGAACAGGTCAAACTTCACCACCGGGGGATTGATAAGGGTATAAAATTCATCAAGGATTGAATCTCCGTCAAATTTTACCATACCTAGGGCACAGGCACTGTTATGGGAACCTGTCGCTGTTTCAAAATCAAGAGCAACATAAGACATGGATTCATCATACAATTTTTCATAAATAAAAAAAAGGTATTAAATAAACAGATTAATTTTCATATAATGGAGATATGATGAAAAGACAGCTTCTTACAGGTCTCCTGACAGCATTTATCCTGATTACCGCTTCATGCGTATCTTCGGAAAATATAGTAAACCATGAAAAGAAATCGGCAAAGGTCTTCACCGACCACGAAATATTTCTTGCCGACAAATACGATACCGACGATGTAAACGGATTCCTGCCGGAAAAGGTATACATCAAGACAGCAACCCAGACCTTCAACAAGGATTATCAGTTTGTGCTGGTGGACGGAAGGATCTACTACAAGGGAAGAAACGAAGGAAAAGAACCTGCGGAATGGTCCCTGCTCAAAGGAACCGGAAAGCCCTTTCACTTCAATAACCGCTGGCCTGTTCCTGACAGGATAACCGAAATATCGGGAGATGTGGATAGTCTCCTGGCCTTTGATGACAGAGGCCGGATGTACGAGATCTATTTTGAAAGAACCACCATCAGGAAGCACAACCTCTGGTACAGGGACATGGGCTTCCCGGCAAAGAAGCAGCTGACTATAAACAGCATTACCGAAAACTGCAGAAGCTGGGCCGTGGGAACCAGACGGTCCGAGGTGCTCTGGTACGAGGATATTTTCGGCAACCAGCATCACTACGGCTCCATGGGAATCGAAACCTTCTATTTCCTTACCGAGGACGGAAGAAACATCCGTTTTACAGATTCCGGGCTGCCGGCAGACTTCAGCCGTACCATACTTCTGCCGGAAAGGGGAAGTTTCATTGCCAGAAAGCTCTCTGCCAGCGGCTCCACCGTAATGCTTATCAATGATGCGGGAGAAATCTATACCAGACTCATAGACTTTGACACCATGGGCTGCGACCCGATGTTCTACAAATATACCTACAAGAAAGAGGTACAGCCTTACCGCGGAGACGAATATAAATCAAACTTCACTGCCTGGGGACTTCCTAATGAGGACTGGGCAAAGCAGCCTGAAATAGAGCTTACCGGAAAGGGAGCCATTACCCACCATATAACCATAGTACAGAACGGCAGGGGAAACTTTGCCAGGGAGCTCAGGGTCGGAGGCCTTTCACCGGAGGGAAAAACCGGCTTCTACTACAAGAATCTCCTGGACAAGGAATGGAAATTCAAGGAAGTGTCCATGGTATTCACTGCGGAAAGCTATCTGGATACAAAAACAGACAGAGCTGCACTGAGAGGTGAAAAGCAGGAATATTCATACACCGGGGAATACGGAAAATACAGACTCTCCGTTCCCGATTTTGTCATGAGCGAGGGAGAATGCACCCTGAATATCACATCGGGAGAGGAAACCGCATCGGTAACCATGCATCCTGTGGAAATCTGGTCCTACATGTTCAGGCACGATCCCGGTCTTGACGGTACTGCAAAAAGATTCTTTGTCACCTTTTCGGTATCGGAGCTGAACAGACAGCAGCTTTCACCGGAATTCAGGGAGGAGCTGGACCGGATCTTCACCGGCAAGGACCTTACCCTTTTCTCATCCACCGCAGAGGCAACCGAAAATTATCTCCATCTCCATATTCCTGACACACCGGACGGAAACATTGATATCTATTTATTCAGTTCACCGGATATGGACAAACGGGAAATGCTTGTGCTGGACAGTCCGGTCCTGAACCATTTTCATCACAAAGAGCTGACACTCAAAGCTGGAACCTACAGCATCAGGGACAGGTCCATGATTGAGGAAAAAATAGAAAAGAACCTGGATTACCTCAACCTTCTCAGGGAGGACCGGAAGCTTTTTTCCTATTACTCAAAATCGGCAAGAAAAACCAGCATCAGATATGCAATCTTTGACATAATCTCATCACTTACCATGCTGGATCAGCTCAATTTTCCAAAGCTGAAGACCCTTTCCTATTTCGGAACCGACATCATCAGCAACAACAGGACCTTCTACCGGAATATCGTGAAAAACAGGAAAGGAATCTACAAGCATGTGGAGGAGCTTCTGGAGCTCAGGATAGATTCATACAAGGCTCTTCTGAAGGACTTTGACAGCAACCTGTATATTTCGGAGCTGAATCCATATCTTTTCGACAATTTCGAGGATTACATGAAGCTGGCCGGAATTCCGTTTACCCCATGCAGGGATATTCCTTACTTCCCGGGCTTCTACATCCAGCCGGAGGGGGCAGAAAAGCCTATGCTGGTGGAATTCAGGGATTCGGTGGAAAAGCTGGTGGAATTTGCAGTGAAAGAAAAAAAGGACAGAGTAAAAATCCCTGTCCTTATCAACAATTCACAAAAAGGAAAAATGGTTCTCGAAGGAGATACCATCAGAATTTATCCGAGCAATATCTCCAGATCCTTCCTGATAGAAGCACATCTGGACTGAACCCTTTTTTCAGCCTCTGAGCGGGAAACTCCCGGTTTCTCGCAGCAGGAGATATAGAACTTGATCTTAGGCTCTGTTCCCGACGGACGTACTGTTACCCGGCTTTCATCCTCAAGGACGAACTGGAGCACATCGGAAGAATCCAGAGTGATTCCCTCGATAACAGCACCGTTTCTGAAATCGGTAACAGAGGCAACCTTTACACCGCCCAGTGATTCAGGCTTTTCCCTGCGGAACTCTGCCATGATTTCCTTTATACGGTCTGCACCGCTCTGTCCCTTCAGTGTAAGTGAGAAAGGAGCCTCCATGAAATATCCGTATTTTTCATAGATTTCATTAAGGTAATCCAGAAGACTTTTTCCACGGGCAAAGTTGTAAAGAGCCATTTCTGAGGTCAGTACCGCAGCGGTAACACCATCCTTGTCGCGGACATCCATGTTCAGCATATAGCCGTAGCTCTCCTCGCCGCCGTAAACACAGGTCTCCCCTTTCTTTTCCAGCTCCTTGATAAGGGCGGCAATATACTTGCAGCCGGTATAAACATCGTAAACCCTGACACCGAAGCTGCGGCCGATACGGCGCTGGAGCTCTGTAGTAACGATAGTCTTGATTACAGCTGAATTTTCCTTCAGCCTTCCCTGTTCCTGCAGAGTTGAAAGTATGTAGTAAATCAGCATGCATCCCAGCTGGTTTCCTGTAATCAGCCTGAAATCATCCCCTTCCGGAACCGCTATACCGAGACGGTCTGAATCGGGGTCTGTTCCCATGACCAAGGAAGCCTTCTTCTCCTTGCCGAGAGCCAGGGCCAGAGCCAGGGCAGAGGCCTCCTCCGGGTTAGGAAACTTTACTGTAGGAAATTCTCCGTCCGGCTCTGCCTGCTCCGGTACGGTAATCACCTGGATTCCGAGGCTGCTGAGAGCCTGTTCCACAGGAACACGGCCGGCACCGTGAAGCGGTGTATAGACAATCCTGAGATTCTTTCCCTCTGCCCTGAGAAGCTCCGGACGGAGAGAGACATTCTTTACAGCCTCAAGGTAGGCATCATCAATTTCCTTGCCGATAACGGAGAAAAGAGCACCTGCTTCGGATACGGAAACCGATTTTATCTCACTGACGCTGTTTACCTCCTTTATGATAAGGGTATCGTGAGGAGGTACAACCTGTCCGCCGTCGGACCAGTAAACCTTGTAGCCGTTGTATTCTGCCGGGTTATGGCTTGCAGTAACCACCACGCCGGCGGTACAGCCCAGCTTCCGTACGGCAAAGGAAAGCTCCGGAGTAGGTCTCAGGGAGCTGAAAAGATAGGCCTTGATACCGTTTCCGCAGAAAACGGAAGCGGCTGTCTCTGCAAAAAGCCTTGAGCAGCGTCTTGAATCATAGGCAAGAACAACGGAAGGGCTTCCCTCCCCCTTTGCCTTGTTGATATATGAGGCAAGCCCCTGGGAAACCTTTTTGATTATGTAAGGATTCATCCTGTTGTAACCGCCGCCGATTATACCTCTGATTCCACCGGTACCGAAATCCAGGCTCTTGTAGAACCGGTCCTCCAGTTCACGGAAATTCTCCTCTGACAGAAGCTTTTTCACCTCGTCGGCAAACTTTTCATTCTCTTCAAGCTTTATATATTCCTCAGCCAGGCTGATGATCTCGTTTCTTTCCATGGTTATCTCCTATCTGAAATATGCAAGGATTTCTGCAGAATCGGTAATGAAGGTTACGGCTCCCACAGCCTCCAGCTGTTCTTTTGTCCTGAAGCCCCAGAGCACGCTTACATCACTTAAGCCGGCAGCAAGGGCAGTCTTGTGGTCAAGCTCAGTATCTCCCACATAGAGAATCTCATCACGGGCCACTCCCAACTTCTCTGCCACAATGAAGGCACCGTCGGGAGCCGGCTTTCTCGGTCTGTTTTCCATGGAACCAAGTACATAGGCAAAACGACTGAGCCCGAAGATATTGTCCACCACCTTCAGTGTCACATCATGGGCCTTGTTTGAAAAGATTCCCATGGGAATGTTCAGCTTTTCAAGCTCGTCCAGAAGAGGAAGAATCCCCTTGTAAGGAGCAGTCTTCACCACCGGCTCCGCATCGTAGGCCGCAATCAGCTCATCGGTAAGCCTTGTCAGATATTCATCGTCATCCCCCACCCCTTCAGGAAGTGCCAGCTTCAGGGCAGACTTCAGTCCCATTCCCAGAATGGATGTGATATTTTCCAACGGAAACAGGGGGTAACCGTATTTTTCCAGAATAAGATTGATATAGTAACAGATATCCTCCAGTGTATCCACCAGAGTTCCGTCCAGATCGAAAATTATACCTTTATACTTCATATTTCAAATATATATGTTTTGTTTTCATGTTTCAATATAAATCTCTCATTGATAAATTCGGCAACTAATGTTTAAATATCTGTATGGAAGACAAAATCGTTTATATCTGCGACAACTGCGGACACAAAGAATTCAAGTGGACGGGAAGATGTCCCTCCTGCGGAACCTGGAACAGCTTTTCCGAAAACAAGGTAAGCAAAAAGCCGCAGAAGCTTTCCAAGACAGTATCAAAAGCAGCTCCTTTACCCCTTTCAAGCTGCGGTGCCGGAGAAAACATAAGGATATTCACCGGAATCGGAGAAATAGACCGGGTTCTGGGCGGCGGAATAATGAAGGGCTCCTCAATCATGATCGGAGGGGAACCGGGAATCGGAAAATCCACCCTGATGCTCCAGATGGGGGCCGAGGTTTCGGAAAAAGGGAAACAGAGGGTTCTTTATGTTTCCGGTGAGGAATCGGCAGCCCAGATAAAGCAGAGGGCAGACAGACTGGAGCTTAAGGGAAATTCGCTGGATATTCTGTGCGACACGAACCTAGATTCGGTTCTGGGAGTACTGAACTCCGGAAAATACGATTTTGTCATACTCGATTCGGTACAGACCATGGTTTCGGCCGAAATAGGAAATACGGCAGGAACGACCACCCAGCTCAGGTACAGCTGCGGAATGCTTACAGACTGGGCAAAGCAGAGGGGCTCAGTGGTGATAATGATTGCCCATGTCACCAAGGAAGGCATCATAGCAGGACCGAAAACCATAGAGCATATGGTGGATACGGTACTCTATTTCGAAAGCTCAGGCAACGAGCTCCGTATAGTCAGGGCAGCCAAGAACAGATACGGCTCCATAGATGAATTCGGTCTTTTCAGGATGGAAAGGAACGGACTGGTCCAGATAAAGAATCCGGAAACCGTGTTCCTCAATAAAAGGGAAAACAACCGGGTTCCGCCGGGAGTATGCATAACACCGGTATACGAGGGAACAAGGGTATTTCTGGTGGAACTTCAGGCCCTTACCGTACCTTCCAAAACCGGCATATCAAGAATCTTTTCGGAAAAGATAGACAGCTCCGTCATTTCAAGGATTGCGGCCATTCTGGAAAAGCACTGCGGACTCAGGTTCTCGGACCACGATATCTATGTGAATGTGGCCGGCGGAATAAGGATAAGGGATGTGGGAACAGAGCTGGCGGTAGCCATGACACTCTACTCTGCCAGAACCGGAATTTCAATTCAGGATGGTATTACAGCCTCCGGAGAGCTGAGCCTCACAGGAGAGGTTCTCAATGTAAGCAACATTCCGGGACGGGAAAAGACAGCCTCGGAATTCGGATGCAGTACCTTCGTGGCACCGGCAGGAGCTGAAAGGACAAAGAATTCCCTGGGAATAAAATACCGGGAAATAAGAACCGTAAATGAGGGAATAAAAGCTGTGTTCGGAGCTACTGCAGCAGAGCCAGCAGCCAAGGAAAAACAATAACAGTACCCACCACGCCACCGATGCTTGTCATGAGACAAACAATAAGGATATGGGTTATTCCGTTGCGGAAAAAGCCCTTTACCGTCATTATGTCGTCGGCCAGAGCCTGAAAATCCTTTACCTTAGGCTTGCGGAGAACTGCCTCCAGGATACCGGAAACCATTCCCACACCGATGGTCGGATTCAGGGATGTAAGGGGTGCCGCAAAGAATGCCGCTATTATTGTCAGAGGATGTGCCAGTGCGGCAAGAGCACCGAGAGCTGCCAGAGCCCCCTTTACCACAAACCAGTGAATAAGCAGGTCGGTGCTTTTTTCCGTTCCTGCATTGAAGAAACCTGTAATGATGATAGCTGCAAACATGACCGGAATAAGCCACGGAAGAACCTTTGCCGCCTTGCTTTTGGCCGGAACGGAATCTATGGCTGCCACATCGGCAATCTTTCCCTCAGCCTCGAACTTCTCGAAATGCCTGAGAATGCCGGGAATATGTCCCGCACCCAGAACTGCCACTATCCTGCTTTCGGTACATGCATAAATCCTGGAAGCCAGGAAAAGATCCCTTTCATCTATGATGGCTGTCTTTGCCGACGGCAGGTATTCTGCCATCTCCTGCATCATGTCCTCCAGGGCGCTTCTCTTCTTCAGCTGCTCGATCTCCTCCTCGGATACCTCCTCCTTGGAAAAAACGGAACCGGCAAGGGAATTGATCATCCTGCTTTTCTCTGAAATGCTGGAAAGCTTCCAGGCCCTCTTGAGAGTGGTCTGAATATCACGGTCTGCCAGTGTAAACGGAATGTTGTTGGCCTTGGAAATCTCCACCGCCTGTCTCATATCCTCGCCGGGCTTTATGTCAAGGTTGGCCCCTATTTTCTTCTGGAAGGCAGACATTGCCAGATTGGCCAGAAAGAAAAAGGTCTGTCCTGTCTTTATGATTTTGTATATATCGAGATTTTCCCAGTTGCTTCCCTCGCTCATGGACTTGAGACGTCTTTCGTCAAGTTCTACGCAGACCCGGTCCGGCTTCTCGTTTTCGATAAAGCTTCTGACCTCCTCCACGCTTTCACGGGATACATGGGCTGTTCCCAGAAGAGTAATCTCCCGGTCTCCGCATCTGACTCTGGTAACTGTGTCGGTTCTCTCGATAATTTCCACTGAAGGCTCCTCTATTCCTGTCTGTAGGTTCCGAGGAACTCGCCCAGACGGGTCAGGGATTCCCTGAGATCTTCTTCTGAAGGAAGGAATACTATTCTGCAGTGATCCGGATATTTCCAGTTGAATCCCGATCCTGGTACAAGAAGTACATTCTTGCTTTCAAGGAAATCGAGAACAAACTTTTCGTCATTCTTTATGTTGAACTTCACTGTATCAAACTTAGGGAAAACATAGAGCGAAGCAGCCGCCTTCCTGCAGCTTACCCCCGGAATGGCATTGAGCATTTCATGACACAGGTCTCTCTGTTTTCTGAGTCTTCCGTTTTCCGCAGTAAGGGCAAAAATCGAATCATCCAGCTCCAGTGCAGGCTTGATGGCCAGCTGAGCAGGTACATTGCTGCAGAGTCTCATGCTGGTAAGGGTCTTGAGACCGATCTTGTAATCCTCTGCCACCCTGTTGTTTCCGGTAAGAACCATCCATCCGGCCCTGAGTCCGCAGGAACGGTGTGCCTTGGAAAGACCGTTGAAGGTAATGGTCAGGATATCCTGTGAAAAACAGGCCGGTGAATAATGGGTATCGCCGTCGTAGATGATCCTGTCATAGATTTCATCGGAGAAGATAACCAGACCGTATCTTCTGGCTATATCCACGATACCTTCGATTATTTCTCTGGGATAAATGCTTCCTGTTGGGTTGTTTGGGTTAATGAGAACAATACCCTTTGTCCTGTATGTAATCTTGCTTTCTATATCCTTGAGATCCGGATTCCAGTTGGATTCCTCGTCACAGATATAGTGAACGGCACGCCCCTCGGAAAGATTGACCGCCGCAGTCCACAGCGGATAGTCAGGGGAAGGAACCAGAAGTTCATCCCCGGGATTGATGAGCGCCTGTGTAGTAAGGGTAATAAGCTCACTTACACCGTTTCCGATAAATATGTTGTCCAGGTCTACTTTCGGGAAATTCTTGCTTTCATAGTAGTCCCTGATTGCTTCCCTGGCTTCAAGAAGTCCGTTGGAATCACAGTAACCGCCGGCCCTGCCGAGATTTTCCATGACATAATCCCTGATTCTGGGATCTATATCGAACTGAAAGGCTCCCGTATTTCCGATATTCAGCTTGAATATCTTTCTTCCCTCTTTTTCAAGCTTCTGGGCTGCATCCAGAACCGGTCCCCTGATTGCATATTCCACATTACTTAATCTTAATGCCTGTCTGACCTGTTTCATCTGTTTTCCTAAATAAAAATATACTAATTAAATTTCTATCCCTTTATAGTGATTTTGTCAATTTACACTTGTTACGGAGAGGGGCAAATGATAGAATAAAACCATGAGAAATTACAAGGAAGAGCTGGAAAACAGAGTAGCATTCATTAAAGAGCTCCTGGCAAAGAGCGGAGCCAAGGGAATAGTATACGGGAACAGCGGCGGAAAGGACTGTGCGCTGGTAGGTATCCTCAGCAAGATGGCCTGTGAAAATACTACCGGAGTCATCATGCCCTGCGAATCCAAGAGAAATTTCGAGGAAGACATGAAGGACGGTCTGGAGGTAGCCGAAAAATTCGGTATCGAAACCAGAGTCGTGGATATAACTCCTATAAAGCAGGAGCTTCTCAAGGCACTGGAGGGCAAGACAGAGCTTAACCGGACCGCCCTTACCAACATGGCGCCGAGAATCAGGATGACCACCCTGTATGCCATCGGGGCATCGGAGGGAAAGCTGGTGGCAGGAACCGGCAACAGAAGCGAAACCTATATGGGATATTTTACAAAATGGGGTGACGGAGGCTGTGACTTCAACCCTATCGTGGACCTTACCGTAAAGGAGGTTTACGAATTTCTTGAATATCTGGGAGCACCGGAAAACATCATAAAGAAAGCCCCTTCCGCAGGTCTCTACGAGGGACAGACCGATGAAAAGGACATGGGAATAACCTATGCCAATATCGACAATTACCTGCTGAACGGAGTTGCTTCTCCTGAGGATCTGAAAATCCTGGAAAGATACCACAACGGAAGCCGTCACAAGAGACAGATGCCTGCCTATTTCAGACCGATTCAGGACTGAAACAGGTTTTGACAAAAAACTCTTTTTGTGATAGAATGAAATTATGGGGCTGTAGCTCACCAGGTAGAGCGTTTGAATGGCATTCAAAAGGTAGTCAGTTCGAGTCTGATCAGCTCCATATCCTTTTCATTTTTTAATCTTACATAAATATTGCACCGCAAAGAATATTCTGATAATCTTTTATCAGATGAACAGATTTCTGCTGAATAACATTGAAATAAACAAGGTAACAGAAGAAACCGGAAGCTGGCTGGAAAGCTTAAAGCTTGAACGGCGGAATGCCCTGCGCATAACTCTTCTTATGGAAGAAATAATGCTGAGGTTCATGGACCGCTTCGGTCAGGATAAGGAATTTTTCTTCTCCACCGGCAGAAAATTCGGCAGATCCTACCTGTGCATTTCCGTGGAGGGAGAGGAATTCAACCCCATGGAAATCAGGGATGAAGAAAACGGCTGGGGAAACCGCATACTGGCAAACCTGGGCCTGAATCCGTCCTATTCCTACAGCCGAGGAACAAACAGAATCATTCTCAGTGTCAGCAGACAGAAAAAAACCGGCAGCAATCTGAAAATCATCATCGCAATACTGACAGCCCTGCTGACCGGATTTGCCGGCATGCACCTTTTTGCAGGATATACGGCATACGTGGCAGAGAGTTTCCTGACACCGCTTCAGAACTCGATAATGAATCTTTTCATAATCACCGCCCTTCCTTTGATTTTCCTTTCGGTAATGACCGGAGTTTTCGGCATGGGCAGCATGACGGAATTCAGGAAGGTGGGAAACAGGCTGATACTGAGATTCATCGGGGGAACCTTTATCTGCGCCCTGGTATGCGGCCTTGTCATTCTGCCCTTCTTCAGGTTCAGTACTGTCAGAACCGGGATAAATATAGATCAGACATCGGGTCTGGTAAAGCTGATCCTGGACATGCTTCCGCGGAACATACTTGATCCGTTCATTACGGGAAACACCATACAGCTCATAGTAATGGCGGTGGTTACAGGCCTGGCAATGATTGCCCTTGACAGCAGAACAGCCCTGCTCAGAAGCTTTGCGGAGGAAGCAAACTCCATGGCCTATATCCTGGTGGAATGGATAGGAAAAATCACTCCCGGGCTGATTTTCATCATTATCCTTAAATCCATGTGGCAGGGAAACACTTTAAACATAATTGAAATCTGGAAACCTATAGTCATTACCACAATCGGGGCAGTTATCATAACCCTGCTCCATATCATATATGCGAGTATCAGGTTCAAGGTGCCTCTGGCAAAGCTTGCAGGCAAGCTGTCAGGCCCTTTCATCACAGCTTTTTCCACTGCTTCATCCTCTGCCACCTACGGCATAAACCTTAACTGCTGCGAAAAAAAGCTGGGTATAAGCAAGAAGCTTACCGGCATGGGCATTCCCATGGGATCTGTCATGTACAAACCGGCCTCTGCACTATTTTTCTTCACCTGCGCCCTCTTTACTGTAGAACACTACGGCGCGGGGCTATCATTTGTAACGCTGGTATCGACCTTTATATTGTCGGGACTTCTGGCCATAGCCATTCCTCCGGTTCCGGGCAGTGCGGTATCCTGCTTTGTCCTTCTTTTTGCACAGCTCAACATTCCTCAGGAGGCCCTCATTTTTGCAATTCCCCTGGATCTGATCTTTGACAGATTCGGAACTGCGGGCAATATCCTTTCCCTGGATGCGGAGCTTCTGATCCAGGCAGACAGGAACAACATGCTTGACAGGAATATTCTGAGAAAATGAAAGCCCTTTCTCTCTCCAACAAAAATATAGATTCCACAGTCAGGGAAACCGAAAACTTTCTGAAGGAAAATTCCATTTCCCGGGAAAACAGCCTCAGGCTTACCCTTACCATGGAAGAAATTCTTCTAAGGTACCAGGACAGGTTCGGAGAAAAAAAGGAATACATACCGGAGACCGGAAAACGGATGGGAATATCATATATCACCATATCTGTTCCGGGGGAGGCCTTTAATCCCATCAGTCAGGACGATGACGACTGGAGTACCAGAGTTCTGGCAGATCTGGGTCTTGCCCCTCTTTATTCCTACCGCAAAGGGGTAAACAGGATAACCGTCTACCTGAAAAAGATTATTTCCAAGGCGGGCAAGAAGGTATTTATTGCCTCAGCTTCAGCCTTTGTACTGGGTCAGGCCGTACTTCTGCTGTGCGGGGACCAAGCTTCGGTGCTGAGAGAAATGCTGGTGGTACCGCTGCTTGATTCCATACTGAGCCTTTTCATGCTGGTGGCGGTTCCCATGATATTCATTTCCATACTCTACGGTACAAGCGGAATGGAAAATATTTCGGAGCTGAAGAAAGCGGGAAACAACATGGTTTTCAGATTCGTTTCCAAAAGCTTCATGCTGACCTTTGCCGCCGGGCTGCTTATGCTTCCGTTCTTTTCACTGAACATAACCGGCAGCGGAGATCTCCGGGAAAAAATGACGGAATCCCTTTCTTTGATTACAGATATCCTTCCTATAAATTCCATAAGTCCGTTCCTGTACGGAAAAACGCTGCAGATAGTACTTGTGGCTGTCGTCACGGGAATACTCTTGGTGGCATCGGGAGAAAAGGGAAATTTAATAAGGAGACTGACAGAGGAGGCCAATGCGGTAATCTTTCTTATGACCGAGTGGATCAGCCGGCTTATTCCCTTTGTCATGTTCCTCATTGTCCTTAAAACATTGTGGGGAGAAAACAGCGGCATAGCACTCAGGCTCTGGAAACCCCTTCTGTTTACATTTATCACATGCTTTTCCCTTCCGATTCTGTATACATCCATAGTCGGATTAAAGATCAGGAGCAGCTGTGTCAGTCTGCTGAAAAAACTCCTGCCGTCATATGTGGCGGCCTATACCACCATGTCTTCTGCCGCAGCCTACGGAACAAACCTGGAGTGCTGTGAAAAGAAGCTGGGTATAAACAAAAAACTTACCAATATGGGAATTTCCGTGGGAACAGTAATGTACAAACCCACAACCTCGATATTTTTTCTCATATGCATAATGTTCGGACTGGAAACCTGCGGACAAAGCTGTTCTCCGGGGCTGCTTCTTACAGGATGCATTACCGCTACCCTGCTCTCCATAGCCATACCGCCGATACCGGGCGGAGCCATCACCGGTTTTGCTTTCCTCTTCTCTCAGATGGGAATTCCCACAGAGCTGGCAGGGTTGGCAATAGCCATGGATACCATAATAGACAGATACAGCACCGCAAGCAATGTAACCACCCTTAAGCTGGAACTGCTCAGACAAGCTGACAGACAGAAGCTGCTGAACAGAAAAAAGCTGGAAAAAGAGAAAAGGTAATCGGACCGGGAACGGGGGGTAAAGAGAAGTTTCAGGGGGATGGGGATTTCAGTCGGTATATTTCTTAAAATTTTCAGCTTGCTCAAAAACCTCTTTATATACTTCAACTCTCGGAATAGGCGGATAACCATTGTTATCTAAAAGAATTATCAAGTCAGCTTCCATTTCAGCTTTTACATCAATTCTCTGGTCCCAATCAGTATACTTTGTCTTATCATCTACAAGAGCTTTAACTTTTTTCGCAAGATCTTTCATCTTGTCATCGGGATATTGATTTTCAAAATGGAATTTCTGTGCACAGCTAACAAGAATGTCGTAGAAGGCTTTTTCTTCAAAACTGATTCCTAGTTCCTTAAAGTGCTCTTTGTCTTTCTGAATATCATTGAGTAATTCATTCAACTGCTTTGTAACTTCATCAAGAACCTGTACAGTAAAATCATCAAGGTGACGGTTGTTGTATTCTTCAACCAGCTTCTTCATTCGCTCGCTGAATTCCATGGCTTTGATTTTGTTGGTACGCTTATAGTCCGCAATAACCTGCTTTAAAAGCTGCTGTAATATTTTGATTTTTGTATTTGGAAGTTGGATTGCATTTATCTTTTCAAAATATTCTGGTGTAAAGATATCAAAGTTTACATTCTTTCCAACCTGGAATAGTTCTTCAACACCATCAGCTTTAATTGCTTCGTTTATCAACTGTGCAACATGATGATTCATTGTTGTAATGTCAGGCGCATCACCCTTAGTCAGCTTGAACAAAATTGAACGAATCGCAATATAAAAATTGATTTTATCTTTATCACTCTTTGTAATAGACTCGCTGGAAGAACAAAGATTGAATGCCTTTTTCATTCTGCGAACAGCATCCATAAATCTCTTTTCTAATTCTTCACTTGCCTGAATAAACTCAACAGCTTTGTTCAAACATTCAAGCTGCTTAAGCGGACTTCCATTATAATAATCAGAAGAATCAAACTCATTGAACATTGCATCGAGAACACTGATCTGGTCTTTTACAATTGCAACGGCTTTTTCTGTATCTTCAAACTCTTCGTTATCATCGCCGGTATATTTTTTGAGGGCTTCATTCATGGCTCGTTTGATTCCGATGTAGTCTACTATCAAGCCTCGGTCTTTTCCTTTGTAAGTTCTGTTTACTCGGCTTATTGTTTGAATCAAAGTATGCTTCTGCAGCGGCTTATAAATGTAGATTGTATCAAGAGAAGGAATATCAAAGCCTGTAATCCACATATCAACAACAATTGCAATCTTAAAGTTTGATTCAATCTTCTTAAACTGACGGTCTAGTTCTCTTCGGTATTCGTGATTTCCGAGAAGTTCAAAAAGACCTTTTGTATCTTTAGCCTTGTTTTCAGTCATTACCATTTTGATTTTTTCGATTGGTTTATAATCTTTGTCGCCACAATCTTTCTTTTCGTTCCACTCAGGACGGAGCTCTACAATCTTCTGCCAGAGCTTATAGGCAATCTCTCTGTTTGAACAGACAAACATTGCTTTGCCTTCAACAGTAGCTCCTTCTCGAACACGAGTTTCATAGTGATTAATAAAATCCTGGGCAACTTCTGCAACTACATCATCATCACCAATAATTGCATCAAGGTTTACAACTGCCTTTTTACTTGCGGCTATCTGCGCTTCATTTGCGCCTTCATCCTCGCACTGAGCGTAATATTCTTCAATCTCCTGGACCTTCTTCTGGTCAAGAATTACCTTTGCGGCACGACCTTCATAAACAAGATTTACTGTTATTCCATCGGCAACAGATTCTTTCATTGTGTAGGATTCAACAACATCACCAAAGACCTGTGTCATTTCATCGATTGGAGTTCCAGTAAAGCCGACATAAGTTGCATTAGGAAGTGAATCATGCAGATACTTTGCAAAGCCGTATTTGTGTTCAACGCCCTTATCTGTAATTACAGTTTTTCCTTCAAGATTATTCTGACTGCGGTGAGCTTCATCACTTATACAGATAATATTTGAACGCTCAGAAAGGAGCTTTATATCTTCACAGAATTTCTGAATTGTAGTAAGGAATACACCGCCGCTTTTTCTGTCTTCAAGTTTTTCTTTCAACAGGGCACGGCTTTCAATACATTCAACATTTTCATCGCCAATATAGTTTTTACTTTCAACAAAGATTTTGCTAAGCTGAGCATCAAGGTCTGTTCGGTCAGTAATTACAACAATTGTCGGGCTGTTCAAATCGCGGGACTTCATCAAAAGCCTGCTCAAGAAAACCATTGTGTAGCTTTTACCGCAGCCTGTAGCACCAAAGTAAATACCACCTTTACCATTTCCATTTGGACGGATAGCAGAACCAATGCTTTTATACAAAGATTCAGCCGCAAAGAATTGAGGATATCGGCAGACAATTTTTGTTTCTTTATCGCTGGAATCCGGAAAGTAAACAAAATCTTTTATAACTTTTACAAGCCGGTCTTTACGGAAAAGCCCTTTTACCATAGTGATAAGAGAAGAGATTCCATCAACTTCCTTGTCTGTGCTTTCAATCTTACGCCAGGCATAAAAATATTCATAAGGGCTAAAGAGCGAACCAATCTTATTATTCACTCCGTCGCTGATTACAACAAAAGCATTGTATTTGAAAAGCTCCGGGATATCGCGGCGATAGCGGATTGTAAGCTGTTTATATGCATCTTCAATTGTTGTGTTTTCTTTGATTGCCGACTTAAACTCAAGCACAACAAGCGGGAGTCCGTTTACATAAACAATGCCGTCCGGAATACGAAGCTGCTCCCGCCCCTGAATCTCAACCTGATTTACAATTTCAAAAAAGTTTCGTTCAGGTTCTTCAAAATCAATAAGCTGAATAAAAAGATCTTTCTGAGTTTTGTCTTCCCGGCGGAAAGTAAAGCCATTACAGATTAAGTCCAGCATCCGCTTGTTCGCATCGTAATCAGAACCGCTTATGTTTTTGAGCAGAGTAATGATTGTTGCAATTTCAGATTCAGTAATCCCATCAGCAGCATAACGATGAAGAAGAAAAGCTCTAAGCAATTCAGGTAACAGAACATCCGTCTTTTCACGGTGAATATCCTGCCCAGTCTGGTGAGTATATCCTTCGTTTTCAAAGAGTTCCATTATCGAAAGTTCAAGACTGTGTTCGGTGAATTGCATTAGTTCATCTCCTCTAAGAATATTTTTTTATTTCTTTATTAGTTAGTACTAGGAATTTTGTTTATTTGAATAAAATGTACGATATATAAAACTAAAGAAAAACCACCAGAAATATATACTGAAATTACTATTCATTTCACAATCATTTAATAAACCATGTGCAGTATTATTTCTAAGATTTGGACCAATTGATTCACATAATAGAGCTCGGATTTCAAATGTTAAATCTTCACCAAATAAATTTTTAAATTCATCGATTTTTACTAAATTACTTAGTCCAATTTCTATTTCTTTTCCATCTTCTCCTAAAGTAATAGTTTTAATTCCATTACGTTGTAGTATGTTTCTAACTATGTTTTCAAATTGGGGTGCTAACAGGTTTAAGCTAATTGTAAAATCACGAGAAAAACCTGCAAGCAATCCTTTACATATAACTTCTTCTCTATCTTCTGGAATTAAATATGATTGATGTACAATTGTTTTAACATCATTGTATGAAATATGATGTTCTAAATTCAAATAATCAAGGCCAGTTATTATTCTAGCAAAGGTAATTAAATTTAAGAAATGTGTGTAATGATAAACCATCATATTAAATATTTGAGGATTAGAGGCATCAGAATTGTCTTTATCAGTACTATATGTCGAACCTATTTTCCTACCATCCTTCGCGTAAAAATCCATATTCGAGATTGCAAAAAAAGCACTATTATTCATTTGTTTTGCTTGATTTTCAAATGTTTCTGCTTTTATGGTTGTTAAACAAGCAAAGTTTAATAAAGCTTCTTCTTTTGATTTATTACATATATTATTTAATACTTCATTTTGTATTTGAATAATTAAATTATTAAGATTATCCATAGGAATAAAATTGGTTTGCATCTCACTAATAGCTTCTTTTCCACTATTTTGTTTCTTTCTAATTAACTCTTGTTCTTCATCAGTTGTGAAAAATTGTTCTCGTGTTTCCTTTTTTAATTCTCGTAATATCTCTATTGCTTTCGTATAAAATTTATTAGCAGCAAGGCCAGAAGTGTTTTTTGCTTCAGCAAAGTTTATAAATGCACGGACTCTATATATTTGAATCCTAATTCTATCTTCCTCAGGTTCAGCCCATAAAGATGCTTCATTATAATATTGTTCTGCAAGAGTATAATTTGAATCATTTTCTAATTGTTTTCCATAATCAATTAATTTATTTTTTATTATAGAAGAATTTGATTTAGAAAAATCAAAAACTCTTAATGTCTCTGCAAAAAAAATAAGTTGCGAATTATTATCATAACCTTTTGAAGTAAAAATATTATAAAGATTATTTTCAAAAATAGATAAATCTTTATGCATTTGCTTAGCAATTAATATTGCTCTTTTATATAAAAGAATATTTTCAAAAAATGTATCTAATGAACAAATATC
>JAZURI010000002.1:0-330822 GCA_045606105.1 Spirochaetia bacterium | reverse complement strand
CCGCCTGGGGAGTATGCCCGCAAGGGTGAAACTCAAAGGAATTGACGGGGGCCCGCACAAGCGGTGGAGCATGTGGTTTAATTCGATGATACGCGAGAAACCTTACCAGGGCTTGACATACAGGGGAATAGCTGAGAGATCAGCTAGTGGCTTGCCACTCCTGTACAGGTGCTGCATGGCTGTCGTCAGCTCGTGTTGTGAAATGTTGGGTTAAGTCCCGCAACGAGCGCAACCCCTGCTGTCTGTTACCAGCATTTAGGATGGGGACTCAGATGGTACTGCCGGTGACAAACCGGAGGAAGGTGGGGACGACGTCAAGTCATCATGGCCCTTATGTCCTGGGCTACACACGTGCTACAATGATATATACAGAGCGATGCGAAGCCGCGAGGCAGAGCGAACCGCATAAAGTATATCTCAGTACAGATTGGAGTCTGAAACCCGACTCCATGAAGGTGGAATCGCTAGTAATCGCGCATCAGAACGGCGCGGTGAATACGTTCCCGGGCCTTGTACACACCGCCCGTCACACCACCCGAGTTGGGGATACCCGAAGTCGTTGGTCTAACCGTAAGGAGGACGATGCCGAAGGTATGCCTGGTAAGGGGGGTGAAGTCGTAACAAGGTAGCCGTACCGGAAGGTGCGGCTGGATCACCTCCTTTCTGAGAGAAAGGAAACACATAAGAGGGTTTGACTATACCCTGACCATTCTGCTTTAGACTTTATCTCTTTCTTTTTTATATTTCGGGCTTGTAGCTCAGTTGGTTAGAGCACTGCTCTGATAAGGCAGGGGTCAAAAGTTCAAGTCTTTTCAAGCCCAGTCTGTTTTTTTACAAATAGATTATTATCCTTTGAAAAAGGGATGATGATATAGAGAAGGGTTATAAAAATAATATGGTCAAGTAATAAAGGGTCCACGGCGGATGCCTTGGAGCTGGCGGACGAAGAAGGTCGTGATAAGCTGCGATAAGCCGCGTGAAGGAGCAAATATCTGACGATGCGCGGATCACCGAATGGGGTAACCCATACGTTCAATGACGTATACTATACGATGAATAAAATAGTTGTATAGATGGTAAACCAGGGGAACTGAACCATCTAAGTACCCTGAGGAAAAGAAAGAAAAATCGATTCCCTTAGTAGCGGCGAGCGAAGGGGGAAGAGCCCAAACCGCAGTTGTTTAAGACTTACATCGTTGCAACTGGCGGGGTTGAAGGAGTTACGGCGGAGCATGTAAGGGCTCCGGTACAGTTTGAAAAAATACATTTCTAGCAGAACTATCTGGGAAGGTAGGCCAGAGCGGGTGAGAGCCCCGTATGCGAAAGGGATGTGTCTGTACTGTAACCACCTGAGTAAGGCGGGACACGAGGAATCCTGCTTGAATCCGGGAGGACCATCTCCCAAGGCTAAATACCAGTCAGCTACCGATAGCGCATAGTACCGTGAGGGAAAGGTGAAAAGAACCCCGGGAGGGGAGTGAAATAGAATCTGAAACCGTGGACTTACAAACAGTCAGAGCCCGCAAGGGTGATGGCGTGCCTTTTGTAGAATGAGCCTGCGAGTTAATGTACATTGCGAGGTTAAGCGATAGGAGTCGCGCAGCCGCAGCGAAAGCGAGTCTGAAGAGGGCGTCAAGTAGTGTGCATTAGACCCGAAGCCGAGTGATCTATCCATGTCCAGGTTGAAGCTCCGGTAACACGGAGTGGAGGACCGAACCCTAATCTGTTTAAAAAGGTAGGGATGAGGTGTGGATGGGGGTGAAAGGCCAATCAAACTCGGAAATAGCTGGTTCTCCCCGAAATAGCTTTAGGGCTAGCCTTGTATTGACTGTAACGGAGGTAGAGCACTGGATGGGCTAGGGTCTTTCACCGGATACCAAACCCAACCAAACTTCGAATGCCGTTAGAAAATATACAGGAGTCAGACTACGGGCGATAAGGTTCGTGGTCGAGAGGGAAACAACCCAGACCGACAGCTAAGGTCTCAAATATATGCTAAGTGGAAAAGGAAGTGTAATTGCGAAGACAGCCAGGAGGTTGGCTTAGAAGCAGCCATACCTTAAAAGAGTGCGTAATAGCTCACTGGTCGAGTAGTAATGCGCCGATAATGTAACGGGGCTAAGCATATAACCGAAGCTACGGCACAGTGTTAATAACACGTGTGGGTAGGGGAGCATTCTGTAGGCCGGAGAAGGTGTTCTGAAAGGGATGCTGGAGGTATCAGAAGAGAGGATGCAGGCATGAGTAACGCAAAGACAGGTGAGATTCCTGTCCACCGAAAACCTAAGGTTTCCAGGGTTAAGGCAATCTTCCCAAGGGTAAGTCGGCCCCTAAGGCGAGGCTGAAGAGCGTAGTCGATGGGAAACGGGTTAATATTCCCGTACCTCTTATATATTCGAAGTGGTGACGCATTAGGTGAATCCCGGCCGGAGAACGGTAGTTCCGGTTCAAGTATCAAGTTGATGATCAGCGCAGGCAAATCCACGCTGAGAGATGAGATGTGACAACGAGTTCTGTCAAGGCAGGACGAAGCGGGTGTAGTCATGGTGCCAAGAAATAGCCGCTAAGGTTAGTATATAAGGGCCCGTACCGTAAACCAACACAGGTGGGTAGGCTGAGAATGCTAAGGTGTACGAGAGAACTCACGTTAAGGAACTCGGCAAAATACATACGTAACTTCGGGAGAAGTATGGCCCCTAGTGGAAGCAATTTTAAGAGGGGTTGCAGTGAAAAGACCCAAGCGACTGTTTACCAAAAACACAGGTCTATGCAAAATTTTAAAATGAAGTATATGGACTGACACCTGCCCGGTGCTGGAAGGTTAAGAGGAGGGGTTATCCCTTTGGGAGAAGCTCTGAATTGAAGCCCCAGTAAACGGCGGCCGTAACTATAACGGTCCTAAGGTAGCGAAATTCCTTGTCGGGTAAGTTCCGACCCGCACGAATGGTGTAACGATTTGGGTGCTGTCTCAACGTGAGACTCGGTGAAATTGGAGTACCGGTGAAGATACCGGTTACCTGTGGCTAGACGGAAAGACCCCGTGAACCTTTACTGTAGCCTGACACTGAAACTTGGTTTGATATGTGTAGTATAGGTGGGAGACTGAGAAGCGTGTACGTCAGTATGCGTGGAGTCGTCAGTGAAATACCACCCTTATCAG
The DNA here is from genome assembly GCA_045606105.1 of Spirochaetia bacterium. GTDB lineage: Bacteria > Spirochaetota > Spirochaetia > CADAEX01 > CADAEX01 > CADAEX01. The sequence continues at coordinate 327,662 of JAZURI010000002.1, read as the reverse complement.
GTTAGGTTTCTAACGGATGCCCTTACCGGGTATACGGACAATGTCAGGTGGGCGGTTTGACTGGGGCGGACGCCTCCTAAAGAGTAACGGAGGCGCGCGAAGGTTCTCTTGCGCTGGTTGGAAATCAGCGTGTAAGTGTAAAGGCATAAGAGAGCTTGACTGCGAGAGCAACAACTCGAGCAGGTACGAAAGTAGGTCTTAGTGATCCGGCGGTTTCGAATGGAAGAGCCGTCGCTTAACGGATAAAAGGTACTCCGGGGATAACAGGCTGATTTTGCCCAAGAGTCCATATCGACGGCAAAGTTTGGCACCTCGATGTCGGCTCATCGCATCCTGGGGCTGGAGCAGGTCCCAAGGGTTTGGCTGTTCGCCAATTAAAGCGGTACGTGAGCTGGGTTCAAAACGTCGCGAGACAGTTTGGTCCCTATCTGCCACAGGCGTTGGATGTTTGAGAGGAGCTGTTTTTAGTACGAGAGGACCGAAACGGACGAACCTCTGGTGTACCGGTTATCATGCCAATGGTAAGTGCCGGGTAGCTAAGTTCGGAAGGGATAACCGCTGAAAGCATCTAAGTGGGAAGCCCCCCTCAAGATTAGACATCCCTCGTCGCAAGACGCTGAAAACCCCAGACAGATGATCTGGTTGATAGGTCGGAAGTGTAAGCACAGCAATGTGTTCAGCTGACCGATACTAATTAGTTGTGAGGCTTGACCATATTATTTTTCTAACCCTTCTGCTTGACAAAGCATTCTGTAAGGTGCAGAATGTTTTATCAAGCAAAATTCAGCCTGGTGACAATGGCGGAGGTGTACCACCCGTTCCCATTCCGAACACGGAAGTTAAGCCCTCCTGCGCCGATGGTACTGTTCTTTCGGGAGAGTAGGTCGTTGCCAGGCTTTTTTATTTTTCTTTCTTCTTCCTTTCCTGAAGCAAATTCCCATTTTTTATGTTTATATCCATCGGAGGACTTATGTTTGTTTTGAATTATTGTCATGGTGGATATGACGGTGATATTGTCTATGTTGAAGCAGACCTTCGCATGGGTATTCCGGGGATAGATATTGTAGGTATGGCCGATGTTTCCATAAAGGAATCTGCCGACCGGGTTCGTATTGCCGTAAAGAATTCAGGTCTTGAATTTCCAAGAGGACGAATTGCAGTAAATCTTGCCCCTGCCGGAGTCAGAAAAGAGGGAGCTTATTTTGATCTCTCCGTGGCTGTGGCTATTCTTTATCAGTTCGGAACTATTCTTCCAAATGATTTCAAGGTTATGGTTTTGGGAGAACTTGAGCTTTCCGGCCGGCTTCGTTCTGTAAAGGGTATTCTTTCTTCAGTCATTGCAGGAAGAAATGCAGGTGTGGATTTCTTTATTGTTCCTGAGGATAATTATCGCGAAGCCTGTTCTTCCCAGGCAGATAACATTTTTCCCTGCAGCACTCTTTCTGATGCTGTTGATACCCTGAACAGGCTCATACGACGGGAAAGAATCAGGGTTTCTGCACCTGAGCTGGATATTCCTCCCGATGATATTGAAATCTATGGTGATATTTCTGATATCAGAGGTCAGTCTTATCTTAAAAAAGCACTTCTTACTGCAGCTGCAGGTCGTCATAATATCATGCTTTTCGGACCTCCCGGAAGCGGAAAGACCATGTCGGCCCTGAGACTTGTTACGCTGCTTGATGATCTTGATTATGAAAAATCAATCGAGACCACCAGAATCCATTCTGTTGCCGGAATTCTCCGGCCCTGTTCCGGCCTTGTACGGAGACCTCCCCTGAGGATGCCTCATCATACCGCATCACTGGAGGGTATAATAGGGGGCGGCCGTCTGTTGAGACCCGGTGAAATTTCCCTGGCCCACAACGGCATCCTTTTTCTGGATGAGGCACCTGAATTCAGGAAAAATGTACTGCAGAGCCTCCGGGAGCCGGTTGAAAGACATAGGGTGGATCTGGCCAGGGCCGGGCGTGTTTACTGGTATCCGGCCAATTTCCAGCTTGTCTTTACCACAAATCCCTGCCCCTGCGGAAACCGGGGAAAAGCAGACAGTGTATGCATGTGTACAAATGCAGAGGTCAGTGCCTATTGGAAAAAGATAGGGGGTGCTCTGCTGGACCGGATCGATATAAGGGTTCCGGTTAAGCCGCTTTCCTCTGAAGAGATGCTTCCCGGTTCCGGGGACGAGGATGAATCGGAAAATAAACAGGCTGTTACCAGTCTCATGATGCGGAAAATTGTTTCCGATGCAGTATCCATACAGAAGGAAAGGTTTAAGGATACCGGCATAACCTTCAATTCGGAGATTCCGCCCGGAAAAATAGGTCGGTTCATACAGCCTGACCGGGAGGGGCAGGAACTGATGGCCAAGGCTGTAAAAAAATTTTCCCTTTCTACAAGAGCCTGTCATTCCGTATTGAAGCTTGCAAGGACTCTGGCAGATATTGCCGGTGAGCCTGAGCTTGTAATCAGGAAGGATTTCTTTCTGGAAGCAATACAGATGAGACGTTACGGTGATAATGATTTTTTTTGGAATTGATTTTCATTGATTATATTTTCCATGTATATTAAACTTACCCTGTTTAATGGAGTTTTTTTTGAAAACGATTCTGAAAAAGATTTTGGTTCCTTTTCTGGTGGTTTTTCTGTGGTGGATTACAGTCCGCTGCTTTGAGGTGAATGCATTCCTGTTTCCCTCACCGGAAAAGATTTTTGCTGCATTCGGCAGGCTGATTGAAAAGGACATTCTTCAGGTCCATGTGTACACATCCTTCATGAGGGCCTTCAGAGGTTTTTCCCTTACAATCCTGTTTGCCGTTCCCCTTGCGGTTCTGTTTCACAGCTTCAAGGGCTTTTTTTCCTATTTTGACGGTCTGATACACTTTCTCAGAAGTGTACCGCCTCTTGCCATGATTCCTCTTCTCATATTGTGGTTCGGAATTGATGAGGCCTCCAAGCTTGCCCTTATTGTACTTTCCTGCTTTTTTCCTATTTTTCTCAATACCCTTTCAGGGCTGGACAATGTGGACAAGAAGCTGCTGGTAATGGGCGATTCCCTGGATCTGAACCGGATGGAGAAGATAAAATATATCATGATTCCCGAAGCTGCCCCTTCCGTTATCACAGGCCTCAGGCTTGCTCTGAGCAACAGCTGGCGTGCTCTCGTGGCTGCCGAAATGATTGCTGCCTCCAGCGGTATAGGCTATATGATTCTGGATGCTGAGGAAATGGCCAAAACCGATGTGGTTTATGTGGGTATCCTGACCATCGGTATCATGGGACTTCTTATGGATAAATTTTTTCTTATGATTCTTTCAAGGCTCTGTCCTTGGGTTGAGGGGGTTACCCATGAGTGATATTTCTGTCAGAGGGGTTACCAAGACCTTCAGTTTCAATGACAGGACAATTACAGCTGTCAACGATGTTTCCCTTTCAATAGAGGCCGGCAGCTTTATTTCCGTGGTTGGCCCTTCAGGATGCGGCAAAAGTACCCTGCTTCACATTATCGGCGATCTTCTGAAGCCGGACAGCGGTGAAATTTCCTTCGACAGGGGTGCCGGAAGATGCGGCTTTGTATTCCAGGAGCCGAGACTGCTCAACAGCAGGACCGTAAGGGAAAATCTCAAGCTGGCGATGAAGCATATCAGGACCAACAGTGAGAAGAACCAGCTTCTGGGTGAGACTCTTTCCACCCTGGAGATCCTTGAATTCATTGATGCCTATCCGAATCAGCTTTCGGGAGGAATGGCTCAGCGTGTGGCTCTGGGACGGGCGCTCTGTCGTCAGCCCGATGTCCTTCTGATGGATGAACCCTTCAGTGCACTGGATGCATTTCTCAGAAAAAAGCTTCAGGATGAGCTGATTGCCCTTTATCTGAAAAAGAATCTTACCATTGTTTTTGTAACCCACGATGTTTCGGAAGCTGTCTATCTGGGTCGGCAGGTTATTATTATGAATGAGGGAAAGATAATAAGGAAGGTGGATGTGGATCTGGAATATCCGAGAAACAGGAGCAGTATAGAGTTTGTCAGGCTTTCAGATGTCATACTTGAAACTATCGGTAATTTCAGGGTAATATGAATTCAATGGAAAAGTTAAAGGGAATTGCGGCATCGCCGGGTATATATATTGGAAAGGTTTTTCTTTTTCTTGAAGAAAAGATAGATATTCCTCGTTACGACATAGAGCCTGACAAGATCGAAGCTGAAATTGAAAGGCTCCGCAGGGCTTTTGAGGCTGCAAAGAATGAGCTTGAAAACCTCAAGATCGTCAACAGCGGAATCATGACCAACGGAGAATGTCTCCTTATCGATACCCATATCATGATGCTGGGAGATCCCGATTTCCAGGAAAAGATCGACAATTATCTTATCGTAAACCATATAAATGCCGAGGCTGCAGTTTTTGAATCCATAAAGGAGTTCATTGCCGACCTGAGCCTTTCCAACAATACCTATGCAAAGGAAAGAATCAGCGATTTCCGTGATGTGGCCAGACGGGTTCTGGGAAAGCTTACTGCCCGCTGCCTCAGGAATCTTTCGGAGCTTTCGGAGGAGTGCATAGTTGTTTCCAGGGATATTCTCCCATCCGACGCCATTGTAATGGACAAGAGCAAGGTACGGGGACTGGCTATGGAGGCAGGAGGAAGAACCTCTCATACCGCCATTATTGCCAGGGCTTTCGGAATTCCGGCCGTTCTGGGCGTTTCGGGAATACTGCAGCGTGTAAAGGCTGAAGATACATTTATCATAGACGGATATACCGGTACCGTTGTCATAAATCCTGACAGGGAGACCCTTGAGGAATATTATGAAAGCATGGAGAAAAACAAGGAAATTTCCCTTGCACTCCAGAGATATATAAAGAAAAAGGCAGAAACCGACGACGGAAAACGTATTCTCATAAAGGCAAATATCGAGTTTTCAGAGGAGCATGAGACTGTCATTGCCCAGGGTGCAGACGGAATCGGACTTTTCAGGACAGAATTCCTTCTGATGCAGCCTGAATACATGAAGGATGAGGAAAAGCAGTACAGGGCTTATAAGCAGATTCTGGAAAAAATGGGAGAGCTTCCCGTTACAATCAGGACATTGGATGTGGGCGGAGACAAGCTTCTTGCCGAAATGGACGAGAACGGTGAGCGCAATCCGCTTCTCGGCTGGAGAGGAATCAGATACAGCCTTTCCGAAAGAGCCATTTTCAAACGGCAGCTCCGTGCTCTTTTCAGGGCTTCCGTATACGGCACCCTCAGGATAATGTTCCCTATGATTGCCTCCATGGAGGAGCTGGATGATGCTCTGGCTCTGGTCAGTGAAAGCAAGGAGGAGCTGAAGGCCGCAGGTCTCGGATTCAGGGACGATGTGGCAGTGGGTATGATGGTGGAGGTTCCTTCCACAGCACTGGAGGCTGAAAGTTTTGCTGAAAAGGTGGATTTCTTTTCCATCGGAAGCAACGACCTTATCCAGTATACCATGGCTATGGACCGCGGAAACGAAAGGGTGGCCTATCTTTATCAGCCGTTCCATCCGGCAATTCTGAAGCTTGTAAAAATGACTTCAGATGCGGCAGCCGCAAAAAATATCCCGGTTTCCGTATGCGGTGAAATAGCGGCAGATCCTCTGGCAGCAATTCTTCTTCTCGGTCTCGGGATCGACGAACTCAGCATGAGCTCCCAGAGCATTTCCGTAATAAAGAAAATTATCAGAAACGTCACCTTTGACGATGCACAGGAAACAGCAGCCGCTGTCTTGAAAATGAGAAGCGGAAGTGAAATACATAATTATCTCAGGACAAAATATAATGACAAATTCGGAATCTACCTCCAGTAAGAAATATCCCTGCGTCGTTATTGCAGGAAGACCTAATGTGGGCAAATCCACCCTTTTCAACAGATTTCTCAGAAAGAGAAGGGCTATTACCGACCCTGTTCCGGGTGTAACCAGGGATCCGATCAGTGCGGAATGCGATCTCGGAGGAAGAAAGATTCTTCTTACAGATACCGGAGGAATAGATTACTCCAAGGAGGGCTTTGCCCAGCTTATTACAGACAAGAGTCTTGCGACACTGGAAAAGGCCGATCTTATCCTTCTTCTTCTTGAAGGAAAGGAGATGAACAGCGCCGATGAGCATATCATCAAGCAGCTCCGTAAGTATACAGACAAACTTTTCCTTGTCATCAACAAGCTGGACTCACCTGAGAAGGATGATGATGTATGGAACTATCATTCCCTGGGCTTTAAAAAGGTTATCGGAATTTCATCGGCCCACGGAAGAAATATAGATACTCTTGTAGAGGAGATGCGCAGTTTTCTTGATGAAAAGCTTCCCCCATCCGACGACGAGGAGGATGAAGAGCCTTATCAGCAGGAGGAAAATGCAAGGATAAAGGAGATAAAGCTTTCCATCATCGGCAAGCCTAATACCGGAAAATCAACCCTGCTCAACTATCTTACAGGATCCAAGCTCTCCATCGTGTCCGATATTCCGGGAACCACACGTGATGTTATCGAGGGAGAATTTTCCTACAGGGACATAAAATACACTATCTATGATACAGCAGGAATCCGCAGAAAGAAAAAGGTAACCGACAATATCGAATATTATTCCGTAAACCGTGCCATCGGAAGCATAGATTCCGCAGAGGTTGTTCTCCTTATGGTGGACTGCGAGGAGGGGCTTACCGACCAGGACAAGAAGATTGCATACCAGATCGTCAAGAAGGGGCGCGGAGTGGTTCTTGTTCTCAACAAATGGGACAAGATGAGCCATATACCGAATGCAGAGCAGGCAATCAAGGACAGGGTCAAGTTCCTTTTCCCTATTCTGGATTTTGCTCCGATTGTTACAATTTCTGCTCAGGAGGGTATTGGAATAGAGGCTCTCCTGGATGAGGTATTCAAGGTGAAACGTCAGCTGTTTACCCGTGTCAGCACTTCAGATCTCAACAAGGCTGTCAGGGAATGGGTGGATGATTATCCTATACCGGCAGCAAAGGGAATAAAATACAAGATCAGGTATGCTACCCAGCCTGAGGTTTTTCCGACAAGATTTATCCTTTTCGTGAACAGGACAGAAAGGTTTCCCGATTCCTATGTGAACTATATCAAGAACAAGATCAGGAGAAAGTTCAGGCTCAACATGATTCCTTTCGAGGTGGAAATCAGGGAAAGCTCTTCTAAGAAGGAATAATCTCCTTGCAGAAGGCTTCGTCAAAGCCGGTACACCCTTTTTTTCCTTCAATGATTATCGGTGTCACCAGAAGAAGCTGATCCTCATAAAGCTCCTGGGCGGTATCGAATTCCATAAAGGCCATACCTCTTTTCCTGTACTCCTTTGAGGAGGTATCCAGCAGCTGTTCGGGAGAGAGTATCCTGAATATGTTTTCCAGTTCCCCTGCGGTAAGGGCCCTTTTATCAAGGTCGTAGTATTGGTACTTTATATTTCTTTCCTTAAAAAAACGTTCAGCCTTTTTTGTGGCATTGCATTTGTTTCTTCCGATTATCCTTATCATGAGTTAAAATTATCACAGGCGGGTTGTTTTTGCAATGCTTGATAAAAAATGTAAAAAGGTCTATGGTGTTTCTCAAGAGGTAAATAATGAAAAAGATATTGCATCACATATTTATTGACGGACTTTCGGGAATGGCGCTGGGTTTGTTTGCTACACTCATAGTCGGTACTATTGTTGCCCAGATAGGTACTCTTATCGGGGGGGATTTCGGTAATATCCTTACCTCGGTTGCAAATGTTGCAAAGGGACTTACCGGTGCCGGAATAGGTGTCGGTGTTGCATATAAATTCAAGGCAGCCCCTCTCGTGACTGTTTCTGCAGGTGCGGCCGGTATGGTCGGTGCCTTTGCCGGATCAATTCTTTCCGGTGCCGCTTTTGCCGGCGGTGCTCTTGTTCTCAAGGGACCGGGTGAACCGCTCGGTGCTTTCATTGCTGCTTATGTGGGTATTGAAATCGGACGTCTCATTTCAGGAAAGACAAAGCTGGATATCCTCCTTACACCGATCTTTACAATTTTTGCCGGTGCTATAGTAGGTCTTTTCGTAGGTCCTCCTATTTCAAAGGGGCTTACAGCTCTCGGAGCTCTCATCAACTGGGGAACCGAACTTCAGCCTGTACTTATGGGAATCCTTGTTTCCGTTATCATGGGAATGTGTCTTACACTTCCTATCAGCTCAGCTGCTCTGGGAATCATTCTCGGTCTTACAGGAATTGCGGGCGGTGCGGCAGTTGTGGGATGCAGTGCCCAGATGGTTGGTTTTGCCGTAATGAGCTATAGGGAAAACAAGATGGGCGGACTTTTTGCCCAGGGTATCGGAACCTCCATGCTCCAGATGCCTAATATCGTAAGAAAGCCTATAGTATGGCTTCCTCCTATCATTACCAGTGCAATTCTCGGTCCGGTTTCCTCCAAGATTCTTGGAATGAGCTGCGGTCCTGTAGGAAGTGGTATGGGAACCTCCGGTCTTGTGGGACAGATTGTTTCATACCAGACAATGGTTGCAGACGGTGTATCTGCTTCTGTAACACTGATTCAGATTCTTATCATGCATTTCATTGCTCCGGCAGTCATCACACTTGTTATCTCTGAATTCATGAGAAAGAAGGGCTGGATAAAGCCTGGTGATTTAAAGCTTGATATCTGATTCCGGATAGTGTATTCTGTAGGTAAATGAGTATTGTATCTGCAGAGAAAAATTTCAATAACGGCCGTTTTGAAAAGGTAATCAAAATCCTCGAACCTCTGATTTTTGAAAATCGGAGCAACGGGGATTTTTATTATTTTCTGGGCTATTCCTATCTTCATATGGGAGATTTTCCCAAAGCAAATTCATATCTGCAGAGAGCTGCACAGCTGGAGCCGGAAAGCCTGAGGCTCATGTACGGCAATGCTGTAATCAGCCTTAAAAAGGGGAATACCGCAGAGGCGGTAAAGATCTGGCTGGATATCAGGGAACGGAATCCCAACGATATTCTTGCCGGCCGGGGACTCGATTTCCTGAAAGGGCTTGAAAAGGGGAAAATTGACGAAAGTCTTACGGGAGAGGTGCTGTCCGGCCTTATTCCGGGACACGGTAACAGAAGGCGCTTTGTTAAAAGGAGAGCCCTGCTTGCTTCGGGTATTCTGACCTCAGCGGTAATTACACTCATTATCTTGATCTGACAGGAGCATTTTATGAGAGCTGTGGTTCAGCGTGTATTGTCTGCCAGGGTGGAGGTTGACGGAAAGCTTACCGGCAGTACAGAAAAGGGAATTCTGGTCTATCTGGGAGTCCATGAGGATGATACCGATAAGGATCTGGAGTATATCTGTGACAAGGTTCCCAATCTCCGTATTTTTTCCGACAGTGAAGGAAAGATGAATCTTTCCCTGCTGGATGTGAAAGGGGAGCTTCTGGCTGTTTCCCAGTTTACCCTTTACGGAGATGCCAGACGGGGAAGACGCCCCTCCTACGGTCATGCTGCCGGAAATGAGAAGGGAATCCGTTATTACGAGGCTTTTGTAGAGAACATGAGGAAAAGGGGAATAACCACTGAAACCGGTATATTCGGTGCCGACATGCAGGTTACATACACAAATGACGGCCCTGTTACCATTCTTCTTGATTCATTCAGAGAGTTCTGATATTTTAATAAAGATATATTATATTGAAGCATTTGGTTTTATATATACAGTTTAACAGTTAGGAGACTTTTTATGGGAAAAAAAGGAGATACTGCTGAAATGGAAAAGAAAAACGGAAACGAAGAAAAGAAGCTTGCTCTCGAAGCTGTAAGACTCCAGATGGAGAAGCAGTTCGGAAAGGGCTCTATAATGAGGCTTGGTGACAAGACCTCTGATATAAGTGTTCAGGCTATCCCTTCAGGGGCTCTTACCCTTGATGCGGCTCTGGGTATCGGAGGATATCCTAAAGGAAGAATTGTTGAAATCTATGGACCTGAATCCTCCGGTAAGACAACCCTGGCGCTTCATGCCATTGCAGAAGCACAGAAGCAGGGCGGTATTGCGGCATTCATCGATGCGGAGCATGCCCTGGATCCGGGATATGCATCAAATCTCGGCGTAAATACGGACGAACTCTGGGTATCCCAGCCGGATACAGGCGAGCAGGCCCTTGAAATAGCAGAATCCCTGGTCCGCTCCGGTGCGGTTGATATCATTGTTATCGACTCTGTTGCAGCCCTTACTCCTCAGGCCGAAATTGAGGGCGATATGGGAGATTCCCACATGGGACTGCAGGCCAGACTCATGAGCCAGGCACTCAGGAAGCTTACCGGTATCCTTTCAAAATCCAATACATGTCTTATCTTCATCAACCAGCTGAGAATGAAGATCGGTGTCATGTTCGGTAACCCTGAGACAACAACAGGAGGAAATGCCCTGAAATTCTACTCCTCTGTCAGGATGGAGGTAAGAAAGATCGAGACCATCGAAAGAGGCTCCGAGGACATTATCGGAAACAGGGTCAGGGTAAAGGTTGTAAAGAACAAGATGGCTCCTCCGTTCAGGAAGGTCGAGCTGGAAATCATGTTCGGTAAGGGTATTTCCCTCAGTGCATCCCTGCTTGATGCCGCAATCAGCTTCGGTATTATCCAGAAGAGCGGAAGCTGGTTCTCATATAACGGTGAGAAAATAGGTCAGGGAAGGGAAAACGTTAAGAATTTCCTTGAGTCAAATCCGGAAATCTTTACGGAAATTGACAGAAAGGTAAGGGAATCATTGTTCCCTGCGGCTGAAAGTGAGAGTAAGACATTATGAATGAACTTGTACCGGTTTCAGTAGTTGATGAATTTGAGGATATCAGACCTTATGAGGGAAAGGAGTTTACCGATGCCCTTAACCGTCTGATGAACAATAACGAACTTGTCAGTGCTTTCAGACATCAGATCGTTCCGAATCTGCCTCATTGTCTTGAGCCGGTCTTTGATTATTTCTGTCACGCCTATCTTAAATTTTTTCTCGGAAAAGTAAAGACTCCGGATGAACTTCACAGCAAGATTCTCGGCAGGCTCATAAATTTTGTAATCAAGAACACCATGACCGGCTTTACCTCCACAGGTAGCGAAAAGCTTGAAGCCGGCAAGCATTATCTTTATATATCCAATCACCGTGATATTGCCATGGACCCCGTTATTATCGACTATATGCTCCTGAGAAGAGGATTTCCAAGCTTTCAGGTAGCGTTCGGTGATAACCTCCTCAAGAACAGCGTGGTTTCGGATGCCATCAGGATCAACAAGGCTTTCATTGTACAGCGTGGACTGGATCCGCGGGAGCAGCTCAGCTCATCCATGCAGCTTTCGAAGTATATCAGAAAGACTATCCTGGAAAAGGATTCCGTCTGGATTGCCCAGCGTGAAGGAAGAGCCAAGGACGGAGATGACAAGACCAATCCTGCCATCATAAAGATGATTGCCCTCAGCAACAGAAAATCGGGAAAAACCTTTACCGATTATATCAACAGCATGAATATCATCCCGGTGGCTGTATCCTACGAGTTTGACCCATGCGACAGGCTCAAGGCCAGGGAAACTGTCAGAAGAATGGAAAAGGCCCTGAAGAACGAGCCTTACAAGAAGCGGAGAAACGAGGACATGATAAGTATCGTCCTGGGAATCAAGAACAAGAAGGGAAGGGTGAATGTTGCTTTCGGTGAACCGCTTTACAGGGAAGAATGGAAAAATGCCAAGGAAGTTGCCGAGGCTATCGATGAATTTATCCTGACCCATTACAAGCTGTGGCCATGCAACTATCTGGCATACGACCTGATGAACAATACAGACAAGTATATCAGGTACTACAGCAAGGATTACAAGGACAAATTCCTTCACAGATTCAGGCATATACCTCGTGCGGCTTTTCCTATTGCCCTGAGTGCCTATGCCAAGCCGGTTGAAAATGCGGAAATATATCTTAAATAAGAAGATTCTGTCAGTTATTCTTTTTGTCCTCCTTTTTACGGGCTGTTCAGAAAATGCTCCGGAAATATCCCAGGTTTTCTGGCAGCTGAACCTTTTCCGCAATCAGGATACAGGGGCTGAAAACCAGGCCCTTACGCTGTTTGTCATGGCAGAGGACGGAGACGGCAGCGAGGATCTGGAAACCATGTACATTATCAACGACAAGGAAGAGCTTTTCTGGAAGCTTACAGGTCCGGAACTGAGAATCGAGAAATACGGAGAGAATGAAACCTGGGTGGGAAACAACTGTATCCACATGCTTTCCGATGCCACCTTTCCCGACGGAAAATATCGTATCATCCTTGTGGATGGAGCGGGAGACCGGGATGAAACCGAGGTTATACTGAAAAACAATATCATCGACAGGGAGCACTCATGGCCTACCCTTTCCAGAAACGGAATTGATTATTCGGTAAACGGCGAGGCAGACTTTATCTGGTGTTACATGTCAGACGGCCGGTTCGTAGCTGAAGCTGAGCTGGGAAACAATAAGCAGACAGGAAGAAGGGATGAATATTCCACCTTCTATCTGTACCGTTATCTTCCCCAAGAAGGGTACGGACTGATAAACGGCCCCTTCTGAAACAAACGAAAATAAAAAAGGCAACCCGGAAAGGTTGCCTTAATTTTTTTATGAGAAATGTTTAGTTTTTATTGAATTTCTTTTTAAGCATCAGCATGCATCCGAAAAGAAGAACTCCTCCGAATACCAGGGATACAACTGCGTTCTGTGTGAATCCTGCAACGATATATGTCACGAAGGAAATTGCAGCAACTGTCAGTGCATAAGGAAGCTGTGATGCAACATGGTTTACATGGTCACATTCAGCACCTGCAGATGACATGATGGTTGTATCTGAGATAGGTGAACAGTGGTCACCGCATACTGCACCTGCCATACAAGCTGAGATTGAAATGATGCGGAGTGCATTGCTTGAATCCGGGAATACTGCAATACAGATCGGAATAAGGATACCGAAAGTTCCCCATGATGTACCTGTTGAGAAGGCGAGGAAGCCTGCGATTATGAAGATAATGGCAGGGAGGAAATTCATGAGGTTGCCGGCGCTGTTTTCAACGATACCTGCAATATATGTTGTGGCTCCGAGGCTGTCTGTCATTGACTTCAGTGTCCATGCCAGTGAAAGGATAAGAATAGGTGCAACCATGTTCTTGAATCCTTCAGGAACACACTGCATACATTCCTTAAGTGTAAGTACACGTCTAGGAAGATAGAATGCCAATGTAAGGATAAGGGCTCCCATGGAACCGATAACCAGACCTACTGAAGCATCACTGTTTCCGAATGCTTCAACAAAGTTTGCCTTTTCTTCTCCTGTTGCGAAGAAACCGCCTGTATAGATCATACCCAGTGTACACATGATGATGAGAAGGATAATCGGGAGTACCAGGTCAATGGATCTTCCGTTGCCCATTTTGCTGAGTTCTTCCTCATCCTTGTCTGCTGTAGCCAGTCTGACTGCATTCTCAAACTTTTTCATCGGGCCGTAGTCAAAGTCCATCTTTACGACAAGAATCATCATTATGATTGTAAAGAGCGCATAGAAGTTGAAAGGAATAGCCTTGCAGAAAAGGGAAATTCCGTTTTCGCCCTGTGTAACGAAACCTGCAACTGCCGCTGCCCAGGAACTGATCGGAGCAATGATACAGATAGGTGCTGCTGTGGAGTCAATGAGATAAGCCAGCTTTTCTCTGGAAACGCCGAATTTTTTTGTTACCGGCTTCATTACACTGCCGACTGTAAGACAGTTGAAATAGTCATCAATAAAAATAAGGATACCCAGGAAAATAGTAGAAAGCTGAGCTCCGACCTTTGATTTGATGTGTTTGCTTGCCCAGAGTCCGAATGCTGCGGAACCACCGGCCTTGTTCATGAGACATCCCATTATACCGAGAATTACGAGGAAAATGAGAATACCTACATTCCAGCTGTCAGAAAGCTGTGAAATTAAACCATCCTGAATGACATGGTTAAAGAATACAGGGAATGATCCCCCTGCGAAAAGCAGTCCGCCGATTACGATACCGATAAAAAGGGAAGAGTAAACTTCCTTGGTTATCAATGCCAGTGAAATGGCAATAATCGGAGGAAGAATGGACAGAAATCCGAAATTTGTTTCCATCTGAATATCTCCTATTGATTTAACAAGTCATATTATACCATATTATTATTAAATGCAAAGGGGTTTTTTTATTTAACATACACATCGTCGTTATTTTTTTCCCCGAAGGAAAATTTCGATGTGGGAACCGTATGCCAGTCCGATGCCGAATCGGTATCCTCCGACAGGCTGTTCCTGCAGACCGATCTGGTGGCGGTGGAGAGATCCGATCTTACGCAGTCTTCGGGAGCAATGGCTTCCCCCTGCTTTTTCCAGCCCCCTTCAGAAACTGCTTCATCAGCCTGAAGCATGAATTTTGTACTTCCGAAGCCTCTGTAGGAGGTATCTGAATCGGAGCTTCTGTTGGTATAGATAACACAATCCATCATTTTTCCGTAAGGATTGGTATACAGGGAGATTATACCGTTGTTGCCGGAAAGACCGCTTCCGTTGGTTATCCAGAAATCCCAGGCCGTATCTGAGGAATCCCGTCCCGAGGCTGCATCCATGGCTATGGTTTCATTTATTTCCGTATCCAGCCCCTCCGGCTTGAAATGTACTATTATGTAATCTCCGGCCTGTACCTCCAGGTCCGGAAATACCAGCTTGTCCGCAAAGCTGCTCTTTGTCCCTCCATAAAGTGTGATGCCGGCCATGCTGCCCCCTTTTTTAACGAATATTTCTGCCATATCCGGATGGTTTCCGCTGCCGTTGGAGGTGAATTCGTTTATTACCGCTTCGGGAAGATACGGATTGTAGCCGTAGAAGGAGGCTCCCAGGGAGATGGAGTTGTCGGTGCTGTCGGAAACCGTACCTCTCAGGAAGTATTCCTTGCCCGGTTTCAGATTTTCTGACGGTATTATGGTCAGGGATTTTCCCTCCGTAACAAGAGTGCTGATTCCTGTTTCGGGAATAATGGAAAAATTTTCCTTTTCCGCATTGACTTCCTTGTCAAATAAAAGAATTATTTCAGTCGGGGATGAATTTTCAAGGGTCTGTATAACCGGCGGATAGTTTGTCCCGGCTCCCTCTTTCCTTTCTGCCTGTATCGGGGAGCAGGAAAGGAGCAGCAGAACAAGAACTGCATGAAGCTTCGATTTTTTCATCATAGTTTCCTCTGCAGGGAATAAATCGGAAAATAGTTGTTTTGCTTCAGAATAAACTGCCGATAAATAATATAGAAAAGGATAAAAAGGAACAGCTTATGTGCGGAATTATCGGATACTGTGGAAGAAAACCTGCTTCTGAGGTTATTCTCGAAGGACTTAAAAGACTTGAATACAGAGGATATGACTCCTCGGGAATCTGTGTGGGCGGTTATCCCGACGGATTCAGAATCATCAAGGCAACAGGAAAAATCAGGAATCTTCTCTCCGTGGTACCGGAACGCCCTTTCGGTCACAACGGTATAGGCCATACAAGGTGGGCAACCCACGGCGGTGTTACAGAGGCCAATGCCCATCCTCATACAGACTGCAGCGGCAATATCGCCATTGTC
The DNA here is from genome assembly GCA_045606105.1 of Spirochaetia bacterium. Taxonomy (GTDB): domain Bacteria; phylum Spirochaetota; class Spirochaetia; order CADAEX01; family CADAEX01; genus CADAEX01. The sequence continues at coordinate 312,070 of JAZURI010000002.1, read as the reverse complement.
CATAACGGTATTATCGAAAATTTCGAGGAGCTCAGGTCCCTGCTTCAGAAAAAAGGGCATGTGTTCCGCTCCGAAACCGATACTGAGGTAATCGCACATCTGGTGGAGACCTGCTATAAGGGAGACCTTACAAAGGCAGTTCTTGAAACCCTGAGTCTTCTCAAGGGAACCTACGGTATCGTGGTAATGCACAGGAATCATCCCGACATGATGGTTGGTGCCAGAAACGGTTCTCCTCTTATCATGGGTGTGGGCGATGATGAAATGTTCCTGGCTTCCGATGCCTCTGCCATTATTTCACATACAAAGCAGGTAATTTATCTCCAGGACGGAGAGGTGGTTACAATCACACCTGACAGCTTCCGTACCATGGATCTTGATGAAAACGAGATAGAAAAGGATATCGACATAATAGAATGGAAAGCAGAATCCTTCGAGAAAAGCGGTTACGACCATTTCATGCTCAAGGAAATCTTTGAACAGAGCAAGTCCATAGTAAGGGGAATGAGCGGTCGTCTGGACAGGGAAAATGCCACAGGTCACCTGGGCGGTCTCAACCTGACCTCAGAGGAGCTTCTTAAAATAGAGCGTGTGGTAATAATTGCTGCAGGAACCTCATACCATGCCGGTATGGTGGCGGCGCTTCTTCTTGAAACAATGGCCAGAATTCCGGCCCGTGCCGAAATTGCTTCCGAAATCAGATACAGAAACTCTGTTATCGAAAAGAATACTCTTTATTTTGCCGTTTCCCAGTCCGGTGAGACAGCAGATACCCTTTATGCCATGAGGGAGCTCCAGAGACGGGGTGCCAAGGTTCTGGGAATCTGCAATGTGGTAGGTTCAACCATTGCCAGGGAATCGGACGGAGGAGTATATATCCATTCCGGTCCCGAAATTGCGGTTGCATCCACCAAGGCTTTTACATCACAGATGACAGCCTTCTATATTTTTACCCTTATCATGGCAAGACTCCGTGACATGTCCTATGAAAAGGGGGCCGAATTTATCGAGGAGATGGAACTGCTTCCTTCCAAAATAGAAGAGATTTTCCTCGGTGCGGAAAAAATCGGGGAAATAGCGGCAAAATACTGCCATACCGAAAGCTTCCTTTTCCTGGGCCGCGGACTCAATTATCCTGTGGCAATGGAAGGGGCTCTCAAGCTCAAGGAGATCTCATATATCCATGCGGAGGGCTTCAGTGCGGCGGAAATAAAGCACGGTCCCATTGCATTGATCAACGAGAAGACACCGTCCCTTTTCCTGGTTCCTGATGACAGGCTTCATGACAAGATTATCTCCAGCATGAAGGAGGTTAAATCCAGAGGCGGTAAGATTATTGCCGTAGCCACAAAGGGAGATACCTCAGTACAGGGAATTGCCGATGACATTATCGAGGTGCCTAAGGCTGCCGAATATATTTATCCGTTCCTCATGAGTATTCCGCTTCAGTTCCTTGCATACTATTCAGCCCTTGAGCTGGGCCGTGACGTGGATCAGCCTCAGAATCTTGCAAAAAGCGTTACGGTAGAATAATACTGAATCAGAAATATCATTTTTACCCTTGTCATTGATATGATTTTATCAGTTATCTTTGACGAGGGATGTCTCCTCTGCGGCCGTACAGATCTCTTTTCCCGGCATTATGCCCTTTGCAGACGATGCTTTTCAGGAATTGTCTTTGCCCCGAAAGCTGCTCCGGGATGCCGTAAATGCAGCCGTCAGCTGGTTTCGGAGTCTGAAATATGCATGCGTTGCCGGAATGAGGATTTTGCCTTCGGTGCCAATTACAGCCTGGGAGAATACTGCGGCAGCCTGAAAAAGGTTATCGGCTTGTACAAATTCAAAGACAGGCGAAAGCTTGCCCGGCTTTTTGCCCTTATGATACACCGGTTTCTTGAAAAGCATGCGGACGGAATGCCGGTACTGCTGGTTCCTGCCCCATGCAGCAGAAAAAGGATGAAGGAAAAGGGATACAACCATATGCTTCTTGTCTGCCGTATCCTGAAGCGTAAATACGGAGCATCGGTATTCGCAGGGCTGCGGCGTTACCGGGGAAGGCAGCTGAAGCTCCTGAACCGGGATGAGAGAAAGAAGGAACTGGAGGGAAAGATATATATGAAGGAAAAGGAGATACGCCGGTTCAGGGACGCCGCGGAGGGGAAACAGGTCTTCTTTGTGGATGATATCTTTACAACGGGAACCACAGCTTCCGTATGCTGCAGGGTCCTGGAGGAAAAGGGGGCAAAAAAAGCGGATGTTATAACTTTGGCACTTGATTAAAATTCTGTTGTCATCTATATTAAAGTAACATTTAATATTATATTGGTATTAAAGGAGTCACGGAAACGGACTCCTTTTTTAGTGGGTGAAAATGGATTTTGCAGACAAAAGCGGAAAATACTATGAAATTCTTTCTCCGGTAGTGGAGGGACTTGGATTTTCAATCGTGGAGCTCAATGCTGTAAACAGACAGGACGGGCTTCATATCGCGCTGGTTATCTACAGCCCTGCAGGGGTTGCTGTAAGTGACTGCGAACGGGTACACAGGCTTGCACAGGCAAGAATGGAGGTGGCCGGTAATATCAGGGATGTCTATTTCGAGGTTTCATCACCGGGAATAAACAGGAATATCAAGAGTGCCGATGAATTTGCCGTTTTCACCGGACGCCGCGTAAAGATCCTCCCTGCAGAGGAGAGCGAATGGATTGCAGGAACCCTTGTGAACGCCGGTTCCGAGGGAATTGAAATTGAAATAAACAAAGAAGCCGGGAAAAAGATACCGTACAGTCTTATCAGAAAGGCGAAGCTGGATTTTTCTTGGGAGGAGGCATAGAGAAAATGGAATCTGAATTGTCAAAAGCAATCAAGTATTTTGAAGAGGTAAAGAATCTGCCCCACGATCTGGTTCTTAAAACCATTGAGGAAATGATTCTTGCTGCTTACAAGAAAAAATTCGGCTCAACAGAGGGAGCTGAGGTGGTCTTCAACGATGATGAATCTGAGGTTTTCATCCAGGTAAAGAAAAAAATCGTTGATGATGTCATTGATGATGCAACAGAAATCGAGCTTGAGGATGCACTTGAGTATGACAGCAACTGTGAAATCGGAGATGAACTTCTCATTACCATCAATCCCAACACCTTCGACAGACTTGAGGTACAGAGCGCAAAACAGAGAATCAGCCAGAGGGTGAAGGATATAAACAAGAATGCCCTTTATTCCGAATATATCGAAAGAGTGGGGGAAATGATCATCGGTTATTACCAGAGAGAGCATAACGGAAACATCTATATGGATCTGGGAAAGACCGAGGGAATTCTTCCTAAGAGATTCCAGTCTCCTCGTGAGACATACAAGGCCAATGACAGGATCAAGGCTCTTGTCCATGAGGTGGAAAAAACAGAAAACAGTCTCAATATCATCCTTTCCAGAACCCATACCGATTTCGTGAAGAAGCTTTTCGAGATCGAGGTTCCGGAAATTGCCGACAAGACCATCGAAATCTTCAAGATTGTCCGCGAACCGGGTTACAGGGTGAAGATGGCAGTATACACACACCGTGATGACATTGACCCGGTAGGTGCATGCGTAGGTCTCAAGGGTGCCAGAATCCAGTCCGTAGTAAGGGAAATGGAAGGGGAGAAGATCGATGTTCTCAGATATGAAACCGATCCTAAGCTCTATATCAAGAATGCCCTTTCTCCTGCCGAGGTTCAGCAGGTTTTCATCGTGGATGAGGCAAAAAGACAGGCCCTTGCCGTTGTGGACGATTCCCAGCTTTCACTGGCTATCGGAAAACAGGGTCTCAATGTAAGACTGGCCAACCGTCTGGTGGACTGGAACATTGATGTAAAGACAGAATCACAGTTCCAGGAAATGGATTTCTTTGCAGAAGACAAGAAGGCATTTACAGAGCTCTTCAACGGAGAGGAACAGGAGCAGGAAGAGGAAATCACAAGAATTGCAGAGCTTCCGGGTGTTCCTGCGGAACTCATCAGGCTTCTCGAAGAAAACGGCATAACAGACATCGAGACATTCATCTCCATGAGCGAAAGCAGACTGCTTGAAATCGAAGGCTTCTCAAAGGCCGATTTTGAGCTTATCAGATCTGTCATTGAAGAAAATGTTGAAATTGTCGAAGATGACATAGATGATTACGAAGAAGAGGATGAAGCGGACGAGACAGAGGCAATGTACGAATGTCCTGAATGCGGAAAGCCTATTACAGAAGATATGACATGTTGTCCTAACTGCGGAGTTGAGTTCAGCTTCGAAGATGAGGAAGAAGAAATCGAAGAAAACGGTGAAGAAGAATAAAAGAGGTTGAATTAATTATATGTCGGAAGATAATAAAATCGAAAAACCTAAAGCAACTCTGATCAAACAGCCTAAAAAAGAGGTTGAAAAAACTGAACCTGTAGAAGTAACAGAACAGAAAAAGAAAAAAGTTGTGGTTGTAAAGAAAAAAGTTGTTGTCGCAAAGAAAGAGACACCTGCTCCGGAACCTCAGGCAAAGAAGGAAACTCCAGCTGCAGCCAATCCACAGCCGGCAGCTCCGGTACAGCAGCCTGCAAGCGCACCTGCTCCGGAACCTCAGGCAAAGAAGGAAGCTCCTCAGCCTCAGAATCAACCTCATACACCTCCTCACAACCAGACATCGGGACAGAGTCAGAACCCAAGACAGGGTAATAATTTCCGTGGCGAAAACCGTCCTCGCGGAGAATGGACAGGCCAGCCGGGCGGATACAGACCAAGGGGCGAAAGAGCCGACAAGAGCGGTTGGACAGGACAGCCGGGCGGATACAGACCAAGGGGCGAAAGAGCCGACAAGAGCGGTTGGGTAGGACAGCCGGGCGGATACAGACCAAGGGGCGAAAACCAGGGTCAGGGCGGCTTCAGACCGAGAGGCGAAGGCCAGGGTCAGGGCGGTTTCAGACCAAGAGGCGAAGGCCAGGGTCAGGGCAGCTTCAGACCGAGAGGCGAAGGTCAGGGTCAGGGTGGTTTCAGACCACGTACAGAAGGTCCTTCCGAAATGCCGCCGGAAATGGCATCAAGAACAGGTAACAAGAAATTTTTCAAGACCAAGAAAAAGGCTGATTACCAGAAAAACAGAAAAGAGAATATTGAAGAAATAGAAAAGAACTTTCAGATCAAGAAAAAGGATGTCCAGAAGGCAAATCCGGTTCCTAAAAGTATTGATATCATGGAGGTCATCACAGTTTCCGAGCTTGCAAAGAAGCTCAACCTGAAGGCTTCCGAGGTTATTACAAAGTTCATTTCCATGGGTATGATGGTTACCATCAACCAGCAGGTGGATGCGGAATCTGCAGAAATCCTTGCTTCCGAATACGACTGCAAGGTAAATATCGTTTCCCTTTATGAGCAGACTCTTGTTGAGACAGACAAGGGCGATGATGCAGATATCGTGGAAAGATCACCTGTAGTTACAGTAATGGGGCATGTAGACCACGGTAAGACAAAGCTGCTGGATGCCATCAGATCTGCAAACGTTGCAGCATCCGAGTACGGCGGAATTACTCAGCATATCGGTGCATACAAGGTAATGATCAACGGAAGGAGCATCGTATTCCTGGATACTCCGGGTCACGAGGCCTTCACACAGATGCGTGCCAGAGGTGCCCATCTTACAGATATCGTAGTTCTCGTCGTTGCGGCCAATGACGGTGTAATGCCTCAGACCATCGAGGCCATCAACCATGCAAAGGAAGCCAATGTTCCTATCATCGTTGCCGTAAACAAGATGGACCTTTACGAATCAAACGCAGACAGGGTAAAGCAGCAGCTTTCGGAATACAACCTTATTCCTGAGGACTGGGGCGGAGACACCATCTATTGTCCTATTTCAGCACTCAAGAAGCAGGGTATTGACGATCTTCTCGAAAATATCCTTATCGAGGCCGATATCCTTGAACTCAAGGCAAATCCTAACTGCCGTGCGGAAGGAAAGATCATCGAGTCCAGGGTTGACCAGGGAAGAGGTATGGTTTCCACCGTACTTATCCAGAGAGGTACACTCAGGGTCGGAGATGCCTTTGTTGCCGGTGTATATGCAGGAAAGGTAAGGGCCATGTTCAACGACAGGGGAGAAAAGATAACCGAAGCAGGTCCTTCTACTCCTGTAGAGATTCTCGGATTCATGGGACTTCCTAATTCGGGAGATCCGTTCCAGGTTACCGAAAACGAGAAATATGCCCGTCATATCGGTGAAAAGCGTCAGGAGCTTGAAAGAATCGGTGCAGCCAAGAATGTCAAGAAGGTTACACTGGACAACCTCTACGATTCCATCCAGGACGGAGAAATCCAGGAGCTCAAGGTTATCATCAAGAGTGATGTTCAGGGATCGGTTGAGGCACTCAAGTCCACACTGGAGAAGCTTTCCACAAAGGAAATCCGTCTTCATATCATCCATGCATCGGCAGGTGCCATTGTAGAAAACGACGTAAACCTTGCTTCGGCTTCAAATGCCATCATCATCGGTTTCCATGTCCGTCCTACAGCCAAGGCCCAGCTCCTTGCAGAACAGGAAAAGGTAGAAATCAAGAAATACAACATCATCTACGATGCTGTTGAGGATATCAAGACCGCCATGGAGGGTATGCTTGCACCGGAACTCAAGGAAGAGCAGATCGGTACAGTTGAGGTCAGAGCCACATTCAAGGTACCTAAGGTCGGTGTCATTGCCGGTTCCTATGTTACCTCCGGTAAGGTCAAGCGCAATGCCATTGCCCATGTATACAGGGACGATATCGAAATCTTCAACGGAAAGATTTCTTCACTCAAGCGTATCAAGGACGATGTCAAGGAAGTTGACAAGGGATATGAATGCGGTATCGGTCTTGAGAATTTCAACGATATCAATGAAGGCGATATTATCGAGATTTACGAAATCAGAGAAATCGCAAAGAAGCTTTGAGGTGATCGGATATGTCGGAATACAGACTTCTGCGTGTTGAAAGTGTAATTCAGGAAATTATCAGCAACCTGATTTTTTCCGGTAAAATAAAGGACCACAGGGTAGGTCGGCTCATTTCCGTAACCAGGGTTAAATGCTCCTCGGACCTGAGCGTGGCCAAGGTCTATATTTCAGGCTTTGATAACGATATTGCCGTGCGTAAGAGCGTGGAGGGACTCAACAGTGCAGCCCCTTTCATACAGGGTGTCATCGGAAAGAATCTCAAGACACGCCTTACCCCCCGGCTTACCTTCTTTTATGACAATTCCATAAAGGAAGGATATGAAATAAACAAAAAAATTGAGGATATCCTTTCTTGATTTCGAGTTTTGTACTTCTCAACAAGGCTGCCGGTATTTCCTCCTTCAAGGCCATGTATCAGCTGAAGAAAGATACGGATACCAGGAAGGTGGGACACTGCGGCACCCTTGACCCTTTTGCCGACGGCCTTCTCATGGCCCTTACGGGGAGAATAACCAAGTTCATTCCCTATATGTCGGATATGCCTAAAACCTATACCGCCACTCTCCGTTTCGGAGAGGAGACCGCCACCCTTGATACGGAGGGGGAGGTTATCAACAGCGGACATCCCGTACCGGAGCTTGAACAGATAACAGCGGTGGCTGTAAACTTTGCCGGCGACATGATGCAGGTTCCTCCCAGCTTTTCCGCAGTCCATGTGGACGGCAAAAGGGCCTATAAGCTTGCCCGCAAGGGTAAGGAACTGGATATTCCTCCGAAAAGGATAACAGTCTACAGCTTTGAGATTCTCAGCTATGACAAGCCCGACCTGGTATTCAGGGTCAGCTGCTCAGGAGGTACCTATATCAGGGCCATTGCCAGGGATCTGGCAGCCATGTGCGGTACAGTGGGATATCTTACAGCTCTCAGGAGAAACTCCATCGGAGGTTTTTCCGCCGACGGGATAGAGCCGGGAAGCTACAGGCTCCTGAGTGCCAGGGAAGGGATGAGCCTCTGCGGTTTTCCTACGGAAACCGTCCCTGATGATGTGGGACAGCTTCTGAAGGAGGGGCGTGAATTTGCCGGTCCTTTCAGGCGTACCATTTCTGCGGTGGCCAGGGAAGGGGAGCTGCTTGCCCTTTTTGACGGCAGCGATAATTTCTGTGCCATGGTGGGAAAGAGAAAGGGAAGACCCTACTATGCCTTTGCGGCGGGGGTAAGATGAATATAATATCCTGGGAGGATTTTACCGGAAAAAAGCCTCTGGCCGGAAAAAGATGTGCCTTTACCATAGGCGTTTTTGACGGTATTCATCTGGGGCACATGGCTCTGATGAAAAGGATCATCGGGGAAAAGGATACCGTTCCGGTGGTGTTTACCTTCAGGCAGAATCCTCATGAGATTTTCAAAAAAGATTTTCAGGGAAATATCTATACTCAGAATCAAAAACTTGCAATAATGAGGGATATTGGAATTGATACCGTCATACTGATTGACTTTTCCTATGAATTTGGTAAACTGTCAGGTAGGCAATTTTTTCAGAAAATCGAAGAATCCCTGATTCCTGTCAAAGTTGTTATAGGATATGATTTCAGGTGCGGCTTCAACAATGATACCGGTTCTGCGGAGATAAAATCCATGTATGCGGGCTCCGGGGTAGATGTGGAGGTTGTGGACGAGTTTGTATATTCAGGGTGTACTGTAAAGAGCACCTTTATCCGTTCTCTAATTACGGAGGGGCGGTTGGATATCCTGTCCGAATTGATGTACAACGGATATTCCGTTGATGTTTCCGGTCTTGATCCGGATGTAATTCCAAGAAATGAGATCAGACAGCTTCTTCCGGGCAGCGGAAGCTATAAAATAAAGCTGTTCAGGGACGGTAGTTTTACCGATGCCGTAATAAATGTTAACAATACTCACGTTAAGCTGGAGTATACAAAAGAAGAATAAAGGAGATTGTCTATGTCTTTGACAAAAGAAGAAAAGCTTGAACTTATTGCAAAATTCGGTGGAAGCGAAGCAAATACCGGAGCAACAGAGGTTCAGATTGCAATTTTTACAAAAAGAATCAATGAACTTACCGAACATTTCAAGATTCACAAGAAAGACCATAACTCAAGAAGAGGACTTCTCAAGCTCGTAGGACAGAGAAGAAAGCTGCTCAAGTATCTCAAGAGAACAAACCTTGACAAATACAGAGAGTTGATTAAAGAATTAGGATTAAGAAAATAATAAAAAAAGGATTGACCAATGCCAAAAGTTACAATAAACGTCGGCGGCAAAGATCTGATTCTTGAAACCGGAAAACTTGCAAAGCAGGCCAATGGTGCCGTATTTGCATCCTATGCCGGTTCATCAGTTTTAGCAACAGTATGCTGCTCAGAAGACACTATCGAAGGACTTGACTATGTTCCTTTGCAGGTAGAATACAACGAAAAATACTATGCAGCCGGAAAGATTCCGGGGGGCTTCTTAAAGAGAGAGGGAAAACCAAAGGATAAGGAAATTCTTGTTTCCAGACTTATCGACCGTCCTATGAGACCTCTTTTCTATAAAGAGTTCAAGAGGGATATACAGGTAGTACCGACAGTAGTTTCCGCAGACCAGATCAACCCACCGGATGTTGTAGCCATGGTTGCATCCTCCGCTGCTGTAGTTATTTCTGACATTCCGTTCAACGGACCTGCCGCTGCAGTAAGAGTCTGCTACCTCAACGGCGAATATGTGATCAACCCTACATTCGAACAGATAGAAGCTGCCGAAATGGAAATTGTTGTTGCCGGAACCAAGGAAGGAATCACCATGGTTGAAGGTGGTGCCCAGGAAGTTTCGGAAGATGTAATGCTTGAAGCAATCGAAAGAGGAAGCCAGGTGGTTGCAGATATCTGCCGTGCCCAGGAAGAACTCGGTGCACTTGCCGCAAAGACCAAGCTTCCGCTCCCTCCATCCGAAGAGGAAAGCTTTGAGTTCTACGACAAGGTATGGGAATATGCTTACGACAAGTACAAGGAAGCATCCTTCCTTCCTAGCAAGGTAGAAAGAAACAAAGGAAAGGCAGCTGTTAAAAAGGAAACATTCGAACATTTCAAAGGTGAAATTCCTGAAGAGGAACTCCCTAAGATCGGTGCTGTTTTCGAGGACCTTGAATACAAGATCATCAGAAAGTCCATTCTTGAGGATAATCTCCGCTCAGACGGAAGAACTCCTACTCAGATCAGACCTATCACATGTGAACTCGGTGTTCTTGCAAAAACCCACGGATCATCACTTTTCACAAGAGGTGAAACACAGTCACTTTCAATCTGTACACTGGGTACAGGAAGCGACGAACAGATGTTTGATGACATCGACGGAGCAAAGAGATACTCCAACTTCATGCTCCACTACAATTTCCCTCCGTTCTCCGTAGGTGAAACAGGAAAGCTTACCACAGGCCGTCGTGAGATCGGTCACGGACATCTGGCTCAGAGATCCCTTACAGCCATGATTCCTGACAAGGCAGATTTCCCTTATACAATCAGAGTAGTATCTGAAATCCTTGAATCCAACGGTTCATCCTCAATGGCAACAGTATGTGCCGGAACCCTTGCTCTTATCGACACAGGTGTTCCTATCAAGAAGCCGGTTGCAGGTATTGCCATGGGTCTCATCACAGAAGGTGAAAAGACAGTTGTACTCAGCGATATTCTCGGTGAGGAAGACCACTTCGGAGATATGGACTTCAAGGTAGCAGGAACAACAGACGGTATCACAGGTTTCCAGATGGATATCAAGATTGCCGGAGTTTCCAAGGATATCATGAAGAGAGCACTTGCCCAGGCCAAAGAGGGCAGAATGCACATTCTCGGAATCATGAACAAGGCTATCGAGGAAAAGCCGCAGGACGGTGTTTCCGCAAACGCTCCTCAGATTGTTCAGTTCAAGATTGATGTAGACAAGATCGGTGCCGTAATCGGTTCCGGCGGAAAAAATATCAAGAGCATTGCTGAAAAGTCAGAATCCACAGTGGATATCGACGATGCAGGAAACGTAAAGATTTTCGGAAAGAACAGGGAAATGGCTCAGCTGGCCAAGACAATGGTTGAGAGCTTCATTGAAAAGCCTGAAGTAGGAAAGGTTTACGACGGAGTTGTAAGAAGAATTACAGAATTCGGTGCATTTGTTGAATTCCTCCCTGGAAAAGAGGGTCTCTGCCACATTTCCAGACTTGCCAAGGAAAGAGTTGAAAATGTCAACGATGTTCTCAAGGAAGGACAGGAAATCCCTGTTAAGCTTGTAGAAATCGACAGAATGGGAAGACTTAACCTCAGCTATATTGAAGCTATCGATCCTACATACGTTCCTCCAAAGCCTGAGAAACCGGCAAGAGAGAGAAGAGACGACAGGAGAGACAGGGAAAGAGGCGGTTTCCGTAGCAGAAGATTTGACAGAGAGCCAAGAGAACCGAGAGAGGCCAGAGAAAGAGAGCCTGAACAGGTTAAGGAAGCTCCTGAACAGCCACAGGCTGAATAATATTTATTCAACCTGATAAAGAGCCACATCGGTTACCGGTGTGGCTTTTTTTATTTTCCTTGATTTTTACCGTTGTTTTGTTTAGAATAAGCTGATGAAAACTATAGATGTAATTTGCAAGGCAGCAGATTCCGGGTTTCTGCCGGTGTACTCCTCTGCAGAGGCGGCAGGTGCGGATATCAGGGCCTGTATTGAAGAAGATATGATAATCAGGCCGGGAGAAAGGGCTCTTGTTCCCACAGGGCTTTTTATTGAGCTTCCTGCCGGTTACGAGGCACAGATCCGTCCAAGATCCGGTCTTGCAATAAAGAACGGAATCAGTCTGGTCAATTCTCCCGGAACCATCGACTCGGATTACAGGGGAGAAATCAGAATCATAATGATCAATCACGGAGCAGAGGATTTTGTTATCCGCCGCGGTGACAGGATTGCCCAGATGGTAATTGCTCCGGTACTGAGAGGAAATTTCATTACTGCGGAAAATCTTGGAGAAACCGAAAGGGGAACCGGAGGCTTCGGCTCCACAGGTGTATAACCGGGAATGATTTCTCAGATATCAGACTACAGGGGAAAAGGCTTCGCATCAATAATTTACCGCTATATAGGGAAGGAATTTATCTTCTCCTTCTTTGTATGCTTCCTTTTTTTCTTTTTCATTTTCTTCGTGAACCAGATACTCTTTCTGGCTGAAAAGATTCTGGAAAAAAAGGTACCGATAAAGGATGTGATCATGCTGCTGGTCTATTTCATGCCCTCCATGATTTCCCTTTCCTTTCCTTTTGCAGCTCTGGTTTCATGCCTGATGACAGTGGGCAGACTGTGTACAGACAACGAGATTCTTGCCATGCAGGCCCTGGGAATCAGGCATATCAGGATTTTCGCCCCTCTTATTGTCCTAGGGGTGGTTTTTTCATTTGCATCCTTCTATATAAACGATTATCTGATGCCCTATGGAACCATCAAGTATACCAGGCTTTACAAGGAGCTGATATATTCCAATCCCGCCCTTGAGCTTCAGCCCTATTCCGTCAAGGAGTATCTGGATACCTTTATCATTACCGGTGAGATTGAAGATACGGTAATCCATGACATAGTGATTTTCGACAAGGACAATGATGGCAACAAGAGAGTTATTAAAGCTGACAGGGCCCGTTTCCTTACCGGAAATGACGGCTCCGGAGTTATTTCCCTGGAGCTTTCCGATGTTTTCAGCCATGCCAACGACCAGAAGAAGGAGCACGATTATAATTATTTCACCTCGGAAAAAATGATATACAACATACTTCTTTCCAATATATCCTCCTCTGTCAGGACCCTGGGACCACGGGAAATGAGTGCAGCCGATGTACGGAGCGAAATTATCAGGATGGAAGGGGAACTGGCAAAGGATAGGGAAAAAAAGAGATTGAGTGCCGGGCGGAACCTGAAGGATTCAATGTATAATTATTTCCTTGCCTCCTCCTTTTCTGAAAAGAACAGAAGAGGGCAGGTATCCCTTATCGGAAGAGGTCTGGAAGATTACAGAAAGGTGGTCGGCTCCTCCGATGATGACAGGAATCTCAAGATATACAAGCTGGAGTTTTACAAGAAGTTTTCTCTCCCGGTTGCCTGTCTCTGTTTTGTGCTGTTTGCTTTTCCGGCCGGGTTGTTTTCCAAGAGGAGCGGCCGTACCGTAGGCTTCGGGATAGGGCTTCTCTTTTCGGTTTTCTATTGGTGCATGATGTTTGCAGGACATACCCTGGGGGTAAGGAGCAGTGTCAATCCGTTCCTTTCCATGTGGATGCCTGATATAGTCATATTGCTTATAGCCCTGGTGCTTTATCTGGTGAGGTTCGTGAGACGATGAGAATACTTTACCGGATGGCGATGAAATTTTTCTTTAAGTATCTCATTTTTTCAGTCCTGTTCTTCGTGCTGATCCTGGAGCTTCTGGATGTTTTTTCCAATCTCTGGCGTTATATAAACAATGAGGTGGCCTTTGCCGACATTATCAGGGTAGCCATTCTTTACATCCCGAAATGTATTGTTTTTTCACTGCCTGTTTCAGTTCTGTTTTCGGTGGCCTATACCCTGGGAAGCTTCTATGCAAACAACGAGCTTATAGCTGTATTCGGTTCGGGAATATCCCTTTACCGGTTTGTTTTCCCTTTTATTCTTACCGGCGCGGTTCTCAGTCCTGCCTCCCTGCTTTTTGAGGAAAAGGTGGTAATAAGCACTTATAACCAGAAAAATGAGCTTACTTATCAGCTTCTGAACAGCCAGAAGGATTATAACAATGATAATGTAACTATCATAGATCACGACTACAACAGAATCTATCATGCCGATTTCTATAACGATTCCCACCGGACCCTTACCGGTGTTGTTGTTGTAGATACCGACGGGGAATATCCTGTGAGAATGGATGCAAAGGTGGGAACCTGGAATGAGGAAAAGGGGTGCTGGGATTTCAGTAATGTGAGATTCTATTCCTGGGACAGTGAAAACAGCTTCTACCGTATGGAGGAGCACAAGACATATTCAGCCCTGGATTACTGCCAGGAGCCCGATTCATTCAGGAACATAACCAGAAATATTGCAGAAATGAGAATAGGGGAGGCCCGGAACTGGATTGAATCCCTGAAAAAGACCGGACTTCCCTACCGCGAACACCTTACGGAATATTACAAGCGTTTCTCCTTTTCCCTTACCCCTTTTGTAGTAGCCCTTATTTCAGTGGCGTTTACAGGAAAATTCAGGAAAAACGTCCTTCTCATGAGTCTTCTCATGAGTATAATCATAGCCGGCGGTTACTATATCATGCAGATGATTCTTGTCCTTTTTGCAAAGCTGGGATATATCCATCCTTTCATGGGGGCCTGGTCCTCATTCCTGATTTTTATGATTTTAAGTATTTTTATGTTCAGACATGCCGATACATAAATATAGAAGGTAAAATGGAATTCAGAATTTTGAAAAAAAGCCCTTTCTCAAGGGCCAGACGAACAATTATAAATCTTCCTCACGGCCCTGTTGAAACACCGGTTTTCATGCCTGTGGGAACAAACGGCAGTATAAAGGCGGTAAAGCACCATTCCATAGAGGATATGGATTACAGGCTTATGCTCAGCAATACCTATCATCTCTACCTCAGACCGGGAATCGAGGTGATAAAGAAAGCCGGGGGACTTCATGAATTTATCTCCTGGGAGCACAATATCCTTACCGATTCAGGCGGGTTTCAGGTCTTTTCCCTGGCCCCTTTCAGAAAGATAAAGGAGGAGGGAATCTATTTCCGATCCCACATAGACGGCTCCTACCATACACTGACTCCCGAAAGCGTGGTTGAGCTGGAACGGTACTTCAGAAGCGATATCCTCATGCCGCTGGACCATTGTACTGCACCCGGAATCAGTGAAAAAGAGGCTTTAAAGGCAATGAACACCACCCACAGATGGCTGGAACGAAGCAAAAAGGCCTGGGAGGAGTGCCGGGATGAATGGGGCGGTTCCCTTTTCGGCATTGTCCAGGGCAACTTCTATGATAATCTCAGACAGGAGAGTGCCCGTTTCGTCAATTCCCTGGATCTTCCCGGTATTGCCATCGGAGGTCTTTCCGTAGGAGAAAAGCCTGAGATGTTCAATCATTTCCTGGCAGTGACTGCAGCGGAACTTGACCAGTCCAAGCCCCATTATCTCATGGGTGTGGGAACTCCGGAATATATTTTCGAGGGAGTAGAACAGGGTATCGACATGTTTGACTGTGTCTATCCTACCAGAATAGCCAGAAACGGTTCTGTTTTCACCAGAAACGGCAGGATAACCATAGACAAGGAGATTCACAGCAGGGAATTCTTCCCGATAGATGAGTCCTGCAGGTGCTTTGCCTGCCGCAATTATACAAGAGCCTTTATCCGCCATCTTTTCAAGAGTGGCGAAATTTTGGGTCCTATGCTGGCATCCGAGCATAACCTTCAGTTCATGTATGACATGATGGAGGGAATCCGGAACAGCATAGAAAATGATACTTTCGAAATTTTCAAGAGGGAATTCCTTGGCAGATACACAAGCGGAAACAACAGAGAAAAATAAAAGGGTATCCAGAAGTACTCTGGCCGTAATGGGATGTACCCTGCTGTCCAGACTTCTGGGCTTTATAAAAATCGTCATTATCGGTGCTGTTTTCGGTGCTTCCGGAAAGGCCGATGTACTTAATGCTGTTTTTGCGGTTCCCAACAATCTAAGGAAGCTTATGGCAGAGGGGGCTCTTTCCTCCTCCTTCATTCCTGTTCTTTCGGCATCGGTGGCACAGGGCGATGAGCACAGTGTAACCAGAAAGATTGTCCGAAATATAATGGCCTTCCAGATGGTGGTCCTGATACCGGTATGTATCCTTTCCATTATCTTTGCCGATTTCCTTATCAACGATATTCTTCTGGATTTTGAAAACCCGGAGCTGCAGCTTCTGGCGGTGGATCTTTTCCGGTGCTTCATTAGCTACATACTCCTGATAAGCATCTGTGCAGTCATTATGGCTGTTCTCAATGTTCACGGATTTTTTACCGTACCGGCCCTTACCCCGATTCTCTTTTCCATTGCGGTAATAGTCAGCATCCTTACCCTGCACCGTTCCATGGGTGTTTTCTCCATGGCTGTGGGTGTCATAGCCGGCGGTATACTCCAGATTCTGTTCCAGTATCCGAGATACAGGAAGCTTGATTATGACATGAAGCTTTCCTTCGATTTCTCCAACGAAAAATTCAGGAAAATCATGATAAACTGGCTTCCGATTGTGGCCACATCATCAATATTTGCCATCAATCAGCAGATTTCCATGCGTTTTGCATCGGGACTTGATACCGGAAGCTCTTCCGCCATCAGCTATGCCCTGGTTTTCTGGCAGCTTCCTTACGGTATCTTTGCTGCTGCCATAACTACAGTGCTTTTCCCTAAAATGAGCCGGGAGGCTGCATCGGGGCAGGGGGACCTGGCTGTTGAAACCATGACCACAGGTATAGTATCCCTTATGGCGCTTCTGATTCCGTCATCCGTGATAATGTACTTTCTCGGCTACGATATTATCTCCATCGGTATGCAGAGAGGCTCCTTTACGGCTGATGACACAGCCCTGGCCGGATATGTTCTTCAGGGGTATGCCTTCGGACTTCTTGGTACCGGAATATTCAATTTTGTGCAGAGATACTATTATGCGGTGAACAATTATAAAAAGCCTTTCTTCTTTGCCGTGCTGTGTGCGGCCCTGGATGTGGTTCTTTCTTTATGGCTCAAGGAAACACCGCTCCGTGCTGCCGGTCTTGCATGGGCCAATACCATTTCCTTTACCGTGGGCAGTCTGCTCATGCTTGCCGATATCAGGCTCAGTACAAGGAAACTGCCTGTTTTCCGGCTTGCCCGTGAACTGGTCCTGGTTTCACTGGCTATGGTGGGCGGGGTGATTCCGCTGATGGTTTTCGGACATTACTGCGGTGACTGGTGGAAAACAGGGGTAAGCATCCCTTATTTCGGCGCCTTCATGGCAGTTGTTGCCGTTTTTTCCGCCGTGGTGCTTACCCTTTATAAGCTGTTCGGTCTCAACACGGTATTCATGCTGAGAAAACGCTCCTGATCAGATAAGATCTGATTTTTCGATTGAGAGAACCTTGAAGTTATATTCTCTTCCGTTGATTTCAAAATGAAGCTCATTATCCTTTTCGGCATTGAGGAGCTCTGCTCCCAGCGGTGCCATATAGGAGATGATGTTCTCTTCAGGAAGTGATTCCCACGGACCGAGGATTGTGTATGTGCAGTTCTCGTTTGTATCAAGGTTAAGGAGTGTTGCCTTTGTACCGAAGGAAATCCTGCTTGTATTGACATTCCTTGCATCAAATACCTGTGCCTTCTCAATCTCTTCCTTAAGTACCGATACCTCATGGTTGAGCATGTTCTGCTTTTCCTTACCGAACTTGTATTCCGCATTCTCACTCAGGTCACCCAATGCAATGGCATCACCGATCTCCTTTGAGTTCTTCGGAATCTCCACCTCCAGGATATATTTAAGCTTCTGCTGTCTCTTTTCCATTCCAGCTTCCGTAACAATGATACCGCCTCTGGAAACTGCCTCCACCGGCTTTTCACCGCTGAATTCAATCTTAGGGAATCTTTTCTTAATAAGCTCCCTGTATGCAAGCTTGATCTTCAGGTCCAGCAATTCGATTCCCACAAGCAGGTCATAGATTCTGGATGCTGTATCCATGTTTGCTGAATTGAGGAAGCTGTCAAGATTCTTGTCCTTGAAAAGGTATATGGAAATCTTGTTGTTGATTTTCTTGTTGGCAATTACATTCTTCTTGCTGCTGCTCTCCCTGAATGTGATGTCCAGGAGATGAATCATCTCTGTGATGATCTTGTTTTCGGCAGGCTTCAGCTCGTTGAAGAAGTCATATCCGGCTCCGTTCTGGCATACCCATACAAAGCCCTCCCTGTAGTTCTTGTAATCCTCAAGATATGTCCTGAAAAGACCCTTTACCCGGTCTGTATATCCGGCCCTGATAAGAACCTCAGGAATATATGAATAGAGGAAGTGATGGAAAAGCCTGCAGTAGATTTCATGCCAATCCGGCACATTGATCCTGACATTTTCGAGGAAGCTCTTCTTGAGGTCGTTGTCGCTGAGCTTGATGAAGATGCCTTCCACATCCTTGTCCTTGATGCGTGAATAGAGATCCTGGAAGGTAATGTTTACCTTGCAGTCTGCATATGTATTGGCAAGTCCGGAAATGAAAAGGTAGCTGGCTATAACCTTTTCGTCCACTGTGGAGATGGTCTTGATATGATTCCTGAAGAAAGCAAGCATTTCAGGAAGGAATTCCGAATCTGCATCAGGTCTTGCAATATATTTCTGGAGGATATGAAGCTTCTTGAAGAACTCGTTCTCGCTTTTGAAGCTGTTGTATGCCTTCTCTCCTGCGGAAATAGGCTTGATGCGGACCTCGTAGAAGCCCTCTTTTTCTGCAATGCTTCCGAACTGAGGATTTGTTTCCAGCTCCTCCTTTGCGGCTGCTCTCCATGTGACCCATTCGTTCTGGGTAAGGATACCCGGTGTAAGCTCAAGCTTGATTCTCTTGAGATCGGCTTCGTTGTTGAAGCTCTTGATGATTGTCCTGAGGGTCCATGCAACATTTTTCTTGATCTTTTCCCTGAGAGCTTCTTTTCTGGTTGTGCACTTGATTACCCAGATATGCTCCCTGCTGAGGATGGTAAGGGAATTTACAGCCATCTTCACTGACATTGAATGGTTTTTCTTTGCAAGGAAGTCGATGATGATGTTTTCTCCCTGCAGCCCCTTTATTCTTCCGATACCCCAGGTCTTGTGGTAGACAAAGTTTCCTGCATCGAAGGCAATATGCTTCTCGAAGTCGCTGATTGCATCGTTGATGTTTCTCCAGTTCTGGGAAAGGCTTGAAAGGCGTACAAATTCATCAAACTGGTTGTGATTTCCGTATTTTTCCTTGAAGCAGAAAAGGATTTCCTTTCTGATTTCGTTATCCTTGCTGTCAATGGCAATGATTTTCTTGAGGATATCGATGGCGCTGTCCCAGTTCTTCTCGTTCTTGTAGAACTGATAAAGGCTGTCCAGAAGCTCTATCATCTTGTCTTCCGGCATGGTCTTTGACACCTTCTTGAGGAAATGGTAGAAGAAGTCCGGATCGTCGGATGCATTGCCGATAAGCTTGTCCCAGATCTCCTTCACATTGGCGAACAGCTTCTTGTTTGCATATCTGTGGATTGCCTTCTTGTAGTAATCCAGGGACTTTTCGCCGTTGCCCTCCTTTTCATATTCCTCGGCCAGGGCCTTTACTATGTCGGCCTCCTCGAAATCGATCTTGATGAGACGTTCCCATACCTCATGCTTTTTTTCTGCATTTGCTTCGTTTTTGTAGCAGTCGGCCAGGGCTTTCAGTGCATACTTGTTTTCACCGTAGGAAAGCATCTTGTTGCAGAGTATTTCCACTATGTTCCATTTTCCGTTCTCTCCGAACATGGAAATGAGCTGAAGCATGTTGGAATCATCCAGAAGGCGTTTTGAAAGAATCAGGTTTCCTGAGATGTAAAGGGCTCCTATGCTGTTTTTTGAGCGGTCAAGGTGTTCCTCTGTAATCCTGATGACCTCTTCCTTTGTTTCGTCATCATTGATTTCCTTGATTAAATTATCAAGCTCCTCGAAATGTCCCATTGAATAGTTGTCGATTGTGGTGCGGGTCCATTTCTCCTCGTTGATAAGCTGATTTATTTTTTCAATAATAACTGTGTTCATATATTTTCTCCATTGTTTGTAAAAATTGCATAAAAATCAGGATTAAGATCCCTTATTTTCCTGTAGGTTTCCTCTGTTCCGGTCCTGTTTTTCCTGGATTTATAATAATCTATCAGCCACAGGTACCTGTTTATGAGTCTCGGTATGACAAGCTCTCTTTCGCTGTCGTTTCTGCTGAGCCTGCTTTCAAGATTCATCAGATCTCTTCTCAGGTTATCAAACTCAAGGGGACGCAGCTCCCTTTTTTCATTGAAATAACCGCAGCCTGTACCATATACAGGAATCCATTCCCTGAGAGCCCTTTCGGAATATCCGTCATTCCGGATCCTGTCTGCCAGCTCCCTGATGATTTCCGATTCCAGGAAATCTATATCCACCATCTGTGGATTCAGGAAAAAAGCCTCCCTGAAAAGGAGCCTGGATTTCCGTTCCTCTCCCATGACTGCCATACAGTCTGCCAGCTCTGCCAGTATTGAGGCATCGTTCTGCTTCTTGTAATTGGCATTTTCCAGATTGGTCAGGGCATCCCTGTGGTTTCCCAGCCACTTGTGACATATTCCGATACAGAACAATATATCTCCGTCTGCAACCATGACCTCGTTCTTTGCTCTCGTGAAGCTGTAAAGCGCTTCATTGAAAATACGCTGCCTGATCCGGGTAATTATATACTCACCCCTGCCTCTGCCCCATTTCCTGGTGAATATGACAAAGCTTTTCCATTGGGATATCAGAAATTTTCCCTTGGCAATGTGGCCGGATACGGTATCGTATTTCAGTTTCCTTCTTTCCCAGAAGCTGCTGTATACAATGGCCGCCCTGATGTCCCGGTTGAACAGGTCATCAGAAAGCATGTCTGTGTATATCTTCCTTGCTCCGGCAAAATCTCCCAGGCTCAGACAACCGGCAGCATTTCTGTAAAGAATATCCGAGGAACTTTCCAATTTTTTAATCCACTTCTATAAATTCCTATTATACCACAAACCAAAAAAATGGTCAAATAATATTATATATTATATTTATTATACGGCATGAAACGGTCCGCAAGGACGAATAAATAGGAAAGGAGGGTGAAGCCTGCCGCCATAAGGCATATCCAGAGGACCACTCCCGATGCTCCCACCACCGCACTGTCCAGGAAAAAATAGGGAACCGGCGATATCTTTCCGTCGATGGCAAAGGTGCCGCCCGCCGCAGAGTAGAGGAATACATAGCACAGGTAGACCACGGGATAAACAAGCCACAGCGGCGGATAGTACATCCGGAACCTCTTCTTCGGAAAGAAGAGAAGATAATCCGTTATCACGGCGGCCGGGACTATATAATGGGCAAAAAGGGTGGATATGTTGGTCATGTTGTCAAAAAGGGTGGCAGGTGTCAGGTTTTCCGGCCTGAGGGCAAAGTGGTATACCAGGAAGGTCAGTGTGATGCAGACCGTACACAGCCCCCTGAAAAATACCTCTCCTGTTCCGGCTACCCGGTTCCGCCCGAAAGAGCGGAGCATGGCATGCCCCAGCATTACCGTACAGAGTACATTGCTCTGCAGGGTAAAATATGAAAAAAGCTCTGCATAATGGGGATATGCCGCCATGTTGAATATGATACCTGCAACGGCCAGAGTGAAAGCTGATATCCTGTAAAGCCTTACCGATTTTCTCATGAAAATATCATATCATACTTTTTGTCGATTGTCTCAATTTATTTTCTATTGTATAATCTGCCGGCAGAAGGACAAATATGAGACCAGGCAACCTGTTCAGTTTCGACATATACAGCAATCCCGTTTTCTGGGCCGGTGTTTCCAGCTGGTTTCTTGCCCAGTTCCTGAAGGTTGTAATAGCCTTCTTTGACGGCAAGCGGCACAGTCCTTTATATTATTTCCACATATTCATATGGGCTACCGGCGGAATGCCTTCCAGCCATTCAGCTCTTGTTACCTCCATTGCCGTAGCCATAGGATATACCGAAGGCTTCAGCTCCTCCCTGTTCATTGCCATGGCATGCTACGGGCTTCTTACGGTCAGGGATGCGGTGGGTGTCAGGAGAGCTGCAGGAATCCAGGCCAGGGCACTGAATCATCTGGGAGGAGAACTCAGCAGCAGGCTGAAGATCAAGTACAGGCCTGTAAAGGAGGTCAAGGGGCACACCCTTACCGAGGCTATCATGGGTATGGTTCTGGGATTTTTCCTTGCCGTGGCATTCTGTAACCTGTAATATATCTTTGCATATCTTTTTTACAATTTACCTACTAAACCTGTTTACAGTTTTTCCGTTTGAATATATTATAGAGGCAAACTAAAAATTTTATTTTTGTCCCTCGGTTCCATGCTTTTTTCAGAAAGTAGGGTGCTTGTCGGGAAAATATAAAATTACTTCTAAAAACAGGAGAAAACGGTAATCGGCATGAAAGAGAAAAAAACTTTTTCAAAAGGCGGTGTCCATCCGAGGGATTATAAGGAGTTATCCAACAAGGTAGCTATCCGCAGGGCAGAAGTCAAGAGTACTCTGATTATCCCTATGTCCCAGCATATCGGCGCTCCCGCAGAATGTTTAGTCAATGTGGGTGACGAAGTCAAGGAAGGTATGCTTATCGGAAAGGCTGCAGGTTTTATTTCCGCGAACATTTACTGTTCTGTACCGGGTGTTGTCAAGGAAATCAAGGACATCTATCTGGCAAGCGGAATGAAGGTTAAAGCAGTTGTTATTGAAACCTCTGGGGATTTCAAAGAGGGCGAGGTTGTCTATGAGAAATCAGACTGGCAGCAGCTTTCTTCCAAGGAAATCATTGACAAGGTTGCGGAGGCAGGTATCGTAGGTCTCGGTGGAGCTACATTCCCTACCAACGTGAAATACATGGTTCCGCCTGATGCCAAGGTTGAAGCTCTGGTTATCAACGCAGTAGAGTGTGAACCTTACCTTACAGCAGACCACAGGGTAATGCTTGAGCAGACAGCAGAGATCTTCGAAGGTCTCAGAATCATTGCAAAGGCAATCAATGCCCCTAAGATCTATGTGGGAATCGAAGAGAACAAACCGGATGCCATTGAAAAAATGGAAGAATATTCCGCAAAGAACGGCGGAGACATCGAAATTGTTCCTCTCCAGATGAAATATCCGCAGGGTGATGAAAAGCAGCTTCTCAAGGCAGTTCTCGGAAAGGAGATTCCTTCAGGAAAGCTTCCTATCGCCATCGGTGCCGTTGTATCAAATATCGGAACAGTAAAGGCTGTATATGATGCAGTTGCTCTCGGCAAGCCTCTCTACGAAAGAGTGGTTACCGTAACAGGCGGTGCAGTAAACAATCCTGCCAACTTCCTCGTAAGAGTAGGTACAAAGGTAGGAGATCTTCTCGAACAGGCCGGCGGAATCAAGGAAGATGCAGTAAAGCTGATCATGGGCGGACCTATGATGGGCTTCACATTCTGCGATTACGATACACCTGTAATCAAGGGTACATCAGGAATTCTCGTGCTTACAGCAAAGGAAGCCAAGAAGAGCCAGAGAACAGCATGTCTCATGTGCGGAAGATGTATAAAGGCATGTCCTATCGGACTTCAGCCTACAAAGATGTTCAAGAAAATTGAATCCGGTAAATATGCCGATGCTCTCAATCTCAATCTGATGGACTGTAAGGAATGCGGATGCTGCAGCTATGTATGTCCTGCAAACATTCCTCTTGTTCAGGGCTTCAGACTCGGAAAGAGAATGGCACCAAAACCACCAAAGAAGGGATGAAAATGAACACTGAAAATAAATTTATCATTGAAAGTTCTCCGCATCTTCACCATCCTGATTCAACAGCAAGAATCATGCTTGATGTTATCATCGCGCTTGTTCCTGCCGGAATCTGGGGCGTTTTCGTATTCGGAGTAAAAGCTTTACTCGTACTCGCTGTTTCCGTTATCGGTGCAGTTCTCGGCGAGTACCTCATGAACAAGGTTTTCAAGAGATTTACACTGGCAGACTACTCTGCAGTGCTTACCGGTCTGCTTGTAGGTTACAACATGCCTCCTGCAGTTCCTCTCTTTGTTCCTTTCCTGGCTTCACTTTTTGCCATCATCGTTGTCAAATGGTCCTTCGGCGGACTCGGCTGCAACTGGATGAACCCTGCTCTCGGCGGAAGACTCTTCGTATTCTTCTCATGGACAGGTGCAATGACAAAATGGAGCGCACCTTGCACACAGCCTGGTGTTGATGCCCTCGGAGGAGCTTCTCCTCTTGGATTCGTAAAGACAGGAATGATGGAGTTCAGCGGTACAATCAGCGGTCCTATTGAATTCATGGCCAAGGAAGGCTACCCGATGAACGGATACTTCGATCTTTTTATCGGAAATGTTTCAGGATGTATCGGTGAGGTTTCTGCACTTCTCCTTATTCTCGGCGGTATCTACCTCCTTTACAGAAAGGTTATCACATGGGAAATTCCTGTTGCATATATCGGTTCCTTCGCAATCCTCGTATGGATCTTCGGCGGACTCAAGTTCACAGGAAGCCTTTTCACAGGTGACATTGCATTCCACCTCTTCGCAGGCGGTCTCATGCTCGGTGCCATCTTCATGGCTACAGATATGGTAACATCTCCTCTTTCAACAAAGGGTCAGATCATTTTCGGTATCGGATGCGGTTTCCTTACATTCCTCATCAGATTCTACGGATCATTCCCGGAAGGTGTTTCCCTTGCAATCGTTCTCATGAACATCGCTGTTCCTCTTATCGACAAATACAGCAAGACAAAGGTTTTCGGAGTAGAACCTGTTAAGAAGGGGGCAAAGAAATGAGTAAAAAACAGATTATCATTATCGGTGTAAAGCTTTGTGTAATCTGTCTCTTTGCGGCAGCATCACTTGCTCTCGTAAACAACATTACATATCCAAAGATTCAGGAATCCAAGAGACAGGCCGTGCTCAACGCCCTTGCAGTTATCAACAAGGCCGGAACAATCGGTGATCAGGTTGCTGTAAACGACGGACTGGTTAACTATTACCATCCTGTAACAGACAACGGAAAGGTTGCAAACTACATTC
This sequence comes from Spirochaetia bacterium, assembly GCA_045606105.1. Classification (GTDB taxonomy): domain Bacteria; phylum Spirochaetota; class Spirochaetia; order CADAEX01; family CADAEX01; genus CADAEX01. The sequence continues at coordinate 287,308 of JAZURI010000002.1, read as the reverse complement.
TTTCACTGAACGGTGAAGGTTATGCAGGTAACATGATTATCCTTGCCAACTTCAAGACAGACGGAGAGCTTATTGATGCCAAGCTTATGGACAATACAGAAACTCCTGGTCTCGGAAAAAGAGCCGAAGAAGACTGGTATATGGAAAAATACAAGGGATTCGGAGCAAAATCTCCTATTCCTACAAAGAAAGGCATGCTTCAGCAGGCTGATGCAGATATCATCGGTGGTGCAACAATCACATTCGTAGGAATCGGTAAGGCCCTTGAAAACGGAAGCGAATATGTCAAGAAATTGGGAGGTCAGAAGTGATCAAGGAATTTACAAAGGGTATTTTCAAGGAAAACCCAATTTTTATAATTGCCCTGGGACTCTGTCCTGCTCTGGGTACATCTACAATGGTTATCAATGCCCTGGGTATGGGTGCCGGAGTAATTTTCGTACTGGTTTGTTCAAACATCATTGTTTCACTCCTGAAGAACTTTATTCCTGACACAGTCAGAATTCCGGCTTATATTGTCATAATTGCATCTTTCGTAACAGTAGTTGAAATGATGATGCAGGCTTATGCACCTGCTCTTTACGGAGCTCTCGGTGTATTCGTACCTCTTATCGTAGTAAACTGTGTTATCCTCGGACGTGCGGAAGCATTTGCAAACAAGAACAAGGTTCTTCCTTCAATTCTTGATGCTCTCGGAATGGGAATCGGTTTTACACTGGGTCTCCTCCTTATCGCACTTGTAAGAGAGGTTCTCGGTGCGGGAACAATCACTCTTCCGGGTTGTGTAATCACAGTTCCAGGTATTGCACTTGCACCTGCCAGAGTTATCGGTTTTGCAGCCGGAGCACTTTTTGTTCTCGGTTACCTGAAGGCTTTCTTCAACTGGTACACATCAAGAAAATAAGGAGTTGGTAGGATTATGACTTATATTACTATACTTATTACTTATATCTTCATAAGTAACCTGATCATGACCCAGTTCATGGGTATGTGTCCTTTTATCGGTGTTTCAAAGAACATTGAATCTGCCGTTGGTATGGGATTCGCAGTTACATTCGTAACAACAATCGCTTCCCTGGTAACATGGTGTGTGCAGACATTCTTCCTGGTTCCTTTCGGACTGACATATCTCCAGACAATTACATTCATCCTTGTAATTGCTGCTCTTGTTCAGTTTGTAGAAATGCTGGTACAGAAGGTTTCCCCATCACTTTACAAGTCTCTGGGTATCTTCCTTCCACTTATCACAACCAACTGTGCTGTACTCGGTATTGCCATTATTGCAGTAAGAAGCAACTACAATGCACTTGAAAGCTTTGTTGCAGGTCTGGCAGCAGGTCTCGGTTTCCTCCTGGTAATCGTTCTTATGTCAGCTATCAGAGAAAGACTTGAGGACATCGAAGTTCCTAAGTTCTTCAAGGGTGTGCCTATTGCATTCATCACTGCAGGTCTTATGGCATTGGCATTCATGGCTTTTGACAAAGCATTGATCAAAAATCTTTTAGGATAAGCGGGGATTATATGTCAGGTATTATATCAGCTTGTGTCATCGTTACAGTAATGGGTCTGGTTTTCGGTATCGGACTTGCGGTGGCATCAAAATATCTTTCAGTAAAGAAAAACGAAAAACTTTGTGCAATCGAGGCAGCTCTGCCTGGTTATAACTGCGGTGCCTGTGGTTTTGCGGGTTGTTCCGGTTATGCTGAAGCAATCTTCAACGGAAGCGTTACAGAAGTAAACAAGTGCGGTCCGGGCGGTATTGGTTCTGCATCAAAGATTGCCGAGGTAATGGGTGTAGCCATCGACCTCAATGCAGAGAAAATGGTTGCTCATGTACATTGCCAGGGCGGAACAGACAATGCAACAGTAGCAATGAACTATCAGGGTCTTACAGACTGTAATGCCGCTTTTGCCATGTTCCAGGGATACAAGGTATGTAAATACGGATGTCTCGGTCTGGGAAGCTGTGCAAAGGTTTGTCCTGCAGATGCTATTACCAAGGGTGAAAACGGTGTAATGGTTGTTGACAAGGATAAGTGTATCTCCTGCGGCAACTGTGTAAAGGTTTGTCCTACAAAGGTAATGAAGATGATTCCTTATTCCGCATCCCACATCGTTGCATGTAACTCACATGACAAGGGTGCAGCTGTAAAGAAGGCTTGTAAAGTGGGCTGTATCGGCTGTAAGATGTGTGAAAAGAAATCTCCAGAAGGTGGATTTGTTGTTGACAAGTTCCTTGCTTCCATTGACTACACCAAGACAGGTGACAGACAGGCAGCTTGTGAAGCATGTCCTTCAAAATGTATTGTTGAACTTACAAAGTCTTCAAAATAATCTCTATCAGGGTATTTGATTGAAGCTTATATTGGGATTGTCCGGAAAATCGCCTATGCCGTTTTCCGGCAATTCTTTTGATTCTGATTTTTCTTCAGTTTATCTTCCTTTTCTTGAAATTCTGTATGAATTTCCCGATATCCCTTTTGTAATCAATTTCTCAGGACGCTGGTACAGTTGGTTTGATGAAAATCATCCCGAAATATCTGTTTTTATTCTGGAAATGCAGAAAAAAAGAAAGCAGTTTGAGTTTATCAGCGGCGGTTATTACGAGCCTTGTCTCTCCCTTATCCATCCTCAGGACAGAATAGGGCAGATTGATGCACTCAATACGGTAATCAGACAGAAATTCGGAAAAAGACCCCGTGGCTGCAGGATTGAGGAGGGGCATTGGGACAGCTCTGTAGTCAGCAGTCTCAGGCACCTGGATATCGAATACCTGTTTATAGACAAGTCAGATCTTATTGAGGCCAGCATCCAGAAGGTGCCGGAATATCATGTTTCCATCACCGAGGATCAGGGCAAGACAATTACTGTTTTTCCCCTTGCCGACAGAATGCTTGATAAGGCTCCGGAAATGACTCCGGCAGAGCTTTGTCAGAAAATACTGCAGGTAAAGGGAAACGATCCTGTGGTTTCCATATTTTTTAACAGGGAATCGCTTTCCAGAATCGGGTTTCCGTGGGTAAAGGAATTTTTCCATCAGATTTCCACCAACAGAAAAATCAATGTCATCATCCCGTCCAGATATAACAGGTCTGAGTATGATATCTGCAAGGAATACCTTCAGTGCAGGAACATGATAAAAAGACATCTCCTGGATTCAAGGGAGGGGGCAAATCTCTATTCCAAGATGACCTATGTTCAGACCCTCATCAACCAGATCAGGGGAGACAAGTACAAGAAAAAATCGGCTCAGGAGCATCTGTGGGAAGGGCAGGGGTATTTCTCATTCTTTTCCCATCCTGCCACCGGTCTTGCATACAGTAGCTTTATAGAGGCTGAAAAGCTGACCCGTACAGAGGGTGTTTTCTGTCCGTCACTTATAAAGACCGACTACAGGCTTGAGGGCTTTGACCAGTACCTGTATCATGGGTTTAAGTACAATGCCTATCTCAGGAGAACGGGAGCCTCTGTTTTCGAATATGATAATATCCAGCCGGCCTGGAATTATGTCAGCCATGTGAAGGCCAATGAAAGGACCTCTCTTTTCATTGATTATTTCCTCAAGGGAAACTGCTTCATTGGAGACTCTGCCGCCCTGGAAGAGGATATTCAGGAATCCATGGAGGATACTCTCTTTGATGTGGACTGTCATGACAGGGAAAAGAAAAAGGTAGCCCTTTCCTGCCGAAGAAAAAATCCAAGCTTTGCCACAAAGCTGAACAAGACATATTTTTTCCATGATGATTTCATCGAGGTGGTCTACGAGGTGGTCAATGTAGGCGGTATCGATATGGATAACTGCTTTGCCACCAGCTTTAACTTTTCATTGAATATAACAGATTACAGCGAAAAACCGGAGCCGGTAATCACAGACCGGGAAATCAGGTTCAGTGACAGAAAAAAGACTATCAGGATCAGATCTGAAAAAAGCTGCTGCTTCGTTTACCGGAATATCTTCAGCTCCGACGGAAAATATGTTGCCACCCTTGTCTATGCCGTATGTTGTCCCGATCTTATAAGTCCGGGAAAAAGCTGGACCAATCGCTTTGAGTTCTCCAGCATCTGATCAGTTCAGGACAGCAGCTGCGTAGTAAACCCTTTTATCATCTCCGGAATTGTTTTCAGCCGCTATGGAAATGTTTCTGTTACCGCACATTGCCATGACTGCAGCCATGCACCCTGTACAGGAGGGGAGAATATTTCTTGTCAGAAGCTGCTCCGTTATCTTTTCATGGCTGTTTTCCAAAACAAGCTCCTTGAAGGCTTCAGCCTGTTCCCGTGCCCCTTTTTCAGGCAGGTATCCGCTTATATTGCCTGAAGCTACATAAAGGATATCCTCTCTTTTTCCGAAAAGCTCCCGAAGTCCCTTTATAAGCTGTCTGATTGTTCCGCTGTTCTGTCTGCCCACATGTACCGGCAGCAACATGGCATCGGGAAAAAGGTGCTGTATGAAAGGAAGCTGTACCTCTATGCTGTGCTCCTCCATGAAGGGAAAATTATCCTTTACAAAACGGCCTCCCCGTTTAAGAAGGGCCTCGGTTGATTCCGTGTCGGTTTTGATTCTGCCCAGAGGAGTTTCGAAAAACCGGTAATCGGAAAGAAAGATACCATCTTCAGGGTCTCTGGTTACAGGAGAAATAACCACGGCCAGGTTCACCTTTCTGAGAGAACAGGCCCGGAAGGCCTCGGCCGCCGTTTTTCCGGTGTATCTGTAACCGGCATGGGGAACCAGTATCCCTGCCGCTTCTCCCGGTGCTGCAGCCGCCGATTCCAGCAGTGATTTTATTTCATTTTCAAGTGCATCCCTGTCAGCCGGATAAAAAATTCCTTCTACTATTGATTCTCTTGTCATGTCATTCTCCCAGAAGACGCTTCAGTCTTCCTTCATCCCTGGTTATGGAGAGGTTCTTTTCCTGTGTAGGAATAACCAGTCCTGTAGGACCGTCCTTTGCTCTCCTGAGATATTTTACCTGTGTATAATAGACATCGGCCCTGTGATTGTTTTTTCCCTTGCTGAAATGCACTGCAAGATTCCCCGCATCCAGCAGGGTATCCAGAGGTACCGATTTTCCTTTTGCAGTTCTGATGAATATGTATCCGCCCGGATAGTCCCTGGTATGGAGCCAGTAATCATTTCCCCTGACATGCTTTCTCAGCAGCTCATCATTTTCTTTTGCTGTACGGCCTGCATAGATCGAAAAGCCCCCGGACGTAAACTGCAGTCCCGGAATCTGCCTGACCACTACCTTGCTCTGAAGCTCCCGTTCCTTGCTGAGCCACTCCCTGAGTACGGAAATATCGGTTTCCTCAGCCAGCTCCCTGCGTGTTGTCTCCAGTCCCTTCAGCCTTGATTCCAGGTTCTGTCTTTCATCCTTCAGCAGCTCCAGTCCGTTCTTGGCCTTCTTGTATCTGTGAAAGTACTTTTCGCTGTTTTCTCCGGGAGTAAGCCTGGTATCCAGCGGTATCCTTATTATTTCATTCTCGTTATAGTAATTCTCTGTTTCCAGATAGGAATCGCCCCGTCCTATGCTTCTGCAGTTGCTGAGAATAAGCTCTCCGTACTGTCTGAACTGCTCGAAATTTCCGTATTTCTCCAGAAGGGTGGCTGTTCCTGCCAGCTTTATTTCAAGCCTGGATATTGTTCTGGAAACAAGAGCTGCGGCCTGTTCCCTGAGCTGCTTCAGAAGTTCATTGTATTCCAGCTCGTAATAATGACGGTCTATGAATGTGTTGAAATCAGTTTCCTGCGGATAAGGTCTTACCTTGAAGGCACTCTGATCCTTTTCCTTGATTTCGTATATCAGCTCTGCTCCCGAAACCTCGTTCCGTGCAGGTCTTCTGTAGTAGCTGTCAAGAATGATGTTTGCCCGGTCCACGGCTATGATATTGGAATTTCCGCCCCAGAGCCTGATCCAGAGAGTAGTGGGTTCTCCTCCGCGGCTCACAGTCATCTTTACTATTCTGTCGTTTCCCGGCTGGGAGAATTCGGTTATTTTCCCTCCCAGAATCCTGGACCTGAGAAACTGTGAAAAGCGCTGCAGCTTTTCTGCCTTTGGAATTCTTCCGCGGTACCTGTGAATCCTTGTGGTTCCCGGCTTCATGGAGACAATGAGATTGTATCTCTCGGAGGCTGAATAGATTGCGAATATCAGTGAATGAAAATCGGGCTGTATTATTTTCTGTACATAGTTTCCTGTCGGATTGAGTTCCTTGATTATGAGATTTATTTCTGCAGAATTAAGTGACATTCTTCTTATCCTTTCCGTTGAGGATTTCCTTTATTGCCCCGGCCAGATAGAAGGAGCCTGTTACAATGACCGGAATCCTGTTTTCCGACAGCTCCAGGGCTTTTTCCAGAGCCTCCCGGCAGTTTTCAATATGCAGTATCCTTTTTTCCGGAAACCTTTTCAATGCATAGCTGAAGATTTCTCCCGTATCAGCCTCCTTGTAGCCCCGGGGTCTTGAAATTATTATATCCCGGAAATGGCTGAACAGTATATCGACCATCCCTCTGAAATTTTTCCCTTTCACGCTTCCGAAAACAAGTATCCCACCCTCGCCGAAAATACTCCGGACAGAATCCAGAAGCTTCGTGACACTGGCTTCTGTATGGGAGCCGTCAATGACAACCGGCGGGGCATTGCCTTTTATTTCCATTCTTCCTTCAAGCCTGACATTGAGGAGTCCCTTTTTCCCTTTTTCGGCATCAAAGCCCGGAACAACGGAGGAAAGAGCAAAAAGTGCGATAAAAATGTTATCTCCCTGAAAGATTCCGGTAAGATTTGTTCTGTATTCCGAGTATCCCAGACCCGGTATATTCAGGCCGAACAGGGTTCCGTCGGTTCCTGTTTCAAGGATTTCGGGGATATTTTCAGCTTCAGCCATATGGAAGGGGGCATTTTTCTCCATGGCCTGCCGTTTCAGTACATCTGCCGCTTCCGGCCTCTGCTTCTGTACGAAAACCGGGATTCCCTCCTTGATTATGCCCCCTTTTTCACAGGCAATCCTTTCATAGGTATCTCCCAGTATGTCACAGTGTTCCAGTTCTATGGTGGTTATTACAGATGCCCGGGGAACAATGAGATTGGTGCAGTCCAGCCTTCCTCCCAGACCTGTTTCTATAACGGCCCAGCTGCATTTTTCCTCTCTGAATATGAGGAATGCCAGAAGAGTCAGCAGCTCGAAGGTGGTGGGTCTCCCCAGGTTTCCCGTAATGTTCTCTGTTTCCAGAGCTCTCTTTATCCTGTTTATTTCCCTGAGATATACATTATCCTCAAAGGGTTTTCCTGCCAGGGTTATCCTTTCGGTGTATGAAATCAGATGGGGAGAGGTGAACATGCCGGTTTTGAATCCGTGATTTTCCAGTATTGCACCGCAGATGGCCGTGGTTGAGCCCTTCCCTTTGGAGCCTGCAATATGGACAGTATTGAAAGCCTTTTCCGGCCGGCCGAAATAATCAAGCATCAGCCCCATTCTTTCCAGCTTGTATTCATGGCCGGAAAGCTCGGGACTCCGCTCAAGATTTGCAAAATTTTCTATGTAGAGAAAAGCATCTTCAAGGCTTGTAAAGCTTTCTGAGCTTGAATGCATTTCCATGTGTGATAAATCCCTCGTAATCAGCAATAGCCTCCACATGAGGTGCCACTGCATCGTATCCGTTCCTGTCTGCTTCGATTACCGATGTGAATTTCACGAAGTCCCTGATGGAAACCGGAGAGAAGGTTTTTGCTGTTCCGCCGGTAGGGAGAACCGCATTGGGACCTGTAGCGTAATTTGCTGCGGAGAACGGTGTATGGGCTCCCAGGAGAATTTCTCCCGCATTGGTTATCTTTTCTGCTGTGGCGGCCGGATTTTCAGTCATGATCTCCAGGTGCTCCGGAGCAAACATGTTTACGATATCGCAGGCCTCATCCATGTTTTCAGTAAGAATGATTCCGCCGTATCCTCCGAAAACATCGGAAAGGAAGGTATTTCTTGGTTCGGGAATTTCGGGAATCAGCTTTTTCAGATGCCTGAGAACTTCATCCGCAGTCTTTTTTGAAGGGGTTACAAGGAGGGCAGATGAGTCGGAGCCGTGTTCAGCCTCAACCATGAGGTCAACGGCAGCCAGATACGGATCTGCCGTTTCATCTGCCAGGAGAATGGATTCGGAAGGTCCTGCAGGAAGGCCCACATCAATCTTTCCGTAAAGAATCCTTTTTGCAGCAGCAACATACTTGCTTCCCGGTCCCACAACCTTTACCACAGGCTTTATGGATTCTGTTCCGTAAGCCAGGGCCGCTATTGCCTGGGCACCTCCGGTTCTGTACACCTCTGAGATTCCGCAGAGCTTTGCCGCATAAAGACAGGCTGCATCCACACTGCCGTCCGGATTCGGAGGAGTTACGACACAGACCCTTTTTACACCGGCTTCCACCGCAGGAACTCCCAGCATGTAAAGCATGGAAGGGAAGCTTCCTCTTCCTCTCGGTATATAGAGACCGGCAGATTCTATCGGTGTCATCTTTTCACAGGCTGTGATTCCCGGACATACCTCAATGGCAGGATGCTCTGCCGGACGGTTTGCCACATGGAATTTCCTGACATTTTCAATGGAGAATTCCAGAGCCTTCTTAAGCTCAGGCGAAAGAGACCTTTCAGCCTCCTCAAATTCCTTCTCCTGTACCCTCAGCGGAAGAGCTGTCAGATCGGCCTTGTCAAATTTTGCCGCATATTCCACCAGGGCTTTATCCTTGTATCTCTTTACACGGGAAATGATCTTTTCTACGGTTTCCCTGATTTCGTTTATATTGATTTCGCTTCTGGAAAAAATCTTTTCCTTCTGTCTGTCGGAAAGTCTGCTCCAGATTCTGTAATTGATTTTAATTTTTTCCATTTTTTTTCCTTTTCAATCATTTTACTATAAAAATGCTTTTATCGTCTATATAAAATGTGTTATCTTTGATACATGGAAGATTTATATGATGTATTGGGCGTGAACAGAAGTGCCACTACAGATGAAATAAAAAAGGCCTATCATGAGCTTGCCATGAAATATCATCCCGATTTCAATCCGGGAGATAAGGAAGCGGAGAATAAATTCAGGAAAATAAGCTGTGCCTATGCAGTTCTCAGCGATGCGGGACAGAGATCCCAGTACGATGCCGAAATGTTCAGGCGGAAGACCACCGGTGAATCGGGGGGATGGAGAAATCCCTACGAAAACTACTCGGCTGATGAGTTCGTGGGTGCCTTCAATTACTTTTTCAGCAGTACCATATCACAGTTCCGGGGAAGAACCGCCGGAAAGAAGGTTCAGAAGGAAATTTCCGGTTACGGAAATATTTTTACCGGACTGGCAGTCTTTATTGCAGCCGTGGTCCTGAGCAGGTTTACTTCCCGTTTCGGCTTCCCCGGAGTTCTGGTTGTCTTTGCAGTCATGTTCTTCGGAATAAGATTCATTGTTCAGGGATTTTTTGATATTCTCGGCAGAAAAGGAAAGAAAAAATGAGAAATGAAGATATTTCCCTCTTTGAAAAAGAGCTTGTTGACAGATTTATCAGTTATGTAAAAACAGAAACCACCTCCTGTGAGGAAAACGGAGGAAAGGTTTGTCCTACTACAGAGGGACAGACACAGCTGGTAAAGATGATTGCCGCCGAGCTGAAGGCCATGGGGGTAAAGGATGCCCGTGTGGACAGGAACGGTTATCTCAGGGCCTTTCTTCCGGGCAATGCAGGGGAGGGTGAAAAGACCTTCGGCTTCATATCCCATGCCGACACATCACCTGAGGTTTCCGGGAAGGATGTAAAGCCTGTGATTCACCGGAGATACAAGGGAAATCCTATTAAACTCAAAGGGAATGTGGTTATATCTCCGGAGGATTTTCCTCTTCTTCTGAAATACAGGGGAGAAACCCTTATCACTGCCGACGGAACCACTCTCCTGGGGGCCGATGACAAGGCCGGTATTGCTGAAATCCTGACAGCAGTATCCTGGTTCATGGCTCATCCCGAGGTAAAGCGCAATTCAATGGAAATATTCATTACCCCGGACGAGGAAATAGGTATGGGAACCGACAGGTTTCCTCTGAAAAAGATCACCTCCGATTATATCTATACGGTGGACGGCGATACCGAGGGTTGCATCGAGGCCGAATGCTTCAATGCATACAGGGCTTCGGTTTCCATAAAAGGGGTATCCATCCATCCCGGCACCGCCAGGGGGAAAATGGTCAATGCTGCATTTCTCGGTTCCAGGCTCATTTCCATGCTGCCGGCCCACGAGGTGCCTGAATCCACAGACGGAAGAGAGGGCTATTTCTGCGTTACCTCCTTCAGGGGAGATATCGAAAGCTGCGAAATTGTATTTATTCTCAGGGATTTTGATACCGCAGGAATGGAAAGGCGCATAAAGATAATGGAGCAGGCCGGAGAGACCCTGAAAAGCATCTACCCGGAGGCTGAAATCAATCTGGAATTCAGCTGCAGCTATTCAAACATGTATGAGTATATAAGGGACAACCGGAAATGTCTCGATCTTCTGGAAAAGGCAGTTTCCGACAGCGGTATTGAATTTTCATACAAGCTTATCAGAGGCGGTACCGACGGTGCCAGGCTCAGCGAGCTGGGATATCCCTGTCCCAATATCTTCACCGGAGGGCAGAATTTCCACGGGAAGAAGGAGTGGGTGGCTGTACCGGCCATGCTCAGGGCTGTGGATGTGATAATCAATCTGGTACGGAGCGGGGTCTGACTTGAAAAAATACCTGTTTCTCATTTTTCTGTTTCTGCCTGTCCTTCTCTTTTCTCTGGATGAGAAAACGGAAATCATCCTGGCGGAAGCCCCTTTATCCCCGGAAATCGATGCCGGTGATATCAGGAGCCATCAGAGCTATTACCTCATGGAGCAGCCTTTTGTCAAAGGGGACTGCAGCTTCCGCAGGGCAGGATACATATCGGGAAACGGTGGGGACTACGATGCCGGTTCAGGTGTATTCGTGGTTATCCAGGAAATAACAAAGGCCGACAGAATGGAATATCCGGAGGGGCTTTTCATAAGCCTGGAGTTCAGATATACCCTTTTCAGAGGTCCGGAACTGCTTTCCGAAACTGTTTTCACTGCAGCCGGAACAGGAAAAGATGAGGATGAGGCCCTGGAAATGTGCTTCGGAAACGGAGCCCTGAGTGTGGTCCGGATCATGGACGGTATCAGCCGGGATCAGTCCCTGTGGCAGGTTGCTGGAATATATTCGGGAGAATATGTACTTGACTGCGGCCGGAAGGACAAGGTCCGGAAGGGGGATGAATTCCGCCTTTTCTCGGCAGCAGACGGGGAGAAAAAGGGAAAGCTCTTTGCCGTCAAGGTCAGGGACGACATAACCTTTGTCCAGGCGGCCTGGCTTGATAAAAAGGTAATGGTGGGGGACAGGGCTGAAAGAATCAGGCTTGCCGGCTTCGGTACGAATCTGTACTATGACTATATCTTCGGCGACGGAGTGAGCTGCTTCGGAGCTTATCAGGAATATTTCAGGGGATTTCTCTCCTTCAGACCCGTAACAGGAATTGAATATAACGATTTCGGGGATGGACTCTTCTGTCTTTACGGAGGACTCAAGACCATGCGCCGTTTCGGAAAGACCGAAATTTCCGCACTTGTTACCATCGGGCGGGGAAGTACCGGAGGGGAGTTCTGCTATACGGGCGGAAGCATGAAGCTTACGGCTGGATTTCCTGCTGGAGACCATATCCTGATTTCGGGCGAATGCGGTTATGCCACCTGGCTTCCGGACCATGATGACGAATATGATGAGTTCGGCGGAATGCTTCTGGGGGGTGGAATTACATTCCGATATTGATTAAAACTATTTTCTTTTTTTAAGGATTATTGTATATTGAGGAGACTATGAAATCATACATTCTTACAGTAACCTGTCAGGACCAGAACGGACTTATTGCGGCTGTTACCAACTGCATTGCCTCCAACAGGGGCAATATTCTCAATCTTGCCCAGCATACCGCTACAGATCTGGGAATGTTTTTCTGCCGTGTTGTATTCGTGGCTCAGGAGGGCTTTGTCGAGGAGGAATTCAGGAATGAATTTGACAAGCTGGGAACCGGATTCAACCTCAACTGGAACATCTACGACAGGAGCGAGAAAAAAAGGGTAGCAGTCCTGGTATCAAAAACCAGCCACTGTCTCTACGAGCTGCTTCTCAAGCATGCGGACGGAGAACTGGACTGCGAGATTCCCGTAATCATTTCAAATCATTCGGAGCTGGCTCATATTGCCACCTCTTTCCATATTCCTTTCTTCCAGGTTGATCCGTTCAAGGGAAAGGAGGAGTACGAAAAGGATCTGGAGAGCATACTTGCCCACTACAACATCGATATGGTGGTGCTGGCCCGTTACATGCAGGTTCTCAGTGCAGGCTTCTGCGAGCGCTGGGCCAACAAGGTCATCAATATCCATCACGGATTCCTTCCCGCCTTCAAGGGGGCAAAGCCTTATCATCAGGCATGGCAGAAAGGGGTGAAGATCATCGGTGCCACAGGTCATTTCGCCACAGCAGACCTTGACCAGGGGCCTATCATCTTCCAGGATGTGATCAGGGTTTCCGATACATGCTCCGTGGATGAGTTTACCAGAATGGGTAAGGATGTGGAAAGAAGAGTCCTTTTTGAATCGGTAAGAAGATATCTTTCGCACAGTATCTTTTTCCATCTCGGCAGGACTTTTATTATTGAATAAGGTACTTGACCTTATTCAGACTTTAATTATAAAATGTAGAACAAATTTTAATTTAATAGGTTGGGAAAATGTACGCACTTATTGATATCAAAGGGAAACAGTACAAGGCTGAAGCCGGAGCTCTTCTCAGAATGGACAGAATCGATGCTGAAATCGGATCATCTGTCGAATTTGACACAGTTATGCTTATCAGCGACAACGAAACACAGAAAATCGGAACACCATATATCGAAGGTGCAAAGGTTGTCGGAACTGTAGAGAATCAGATCAAAGATACAAAAGTCATTGTGATGAAATACAAAAGAAGAAAAAACTATAAGAGAACCAGAGGTCACAGGGCTCAGTATACAATCGTTAAAGTTGCAGAAATAAAGGAGTGATATAAAATGGCACATAAGAAGGGTGGCGGAAGCTCAAAGAACGGACGCGATTCAAACGCTCAGAGACTTGGTGTAAAAAGATTCGGCGGAGAACTTGTTTCTGCAGGATCAATCATTGTAAGACAGAAAGGAACTGAATTCCATCCTGGTGAGAATGCAGGTCTCGGAAAGGACCATACAGTTTTCGCTAAAGAAACAGGAAAAGTTGTATTCCACACAAGACAGGGTAGAAGATATATCAGTATCGTAACTGAATAATTTATTTATATAAAATACTGTGCGTGGTTTTGTAGACGAAACATCACTAGAAGTCGGCTCCGGTAAAGGCGGAGCCGGTTGTGTTTCTCTGAGACGGGAAAAATATATTCCCAAGGGAGGTCCGGACGGCGGCGACGGCGGAAAGGGCGGTGATGTTGTATTTAAAATCAAGAAAAATCTAAAGACATTATCTCATCTCAGATTCAAGCGGATTATCAATGCCGGTTCAGGCTGTCCCGGAGAGGGGCGCAAGAAGCACGGCAAGGACGGAGAGGACGCTGTTATCCTTCTTCCGCCGGGCGCTGTGGTTAAGGATTTCGATACCAAGGAAGTGCTTCATGATTTTGCCGATGATGAATCTGACTGGGTATTTCTCAAAGGGGGCCGCGGCGGACTGGGCAACATGCATTTTGCCACCTCCAGACAGCAGACTCCCCGTTTCGCACAGCCCGGTCTTCCCGGACAGAGCAGAAAAATCATAATTGAAATCAACATAATAGCGGATATCGGCTTTGTAGGATTTCCTAATGCGGGAAAGTCCACTCTGCTGGGTCGCCTTACCAATGCCAATCCCAAGGTAGGGGCTTATCCGTTTACCACAAAGATACCTAATCTCGGTGTCTACAAGGTTGATGACCAGGATATTGTCCTTGCGGATATTCCGGGTATCATAGAAGGAGCCTCGGAAGGGGCAGGCCTCGGAATCAGGTTCCTGAAGCATATTGCCAGAACCAGAGGTCTTGTTTTCCTTATCGATGTTTCACAGCCCGATTTTGAAGATGCATTCGATATTCTCCTCAATGAGATCAGAAGCTTCTCGGAAGATCTTGCAGAGCGGAAAAGAATAATATTTGCCTCCAAGATGGACAGTGAGGGAAGTGCTGAAGCTCTTGCCGCACTCAGGGAAAAATATCCTCAGGAGGAAATCCACGGTATCTCCGTATTCTCGGGAGAGGGAATGGAAAATATCAGAAGCCTTTTTTCAGGACTGGTGCTTCAGGAATAATAAATGAAAACCTTTATATTCGGCGGCAGCTTCAATCCCGTACATTTCGGACACCTCTACATAGTCAGGGAGGTTTTCAGGGAACTGGGATATGAAAGGGCTATTCTTGTCCCTGCCAACATAGCATCCCACAAGGAGAACCTTACCCGGCTTACTCCGGAGGACAGGCTCATGATGCTGAAGGCTGCTGCCGAGGATATTCCCCACTGCATAGTGGAGGACTGCGATATCAGGCGTGGCGGGGTAACCTACAGCATTGATACAGTAAGATATATTATTGACAAATATGACATAACCGGTAAACCGGGGTTTATTATTGGAGACGATCTTCTTCCTTCCTTCAACACATGGCGGGAGCCTGATAAGCTGAAGGAACTGGTGGAGCTGATTGTTGTCAGGCGGGATATGGAGGAGAAATACGAATCCGTTTACCCGGACCGTTATATCATGAACAGGAGATATACCCTCTCCTCCACCGAAATCAGGGACAGGGTAAGAAAGGGACTTCCCATCGACAGTATGGTTCCGGAAAAAGTGAGGATGCTGATTGAAGAATATCAGTTTTACAGATAAGGATTTTATATCGGAAATTGACAGCTATCTCAGGGAGAACCTTTCCCAGGGACGGTATGAGCATTCCCTTTCCACAGCCAACACCTGCAGGATTCTTGCCAGGATGTTCTCCTTCGATCAGGACAAGGCTTTCTTTGCCGGTCTGGTACATGATATAGCCAGGGAGTATCCTGAAGCCCTTCAGCTTGAATATGCAGCCAGGGACGGAAAACCCATTTCAGAGGTCTACAGGAAATTTCCGCTGCTGCTTCACGGCAGGGCAGGGGCAGCCGTACTTGAGGAAAAGTTCGGTATCGGTGATACGGAGCTGCTGGATGCAGTCAGGACCCATACTACCGGAGACCGTAACATGAGCCAGCTGGGAAAGATTCTTTTCGTGGCAGACTATATAGAACCGAAACGGAAGCATATAACCCCGGCCTTTCTCAAAAAGCTTGAAAAGCAGTCCCTGGATAAAATGGTCAGGATAGTTCTTCTCGGAACCATCGGACATCTTGAAAAGCAGGGAAAGATCATAGCTCCTGAGGCATTTGATCTTCTCAGGGAACTGGATAATGAGGAATAAATCCGGATTTCTCAATAAAAGCAGTATCTGTCTCTTTGCCATAATATCAGTGATACTTTTCACCGGTATAAAGCTTGTCATGCTTCTGAAGGTTGATGATGTGACCAAGAGGGTGAATGCCGAAGAGGAAATAGTCTGCCTTATAAACCTGACCCATAACAAGGAGCTCCTTTTTTCCGACCTCTTCATTTTTAATCCGAAGACAGGAAAATCTGCGGTATTGGATATTCCGGTGAATTACGGCTCCATCATTGATTCCATAAACAGGATGGACAGAATAGATGTCCTTTACAGGAAGGACAGGCCGGAACAGTTCATCAGGAAAATAGAGGTAGAAACCAACCTGGATATTCCGTTCTATTTCGATTTTGACATGCGGGAGCTGGCTGCCTGTGCCGATCTCATGGGCGGACTGGAGATGACGCTGGAGAAATCCGATTATCCTTATCTGCCTGAGGGCAGAGCGGTCCTGGACGGAGACAAGGTTATTGAATATATGGAGCAGTCTCTCAGGAATACCTCTTCGGAGGAAATGGCGGAAGCCGGATACAAGCTTATCAGAAGCTTCATACAGGGGCTCGGACATAACGAGGCCTATCTCTGCAGCAAAACTGTTCTGCCGGTTCTCAGGGAAAACATGGACACAAACATGAACAGCGGTTCCCTGGCTTCATTTATTTTTGAAATGGGCAAGGCTGACAACGACAGGATGATTTTTCACCATGTGCGGGGAGACAGGAAGATAATTGAGGGAAAGGTGATTCTGTTCCCTTACTACAACGGCAATATCATGAGACAATGGCTGGGGCAGACCAGAAAATCCCTGGCAGATATAGGAATCTTTGATGAAGCAGATGCCTCCGATTCCCTTGAAATTCTCAACGGAACCACGGTGGGAGGGCTGGCTGCAAGAACCTCGGCAACCTACAGGAACCTGGGCTATAATGTGAAATCGGTAAAGAATGCCATGAAGAATGACTACGGCAGGACCTGTATCATCGGACACCGTAACAATCTTGCCTCTGTACAGAAAGTGGCAAGTATCATACAATGCAGAAATATAGTATATGTAGAGGACAATCCCCGTGAAATTGCAGCAGAGGAGTTGATTCTCAAGGAAAAGGACATAATATTAATTTTAGGGAAGGATTTTAATGGCGGAATTTGTAAGTAAAGAGAGTGAAAATATTGTAAAGAAACTTGCCTGCTTCATTGACGAGCATAACGGACAGAATACAGTGGCGCTGGATGTTTCGGAAATCAGCGGATGGACCGATTACTTCATCATCACCACGGTTACCAGCTCCGGACATCTCAGGGGACTTCTCAGCCAGCTTTACGACATCATCGAGGAGGAGGGACTTGTCCTTCAGTGGAGACACAAGAAGACAGATGACGAGAAGTGGGTTCTCCTGGACTGCGGCAATATCGTTGTTCACCTCATGAATGAGGAGGCCAGGGAATTCTACAATCTTGAAAAGCTCTGGTTCAGCGGCCGTAAGGTGGAGTACAAATAAAAAAAGACGGCATCACTCGCCGTCTTCAAATGAAAATTCAGTACTCTCTTCCAGCTCGGAAAAGTCTGTTGTCTGCTCCGATTCAACCTGGTAGGTCGCATCATCATCAAGAATCCCGAAATCATCCTCAAGATGGGCGAAATCATTCTCTGCATCTTCGGATGAAATAAAATCCGGTTCATTGTCAATATTGTCCAGAAGAGCATTTTCGATATTCTCTTCAGACAGATTGTTATCCCCTTGAGTTTCTGCCATATTTTTCTCCATAGAGCATAATCTAAAACTATGAAAAAAACATGTCAATAAAAAATTATCAAAAAAAATCAGTTTTCTTTGTGATTTTAAATTTTTTTATTTACTTTTATGTAAGGTGTTGATAGGATTATAGTCAGGAATACAAAAATGGGGGATTGTATTATGAAAATTACTGACATCAAAATCCGCAAGACAACAGCTGAGGGTAAACTTAAGGCGTATGTAAACGTGACCTTCGATGATTGCTTTGTAGTGCACAATCTTAAGATTATCGACGGAAAGGACGGTGCTTTTATTGCCATGCCTAGCAGAAAGACCCAGACCGGTGAGTACCGGGATGTTGCCCATCCTATTTCACCTGAATTCCGTGCAGAAATGCAGGATCTGATTCTTGAAGCCTACGACAAGGAAGAATAAGGGTCCGTAAACAGGTAAAAACCTTATTATATTTTTTTACAAAATGTCTCCTTACATGTTGATATTATGTGAAAAAATTTATAAAATACAACGCGATATATAGAATTAATTGTTTAATTAATATATAGTACTTGGGGTGGATGGGATGTCGGCAAGTGGTAAGCCAACGGGTTTTGGTTCCGTCATTCGCAGGTTCGAATCCTGCCATCCCAGTAATGTATTTTTGGGTATAGGAGATAGACATGGCAGACAACACTCTGAATATTGTTATGCGTACAGAACTTAAAAAGAGACCTTGTGCAAAGCTCAGACAGGAAGGAATGATTCCTGCAGTTGTATACGGCGGAAAAGAACAGCTCTGTATTGCTGTAGAAAATAGGGAATTTGAAAGAAAATTCCATAAAGCATCCGAAAACATCGTTATCACTCTTCTCCAGGACGGAAAAGAGCTGTGTGACGTTATCATCAAGGATTATCAGGACGATATCCTTTCAGGAAAAATCCAGCATATCGACTTCCTCGAGCTTGCTAAGGACAAGATTATCAAGGCAAGAGTTCCACTCTGTCTCGACGGTGCACCTGCAGGTGTCAAGGCCGGCGGAAAGCTTGTTCAGACTGTAAAGATTGTTGAAATCGAATGTCTTCCAAAAGATCTTCCTGAGAAAATCTTCATCAACATCGATTCTCTCGGACTGGGTCAGGCTGCAAAGGCAGGCGATATTCCTGCTGTAGAAGGTGTTAAGTTCCTTATCGATCCGGAAAGCATCATCGCTCATGTTGCTTATCCTAAGGGAATGAAGGCTGCTCAGTAAGATAAATTATGGTTGTTCTGGGACTTGGCAACCCCGGAGATGAATACACCGGCACAAGACACAATTGTGGCTACATGGTGATAGATTATCTTTCGGAAAAGACAGGGATAGAACTTCAGAAGAAATTTTTTAAAAAATACATATATGGTAAAGGGGTTTTTCAGGGAAAGGAATTTTTTCTTGTCAAACCCCTTACTTATATGAATAATTCCGGAGAAATAATCCGGGATATTCTGAAGGTGGCTGACTGCAGCGTAAAGGATATCATTGTTGTCTGTGATAACATGGATCTTTATCCCGGGGTACTTCGTATAAAACGTGGCGGCGGAGATGCAGGCCACAACGGACTCAAATCAATAATCAGGCATGCTCCGACCAATGACTTTGTCCGCTTCTATGTGGGTATCGGAAGACCGGCCCATTCGGGAGAGGTTTCATATTATGTGCTGGGCCGCCCTGACAAGACAGATACGGAAAGTCTGGAAAAGGCAGTAAAGATTGCCGGTGACAGCATTATTTCACTGAAGAACAGGACAGTGGAACAGGTAACAAATGAGGTCAATTCAATCAGGAACGTTTCTCAGAGACAGTGTAACTGAATATTTCAGCCGGCTTCCCGGTTTCGGAAAGGAGAAGGAGAGAATCCGTATCCTTATCGGTTTTTCCGGCGGACCCGACTCGGTGTGTCTCATGACAGTTCTGGATAAGCTTTCGGAAAATCTCAACATCGATATTGTTCTTGCTTATTTCAATCACAGGATACGCCCCGCAGAGGAGCTGGCAGAGGAAATGGCATTTATCAGTACCCTTGCCGCAGAAAAGAATCTGGAGCTTCATATCGGCGAGGATGCTGGAGAAATAGAACGGGATTCTGTTTCCCTGGGGGTGGAATGTGCTGCCAGAAAGGCCAGATACGGCTTTTTCCATTCGCTTCTTGAGAAAACCGGCTGCCGTTACCTGGCACTTGCCCACAATCTTGATGATACGGTGGAGACCATTGTCATGCGGTTCTTCAAGGGCTCCGGTCTTTCAGGCCTGAGAGGAATTCCCTCAGTCAGGGGGCACATCATCAGACCTCTTTCAGGCTGTCCCAAAAAAACAATCCTTCAGTTCCTGTCTGAAAACAATATTCCGTTTTCCATAGACAAGACCAATTACGGAACCGACTATCTCAGGAACAGGGTCAGGAATATCCTTATTCCTCAGATAGAGGAGATTTTTCCAAGCTATGCAAAGGCTGTAACCGAGTTCGGAGAAAAGGTATCCTGTGCCGATGACTTTATCAAGGCCGCTGCCAATGAAAGGGTACGCTGGGAACGTACCTCCCCGGATGAAAACAGCTTTGTTACCTCTTTGGAGAGCTTCATGTCGGCGCCTGATGCACTCAGGGTGCAGTCCATATACAGCTGCTACGACATATTTGCAAAAGGGAGGGGAGGAGAGCTTCCTTACCGTTTTGTCAGGACCGCCCTTTCCGGAAGAGTACCGGAGAACAACGGCGTGCTTCTCAGAGGCTACGGATTTGTCATAAAAAGGGCCGGAAATCTTCTTGTATGGAAAAAAGATGTTGAAAACAGGGAGAAAACAGACTTTTTTATAAAAATAAATGAAAAAACTGACAATTTTTTCAAATTAGAAGTAAATAGGGGTTTTTCTGTTGAAAAATCTTTGTTATCTTTATGTAATAAGGAAGATATCTGGATTCCTGCAGAGTGTGTGAAGGGTGATCTGACAGTCAGGTCCCGGCGTGACGGAGATTCAATTGTCTCCTCCGGCTGCAGAAAGAAACTGAAAAAAATATTTTCCGAATGGAAGGTCCCTGCAGAATTACGCAGCCGTATTCCGCTTATATGCGATGATCGGGGTGTAATAGCAGTCTGGGGTGGTATATACGGCTACAGAGACCGTGTCTCCGACCTCGTCAGGCTGGAAAACAGGGGAGATGAAAACGGAGAGGTTTATATCTTTAGAAAAAGGCAGGATAACGGTGTCAGATAAGGAAGAAAAAGACAGAGTACCCGGACAGGAACAGGAACCCGGCAGAGAAAGGCCGGAATCAGAGAGACCTGAACCTGAAAACGGTGACAGCAATAACGGGCAGGATCAGGAACAGCCTAACTTTTTCGGAGCTTTCGGTCCATTCGGTCCGGGCAACGGAGGAAACGGCAACAATAACGGCGGTCCTATCAAGTTGGGATTCAACAACAGGTTCGGTCTTTTCCTGATCATGTCAATGATTCTTCTGTTCATGTTCGTGTTTGTATTCAATGATTCAAGCGGGACAGCAGAGGAAATATCATATACAGCTTTCCTCAACCATGTGGAAAACAATTCAGTGGAAAGTGTCAAGATAATGGATAACCAGGAGATTCAGGGATATCTCATGAATTCCTCCGGACAGCTTACGGCCTTCAGAACCCGTATCCCTTATTTTGATGACAATCTTCTGGTGAAGCTTCAGGAGAACAATGTAAAGATTACCGGCGGTGTGAAGAACAACTCCACATACCGTTTCTTTGTCGATATTGTTCCTTGGCTTATCGGACTCAGCTTTATCTGGCTCATGTTCCGTCAGATGGGCGGAGGCGGCGGAAAGGCCATGAGCTTCGGAAAGAGCCGTGCAAAGCGTTACAGCGGAACAGGCAAGAAAATCATGTTTGCCGATGTGGCAGGACAGGATGAGGCAAAATACGAGCTTGAAGAGGTTGTTGACTTCCTCAAGAACCCTAAGAAATTTTCCGATATCGGAGCCAAGATTCCTAAGGGAGTTCTTCTGGTAGGTATGCCGGGAACAGGAAAGACCCTTCTTGCAAAGGCTATTGCGGGAGAGGCCGGAGTTCCTTATTTCCATATGTCAGGTTCAGACTTCGTGGAGATGTTTGTAGGTGTAGGTGCCAGCAGAGTAAGAGATCTTTTTGAACAGGGACGCAAGAATGCACCTTGTATCATTTTCATAGATGAGCTTGATGCGGTAGGTCGTACAAGAGGTGCGGGCTACGGCGGAGGACATGACGAAAGGGAACAGACCCTTAACCAGATGCTGGTTGAAATGGACGGTTTCGACAGCAAGGACGGAGTTATCATCCTGGCTGCAACCAACAGACCTGATGTTCTGGATCCTGCTCTCCTGAGACCGGGCCGTTTCGACAGACAGGTTGTTGTAGACATGCCTGATGTCAAGGAAAGAGAGGCTATTTTCAGACTCCATGCATCAAAAATTCCTATTGACGGAGAAGTGGACCTTGCAAGGCTTGCCCGTGCAACACCGGGTTCATCAGGTGCCGAAATCGCCAACCTGGTAAATGAGGCAGCTCTCTTTGCGGCCCGCAAGAACAAGACCAAGGTTTCCATGGAAGATTTCGAAGAGGCCAGGGATAAGGTAATGCTGGGTATTGCCCGCAAGTCCAAGGTCATTACAGATGAAGACAAGAAGGCTACAGCCTACCATGAGGCAGGTCATGCGCTTCTTCATTATTTCCTTGAATATTCCGATCCTCTCCACAAGGTAACCATCATTCCCCGCGGAAGAGCTCTCGGTATGGCCATGTCGCTTCCTGAAAAGGACAGCTATTCCAGAAACAAGATGTGGCTTATCGACAGGATCAAGATCTGTCTCGGCGGTTATGTGGCTGAAAAGATAATCTATAACTGGACTACCACAGGAACCCAGAACGACCTTCAGCAGGCTGCCAAGCTGGCAAGAAAGATGGTAAGCGAATGGGGTATGAGCGATACTCTCGGACCTGTTGCATTCGGACAGGAGGATGAGCCTATCTTCATCGGTCGTGAGATTGCCCAGCACAAGGATTATTCCGAAGCTACTTCCCAGGCTATAGACAAGGAAGTAACCAGGATTATTACAGAATGTTACAACGAAGCATTCAGACTTCTTACCGAAAACAGGGATAAGCTGGAGCTTCTGGCAGAAACTCTCTTTGCTCAGGAAACATTGGATGATGCTGAAATCAGGGAGCTTCTCCATCTTGAGAAGAAGAATGACTAAAAGGCTGCTTGCTGCTTTTTTTATAACAACATTACTGCTGTCTGCCTGCCGGACATCGGATAATAATGAGGGGTTTGTTTACCATCGTGATCCTGATGTGGCAGGTACGGTAAAGAGTTTCCTGGATCAGGGCCAGCCCTTTGCAGCCCTCCAGGAAATCCTCTATATAGATTCCTCCTCAGATTCTATTTATGACAAGGCCCGCAATGACGGTACCGTAGAAAAGTGCCGGGAGGATATTTATACCTCAATCAGGGATTCTTATGCAAAAAGCGTGGAGGAAAAGAATTTTGACCGGGCCATTTCCATTTATTTTTCTCTTCTGGCTCTGGAAAAAACTGATCTGGTGGGCAGTCCGTCAATAGAAAAGCTTTATCTTGATGCGGCGGAAGCAGATTGTGAAAAGGAAAACTATACCATCGCCCTTTACAGATTCTACAAATATTCCACCTTGAAGGAACCGTCACCTTCTCTTCTTGAGAAATACGGAGACATAGCCCTTGCCCAGAACAACCGTTACATGCTCAGGCTCATCTCTTCAAAAATGGCGGAAGGAAAGAAGAAAAAGGAATACACCGGTTATCTCGGCAGTATTGATTCACCGGCCCGTCTCATGAAGGGTACCGTAACCATCTGGGTAAACAAGGGTACCAGGCTTGAGTATGGCGTAGGTGTTCCCGACAGGGCTATCGGAAGCGGTTTCTTTATCGACAAGCGGGGATATCTCATTACCAATTACCATGTTATCGAGAGCGAGGTGAATCCTGAATACGAGGGATTTTCCAGACTTTTCATAAGGCTGCCCGACTCGGTGGGTACCAGGGTGCCGGCAAAGGTTGTGGCCTGGGATCCGGTATTCGATATTGCGCTCCTGAAGACAGAAATAGAGCCTGAATACATTTTCGGCTTCAGTCTGGACAACAATTTCAATCCCGGCGACAAGATCTATGCAATCGGTTCTCCCGGCGGTCTTGAAAACACCATAACTGCAGGTATCGTATCTGCGGACAGGAGAAAGCTGCTCCCTATCGGAGATGTTCTTCAGGTTGATGTTCCTGTCAATCCGGGAAACAGCGGCGGTCCTCTCGTAAACGATGACAACGAGGTCCTTGGGGTGGTTTTCGCAGGTATTCCCCGGTTCCAGAACATAAACTTCGTTATTCCGTCCCATTGGGTAATGGACATGATGAGCAGCTTCTATGCAGAAGGAAAGGTTGAGCATTCATGGCTCGGTCTCTCCATGTACGAGAAGGATAATGTGCTTGAAATTGTCTATGCCATTCCGGGAGAAGCCGGCTGTGCGGCAGGTATGGATAACGGCGACATCCTGAGAAGGATCAACGGCATCGAATGCCGCAGCATTACACAGGTACACAAGATTCTGAATTCAATTCCTCCTGACACCATGCTCTGTGTCGAATGGGAAAGGGACGGAGAGGAGCATCTGAGCTATATCGCCACCAGAAGCCGTCCTCAGAAGGCGCTGGATATTGCCCTTAACAAGGACAGCAGAAGGAATGCCATGCTGCCGTTGTTCGGTATCAAGGCCGAAAGCACCGGAAACTATATCTTCAAGCAGGGATATGTAATAAAGAAGGTTTATCAGGGATTTCCTGCCTACGAGGCCGATCTTTCGGTAAACGATCCTTTTGCCCTCAAGGAATGGAGATATAACAGCAAGCAGCGTTATGTTGCCATGCAGATTTTTGTAAAAAAGAAAAAAGCCGGATTTATGGAGTCTGGATTGCAGCTTGTTGCTTTTCTAGATGAAAATAATCTGATATAATTTGGAAGATGAATAGAAAAAACATACGTAACTTTTGTATTATTGCCCATATTGACCATGGCAAGTCTACTCTTGCCGACCGTTTTATCGAGAAGGCTTCCCTTATAGACAGCAGGAATGCCAAGAACCAGATTCTCGATTCCATGGATATCGAGCGGGAAAGGGGAATCACCATCAAGTCCCAGGCCGTTACCCTCAATTACAGGGGAAAGGACGGAAATGACTATGTTCTCAACCTGGTTGATACTCCGGGTCATGTGGACTTCTCATATGAGGTTTCAAGAGCTATTTCCTCCTGTGAAGGGGCATTGCTCCTTATTGATGCCACCCAGGGTGTGGAGGCACAGACTCTGGCCAACATGTACATGGCCATCGACCACAATCTTGAAATCATTCCGGTAATCAACAAGATAGACCTGCCCAGTGCGGATGTGGATTCCGTAAAATATCAGATTGACCACGATCTGGGGCTGGATTCTGATATGGCGGTCCTGGTTTCCGCAAAGACAGGCCAGGGTGTGGATGAGCTTTTCGAGGCTATCATCGATTATATCCCTTGTCCCGAACCGGCCAAGGATGAAAAGCTCCGTGCCCTTATCTTCGACTCCCACTACGATGCCTACAGGGGCGTTATAGTAAATATCAGGGTTTTCTCAGGAAAGATCCGTGAGGGACAGAACCTGAAGTTCATGATTTCAGGCGGTACCTACAAGACCGAGGAAACAGGTCTTTTCCGTATCAAGCTGGAAAAGAACAAGGGGCTTGAGGAGGGAGATGTAGGCTATATCATTGCCGGTATCAAGAATATTTCCGATGTCCATATCGGCGACACCATAACAGATGCCGACGATCCTGCCGAAGATGCACTTCCGGGCTTCAAGGATGTAAAGCCTGTAGTTTTCTCATCCATCTATCCGGTGGATTCCAACGATTACGAGGAGCTTCTCAGCTCCATCGAGCGTCTCAAGCTCAACGACGCTTCCCTTATTTATGAAAAGGACTCCTCTTCAGCCCTGGGCTTCGGTTTCAGGTGCGGATTCCTGGGTCTTCTTCATCTGGAGGTTGTTCAGGAGCGTATCGAAAGGGAATTCGACCTTTCCATCGTTTTCACCTCACCTTCGGTTCAGTATAATGTTATCCTGAAAAACGGTGAAAAGCTTTCCGTAAACAATCCTATGGATTTTCCCGATCCCGTAAGCATTGATTACTGTGAGGAGCCTTTCATTTCCGCTTCCATCATTACTCCGTCAGACTATCTGGGGCCTATAATGACTCTCTGCATGGAAAAAAGGGGAGTGCAGACCTCCATGAACTATCTGGACCAGAAGCGTGTGGAGGTTGTATATGAAATGCCTCTTGCCGAGGTTCTCTTTGAATTCTACGACAGACTGAAATCGGTAAGCCGCGGTTATGCCTCCTTTGATTACGATATCATCGGTTTCAAGGCCACAAACCTGGTGAAGCTGGATATCCTGGTCAACGGAAGTCCTGTTGATGCCCTTTCCATGCTTGTTTTCAAGGACAGTGCCGTGGACAAGGCCAGAAAGGTCTGCAAGAAGCTCTGTGACGAGATTCCGAGACATCAGTTCAAGATTCCTATCCAGGGTGCCATCGGCAATACCATTATCGCCAGGGAAACCATCAGTGCATACAGAAAGGATGTTACCGCAAAATGTTACGGCGGAGATATTTCCAGAAAGAGAAAGCTTCTTGAAAAGCAGAAAGAGGGAAAGAAGCGCATGAAGGTTATCGGCAACGTGGAGCTGCCGCAGAGTGCATTCCTCGCTGTGCTTAAGACAGAAG
This sequence comes from Spirochaetia bacterium, assembly GCA_045606105.1. Classification (GTDB taxonomy): domain Bacteria; phylum Spirochaetota; class Spirochaetia; order CADAEX01; family CADAEX01; genus CADAEX01. The sequence goes on along the minus strand of JAZURI010000002.1, from coordinate 261,204 downwards.
AGGAATAATTACTGGTTTGTATACCTGACTGTATCAGTATCCTTGTATTCCAGGGCAATACCGGCTATCCGGAACATTGCCTCGGATTCATCAGCCACATGGTACCGTTTCTGGCACACTATTCTTTTTATACCGCAGTTTATCAGCAGCATGGCACATGTACGGCACGGAGTCATACGGCAGTAAAGGGTGGCTCCCTGAATGGAAATACCCCTTTTTGCCGCCTGACATATTGCATTCTGCTCTGCGTGTACGGTTCTTACGCAGTGCATTGTAATATGTCCGTCCTCATGGATCATCTGTTTCATGAGATGCCCCTCCTCATCACAGTGAGGAAGTCCTGAAGGAGCTCCCACATATCCGGTAACCAGAATCTGGTTGTCCTTGGCGATTACACATCCGCTTTTGCCTCTGTCGCAGGTGGCTCTTTTGGAAATGGCTTCCATAACCTCAAGAAAATAATCATCCCATGTAGGGCGAACACAATCACTCATAAAAAACCTCAGTTTTTCTGTAAGATAATCTTTTTGATATCATCACTCTTGAGATCCAGCCTGTGCTGTGCTTCGATGAATCTGATGGTTCCTGTGGAACCTCTGAGTGTGATGGTCTTGGTTTCCGCAATATCGTTTCCGATAAATCTTACACCGCTGAGAAGCTCACCGTCTGTAACACCGGTTGCGGCGAACATTACATCATCGGTCTTGATGATATCGTCGATTGTAAGGAGTCTGAAAGGATCTCCTCCCAGCATTCTTGTTGCTCTTTCCTTTTCCTTGTCGTTCATAGGATAGAGTCTTCCCTGGAATTCTCCGCCGATTGCCTTGAGGGCCGCAGCTGCCAGAACTCCCTCCGGAGCTCCTCCGATTCCGATCATCATGTCAATACCGCTTCCCGGGAAGCCTGCTGAAACTGCAGGGGAAACATCGCCGTCGGTAATAAGCTTGATTCTTGCTCCGCATTCCCTGACTTCCTTGATGATCTTCTTGTGTCTTTCCCTGTCCAGGACTACGACTGTGATATCGCTTACCTTCTTGTCAAGTGCTGCCGCACATGCCTTGATATTCTCTGTAACGGAAGCATCGAGGTGGATCTTACCTTTGCATTTCGGGCCGGCTGCAATTTTATCCATATACATATCAGGAGCGTAAAGAAGAGTTCCCTTTGGTGCCATAGCCAAAGTTGTGATTGCTCCCGGCATTCCTTTTGCCACAAGGTTTGTTCCTTCAAGAGGGTCCACTGCAATATCTACAGGGAAATCATCCTCTTCCCAGGATCCTACTTTTTCACCGATATAAAGCATAGGGGCTTCATCCATTTCACCTTCACCGATAACTACGGTTCCCTGAATGTGAACGGTATCAAACATAGCTCTCATTGCTTCGGTTGCTGCGCCGTCGGCAGCAATCTTATCCCCCTTTCCCCACCAGCGGGCACTTGCAAGAGCAGCTTCCTCTGTAATTCTAGCTATCTCCAGGGAGAATTCCCTGTTCATCTTACTCATCTGAATCACTCCTTATCAGCTTACATTTTATCCTATTATAAACAAACATAACCTTGTTGTCAAATTTGAAGTAAAGTATTAAAAATAATATGTCGATAAAATTGATAAGGATAAATTATGCGTAGAAAACTTATATTCTTTTTCCTTTTTATTTTTACTGTAAGCTCTGCAATGGCAGACAAGATATATTACATGAAAAGCGGTGACAGCCTTACCTCCGTTGCCAGGAAATTCGGCGTGACCGTGGATGACCTTCTCCGGGCAAATACCCTGAAGAATCCCAACAAGATCTACAAGGGAACCAGGATCATCATTCCTGAAAGCAAGAGCGTAAAGAAGACTCCGGCTCCTGCGGTAAAGACAACCACCTATACCGTAAAAGCGGGGGATACACTGGGAGATATCGCATACAATCACGGAACCACCGTAAGTGAAATAGTAAGGCTCAACAATATAAAGAATCCCAACAAGGTAGCCAAGGGGACAAGACTGACTGTTCCTGCCGGTAACAGGAAGCAATCCTATTCAACCACCTATACAGTAAAAAAAGGGGATACTCTGTGGGGAATAGCCAGGGAGCATGATGTAGCCCTTGACGATCTCAGGGAAGCCAACAGCCTGGGTGCCAATGAAAAGCTTTTTGCAGGCATGAAGCTCCGTATTCCGACAGGCTCTGAAATAGTAACCGTGGCCACAAGGGAAACAGCCCGTCCTGCCTCCGAGACAGTATCCAGGATTGACGAGAGTGCTCCGTTCTTCTGGCCTGCAGAGGGAACCAGATCCAGGATTACCGGAAAGTTCCAGGGAACAAAGATCTCATCCAGCAATGATTCCATAATCCATTCCGTATCAAGCGGAAAGGTAATTCATGAGTGCGATTACCGCAACATGGGCAGAATGGTTTTCGTGGAGAACGAAAGCGGCTATGTCTATATCTACGGCGGTAACAACGATACCTATGTGAAGAAGGGAGATAAGGTCTCTCCGGGAACAGAAATAGGTAAGGCATACAGCAGCAAGTCAGGAACCGCTGTGGTCTATTTTTCCGTATTCAAGGACAACAAGGCCATAGATGAAAGAAAAGCTCCCCGTACCTGATAGTTTTTTTCTGTAATTTCCGTTGAAAGCATCCGGGCAAAAAAAAAGATACAGCTCTCTATGAATAGTATAAGGGGTACTGATGTGCCACAGAAAGCTGTACCAAACCTGAACCTGAGAGATTCAGATTTACCAATGAAAATGAATGTCAAAACATAGTATATTGACAATTTGATTCTACAACAGAAATTCTATGTTGTCAAATTTTTTTTTAATTTTTTTTTAATTTTCCTGAAAAAAGATTTTTCAGCCAATGCCAGAACCGGACAAAGATATTTTTCTTTCTCAGTTTTTCCAGCTTGTTATAGGCTTTTTCCAGGTCCAGTGATTCAAACTCAAGCCTCTGTACGTTCTCATCGATTTCTATTGCCAGCATATCGGCCTTGTCGGTGATTTCCAGCATGGTGGCATTGATCTTCTCCCAGCCCAGCTTCTTTGCGGCTGTAAGCCTTCTGTAGCCTGCTATAAGCTGTTTCTTTGAGTTGATGATAATCGGGTTAAGCTGCCCGTGTTTTTCCATACTTTTCATCAGAGATTCCAGATCGCCCTCATTTCCGCGGGCTCTTTCTTTGACAACTATATCTTTGATTCTGACCTGCACAGCTTACCCCCTTATATTTTCTGTAATTATATTATAACTGCAGATTGCCTGATTTTCCAGCGGAAAATCAAAAATTATCTCTCAGGTTTCTTTCAAGACGCTCCAGCAGCTCGGAGTTTCTCTCTTTTTCGAACCTGTGGTATGTACAGAAGCTCTTAGGCTCGGTACCTGAGATAAAAATTTCCTTTCTGATTCCGTCCCTGCAGTCTGCTGTAGGAATCTGTCCCGACTTTGAGCATACATTGGCCTCGATGACACCGGAGGATGGTTTGTCAAAATCCTTAGGTGGGAGATTCTTTGCATTGTTGAGGTGAACCTCCTTCATGACCTTTGCCCATACCGGTCCTGCGGCGGTGGCACCTGTCTGGTTGAGTCCCAGTGAATTTCCCGGCATGTCGAAGCCGAACCATACTGCAGTGGTCAGGTAAGGGGAGAAGCCCACGGTCCAGGCATCGGACCAGTTCTGTGTGGTTCCCGTCTTTCCGGCAAACGGCATAGGGAAGCCTCCCACGGCCCTTCTTCTGTTGGCCAGGGTCCCCTCCTGTACGGTGGTCTTCAGCAGGTCTACCATCACATAGGCTGCCTGAGGAGAGAGAATCTGCATACGGTCTCCCATCTCCTTCTGTGCCATGCGGAGATCCCTTTCCGGCTCGAAAAGAATCCTGCCGTTCCTGTCCTCGATATATCTGATTCCGATAGGGGTAACCTCCTTGCCCTGGTTGGCAAAAGTGGAGAATGCCTTGGCCATCTGAATCGGAGCAATACCTATGATACCCAGTCCCAGAGGATATTTTCTCGGGAAGGTCCTCTCTATCTGGGCCGGATCTGTTATACCCAGAAGCCTGGATGCCCTGTTTATGGCTGCGTCAAAGCCTACCATATCCAGTACCTGTATGGATGGTACATTCATGGACTGGGAAAGGGCCTGTCTTATGGTTACCGTTCCCTGCCACTCTCCCAGGAAGTTGAGAGGTGTATATGGGGTTCCGTCATCATTCCAGAAAACCATAGGCTTGTCGTAGAGCATGGTGGACGGTGTTACCTTGCCGGAGGAGATGGCTGCGGAATAGTAAAGAGGCTTGAAGGAGGAACCCGGCATTACCTTGGACTGGGTTGCCCTGTTCAGCTTCTTTGTCTCGAAATCGCTGCCTCCCACCATGGCCTTGATGTGTCCTGTCTCGTTCTCCAGCATTACCAGGGCTCCCTCGATGGTGGTCTTGTGCTGTTCCGCCGATTTCCTGGAGTAGGAGATATTGGAGATGAAGTTCAGCTCCTCGCTTCCGAAAAGAAGTGAAACCGTATTGAGAATAGGAGTTATGTCCTCCTTGAATATCTTGTCTGCATATTTTTTCTGCTGAACCCCTGAGGTCCTGATGGAATCAATGTCGTAAAGGAGAGAAAGTGCCTCGATTACCGGTACGAATTCCTTTTCCACATAACTTATCCTGCTGCCGCTGCTTTCCTGATATTTCCTGTTGAAGGTATAGATTCCTTCCTGCATGTGCTTGTCGGCAACCCGCTGGTAGTTCAGGTCCAGGGTGGAATGGATTACCAGGCCGTCCCTGAGATAGTCCATCTTTCCGTAAAGCATATCCTCCAGCTCCTGTCTTACATATTCGCTGAAGTAAGGGGCCTTGTCGTTCTTTACCAGATATGCGGTCTCGCTGGTGGATCTGAGAGGGTCATAGATATTGTTCCAGTACTGCTCGAAGGAGAGATCTGCTTCCTCCCTGGTGGCATATTCCGAAGCCACTACCTGGTTCAGTACCTCCTGCTGGATTATCTTTGCACGGTTAGGGTTCCTGATAGGGGAATAACGGGCCGGGTTTGCCAGCTGGATAACCAGGATGGCAGATTCCGCCAGTGTCAGGTTTCTGGCAGGATGCTTGAAATAGAACTGGGATGCCGCCTCCACGCCGTAGGTGTTGTGACCGAAATAGGATTCGTTGAGATACATTTCCAGGATTTCGTTCTTGGTCTTGTTCTCTTCAAGCTGGAAGGCCCACCAGAGCTCCACAAGCTTTCTTTTTATGGTTTTTTCCGATCTGTCCGAATAGTTGGTTCCCGCCACCTGCTGGGTTATGGTGCTTCCTCCCGAAACATAGCGTCCCGCAAGAATATTGAATGCAGCCCTGAAGGTTCCCTTGAAGCTGAAGCCCTTGTGATTGAAGAAATCCTTGTCCTCCCTGGTGATGATGGAGTAGATAAGCTCTTTGGGAAGCTCGTCCACCGGAATGATGTCCCTTTTTTCGTCAGAGAAGAATTCGGTGATGACCTCTCCGTTCACATCCAGGAGGGTGGAGGGAATGGCAGGCTTGAATTCCGAAATGAGACCTATGTTGTGGACATTCCTGTTCAGGGCATAGAGAGTTCCCAGAAGACCGCCGCAGATGACGGCGCAGAGAAAGGCTGCAGTTATGAAGAAAATTATCCAGAATCGTCCCTTGTTGGAATTCATATTATTAATTTAAAGCGGAGGGAGGGTTTTGGTCAAGTATACTTCACTTTTTACTCTGCTTATGTGTAGACAAAAAAGTATGATTTAATGTAGAATAGCATCCAAGGAGTATACAATGTCAAAAGCACACAGAGGAACAGGAATGAGAGAGCTTCCAAACAATGGAAGAGGTGAATGTCCTATCTGCAAGAGAACAGGAATCAAGACAGTTTATGAATTTGAAGCTAATTCAAAGAAAGTAAAAATCTGTAAAGACTGCAAGGCTGCTGTTGCTCATGGAAAAATGAAGGAACAGGTTGCAGCTCTCTGATTTCGTCTGAAACAGATATATCAAAGTTTTGAAAGGCAGTTCATTCAGGGACTGCCATTTTATTTTTATTAAAACATTGCATTTTTGGTATTTTATATATATCTTTAAATTATGAAAGAACAGGCTGAAATCGCACCCCTCTATCTCCAGTCCGGCGTTCTGCCCTACAGGAAAAAGGGAGACAACTTAGAGATTCTCATCATTACAAACAAGAAAAGGGACAAGTGGAGCATTCCCAAGGGACTTGTCGATTCTCAGTATTCTTCCTCCGATTCCGCACTGAAGGAGGCATATGAGGAGGCCGGTATAAAAGGTCTTATCAGGAAGCCCTCCATCGGAAAGTATTCCATGCACAAATGGGGAGGCAAATGCAGGATCAAGGTGTTTGCCATGGAGGTAACCGAAGTGCTGGACAGATGGCCTGAAGACATGCTCCGTCTCAGGGAGTGGCATACGGTTCAGGAAGCATCGGAAATGGTCAGGAACAAGAAACTCAGGAACATCATTCTCGAACTTCCGGAATTTATTAAATAATTTTTTTGTCTGGAAAAATAATGGATTTTTTAAAACTTGCTAATGAGGGAATTCTTCCTATCAAGCCCTATGTACCCGGAAAGTCTGTAAAGCAGGCCCTTAAGGAAATAAAGCTGGATGAGGTCTTCAAGATGGCCTCCAATGAAAACCCAAGGGGGGCATCCCACCGTGCCGTGAAGAGATACATGGAGCTGGCCGGTTCCCTTCATGTATATCCCGAAATACATAACAGTGAGCTTCTGGATATCTTTGCAGGAAAGCTGGGCTGCGGACCTGAATACATAACCCTCAGCAACGGCGGGGACGGCATTATCTACAATATGGGAATGGCTGTACTGAATCCCGGTGACGAAACCATCATTCCTGAGGTAACCTTTGCCGTCTACGAGACAATTACCAGGATCATGCACGCTGTTCCGGTCTTCTCACCCATGAAGGACAACAGGATAGACCTGGAAGACATCTTTTCCAGAATAACACCGAAAACCAAGATAATATATATATGTAACCCAAACAACCCGACAGGACTCTGTCTTGACCCGGCGGAGCTTAAGGCATTCCTTGAGAAGGTGCCGGAAAATATTTTTGTTTTCCTGGATGAGGCCTATATTGATTTTACCGATGAAAGGATGAATATAAGGTCGGTGGAGCTTATCAAGGGAGGAATGAAGAACCTCTTTGTTCTCAGGACCTTTTCAAAGGTATACGGGCTTGCAGGGGTAAGAATAGGCTACGGGGTAGGAGATCCCGGACTCATTTCCCTTATTTCCAGGGTAAAGCCCCCTTTCGATCTTTCCATCATTGCCGAAAACCTGGCCGGAGAAGCACTTCTGGACGAGGAATTCTATAACGAGACCGTAAACAGCACAGCAGAGGAAAAGCGTTATATCTACAATGAGCTTGAGGAGATGGAACTCAGTTATTTTGAGAGCCATACCAACTATATCCTTATTGATGTGGGCCGGGACTGCAGGGAAACTGCCGACCGTCTTCTGAAGCAGGGGATAATAATCCGCCCTGCCGCCAGCTATGGATTTCCGACCTGCATCAGGGTAACCGTGGGACAGCACCGTGAAAATGTCCTGTTTATCGAGGCTTTGAAGAAAATATTGTCATGAAGAAGAAACTGATATTTGTACTTGCCTTTATGCTGGCGGCATCTTTTCTGCCGGCTGCATCCATGAGAACGGGAGACTGGGTTTTCATGAGCAGTCTCAAGCCATGGGGTATCAATACCGCAGCCGGCTACAACGGGATTTCGTTACTTGAAGACAGAGACAGCATTTTCTGGCTCCTTCTGGGAGGCCGGGCTTCACAGCGCGGTTATTACCGTGACCTTCAGGATGATAACAGCAACGAAGAGGTATCGGACTACGATGACATCAATTACTGGGCCTATAACCTTAACTGGGGCTTCGGCTTTTCCCAGGGGCTTATTGATGATCCAAGAAAAGCAACAGACCTGGTATATGTTTCAGCCTACTACAAGGGCGTAAGGGAATGGTACCATGAACAGAGACCGGATCAGGTCATCTTCAATTCCATGGTCAACGACAAGGATGGAATACTCCAGAATTCAATTATTTTCGAGCTTGCCATGGACAATGTCATCAAGGAGAAGGAAAGCGGAATGAGAAGCGGCTTCTTCACAAGCCTGAGCTATGAATACGCACCCGAAGCCTTCGGCAACGATATTGTGGGAAATGCAGATTTCAGCAAATTCTCCTTCAATTTCAAGTTCTTCCTGCCTCTGCATGATTTCAGCGATGACAGCATGTTTTCCTGTCTCTATTTCGGTAACTCCACTCTGGCAGACTATATGTTCGGGGACAATGTCACCCTTTATGCCAGAAAGAACATGACATCCCTTTCACCTACAGCTTCCTTGGGAGGTCTCATCAGAGGATATGAAAATTACCGTTTTGACTCTGAATTCAAGATTGCAAACAGAAGTGAATTCCGTCTTCTTATGAAAAAGATTCCTCTTACATTCCTTCATGAAAAGACTTATATAAGATTCAGCACCATAGCATTCTTTGATGTGGGATATTATGAGATTCTGGACGGTGCCACAGGAAACCTGCTCTGTACTACAGGTGTGGGTGTTCTCGGCTCCTTCATGGATTCCCTGGCTGTGACCCTTTATATTGCATCACCTCTTACCGAGGACCGTCTGGATGACAAGAAGCTTGTGCCTGTCATGGGCTTCAACTTCAAGTTCTGACATGAGACTCTTTGCTGCCGTACTGTTTGACAAGGATACTCTGGAAAGGATACATGAATACCGTAACCGTTTCAGGGAGGCCGCACTGTCGGGCAATTTCTCTTCAAAAAGCAATTATCACATAACTGTCAGGTTTTTCGGCGAGGTTGAGCCGGAAGCTGTCAGGCCTATATGCAGGGCCCTTGAAAAAAGTGCCTCGGTAACCGCCCCTTTCAGGATTTCCCCGTACAAGCCGGGTGTTTTCAGAAGAAACGAAGGTTCCGTACTTTGGGTAGGTATAGACAGGGGAAGAAAAGAGCTGTGGAATCTGGCCGATATTGTTGAGGATGAGCTTTTTTCAATAGGAATACCCAAGGAAGAAAAACCCTTCAAGGCACATATAACCCTGGGGCGAAAAGTCAATTTCAGGGATGAGTTCTCACATGTGGTTCAGGAGCTGGGGGCTTTCAGTTTTCTGTCTGAAGCAAAGGGTATTTCGCTGATGGAGAGCATCAGGGAAAGGGGCGCCCTTGTTTACAGGGAGCTTTATTTCTTTCCTTTCGGAAAAAATCAGTAATCCCGTCCGCTTCTTTCAAGATCTCTCTGCTTTATTGTTTCTCTCTTGTCAAAAAGCTTCTTACCTCTGCAGATACCAAGTTCCACCTTGATCAGGCCGTTTTTGAGATAAAGCCGGACAGGAACCAGGGTAAATCCCTTTTCCTCCACCTTTTTTCTCAGCTTGCGGATCTCTTCCTTATGAACCAGAAGCTTCCTGTCCCGGTCGGGATCATGGTTGTTCAGGTTTCCGAAGGTGTAGGGTGAAATATGGAGAGCTATCAGCCAGAGCTGGTTGTCCTTTATCCTGGCATAGGAATCGCCGAAGGAAAAACGGTTTTCCCGCAGGGACTTGACCTCGGTTCCCTGAAGCTCGATACCGCATTCAATGGTCTCTTCTATAAAAAAATTGAATCTTGCCTTCTTGTTGACAAGAAGTGTCTTTACCTTTTCATCATTGCTCATTTCATTTACCTGCCAGGATTACCCTGAAGCCCAGAACCGGAGTACACCATTCAGGGGGCTGACATCCTCTGGACCATATGCTGACTGAACCCTTGTCATTAATCCAGCTTCCGCCCCGGACCGATATTTCCGCACCGTCAAAGGCTGATGTCCCTTCATAGAAGGTATCTGCCGGAAAGTACCAGTTGCCGCACCAGTCCCATACAGTCTGCATTTCTGTTGTTCCGTTGTTCCGTGCCCATGCCTCCCATTCATATTCCGAAGGAAGCCTGAATCTGTATTCTGCCTTTATTTCAGGAGGCAACTGTCCTGTCAGCCATTCACAGTAGGCCTCTGCCGCATGATAGGAAACAAATGTTACCGGGTTGTCATCCCTCGGCAGGTCGGGATTGGACTGCAGATACCGGTCTGTAACCAGATTTTCTGCCATGAGATTCTTTATGTTTTCCCGTCTCCATTTTTTTTCTGATTTCAGGAAAGCCGAGAATTCACGGTTAGTGATCTGTTCCGAAATATAAAAGCCGTTGATTTTCTTTGTATAAAGGGCCGGTGCATTTTCGGTAGGAATACTTCTGGCCTTGTTTCCCAGGATATAGGTTCCTCCCGGCACTTCCCTGAGGCTGATTCCAGGAACGGATACAGCTCCTGATAACGGATTCCTGCTTTCGTTGAGGGGAACATCCGGCTTTGGATTTATGCCGGCAATACCGTTGCCGCAGAGACCCAGATGAGATGCCGTAACAGGGATGCCCTCCAGGCTGCCGTTTATTATTTCATAGGCTTTGGCATAATCCTTCAGAAGCTCGGGAGAAAAGACATTTCTTATGCTGTCTGCAAGGAAGGCCTGTACCGCAGGGTCCTTTCTTCTGCTTTCGGGAATAGCCAGGGCACTGTTTTCCAGAACCGGTTCAGGCTGATAAGAGGGGGAAAAAGAGTTTATGAGACCCCATTCCGAAAATTCCCTGAACCCCTTTTTCAGGATAATATCAAGATTTTTCATTTCAAGCTTTTCGGAAACAGTGGCTTTGGCCGGAATCAGGGCTGAAGCAAAGATTCTTCCTCCGATTTCCGCAGCATGGGCTTTTTCTTCGTATCCTGTTTTTCTGAAGACAAATGTATGGTTTCCTGCAGGTACAAAAGCGGTACATGGTGTGGAACCCACATAGGTATCTCCCATCCATACGGAGGTTCCCGCAGGATCCGATTCAAAGCTTACCTCGGAGCCGTTGTTCCTGAGACCCGGAAAAACCAGGATGAAAAACAGGATAACAAGGAGAATAGCAGAATAGAGATAAAAAAGATACTGTCCCGGCTTCATTCCCATGAAGCTCTTAAGCTTTACTTCCATAATAGAATTATATGAAATTGCCTTGTCTCTTGTCAACGGAATGGTATTATGTTAAATTTATAAAGATGGAACAGCTATACGACAAGCTTCAGCTTTATACAGAGAAGTATCTCACATACAGGAAAATCAAGAGGGCAGAGAGAAAGGAAAAGCAGAAAAACGCCAACCAGATCCTGGACTGGATAAAATCCTTCCTGTGGGCTGCCATGGTTGTTCTTCTCATAAACCAGTACTTTTTTCAGGCATATCAGATTCCTACCGGCTCCATGATGAATACCCTGCTGGTAAAGGATCATCTTTTTGTAAACAAGCTTATATACGGACCGGAGCTGATTCCGGGGATGTTCAAGCTGCCGGGCTTTGTAAAGCCTGAAAGGGGCGATATCCTTATTTTCGAAAGCCCCACATACCTTTCAAAAGGGCCTGTTTTTGACATAGCACAGAGAATAATCTATATGGTTACCCTTTCCATGGTTGATATAGACAAGGATTCCTACGGGGAGCCCAAGGCCCATTTCCTTATAAAAAGGGCGGTAGGTGCTGCCGGAGACAGGATAAGATTCATCAACGGAAACATGGAAATAAGACCGGCAGGAGCTCCGGAATGGATGAAGGAGGCTGGTTTTGTTCAGCTTAACCGCAATCCGGCCAGAACCAGAAGACTTGTAAGTCAGGAAACATATCCTGAAATAAGAAAGGCCGGTTATGCCGGTGCATTCTACGATTACGGATTTCCCCTTACGGAAAAGGACAAGGAGCTTTTCAGGAAGCTGGACAGCACCGAGGTGGATTCCATTGCTTTTTCCGAATACAGACAGGAAATGCATCATGCACTGAACCCTGCCGATTCAGGAAGAAGGGCCTCCTGGAGAAAGAGCATGTACGGATGGTATATTCCTGAGGGCTGGATATTCCCGCTGGGAGAAAACCGTGATAATTCCAGGGACGGAAGATTTTTCGGTCCTGTTTCAGAAAAAAAGGTTCTCGGCAAGGCTTCCTTCATATATTGGCCTGCAGGAAGAGCCGGAAGCATTGAATAATGAGAAAATTTTACCGATTTCCCCGCAGCTACAGAAACCGCAACAAGGTACGGAAGCCTGTAACCAAAAAGGATATCCTGTTTCTTGCCCTGGGATGCTCTCTTTTTTATCTGCTGTTTTCCTCTTTTGTAATAAATGTTGTCAGGATAGGTAATGACGGTATGGCTCCCGTATATGGAAAGGGAACCCTGGTGGTGACGGTTCCGGTGTGGTATACAGAGCCTGAAAGGGGAGATGTAGTCCTTTACAGACCCGATTATTACCGGGATGCCCCGTGGTGGCTCTCTGCTGCCGATGCTGTTGTCCGTTTTGTTACCGGTCAGATGATTTCTCCTGAGGATATGCTGGGTTATGACCGTGGATATGCGGTGAAAAGGATTGCCGGACTTCCCGGAGAAAGGATCAGGATTACCTCCGACAGGGTTTACATTGCCGGAACGGGAGAGGCTCTCATTACGGAGCATGAAACAATCCCGACAGATTCCATGCTGCAGAGAGATATTCCGGAAACCGAACTGGGAGAGAATGAATATTACCTTATCAGCGATAACCGGAACTACATTTCCGATTCCAGAAGCCTGGGCGGTGTTGATGCCGGCCGTATAAAAAGGAAGGTTATCTACAGCTTCAATGGAAAATAGGGACCAGGCTTCGGTTTACATTCATATTCCTTTCTGTAACTCAAAATGCAGCTACTGCGACTTCTTTTCGATAACAGACCACAGCACCATGGAAAAAGTTACCGACTGTACCATCAGGCAGCTCAGGGACTGTCTGGAGCATTTCGGGATAAGGAGAATCCCTACTGTATATATCGGAGGGGGAACTCCCACATCCCTTCCATATCATATTCTTGAAAAGCTTCTTGATTTTGTCGCTGCCCTTGAACGGGAACCGGGGGCCGAGGTAACAATAGAGGCAAACCCGGAAACCATAACACCTGAGCTTCTCCGCCTTCTGGAAAGCTCACCGGTAAACAGGCTCAGTCTGGGAATCCAGTCCTTTGACAACCGGACCCTGAAGACATTAGGCCGCCACTGTACCGGAGAAGCTGCCGTTAAAGGGGTGGAACTGGTAAAAAAACACTGGAACGGAAGACTCAATCTGGATTTCATGGCTTCAGTTCCCGGTCAGGAGCCGGAATCGGTGCTGGCTGATCTTAGAAAGGGGCTTTCATTTTTTCCGGACCATATTTCATTCTATGCCCTGACCGTGGAGGAGGGAACTCCCATAGCGGCAAGATACGATGCCTCTGATACTGCGGCCTGGGAAGAGGGATGGAACCGGGGAGCTCTTTTTCTGGAGGAATCGGGTTTCCGGAGATATGAGATATCAAACTTTGCCAGACCCGGCTTTGAATCCCGTCATAACATCGGTTACTGGCACCTGAGGCAGTATCTGGGAGCAGGCCCGGGCGGCGTTTCCACATTGTACAAGGCAGAGGGAAAAGGGCTTCTCCGGCTGTCAGGAACCCACGACATTCACCGTTTTATTGAATCGGATGATATTTTCAGAGGAAGTGAACGGGAAGAGATATCGGAATCCGAGCATCTGTTTGAGTACCTGATGATGGGATTCAGGATGACAGAGGGTATTTCGGAAGCTGATTTTGATTCCGTATTCGGGAAAAGGCTTCAGGATGTCATGCCGAAAACCTGCCGTGACTGGATGAGCCGAGGTCTGCTCAGGAACGAGAATAACAGATATTTCCTTACAAATGAAGGACTTATGATACTCAACCCTTTTCTTGTAAATATCCTTGAGGAGCTTTCAGACAGCTGATTTCTTTTCTTTGAACTTCATGATCATAACCAGAGGAAGCGCCATACAGGAGAAGAGGGCACATACCATAAGAGCCTTTTCCATGGATATCATGTCGCTGAGAATACCTGTGATGGTAAGGGCAATTCCGTTTACGATAAAGTCTGTCATACTGTAGATGGTATTTGTGGTAGTCGGATTTTCAGTTCCCCTGTCCTGCATCAGGGCCATAAGGACCGGTGCCGAAGAGAATGAGAAAAATCCTACCAGGGCAATGAATATCTCCATCAATACAATCTGTCCGTCCATCATGCTGAAGGTTACGAAAAGGAACATCAGTACCGGTGTGAAAATGCTTATGATGATCAGGGTATTTATCTTGCCCAGCTTGTCGGAAACCGTACCTGAAAGAAGAGTCCCGAACACGGCGGCAAACTGGAGTACTGTCAGTGAAATACCGGCAAACCATAGCGTATGCCCCATTCCTGTCAGATATGTGGGAAGGAAGGAGTTGAGTACTGCAGCAACAAAGGCTCTTGCCAGGGCAATAAGGAAACAGAACAGAAAGAAGGTCTTTGCCTTTCCCAGAACCGTGAAGAAGGGAGCCTCCTCCTTTTTTTTCTTTTTTACAGAGGCCGCACTCTTGTCTCTTTTTTCCCTGAACTGGAAAAATATAAGCAAGGCTGTAAGCAGTGCAATGGGATAGAGATAGTAGATCTTTCTTTCACCGAAGGTGCTTACCGTAGCAAGAACGATAAGGGGACCGAATCCTCTGGCCAGCTCTCCGCCTGTCATGAAAAAGCTCATTCCCATACCGGTTCTGTCGCCGGCGTGCTCCTTGGTCAGGTTCATGGCCGGGATATGATAGAAGCTGGCACTTATACCCATGATAAGGATAAGAAGACAGAGAATCAGATAATTGGGGGCCAGGGTTATGCAGCATATTGCCCCTGCCGTTACCAGCAGACAGATGCAGATAACCAGCCTGTTGTCACTTTTTTCAACAATCTTGCCGTAAACAGGGCTGAAAAAAGCGGGGAAACGGTGGAATATGGAAATAGCTCCCGCCATTGTATAATTCATTCCCAGATTGTTGATGAGAATAGGCAGCAGCGGCGATACGAAATGGCTGAACACATCGTGGGAAAAATGAGATAAACCTATTGATGAAACCTTGAACGGGTTGAATTTCTTTGTACTGTTTTCTGTCATTTTTTGCAGACTTCACCTTCAAACCAACCGAACAGAGCATCCATCCGGTTTGTAATGGCGTTTCTTACCCTGTCCTTAAGGAAGGCCGGGAGAACGGAAGGCTTGCAGAAGCCGGCGTTGTATACCACAATATTCTCTTCGGTAAGGAAAATGTCGAGCAGAAACA
Source organism: Spirochaetia bacterium (assembly GCA_045606105.1). GTDB lineage: Bacteria > Spirochaetota > Spirochaetia > CADAEX01 > CADAEX01 > CADAEX01. Next base: position 245,949 of record JAZURI010000002.1, on the reverse strand, counting down.
TGAAATTGTTGGTTTCAATGGCATTGCAGCCGAAAAACCTGAGATTATCCCAGTTTGTAATCATGAGGGAGATATGGTTTTCCTCCACACGGTATGAAAACTGGTAAAGATTGTCCTTGAAGCGGGAATCCTCCAGCATGGCTGTTATTTCAAGACCTGCAGGAAGCCGGCCTGAAACCTGTACATCCTCAACAGGGACAGGATTCTTGTAGGAGTCCACTGTGTAGGCATCCTTGAAAAGGATGGTATCCTCCTTCTTGCCGTGGGAATAATACTTTGTTCCCTTGATTGAAGAGATATCGGTAAGGGTGTTCAGGACATCCAGCGTACTGCGCCCCTCTCTCTTGATGACTGTGGCAGATTCCACCTTTATAGGATAGCTTGGTGATATGGAAGCTGCATACTTTCCGATATCGGAATCGGGAAAAAGCTTCAGCTGTTCTTCATCCACAAGAATATTTGTAATCTTTCCATCCCTGACACTCTCCTCCAGCTGGCTGACTGTAAGACCTGCGGACCAGAGATTCATGACCGGAACAAGCAGGAAAGAAATAATTGTTGTTATAAATATTTTTTTCATATTATAATGATAATAATATAAAAGGATAATTGCAAGTTGTCCCGATATTCAATCTTTGGATAAAACAGAGGTTTAAGGTGGAAATAAGAGAGGCTTCATCATCGGATCTTGACAGGATAATGGAAATAGAGGAAAGCGCCTTCATTCCGGGTATCAGGGAAGAACGGGAGGTCTTTGCAGACAGAATGAAGACCTTTCCGCCGGGATTTCTCGTTCTTGAGGAAAAGGGAAGGATATGGGGATATTTCTGCTGTGAACTGTGGGATGAAATCCCGGACAAGAACAAAGCCTTTTATCTGGGACACTCTGCCTCCGGAATCCACAGCCCGGAAGGAAAGGTCCTTTATATAAGCTCCTACGCATTGGACGGCAGATACCGTGGACTGGGACTGGGAAAACCATTTTTCAAGGGAGCCCTCAGCCATATGGAAAAATCGGCTCCTCAGGCAGAAACATTGCTGCTGGTGGTAAACGAGGAGTGGAAGAAGGCCCGTCATATCTACGAAACCCTGGGCTTCCGGGAGATAAGATGCATACCCGGCTTCTTTCCGTCAGACAATCTGGTGGGCGGAGCATCGGGAATAGTCATGATCAGGCCTTAGAATAAAAGAGAACCCCCAGCACCTTCCGGCACCGTAGGGTTGTTTGACAGGAGAATTTGGCGGGGTTAGTATTCTTTATATAAGTGGCGGCTTATGCTGCCCTTGTTGCTTTTTTATATTTTCTGACTATCTGGGAAACCGAAAGTCCCTCATCCAGCCATTTTTTACACATGCATCTGCAGTTATCAAAGGTACAGCAAAGCTTTTTTGCCTCCTCGATATTGGAATATGATTTCCAGTAGCCGCAGAATTTACAGTTCTTTCCTCCTGTTTCTTCAAAAAGAATGACATCCTCAAGGGGATAGCCCAGGAAAATACCTACCTCATGAGGAAAGCCGGCATTGTTTTTCAGTCTTGAAAAAAGCTCATCCATTATTTCGGAGAAGCTGTTTTTCAGATTGAAGCCCTTTCTTGTGAGATAACTTCTGACCTTGGGATTGCTGAGAATGTTCTCGATTTTGCCTCTATTGAAGGAGAAGAACATAACCAGATTTTCGGAAGTATGGAAAAATTCAAGCTCGATACTGTGTTTTCTCACCATTTTCTGCCATCTGAGAGCCAGATCCCTGACAAAAAGGTTGTCCCGCAGGGTAAACATTGAGGCAGCTTTGATTCCGCAAAGGGTAGGTGCAATATGGTTTATCATGAATTTCTCAAAAGTCATATATTTCCTTTTTCTTTTCTATATCCGTTAGTCTAAACTAACTTTAAGAAATTTTCGGAAATATGTCAAGTGGTTAGCTGAAACTAACTGAAAAAGTTTATAGAAAAGTTTTTTGAGGAGGGGAGTATTAATCTTTTTTCAGATAATCAAGCTTAAGTTTGTTAAGCAGTCGTTTTGAAATCAATCGAAGAATGGAAATCTGCAAAAAAATATATTATGGGATAACAGCGCTGAGGCTGTTAAAAATATTTCCCATAATATATCAGATAATTTTATCCTCCTAAGCTCTTACTTTCTTCTGCCCCGTTTCCTGTAGTCGTCATCCAGGTTCTTTTTCCAGGATTTGTCGATAGGGGCTGAGGCTCTCAGGCTGCAGACAACTTCGGCCACCGATTCGTACAGTATCTTTGTTCCGATCTTGTCGGCATTGTAGTTCACGGCTCTGTCGGCTTCAATTCCGAATCCTGCGGCTGTTTCCACCGCATCTATATTTGCTCCGATGAAGATGAATTCCCATCCGTATTTTTCCTTCTGTCTTTCAATCATCATCTTTACGGTGGCTGCATCATAACGGCGGCTTGCATTTTCCATTCCGTCCGTGGTAATCATGAACATGGTTTTTGACGGGGCATCTCCACCGAAGTACTTATGAAGCTTTCCTATATGATGGATTGCTCCTCCGATTGCATCCAGAAGTGCGGTGCTTCCTCCTACATAGTAGTCATTCTCTGTCATGGGAGATACTTCCATGATCTTTTCCCTGTCGTGGATCACCTTGCTTTCATGGTCAAAAAGGATTGTGGAAACATAACAGGCTGAATGCTGCTGCTTCTGCTTCTCGATCATGGCATTGAAGCCCCCGATTGTATCCTTTTCAAGGCCCTGCATGGAGCCGCTTCTGTCCAGGATGAATACCAGTTCTGTAATGTCGTTATTATTTTTCATTTTTAAACCTCTCTTTTTATCTGATGATTCATCCTACAATTTTTAAAGAGAGGTTTGGTCGCATGCCATGCGACAATTTATCCTAAATGTAGAGCCTGTTCGGTTTTCTTTCGGAACAGAATGGGCGGAGTCTTTCCTCTATGGCCTTCATGATTTCAGGTGAATGATTTCTGGCCTTCTGCGGACATACGGCAGCACAGTGCATGCAAAGAAAACATTTTTCTCCATCCACAGCTTTCACATTATCCATAGGTATGGCATCCACAGGGCATTCCATGGCACATTTTTTACAATCGGTACAATTATTATCCACCACCGGCTTCATGGGTGACGGCGTGAACTGCTTGTATGGTCTTTTTCCAGGAATCTCCGGTAAGCTGAAATCCCGGTTCTGATATTTTTCCATTATCTTTCCGACAAATGCCTCAAGCTCGGTCCTGTCCTCAATATCAGGTCTTCCTGCTCCGTACATCCTTGCAAGGGAGTGCTCTGCCACCGCTTCGATTCCCGCTGTTACCTTGAAGCCCGCACCGGCAGCCAGATCCTGAAGCTCAGCCAGCGTATCGTCAATGGCCCTGTTTCCGAATACGGCCACAAGAACCGCATTTGCTCCGTTCCCCTTGAAGGTCTTTATCTTTTCTGCCATATCCTGAGGAATTCTTCCCCCGAATGCAGGTGCAGACATTATACAGATATCTTTCTCGGCAAATTCCCGGCCGAAGTCATCCTTTTTCAGAAGGTCGATGATTACCGCATCTTTATTCATTGCTCCGGCCACTATGTCCGAAACTTTTTTTGTTCCCCCGGTAGGGCTGTAATAAATATTGTAAACTCCCATTTTATCCTGCTCCCAAAAGATTCTGGTCAAAGGCAAAAAGCACCTCATTGATCTCGAAAATGTTGTAAATGCCCCGGTTTATGAAATATTCGATTATGATGTCGAACTTGTTGCTGTGTGAAAGGGCAAATCCCGCCTTCCTCAGCATATCCTCTGTTTCATCAAGGGAAAGCTCCAGCGCTATGGCAAAGGCTATGACAGTAGGCTTGCTGGGCTTATAAAACTTGTCGCTCCTGATTTTAGAGAAAAGCTTCCGGTCTATGTTGGCTTTCTTGTAGCATTGGGCATCGGTAAGACCTTTTTCATCGATTTTCCTGAGAAGCATCTGTGAGAAACTTTCGTCAGTCTGCTTCAGAAGCCGGTTGAGTTCGTCCGTACAGTTTTCGAAGCCGCTTATCTTTGTAGTTTCACATATCTTTGCAGTTGCACATATCATGTCAGCTTCAAAGAGGTTCAGTTTCTGTCGCCTGAGTCTTTCAGCTTTTGGTTCTGTATGTTTTTCTACATAATTATCGTCTATGTATTCAGATATGTCGGAAAAAAGCTTTTCACTGATCCTGTAGGCTTTCCTGTCAAAGATGACTATGTAGACAGTCATATCGTTTTCCAGAAGAAAACTGCTGATGATATCGATGGCCACCTTCAGGGCCTGATCCTTGGGATAACCGTAGATACCAGAAGAAATCAAAGGAAAGGCCACAGTTCTGCATTCGTTTTCCAAGGCCAGGGAAAGGGATTCCCGGTAACAGGATTCAAGAAGAGCCTTTTCCCCATGTAATCCGTCCCTGTAGACAGGACCCACCGTATGAATCACATATTTTGCCGGAAGCCTGTAGCCTCCCGTGATTTTTGCATTCCCTGTCCTGCAGCCACCGAGGGTCCGGCACTCTGCAAGAAGCTCCGGCCCTGCGGCTCTGTGTATGCAGCCATCCACACCGCCGCCCCCCAGAAGGGACTCGTTGGCAGCATTGACAATGGCATCAACCTTCATCGTTGTTATGTCGTTTCGTACTATTTCAAGTGGCATGTTTTACCCTGATCAGATATCTTCTTTCCCGATATTCATCTTTTTTTCGATATTTTCCAGTCTGCTGTCGATGCTGAAAAGTATCATTACCGGAGGAATTACGAACATAAGTATCAGGAAAGTTAATGCAAAACTCAAGATTCCGCCGAAAAGAGCTGATCCGAAGTTGAATCCGCTGTAAAAATCACTGCCGCTGTTTCCGAAAAAGATAAAACCGAACAGTGTGTTGATAATTAATACCACAACACAGACAATATCAATTACTTTTTTAAAAATTCTACAAAAGAATTTAACCATGATTATATTTTAGTATCGTTTCCTTTTGCAGTCAAGAAAAACAATTTTGTGCCGTACTGTAAAACCGGAGGCAGTTGTGATATAATAAAAGCAGAAGGAAAAAAGATGCAGAAAAAAATCGTTCTTATGACAGTACCGTTTGTACAGCTTTCATCTCCGTATCCGGCCACAGCCTTTCTGAAAGGGGCCCTGGAGCAGGAGAATTTCAGGACGGAGCAGCACGATCTGTCAATCCGGACAGCCTTGAAGCTGTTTTCAAAGGCCGGACTTTCGGAACTGTTTGCCGAAATAGAAAAAGCGCTGGAAGAGGGAAGGATAGAGCTTTCCGAGCCGCTGGCTTCATTTATTGTGAAAAAGGAACAGTATATTTCTGTCATCGAACCTGTGATATCCTTTCTTCAGGGAAAATATCCCCAGCTTTCACACAGAATCCTTTCCCGTACATATCTGCCTGAAGGGGCCCGTTTTGACGAGCTTGAAAATCTGGAACTCAGGAACGACAGCAGCGAGGAGGCGGTTCATCTTGCATCCCTGTTCATTGATGACCTGACAGACCTTTGCCGTAACACCGTTCTTCCCGATTTCGGTCTTTCCTGCTACGCCGCATCCATAGCCGAAAGCAGCAGCCTGACCTACGATGACATTGCTTCATTTCTGGGGAAGGAGGATCTTCTGACCCGGTGGCTTGCCGGTTATCTCGGAGAAACCGATCTTGAAGAGTGCCTGTTTGTAGGTATTTCCGTTCCCTTTCCGGGAAACTTCTGTATGGCTTTGAAGGCTGCTCAGATATTGAAGATCATCAACCCTCAGATAAAGATTGTGCTGGGTGGCGGTTTCATCAATACCGGACTCAGGAATATAAAGGAAAAAAGACTTTTTGAATTTGTGGATTACTTTGTCCTTGACGACGGCGAGCTTCCTCTTATGAAGCTGGCTGAACATCTGGAGGGAAAATGCACTGCCGATTCTCTGGTCAGAACCTTTTATCTCGAAGATGACTGTATCTGTTATTCCGGAAATGATACCATGGATTATGAAAACTCTTTTGTTCCCGATTATACCGGGCTGCCCCTGGATTCATATTTCACCCTCAGGGAATCTGTCAATCCCATGCATTCACTCTGGTCCCAGCGTATTTACCTTAAGCTCAGGATGGCTCACGGATGCTATCATCACGGGTGTACCTTCTGCGATACTGCTCTCAGCTACATTGCCGAATACAGGGCTGAAAACGGGATTTTCCTGGCAGACAGCGTGGAAAAGCTCATGAAGGAGACAGGAATCCGTACTTTTCATTTTGTGGACGAGGCCATGCCTGCATCTGTACTCAGGGAGTTCTGTCTTGAAATCATAAGAAGAGGCCTTAATATTATCTGGTGGGGAAATATCAGGTTTGACAAGGTCTTTGACTCCGACCTGCCGCGCTTGATGGCTCATGCCGGATGCATTGCTGTTACCGGAGGAATGGAATCGGGCTGCAACCGCATTCTGGAGCTTATGAACAAGAAGACAAATGTGGAAAACATAGTCCGTGTTTCAAGCCGGTTTGCAGAGGCCGGTATATTGGTTCACGGTTATCTGATTTACGGTTTTCCGGGGGAAAAGCCAGAGGAAATTGCCCAGACCCTGGAGGTGGTACGGCAGATGTTCCTGAAAAGGATTATACATTCCGTATTTTTTCACCGCTTCGGACTTACGGTACACAGCGAGATATACCGGTGTCCCGAAAAGTTCGGTGTAACAGGAATCATCGGAAAAGAGGGCAGGCTTACCGATTACGACATAGGACATAAGGAGACAATTCCTCTTAAGCAGCTGGACAGGATAGGGGAAGCACTGAATGCGGCAGTCTATAACTTCAATTTCGTAAACAGCCTGGAAATGCCTGCAACACAATGGCTCAATATACAATGCAGGGTTAAACCCAATTATGTAAAATCGATCCTTAACTCTGAAAAAAAGCGTGATATGAAGAAAAAATGCATCTGGCTGGGAACAAAACCGGTACTTGAAAATGAAACCCTCAGTTTTGCAGGAAAGACGGGAGACATTTCCTACGAGGAACTGCCGCAGGAGCTGGCAGACTGGATTTTCAGACTTCTGGAGGAAAGCTCTGTAGATGCGGCTGAACACAGGAGCCTGGAATATTGGCTGGATTCCCTGCCGGAAGGAATAGCCGAGAACAGGGAAGATCTTCTGGAAAACGAACTGTGGCTGGATTTGGAAGAAGCCGGCCTGCTGCTGTTATAAAATAGATTTCATATCAGCAGCAAACTCATTCATACGCACATCTTTGTTGAAGAAGCTTCTGTAAATTCACAATCATAAGATATGAATGTAGAATCAATTTCTTCTTTTAATAACTTCATCAACTTGTTTCCTGTACCATTCATCATGTTTATCAACGCTCATTTTTTCTTTTCCTTATATATCTGCAGATAAAAACCGCCAGCAGGAATACCCAGGAAATTCCTTCCGCATAGGCGATTACCATGTTTCCCCAAATTCCGGCAAAGAGGTAGGAGCAGATGATGCGGACACCCAGGGCCGATATTCCCGCAATTCCCGAAAATAGCAGATCGGATCTTCCTTCCAGATAGCCCTTGATGCCCATGCTCAGTCCGTAAACAATGTAGAAGGCTGCAATGGTACGGAAAAAATTCTCTCCGATAGCTGTGGATTCCTCTGTCAGACCGAACATTCTCAGCATGGTTTTTCCTGCAAGAAGGATAACTGCCGCCAGGATAAAGGAGATGACTGTCATCATTACAGTTCCGGTCCTGAAGATTTTTTTTGCATTTTCATGGTTGCCGGCTCCGGTTTCCTGGGCTGTCATGGTGGATATGGCGGTACTGAAGTTGATGACCGGGAGCAGCAGCATGGAATCGACTCTGTATGCCGTGGTGATTGCTGCCACTGTCTGTTCCCCGAAGCTGTTCATGAATCTCTGCAGGAAGAGGTTTCCTACAGAGGTTATGCTTCCCTGGACGGCCGGGGCATTCCGTACCGGCTCCCGATGCCTGACAATTTCCGGTACCGGCCGCAGCTGAAAGGGGAGAATCTCATTTCCGGATGCTTTATGACAGTGTAGGCTACAACAAATAGAGTCATTACCGCTGCTGAAACAAGGGTGGCGGCCGCTGCTCCTTCCACACCCATGCCGAAAAACACGATAAATATGTAATCCAGCAGCCCGTTTGTCAACGATGATACCAGTACGGCAATAAAAGGCACCGTACTGTTTCCCATACCCCTGAGGGCGGCGGAGTAGGTGTTGTAAAGGGCAAGAAAAGGGATGGCTGCCAGGACAATGACAAGATAGCTTTCCGCATAATCGAGCAGCAGCTCCGGTGTATCCATCATTCTGAGCACGGCTTCCAGAAAAATCATCCCGGTTACGGCTATAACTGTAAATACAGCTGTCACAGCTACGGAAAACCGGGCCAGGAGTCCTGCATTGTCACTGTGTGTGCCGGCTCCGTACTGCTTTGCAAACAGAACGGTCAGTCCTGATGTGAAGCCGACAATAACAGTTATGAAAAGGTTATACAAGGAGGTGGTGGAACCGATACCGGCCAGAGCCTTTTCCCCGATGAAATTTCCTACAATCAGGGCATCCACCCAGTTGAAAAGCTGCTGAAGCAATCCGCTCATTATCAAAGGAACGGAAAATGCTGTCAGCTTTTTCAATATCTGTGTACTTGGTGTCGGTTTTTCCACAATTACAGGTTTCAGTTCCAGAAGTCGGTCTTTTCCTTCAGCTCAATATTTTTTGCCTTAAAAACAGGATCCTTTCCTTCTTTCTTCTGATTCATATAGTCCTTAAGTGCCTTGACTGCGGTATTTCCCAGAATCACGATGACCGGAATATTGATTACTACCATCAGGGCCTGCAGAAGATCTGCCGTATCCCATACCAGTCCCATCTGTACAATGGCTCCGGCAAAGACGATGAAGCTTGCTCCCAGCCTGAAAAGAATACGGGTGATATTGCTTGGCTCCCGTTTGAGGATATAGCTGAGACATCCCTCACAGTAGGAATAGTTTCCTATAAGGGTAGTGAATGCGAAAAGGGACATGCTGACACATATGAAGACCGGACCGATATTTCCCAGGTTTGAATAAAGGGCTTTCTGTACATAAACCGCACCTGCAATTTCTGCTGCAGGCTCTACATCGGAGAGCAGACACATGAATGCTGTTGCGGAACATACAAGGATTGTATCGATGAATACTGAAAGCATCTGTACCAGACCCTGCTTTACCGGATGGGAAACATCTGCTGTTGCAGCTGCATTAGGGGCAGATCCCATACCTGCTTCATTGGAGTAGAGACCTCTCTTTACACCGTAAGCCAGACATGAACCTCCGAAACCTCCCAGGATTGCCTGAAAGTCAAAGGCATCGGCCATCATGGCTGAAAGCATTGCCGGAAGTCTTCCGATATGCATGATTGTTATGATAATGGCTACAGAAATATAAATGACACCCATGGCCGGTACAAGGACGGTGGCTACCTTTACCAGCTTTTTTCCGCTTCCCAGAACACATGCCGCAAACAGAACCGCCAGTATCAGGCCTATAATAGCAGGTGACATCTTTTCATCATAATATGAAAAGCCTGAAAATGTTGACTGCAGGTTAAAGGAGGCCAGGGCATTGTATCCTACAGCATATGTCAGAATGATTATGACTGCAAAAATAATTCCCAGCCATCTCTGCTTCAGGGCTGTTTCCATATAGAATGAAGGGCCGCCGTAGCTTGAGCCGTCCGGATTTTTTCTTTTATAAATCTGTGCAAGGGTAGATTCAACAAAGGCTGAAGCACCGCCGATTACAGCTATGAACCACATCCAGAAAACAGCACCTATGCCTCCGAGACAGATGGCAGATGAAACTCCGATGATGTTTCCCGTACCTACACGGCTTGCTGTGGAAACCATAAGGGCACCGAAGGAGGAGACAGAATTTTTTTCCTTTGGTTTTTCGGTTACTACCTTTATTGATTCCTTCAGAAGACGGAGCTGAATAAAACCGGTTCTGAATGTAAGATAAAATCCTCCTGCTACCAACAGAAGAGGAACCCATGGTGTGTAAAGAAAACCACTGAAAGCATTGATTGCCTGACGAAGAGTATCCATAGCATTAATCATAATTAGGGTATTATATCATAAAAAACAATAAAAGACAAAATAAAAAACAGTCAAAAAGTTGAATAATTATAAAAGCAGACTTTGCTAAGTGAATGATATCAATATGTTTTAAAAGTATACTTTGTTAATTCCACCATCTTGAGGCCAGTACCGCAAATCCGTACAGGCAGGCCTGTTCTGTTCTCAGGATCCGGTTTCCCATGCTGCAGAGGGTAAATCCGTATTCCTCCAGCAGGTCTCTTTCCCGGTCGCTCCAGCCCCGTTCTCCTCCTACGGCCATCAGTGTCTTTCCCGGTCTGAGCACGGCTTTGCTTATTGGACAGCTGAACCTGTAGTTGTCCAGGGCTATGAGATTGTCGAATTCACCGGCCCTTTTTTTAAGGAAAGTATCCAGCGAATAATGGATTCCCACCTCAGGAATATATGGGGTAAAGCCCTGCTGAGCCCCCTCCAGGAGAAGCGGAAAGTATTTCTCTTCGGACCAGAGCTTTCCGTCCGAATAGGATTTTTCGGTCTTGTCGGTTTTTCCCATGAATATCTTTTCGGCCCCTACCACGGAAAGGTTCCTGAAAATCCGTTTTGCATCAATGGGACGGATTATGGAAGAGAAGACTGAGATCGGATATTCGGGCTTTACCGGGCGGTCCAGTATTTCAGGCTCTAGAAGGATTCCCTCCTGATTTATCTCCCTGACGGTGAACCTCACATAGCTGCTGTTGATGACGCCCCCTTCAAAGCTGTCACCCGGCTTCAGCTTCAGGATTTCCCTTATATGCTTTTCCCGGATATCCCCGTATGGAAGATGAGTCAGATTTTCCCGGCTGTCGAAAAGGATAATGTTCATTTCTTGTCAAGCCTGGATGGTGATATCATTTTTGCCGGATCCACTATCCTGTCAAATTCTGCCTCTGTGAAAAGGGCTGTTTCCATGGCCGATTCCTTCAGGGTCCGTCCGCTTTTATACGCACTTTTTGCAATGGCGGCCGAATTCTCATAGCCGATATGGCGGTTGAGTGCGGTAACCAGCATCAGGGAGTTGTCCAGATACTGCTTTATCTGCTTCCTGTTGGCTCTGATTCCGGAGAAGCAGTGCTTTTCGAAGCTCTCCATGGCATCGGCCAGAAGGTTTGCCGACTGGAGTATGTTGTGGATAATCACCGGCTTGAATACATTGAGCTCGAAATTGCCCTGGGATGCGGCAATGTTCACGGTATTGCAGTTTCCCATTACCTGTACTGCCACCATGGTAAGGGCCTCGCACTGGGTAGGATTTACCTTTCCCGGCATGATGGAGCTTCCCGGCTCGTTTTCGGGGATAAGGAGCTCTCCGATTCCGCATCTTGGTCCCGATGCCATCCACCGTATGTCGTTTGCAATCTTCATGAGAGCTGCGGCCAGGGAAGCAAAGGCTCCTCCCAGGGCGGCCATAGGCTCATGGGATGCCAGGGATGCGAACTTGTTGGGACTCTCCCTGAAAGGAAGCCCCGTCATTTCCGAAATGTACCCAGAGGTCCTGGCTGCAAAGCCCTCGTAGGTGTTGAGTCCTGTTCCCACCGCAGTACCTCCGATGGCCAGGATGTATACCTCCTCCAGTGCATCCTTTATTCTCTGCATGGCAGTTTCAAGCTGATACTTATATCCTGAAAATTCCTGTCCCAATGTCAGTGGAACCGCATCCTGGAGATGGGTTCTTCCGCACTTGATTATATCGCCGAACTCCTCGCTTTTTTTTCCGATGCAGTCTGCAAGGCTTCGGAGAGACGGGATAAGCTTTTTTACGGTAACCTCAGCGGCGGCGATATGCATGGCTGTAGGGAAGGTGTCGTTGGAGGACTGGGCCATGTTTACATCATCATTGGGATGAACCGGCTTCTTTGAGCCCCTGGTTCCCCCCATTATTTCAATGGCCCTGTTGGAAATGACCTCGTTCAGGTTCATGTTGGTCTGGGTACCGCTTCCTGTCTGCCATACCGCAAGAGGGAACTGGTCTGCCATCTTTCCTGCGATGATTTCGTCACAGGCCTGTACTATGGCCTCTGTCTTTTCATCCGAAAGCTTGCCTGTTTCACGGTTTGCCATTGCGGCACCCTTCTTGAGAACGGCAAATGCCCTGATTATTTCCGGTGTGAACTTTTCAGTACCGATCCTGAAGTTTTCCAGGGATCTCTGGGTCTGTGCTCCCCAGTATGCTTCTGCGGGAACCTTGATTTCTCCCATTGAATCCGATTCAGTTCTGTATTCCAACTTTCTCTCCTTTGTTCCATTCTACAGGATAAAGGAGTTTTTTGCCACTCCTTTAAAGAATTATTTATTGTGCGCGGATTATTGAATGGTTCTTTTATATATGATAATATAATAATATTATTTATCAGGAGGAATTTTTACTTATGAAAGCAATCGAGCTTGAGAAGAATTACGATCCCAAGAATTTTGAGGACAAACTTTATAAAAGCTGGCTGGATTCGGGCCAGTTCAAACCAAGGAAAAAGGACGGGGTCAGACCTTTCGTCATAGTCATTCCTCCACCAAACGTCACCGGCGTTCTCCACATGGGACACGGTCTCAACAACTCTCTTCAGGATATTCTTATCAGATATTACAGAATGCAGGGAATTCCTACACTCTGGGTACCGGGAACAGACCATGCCGGTATTGCCACACAGAATATCGTTGAAAAAAGGCTTCTTGCAGAGGGAAAGTCAAAGCACGACCTGGGAAGGGAGAAATTTCTGGAAAGGACCTGGGATGTAAAGCACGAGCATCATGCCATCATCACAAAGCAGCTCATGAAGATTGGTGCATCCTGCGACTGGTCCAGGGAACGCTTTACCATGGATGAGGGACTTTCCGCAGCAGTAAGGGAGGTTTTTGTTACCCTTTACGAAAGGGGACTTATCTATAAAGGCCAGTATCTCGTAAACTGGTGTCCGAGATGCGGTACAGCCCTGGCAGACGACGAGGTTGACCATACCGATACAGACGGTGCAATGTACCATATCTGGTATGAATTTGCCGACGGACCTGCACCGGACGGAACCACAAGAATCGAGATTGCCACCACAAGACCCGAAACTCTTCTCGGAGATACAGCTGTAGCTGTTCATCCTGATGACGAGCGCTACAAGGCTATCGTGGGAAAGAGACTCAGACTGCCTCTTACAGACAGGACCATTCCTGTCATTGCCGATACCTATGTAGACAAGGAATTCGGAACCGGTATGGTAAAGATAACACCGGCCCATGACCCTAACGACTGGGAAGTCGGAAAGAGACACAACCTTGAGATTATCAATATCCTCAATCCGGACGGAACACTCAACGAGAACTGCCCTGAGAAATACAGAGGCATGACCTGCGCCGAGGCCCGTGAGGTGGTAAATCAGGACCTGAAGGATCAGGGACTTTTCAAGGAAGAGGAAAAGATTGTTCACTCCGTAGGACACTGCTACCGCTGCAAGACAGTAGTGGAGCCGTATCTCAGCTACCAGTGGTTCGTAAAGATGAAGCCTCTGGCAGAAAAGGCCCTGGAGGCATGGAAAAAGGAAGAGATTATCTTCTATCCCCGCAAATGGGAAAACACATATACACACTGGCTCGAAAACATCAGGGACTGGTGTATTTCCAGACAGCTCTGGTGGGGACACAGAATCCCTGTATGGTACTGCAGCAAGTGCGGCAAGATGATTGTTGCAAGGACAGAGCCTGACAAGTGCCCTGACTGCGGAAGCAACGAGCTGGAACAGGACAACGATGTTCTCGATACATGGTTCTCATCCTGGCTGTGGCCGTTCTCCACACTGGGCTGGCCTCAGAAAACCGATGACCTGAATACATTCTATCCTACAACAACACTGGTTACAGCCTACGATATCATTTTCTTCTGGGTATCCAGAATGATCATGGCAGGTCTTGAATTTACCGGAGAGGTTCCTTTCCGCGATATCTATATCCACGGTCTGGTTCGTGACAAGCTGGGAAGAAAGATGTCAAAGAGCCTCGGAAACGGTATCAACCCGCTGGATATCATCGACGAATACGGTGCAGATGCCTTCAAGTTCACACTGGCCTTCCTGGCAGCCCAGGGACAGGATATCCTTATCGACAAGGAGACCTTCAAGTTCGGCTCCAAGTTTGCCAACAAGATCTGGAACGCATCCAGATATATCCTCATGAACCTTGAGGGAAGAAACCTTGTACCTGCTTCAGAAATCGTACCTAACGATGCCGACAAGTGGGTTCTTCACAGACTCAACGAAACCGTGGCAACAGTGGACAAGGCCATAAAGAGCTACAGATTCAACGATGCCGCCAAGGCAATGTACGAATTCTTCTGGAACGATTTCTGCTACTGGTATGTAGAAGCATCAAAGCTTTCGCTCTATGCCGGCTCCGACGGGGAGAAGGACAGGGCAGTTTCCATGGTTATCCAGGTTCTCAGCGAATCTCTCAGAATGCTCCATCCTTTTGTTTCATTCATCACCGAGGAAATCTACCTCAAGCTGCCTGAACACGAGGAAAGCATCGTAAATGCCCCATATCCTGTTTACATGAAGGAAAGGGAGAATCCTGAAATTGCGGCACAGTTTGCATCTCTCCAGAGCCTGGTAAGTGCCATCAGAACCATGAGAAGCGAGCTTACCGTACCACCTTCAAAGAAGGTAAGGGTTATGCTCAAGCTGGATGAAGCTCTTGCAAAGGATGATTTCTTCCCAAGGAACAGTGCTCTCATCGCACAGCTCATTTCCGCATCTTCAGTGGAGTTCGTTTCCGGAAAGCCGGAGGAAAGCGGCTGTGTAATGGTTGCAGGTGCAGGATTCGAGGCCTATATCTCCGTAAAGGATGTTATCGATATTCCTCAGGAAATCGCAAAGCTGAAAAACGATATCGCAAAAAGCGAGAAGCTGCTTCAGAAATCTCTGAAAAAGCTTGAAAATCCTGAATTCATGAGTAAGGCAAAGCCTGATGCCATTGAAAAAGAGCAGGCAGCAAAGGAAGAGCTTACAGTTCTCATCGAGAAGAAGAAAAGCTACCTTGCAGAATTATCATAATGGAGAACTAAAGTGAGACTCAGCAGATATTTTCTTAAGACATTCAAGGAAGCCCCAAAGGAGGCAGAGGTTATAAGCCATATTCTCATGCTTCGTGCGGGAATGATTCAGAAGCTGGCGGCAGGTATCTACAACTACCTTCCAATGGCATACAGATCCATCAACAAGATTGAAAAGATCATCAGGGAAGAGCTGGACAAGAGAGGGTGTCAGGAATGCCTCATGCCTGCGGTACAGCCGGGCGAGCTCTGGCAGGAAAGCGGCAGATGGAATTATTATGGACCTGAACTTCTCAGATTCAAGGACAGGAAGAATGCCGAATACTGTCTCGGACCTACCCACGAGGAGGTAATTACTGACATGGTAAGGAGAAACCTTAAGTCCTACCGTCAGCTTCCATGGAACATATATCAGATTCAGGGCAAGTTCCGCGACGAAGTACGTCCCCGCTTTGGACTCATGAGAGGCCGTGAATTCATTATGAAGGATGCCTACAGCTTCGATGTCAATGAGGAAGAGGCCATCAAGAGCTACAAGCTCATGTACGAGGCATATACCGCAATTTTCAAGCGCTGCGGACTCAGGTTCAAGGCTGTGGATGCCTCCACCGGTGCCATCGGAGGAGAACTTTCCCACGAGTTCCAGGTTCTGGCAGATTCCGGAGAGGATGCAATCCTTTCCTGCAGTAAATGCGATTATGCGGCCAATGTGGAAAAGGCGGTGGCCGACAGGGTGATTCCGGCTCCTGACAGAAGTGCTCTTGAGGAGATGCAGGAGGTTGCCACACCGGGAAAGAAAACCATTGAAGAGATTACAGCTTTCCTTGAAAGGGGAGCCGAGCAGTTTATAAAGACCCTTATCTTTATCGTGGACGAGGAGCCGGTTGCAGTACTGGTACCGGGCGAGCAGGATGCCAACGAGGCCAAGATCCAGTCGGTTCTCAAGGCCAACAGCGTTCTTCCTGCAGACGAGGAAACCGTAAAGAGGGTTACCGGTGCCGAGGTGGGATTTGCAGGTCCCGTAAACCTTAAGGAGAAGATAAGGATTGTTGCCGACAAGCAGATTTACGGAAGGGTAAACCTGGTATGCGGTGCCAACAAGACAGATGCCCACCTTACAGGTATCGATCCTGAAAGGGATTTCAAGGCAGATATCATAGGAGATGTTACCTTTGCCAAGGTCGGTGAGAAATGTCCTCACTGCGACGGTATCCTTGAGGAGTTCCGCGGTATCGAAGTAGGACAGGTATTCCATCTCGGTACTAAATATTCAGCCCCTATGCACTGTACATTCCTGGACAGGAACGGAAAGGAAAGCGTGGCTGTCATGGGCTGCTACGGAATCGGAGTTACCAGAACCATGGCTGCATTCATCGAACAGAACCATGATGAAAAAGGTATTATCTGGTCTCCTGCCGTTGCTCCGTTTGAGGTTGCGGTAATTCCGCTTCACGGAAACAATGAACAGGTTGTGGAAGTGGCTGAAAAGACATATCAGTCTCTCCTGGAATGCGGTGTGGATACCGTTATCGACGACCGTGACGAAAGAGCCGGCTTCAAGATGAACGATGCCGAGCTTGTGGGATTCCCTGTACAGGTTCTCGTAGGGGGAAAGAGCGTTGAAAACGGCAAGGTAGAGGTTAAGGTAAGAAGAACAGGCGTTACAGAGCTTGTTGATATTGACAAGGCTGTTGATTATGTCAGGGAGCTTCTGAAAACTCTCTGATTATAAGGGAAATGATGAAAAAAATAGCTTTTGTAGGTGGGGGCAACATGGCGTTTGCCCTTGCCGGTTCTTTTTTCAGGGGCGATTCCTCCCTGACTGTTTCCGTATTTGATCCCGATGAAAAAAGGGGAAAACTTTTTTCTGATACCTTTGCGGAAAGGGTAACCGTATACAATGACATGAATAAAATGGCCGAAGATGCAGATCTTGTCATTCTTGCGGTAAAGCCCCAGGTTCTTCCTTCCGTGGCCGGAACACTTGAAATAAGAAAAGGAATTCTCCTTTCCATTGCTGCCGGCGTTTCTCTGGGTACCCTGGAGGGCTGGTTTCCCGGTATACCTGCTGTGCGACTCATGCCCAATACACCGTGTCTTATCGGGGAGATGGCCGGAGGTGCGGTTTTCAGCCACGGCTTCGACGAAAATCATAAAACAGAAATAATGAGACTGCTTTCCATGGCCGGTTCGGTGGTTGAGGTGAAGGAAGAACTGATGGACGGCGTAACCGGACTCAGCGGTTCCGGCCCTGCATTCGTGGCCAGGCTCATAGAGGCTTTTATCAAGGCCGGTACCGAGGTGGGGCTTTCTGAAGAGCAGGCAAGATTTCTTACCCTGTCCACCTTCAGCGGCACAGCCGATCTTTTAAAGGAAAAGAATCTTTCGCCCGAAGAGCTGGTAACCATGGTTTCCAGTCCGGGAGGTACAACTGTGGCAGGCCGTAAAATACTTGAGACCTCCGATTATGCCGAAATTATTTCCGGAACCGTAAAAGCGGCGGCTCTCAGGAGCAGGGAACTGGGAAATGGAAAAAAATAACATGAGTGAAATTGCAATACAGGCAGAAAATGCCAAGAAAAAAAGCTTTGCCCTGGCAGGGACATCCCTTGTTGAGAGAAATCTTGTCCTCAGGCTTCTGGCAGAGCTGCTTCTGAAAAAGAAGGAAGAGATATATCTGAAAAACCGGGAGGACATGAAACGCTCCGAAGCAGAGGGGCTTAATCCCGTCATGCTTAAAAGGCTGGAGCTTACCCCGGACAAGATAGGGCAGATGGCTGCAGGGGTTCTTCAGGTAGCATCACTTCCCGATCCGCTGGGACATGTACAGCTGAGAAGAGAGCTGGATGACGATCTTCTCCTTACCAGATATTCGGTACCGGTAGGACTTATCGGTGTAATATTCGAGGCAAGACCCGAGGCCTTTATCCAGATTGCATCCCTCTGTATCAAATCCGGAAACTGTGCCATTCTCAAGGGAGGCAAGGAGGCAGTCCTGTCCAACAGGATCCTTTACGAAACCGTTCTTGAGGCTTCCGAAGCTGCAGACCGTCAGCTTGGCAAGGATATTTTTAAAGGAACGGTAGTGCTGGCTCAGACCAGGGAGGAGATAAACACCCTGCTTGAGCTGGATACTGTCATCGACCTCATGATACCGCGGGGCTCCAATGCTCTGGTCAGGTTTGTCAAGGAACATACAAAGATTCCGGTTCTGGGACATGCCGACGGAATCTGCCATTACTACATAGACAGCAGTGTGGATCAGGAAAAGGCCGTATCGCTGGTCGTCGATTCCAAGACACAGTATCCGGCTGTATGCAATGCCCTGGAAACCCTGCTGGTCCACAAGGATTCGGCTGAGAGTTTTCTCCCTGCGGTAAAAAAAGCCCTGGATGAAAAAGGGGTGGAAATCAGGGGAGACGAGGCAGTCCGGAAAATAATAGATGTTATTCCTGCCACCGAGGAGGACTGGGCCACAGAATACGATGACCTTATCCTTTCCGTAAAGGTGGTTTCTGATATTCATGAAGCCATGGAGCATATCAACAGGTACGGCTCCCATCATACCGATGCCATTGCCACCGATGATGCTTCTATGGCAGAGATATTTTTTGCAGGGGTGGATTCCTCTTCCGTCATGCACAATGCTTCAACCCGTTTCGCCGATGGGTTCCGGTACGGTTTCGGTGCGGAGGTGGGTATTTCCACATCAAAGATCCATGCCAGAGGTCCGGTGGGACTGGAAGGTCTTACAATCTACAAGTACAGGCTTCAGGGACAGGGAAATCTGGTCAGGGATTATGTAAGCGGAGAAAAGAAGTTTACACATAAAGATATATAATAGGTAAAAAAATGAGAATTTTGGTCAAGATCGGAAGTGCTCTTATAAGCGAAGAGAATCAGATCAATTATAATTTCATCAGCAGGAAGGTAAAGGAAATGTCTGCGCTCAAGGCCAGGGGACATGAGATAATTCTTGTTTCCTCAGGTGCCGTTGCTGCAGGAATGGAGCTCCGCGGAATAACCGAGCGACCCAAAGATACCCTTCATCTTCAGATGCTTTCGGGAATGGGTCAGGTGAACCTGATAAAGTACTACAAGGATTTTTTCAGGGAAAACAACCAGTTCATAGCACAGGTTCTTGTTACTCATCATAATTTTGACAAGGAAAATGAGGTCCGGACCCTTATGACAGTTCTGGATGCCTATCTCAGCGAGGGAACTATCCCGATCATCAACGAAAACGATATCGTGGACAAGACCGAGCTTGAAGGAGCCCACTATTTTTCCGATAACGATATACTTGCCGCAGTGGTTTCCGTGAATCTGAAGGTGGATCTTACAGTCATACTTACCGATGTGGACGGTCTCTTTGCCGATAATCCAAAGGAAAATCCCGATGCCCGTTTCTTCGACGAGGTGGACCGGATTACCGAGGAAATCTATCACATGTCCGAGCACGGAAAATCATATCTGGGTCTCGGCGGGATGAAATCCAAGGTAAAGGCTGCCGAAATGGCTACAGCCAGGGGAATTCCCGTCATTGTTGCCAACGGAAACAGGTCCCTGGTCGATATAATAGACGGCAAGGCAAGAAGAACCTATTTCAGGCCGTAGGAGGATAAAATGTTGACAGCATTCTTACTTATCATTTCTGCCCTTATTCCTGTTCTGTTTGCCGTATTCTTTTATATTCTCGAAAAGAAGACCAAATGGAACAGTATACCTTTCAGATACAGACAGCTGATAATAGGGGTGGTTTTCGGCCTTGTCGCCTGTTCGGCCACCCATTTCGGAATTACCACCAGCGGGGTTGTACTCAATGTCAGGAATGCCGCACCTCTGATTGCAGGTCTTGTTTTCGGAGCTCCGGCCGGTATCCTCGCCGGTATCCTGGGCGGTGTCCATCGGTATGTGGCTGCTTTGTTCGGAATCGGTGTCTACTCCCAGATAGCTTGTTCCGTGGCTACCGTATGTGCCGGTCTTTTCGGAGCATTCAGCCGGAAATTTATTTTCGGAAACAAGCGTTCCTCCTGGCTTTACGGTCTCCTCATCGGTACTTCAACCGAAGTAATCCACATGATTCTTCTTGTTATAACCAAGCTGGACGATCTCAACAGAGCCCTTGATGTGGTCTACATCTGTGCTCCCCCTATGATAATCGCCACCGCAATGTCGGTAATGCTGGCCGAATGGCTGATAGTAATGATAGGAAAGGATTTTTCTGAAAAGAAAAAGGCACCTCCCATTACCCAAACCTTCCAGAATTCACTTCTGGTTTCCATCCTGGTTGCCTTCGGAATGACCAGTATCTTTACCTATGGTCTCAATTCAAGACTTTCAAAGCAGGAAATCTACAGTGTATTGAACGATAACCTGGTAAGTCTGGAGGACGGAATGAATGACAACATGGAATCCTTCCTCAGAAAATACAACTCATGGATTGCCACCGATATCAACAATGCAGGAAAAATGGACCTTGAAAAATTCCGGGAGATCAGCTCCAGATACAATGTGCCTGAAATCTATGTCACCAACCGGGAAGGAAGATTTATCTTCACCACCAACCTGAAGACCTTCAACAACAGTTATCTGAACTACAAGAGTCTTCATCAGTTCGGTCCGGTCCTGACAGGATGGGAAAGCAGCCTGGCGGGAGAATATGAGGCCTCCTTCCATAACAGCAATGTCTTCAGGAAATATGTGGCCACTTCCCTGGACAAGGGGGGAATGATCATCGTGGGCTACGACCTGACATTCCTTATCAATGAGGTAAATTTCAATATCCGGGATTCCGCCAGGAACAAGCTGATCGGAAAGAGAGGTTACCTGATCGTAACCGATGCCAGCGGAAATATCGTAAGCCACGGCCGTGACAGAAGCGAAAACAAAATCATGGAGCTGGGTATCGAGCCTGAAACCCTTCATCTCAAAGAGGTCTTTGAAACAAATCTTTACGGAGAAGAGGTCTTCTATATGTACGGCCTTTTCCCGGTAGCCTCAAAATATTATTATGTAGTTGCGGTATACCCGAAGAAAGAGGCCCTTTTCTCCATGAACCTGTCGGTCTACATGGGTATCTTTACGGAAATACTTATCTTCACCATGCTCTTTATCCTGGTTTATCTGCTGATAAAGAAGGTAATCATAAACAACATCCACAGAATAAACATATCCCTGGCCAGAATCACAGGAGGAAACCTGAACGAGGTGGTTAATGTCCGCGGTAACAGGGAATTTGCCTCCCTTTCGGACGATATCAACTTTACGGTGGATACCCTGAAGAAATACATATCCGAGGCTGAGGCCAGAATAGACAAGGAGCTGGAATTTGCAAAATCCATCCAGCTTTCCGCACTGCCTAATATCTTTCCTCCGTTCCCTCACAGGAAGGATTTTGATATCTACGCAACCATGGATACAGCCAAGGAGGTGGGAGGCGATTTCTACGACTTCTATCTCATGGACAACGACAGGCTGGGCTTCCTGATTGCCGATGTTTCCGGAAAGGGAATTCCGGCCGCCATGTTCATGATGACAGCCAAGACCATCATCAAGAGCTATGTGGAATCGGGTATGGAGGTTGACGAAGTGTTTACCAATGCCAATGCCAAGCTCTGCGAAGGAAACGAAGCCGGAATGTTTGTTACCGCCTGGATAGGAATCGTGGACCTGAAAACAGGAATGCTCACCTATGCCAACGCAGGGCACAATCCTCCTCTTATCCGTCACAAGAACGGAAAGTTCGATTACCTGAAAACCAGGGCCAACTTTGTTCTTGCCGGTATGGACGGTGTCAGATACAGGAAGCATGAGCTCAGGCTTTGTCCGGGTGACGAAATATTCATTTATACAGACGGCGTTACCGAGGCTACAGATGTGAACAATCAGCTTCTGGGAGAGGACAGGCTTCTTGAGGTCATCAATACAAATCCCGACGAAGGGGTTGAAAGCAGGCTGAAGAACATAAAGAAGGCCATTGATGAATTTGCCGGAGAGGCAGACCAGTTTGACGATATTACCATGCTTTCCGTAAGGCTGAAATATTTTGTGGGAGAGGATTGCGTATATACATCTCCGGATCTGGAAACCACCGAAATGGTTCTGGATTATGTGGCCAGAAAGACAAAGCTGGCAGAGCTTCCTCACAAGGTAAGGAGCAGGGTACAGGTGGCGGTTGATGAAATCTACTCCAACATCCTGCGCTACAGCGGTACCGATTATGCCCAGGTTTCATGTACAATGGATGATACAGATCTTACCCTGGTATTCCGGGACAACGGTGTGCCGTACAATCCTCTGGAAAAGGATGATCCTGACATCACCCTTTCTGCCGCAGAGAGAAAGATCGGAGGGCTGGGTATCTTCATGGTGAAGAAGATGTCTTCCGGCATTGAATATGAATATACCGATAACCAGAACGTGCTTACAGTCAGGTTCAGTATAACCGGTTAAGGGGCGGTCCGATGAAAGAGATAACAGTAGAGGCAAAGACAGAGAACATAGAGCTTGTTACCGATTTTGTGAACAGCATGCTGGAGGAGGCAGACTGTCCCATGAAGCGGCAGGTTCAGATTGATGTGGCTGTTGACGAGCTTTTCGGAAATATTGCCCATTATGCCTACGGAGAGGGGACCGGGGAGGCCACCGTCAGGGTTGAGATCCTGGAAAATCCTCCTGCCGCCAGACTGACCTTTATCGACAGCGGTATTCCCTACAATCCCCTGGAAAAGGAGGATCCCGATGTAACCCTTTCCGCGGCGGAAAGAAAGATCGGAGGACTGGGTATCTTCATGGTGAAGAAGATGGCTTCCGGCATTGAATATGAGTATTCCGGAAACAGGAATATTCTTGCCGTAACCTTCAGCCTGGTGCAATAATTGACTTTTAAAACAAAAAGCATTATATTTTATACATCGGATCCGACGGGTTATTCCCTACGGAGATGATTCAGACAGCGAACGGCTCTTACCCCGAAGGTTCAACACCTGAGGCCCAGATAACCGGAATATTTTCTCTTTATCTGCACCCCATTCCTGTCCGGATATTATATACGGAGAAATGAGATGTACGATCCAAAATCAAGCAAGGCCGAGGAATTCATAAGTCATGAGGAAATTCTCGAAACACTTGCCTTTGCTGAAGCTAAGAAAAGCGACAAGGCTTATGTAAGCTCTGTCATTGACAAGGCAGAAAACTGTAAGGGACTTACACACAGGGAGGCACTTGTTCTCCTTGACTGCGATATACCTGAGGAAAACGAGCGTATCTTCACCCTTGCAAAGAAAATAAAGGAAGAAATCTACGGCAACAGAATCGTAATGTTTGCCCCTCTCTACCTTTCCAATTACTGCATTAACGGCTGTATCTACTGTCCGTACCATGCAAAGAACAAGACTATTCCCAGAAAGAAGCTTACCCAGGAGGAAATCCGCCGGGAAGTTATTGCACTTCAGGATATGGGCCACAAGAGACTTGCCCTGGAAATGGGCGAAGATCCGCGGAACAATACCATGGAATATCTGCTGGAGTGTATCGATACTATATATTCCATCAAGCATAAGAACGGTGCAATCCGCCGTGTGAATGTAAACATTGCGGCCACCACAGTGGAAAACTACAGAAAGCTCAAGGAAGCCGGAATCGGCACCTATATCCTTTTCCAGGAAACCTACAACAAGAAGGAATACGAAAGACTCCATCCTACAGGACCTAAAAGCGACTATGCATACCATACAGAGGCCATGGACAGAGCCATGGACGGAGGAATCGACGATGTGGGCTGCGGCGTTCTTTACGGACTCAGCACTTACCGCTACGACTTTGTGGGACAGCTCATGCATGCAGAGCATCTTGAAGCAGCAAAGGGAGTAGGCCCTCATACAATCAGCGTACCGAGAATCCGCCCTGCAGACGATATTGATGCAAAGGATTTCCCTGATGCCATTTCCGACGATATTTTCGAAAAGCTTGTCGCCGTACTCAGGATTGCGGTTCCTTATACAGGTATCATCATCTCCACAAGAGAGAGCAAGAGAGCCAGGGAAAGGGTTCTGGCAGTGGGTGTTTCCCAGATCAGCGGCGGTTCAAGGACCAGCGTAGGGGGATACACAACCGAGGAAAGACATGACGAGACAGCCCAGTTTGATGTCAGCGATACAAGAACCCTGGATGAGGTGATGCAGTGGCTTCTGGAGCTTGGATATATCCCAAGCTTCTGTACCGCATGCTACCGCGAAGGAAGAACCGGGGACCGTTTCATGTCATTGGCAAAGAACGGACAGATTGCAAACTGCTGTCTCCCTAATGCCCTCATGACACTGAAGGAATATCTGGAGGATTATGCATCCCCTAAAACTCAGGAGCTGGGTGAAAAGGTTATTAAAACCCAGGTGGAAAACATAAAGTCCGAAAGGGTACGCAGCATTGCAAAGCAGTACCTGGAGGCACTTCACGACGGTAAAAGAGATTTCCGTTTCTGAAACCGGAGCTTTATAAATATAAAAGAATACTGATTAAGGGCCGGGTTTGTAAAACCCGGCTTTTTTTTGCCCGGAGGCAAAAAAAAGGAGCTGCGTTGCCGCAGCTCCAACCTTAATGTTACTTTTCAGAGCATTACTGCTGTAACGGCATTACAATAACGTATGGTTCATCTGTCCAGTCACGGTCGATGTCCAGTTCAAGATCTGTACCTTCCACATCCTTTGTAAAAGCATAGAATCTCTGTGTATCATCACATCTGAATGAAAGCTTGAGTCCGAGACCCTCTTTTTCAATCTTGATATCCTTTGCTCCGTCCTTGAAATCATAAATCAGGTCACCGCTTACGGAATCAAAAAGTTTTACACTCTGATCATCATAGATAACCCAGAGAGCATCCCAGTTTGCATCAAGCCATTTTCCTGCAGGGAAAACTTCAAGAGCAGCCGGAGCGGCAGGTGTTTCTGCAACAACAACTTCTTCTTCCACGATTACTGTTTCCTCACTTGTTTTACAAGAGAAAAAACAGAACATAAGAGCAACTACAGTAATTAAAACAAGCGCTTTTTTCATTATGAACTCCTTTTATCCATTATCGGATTTATTTACCTTTTACTTTAATATAATAATATTGATTTATTTACGGCAAGGGTATAGAATAAAAACAGCATATTTCAACGGAAGAGGGGTGTAATTCCCCCGCGGACGCGCCACCGTGAAAGGTTACGGGTATACTTTGCCACTGGGAAACTGGGAAGGTGTATATCCGGTAGGAGAAATCCTGAAGCCTCAAGCCGGGAGACTTTGGTATGCATTTTAAAGATTTGGCTTCGCGATTTGAGTCGGAATCACAGGATCTCTTCTCCTGCCTTTCGGCTTCTTTTCTCAGCCAGAAAAGGAGTTTATCTTGAAAAGAATCATTATGGTATCTCTGTTTCTCTTCTGTTCTTTCCTGTGCATTGCATCGGAAAAGGCAGATATTCAGGTTGTGGTTACAGCCGCCAGGGATGAAAAGAAGATTACCGAAGTTCCTGCAGACATTACGGTAATCAGCAGTAAGCAGCTGGAAAACAGGACTATTGTCCAGGCCCTTGAGACTTTCGGCGGTGTTACAGTCACCTCCTTCAACGGCAACAGCTCACAGGCCTCTGTTTCCATGAGAGGCTTCGGGGAGAATTCCCACGGAAGGGTACTGGTGCTGGTGGACGGAATAAGACAGAACAATCCCGACATGTCGGGAACCGACTGGCTCTCCCTGCCTGCCTCGGCAGTGGAAAGAATAGAGATAATGAGGGGAGGCGCCTCGGTTCTGTACGGCAACAATGCGGTGGCCGGAGTCATAAGTATATTTACCCGCAGGGCAGACCGGAACAAGAGCGTGGCTGCAGATGCAGAGGCTTCCGTCACCTCCTTCGGAGGACATTCGGAGCGATGGTATGTGTCAGGCGGGGGAGAGAAGCTTTCACTTTACCTGTCAGGTACGGGGGAAAGCTCGGAGGGATGGAGAGACAGGAGCGGATTCAGCCTCAGGCAGCTTTCCACAGCCCTTTCCTACAGTGATGAAAAGTGCGATGCCGGTATGAATCTTTCATTCTTCACAACCGATTATGAGATGCCGGGAGCTCTTCTGAAGGAAAAATATGATGAAGATCCCAAGCAGGCAGCCTATTTTTTCGATGAAGCGGAGATGACCGGGTTTTCGGCTGCTGCACATATCACCCATGAGACCACCGATATGCTGAAGCTTAAGCTTACCGGGGGATTCAAACACAAGGAGAATGGAACCGACATGGAATCCTGGTTCTCATGGACAGATACGGATACAAATTCGCTGTATGTATCACCCTCTGTCATTCTTACATTTAACCAAGACTCCTTTACCAACATACTGACTCTGGGAGGGGATTTCCACTCCGACAGGCTCCGTTCCAGGGGCTTCAATGACAGGGCCAGGGAAAACGAAACATGGGATAACGATGTAACCAAGCTTTCAGGCGGTATATTTGCCTTGAATGAACTGAAGCTGCTGGATGAAACCCTTACCCTTACTTTCGGTATCAGGGGTGAAAGGGAACAGATTGAGAGTGATTTCGGTTCTGCCTCCACAGCTGAAGATGATGAGGAAATATTTACCCCTGTCTCCATGACCGCTGGTATCAATTATCTTTTTCCGGACTGCAGCAATGCCTATTTCAGATATGACCGTGTATACAGGACTCCGTTTACCGACGAGCAGGTAAGCTATCAGGGGTACGGCGAGGGTTTCAACTCTTCTCTGGAGCCCGAATACGGCCATTCCTTTGAGTTGGGCTTCAACTTCAACGGTATCAGCTGGCTTTCCCTGGGGGCATCGGGGTATGTGCTTGCCATGAAGGATGAGATTGCATACAACGGTATCACCTTCAGAAACGAGAACATGAACGATACCATCCATTACGGTATCAATGCAGAGGCCTCCCTGACTGCCGGTTTTTTTACCCTTGATGCAGGATACAGCCGGAATGTGGCTGAGTTTACCGCCGGGGAACATGACGGAAACAGGGTGCCGCTGGTGCCGGAGTACCGGTTTTCATTGGTGCCTGAAATCAGTCTTCCCCGGGGATTTTCAGTTTCCTCCGATATCATCTTCACCGGAAAATATTACATAGGACAGGATTATGACAACAGCATGGATGAAAATGATTCCCATATCATTACCGGTCTTACCGTGAAGTACAGCCATGAGGGGAAATGCAAGGGATCCCTTTTTGCCAGGGTAAACAACCTTTTCGATGTTGAATATGCCACCGCCGCCTATGTGGGCTATGACAGCATGTACAATCCCACAGAGTCCTTCTATTCCGGGCCGGGTAGAGAATTTGTCTTCGGAGGTTCATTATCCTACTGAAACTGCGTTTTCCGGCCATTCTGTTTCTTTCTCTCTCTGTTCATCTCCTTGTTCTGGGGATGGTTTTTGAAATGGATGGCTATGAGAAAACAGAATCTTCCCGGGTCTCGTTCAGGATATCGGAAAGGAGGATCACAGCCCCGGATGTCCGGACGGAACGGGAGATTATCCCTGAAAAGGTACAGGTTCCCGTGATACCGGTTCCTGCGGCAAAGCCGGCTCCGGCCCCTGTCCCGGAAGTGGAAGCTGTATACAGCAGGTCGGCCGAGGCTGTGTTGTCGCCCCCGGAAGCTGCCGTATCGGAAGCAGCATCACTCCCTGATATCCATACACCTCCCGTTTTTTTGGATAAACCCGATCCGGTTTATCCTCCGGCCGCTGTAAAGAAGGGGCTGGCGGGAACTGTTGTCCTTCTTCTGAATATCGATGAGGAGGGGAGGCTTGCGGGAAGTGAAATAATCAGCTCCTCCGGATATAAGCTGCTGGACAATGCCGCTGTGAAGGCTGTGGGAAAATGGAGTTTCAGCCCCGGAAAAATAGGGGAGAAGGCGGTGTCAGGCTCCGTTACCGCAGAGATCAGGTTTGAGTTGAAATAATTTTATCTGCGCCAGAATACGCCGGTAAAAAGAAGCAGTACTGTATAAAGCTCAAGTCTTCCTGCCAGCATAAGGAATGAAAGAAAGCATTTCATTCCGTCACCGAAAAAGCTGTAGCATTCCATCGGACCGATCATGCCGAAGCTAGGACCGATGTTACCCAATGTGGCCAGTGCCGCAGAAAGCGATGTAACCATATCATAACCTGCCATGGATATTACCAGGGATGAGATTACTATTATAATCAGATAAACGATTATGAAGCTTGAAACACCCAGTATGGTACCTTTCTTTATGGTCATATCGTTATCCCTGAGAATATAGACAGCTTTCGGTCTGAGTATTCTTTTCAAGTCTAAGAGCGACTGCTTGAAAACAATTACATGTCTCATTACCTTGATACCGCCGGCAGTTGATCCGGCACAACCTCCGCAGAACATGAGGGCAAGAAGCATCATCTGTGCAAAATCAGGCCATTGCAGATAGTCTGCAGAGGCAAAACCTGTGGTGGTCATGACAGATATGGCCTGGAAGCTTCCGTGCCTCAGGGAGTCGACCAGTGAGTAGCAGTCTGCCCTGTAAAGGGAGAATGCAATGCTTAGGGCTGCTATTATGAATATGGCTGTGTATGCCTTGAACTCGGAATTGTTTCTGAAAAGCTTTGTATTTCCTGTAATCAGGCTGAAATAGAGGACAAAGTTTACTCCGCCGGCAAACATGAAGAAGGTTATAATCAGGTCTATTGGGAGTGAGTTATATGAGCAGAGACTTGTGTTTCTGACCGAAAATCCTCCGGTGGAAATTGTGGCCATGGAGTGGGTCATTGAGTCGAACCAGCTCATTCCGGCCGCCTTCAGAAGAAGTATCTCGCCCAGGGTCAGGATCATGTATATGTACCAGAGCACCCTGGCTGTTTCCGCAATCTTAGGCATGATTTTCTGTACGGAAGGGCCTGTGGTTTCAGCCTTTACCATGTTTATGGTATTGATTCCGATCAGAGGAAAAACCGCTACAGTAAGAACAACTATTCCCATACCTCCCAGGAAATGGGTGGTGCTGCGCCAGAAAAGAAGGCTTTTCGGGAAGGATTC
Source organism: Spirochaetia bacterium (assembly GCA_045606105.1). GTDB lineage: Bacteria > Spirochaetota > Spirochaetia > CADAEX01 > CADAEX01 > CADAEX01. Next base: position 216,742 of record JAZURI010000002.1, on the reverse strand, counting down.
CACATCTGAAAATACGGTGGCTCCGGTTGTGGTAAGCCCCGACATGGTTTCAAAGAAGGCAGTTGCCATGGAATCGGTTACACCGGCTGTGAGGAACGGTGCCGCACCTGCGGCTGCCGATATTATCCACAGCAGTGTTACGGTAAAAAATCCGTCCTTCATGGAAAGTACATTGGTTTTCAGATTTCTGCAGAAAAAGAAAATAACCAGAGCCACAGCGGTGGTGGCACCGATGGTGGTCAGGAAATTGAAAATCATCTCCGGTTCCTGAAAATAGAAGGCCCACAGCAAAGAAGGAATCTGCGCTGCCGCCACCACCATGAGAATAATAGAAATGATTTTCAGAATAAGCTTAAAGTTCATTTGCTTCACGAAAAAATAGACTGTATTTTTTCTATATTGTCCTTTTTGACAAGGAGAATGATGTTGTCATCCTTCTTGATTTCATAATTTCCGCCCGGGAGAATATCCTCTGTTCCGCTTCTTACAGCCAGAAGCAGAGTCTGCGATGGCAGGGAAATATCCATAATCTTCATCCCTGCAACCATGCTGGTTTCCGATACCTGGATCTGAACAACCTCGATATCGCTTTCGGGAATTGTATATGAGCTCTTGATATTCTTTCTTCTGATGAAGCTGAGAATACCTTGGAGTGTACTGTAGTTAAGGCTTACAGGGACGTCAATGCCAAGGCTTGAAGCAATATGGAGATAACTGGTCTTGTTTACCAGGGCCAGAGATTTCTTTATACCAAGGGATTTTGCATAGACGGCCGTAACAATGTTCAGCTCCTGGTTGTTTGTGGCTGCTACTATCAGGTCGCCGTCGGTAAGTCCCTCATCCTCCAGTACATTTTCGTCGGAAATATCTTCGTTGAGTATCAGGGCTTCCGGGAACCGTGCCGCCAGCTCCTTGCACAGGTTATAATCCCTGTCGATTATGGCAATGTTTTTCTTTATCTGGGAGCCTGCCCACATGTTCCAGAAATTGTTTTTGTTTCTGTTTATCTTTCCCTTCTTGTAGAAATAATCACAGATGAAGGTGGAGATGGCATTTCCTCCCACAATAATCATCTTGTTGAGCTCTACGCGGGTTTTTCCTTCCTTGGCCAGAAGGACGGAAAGATTCTCCTCCGTACCCATGATGTAAAGAAGATCTCCCTCCTCTATAAGGGTATCTCCCTTAGGAACCACATATCCGTCCTCCTTCATGATAAGGGCAAGAAGGATTTTCATAGGAACCAGGCTGCGGATATCCTTTACCTGTTTTCCTGCAAAAATACTTTCTTTGGAGACATAAAGGCTTCTGATCTGGAAAATGCTGTTCTCGAAAAGCATGATATCGCCGGTAGCTCCGTGCTCAATCTTTGAGATGATGGCCTTTGCCGCCTCCAGCTCAGGGTTTACGATATAATCTATTCCCAGAAATGATTTTTCAAGAATGGAGGTGTGGGTGAAATTGATGTTGTGGACTCTGGCAATCTTGTTCGGGATATCGAATTCCCTGTTTACCAGACCGCAGGCAATCATGTTTCTTTCATCAGAGCCGGTGAGACAGATAAAGTAGTCAGCCTTATCTATATTTGCTTCTCTCAGGTGATCGGGATTCATTCCGTCCTTGTTCAGGACCAGGCAGTCCAGAGCACCTGAAGCTGCAGCCGCCTTTTCAGGATCCTGCTCAAAGATAATGACATCCATCTTTTCTTCAATAAGGATTTTTGCCAGCCGGGTTCCAACACGGTCGGCTCCAACAATAACTACTGTCATACATCTTTATTATACATTATTAGATTATATAAGACAAGTTAAACTTTATCGGCAAAAAAAAGGCTTTATGTTTTGTTTTTTTCGTATGTTCTGCTATAATGGATGTATGGGAATAATCAGCTCCCTGCGGGGAAAGACAGACCGTCCCCTGGTTATGGGGATTCTAAATGCAACGCCCGATTCCTTTTATCCGGGAAGCCGTACCGGTTCCTTGGAAAAGGCTGTGGAAATGGCTCTCGAAATGGAGCATGCCGGGGCAGACATAATTGATATAGGGGGAGAATCCTCCAGACCGGGCTCGGAAATAATTTCTGCAGAGGAGGAGATGTCCAGACTTTTTCCTCTCCTGGATGAAATATGCAGAAGGGTAAGGATTCCCGTTTCCCTGGATACCAGGAAGGGTTCGGTGGCGGAAAGGGCCTTGGATGCCGGTGTCAGCATCATAAATGATATTTCAGCACTAACTTACGATTTATCAATAATTGAAATTGTAAAAAAATATAAATGTGATATTATATTAATGCACATGGAGAATATCCCTCCGGGAGGCGATACCGTAAAGGAGGTGGTTTCCTACCTTGGGGAGAGGATCGGTGTACTTCAGCGGCTCGGAATAGAACGGGACAGGATAACCTTGGATCCCGGTATCGGTTTCGGCAAGGACCAGGATGGAAATACAGCCCTTTTCGGAGGTATTCCTGACCTGAAGCGGCTGGGGTGTCCGGTACTCATGGGATATTCACGGAAGTCCTTTATCGGAAGGATAACGGGACGGGATACGGGAGACCGGCTGGCCGGAACCCTGGCCTGTACAGCCGCTTCCTGCCGTCTGGGAGCCGATGTTCTCAGGGTTCATGATGTGAAGGAGACCCTGGATGTAATCAATGTGCTGAAAGCCATAGACCTGGCTCATGGGAGGTAGCTTTGGAAAATTTATATGATATGTATCTCACATATTTCCGTCCTGTTCTGGATATTTTCCTTCTTTCTTTCATAATCTACCAGATTTACAAGATACTTCTTCAGAACAAGGTTCTCCCTGTAATAAAGGGTATAGTTGCCATTCTGACTCTCTATGCCTTTGCCTTCATGCTCCGGCTTGAAACCATGCTCTGGCTTCTCAACAAGCTGGCCAACGGCTTCATCATAATCATGGCCATAGTATTCCAGCAGGAAATCAAAAGCTTCTTCCTGAAGGTGGGACAGAGCCGTATGTTCAGCGGACGGCGCAGGATCATCGGTACCGAGGTTGAGACCATCATCAGTGCGGCCCAGATTCTTTCCACCATGAAAAGAGGATGTCTCCTAGTTTTCGAGCGCCAGGCAAATCTCAGGAACTTCATCGATTCGGGAACAGTTATCAATGCCGATATCTCATCGAGTCTCATCATAACCATTTTCGGAAAGGATACCGCCCTCCATGACGGTGCAGCCATAATTTCCGGCAAGAAAATCGTTTCTGCAGGATGTCTTCTTCCCCTTTCGGAGCAGAAGGGAATCAGGAAAAGCTTCGGTACCAGGCACAGGGCTGCCCTGGGAATCACCGAAAAGACAGATGCCGTGGTGCTGGTGGTTTCGGAGGAGACAGGTGCGCTTTCATTGGCCTACAACTCCAATCTCTATTACAACCTCCCGGAGGAGGAATTGAAGAGCAGGCTGAACAGTCTTGTGGTTCTCGGCAATCCGGAGCTTGCGGACGAGGAGGCTGACAACGAATGAAAATCAACAAGATAAGAAATTTCTTTGTAAAAAACTGGACAGCAAAGCTTATTTCCCTGGCCATTGCAGTTATTTTCTCCCTTTTCTACAAGCAGAGCATAATCGAGGAGCGTTATCTCCGTGTACCGTTCAGGGTGCTTTCTCCGGAGGGCTTTGTTACAGTTGACAACATTCCTAAGAACATAAAGATTTCTCTCAAGGGAAACAGGGATGACATATATTCCATCATCAGCGATGATATCAATGTCTATGCCGATTTCCGTGATGTAACAGAGGAGGGCTCCTACGAAAGGGCTGTAAAGGTTGAAAGACAGGGTAATGCTCTCTATATGTCTCCTCTTGAAATAAATGTGGAGCCTCTGAAGATTTCTGTTTTCTATGAGGAAAAGAAGATGAAGAGACTGGCTCTGGAGCCGGTGTTCATAGGTATTCCTGCCGAAGGTTACGAGCTGGCAGGTTCCTTCCTGACTCCGGGAACCGTTACTGCTATGGGGCCTGAAAAATCGCTGCAGAGGATAAAGGTACTCAAGACCAAGCCTGTTTCAATAAACGGAAAGACCGAAAACTTCACTACAGTGGTCGAGATTGACAATTCCGATTCCTTTGTTGATATCCAGGACCGGAACATAATGCTTTCCGTCAATATCGCAAGAATCAGGACTGCAAAGACTTTCCCTGCAGTTGATATAGAGATTCAGGGCTGCGGCGACAACCTGAGCGCAGATTCAGTCATTTCCCAGGGTGTGGTCAAGATTGAGACCGGCGGAAGAGATGCCGATAGAATAAAGGCCGGAGACCTGAAGCTTACCGCAGATGTCAGCGGAATTAAGGAGCCGGGTATATACCGTGTTCCTCTCAGGGTGATAACTGCAAAAAATGTCGATATCATAGATTTTTCTCCCGATTCCGTATCTGTGACCATAGAGGCGGTAGAAGCGGTACCGGCGGAGGAGTAGGGTGTCAAACATAAAGCTTACTATAGCCTATGACGGAACCAACTACTGCGGCTGGCAGATTCAGAACACCGAGGATACTGTTCAGGAACGGCTTGAAAAGGCATTGGAAAAGCTTCACGGTTTTCCGGTGAAGATTACAGGGGCGGGGAGAACCGATTCCGGTGTCCATGCTGCCGGTCAGTGTGCCAATTTTTATACCGACATGAGGATACCTCAGGAAAAATACAGGGATGCCATCAATGCCTTTCTCCCCGGCGATATCAGGATAATAAAAAGCGAACAGGTTGATGAAGGCTTTCATGCAAGGTTCGATGCCGTGGAGCGTGTATACAAATACTATATGCTGCCGAACTCCATGTGCTATCCCTGGCTTGCCCGGTATTGTCTCGGAATAAAGGAAAATCCGGACCTGAACCGTCTTAATGAAATAGTGGCACCTCTGGTGGGATATCATGATTTTACCTCCTTTTCTTCCGTGATGGAGGAGGGTTATCCCATGTCCAGAACCATAAAATCGGCAGTTTTTTACCAGAGCCGCGGTTATACCGTGTTCAAGGTATCGGCCGACGGATTTCTCCGGAGGATGGTCCGTTCCATAGTGGGAACCGTGCTGGAGCTGTACAACAAGGGGCTTTCCTCCGATGACATGAGCCGGATACTGGAGGCCCGTAACAGGGATTGTGCCGGAGCCTGTGCCGCAGCCAGGGGGCTTTTTCTCGACAGGGTGATATATGACTGATTTTGATAACGAATACTGGAAGCTTATAAATGATTTTGAGGATATTGTAAAATACGGAAGGAGCATGAACCGTCCCCTTTCTCCGGTGATGCTGAAGTGCAGTAGTGCGGAGAAAATGAATGACTCCCTTGATGCGGTGGCCGGGGAGGTTTCAGCCTGCACAGGATGCAGACTCTGTGAAAGGAGAATAAAGGCGGTACCAGGCTTCGGTGTTGAACGGCCTGATCTGCTGGTGGTAGGCGAAGGGCCGGGTGCAGACGAGGATGTCAGCGGTATTCCGTTTGTGGGCAAGGCAGGGCAGTATCTGGACAAGTGGCTGGATGCCATAGGAATGAGCCGGCACAGGGATTGCTTTATTGCAAATGTGGTTAAATGCCGTCCTCCGGGAAACAGGGATCCCCGGCCTGATGAAATAGAGGTCTGTATCCCTTTCCTCAGAAGACAGATTGAAATTCTCAGACCCAGGATGATACTGACGGTAGGGAGAATTGCGGCACAGACCCTTATAGGAGATGAATCTCCTCTGGGAAGACTCAGGGGAAGGACATACCGGTTCAACGGTATTCCGCTGATTCCGACCTATCATCCCAGCGGTGTCCTCAGAGATCCCTCTCTCAGGAGAGCAGTCTGGGACGATCTTAAAAGGCTTAAGGAAGAGCTGGAAAAATTAAAGAATGAGTGACGGAAAATTCATACAGGTAGCATTGAATCTCCCATTGAGACAGGTCTTTACCTATCTTCCCTGCGAAAAGGGGGAGTGCGGTATCGGCATGCGTGTCAAGGTCCCTTTCGGCCGGCGGGAAATGCAGGGCTATGTGGTGGATATCCTGTCAGAAAATCCTAACCCCTCCTTTGAACTGAAAAAAATATCCAGGATAATGGAAACGGAACCACTTTTCGATTCTTCCTGCTGGCAGATGGCCCTCTGGATGGGGGACATGTATATGTGCGGCTGGGGAGAGGCGCTTCATGCCATTCTTCCCGGAGGAAAAAAGGAAAAGGAGCTGGAGGATGAGCCGGCCGCAGATTACGGCTTTTCAGAGGGGCATACCCTGACAGAAGCTCAGGAAAAAGCCGTTCTCAGGGTCAGTGAAGGGAATGAGTCCCTTTTTTACCTTCACGGTGTTACAGGCAGCGGAAAGACAGAGGTCTTTTTCACCCTTGCCGAAAGACTTATGGCTCAGGGGAGAGGTATTATTTATCTTGTACCTGAAATAGCCCTGTCGCACCAGATGCTGGATGCGGTGAAAAAAAGGTTCGGCTCTGCGGTGGCGGTGCTTCATTCAGCCCTTACCCCTTCAATGCGGCTCAAGCAATGGAAGCTTATACAGCGGGGTGAGGCAAGGTTTGTCATCGGTGCCAGAAGTGCGGTTTTTGCTCCGGTAAGGAATCTGGGGCTTGTGATCATAGATGAGGAGCATGAAAACTCCTATAAATCGGGCTCTTCTCCCCGGTACCATGCCCGCCAGGTGGCAATGTACAGGGCAAAAAGGGAGAATGCAAAGGTGCTGATGGGAAGTGCAACCCCGTCGGTGGAAGCATATTATCTGATGAAAAAGGGAATTCTGACTCATCTGGAGCTTCCCTGCAGGGTTTCCGGCGGTGTCATGCCTGAAATCAGCATAGTGGACATGAACAGACAGACCTCATCCATTTCTGCGGTTCTGAAAAATGAAATCTACAATGCCTATTCTCAGGGAAAACAGACCATTCTTTTCCTTAACAGAAGGGGATTTTTCTATAATTTTTCCTGTCAGAACTGCGGTTTTGAAATGAAATGCACCCATTGCTCGGTTCCTCTTACCTATCACAGAAGCAGAAATCTTCTTATCTGTCATTACTGCGGCTATTCCGTATCTCCATCCAGGGTCTGTCCCGGATGCGGAGGTCTTGATGTGGGATACAGCGGCTTCGGAACGGAAAAGACAGAGGAGGATATAAGAAATCTTTTTCCTTACATGAAAATTCTTCGTCTGGACAGCGATACGGCCACAGACAAGGAAAAGACAGGAGCGGTGCTGTCTGCCTTTGCCCGTAAGGAGGCCGATATCCTTCTGGGAACCCAGATGGTAGCCAAGGGCTTCAACTTTCCTTCGGTATCGTTGGTGGGGATAATCCTGGCTGATACCACGCTGCAGATGCCTGATTTCAGGGCGGCGGAACGGACTTATTCCCTTCTTACCCAGGTTTCGGGAAGAGCAGGTCGCTTTTTTGAAGGGGGCAAGGTTATAATTCAGACCTACAGACCTGATAATTATGCCATAACCTGTGCGGCCCGCAATGATGAAGAGGGTTTTTATTCCAGAGAGCTGAGTTTCAGGCAGGGAATGGGTTTTCCCCCTTTTTCCAGGCTTTTCAGGTTTGTTTTCAGGAGCAGGGACAGGGAAAAGGCCTGTAATGCAGCTGCTGAGTTTGCCGGCCGGTTAAAAGCCTCATCGTCAGGTCTTTTCAATGTAATGGGACCGGCTGAAGCCCCTATTGCTGTTCTGTCCGATAATCATCGTTATCAGATAATAGTAAACACTTCGGATTTTTCCTGCTCCCACAGTATACTTGCCTCACTGGCCGGTCAGTTCAGGACCCCTTTCGGTGTATATATGGAATCGGATGTGGATCCGGTAAATCTGATGTAGCTTATCTGTCCAGTATTTTGTCAATAGCCTGTTCAGTGGCCGAAACTATGTTTTCAGGCCATCCTGCCGTTCTGACTCTGATCAGTGTGTTGAGATGTTCTCTGGAGCCGGTATTTCCGAAAGTATTTATTACAGCCACAATCTTTTCCCTCTGGCCGAAATCCCCTTTGCCAGTCTGATTCAGCTTTATCTGGTTCCGGAGATATGAATCCAACTCCTTGATTCCGTTTTTGCAGAGCGGGGCAATTGCAATTATTCTTTCGGTAATATCCCTATCAATGTCTCCTTCGAGAACAGCCTTGACTGCCTTGTCTCCTCCGGATACGCCGGTTCCCCCTTTTTCTATCAGGTAACAGCTTCTTTCAATATAATTTCCCGGAAGGAATCCGTTTTCAGCAGCCTTGTTAAGAATAACGGAGGCAATTTCTCCCTTTTCTTGCAATGTGGCTTCGGATGCTTCATGGATATCCAGTATATGACCCAGCATTTCAGGATTGTTTTCCTTCGATGCTATTTTCTTCAGTTCAGAGGTAGGGTTGGGGGAAAGTGAAAAAAGAACCTTTTCCGCTTTTGACGCAACATTGCTCTCCTTCGGGTATCCGCAGGCATATGCCCTGAAAACCGGTTCATAGCTCTGTTCAAGATACATGTTCTCTATTGCATCAACCGCAGCTGCCGCATCAAGGGCATTTTCTTCTGCCGCATTTACATATCCTGATTCCGTAAGGAAATACTGTCTTGAATTTGCCTCGGTAAGCATGTCGGTAATGGTATTTCCGTATCTGACTGCTCCGATTTTACCCAAAGCGGTGACCGCTTCCCGTTTCAGTGCGGAATTACCGGTATTTTCCATTAAATAATATATGTTTTCCGCAGAGGCCTTGTCATTCAGGATTCCAAGTCTCCGTACAATCATTCCCTGATAGTTTTCCAGCTTGTCGGGAGCCACGTGGGCAAACTTGTTTCCGTGCATGCTTTCCTGAAGGTCGTTCAGAAGGGCTTTTTTTACATAGCGGTCATTTTCATCGAAAACAGTATTGAGTATTTCGGTTCTGTATTCGAATTCGGAGCTGTTCATTATTCTGAGCCATGCTGCATTTCTTGCATGGTCCCCGGCATAGGCGGAGAAGGTATGAAGAAGGATTAAAATCATGATGATTGAAAGCTTTTTCATGATTCCCCCTTATCTGTCCAGAAGGATACAGGTCTGTTCTACCTGTTCCAGTTCCTCACCTGAGGCCGACCATGTGGTTTTTGTCACCTTTCTGTACTGGTCGCTGTATATGTAGGTAATGTACCACTCGGTTTCCTTGTTCTTTCCCAGGGATTCCTCCCTGAAAATCAGACCGTTCTTGTATGTGGTCCTGTGGATTCCCAGCAGCCGGCCGGAACTGTCATAATGTTCGGTGACTGTCAGGTTTCCGGCCCTGTCGTATCTGTTTATGAAATATTCTGCCGGTGTACCGTCTGCATGATAGCTGTCGGTTCTTGTATTGAGGCCGTTTTCATATTGATATCTGTTGAAGGTAAGAAGAACCTCGCTGCTGTTGTAGGCTCTCCATTCAGTTTTGTTTCCCAGGTCATCGTAGACAAACTCCTCCACGGCAATGAGGCGGTTGGAGCCTCCGAAAAGAATCTGCTCCACGATATTTCCCTTTTCGTCCCTGGTGATGACATAGTATCTGTGGATATTGTTGTCTGCATCCATAAAACTCTTTTTTTCGGTTCTGATACCGAGCTTTTCGGTAAGGATCTTTTCGGTAAGGATGCTGTGCCTGTCATAGATGTTTATTTCTGCAGGAGTATACCTGTCGTTTCCGTACTTGAAAACAGAGTAGGACATGATAAGACCGTTCTGTCTCCTGATTTCCTTTATAGGGACATGCTTTTTTTGGAATTTTTCAACTGTTTCAGACTGAGATGTTTCGGAAGAGCCGGTTGTACCTGTTTCTGACAATGTGGCACAGGAAGAGAAAAGCAGACATAAGGTAAAAGCCGTTAATGCAAGATATCTGGTCATCGGTTCTCCGTTTTATTATAAAAAACCCGCAAAGCCGCTTGGAGATAATCTCTTGAACTAATGTTCACGTGGGTTTTTAGTAGTTCAATATCATGAATACTCTGCGAAAGAGCTTCAATTATTGTATAAAAAATCCCTATATTATAGTTTGTCCCAAGAGATTTCCACTCCGCCCGAACTCCGCAGGCAAATATTATTCTTCTATAGCAGAATCTATACTGCTGATAAGCTGTTCCGTGATATCCGCAATCCTCTTTCTTTCCCTTTCGGAAAAATCACGTTCCTTAAAAAGCTCATCTATTATAAATATACACGCTAATAAAGATATTCTCAAGGGATTTTCGTTAGTAATTGTTGATTGAATCTTTTTTATCCGCTCATCGGCATAAGCGACGATTTTATTGACATATTCAGGTTCATCATCAACCTTGATGGTGAAGGATGAACCCAATAAATTGATCTTTACAGTATTTTTCATACAGTCAGGAATCAGAAAATGTTAAGCTGCTCGCTGCCGCTGTTATCCAGATCGATATCCAGGCTCTCTTCTTCCTGTGCAGAAAGGGTAAAATTCTCTGCCTGAGCCCGGTTGAGCTCTTCGGCAGGAATAATTTCGGGAGCAGCGGCAGAATCTTCCAGTTCGATTTCATCAAGAAGCTTGATTGCATATGCAATTCCGTCATCCACATCTTCGCTTCCGCTTTTGTATGATGCGACGAGGTTTTCCAGCTCCTCTTCCCTTGCTTTAGCCTTTGCCAGCTCTTCCTTGAGCCGGATGTTTTCAGCCTTGAATGCCTTGATTGTTTCAACGGCCTTTTCAATTTTTCCCGCAAGTAATCTGATCTGTTCGATTGTGCTCATGCTGATTCTCCCTCAGTATGTCAGGCTTCCAGTGCAGCCTTTGCTTTTTCAATAAGTGCTGTGAAAGCAGCCTTATCCTCGATTGCCATGTTGGAAAGGGCTTTTCTGTTCAGAACGATGTTTGCCTTTGTGAGGCCGTTCATGAATCTTGAGTATGTGATACCCTGGTTTCTGCATTCAGCTGAAATTCTGGCAATCCAGAGAGCTCTGAAGTTTCTTCTTCTCTGCTTTCTGTGGTCGTATGAGTTCTGAAGCGCTCTTGCTACGGTTTCCTTTGCTGTCTTGAAAAGAAGGCTTCTGGAACCTCTGTAACCTTTTGCTCTCTCTAAAATCTTTTTTCTTCTATCATGACGTCTTGTTCCGTCGACTGCTCTTGGCATAATTCTTCTCCTTTAATTTTTTGTTCAGCTGTAAGGCATTAATACTTTAGCTCTTGCTGTTTCAGCTTTGCTGAGAATTCCGGAATGTCTGAGGTTTCTCTTTCTCTTTGTTGATTTCTTTGTGAGAATGTGGCGCAGACCCATCTTCTTGTATTTTACCTTGCCGGTTGCGGTAAGAGAATATCTTTTTGCCGCAGCTTTTCTTGTCTTCATTTTTGGCATTTTGAAGCCTCCTATTTTTTACCTTTTGGATTTAATAACATAGACATAAACCGACCTTCCATCATAGGCGGCTTGTCAAGGATATACTCACCGTCCAGAAGCTCCAGAATCTTGTTCAGCGTATCCCTTCCCAAATCGGTGTGGGCAAGCTGGCGACCCTTGAATCTGACAGTGATCTTAACTTTGTTACCTTCGTCGAGAAATTCTTTTACATGTTTTGTCTTGAACTGCAAATCATGAATTTCTATTAATGGCTGCATTCTTACTTCTTTTAATTTAATCTGCTTCTGCTTTTTCTTTGATTCCTTGAGTTTCTTTTCCTGATCGAAAACAAACTTTCCGTAGTCCAGCAGCTTGCAGACCGGCGGACTTGCCTGGGGTGCCACCTCTACCAGATCGTAGCCCCTCTCCTGTGCTAAAGTAAGTGCCTCCTGGATTGAAACTACACCCTGCATCTGGTTGTTCTCATCCAACAGTCTAACTTCTCTAACTCTGATGTTTTCATTGATTCTTAACTCTTTTTCAGCCAATAGTCCTCCTAAAAAATAATGTAAAAATGATAATTTGCCTAAAAAAGTTACCACAAGGGTGAAAAATAGTCAATAAGAAAGAGCCCTTATTATAAATTTATATATATAATATTTATAAAGCTCCGCATTTGACAAGATATCTTGCAAAATACTATAATTGACCATTGTAATAACGGTGAATTATTTGAAAGCATCCTTTATCAGGTACATTATCATACTGCTTTTCCTTCTTTTATCCCTGCCTGTCGCCGCGGCAGACAGAGCGGACGAGGATATCTTTTCACTGGCGGATGAGCTGAAAGGGGAGATAATCTGGGATCCGAGAAGCGAGAACGGTGAGCTGAGGACCGGCAGATATTCCTATTCCTTCAGGCCCGGGGTTCCGTTCATGGTGGCCGATTCATCTGAAAAGGTGGGCAGCGGCTCTGTCTATATGAAAGATGGCATGCTCATGGTTTCAGGCTCCCTGGCCGAGGCGGTCAGGCAGCATGACAAGGTGGTTCCGGCTCAGAGGGCAGTATATACGAAAAGCGGTCACAGGGTGGCTGCCATATTCATAGATCCGGGACACGGCGGAAAGGATCCGGGTGCCATAGGAACCCACAGGATCAGAGGCCGGAATGTGAGGGTAATGGAAAAGACCGTTGTCCTTAATATCGGAAAGAAGCTGAAGGATATGCTCTCCAGGGAATATCCTGACAAGAAGATAATAATGAGCCGTACGGGAGATACCTTCCCGAGCCTGGACGACAGGGTCCGGATGGCCAACAGTATAAAGCTGAAGCCCAACGAGAGTATCCTTTTCATATCGGTTCATGCAAATGCCTCCCTCAACAAGAAGGCCAACGGCTTCGAGGTATGGTGTCTGCCTGACGAATACAGGCGTTCCGTGGTCGATTCCGGCAGCGTGGATTCCGGCAACAGGACCCTTATCACAGCCCTGAACACCATTGCGGAGGAGGAGCTCTCCAGGGAAAGCATCCAACTGGCCGGCTCAATCCTTGACGGCATGGACAAGAAGATCAGCCGTGAAATACCGAACCGGGGTATAAAAAGGGAATCGTGGTTTGTTGTCCGCAACGCCAAGGTGCCTTCTGTTCTCATAGAGGTGGGATTTGTTTCAAATCCGAAGGAGGCGGAGCTGCTTAACAGCAACAGCTACTTGCAGAAAATCAGCGAAGGCATTTATAATGGGATACAGGATTTTGTATATGATTTCGAGCATTCGGAGTAGGACGGCATGAAAAAAGGGTGGCTGATTTATTTTATATCATTGTTTGTTTTCATTTCATTTTCGGTGATATGGTTCTTTACCGAGGAAAACAGATTCACCGACCGTTCCCTTTTTTTTGTGGAGCCGGTTTCCAGGGCCGTGGTCATGGAGCATCGCCTGATTGCCGAAAAGCATGATACCGAAAAGAATATAGAGTTGCTTGTGAAGGATGCTCTCCTGGGCTCCTCCCTGCTGGTCCGTGACAACATATTTCCCGAAAGGACAAGACTTAACCGGCTCCTGTACAGGAACGATACCGTATATGCCGATTTATCGATAGAAGCGGTCCTTTCCTCATCCCATACGGGGCTTACCTTTGAGGAGAGCACAGCGATTCTCAGAAAGACCATCAGCTTCAATTTTCCTTCCGTAAAGGGTATATGCATAACGGTAAACGGAAATCTTCCGAGATGAAATTTTAATTTTTTCGGAATACATATTGACATTTTTTTACGGCTGTAATATAAATGACAACGGTAAGCCGCTGTAGCTCAGTCGGTAGAGCAGTAGACTGAAAATCTACGTGTCATCAGTTCGATTCTGATCGGTGGCAGATCCCGGATTAAGTAATTAGTCCGGGTTTTTTTTTGCTCTGCCAAATGCTTGATAAAATAATAATAAAATAATATATTTCTGATGATGTATAATTTGAGCAAAAAATTTTTCTTGATTTTGATTATTGTAGCATTCATCACAGTGCCGGTTTTTGCCGCACCTGATGTTGATGAGGAAGATGAAGATACCTTTGTGGAAATGTACGGTCTCGGCGACCAGATGTTCTTCATCAATGCCGGATTGTTCATTCCTCTTTTCTTCATGGACAAGGATTTCTCCACCACGGATACAAACCTTACCCTGGGAGGCGTAGGATCCCTTTCGTGGCAGACCTTCATCAGCAACCATGTTTCCATCGGTGCTGAGTTCGGCGGTACCTTTGCCATGAGTCCCAACGACAGAATCCTCTATATGGTTCCCCTTACAGCCAAGGCCACATACTGGTTCAGGATGTATCCCTTTGAATTTCCGGTATCCCTGGGAGTCGGCGGCTGTCTCTCCATCCTGGATGATGCTGCCCATATCGACATGATAATCAAGCCTTCAGTGGGAGCATACTGGAATTATTCCGAGGAGTGGGTTTTCGGTATAAATGCCGTATACTGGTTCATTCCGCAGATCTATTCCGGCAATGGAAAGGTTACTTCGGATCATACCATGTTCGGTAATTTCCTTGAGACATCATTGTCTGTAATGTTCAGGTTCTGAGGTGGCTGAAATGAAAAAGATATTACTTAATGCAGTCGTGGCTGTTTTTCTTCTGTTTTCCGTATCCTGCAACGACAGTGATGTAGGTATCTTCTACGGTCTCAGCGTGGAAGAGAAGGTTAAGGACTATTCCATGCCTAACTCCGTAACCTCCGATACAATGATAAAGACCGGCGGTTATCTCTATGTTGCCGCAGGAACCATCTTCAAGAAGCAGGCAGAGGGAAGGGAACTGGACTGGAACAGGGTTCCTAATCCGCAGGGATGCCACTATACTACAGAAATGGCCCTTCACAGCGACGGTACCATATTCATTCTCTCATACGACAAGGACAATGTGGAGACCCTTCTTTTTCAGGGCGACGGTTCCGGTACATGGACCCCGGTTCCCACACCGGTGGACAGGAAGATATGCAAGCTCAGTATTGCTGACGATATCATCTATCTTTCCGACAAGAGCGGAAATTTCTATTATTCCACAGACAAGGGAGCAACCTTCAACCAGGATACATCCCTTCCTAAGCTTTATGTTACATCCACAGGTGTGTTCGACATCGTTTCCGACGGAACTACCCGGTATCTCAATGCACAGTACAAGATCTACAGGGGTCAGTATAACAGCTGGACCGATTTTACACCAAGGAAAGGCTCAGGTGAGCTGAAGGATGAAGAAGAGATCTTCGGACGTGTTTACTATGACACTGTTGACGACAGGCTCTATTCGGGAGACAGCGAAGGTTATGTCTATGCCGTGGATACACCTGCCTCCGCAGCCTCCACAGCCTGGATCCAGAGCGATGACAACACACCGAGCGGTATCGGTCTTCAGGGAATGGCTCTGCTTAACGTACCTACTTCTGCAAGCACCACACACAAGATGCTTGTCATAGGATCGGGTATTACGGGGTGCAAAGGGTATTATGAGGTTCATAATCCTAGAACCGACAAGGATTCTCATCTCGATCCGGACAGACCGAGAAGATCTGTGGAGGTACTTTCCGATTATTACGAATACCTTTCATTTGATATCAGTACTGCCCCTGTGAACAATTTCTTCGTGGATATGTATCCGGACGGTGTCACATTCGACCTGTATGCTATGACCTATGGCTTCGGAGTATGGAAGAATACAGCAAACAGTTCTTATAGACGAATCTGGAACAGGGAATAAATTAAGAGGTTTTTATGGAAGTCAGAGTAAGATATGCCCCTTCACCTACAGGTCTTCAGCACATCGGCGGTGTAAGGACAGCACTTTTCAACTATTTTTTTGCCAGGGCCAACGGCGGTAAATTCCTCCTCAGAATAGAGGATACAGACCGTGAAAGATATCAGACCGAGGCGCTGGATGATCTTTATTCCACTCTCAGATGGCTGGGTGTCAGCTGGGACGAGGGACCTGAAGCGGGGGGAGAATACGGCCCTTACGTGCAGTCCCAGAGAACGGAGCTTTACCGGGAATATGCCAGAAAGCTTGTGGAAAGCGGACATGCATATTACTGCTACTGTACCTCCGAGAGGCTTGAAAAGCTCAGGGAAAAGCAGCAGCAGGAGAAAAAGGAATTCGGCTATGACAGAAAATGCCGCGACCTTACCGAGGAGGAGCAGCAGGTTTACAAGGATGCAGGAATCAAGCCTGTAATCAGACTGAAGATTCCTCTTGACGGATATACCGAATACGAGGATTTTCTTCTCGGAAAGATGAAGAAGAAAAACAGCGATGTAAACCCGGATCCTATCCTGCTCAAGTCAGACGGATTCCCAACATATCATCTTGCAAACATCATTGATGACCATTTCATGAAGATAACACATATCCTCAGGGCTCAGGAGTGGGTACCTTCCATTCCTCTCCATGTCATCCTCTATGAAGCCTTCGGATGGAAGCCTCCGGTATACTGCCATCTTCCTATGGTAATGGGAAGTGACGGACAGAAGCTTTCAAAACGCCACGGCTCCACATCTCTCAGGGATTTCAGGGCAAAGGGATATCTTCCGGAAGCAATCCTCAACTATGTTTCCCTTATCGGATGGTCCTATGACGACAGCAGGGAATTCTTTTCAAGAGAAGAGCTTGAGGAGCTTTTCACCCTTGACAAGCTGAACAAGGCACCGGGAGTCTTCGACTACAAGAAGCTGGACTGGTTCAACGGTCAGTATATCAGGAAGAAAAGCGATGACGAGCTTACAGCCCTTCTGATGCCATATCTTGTTCAGGCCGGACTTGTCAGCCAGCCGGTAAAGCCGGAAGAGGAGGCAGTTCTCAGGAATGCGGTTCCTCTTGCCAAGGAAAGGCTTAAATATCTTTCCGATATTCCGGAAGTCATCGGTTTCCTTTTCAGAGAGCCTGAAATTGCCGATCCTAACGAGCTTATTCCAAAAAAGGGAAGTGCTGAGGGATCTGCAGAGATTCTCAGGGTTCTCGATTCCATGACAGAGCAGTTCATTTCCATGACAGAGGAGGAGATAGAGCCTCTTCTCAGGGAAAAATGCGGTGAGATCGGTGTAAAGCTCGGAGATTTCCTCATGGTGCTCCGTGTGGCGGTTACAGGTACAAAGATTTCTCCTCCGATTGTGGGTTCTATCAAGCTTCTCGGTGGGGAAACAACACATAACAGAATACAAAAAGCAATAAAAATATTAAGTGATGGGGTAAAAAATGAGTAACAACCTTAGTATGGAAACCTTGGTTTCCTTGTGTAAAAGAAGAGGTTTTATCTTCCAGTCAAGTGAAATTTACGGCGGTCTTTCTTCAGCATGGGACTACGGTCCTCTGGGAATCGCCCTGAAAAAGAATATCCAGGAATTCTGGTGGAAGGAAATGACCAGACTTCATGATAATATTGTAGGTATCGATGCTGCAATCATGATGCATCCGAGAGTATGGGAAGCCTCCGGTCATGTGGAGAACTTCACAGACCCTCTTGTTGACTGCAAGAAATGCAAGCAGAGATTCAGGGAGGACAAGATTCCTGAAGAAAACGCAAAAAGCAAGATCTGTCCGGAATGCGGCGGCGAGCTTACAGAAACCAGAAAATTCAACCTTATGTTCAAGACCCATATCGGTCCGGTGGAGGAAAACGGAAGCATTGTCTATCTCCGTCCCGAAACTGCACAGGGTATCTACGTAAACTTCAAGAATGTGGTTCAGAACTGCAGAATGAAGGTTCCTTTCGGTATCGCACAGGTAGGAAAGGCTTTCAGAAACGAGATCACAACCAAGAACTTCATTTTCAGAACCTGTGAATTCGAGCAGATGGAGATGCAGTTCTTCGTTCAGCCTGAGGATGACGACAAATGGTTTGATTACTGGAGAGGCGAACGCTGGAACTACTACAAGAAGCTTGGTATCAGGGAAAGCAAGCTCAGATGGCATGAGCACGGTCCGGACGAGCTGGCACACTATGCAAAATGCGCATACGACATCGAATATGAATTCCCGATGGGCTTCCAGGAGCTTGAAGGTGTTCACAACAGAACAAACTTTGACCTTACACGCCATTCCGAATATTCCGGAAAGGATCAGTCCTATCTTGAAGACGGAACAAACAGGAAATACATTCCATATATTATTGAAACATCGGCAGGTCTTACAAGAACAGTTCTTACAGTTCTTTCAGATGCTTACGAAGAGCAGGCAGTTGAAGGAGAGGATTCCAGAGTTGTTCTCCATTTCCATCCGGCTGTTGCCCCTATCAAGGTTGCAGTTTTCCCACTGGTAAAGAAGGACGGACTGGCTGAAATGGCACAGGAGATCGAAAAGAACCTGAGAGAGGATTTCACCACATATTACGATCAGGGCGGTGCTATCGGACGCAGATACAGACGCCAGGATGAAATCGGAACTCCTTACTGTATCACAGTAGACTACGATACAAAGGAAAACGGGACCGTAACTATCAGATTCAGGGATTCCATGGAACAGAAGAGAATCAGAATCGAGGATATCCCGGCAGTAATCCGTCAGGCAGACAAGGATTACAAGAGGGTTTAAGGAAGTACAGATGAACAAGGCACTTGAAGTTTTAAAGGAAAGGGGTTTTTTCCAGCAGTGTACCGATATCGAAGGGCTTTCCGCCCTTATGGACAAGGGACCTGTTACCTTTTATGTGGGCTGTGACCCAACAGGACCGAGTCTTCATATCGGTCATATGGTACCGTTCTTCGCACTCCGCCATCTGAAGGCCATGGGACACAAGGGAATTGCCCTGGTGGGAGGGGGAACCGCAAGAATCGGCGATCCGTCCGGAAAGACAGAAATGCGCAAGATGCTTTCCTATGAAACACTTGACGAAAATACAAAATCAATTACAGCCCAGCTGGACCGTTTCATCGGTTTCGACGGAAACGAAGCCTATTCCGTAAACAACAAGGACTGGCTGGCAGACCTGAACTACATCGACTTCCTCAGGGAAATCGGTTCCCAGTTTTCCGTAAACAAGATGCTTACCTTCGAGTCCTACAGGAAAAGAATGGAAACAGGTCTCTCATTCATCGAGTTCAACTATCAGCTTCTCCAGAGCTTTGACTATCTCAACCTCCACAGGAAATACAATGCCTGTCTCCAGATCGGCGGTGATGACCAGTGGGGTAACATAGTTGCAGGAATCGACCTTATCCGTCGTCTTACCGGAGATGAAGCCTTCGGTCTCACATTCCCGCTTGTAACCAGGGCCGACGGTCAGAAAATGGGAAAGAGCGAGAAGGGAGCCATTTTCCTGGATCCTGAGCTTACACCTGTATACGACTTTTTCCAGTACTGGAGAAATGTAAACGATCCTGATGTGGAGAAATTCTTCAAGCTCTTCACTTTCCTTTCACTTGATGAAATTGCGGCAATCTGTCAGGGCAACATCAATGAGGCCAAGGAAAGACTTGCGTGGGAGGTTACTGCCCTTATCCACGGCAGGGAGGAGGCCGACAAGGCCCTTTCAGGTGCCAGGGCAGCCTTCAGCGGAAGCGGAAACAAGGAAAACATGCCTTCCATCGAGATTCCGAGAGAGGATTTTGAAAAAGGTATCCTTATTACAGAACTTTTCTTCAGGGCTCTGGGAGGAACAAAAAGTGATGCACGCCGTCTCATAGAGCAGGGTGGTGCAGTAGTGGCCGACAGCAATATCAGGGATGTGAAGGCAGTAATCGATGCCTCAGTTCTTGACAGTGACGGCGAAGTGGTTATCCGCGGCGGAAAGAAAAAATTCGTCCGTGTCATAACAAAGTAAAACCAAATCATGTGGGCAACCTCTTGACCGAGGTTTTCTCATATGATAGATTTTTTTCAATCTATATAGTTTAAGGAGACTTTATGTCCGGTCATAGCAAATGGGCAAGTATCAAGCATAAAAAAGGTGCTGCTGACGCAAAGCGCGGTCAGATTTTTACAAAAATTATCAAGGAAATTACTGTTGCAGCCAAAATGGGCGGCGGTGACGAGGAAGGAAACCCAAGACTCCGTGCCATCATTCTCAAGGCAAAAGCAGCAAACATGCCTAAGGATAATATCGATAAAGCCATTAAGAAAGGTACAGGTGAGCTTGAAGGTGTTGAATATGTAGAACTCATGTACGAAGGTTATGGCCCGGGCGGAGTTGCCCTTCTTATTGAAACACTTACAGACAACAAGAACAGAACTGCAGCTGATGTAAGAAGTGTTCTTACAAAGGGCGGCGGAAACCTCGGTGCCACAGGAAGCGTATCCCATCTTTTCAAGAGAAAGGGTGTTATTGCTTTTGATGCATCAAAATACAGCGAAGATGACATTTTCTCCGTAGCTCTTGAAGCAGGCGCAGACGATGTAAGCACAGAAGACGGAACCATTGAGGTTATTACAGCTCCTGAAGATTTCATGGCTGTTCTCGATGCTCTCAACAAGGCAGGTTTCGAGCAGACAGAGGCAGAAGTAAGCAGAATTGCGGATCTTATGGTTTCTGTAGACAAGGAAAAGACAGCAAAGGCCCTTAAGCTTATCGAAAGACTTGAGGATCTTGATGACGTTCAGAACGTTTCAACAAACCTGGAAGTTCCTGACGACTTTGAAATGGAAGACTGATTAATAAAGTGAGAATTATCGGAGTAGATCCGGGACTCGCCTCCACAGGCTACGGTATTATTGAGTCTGAAGGAAACAAAATCAGATATATAAGTCACGGAGTTATCAAAACTCTTCCCGAAATGCCGCTGTCTCAGCGGCTTTTCGTCATTTTTAAGGACATCAATCAGGTTCTTGATACCTATAAGCCTGATGAAGCCGGCGTAGAAGGACTTTTTTTCGTAAAGAATATAACCAGCGGTATTCCGGTAGCCCATGCAAAGGGGGTTATTCAGCTTGCATTTGCAATGAGAAACCTTCCGGTGGCGGAATATTCCCCTCAGGTCATAAAAAGGGCCGTGGTAGGAGAGGGGCGGGCTGAAAAGAAGCAGGTGCAGGAAATGGTACGCCTTATACTTAACCTTGAAAAGGTTCCTAGACCCGACCATGCTGCCGATGCCTTGTCTGCCGCTATCTGTCATTTCAACAACAGGAGCTTTAACAATGTTTAATTCATTATACGGCACGCTGACCCACAAGGGGGCGGAAAATGTATTTCTTCTCAGCCCGTCGGGAATAGAATGGGATATTACCGTATCCACCAAGACACTGGGAGCTCTTCCCGGAAACGGGGAGGAGTGCAGGCTCTACATCTATCTGCTTCACAGAGAGGATGCAGTAAAGCTTTACGGTTTCAGCTCTTCAGATGAAAGACTTTTTTTCCTGGAGCTTCTCAAGGTCAGCGGAATCGGTCCGAAGCAGGCCATGAAGATGCTCTCCTCGGTTACAGTGGACCAGCTGGCAGAGGCCCTGGACAGGGATGATGTGGAGCTGCTGGCAGGTATTCCGGGTATCGGAAAGAAAACTGCCCAGAAGATACTGCTTGCCCTCAGGGGAAAGCTTGTCAGGACAGAGGAGGAGATTCCGGAGGAAAAGCACAGGTTCGGCGATATTGTCAATGCACTTTCGGATATGGGCTTCGACCGCAGAAAGGCACAGAAAGCTGTTGATGAAGTGCTGAAAAATTCCGATACTAAGAACATGAAGGAAGATGAGCTTGAGAAATATCTCTTCAAGCAGGCCATCGTAATGTTAAGCACATGATAGAAACAGAAGACGATAACATTTTATCCGGTAGCATCATACCTGAGGACAGAAAGGATACGGCTCTCAGGCCCGTGAGTCTCGACGACTTCCAGGGGCAGAAGCAGCTCAAGGAGAATCTCAGGATTTTTCTCAAGGCAGCCAAGGGAAGAGGCGAAAGCCTGGATCATGTTTTTTTCAGCGGCCCTCCGGGATTGGGAAAAACCACCCTTGCCGGTATCATTGCACATGAAATGGGGAGCGAGTTCAAGGTTACCTCTGCTCCGGCACTGGATAAACCAAAGGATCTGGCAGGTCTTCTTACCACCATTTCCCCGAATACGGTTTTCTTCATAGATGAAATCCATCGTCTCAAGCCGGCCATCGAGGAGATGCTCTATATTGCCATGGAGGATTTCGAGCTGGACTGGATCATAGGGCAGGGTCCTTCCGCCCGTTCCATCAGACTGCCGATACCGCCCTTCACCCTTGTGGGGGCCACCACCAAGTCGGGCAATGTTTCAAGTCCTCTTTTCAGCCGTTTTGGTATCAACATCAGGATGAATCTCTACGAAAAGGATGAAATAATAAATATTCTCACCCGTTCCGCAGCTATCCTGAATATAGAAATAGATGACAGGGCTCTGGATCTCATGGCCTCCTGCTGCAGGGGAACTCCCCGTGTAGCCAACCGCATTCTCCGTAGAATGAGGGATTTTGCCCAGATTTCAGGCAGTAATATCATCACCGTGGATACTGTACGTTTCGGTCTTTCCAAGCTGGGTATCGATGAATGCGGTCTTGAAAAGCAGGACCGGGAAATACTCAGGGTAATTATAGAAAACTATTCCGGCGGTCCCGTGGGAGCCGATACCCTTGCCATATCCGTAGGAGAATCCACCGAAACACTGGAGGATTTCTACGAGCCTTATCTTATCCAGAGAGGCTTCATACAGCGTACACCGAGAGGGAGAATCGTGACACAGGCCGCATATCAGCATCTGGGACTGGAACCGGGAGGAAACGATGAAAACCAGCGACTTCAGTTTTGACCTTCCCCAGGAGCTTATAGCCCAGTATCCGCCCGAAGTCAGGGGAACATCCAGGATGATGGTTCTTGACCGGGAAAAGGGGCTTTATCTGGACAGGAACATAGCCGACATCACCGATTATTTCGATGAAAACGATATCCTTGTGGTAAACAATACAAAGGTCCGGAAAGCCAGGATCTACGGAACCAGCAGGACGGGAGGAAGGGTGGAGTTCTTTCTGCTCCGGCCCCTTTCGGACAGAAGCTGGGAGGTTATCTGCAAAAAGAGCCGGAAACAGGTTCCGGGAAAGGAATTCAGCTTTCCTGAGGATGTGACCGGGGTAATCACAGAGGTTCATGATGATTCCAGGATTCTAGAATTTTCCCGTGTGATAGATGACCTGTATCTTGACCGGAATGCCCATGTTCCGCTGCCACCCTACATTAAGCGCAGTGATGAGGAAATGGACAGCAGCAGGTATCAGACCATCTATGCCAAGGAGACAGGCTCGGTGGCAGCTCCTACGGCAGGACTTCATTTTACCGATGAAATCCTTGAAAAGCTGAAAGGAAAAGGGACAGAAATTCTTGAGGTAACCCTCCATGTGGGTGCCGGAACCTTCTTTCCTATCCGCAGCGAAAATATCGAGGACCACAGAATGCATACGGAGGAGTATTTTATTCCTCAGGATGTTTCGGATAAGCTCAATGAAGCAAAGAGAGCCGGAAAGAGGATAACCGCCGTAGGTACCACCTCCATGCGTACCCTGGAATCGGCCTGCCGGGAGGGTATCATTCCTCCGGGAAGCAGCTCAACCTCCATATTCATCTATCCGGGCTACAGCTTCAGGTTCGTGGACAGGCTCTTTACCAATTTCCATACCCCTGAATCCACGCTCCTTATGCTGGTTTCAGCCTTTGCAGGAGAAAAGCTCATAAAAGAGGCCTATTCCCATGCCGTTTCCGAAAGATACCGTTTCTTTTCCTACGGCGACTGCATGATTATTCTCTGATTTATTGTCAAAAGGGCTTTTTTTTTATATAATTCAAGTATGGAAACAAGAGTAGCCCTTATTGGTATAATTATCGAAAATCCGGAGGCTGTGGAGAGAATGAACAGCATTCTTCATGACTACAGCAGCTATATCATCGGCCGTATGGGAATCCCCTACAGGGAGAAGAACATCTCAGTCATCAGCATTGCGGTGGATGCTCCTACCGATATCATCAGCGCCCTTTCGGGAAAGCTGGGAATGCTCCGGGGAATCAGCACCAAGACAGTTTACTCTGCCAGATAACAATGCTTCTTAGGGGGAAGCCTGTGCTGACCCCATGGAAATCTTTCGTATGAAAGAATAAATCTGAATGGAAAGGTCCTCCGGGACACTGACCTGTCTAAGGAAAAACATCATGAAAAAAATCCTTTGTTTTACTCTCATGGTTCTTCTTGCAGTCTCTTCATTTGCATCGGGCAAAGGGGAGAAGGAGCTTGAAGAAATCAATATCTCCTATGTAAGGGATCCTTTTAACCTTCCTCTCATCATCATGAAGGAAAAGCAGATTGCAGAAGAGGAATTCGGAAAGAAAGGTATCAAGGTAAATTATTACGAGATCAATTCCGGTGCCAAGCAGTCCGAAGCAATAGCTGCCGGCTCCCTGGATATTGCATCTGTTATCAATACCGCATCGGTGATTCTTGCAAATGCTGCCGGAAACCCTGTGGAAATCTTCTCAGGCTTCAGCAGACCGGAGCAGATGTTCACCATCATCACAGCCAATGATTCCGTAAAGACTCCTGCCGACCTCAGGGGAAAGACTGTGGCAGGTCCGAGAGGTACCGTGCTTGACGAACTTCTGGAAGCAGTTCTTGCCAAGGAGGGAATGAGCCGCAAGGATATCAATTTCGTCAATATGAGTATTCCTAACGCAACCTCTGCCATGCTGGCCGGAAAAGTGGACTGTGCTCTTGCCGCGGCAGCAGCCGTGATTGCAGCCGAAAAGAACGGTGCCAGAATCCTGGTTACCTGTGAAGGGTATGTAAAGCCGCTTCTCGTTGCAGCAGCCGGAAAGAAGTTCGTGGAAGAGTATCCGGATATGCTGGAAATCTACCTTTCCGCTTATGAAAAGGCTGTAAAATGGATGAATGAAAATGAAAAGGAGGCAATCCGCCTGGGTGCTGAGATTCAGGATATTTCCATTGAGGATGCGGAAAGGCTCTACAGCTGGAGTCACTTCATCAGCAAGCTGACAGCTGAAGATCTTGAAGCTCTTGATTATGATATCAGCTTCATACTCAAGTCAGAGATGATAGACAATCCGATTGACAAGATGTCCTTCGTAAGTCCGTCATCCCTTGAATAGTTCATATCAGCGGCTTTCTTCCGTATCCTTTGCAACCTGAATATAGTGCATAGGATGGGAATGAAGCATTGCAACCTCCTCGTCGGTGAGGGATCTTACAACCTTTGCCGGATTTCCGAGAATCATGGAGCGAGGAGGGAATTTCTTTCCTTTTGTAACAAGCGCACAAGCTCCTACAATGGATTCCTCTCCGATAACCGCATCATCGATGATTGTTGCTCCCATACCGATAAGGCAGTAGTTTTCGATCCTGCAGCCGTGAAGTATTGCGGCATGTCCCACAGATACATAGTCTCCGAGAATACATGGTGTTCCCTCAGAGGTATGGAGAATGCAGCCGTCCTGTACATTTGACCCTTTTCCGATGACGATAGGTTCGATATCACCTCTGAGAACAGCTCCGTACCAGATGCTGGCATCTTCCTTGATTTCAACATCTCCGGTAATAACAGCATTGTCTGCAATGAAAGCAGG
Source organism: Spirochaetia bacterium (assembly GCA_045606105.1). Classification (GTDB taxonomy): domain Bacteria; phylum Spirochaetota; class Spirochaetia; order CADAEX01; family CADAEX01; genus CADAEX01. The sequence continues at coordinate 191,404 of JAZURI010000002.1, read as the reverse complement.
TTTTTCTATTTTTGGAAATTTTTCCTTAAATTTAGCAATCACTCTTTCCCTCTGTAAATTTTTTTATTATAATTAAATTAACAATATGTTAATCTGTAATTCAGGATAATATTTTAAATGTTGAAAAATGACAATACTAATAAACTTAATCAGGCTATTCTCATTCTGTTTGTCCTGATTTTTGTAATGGTGGGATGCTTTTTCCTGAAGTCTTCCGCATCCGTTATGGCTCCATTGGTATTTGCCATTATGATCAGCTTCATGCTGTTTCCTGTCATGCAGTTTCTTGAAGATAAATGCAAGATACCGAGAACACTGGCCGTAATCCTTATCATGACCATCCTGGCGGTTTTCCTGTATTTCTTAATCACTGTCGTCCAGTCCAGCTTCAGTGTCTTCATCAGCGATTATCCGAAGTATCTTAACAAGTTCAGGGATATCTATGCCGATTTCTCAACCCGTATCATGATTCTCTTCAAGCTGGATACGGCACCCGATTTCCTGGCTGCCTACGACTGGTATTCAATAGTTCAGAACTATGTAATGGGAGTTTCGGGCTCCTTTACCAAGATGATGGGATATACAGTGCTTATCTTCATCTTCATGTTTTTCCTGTTTCTCGAATATCCGTATATATCATCTAAAATCAACGATGCCTTCAACTTCCAGGCCTCCAAGAAGTTTACCATCATCAGTGCCAGAATCCTGCAGCTGGTAGGTAAGTACTTCTTCATCAAGTCCATCATCTCCTTCCTCACAGGTCTTGAGGTATGGCTTGTACTTGAGCTTACAGGGGTGGATTTCCCTCTTATCTGGGGTTGTATAGCATTCTTCCTTAACTTCGTACCTACTATCGGTTCAACCATTGTCGTTGTACTTATTTCCATACAGGGTATAGTGCAGTTCTATCCGGAACCAATCCTTCCTATGGTAATATTCCTCCTTAACCTGGGAATCCAGCAGCTGATGGGTAACTTCATTGAGCCTCGTATTCAGGGATCCAACCTTAATCTCAGCCCGGTGCTTATCCTTATCACTCTCGCTTTCTGGTCATGGATATGGGGTCCGCTGGGAGCAGTTCTTGCCGTTCCTATAACTGTTATGTTCAGGGTAGCCTTCAGTTACTTCGAAAGTACAAAATTCATCAGTATCATGATGAGTACGGGATATAATACGAAAAAAAAATAGGAATATGACCTGATGTCATGTTTTTCTCTCTTTGTCACATTTTTCAAGATTGCCTTTTTTACATTGGGGGGAGGACCGGTCATGCTTGTCGTGATGGACGAGGAATTCCGTAAGAAGAGAAACCTTCTTTCAGAAAAGGAAATGAACGCCGTCTTTGCCGTGATCTACTCCATGCCCGGTGCCATCGGCGTAAATGCCGCCATCCATATCGGAAATCTGCTCAGGGGAAAAAGGGGAGCTGCCTCGGCACTGGCCGGTGTTATAATTCCTCCGGTCTGCATAATCCTTTTTGTTGCATCCTATGTGGAGCTTATCAAGGATTCCCCGCTGACAGGATATGCATTTACCAGCATCAGGGCCGCAGTTTCAGCCTTCATCATCTGTACCATGGCCAACATGATGAAAAAAAGCTTCAGGTCCCGCAATGATGTCGTTGTTGCCGTTACAGCCTTTGTTGCCGTGGCCTTCATAGGGATTCCTGCAATATATGTCATAATTCTCAGCGGTTTACTGGGAATATTTCTCTACAGGAAGGAGGGACTCTGATGATTTACCTTCTTCTTTTCCTGGTGTTTGCCAAGATCGGTCTCTTTGCCTTCGGAGGAGGGTATGCAAACCTGGCAATCATCGAATCGGAGCTTCTGTCCCGCAGCTGGTGTACCTCCGAGGAATTTGCCGATATATGTGCCATAGCCCAGCTCACACCGGGGCCTATAGTAATCAATACAGCAACCTATGTAGGCAAGGAGGTGGCCGGATTTCCGGGAGGAATTGCCGCCACATTGGGATTTATCTTCCCTGCCATCATTCTTTCGGCCGCAATCTGTCTTCTCAGCCATCATCTGGCAGGAAACAGGGTTGTCTCCTCCGGAATCCGCGGAATCCGTGCCGGGGTAATGGGACTGGTGGCTTATGCCGTGATTTTCTTCCTTGAAAACTCGGTTCTTAACAGGGAACTGGGGCTTGACCGGCTTATCTATGATTTCTCCGGAGTGGTTGAAGGGTGGAAATCGGTACGGCTGGTAATTCCGGCGTTACTGATTTTTCTAATAAATTTAATTTTTATAAAAAAATTTAAATTAAGTATCTATTTATCCCTTATCATTTCTGTTATATTAGGAATGATGCTCATGTATTTTTATTACTTAATCTTTTAAGGGGGTAGGGTTTTGGATCGATTGGCTGAAGAATTGAACTCAATTCTCGAAGGCAAACCTGTTTATTCTCTTTTATCAGACCTCGGAAGACGTCTTTATTTTCCGAAGGGGATAGTTTCACAGTCTAATGAGGCAAAGAAAGATGCCTATAACTATAATGCTACTATCGGAATGGCAATGGAAGAGGGCCAGCCGATGTATCTTCCGTCCATGAGGAGTCTTGTAAACGGTCTCAGTTCATCTGAAATCTTTGCCTATGCTCCTACTGCCGGACTTCCGGAACTCAGACAGATCTGGATGAGGGAAATGATCAAGAAGAATCCCTCCCTTATCAACCAGAATGTTTCCATGCCTGTAATCACCACAGGTCTGACCCACGGTCTTTCACTGGTTGCGGATATCTTTATCGATAATCATGACAAGGTTATCATTCCGGACATGTTCTGGGGTAACTACAAGCTTATCTTCTCTGTACTGCATCAGGCCGAGGTTGTCAATTTCCAGTTCTTTGACAGCGAATACAGATTCAATATCAAGGCGCTTGAGGAAACAATCGAGAACGGGGGAGACAAGGTTATCCTCGTTCTCAATTTCCCTAACAACCCTACAGGTTACTCCCTTTCCACCCAGGAACAGAAGGCGACTGTGGATGCACTTGTCCGCCAGGCTGAAAAGGGAAAGGATATTCTGGTAATGTGCGATGACTCATATTTCGGTCTTTTCTTCGAGGACGGAATCGAGACAGAGTCCATCTTTGCCCGTCTCTGCGGAGCCCATGACAACATCACCGCAGTAAAGATTGACGGAGCCACCAAAGAGGAGCTGGCATGGGGATTCCGTACCGGTTTCATTACCTTCGGCGGAAAGGCGTTGGATGCAGAATCCATTTCAGTCCTTGAAAAGAAGACCATGGGTGCCATCAGGGCTACCGTATCAACCTGCTCCACCATTTCCCAGAATATCATTCTCAAGGGAATCAAGAGCATAACATATCATCAGGAAAAGGCAATAATTGCCGACAAGATGGAAAAGAGATACAGGGAGGTAAAAAAGGCCATCAGCGAGATGCCTGAAGAGTGTCCGCTTATTCCTATTCCTTTCAATTCCGGCTATTTCATGACCTTCGTGGTTGAAAGATTCAGTGCGGAAAAGCTCAGGAAGCATCTTCTTGCCAACTACGGTATCGGAACCATCTCCGTAAACGACAAATATCTCAGGGTTGCCTTTTCTTCCGTGGACAGGGGAGATATCCAGGACCTGTTTGAAAACATATTCAAGGCAGCCTGCGAGCTGAATCAGGTGGAATAAAATGGATCTGAAAGAGAAATCACTTATTTATCACAGTTCCCCGGTAAAGGGAAAGATTGAGGTTATCCCTTCAAAGCCCTGCAGGACCCAGGAAGACCTGAGCTGCGCATACACACCGGGAGTAGCATATCCGTGTCTTGAAATCAAGGAAAACAAGGCATTGGTTTCCGAATATACAAACAGGAGCAATCTCGTAGGAGTCATCACCAACGGTACTGCGGTTCTCGGTCTGGGAAATATCGGACCTGAAGCAGGAAAGCCGGTAATGGAAGGAAAGGGTGTCCTTTTCAAGAGATTTGCCGATGTGGATGTCTTTGACATCGAGCTTGACTGTAACGATCCTCAGAAATTCATCGATGCCGTAAAGCTCATGGGGCCTACCTTCGGAGGTATCAACCTGGAGGACATAAAGGCACCGGAATGCTTTGAGATCGAGGATTCCCTGAAGGCCCTTATGGATATTCCCGTTTTCCATGACGACCAGCACGGAACAGCCATCATAACAGGTGCGGCCCTGCTCAATGCCCTTGAGATTTCCGGTAAGAAAATCGATGAGGTTAAGGTTGTCATCAACGGTGCCGGAGCTGCAGGAATTGCCTGCGGCAGATTCTATGTTGCCCTGGGAATCAGAAAGGAAAACATAACCATGTGCGATACCAAGGGTATCATCTACAAGGGACGCCAGGCCGGCATGAACAGATATAAGGAATACTTTGCTTCCGGTGACAGGCCGGGAACACTGGCAGATGCCATGAAGGGAGCCGATATTTTCCTGGGACTTTCAGGAAAGGGGCTGGTTTCAGGCGAAATGCTCAGGACCATGAATGACAATCCTGTTGTCTTTGCCCTTGCAAATCCCGACCCTGAAATAACATATCCCGAAGCTGTCGCAGCCAGGGAGGATGTTATCATGGCTACAGGACGTTCCGATTATCCGAACCAGGTAAACAATGTAATGGGATTCCCGTTTATTTTCAGAGGAGCCCTCGATGTTGAGGCCTCATGTATAAACGAAGAGATGAAGATTGCCGCATCAAAGGCACTGGCTTCCCTGGCCAAGCTTCCTGTACCGGAAGAGGTGCTGAAGGCCTATAACAAGGAAAGCCTCAGTTTCGGAAAGGACTATATCATTCCGAAGCCGTTTGATCCGAGAGTCTTTGTTTCTGTCTCCTCCGCAGTAGCGGAAGCAGCGGTAGCAAGCGGTGTAGCCCGCTCGCCATATAAATCAAAAGAAGAGTATGTTTCATATCTTGAAGAAAGAATGAAAAACTCAATCAGTCGTTTCAGGAGTATGTGATGTTAAAAAAATTATTTGTATTGTTCATTGCCTTTGTTATGCCGGTTGCAGCATTCTGTGACAAGAAGTCTGATGCTTTTGCCGAGATAGTAAGACAGAATAATCCTGAAGCCATTGAACAGGCCATCAAAGACGGTGCCAGAGTCAACAGCGGAAGCGGAGAGCTTTATACAACTCCTCTCATGATTGCTGCACAGAACGACAATGCCCTGGAGGCAGTTAAGATTATTCTCAGGCACGGAGCAAAGGTAAACGAGGTTGATATCCACGGCGATTCAGCTCTCCTCTTTGCAGCCCAGACCACAACAAATATCGAAATCTTCAACGAGCTTATCAAGGCCGGAGCAGATGTGAACCTCAAGAACAAGGACGGACTTTCCCCTCTTATGGCAGCTGCCGGCGGAAATATCAAGACCGATGTCATCAAGGTTCTCGTGGAGGCAGGAGCCGATCTTGAAGACAGGAACATCGACGGATTCACAGCCCTTATGTTCGCGGTTACCAAGAACGAAAACCCAAAGGTTGCCGAAACCCTTATCTCCCTGGGTGCAGACATGAATGCCGAAAACAGGAAGGGATATCCGGTTATAATGCAGACTGCAATGTCAAACCACAATGTGGATGTCCTTAAGATGCTTGTGGAAAAAGGGGCAGACTACAATTGCCGTGTAAAAGATTTCACACCGATGATCATGGCCGCATGCTTCAATCCTAACCCTGAAGTTATAAAATATCTCCACGGACTGGGAGTTTCTGTTTCTGATATGACACCGGCCGGTTTCTCACCGTTCCTCTATGCATGTTCTTATAACTTCAACTCTGAAGTAATTGATACATTTCTGGAGCTGGGAGCAGATCCGAAGCAGACCGACAAGAACGGACTTTCAGCACTCATGTATGTTGCCATGAAGAACAGCAACACAATGATTGCAAAGAACCTTATCAAGGCCGGTGCCGATGTAAACGGCAGGGATCCGAGAGGTATGACACCGCTTATGGTTGCAGCCCTTTTCAGCGAATCTGTGGGAATGATCGAAACCCTTCTTGAGGAAGGGGCTGACATTACAGCCAAGTCCGGCGAAGGAAAGACAGCCTACGATATTGCAAAGGAAAACAACAGCCCTATCTCAACCAACGAAGACATCATGTCGGAGCTTAAGCCGTAATGAAAATTCAGGAATCTGCAGAAATGTACCTGGAGACCATCGTGGTTCTCCAGGGTGAAAAGGAAAAGGTACGCTCCGTCGATATAGCACGGGCCATGGGATTCTCCAAGCCTTCGGTCAGCGCCGCGGTACATTCTCTGGCAGATGCAGGTTACATAACCATCAACAGTGACTCATCCATTTCCCTTACCGATGAAGGAAAGAAAATTGCAGACCGTATTTATGAAAAACATAAGGTAATTGCAGACTTTCTGGAAAAAATAGGGGTGGATGCAGAAACTGCTGACTCTGATGCATGTAAAATCGAGCATGATATCAGTGAAAAAAGCTTTTTTTGCCTCAAAAATTTCATAAATTCCCTTAAAAACAACTAATTTTCAACGAAATCCATTTTTTGGTTGACAACTCCCTGAAGTGCCTTTTATCATATAAAGGTAGTTAAAGAGGAGGTCTTATTTATGGAATTTACTACTGAACAAATTAAAAACACAGCATTGGCCGGACATGTCGGCACAGGTAAAACAACTTTGCTTGAGCAGATTCTGTTCACCGGTGGTATGATTTCAAAGGCAGAAACTACAGAAAGCGGCAAGACCGTAAGTGACTATACAGAAGAAGAAATTGAAAAGAAAATTTCATTCCATTCAACATTATCTCATATTTTTAAAGATGATAAAAAGCTTAACTTCGTAGATACTCCGGGTGCTTCCGATTTCGTGGGAGAGGTTATTCTCGGTCTCAGAGCATGTGAGACAGGTCTGCTTCTGGTTGGTGCCGATACAGGTGCCCAGATTGAAACAATGAAACTCTGGCAGCGTCTTGATTCAAGAAATATCCCTAGATTTGTTTTCATCAACAAGATGGACAAGGACAGGGCATCATATCAGGCGGCTCTTGACGATATCAAGAAGAAATTCGGAAAGACATTTGTTCCTATCACAATCCCTGTCGGCGATGCAAAGGATTTCAAGGGAGTCATCGATATTCTCAACGACAAGGCTTACATGATTCCTGCTTCCGGAAAAATCGAGGCAGCAACTGAAATTCCTGCAGAATATGCCGATATGGTAAATGAATTCAAGGAAATCATGATTGAAGGAGCCGCAGAGGGCGACGATGAAATCATGGAAAGATATCTTGAAGAGGGAACTCTCAGCATTGAGGATGTAAAGAAGGCTATCCAGGCAGGTCTCCGCGACAACAAGATTGCTCCTGTTCTCTGCGGTTCTGCAGCTGTATGCTCAGGTATTGCAGCTCTTATCGACTTCATTGCAGAGCTTTCACCGTGTCCTCTCGGATTCAACGACATTCTTCTCGATGAAGAAATGAACAAGATTCCTACCCCTATCACACCGGACGGAGATATCAAGGTTTTCACAATCAAGACAACCATCGACCAGTTCTCCGGAAAGCTTTCCTACTGGAAATGTGTATCAGGTACCATTACTCAGGATACCGAACTCATGAACCTCAGGGAAGGAAAGAAGGAAAAGGTAACAAAGATCTATACAGCGGTAGGTAAGAAGCTCATGGAAGTCAAGGAGCTTACAGCGGGAGATATCGGTATCGTATCAAAGATGCCTCTTACATTGACTAATGACACACTGTTCACAGGTGAACTGAAGAACAGATTCATCCCTCTCAGACTTCCTACCCCTACATTCTCTGTAACAGTATCCGCTGTTGACAAGAAGGATGAGGACAAGCTCAGCCAGTTCATGCAGAAGGCAGCAATGGAAGATAACACATTCCGTATTTCCTATAACACAGAAACAAAGGAAACCATCATTTCCGGAATGGGTGAGCTCCAGATCAACATGATTCTGGACAAGATCCGCGACAAGCAGAAAATCAAGATTGTTACAAAGGTTCCTCAGGTTGCATACAGGGAAACAATCACCAAGAAGGCATCCGGAAGCTATAGACACAAGAAACAGTCCGGCGGTCACGGTCAGTTCGGTGAGGTTCATTTTGAGATCCAGCCTATCGAAAGAGGCGAATATCTCAGATTCATCAATACTATCAAGGGTGGTGCCGTATCAAAGGGTTACATTCCTGGTATTGAAAAGGGTATTGCGGAAGGAATGCAGGAAGGTGTTCTTGCAGGATATCCGATTGTGGACATAGAGGTAAATCTTTTTGACGGTAAGGAACATCCTGTCGATTCATCGGAAATGGCATTCAAACTGGCGGCGAAAGGTTGTCTGCGCGAAGTTATTGAAAAGGCTTCTCCTGTTCTCCTGGAGCCTGTTATGAAGCTTTCAGTTTTTGTGGATGACCAGTATCTCGGAGATGTTCTTTCAGATCTCAGTTCAAAGAGAGGAAAAGTACTTGGTCAGGACAGCATGGGAGGTGGAATCCAGCAGGTAAATGCAGAAGTACCACAGGCAGAGCTTCTCAGATATGCAATTGATCTCCGTTCTCTTACATCAGGAACCGGTTCCTTCGAAGTTGAATTCGATCATTACAGTCCGGTAACAGGAAAGATTGCAGAGGCAGTAATTGCAGACGCAAAGGCTAAGAGAGAGGCAGCACAGGCCTGATTTATCCTTGATTTAACTCTATTGACAAACTCCTTGGTCCTATGTCGGACCAAGGTTTTTTTTTGTCTTCAGGGATAAAAAAAAAGGCTGATTTTTCAATCAGCCCGAAGAATCGACTTGAATATAGTTAACTGGGAGGGGAACTATATTTCCTCGACATTATATATATCGGAATTCCTGCTCCAAGGTTTAATAAAATTTTAAAATTTTACAGTTTACTTGTGTATTAGGTAGTTTTGCTGTATTATATTTTCGGAGGATTATATGCTGGATAAAGTTGTTGAGGCCATTTTCGGGTCCAAGCATGATAAAGACCTAAAGTCTTTGCTGCCGTTGCTGCATCAGGTCAATGCAAAGGAGGCCTGGGCCCTGTCCCTGCGGGATGAAGACTTTAAAGGCATTACTGAGGATTTCAGGAAGCGTCTTTCTGCGGGAGAGACCCTGGATGATATCCTGCCGGAAGCTTTTGCCCTCTGCCGTGAGGCTGCAAGAAGGGTTCTGGGAGAGAGACCGTACGATGTACAGATTCTCGGAGGAATAGTTCTCCATCAGGGAAAGATCACCGAAATGAAGACCGGTGAAGGAAAGACTCTGGCCAGTATCACGGCCGCATACCTCAATGCACTTTCGGGAAAGGGAGTCCATATCGTCACTGTCAACGACTATCTTGCCGAGCGTGATGCCCAGTGGATGGGACGGGTCCACAACTTTCTCGGCATAACCGTAGGTACCGTTCTTTCCAACATGGATTTTGAGGCCAAGAGAAAGGCCTATGAATGTGATATCACCTATGCCACAAACAATGAGCTGGGTTTCGATTATCTCCGTGACAACATGCGCTGGAACAATTCCCAGCGGGTACAGAGAGGTCACAGCTTTGCCATTGTGGACGAAATCGACTCCATCCTCATCGACGAGGCCAGAACTCCGCTTATCATTTCCGGTGCGGCCGAGGATGATACCGAAAAGTTCTATCAGGTGGACAAACTGGTTCCGTTCCTGGTTGAATGCGAAAAGGATCCCGAAACAGGAACCTATCCGGAGGAGGATGCTCTTCTCAAAGGGGATTTCAAGCTTCAGGAAAAGACAAAGCATGTTACCTTTACCGATGAGGGTATGAACAAGATCGAGAGCCTCCTCCTCAAGTATCATTTTATTGAAGGCTCTCTCTTTTCAGACGAAAACTTTGAATATATCCATTATTTTACACAGGCTCTCAAGGCTCATAAGCTTTTCCATCTTGATGTGGATTATGTGGTTCAGGAGGGGCAGGTACAGATTGTTGACGAATTCACAGGTCGTATCCTTTCGGGACGCCGTTATTCCGACGGTCTCCATCAGGCCATAGAGGCAAAGGAAAAGATCAAGGTAGCCAGAAAGAACAGGACCCACGCCACCATCACCTTCCAGAATTACTTCAAGATGTATGACAAGCTTTCCGGTATGACCGGTACAGCCGATACCGAAGCCAGGGAATTTACCAAGATATATGACCTGGATGTGGTTGTAATCCCTACAAACCGTCCGGTGGCCAGAAAGGACATGGATGATGAGATCTATCTTAACGAGGAGATAAAGTTCAAGGCTATCTGTGATGAGATAGAATCAGTCTACAAAAAGGGACAGCCGGTACTGGTGGGAACCGTTTCCATCGAGAAGTCGGAGCTCCTTTCCTCGCTGCTCAGCAGACGGGGAATCAGGCATGAGGTGCTCAATGCCAAGAACCATGCCCGCGAAGCCATGATTATCTCAGGAGCCGGTGCAAAAGGTGCGGTAACCATTGCTACAAACATGGCAGGACGCGGTACAGACATCAAGCTTGGTGGAAACCCTGAATACATAGCCCGTAAAAATGCCGGTACAGAGGCAACTCCGGAGGAATTTGAAAAGGCCCTGGAAAAGGCCATGGTCAAATGGAGAAAGGACTACGAAGAGATCAAGTCCCTGGGCGGTCTTTATGTTATCGGTACCGAAAGACATGAATCAAGACGAATCGACAACCAGCTGAGAGGTCGTTCAGGACGTCAGGGAGACCCGGGAAAATCCAGGTTCTATATCTCTCTGGACGATACCCTCATGAGACTTTTCGGCGGTGACAACCTCAAATCCATGATGGCAAAGGTGGGAATGAAGGACAACGAGCCAATCCGTCACCCATGGATAAGCAAATCCATAGAAAATGCCCAGAAGAAGGTTGAGGAAAGAAACTACGAAATCAGAAAGCATCTTCTCGATTACGACAATGTTCTCAGCGAACACAGAAAGTTCATCTATTCCCAGAGGGAGGATGTCATTGCAGACATGAATTTCCTTGACAGGATCAAAGGCATCATAAAGGATTTTGCCGATGAGTTCTTCGATAAGGTCAAGGAGCAGTCCGATATTCCGGAAGCGCTGGAGAGCTTCAGGGAAAAGCTTTTCTTCAATGCGGACAGCGTTCTTGATGTTTCGTCCTACGAAACTCCGGAGCAGCTGAAGGAAGCAATAGTAAAATATATTTCCGATGACCTGGACAGCAAGGCTGAAAAGGTAGGAAGGGATGATTTCAACATGTTTGCCAAGATGGAATATCTCAGGATCATCGATATCAAGTGGCAGGAGCATCTGGAGGCTCTTGATGCCCTGAAGGAGGCGGTGAATCTCCGTACCTACGGCCAGAAGAACCCGCTGCTGGAGTACAAGCTGGAAGGCTTCGATATTTTCGACAAAATGATTGAGGATATAAGGCGTATCATTGCCAGAAAGGTAATCAATGTACGGATTGAAAAATATGAGGAAAAGCCGAGACAGAGAAGTGCCTCCGTGGCTACACACCAGGAATCGGCACAGTTTGCGGCACACAGGAATGTGGCTCAGGGAAGGGCACCTCAGCAGCCTGACGGAAAACAGATACAGGTGGTAAGATCAACCCCTAAGGTGGGAAGAAATGATCCATGCCCATGCGGAAGCGGAAAAAAGTTCAAGCATTGTCACGGTGCATAAACATATAAACAGAGGTAAAACTATGATCAACAACGTAACAGAAATCGATGATAAGGTAAAAATCAGAAATGTCCTTATCAGTGTTTCAGACAAGACAGGTCTGGACGAATTTGTAAGGAAGCTGGTTTGCATCAATCCTGACATCAGAATCTACTCCACCGGCGGAACATATACCTATATCAGGGATGTTCTTGGCGATAAGGCAGAGGGAACACTTATTCAGGTTTCCGATTATACAAAGCAGCCTGAAATGCAGGGCGGTCTGGTTAAGACCCTTGATTTCAAGATCTATCTGGGAATCCTCAGCGAAACCTACAACGAAGAGCATAAGAAGGATATTGCCAGAACAGAGGCTACAGTTTTCGACATGATTGTCGTGAATCTCTATCCTTTTGAAAAGACTGTTGCAAAGGCAGATGCAACTCCTGAAAATGCAAGAGGAAACATCGATATCGGCGGACCTTGCATGCTGAGGGCATCAGCCAAGAACTACCTCAGGGTTGCTTCTGTTGCAGATCCTGCAGAATACGGTGCAATCATCAGCCATCTGGAGGCTAACAACGGTGAAATGGCTCTGGCCGAAAGATTCCGCCTTGCAAAGGTTACTTTCGGAAAGACATCAGCATACGATACAGCTATCATCAACTACCTTTCCGGCATAACAGCAGAAAAGGCTGCCGGAATCTATAATCTTCACTAAGGATATGAAAATGGCAGAAAATCTCAAGGATATGTATAAGAACATCAACAAGGACGCCTTTCCTGAATTCATGGATATTTCCTTCAGGGGAGAGGCCGGAAAGCAGACCCTGTGCTACGAGAAGGTGCAGTGGGACATCGGCGGGGAAAGACTGGGACTCAGATACGGGGAAAACCCTGATCAGCCTGCAGCCATGTACAAGCTTATCAACGGCAACCTTTCCATCGGCGGTGTGGAAACTGTCCTGAACGGAAAGTACCTTGCTTCCGATGTGGAGCTTCTTCAGTCCGGCAAGCATCCCGGAAAGATCAATATCACAGATGTAGACAACGGTCTTAACATTCTCCGCTTTTTCCAGGATACACCATGCAGTGTCATCATCAAGCACAACAACCCGTCCGGTGTAGCCAAGGGAGAAACTCTTGTGGATGCATTCCATAAGTCCCTTATGGCAGACAGGATTGCAGCCTTCGGCGGTGCGGTAATCCTTAACCGCGAGGTGGATATCGAAACTGCAGAGCAGGTATGCGAAGGATATGTGGAGGTTGTTGCCGCACCTGAATTCTCACCTAAGGCATTCGAGCTTTTCCAGTCCAAGAAGAATCTCCGTGTTATGCGCATAAAGAATATCGACAGGCTCCATGAGTTTGCATATACCCGTTTCCTCGATTTCAAGTCCATTCTTGACGGCGGAATCATTACCCAGTGGTCCTATCTTCCGGTTGCAAGAAAGAAAGAGGATTTCCTCCCTGCGGTATGCGAATACAAGGGTCAGGAATACAGGGTAAACAGAGCTCCTACAGACAAGGAATTCGACGATATCATCTTCGGCTGGCTTGTTGAAAGCGGTGTAACCAGCAACTCCGTCATCTATGTAAAGGACGGCGTTACAGTGGGAATCGGTACCGGAGAGCAGGACAGGGTAGGTGTTGCAGAAATTGCAAGAGACAAGGCCTACAAGAAAATGTGTGACAGAATCTGTTGGGATCTTTATGCAAAATCCTGGTATAACCTTACAGATCCTGACAAGAGAAAGGCAATCGAGGATGTGGTAAAGGCTGAAAACGGCGGTCTCAAGGGAAGCATCATGGTTTCCGATGCCTTCTTCCCGTTCAGGGACGGAATCGATATCGGGCTTAAGGAAGGGGTAACAGCCGTGGTTCAGCCGGGCGGATCCCTCAGGGATTTTGAATCCATCGAGGCCTGCAACGAATTCAATGCCGCCATGGTTTATACCGGCCAGAGGAGTTTCAGGCATTAATGAGAGGAAGGCTCCGTAATGCAGTAATCATTACCCTTGCCCTGATCTGTGTGGGAAGTCTGTTTTTTTTCAATTACCGGACCTACCGTGCAGTAAACCGGCTTTATACCGAAATAAAGGAGACGGCCGGAAATCTTAATCAGCTGGACTTTTCGGTTGACGGGCTGGGGGATGACCTTAACGAGGTCAGGGAATTTCTCGGTCTGAAGACAAATTCCTATGGTAACACCCTGCCTTCCGGAGAATCAGATAAAAATGACGGTTCAGACTACGCCCTTTATTACAATGCGGTGGACAGGCTTCTCAGCGAGTACGGAGAGGCCAGGCTCAGGGAGGCTCTTCTTCTTTATTCTGAAGGGGAAGATGCTCTCCGGCTGTATGAAAAATACGGCCTGACACCTGTTCTGCGGGGAAACAGGATATTTCTCCTGTCCGGCGGAGCAGCATTCTTTACTGTTTCCGTTTCGGATAAAATAACGGCAGAAACCCATAACGGTTCAGATTCCGCTGTTCTGAACGGAACCGATGATATCAGAAACTTCCTGGAAAGGCATTACGACGGCACTGCAAAAAGATTCAGTGCGGTTTTTCCTCTTCTGGGGGATTTTGAAGCCATAATGGAAGATCCTGCCCTTTCATCTTATCTCAAAGAAAAAAAGCTTTATCTCAAGGAAAAACAGGATGATTATCAAAGTAAAGGGTATGATATTCACCGTTCCGACGGTTCCACTCTCTGTTCTGCTGTATTCAGCTTCGGAAACGGAGCCTTTACCCTCGGTGATACAGTCTGTACGCTTCATGAGCTAAAGGAAAGGCTTTTCAACATAGATTCTCATTTCGATATCCGTACAGTTGCGGAAAAAAAGGCGGTTTCAAAGTTGGAGGAGCTTAAATACATGGTAAACGATGACTCCTTCAGAAGCTTTCTTGACATCCGAGGCTGCGTAATCTCCCCAAAACCTTCCGAAACTGAGGACAGCTACGATTTTGTCATTACCGACAGTACCGGTCGCCGGGCCGGCAAGATCTCCATGGAGAAAAGCACCGGGGAAATATACATATTTGACAAGGATAATGTGATTATCTCATCGGTAAAAAAAAACTGAACTCAGATAACCTGTTCAACATACTGGTCTGCGGGACAAATCAGAACAATACCGATGCCATAATAATTGTATCTCTTGATATGGAAAGAAATTATGCAAATCTTATCAGTATTCCGCGAGACCTTTACCACAAAAAAAAGAAAATAAACAGCCTTTACGGAACCTACGGTATAGAAACCCTGGCCGGAACTGTTTCGGAAATCACGGGGCTTGAAATAAACCGCCATGCGGTGGTGGACATGTATGCTTTTGTGGAACTGGTTAATGTTCTCGGAGGAATAGATGTTGAGCTGGAGGAGCCCCTTGTGGATCCTACCTACAGGGTAAGGGATGAAAACGGCAACTGGACCACACTGTTTTATCCTGCCGGAATTCATCATGTAAACGGAATAGAGGCTCTGAGAATAGCCAGGGCACGCCATTTTACTCCTGTTTTTTCCAGGGATTACCGACAGCAGAAGATTCTTATGGCAGTTAAGGATAAGCTGGGGGAAATAGGTGTTGCAGATATCGGAAAACTGGGCAGCATAATCAGAATCGGCTTCAGATATACAAAAACCGATATTTCCCTTAAAGAGGCCTACACACTTTACCGGACCATGGGTAAAATAGAGAAAATCAGGAATATTTCCCTGGGGACGGGTAATGTTCTTTACGAAACCTATTCAAATCTTCTCCATCACGGATTAAAGGCTTCCGATGTGGATGAGGATTTTGATAAGGGGGCCTGGATTGTTGTCCCTATTGACAATGACTGGGAACTTGTTAGAAAATTCATAAAAGAGAAAACAGATGAATAAATATTGGCTTGAAACATACGGCTGCCAGATGAACAAGGCAGAATCAGACTCGCTGGAGCTTCTCCTCAGGAAAAGGGGCTGGGAGCCCTGTGCAAAGGATGCAGATGCCGATCTGGTTATCATAAACACATGCTCTGTACGCAAGACTGCAGAGGACAGGATATGGGGACGTATCGGTTATTTCAGGAGACTGAAAAAAAGCTCTGATTTCAGGCTTGTCATAATAGGATGTATGGCAGAGCGTATCAAGGAGGAGCTGCTCAGGGAAGGAAAGGGAACTGTGGATTATGTACTGGGAACCTTTGAAAAGAACAATATCCTGGAGTATCTGGATTCAATCCCTGAAAAAAAGGCTTCCGACAAATATGTATTCATGGATTACCATTCCGACGGCAGCAGCTTCAAGGCCTTTGTGCCGATAATGCACGGCTGCAACAATTTCTGTTCCTATTGTATTGTTCCGTATGTACGGGGAAGGGAGATTTCAAGGGATGCCGAGGCTGTTATCAACGAGGTCCGCTTTCTGGACAGCAAGGGGGTAAAGGAGATTACCTTCCTGGGACAGAATGTAAACTCCTACCGTGGATTTTATAAGGGAAAGGAGATAGATTTTGCCACATTGCTGAAGCTTACCTGCGAGAATATCTCATCCGTGGGCTGGATAAGGTTCATGTCATCCCACCCTAAGGATTTCGGCTCCGACCTTATCGATACCATAGCGGAATATCCGCAGATCTGCAGCCATATCCATCTTCCGGTACAGCACGGCAGCGACAGGATCCTGGAGCTTATGAACAGAAAATATACCTCCGGCCGTTATCTCGATATCATTGCCGAAATAAAGGAAAAGATAAGGGGCGTATCCCTGACCACCGATATTCTCATCGGGTTTCCGGGGGAAAAGGAGGAGGACTGGCTTGCCACTGCCGAGCTTATGGAAAAGGTCAGGTATTCCGATGCATATACCTATTATTACAATCCCAGGGAGGGAACAAAGGCCTGTACATTGCCTGACAGCGTTCCTCACGAAATCAAGCTGGCCCGTCTGGACAGGATCATTTCACTCCAGCACAGGATAAGCGGAGAGCTGAAGGAAAGCAAGGTCGGTTCAGTAAGAAGGGTTCTTGTTGAATCTGTCTCCAAAAAGGATGAAAAAGAGCTTCTGGGAAGAACTGAAGGGGATGATATGGTTGTATTTGCAGAAAAATGTGATAAAATAGGAACATTCATGGATGTGAAAATTGTTTCCGCTGTGGGTAATACTCTTAAAGGTGAGGTTATATGAAAGGAAAAATGATAGTTTTTGTAATATTTATCTGTATATATGCCCTGTTTGCCGCAATGAATCTGTCCAATGTCACAGATATCAATTTCGGATTCAGGAAAATAAGCAATGTTCCGATTTTTCTTTCGGTAACTGTTTCCTTTGCTCTGGGTGCTCTGTTTATGCTCCCTTTTGTTTTTACTTCAAAGACCAAGAATAAGGAAAAAAAGGAAAAGGAAAAGAAAAAGGATAAAAAAGAAGAAATCAAGGATGAAAAGACTATCTGAAATTCTCATAATATTTCTTTTACTCTCATCTCCTCTCTACGGTGACGAATTAAGCGACTGTTACAAGCAGCTCCGTAATACCGAAATCAGTCCCGATAAGGCACTGGACCGTATATTTGTTCTGGAAAAGTCTCCGTCCAGGATAATCGAGGCTGTTAATTTCTGTTCCGCAAGGATTACCGACAAATACCGCATTTACCGGGCAACTGCAGATCTGGCCCATGTTACCGGAAACCTGGAAACTGCATGCAGCTACTATGAGAGGGCCTACGGAGTCAGCCCTAAATCCTATGACAATCTCTATATGGCAGGTGTCATATACCACGAAACAGGCAAGACAGAGCAGGCTGAAAAAATGTTCGGAATTGTTGCAGAGGGGGATACAGATACCTACGGCAGGAAGGCGACTGCCATGAAGGGAGCCCTGCTTTTCTACAAGGGGGACAATGCCGGAGGAAAAGCTCTTCTGGATGCCGTACTGGCCGGAGCATCGGAAAGCTCAGAGGTATATCTGGTTTACGATATTGCCACAGTATACGGAATCGAGGATACTCGCACAGCTGCGGAGAAAAAGCTCAGGAAATCGGGCTTTGAGGGGAAGCTGGCAGCACGGGAGAGCTCTTTTCCCGTTACCCCGTCAAGGATTTTCATCGATTCAGGATATGTACCTGCAGGCGTTAAAAACGAAGAAAAGCTTCCTGCCGATGCCGATATTTCCGGCACCGAGGAGGAGAAGACCATTGCCGTACCGTCTGCCATTCAGGTCGGTTCCTTCAGCAGCATGGAAAATGCCGACAGCATGAAGAAAAAGATTGCAGAACTGAATCTGAAGGCTGTAATAAATACCGTTCCTGCCAACGGAAATAAAATGTACAAGGTCATTATTCCCGTAACGGAAGGGATGGATGTGAACAATACAGTATTGCTTCTGAAGGATAATTCCATCGAATCCTATATGATTTTCTGATCAGATATATGTAAAGCTGTTGTTTATTTTCTCTTTTTCAGAGTCCGTGATTGAGGTGAAGAGCATCCTGATGTTTTTTCCTATGGATTCCACCCTGCATGCCGGTCTGATGATTTCATTGCCCAGTCTCAGAATACAGTTGTGGATTTCTCCCGTTTCGGAAAGCTGTCTTGATTTTTCCTTTTCCAGGGTAAAGACAATATCCCGGTCTGAAAGCTGCCATACCCGCTCTGCAAAAATCATCTCGCAGCTGCCGGGAAGCATGAATGCAAAATCAGCCTTTGGAAGGCTTCCCTGTTTTTTTCTGACAGGATATGTCCCTGTTACAGCCTTTCTCAGCTCTCCTCTGAAAAATCTGACCTCCGTATTCCACGGAATCAGCTCTGCTCCAAGGTACTCTGCCGCAGTGCTCTCTTCAATAAGGAATGTTCTTCCGGTCAGGAGAATGAATCTGTAGCCTCCCTCCAGAATCCGGTCTGCCATGATCAGAAACGGCTTCCAGTGAAGGGGATAATCTTCAAAGTTCATGAGAATGATATCGGGACTGCAGCTCCTGAGCCTTTCGGTTTCTGCCAGCGGATCCTCTGCAAAGACAAGTGAGTTTTCATTGCTGCCCAGTATCTGCTCTATGGCATATCTCAGGTTTCTGTTTTCAGCTATACAAAGAATTTTCATCTGAACACCTGATTGGATTATCCCACATATCTTTCATAATATCCATATTAAAATTAAAAAATTATTGCTCTTTATTGTAAATTAACCAAGTAATATTTATACTGTCATCAATATACATGACTGAAAATTTTTTAACTGAACTGAAAAAGATATATAATTCCCAGATTACCCACGAAACTCTTGTGAATGCCTTTATTGACAGAAAGTTTCCTATTACCGTATCGGGAATCAGGAAGCTGCCTCTGGCTGTGGTCATTGACGATCTTCTCCGCTATTCAAAGGGGACCCTTCTTGCGGTTCTCCCTACGGAAAGAGAGGCAGAGCTGTTTTTCAGCGATATTTCCCTGGTTTCGGAAAAGGCGGTCCTGCTCCCTGCCTGGAACACCCTTCCTTATAAAGGGGACAGCCCGGGTACAAGGAACTTCAGCGACAGGATGAAAGCCATTGCCTCCATTCTGACAGATCCGAAAAGGGTGGTTGTAACCTCTGTGGATGCCTTCCTTACCCCCATGGTACCGGCCGATTTTATCCGGAAGCATATCTGCAGGCTGAGAAAAGGGGACAGCATAAATGTTGAAAAGCTTGAGCATAACATGCAGGAGTGCGGTTATATCAGGGTTCCCAAGGTTACTGTGGCAGGAGATTTTGCCCTCAGGGGAGAGGTCTTTGATTTTTTTCCCTTTGGAAGTGACGAAGCAATCCGTGTTGTTCTGGATTTTGACGAAATTGAGAAAATAACCGGGCTGGATCCCATAACCCAGAAATCATCCGGAAAATTTACCGATATCCTTATTCCTCCCTGCAGGGAAATTATCTGGAAAAAGGAAAACATTGATAAAGCTGAAAGCATGGACTTTTTTACCAAGGAGGCTCTTTCAGGTCTGAAAACCCATGGAGAGGCACCGGGCGAGGAGTATATCTTTCCCCTTACCTTTGAAAAAACGGATAACATTCTGGGGTATCTTCCTGAATTTTCCACTCTTCTTATGATTGACAGCGAGCTTCTTCCCGGAAGAGGCAGGACCATGGAGGAGGAATATAAGTCCCTTTACCGTCAGTTCGGAAGAAAAACCTTTGAAAATCCCCCTGAAATCAGAAAAATACTCATTGATTTCGACTCTCTGGAAAAAAAATCTGAAAGAAAGATATATTTTCCCGTACTGGCAAATTCCCGGGAGGGGGGACGGGACATAATCCGTTACAGTTATGAGCAGGGTCGTTCCTTTTTCGGTAATTTTGCATTTCTTAAGGATGAGCTCCGTCTTCTTGCTTCCAACGGATACAGAATCTATATTTTTTCCAATTCCGAAACCCAGGCCTCCAGAATCAGGAAAATCCTTGAGGATCTTGACCTTGAGGTAATCAACGGCTATATATCGGGCGGCTTCGTGCTTCCGGACAGTCATATCATGGCTATTCAGGAAAATGAGATTTTCGGCAGGAAGAAAAGGGTACCCGCCTCTGTAAAGAGGGCAAAAAGCCGTCCTATAGATTCCTTTGTGGAGCTTAACAAGGGGGACTTCGTAGTTCATGTAAACTACGGAATCGGACGGTTTATCGGTATCGACAGAATCAGTAACAGTACTACCGAAAGAGATTATATAAAGATTGAATATGCCGAAGAGGAAACCCTCTACATTCCCATCGAACAGGTTAACCTGGTTCAGCGCTATATCGGTTCGGAGGGGGCATCCCCGCGGCTGGACCGTATAGGGGGAAAATCCTGGGAGGCCAGAAAGAACAAGGCAAAAAAAGCGGCCGAGGATCTGGCAAAACGGCTTATTAAGCTCTATTCCAGAAGGAAGAATGCCACCGGGTATTCATTTCCTGCCGACAGTGACATGCAGATTCAGTTTGAGGCTGCCTTTCCGTATGACGAAACAGAGGATCAGCTCCGTTGCATAGATGAGGTCAAGAGCGATATGGAAAGCTCCTTCCCTATGGACAGGCTGGTGTGCGGCGATGTGGGCTACGGAAAGACAGAAATAGCCATGCGTGCCGTTTTCAAGGCTGTGGACGGCGGCAAGCAGGTTGCGTTCCTTTGTCCTACAACCATTCTGGCAGAGCAGCATTACAACAATTTCAAGGAGCGTTTCGGCAATTTCCCGGTTACGGTCCGTCTTCTTTCCCGTTTTGTACCGAGACAGGAGCAGAAGGCTGTAATAGAGGAGCTTAAAACAGGCCGGGCCGACATAATCATAGGAACCCACCGTATCCTCCAGAAGGATGTGGCTTTCAGGAATCTGGGCCTTATGGTCATAGATGAGGAGCAGCGGTTCGGGGTTAAGGACAAGGAAAAAATGAAGGAACTGAAGACCTCGGTGGACTGTCTTACCCTTTCGGCCACTCCGATTCCGAGAACACTCCACATGTCGCTTCTCAAAATCCGCGACCTTTCCGTACTGGAGACACCGCCGAGAAACAGAAGACCTATAGAGACCTTTGTGGAGCCCTACAGCGAGGATGTGGTCCGGAAAGCCATTACCCGTGAAATAGAACGGGGCGGACAGGTTTTCTATCTTCACAACAGGGTAGAAACCCTGGATGAGGTACGCCTGTATCTGGAAAGCCTTATCCCTGAGCTTACCATGGAAACTGCCCACGGAAAGATGAGCGGACAGGAGCTGGAGGATGTAATGGACAGGTTCATAAACAAGGGAATCCATGTCCTTATCTCCACCACCATAATTGAAAACGGTATAGATATTCCCAATGTAAACACCATTATCATAGACAGGGCCGACATGTACGGTATTTCCCAGCTGTATCAGCTCAGGGGACGCGTAGGAAGGTCTGACCGGCTGGCCTATGCCTATCTTCTTTATCCTGATCATCTGGCCATTTCTGAAATTGCCATGAAAAGACTCCGTATCATTTCGGACAATACGGGACTGGGAGCCGGCTTCAAGGTGGCAATGAAGGACCTGGAGGTCCGCGGTGCCGGAAACCTGCTGGGGCGTGACCAGAGCGGTGAAATCAGCTCCGTAGGCTTTGACATGTATCTCCGCCTTATCGACGAGGCTGTGGGAGAGCTGGAGCACAAGAAGGATGAGATAAGGACAGGCGATGTCTACCTTGAGCTGGAATACAGCGGCTATATTCCCGATTCCTATATCAGGGATCAGTCGGAAAAGCTGGAAATATACAAGAAAATCGCAGGTGTCACCTCGGATGGTGAGCTTGGTATAATCTGTACCGAAATGGAGGACCGGTTCGGTCCGATACCGGACGAGGTAGAGAGTCTTGTTTCATTGGCAGAAATCAGGATACTCTGTACAAAGCTTCAGATTTCGTCCCTCAGGGAGAAAAGAGGGGAGATAGTGATTACCTTTGCCAGAATGTCGATGATATCAATAGACAAGGTTGTCAGGCTTGTTACGGAAGGAGGGGGCAAGATAAAACTGGCTCCCGACAGACCGAATAATCTTATGATGAAGACAGATCTTATAGACCTGAAGGAAAAATCGGCCTTTATCAGGGACAATCTTACAAGACTCCTGTAGTTTCAGAGGAAATATGGAAGAGGAAAAGAAATATATTAAGACAATAAAAAGCTTTATCGTCAGAAGCGGTCGTATGACAAATCTTCAGCGCAATGCCATGGACAACTATACAGCTCTCTACGGCATTCCCTTTGAAGAGGGGAAAAAGCTTGATTTTACCCGGGTGTTCGGAAATTCAAATCCCGTGGTTATGGAAATAGGCTTCGGTGACGGTACCGCCACATGGCAGATGGCAGAAAGGAATCCGTCGGTCAATATCATAGCTGTTGATGTCTATCCTCCCGGAGTGGGGGCTCTGCTCAACATGGTTCATGAAAAGGGACTTTCCAATGTCAGGGTGATGAATCACGATGCCTGCGAAATCCTGGAAAACATGATTGATGACAGCTCTCTTGCCGGTTTCCATATTTTTTTTCCCGATCCGTGGCAGAAGAAGAAGCATAACAAGAGAAGACTCATAAACAGCAGCTTTGCCTCCTTCATGGTACGGAAGCTGAAGGCCGGAGGATATGTCTATACAGTTACCGACTGGGCCGATTATGCAGAGCAGATGCATAAGGTACTGGAAGGGGAGCCGGGTCTGGTTAAAGCTGCCGGAGCCGCACCCTGGAGACCGGTTACAAAATTTGAAACCAAGGGTGTTGCAAAAGGGCGTGAAATCCGCGAATTCTTTTATTCCCTTGCTTAATGGAATTTTTGTTTGTATAATATAATATAAGGGAGCAGAAATCTTGGAAAAGAACAACAAACCTTTGCTTTTAGCCGGTATTGCGATTGCCGTTGCTTTGATACTTATTGTTGCCGTAATACTGTATTCGCCGAAATCCGAGGTTTCATCCCCTGCAGGAGAGCTGCCGGTCATTCCCCCGGCAGTTCCCGAAACACCGGTGACACCTGTTCCTGAGCCTGAAATACCTGCCCCTCAGGAAGAGCCCAAGAAAATGATTTACATAATACTTGACGACGGGGGACACAATATCGGACAGCTTGAGCCTTTTCTCCGGTTTCCGGGCAAGCTGACAGTTGCTGTTCTGCCTCATCTGGCCCATTCCGAAGAGGCTGCAGAAATGGTGCATAAGGCAGGAAAAACCGTAATGCTTCATCAGCCTATGGAAGCTGTAGGAAAGAACGATCCCGGTCCGGGAGCAATCTATGTTTCCATGAGTGATGAGGAAATCAGGTCCACCTTCAGGAAAAACCTGGATTCCGTTCCTCACATTGTGGGGGTGAACAATCATATGGGATCTGCGGCAACCATAGACAGACGGGTTATGGATGCGGTGCTTGAAGTAGTCGGGGAGAGGGGTATTTTCTTTGTGGACAGTTTCACCCACTCAAAATCCGTATGCGGTGAGATAGCTGAAAAAAAGGGTCTTGCCATTGTAAAAAGGGATGTATTTTTGGATAATATCGATACCAAGGAAAAAATAATGGAAGCAATAAATCAGGGTAAGGAAATAGCAGACAAGAAGGGTTATGCCGTAATGATAGGCCATGTATGGGCTTCCGAGCTGGCAGAAACAATGCTTGAAATCTATCCTGACTTCATTGAGGAGGGTTATTGCTTCGGCTCCGTATCCGATTTTTTTATATTAAAAGATAAGGAATAAATCAGTTGAACATTCTCGGAATAGAGTCCTCCTGTGATGAATGCTCCGCAGCAGTTGTTGCAGACGGCAAGAAAATTCTTTCAAACGTAGTTGCTACTCAGATTGATATACATAAGCCTTTCATGGGTGTGGTACCGGAAATTGCTTCACGTACCCATGTGGAGTGGATTAAGGGAGTCATCAGGACCTCCCTGGACGAAGCCGGCATGAAGCTCAGTGATATAGACGGTATTGCGGTAACAGCAAGACCGGGGCTGGCAGGCTCCCTGCTGGTGGGGCTTTCCTATGCGAAATCCCTTTCCTTTGCCTCCGGTATACCGTTTGTGGGAATAGACCATATCTATGCCCATATCCATGCCGCCCATCTGGAGTACGATATTCCGTATCCTCACATGGCGCTTCTGGTTTCTGGAGGACATACCATCATTGCCGTGGTAGAAAGCTACGATTCCATGAAAATTATGGGAACCACCATAGATGATGCCTGCGGTGAGGCCTTTGACAAGATTGCCAAATTCTACGGCTGGGGATATCCGGGCGGCTTGATAATAGACAGGATGGCTCAGGCCGGTGACAGCAATGCCTATGCGTTTCCGGATCCTTCCCTTCATAAGGGGGAGCATAAGTACGATGTTTCCTATTCAGGTCTCAAAACAGCGGTCATCAACCAGATTCATCAGTTCAGGAGGCCGGGATACGAGGATTCCCCTGAGAATATTGCGGCATCATTCCAGAAAACAGCAATAGACATGCTTATAAGAAGACTTAAGAAAGCGGCAGGAGATGCCGGTCTCAGCAGGATTGTTACGGGGGGAGGGGTTGCAGCCAATTCCTATCTCAGAAAATCCCTGAACAGCCTTTCCGAAAAAGGGTACGAGGTCTATATTCCGTCAATGAAGCTGTGCGGTGACAACGGTGCCATGATTGCAGGGCTGGGCTACCATTATCTGAAAGAAGGCATTACCTCAGACCTTTCTTTGAATATCATGTCCAAGGTAATGGCTTTCAGGAAAAATTATCCTTAAAAATTATTTGATCTTTACAATCCATCCTTCAGGAGCTTCGATTCTGCCCATCTGGATTCCGGTAAGTGTATCGTAAAGTTTCTTTGTTACAGGTCCCATTTCGCTCATTCCGCTTGGGAAGCAGATTTCCTTGCCGTGGTCAATGATCTTGCCCACAGGAGAGATAACTGCAGCTGTACCGCAGAGTCCGCATTCAGCAAATTCACTGAGTTCGTTAACGGAAATTTCTCTTTCTTCAACTTCAAGACCGAGGTAATCCTTTGCTACGATCATAAGAGATCTTCTTGTGATTGAAGGGAGAATTGTGTTTGACTTAGGTGTTACAACCTTGTTGTCCTTGGTTACAAAAAGGAAGTTGGCTCCGCCTGTTTCCTCAACAAAAGATCTTGTCTTGGAATCGAGATACATGTTCTCGTCAAAACCCTTGTTGTGTGCATCCACGATTGCATGGAGGCTCATTGCATAGTTGAGTCCTGCCTTGATGTGTCCTGTTCCGTGAGGTGCTGCTCTGTCAAGATCACATACTCTGAGTGTAAGAGGCTTTACACCGCCCTTGAAGTAAGGTCCTACAGGGGTAACAAAAATTCTGAACTGGTATTCATCTGCCGGCTTTACACCGATAACGGCGCTGCTTGCAAACATGTTAGGTCTGATATAAAGAGTTGCTCCTGAACCGTACGGCGGAACATAAGCTTCGTTTGCTTTGACTGTATCAATTACAGCCTGAATGAAACGATCTTTTGGAAAAGGGGGCATTTCAAGTCTTTTTGCACTGTCTTCCATTCTCTGTGCGTTGAGATCCGGGCGGAATGTAACGATACTTCCGTCTTCTGTTGTGTAAGCTTTAAGACCCTCAAAGCATGTCTGGGCATACTGGAACACACCTGCACATTCAGTGATTTTTACTGTTGAATCTGCTGTAATTTCACCCTCATCCCAGGCTCCGTCCTTAAAATTCGAAACAAATCTCTTGTCAGTAGGCATATAGGAAAATCCGAGATTTCCCCAATCAATGTTTTTCTTTTCCATATTTCACTTCTTTAATATAAAAATTTTAGTAAAATTTATCATAAAAGGTGATTAAATAAAATAGTTTTATTGAAAAATTTGGAATAAAATAATATTATAAAAATATGATATGGTTTCCGATAATCCTGTTTGCGGCGCTGGTGACAGGCGGTTGTCTGATGATACCCGGAGAACGCCGTTTTTCAGTATTTTTTTTCCGGTCTCTTATTGCAGTTCTTGTTGCTTTCGCGGCAGCATTTTCATATAAGTTCCTTTCAGGCTTCATTCAGCTGAATGATTCGGTCAAGGTCCTTTTTTATCATTACCTGGTACATGACCACCTCTATTTCTACTTCATCGGTATCATTACGGTCTTCATCATGGCAGCCGGATACAGGAACGAAAGCTTTTCAGGTATTCTTTACAGGACATTCGTCTTCATGGCTGTTTTCATGTTTGTCGGTGTTATGGCAAAGTTCTATTACAGTATCCACGGCCATTGGGCAGATCCCTATCTTATTTTCATGCTTCCGGCAGCAATGCTTCTCCAGTGTGTGATTGCGGCACTGTTTACAGCTTGCTTCTACAAGGGTACCGTTGCCATGAAGATACCGGTTCTGATTCTCATGCTTGCCGTACCTTTTGAGACAGCCGCAGTTTCGGCACTCTATTACAGCTTTCACAGGATCCAGTCCCTGGTGCTGCTGGCCGGTCTTATTATCGTATTTACCGCCATATTCTTCCTGGCAGCCCGCAAAGCGGAGTCCAAGGCTTGAAAATATTCAGGTTCATGCTGATTCTTACAGCATTCCTTATGCTGGGCAGCTGCGGCAGACCCGAAATAATCTTTCTCCATGACAGGCATTTCAGTGAAGCGGCAGTTCTTGATGTTCCTCTGTTTTCAGCCTCCGGGGAAAAGGATTTCATGAAGGAGCTCCGCAGTGCAGCCTCCGGGAAAGGATTCAGGCTTAAACCTGTTCCTGTGGCGGATGAGAAGGATTTTGTGGAGGCGGCAGAAAAATACTGTACCGGGAAGAATCCGCTTCCGGTTATCGTTACACCCTACATCTACTTTACTCCCGAAATAAGAAAGCAGGATATATGCAGGAACTGTCTGGTTGTAGGTCCTGCTGCAGGTATAGATGAAAGTCTGGAAATCAGGGGAAAAGGGGCAGCTTTTCTTGAAAAGCTGGGCAGCGGAATTAAGGAAGAGGGCCGGGAGACTCTTTTCATCTACTACGACAACCCTCTGTGCAGCTTCATGTTCGATGCCTTCGGAAAGGGATACGGAGAGGGCCTCCGTGGAAAACGGCTGGAGCAGGAGGGAAGCACAAAGGAGATTTTCGGAAAGGAAAAAGCTGAAATCCTGATAACTGCAGGAAAGGTTCTCTCCACGCTCTCCAATGAAAATATCAGCGAGGATAACAGGATTACCCTGATAAACTATCACTCATATCCTGAATTTCTTTCGGATCGGGAAAGGAAAAAGGTGAAAAGAATATTGTACTATGATTTCAAGGCAGCCTTCATAACCGCCCTGGAAACCATATCCTCCGGAGAATCCGGAAAAAACATATATTGCCTGGAGCTTCAGGACTTTACTGTTCCTATGCCATAGGAGGGTAGCTGCTGACAAAGACTATCTTGTTGTCAACGCTCCTGATTCCCGGATACTGGGATGCCACAACCCCGGCCTGCTCGATAAGACCCTGTACCTCAACAGTTCCCATGAGAATTACATGATCTCCCTGCACATCGACTTCAAGGAAATGGATAGGAATCTTTTCCTCGTAAAGAAGATGGATGGTAAGCTTCTGGGCGATATAGAGCTCATTTAACCTGGTTACCAGCTTTTCGGTATATTCCTCGGTTTCATAATGATTGATGGTTCCTTCAAGGAATGCCGCAATGGTATCGGGAGTGAGATTGTCGGTATTGATGACAATATCGTAGGAGCCCGGATCATCCCATGACATGTTGTAGAAGAACCTTGTATAGCCGGCTCTTTCGTTGTCCCTGAGTGCCACATGCTTTCTTGCAGCCTTCTCATCGATGTTCTTGATCTTCATCATTCTCCGGACCCTGAGATTCTCGTTTCCCACAACCCTGATCCTGAGGACCCCCGGAACATTCCTGAGAAAAAATGCACCGCCTCTTCCCAGAAGTATACATTTAGGGGAGCTGATTGCTTTCTCAAGGAAATAAAGCTTGAAATAGTTGTTGTATTTATCATGCTGGTTTGTAAGACTTGCAAGGAGACCCGGCTTCTTTTCATCGTATTTGTTGATGGCCTTTTCATCTATGCCGTATTTTGTTGTAAGCTCCTGTACTATAAGGTCGTTTGCAACACACTGGCAACCCAGCCTGGAAGCCAGTTCGAGAGCTATTTCGTTGCTGAGACTTCCTTCCTGTCTGGCTATTGTAATAATTGCCATAAGTACCTTCCTTTTCGTTTATATTATAATTTTACAATCTATTTTATTAAATTGCAAATAAAAACTGTTGTTTAAAGTTATTAATTATGATAAAAATATAAAATCACTATATATAATCTATTAATTTGAGGTATAAAAATGATTAAAGCCGGAGCAATTGACAAAGGAATGTTCCTCCTGGTTAAGGATGCGCCATATCTTGTAGTTGAAAGAGAATTCGTAAACCCTGGAAAGGGTTCCGCATTTGTTCGTCTCAAGCTCAAGAACCTTCTGAACAATCAGGGTCTTGCAACTGTAATGAAGACAAACGAATCAGCTGAAGAAATCTCTGTAACAGAAACCAACTGCCAGTACATGTACGCAGATGATGAAAACTACTACTTCATGGAAGGTGAAACCTTCGAACAGTTCCCTGTTCCAAGAGAAGGTCTTGAGGACAAGATCTATTTCATGCTTGAGGGTCAGGATTACAGAGTAGTAAGATGGGAAGACAGACCTATTGATATCAAGCTTCCTGCAAAGATGGTATTCAAGGTAACAGAAGCCAGCGAAGGCATCAAGGGCGATACAGTTACAAAGACAACCAAGCCTGTTAAGATTGAAACCGGTCTTACAGTAAGAGTTCCTCTTTTCATCAAGGAAGGAGAGAAGATTCTTGTAAATACAGAGACAAAGGAATATCAGGAAAGAGTTAACTCTTAACCATCACATTTATTCTTCTTGTCGGAAGAGGGATGTCCTTATCCTGGAAAGCGTGAAGTATATTCAGGTTGTTGCAGGCTCTGGCACGTCCCTTATCCTTTACATCCCTTATAGAAATATAAGAAACCAGCTTTATACCTATTTCCTCAAATGATGAAACCCTGACATCAGGTTCACATCCCGGAAGGAGATAAGGACATTTTTTCAGCTCGTCGGACATTACTGCAAGGGCCTTGTCCACATCTGCCGCATAATCAATAATAATTGTATTCTCGATACATACATCGCTTCCTGTAAAGGTGTGATTGAAAATCACATCAGATATGAGCAGGGAGTTTGGAACCACCATGGTTTCATCCATAAGTGTGTTTACTATGGTCGAAATGGTGTTAATCTTGATAACATAGCCCTCCTGGGTTCCTACTGTGATACGGTCTCCCTCCTTGATGGGGCTGGTAAAGAAAATGATAAGTCCGGCCGAGAAGTTGGCAATGAAGTTCTGGAGACCGAAACCGATACCGATACCCAGTGTACCGAAAACCACGGCTATGACGGAAAGGTCGATTCCTATCATGGTAAGACCGGTGAACACGGCAATTATAGAAACCCCGTACTGGGTTATCTTTTCCATCCTGAAGCGGGATGAATCGCTTAAATGTCCTTTATGGTTTTTCAGAGATCTCTTTACTATCTTTCCGAATATCTTTCCCATCACCGCAGAAACGATGAAAATAGGGAAAAGCATGAGTATGGTCAGTATTGATATTTCAAGATGACCTATCGTAAAAAGGGTATTGTTCAGAAATTCCATTTTCAGGATTTACCTCCGGAACGGGAATTGTCAGTGGAATAGAATCCGCTGCCCTTGAACACGATTCCTACGGATGAGCCTCCGGGAATGATTCTTTTTATCTTTCCGCCGCATTTTTCACATGTTGTCAGAGGCTCGTCAGACATGGACTGAAAAACCTCGGAAACCTTTCCGCAGCTGCAGCATTCATATACATAAGTAGGCATGATAAAACCTCGATCTTTTATTATTATATTAATAATATATAACCTTTTTCTTCCAATTACAATAATTTTGTTATATACTGTGAACATGAAAAGAATTCTGGTTCTGATTGCTTTGATTCTGGTCCTTTTTGCAGCCTGCCGCGGCAAGGAGGAACAGGGAGTCCGGCTGGGGATGCTGGTGGATATGGGCGGTGTGGATGACCGTTGCTTCAATCAGGGTATCCATGAAGGGCTTCTGAAAGCAGGATCTGAAACCGGGGCAGTGGTAACATATCTCAAACCTGCAGACCTGTCGGTAGCCGAAAGGATTTCAAGCCTTACAGATCTTTATGACCGGGGGTACGGCTTTATTGTACTGCCGGGATATGCCTTTTCTGATATAGTTGATATAGCTGCAGGATATTATCCGGAACTTTCCCTTTCACTTGTAGATATTACTCCTCAGGAAGCCCCTTCAAAGAATGTTTCCGTAAACATATTCAGGGAAGAGCAGGGAGGATTTCTGGTCGGAGTGGCTTCCTCACTGGAAATAAAGGAAGGACTGCTTGGTTTTGTCGGCGGAGTAAAGCTTCCTCCGGTTATCCGTTATGAAAACGGTTTTATTCAGGGTATTGAATATGCAAACCGTAATCTGGGAACAAATATAATCATAGACAGGAGCAATTTTATTTATGCCGGCTCTTTCAATGATATGGCTCTGGGCAGTCAGCTGGGAAATGCTCTTTATTCAAAAGGGGTCAAGGCTGTCTTTGCCGCTGCAGGCTCCACCGGTTTAGGGGTGATAAACGAGGCAAAGAACAGAAGGTTGAAAGGTAACAAGGTCTGGGTTATCGGAGTCGATTCCGACCAATACAGTCTGGGAGAGCTGGGAGACGGGACATCATGTATACTTACATCGGCAATAAAAAATGTCTCTCTGGTAGCCTATAGGAATGCCCTGGATTACATTGCCGGAAATTTTCCCGGCGGTGAAATAAAATATCATGGGGTGAATAACGGCGGAATGGGTATTCCGGAAAATAATCCGAATCTTTCCGATGAAACATTAAGGAGCCTGGAAGAGGTCATAAGAAAGATATCAGAGGGAGAATTAATTGTCAGAGAATAGCAACGGATATGAAATAGAAATGATAGGAATCTGCAAGAGTTTTCCCGGGATAAAAGCTAATGATAATATAACCATCAAGGTGGCAAAAGGGGAGATTCACGCACTTCTGGGGGAAAACGGAGCCGGTAAATCCACTCTCATGAATATCCTTTTCGGTCTGGTAAAACCTGACAGCGGCAGGATAAGGATAAGAGGGAAGGATGTTGTCATAAGGAGTCCCAAGGATGCTTTCGAACTCGGCATCGGAATGGTTCACCAGCATTTTCAGCTTATGGATAATTTTACCGTTGCTGAAAACATTATTATGGGAAATGAGGGAGGTTTTGTATACAACCTGGAGGAAGCCGGCCGCAGAATCAGGAAAATATCGGAAAAGTACGGACTTATGATAGAACCTGACATGAAGATATCGGATATTACCGTGGGGATGCAGCAGCGGGTGGAAATAATCAGGATGCTGTACAGGGATGCCGATATTCTTCTGTTTGACGAACCTACGGCAGTCCTTACTCTGTCTGAAACAAAGGAATTCATAAAAATCATCAGAGCTTTGGCTGCCGAAGGAAAATCAGTCATACTTATTACCCACAAGCTGGCGGAAATAAAAACCCTGGCAGGAAAATGTACCATTATAAGGCGTGGAAAATATATAGATACAGTGGATGTGGCTTCGGTGGGAGTACAGGAAATGGCATCACTGATGGTTGGGCACCCGGTATCATTGAGTTTGGAAAAAAAGCCTTCCGTTCCCGGAAACAAGGTTCTTGAAATCAAGAACATCAGTATTGTTGACAAAAAAGGGGTGAAGGTTGTAAACAATTTATCCCTGGATGTGCGGAAGGGAGAAATCCTGGGAATTGCCGGAGTTTCAGGCAATGGGCAGACTGAACTTGCGGAAGCGGTGGCCGGTCTCATCAGGATATCGGAAGGAAGCATAATTCTTTCCGGCCGTAACATAACATCCCTCAGTGTCAGGGAAAGAAATGAAGGTGGATTGGGACATATTCCCGAAGACCGGCTGAAAAGAGGTCTGGTTCCCGATTTTTCACTCTCATTCAATGCCGTGATAAAAAAATATTATACCGGGAAATTTTCAAGCAACAATATCCTCTGTTTTGATGAAATAACCCGTCATGCAGAAAAAATAATTGATACTTTCGATGTAAGGTGCGGAGAAGGTGCTGACAGCAGCGCAGGTTCTCTTTCCGGCGGAAATCAGCAGAAAATGATTATCGGAAGGGAGATAACGGAAAACCCCGACCTTCTTCTGGCAGTTCAGCCTACAAGGGGACTTGATGTAGGTGCTGTCAGTTTTATCCACAGAATGATAGTGGAGCAGCGTGACAAGGGAAAAGGGGTTCTTCTGATATCCTTTGAACTTGATGAAATATTCAATCTTTCCGACCGTATTGCAGTAATAAACAGCGGACAAATCATTGATATAGTAAAAAGAGAAGAAACCGATATAAATGCGGTGGGACTTATGATGACAGGAATAAAAAATGGGTGAGTCTAAAAAACTTTCTGTAATTATTACATCTCTTATGGCAGTAACCGCAGGACTTGCCGCCGGTATGATTTTTATAGCCTGTGTAGGGAAGAATCCTTTTGTGGGGCTTTATGAGATCTTTTTCGGAGCTCTGGCTACCGGAAGAAGAATTGCCTGTACTCTGGGATGTGCAACCCAGCTTATACTGACAGGACTCTCATTTGCTTTTGCCTTCAGATGCGGGCTTTTCAATATAGGTATCGCAGGGCAGATGATTATGGGAGGACTGGCAGCCTCCCTTGCAGCCGCCTACCTTCCGGATTCCGTACCAAGGATAATAACCATTCTTATCATTGTGGTTACAGCAGCGGCAACAGGAGGCTTATGGAGTATTGTAGCCGGTTTTCTTAAAGCCAGGTACAATGTCCATGAAGTTGTTTCCACAATCATGATGAACTGGGTTGCCTATTGGATTGTATATGATGCTGTTCCAAGATTTATCTGTAATCCCTCTGTTCTCATCAGATCCGCCTCTCTTCCTGTAGAAAAAACCCTGAGTGCGGAATGGATCCGGGAACTGACCCTATATTCCACCCTTAATTACGGACTGATAATAGCACTCATTATGGTTTTTGCGGTGAAGTTTATTCTGGACAGGAGTACACTCGGTTTCAGACTGAAAGCAGTAGGGGCCAACAGAAGCTGTGCTGAATATGCCGGTATCAATGTATCATCTACCATAATTACGACAATGTTCATTTCCGGTGTTCTTGCCGGTCTTGCCGGTGTGACCATGTACTGCGGTTATACTGACAGTATTGTGATAGGTATCATGCCTTCCGAAGGGTTCAACGGAATTGCCGTGGCGCTTCTTGGAAACTGCAACCCTGTGGGAATCCTCTTTTCTGCTTTATTCTTCGGTATCCTGAGAATGGCTTCCGGGTCACTGGCTGTCATGGGAATTCCTCAGGATCTTGTCGATACCGTAATAGCGGTAATAATTTACAGCAGTGCCGTAAGTGTCCTTTTTGCGGGATACGGAAAAAGAATATCCGCATTCATTATCGGGAGAAAGCATTTATGGAAATAATTTATTCTATTTTTCAGAATTCCGTCACATATACCATGCCTCTGCTGATGGCAGCTCTGGGATGTCTTATATGCGAAAGGTCCGGAGTTACAAATCTCTGTATAGAGGGACTCATGCTTATCGGATGCTTTGTTTCAGCACTGACTGTAATGCTTCTTCAGGAATCGGGGATTTCCTTTACATTGTCTGTTGTTCTGGGAATATTGGCAGCTATGTCAGGAGGGGTAATCTTTTCTCTTCTTTATGCATTTGCCGCAGTCAATCTCAAGGCAGACCAGATAATATCCGGAATTGCTGTCAATATGCTTGCCTCTTCGTTAACAGTCTTTATGGCCAAGGTTATTACAGGTGCCGGAAATATTCACATTACCAGAGGAATCATCAGGACAGATGTACCTCTTCTGTCAGAAATCCCGGTTATAGGTCCGCTTCTCTTTTCCAATGTATACTGGTCCACATATCTTTGCCTGATACTATGGGGAATGATGTTTTTTCTTCTTTACAGGACAAGTTTCGGTCTCAGGCTCAGGGGGTGCGGTGAACATCCTTCTGCCGTTGCTTCCGCAGGAATAAATGTTATAAAAATGAGATATCTGGGGGTAATGGCTTCAGGATTGTTTTCCGGGCTTGCAGGTGCATGTGTTCTTGTAACTTATGCCGGAGATTTCAATGCCGTAGCAGGTATGAACGGTTTGGGATTTCTTGCTATTGCAGCAATGATTTTCGGTCACTGGAATCCGCTGGGAATACTGGGGACATCCTTCTTTTTCGGTATTTGTATGACTGTATCTAATATGGGACGGGTTTTTCCGGGGCTGCAGGATATCCCTACAGCCGTATTCGGTGCGTTTCCGTATATAGCTACATTGATTGCCCTTGTGTTTTCATCAAGAAAGAGCTCAGCCCCGAAAGCCTGCGGCCGGCCCTTCTGATATTTATTTTTTCTTTCTGAAAAGCAGCATGCTGAGTATGGCACCTGCAGCACCGCAGGCCAGAATCTGGATTCTTACGGTATTAAGGTCGCCGATCTTGTTTAAAGCCTTGACCAGGGCATTTTTTGCAGGAAGAACCAGGGTTTTCAGCTCAATATAGCTGTTTCCTGTCTTTGCAAAAACAAGATAACCGATAATCAGTCCCGTAAGCGCGCCGATTATCAGGACGGTACTCTTTTTCATCAATGTCCTCCGAAAAGGTGCATATATCCTTCAAAGACATCCATTGCTTTTTCCTTGCATCCGCCGCAGACTGTGGCAATCTTGGTCTTCTCCTGGAATTCCTCGAAGCTTTTGCCTCCGTTCTTGATGAAGTCTTCGATATCCTGGTCTGTAATGTTGTTGCAGACACAGATAACAATGGCTTTTTCCTTCTCGAGCTTATCCTCAAGTCCGTTTTTCCTGCAGTAATCCTCGATGGCAGCTCTCAGGGCCCTGTCACCCAGTACGGAGCAGTGGATCTTATGTCCCGGGAGACCTCCCAGTTCACCTACGATATCGTCCGGCTTGATCTTGTATGCCTCCTGGATAGTCATGCCCACAACCATCTCGCTCATCATTGATGTGCTGGCAATGGCACTGGCACAGCCGTATGTCTTCCATTTGCATTCTGTGATGATATTGTCCTTTACCTTGATAACAACCAGCATCTGGTCTCCGCAGGCAATGTTTCCGACCTCTCCGCGGCCGTCTGCACCGAATGATTCTTCATCATCAAGAATATTTTTAGGATTTGTGAAATGCTCTTTTACTTTTTCTGTATATACCCATGAATTCATTATTTTCCTCCCTTTCTGTAAACAGTGGACATTTTTCTTATTTTTTCGATGATAGGAGGAAGTTTTTCCAGTACATAGTCAACATCCTCTTCTGTGTTTTCCCTGCCGAGGCTGAATCTGATGGAGCCGTGAGCCAGCTCTGCATCAACGCCGGTAGCCATAAGCACATGAGAAGGCTCAAGAGAACCTGTGGAGCAGGCTGAACCTGTGGAAACCGCAATTCCCTCAAGATCCATGTAAAGAAGTATGGATTCACCCTCGGCTCCGATAAATGAAACATTAAGGGTGTTCGGGAGACAGTGCTCCTGGTTTCCGTTTACCCTGATATCTGGAATGGATTCAATGATTCCTTTCTTGAGTCTGTCCCTCAGGGATGAAAGCTTTGTATATTCCTCTTCAAGCTCCAGCTCTGCCATTTCTGCCGCCTTTCCGAGAGCAACGATACCTGTGGTGTTGAGAGTTCCTGCCCTGCGGCCTCCCTCCTGATGTCCTCCGTGGATGAAAGGGCAGTAAGGAACCCCTTTTCTGACATAGAGGATACCGATTCCCTTAGGGGCATAGATCTTATGTCCCGACATGCTGAGGAAGTCGATATTCATATCCCTGACATCAATCTTTATCTTTCCGATAGCCTGAACCGCATCGGTATGGAAATAGACACCTTTTTCTTTGGCAATGGCACCGATAGCTTTGATATCCTGAATGGTTCCGATTTCATTGTTTGCAGCCATAACTGAAATAAGGGCTGTCTTGTCGGTAATCAGCTCATAAAGCTCTTCAGGATTTACACGACCAGTGCTGTCTACCTTCATGAATTTTGTAACAATACCGAAATTTTCGAGAAATTTTGCAGTTTCCAGAATAGCCGGATGCTCGATAGGGGTGGTGATGATCTCATTCTTTCCCGATGTCTTGCTTCCGAATGCAACATAGTTGAGAACAGTGTTGTCGGATTCTGTACCGCCTGCAGTAAAAATAATCTCGTTAGGCTGTGCATTTATGAGAGATGCAATCTTGGTTCTTGCATTTTCAATTCTTTCCATGGCTTCACGGCCGAAAGTGTGCATACTTGAACCGTTGCCGCATATATCCAGAGTATCCAGAAGCTCCTGCTTTACAAGAGGATGGATAGGGGTGGTAGCGTTGTAGTCCATATAGACGTTTCTTTTATCCATTGAATTTCACTCCGTCAGAATATTTGTCTAACAAATCTTGAAGCGACATGTCGTCAAGATATTTTCTGATGTATTCCTGATAGTCATTCCAGAAGTTCCTGACCATACAGGCATCCGACATATGGCAGGTTTTGTTGTCCTCCAGGCATTTTACCAGGGTAGGAGAACCCTCTATGGCATCGAAGATCTCGTAGAGAGTGATATCTCCGGCGTTGCGGGCAAGCACATAGCCACCCTCGGGTCCCCGGATACTCCGGACAATCATGTTTTTCTTCAGCTGGGTGAATATGTTTTCAAGGAACTTTCTGGGAATATTCTCCCTCTGGGATACTGAGGCAATATTTTCCACCTTATCCGAAGATGCGAGATAAATCAAAGCTCTGAGACCATACTGCAGGCCGGCTGAAATCTGAAACATTTCCTTTTCCTATCGGTTTACTAGAGTATACTACTTTTATATAGCATTGGTCAATAATTCCGTGCTTGACAGAAGGGGGTGAGAACAATATTATTTTATTATACGGACGATTAGCTCAGTGGATAGAGCGCTTCCCTCCGGAGGAAGAAGTCGGGAGTTCGATTCCCCCATCGTTCAAGTTCCCCGGTAAAATCTGCCGGGGTTTTTTATTGCCTGTAAGTTGGTATAATTAAAAGCAGGATATTAAAAGTACTTAAAAATAAATAGTTTTAAAAGTGTAGTATTGAATTATTGAGTTAATAAAGCAATTTTGATGAGATTGCAGACCGTGGAGTTGAGGGAGCTTCAAGCTGATATTCCCCGATAAAATAGAATTCGGATAAATACAACAAGATTATATTCTGCGGAACAGCTTCACTCAATTATCTTCAGCTCGGTTGAAGCCACATATTTCTCCTTGATGGCCACAATGGTTTCCATATTTGGGTGATTCATGTGTGCCTGCTGTGCTTCACGGCTTTCCCATTCCTCCAGCAGGAGAACCATGTCATTGTCTTCCGCCGACAGGAAGTATTCATACCGGATGGCTCCGTTTTCTGTCAGGACCTTTCCGGCAATCCTGTTTTCCTTTATCTCTTTGATAAAGCTTTCCCGGCATCCTGGTTTTGTGAAATATCTTACCTCAATACAGAACGGTTTCATTTTTATCTCCTATTTTTTGAATACGAAGAATATGGCCAGGATAATGCACAGAAATGCAGCTATATAGTTCCATCTGAACTGATCCTTTAACCATAATATGGAAAAAACCGAGAAAACGGTCAGTGAGATTACCTCCTGCAGTATCTTCAGCTGCGGGGTAGTCATGTATCTGACTCCGATACGGTTGGCCGGTACCTGGAAAATGTACTCGAAAAAGGCAATTCCCCAGCTGACAAGTATTACGATAAGCAGGTTGGTGGACCTGTATTTAAGGTGTCCGTACCAGGCAAATGTCATGAAAATATTTGATATCAATAGAAGAATGATAGTGTAATGCATTACAGTCCCCCGAAAACAACTGAAAAATATCACATCGGAATTTTTTATTCAATTACTCTTGACAAAACATCGATAAGTAGTACAATTTAGTTAGTTAGCCAAACTAATTAAATTTCAGGTGGATTGATGGAAGAATTTTCAGAGGCTTTAAATGACATTCTGGTAGAGATTTATAACAATGTTATAGATCTGGAGGAAAAGGTAGTAAACAGCGTAAGCAGAAAACTCAATCTTTCCATCAGTGAAATTCACTTCCTGGAGGCAGTATCAAAGGGGAAGGAAAAGGGGTATACCATCAGCGAGATTGCCGATGAACTCGGTATTACCAAGCCTTCCGTAACTGTTGCCGTAAACAAGCTTGAAAAAAAGGGATATCTTGAAAAGCGTCAGTGTCAGACAGACGGCCGTGCAGTCCGGGTTTTTCTTACCCGGGAGGGCAGCAAGGTCAATTCATGCCATCAGTATTTCCACAAAAGGATGGTCAGAAGCATCAGCGAAGGGCTTGATGAAAGCGAAAGGGAATTCCTGGTCAAAACCATTTCAAAGCTTAACAATTATTTCAAACAAACCATAGAGAGTGTAAAATGAGCTTCAGAATAGTATCTACAGGAAGCTATGTTCCTGAAAACACGATTGATAATTTTGCATTGTCGGAAATCATGGATACAAATGACGAATGGATTACCCAGCGCGTGGGAATCAAGGAACGTCATATAAGTACAGACGAAACCACTTCGGATATGGCATATCAGGCATCGCTCAGGGCTCTTGAGTCCGGAAATACGGCTCCCGGAGAAATCGACATGATTATCTGTGCCACAATTACTGCCGAGCACAAATCCCCGAACCTGGCCTGTATGGTGCAGAAAAAGCTGGGGGCATCCTGTCCCTGTCTTGATGTGAACTGTGCATGCAGCTCCTTTATCTATGCCCTTGATACGGCAGCCGGTTTCTTTGCCCGCAGGAAGGTAAGGAAGATGCTGGTTATCGGTGCTGAAAGAATATCCGGAATCATTGACTGGAATGACCGCAGTACAGCCGTTATCTTCGGCGACGGTGCCGGTGCCGTTCTCCTTGAGGAAGGGGACAATTATCTTGCATCCAGGCTTACCGCTTCCGGAAATGATGAAATAATAAGGATTCCGAACTATGCAGGAGATTCTCCGTTCTACAAAGGGGTAAAGGAAGCTCCTTACATAATGATGAACGGTCAGGAGACCTTCAAGTTTGCCGTAAAATCCATGTGCCGTGACATTCAGGATGTGGCAGGACAGGCCAGAATACCGGTTTCCGATATAGATTGGGTGGTACCTCACCAGGCAAACAGCAGAATCATTGATTTTGCAAAGAAAAAGCTTGATATTCCACAGGAGAGATTCCTTATGAATATCAATAAATTCGGTAATACATCTTCAGCAAGCATTCCTATGATGCTTGATCAGTTAAATTCAACAGGTAACCTGAAAAGAGGCGACAATGTCGCTATGTGCGCCTTCGGCGGCGGACTTTCAAGTGCAGCCTGTATTATCAGATGGTAATCTGACAGGAGGGAAATTATGATTTTTGAAAAACTTAGAGCGTTGATTGTGGAACACACAGATTGTGATGAGGCATCAGTTAAAATGGAAACAACATTCCTTGATCTCGGAATCGATTCCCTGGATACAGTGGAAATGATTATGGATCTTGAGGATCAGCTCGGAGTAGAGCTTGAATTCGATGAAAAGGTTACAACAGTAGGTGACCTTGTTGCTTTCATTGAAAAGAGACTTAAGGAGAAGACTGATGCTTAAGACCGATATCTGTTCAATTTTAGGTATCGAATACCCGATTCTTCAGGGTGGAATGGCCTGGATTGCAGACGGTAAGCTGGCGGCAGCTGTTTCCGAAGCCGGCGGACTCGGTATTATTTCCGCCATGAATGCGGAAGAATCCTATCTCCGTGAACAGATCCGTATTGCCAGAAGCCTTACAGACAAGCCTTTCGGTGTGAATGTAATGCTTATGAGTCCTCATGTGGAGGGTGTGGCAAAGGTTCTTGCCGATGAAAAGGTTCCGGTAGTTACAACCGGTGCAGGAAACCCCCTCAGATTCATGGGAATGTGGAAAGAAGCGGGAATCAAGGTTATTCCGGTAATTCCTTCCGTGGCTATCGCAAGGATGGTGGCCCGTTCAGGTGCAACAGCAGTTGTAGCAGAAGGGGGAGAATCGGGAGGCCATGTCGGAGAAATGAATACCATGGCTCTGGTTCCTCAGGTATGTGACGCAGTAGATATTCCTGTTATTGCCGCCGGAGGAATAGGTGACGGCAGAGGTATTGCCGCCGCTCTCATGCTTGGTGCCCAGGGTGTTCAGCTGGGAACAAGATTTCTTGTGGCAAAGGAATGTAATATTCATCAGAACTACAAGGACCGTGTTCTCAAGGCCAGCGATATAGATACCATTGTTACGGGAAGAAGACTGGGGCATCCGGTAAGAAGCCTCAAATCCTCCTTCTCAAGAAAATATTTCAAGATGGAATATGATTCATCCATTTCAAATGAAGAGCTGGAAGCAAAGGCTGTAGGAGCCCTCAGGTTTGCTGCAGTAGACGGTGACGAGGAAAAGGGCTGCTTCATTGCAGGGCAGATTTCAGGTATGGTCAGAAAAGAGCAGACCTCTGCCGAAATTATAAATGAACTTGTTTCAGAAACAGAAAAAGCACTTCTGGGAGCATCCAAATGGGTAAAATAGCATTTGTTTTTTCGGGTCAGGGTGCTCAGTATACCGGTATGGGAAAGGAACTCTGCAGCTGCAGTAAAGCTGCTTCTGAGTTTTTTGCCGCAGCCGACGGCATACGTCCCGGAACATCTGAACAGTGCTTTGCCGGGGACGGAGAGCTTCTTGCAAAAACAGAAAATACCCAGCCCTGCGTTTACTGCGTGGATCTTGCGGCTGCCCTTGCGCTGGAAGAAAAAGGAATCAGGGCAGATGGTGCTGCAGGCTTCTCTCTCGGTGAGCTGGCTGCCGTAACCTTTGCAGGAATGATCAGCCGCGAAGATGGCTTCAGACTGGTATGTGCCAGGGCCGGACACATGAACCGTGCTGCCGAAGGGGCAGAGAGTGTCATGGCTGCAGTTCTCAAGCTTGACAATGAAACTGTGGAAAACCTCTGCAGTAAATATGAACAGGTTTATCCTGTCAATTACAACTGTCCCGGACAGCTGGTGGTTTCAGGTTCCGCATCTGAAATGGAGCAGCTTAAGGCAGATGTAAAGGGGGCAAAGGGAAGATATCTCCAGCTTCCGGTAAGCGGAGGCTTTCATTCGCCGTTCATGGAGGAGGCTGCTTCCGGGTTTGCTTCCGATCTTGCGGAATGCAGCTTTGTTGAAGGTTCTGTTCCGGTGTATTCAAACTATACTGCCGTACCTTATGAGGCGTCAGGAGCCGGAGAGCTTCTTGAAAAGCAGATTGTCAATCCTGTCAGATGGCAGAAGATTGTCGAAAATATGATTGCAGACGGATTTGACACATTCATTGAATGCGGTCCGGGTAAAATTTTATCAAACTTTATTTTGAAAATTAATGAAAATGTAAAAGTTTTCAATGTAGAAGATGAAATATCTTTGAATAAAACTGTTGAGGAGCTTGTGAATGCTTAAGACCAAAACTGCCGTAATAACAGGCGGTTCCAGAGGAATCGGTGCTGCTATTGCCCTTAAAATGGCTGAACAGGGTGCGGATGTGGCAATTATTTATGCCGGAAACACTGAAAAGGCCACTGAGGTTCGTACCAAGGCTGCAGAGTTTGGTGTAAAGGCAGAAATTTACCGGTGTGATGTGGCTGATTTTGCCGCAGTGAAGGAAACTGTTTCAAGAATCGTAGCCGATTTCGGTACTATCGATATTCTTGTGAACAATGCCGGTATTACCAGGGATTCTCTTATTTTCTCCATGTCTGAGGATAACTGGGATGCTGTAATGAATATCAACCTGAAGGGTACCTTCAACATGATAAAGCACATCAGTCCTCTCTTTCTCAGGAAACGGGGAGGAAAAATTATCAATATCAGCTCTGTTGCCGGTCTTTTCGGAAACGCAGGACAGGCAAACTACTCAGCCTCAAAGGCGGGAATAATAGGGCTTACAAAAACTATAGCCAGAGAACTGGCCGCCAAGGGAATCTGCTGTAATGCGGTAGCTCCCGGAATCATTGATACTGAAATGACAGAAAATCTTCCGGGTAGGGAGAACCTTGTGGCTTCCGTGCCTGCAAAAAGGGCCGGAACCACGGCAAACGTGGCAGATACAGTACTTTTTCTTGCAAGCTCCATGTCCGATTATGTGACAGGAGAGGTCATCCGCGTTGACGGCGGACTGGCAATGTGAGGTAAATAATGCGCAGAGTCGTTGTTACTGGAATGGGGACCATAACCCCGATCGGAAACGATGTGAAATCCTTCTGGGATTCACTTGTGTCCGGTAAAAACGGTATTGGAAAATTAACCAGGTTTGATACAACCGATTTTAAAGTAAAGCTGGCAGCTGAGGTAAAGGATTTTGATCCGACTCTTTACATGGAAAAGAGCGAGATCAGAAAAAGCGACCTTTTTA
Source organism: Spirochaetia bacterium (assembly GCA_045606105.1). Taxonomy (GTDB): domain Bacteria; phylum Spirochaetota; class Spirochaetia; order CADAEX01; family CADAEX01; genus CADAEX01. The sequence goes on along the minus strand of JAZURI010000002.1, from coordinate 148,718 downwards.
CACAGTATGCCGTTGCTTCTGCAGTTCAGGCAGTTTCCGACAGTGATATCATCGGAAACGTGGCACCGGAAAGACTGGGTGTTTACTATGGCTCAGGAATCGGAGGGCTTGTAACCATTTCAGAAGAAATCTGGAAGCTCAACGAAAAGGGACCAAGGCGTGTTTCACCCCTTTTCATTCCGATGATGATTGCTAACATGGCTGCAGGAAATATTGCAATAAGATTTAATGCTCAGGGACCTTGTATTCCGGTTACCACTGCCTGTGCAACAGGAACCAGTGCTATCGGGGAATCATTCCGGGCTATAAAATACGGATATGCCGATGCTATTATCACGGGAGGTGCTGAAGCAGCAATCACACCTATCGGGGTAGCGGGATTCACAAACTGCATGGCTCTTACCACCAGTGAAGATCCTGATACGGCATCCATTCCGTTTGACAAGCGCAGGAGCGGTTTCGTAATCGGAGAAGGTTCTGGAGCTATTGTTCTGGAAGAATATGAGCATGCAAAGGCCAGGGGAGCCAAAATCTATGCCGAGCTCAAAGGCTACGGTTCCACCTGCGATGCTTATCACATCACTGCACCACACCCGGATGCGGTAGGTGCTTCCAGGGCCATAATCGATGCAATCAGGGAAGCGGGCAGGGAAGATGAAGAAAAAATCTACATCAATGCCCACGGAACAAGTACACAGCTTAACGACAAGGCTGAAACTGTGGCTATCCACAAGGCTTTCGGTGAAAATGTGGGAAGGGTGCTTGTCAGCTCCACAAAATCCATGACCGGCCACATGCTGGGAGCGGCAGGAGCTGTTGAGGCTATCGTTGCAATCCAGGCTCTGAGGGATGGTATCGTTCCTCCTACACTGGGTCTCTGCGAGCCTGATCCGGAATGTGACCTTGATTATGTCGCAGGGGTTGCACGCAGGGCCGATATCGGTCTCGCAATGTCAATTTCCCTCGGTTTCGGCGGTCATAACGCCTGTATAGCCTTCACAAAGGCGGAGGAATGATATGACCAGGGAAGAAATCGAAAAAATCATACCTCATCGTGACAACATGCTTCTTGTTGATGAAGCTGTGGTCACAGACGGTATTGCCAGAGGCAAGTACAAGGTTCGGGGAGACGAATGGTTTCTCAAGGGACATTTTCCCGGAAATCCGGTAGTTCCCGGCGTTGTATTGTGTGAAATCCTGGCACAGTCCACATGTGTATTGCTCTCCGGGAAATGTACGGATAATAGTCTCCCTTTTTTTACAGGACTTGATAAGGTCAAGTTCCGAAACCCCGTCCTTCCCGGAGATCTTTTTGAAACTGAGTGTGAAATCAAGGGTTCCAAGGGACCTTTCTACTTCGCTTCCGGCAAAGGGACAGTGAACGGAAAGATCTGTGTTACCTGTGAGTTCTCTTTTGCTATTGTTAAAAAATAACTCATAAGTTAAAATAACGGTAATGGACCGTTATACAAGGCAAGAGGGAATCATACTTAAAAATTACCGTATCGGGGAGTACCACAAAGGGGTCAGGGTCTTTACCCCGGATAACGGTATAATTGATTTCACCGCTTTCGGAGGCTACAAGGGAAAAAGCAGGATAGGCCCCCTTGTTTCGCCTGTAACCTCCGGAATTTTTCTTCTTTATAACAATCCCAGATACAAGATACCCAGAATTGAGGACTTTACCCCGATCGACTGGTTTACCGGCCTGAAAAGCGACCTGGGACGCTATTATGTGGTCCTTTTCTGGTTCGAGACCGTAATCAGGTCCCATGGCGGAGGCGAAGGCTCCCGGGAGCTTTACCGGCTTCTCCATACCTCGATGGAACTCCTGGAAAAGGGGCCTGAAGAAAAAATAATCTACATAAATATACAGTTCATGATAAGGATAATTTATCTTCTGGGACTGGTTCCCGAACTTGAACAAGAGCATTCCGATATGTTATCATTCAAAGAAAATCCCGGTATTTCAAAATACATTGAATATACCTCTTCCGTTGATTTTTCCCAGGCCCTCAGGGTCTCTCTGGGACGGAGCGACAGGCTTCTGCTTCACGGAAGGCTTACAGGTGTATTGCAGACTCTTCTTGAATGCAGCCTCAATACCCTTGCCGGAGTTATGGACGTAATAAAGGAAACTGATGAAATATAACAAGAAATTTATTGACACACAGGATGTAAAGGAGCTTGCCGAGAAATACCATATCTCCCTGCTGCTTGCTTCTATCCTTGTCAGAAGGGAAATAACCAGACCCGAGGATATCAAATTCTTCCTGCAGGATGAAACCAGGTATCTTCACAATCCTTTCTGTTTCAGTCAGATGGAGGATGCTGTGGACAGAATCCTGGATGCAGCTGCCGAGGGGGAGAAAGTTATGGTTTTCGGCGACAGGGATGCCGACGGAATAACCTCTACTGTTCTCATTACACAGAAACTCAGCTCCATGGGTATCGAAACCCTGTGGAAGGTTCCTGAGGGGGATGAACCTTACGGCCTTACAAAAGAGGCTGTGGATTATGCCGCATCTATGGATGTAACCCTTATCATAACAGTGGACTGCGGTATTTCAAACAAGGAGGAGATAGCCTATGGAGCAGGTCTCGGTATCGATACCGTGGTTCTGGACCATCATACCGCACCTGAGGAGCTTCCGGAGTGTGCCGCCATAATAAATCCAAAGGTACCGGACTGCGGTTATCCTTTCAGGGATCTTGCCGGCTGCGGAGTTGTCTCCAAGGTTATATGGGCTCTGGAATTTGCCGCCACAGGGTACTACAAGCAGAGCGTGACCCTTCTTCATATAAGACAGGGAGTCAGGGGAACATATATTTTCGAGGCTGTAAAGCTGTGCAATCTTGCAGAGGTGGCCAGGGTAAGGGAAGTGATAGTTCCCGACATTCTCAAAGGGCCTGAATCCACCAGGCTCATGAACTTCCTGACCGGCTCCTATATATATACCTTCGGTGCCAGGGAGCAGAAAGCAGTTTTCAGCGAGATTTTTCCGAACACCGAGCTGCAGACCCTGGATTTTGCTTCAGAGGTCTATAAGCTTTATCCTCAGCTTCAGGGAATGGGACTTCTCAGAATGCGTGAAATGAGTCTGGACAGCAGGTACAAATCGGGAGAAACCTCGGAAATTGATATCTTTGTCTCTCTTTTCAGATCTGTTTTTTATTCAAGATACCAGAACCTTTCTTCCGAATATGAAAAGATTCTCCCGCTGGTGGCTCTCGGCTCCGTTGCCGATCTCATGCCGCTGAAGGATGAAAACCGTATTATGGTCAGAAAGGGTCTCAGGAACATGATTTCTTCCGATATTCCGGGGCTCCACGAGCTTTTGGTCAGACAGAAGCTCATTGACAGGACCATAACCACCGCCGATATAGCCTGGTATGTTTCCCCGGTCATAAATGCATCGGGACGCATGGGTGTTCCATCCAAGGCGGTAAGGCTGTTCCTCAGCAGGGATATAGCAGAGGTAAAGCTGCTGGCCGATGAGATACTTTCCCTTAACAAGCAGCGGAAAAAGCTGGGAGAGGAGTATTGGGACAAGCTTCATCACAGTGCAAAGGAGAGCATGGAAAGCTATTCAAGCTCCCTTCTCTGTACCGGGGGAAAAGGGGTTCCGAGAGGTATTACCGGTATTCTTGCCGCCCGTTTTTCCAATTATTACAATGTTCCTTCCATTATTTATTCCATAATGGACGACAAGGCTGTGGGATCGGTCAGAAGCGTAAGAAACTATTCCATCATGCCTCTTCTGGATTACTGCCGCGATTTTTTCATCGATTACGGCGGACACGATTTTGCAGGGGGCTTTTCCCTGAAGGCCGATGATATCGATTCCTTCAGAAAGCATCTTCTGAAGTTTACCGAAGAGGAGGGAATCGAGATTCCGGACAAGCCTGCCATAGAGATTGATGCAGAGCTGCCGGAGGGATATCTGACAGAGGCAATCCTGGATGTGGCCGAAAAGCTGGTTCCTTACGGAGAAAGCAATCCACCCCTGTTTTTCCTGGCCAAGAAGCTGGTAATCAAGGTAATGGATATAGTGGGGCAGAAGGAATCGGGACATCTGAAATTCACATTGGATTCGGGAAAGAATCTCTGGCCTGCAATCTTCTGGAACAGCTCCGACAGGGTAAAGGAATTTTCGGTAGGTGACAGGGTAAATGTCATTTTCAGGATAGAAAACAACTTTTTCAGGAACAAGGTTACTCCTCAGCTGGTAATTCAGGATATGGAACGGGTCTGAGGAATTGACAAAATTTCCTGTTTTGCTTATTATATTGAACATATTTACGGACTGGTTTACCAAAGGGGGTGATTTCCAATGGCATTTGTAAAAGTAGACGATAACGAATCTTTGGAAAAAGCGCTTAAACGTTTCAAGAGAATGGTAGAAAAAGAGGGCATTATCAGAGAATGGAAGAAAAGAGAATACTATGAGAAACCTTCCACAATCAATACCCGCAAGAAAAAAGCAATTCTCAGAAAACAGATGAAAAAAAATCGCAAGATGCAGTCAACAAAAAGTTACTGATTTTATCTGTTTTTCAATAATCGGGCTGTTCTTGACAGCCCGTTTTTTTTCCCCTATTCTATATTTTATGAGAAACAAATTCCGATTATTTTATTTGATTATTGCAGTTCTGTTCCTGTTTTCCGGCTGTGAATCCCTTACAGGATGGTTCAAGTCCGATTCCGGAGATGATGAATGGTTTGTCGCTGAAGCCAAGGGAAAGAAGGCTGAGCTGGCAGAGCTTGAATCAGGTGCCATGGAGGAGATGTTTCTTCAGGTAAAGGAAGAATTCCAGCTTGAAAAGGTGGGAGAGACTCTCAGAGCCCGCTGTCTGGAAAAGACCGATATCAAGAAATCCTCAATGCTGGGAACCCATACAATCAGATATCGTCTTCTTAAGACCGATGCCGAATCCGCCCTTGTGGAGGACCAGTCTTCAGAAGAGGAGAGACTCCATTCCACACTGGAAAAATATAACGATGCCCTTACTTTTGCCGATAAGCTGGGAGTTCTGTGCAATGCCTACGATATTGCCTCCTCCTCATCCTATTTTTCCATGGAGACAGCAACTGTAACAGAAAGGCTGAACAATCTCCTGGACAACGCAAAGCTTTCCATTTCTCCGGCCAATGCCAGATGCGAATACGGCGAGGGATTTAATCTTTTCACCGAGGTCAGACCCGGAACAGGAGACAATCCCGGAGTAATCTCCCTGGATATTCTTGAGGAAAACGGTGAGGTTTTTGATACTATAAAGACAAACGAAAAAGGTATCTATTTCGGAAGCTTTGCCGCAGAAAAGAAAAAGACTCTGGGAAACCATATCTATACCGTAAGACTTGGAATCGGAAACAAGGAGCTGCTTTCAAGGCTGGAATATGTTCCTTCGGTTCCGCTTCATTTCCATGTGGAGCGTATTTCCGTCACTGCGGATATCAAGGTGGAGGAAGAACTCTATTCCGACAGACTGGCTGACATGTTCCGTGAATTCATTACCGGCGATGAGGCTGAGCTTAATCTGGTGGTACCGGGTACAAAGGAGCAGTTCAACATCGAGCTGGAGCTCTATACCGGAGAAACAGTGCTGAATGCCCAGGGTGTTTACAGCACTGCACTCAGCGGTGCATTCCACATATCCGACAGGAACGGTGTGGTTATCTATGTGCTGCAGACAGATGAATACAAGGCAGAGGGAGCATCCATGGAAAGCATGGCAGAAACAGCCCTTTCCAAGCTTCTCAGTGCGGCAAGACAGGACAAGTCCTTCATGGAAGAGCTTAAAGGAATAATTTACAGAGAGTAATGGAATGAATCAGGATCAGGTAGCAGAAAAACTCAGAAGCCTTGCAGAGGATGTTCCCCCTTTCACATTGCTTTTTTCAGGAAAGAAAAGCAAAAAGGTAAACGGGCTCTACATGCCTTCCACCAAGGAAATAATCATTCACAACAAGAACATGGAATCCGATGCAGAGCTGATGTATACTGCCATCCATGAATTTGCCCACCATGTGGTTACTTACAGGTCCGGCGGTGTGGTTCTTTCAAACCGATGCCATACCGGAAAGTTCTGGGCCGTTTTCCACGAGCTGCTCCGCAGGGCAGAAGAGCTCGGTGTCTATTCCAATCCATTCCGTACGGATGAGGAGTTCATTGCCCTTACAGAAAGGATAAAGAACGAATTTCTTCTTAAAAACGGAACCTTGATGAAGGAATTTGCCTCCGTACTTATGGAGGTAAGAAAAAAATGTCTGGAAAAGCATCTCAGCTTCGATGACTATGTGGACCGTGAGTTAGGTATCGAAAAGACAACCGCAGGCACATTGCTGAAGATAGAGCAGTATGATATCAATCCTGCCATCGGCTATGACAACATGAAAACAGTGGCCGGCATAAAGGATGAGGCAAAGCGGGAAGTGGCCGAGAAGGCATTCCTGGAAGGGGAGTCGGGAGATACCGTGAAGACCAACATAGTACGGCAGGCTCCGGAACCGGAGGATATCCCGTCACCGGTAAACAGGCTTCAGGCCGAGAAGGACAAGCTGGAGAAGGCAATAAAGAGTCTCCGGAAAAAGCTTCAGGTGGTGGACCGGATGCTGGAAGATGAAAAAAACAAATTGACTGTTCAGCAATAATGATTGTATTATTTAATCAGGAGAGGAGCATCATATGGTACAATTCTATTTTCTTGCAATATTTGTGAACCTTATCGGAGGATTCTATTTCGCAAACGAGCTTTTTGCAAATAAATTCCCTGCCGTTACCAAAATCAAGGAATTTCTTGACAACGGGAAAACCGGATTTGTATTTGCAATTGTTGCAGGTATTACAGGGCTGTTCAAGATAATCAGCGTATTCTGCGATGATGTTCCTGTGCTTGGAGACCTTTTCATAGCAGTTTCTTCACTTGTAATCTGTCTCTATTTCCTTCATGACAAACTCATCAAGAAAGATGAGTCTTCCGTTATTGAAGCTGAAACCGTTGCCGAAGGGGCCGGTGAGCAGCCTGAAGTTATAGTCATCAAGAAGGAGAAAGAGGATTTTTCCGAAAAACTGAACAAATTCTATTCATTTACCGAAAAGTTCAAGGGAATGATAGGAATAGGGGCAATAATCCTGGCGGTACTCCATTTCTGTTTCCCGGCAGTAATTTTCATTTAACTCTTTTTTCTGTAGAAAAGGACAATTGACCGGCCGTATTTTCTTTCGTCAATAAGGTCGAACTTCTCAAACTGTTCCTCATTCAGGTTGTCCTCCTGAGGATAATGAATCATGAGTATTCCGTTTTCTTTGAGAAGCTCCGATTCTCCGATCTTGTAGATAAGGTCCTTTTTCTTCTGTCTTGGGAAAGGAGGATCCAGAAAAATCAGGTTGAAGCTTCCGTCCGGCATGCACTGGATATATCTTTCCACCGACATAAGACGGAGAGAAATCTCACTTTCCACAAAGGATATATTCTCCTTTATGACATTTTTCTTGATAAAGTCCTTTTCAACCAGAACAACAGGCTCTGCCCCCCTGGAGGCTGCTTCGATTCCTATGATACCGGAACCGCTGAACATGTCCAGGAAGGAGAGACCCTCCAGATTGCCGAGAATTGAGAATACCGATTCCCTCATCCTGTCCATGGAAGGTCTGATAATCCCCTTGGGGCATTTCACCTGTCTGCCTGAATAGATACCACCGGTAACACGCATCAGTCGTTTCTTCTTCCGAAAAATCTGAGAAGGAAAATGAACATGTTGATGAAGTCCAGGTAAAGCTTGAGGGCTCCGAGAATGGAGAATCTCACGTAGTCGGTTTCATCAATGGCACCGGAATAGCTTCTGCTCATGTTAAGGATATACTGTACATCAAAGGCAGTGAGTCCGCAGAACAGAAGGACACCTGCAAATGAGATCATGTAATCGAAGGATGAGCTTCCCAGGAACATGTTTACCACAGAGGCAATAATTATTCCTATAAGCCCCATGGAAAGGTACTGTCCCATGCCGGCAAGGTTCTTTTTTGTTGTAACCGCATAGAGGGACATGGCACCGAATGTGGCTGCAGTAACAAAAAAGGTGGTTGTCAGGCTGGCCTGGGTATAGAGATAGAGCATAGGTGAAAGGGTGATTCCGTTAAGGACGGAGTAGGCACCGAAGCAGAGTGTTGCAGTAAGCGGAGACATGGAGAGAATCCTTCCTGAAAGCATGAACACAAGAATAAATTCCGCAATGAACAGTCCGAAAAGAGTTCCGGATTTCATGATGGTGTTCAGCCTTGCCAGATCGCTCATCATGTAGAATGATGCTACTGCGGTAAGGGCAAGTCCTGCTGTCATCCAGAGATAAACATTTCTTATGAGACTTCTTTCCTGTACGCTCTGTACACCTGTTGCTGAAAAATCAAACATTGATAGATCACTCCTGAATAATTTTATTAATTTAAATATCGCAATAAATCAGCTGATTGTCAAATAGCCTTTTATAGTATATATAATAAATATACTATAAAATTTATCCGGAGTAAAATGAATATGATTCTGATTGCAGCAGTGGCAGCGGGACTGATAGTGTTTCCGTCGCTTATTGTGGCATTGAGGGTTTTGCTTTTTGGTACAACATTAAAAATTGAATTCTTCTTCAATCCCGTTCTCGGACGGTTTGCGATATGTATCGATCAGCTCAGTGCTTTTTTCCTGGTAGTCATAGCAGTGATGGGCTTGATGGCTGCCATATACATGAACGGCTATCTGAAGCCATACAGGGAGAAGGGGAAAAGGGTAGGAAGCCATCTTTTTTTCTTCCTTCTGCTTCTTGCTTCCATGGAGCTGGTTGTAACCTGCAGCTTCGGGCTCATGTTCCTGGTTTTCTGGGAAATAATGTCTCTCAGTTCATTTTTCCTGGTTATTTTTGAAAATGAGAAAAAGGAAGTTCTCAATGCCGGAATCCATTATCTGGTTTTCATGCATGTTTCCGTCCTTTTCATCATAGCCTCCTTTGCCCTTTTCGAAAGCAGGGGACCGCTTCCTGTGGTATTCCTTCTTGCTTTTTTCGGATTCGGTATCAAGGCCGGCTTCTTTCCTTTCCATAACTGGCTTCCGGAAGCACACCCTGCGGCACCGAGCCATATCAGCGGTCTCATGTCAGGAGTCATGATCAAGACAGGTATCTACGGAATCCTCAGAACCATTGACATGATCGGTGTTCCTGAAAGATGGCTTGCATATACAGTCCTTATAGTTGCTTCCGTTACCGGACTCTACGGTATACTCCATGCCGTTACCCAGCGGGACCTGAAGCGTGTCCTTGCAGCCAGCAGTATCGAAAACATGGGTGTCATCGGAATAGGAATCGGTGTGGGAATGCTGGGAATCTCCTACGGAAGCCAGCTGGTAACCTTCCTGGGCTTTGCCGGTGCTCTTTTCCATGTCTTCAACCATTCCCTCTTCAAGGGGCTTCTCTTCTTTGCAGCCGGAAACGTTTACCTTAAGACACATACAAGAAATATTGAATCCCTGGGGGGACTCATAAAGACAATGCCTGTTACCGGTGCTCTTTTCCTGGTGGCATCAATAGCAATCTGCGGTCTTCCTCCTCTTAACGGATTTATCAGCGAATTCCTTATTTACTTCGGAATAATCAGAGGTCTGGGAATCTTCAGCTTCAATGCGATTACGGTTCTCATGTTCGCACTTGCCTCCCTGGCTCTTATCGGTACCATGGCTATCCTCTGCTTCTCCAGGATGTTCAGTATCACCTTCCTGGGAATGCCGAGAACAGATGCTGCCCGCATCGAAAAGAAAAGCTCCGGCAAGGCAGTGATACTTCCTATGAGCATTCTTGCCATGCTTATCATTACAGTGGGTATGTTCCCTCAGCTGTTTATCGGCTTTGTTGCCGGTCCTGTCAGCCAATTTGCTGGATTTGTTCCCCCTGCCGAGGCCTTCTCTGTGATGGAGACCCTCAGTGTGATTTCCGTGGTTGCGGTAACCTTCATTGCAGTGGTGGCACTTCTGGTCAGAATCAAGCTTGTCTACATGAAGAAGCATGCCTCTTCATACGAAACCTGGGGATGCGGTTATGACAGACCGGATCCGAGGATGCAGTATACAGCCTCCTCCTACGGAAAGCCTCTGGTATCGGTGCTGGGACCTCTTTTCAAGAAGGTCTTCAACATTGCCAGGCCTAAGAAGCTGTTTCCTCACAGCGCCCATTACGAATCTTCAATGCTTGATATAGAAGAGATTTATGTACTGAATCCAATGCTGAAGGGAAGTCTCTCTTTCCTCAGCCGGTTTGAAAAGATACAGAACGGAAACCTGCAGCATTACATAATGTACGGTCTTGGCTTCCTTGTGCTGATTATTCTCGGTCTTTTCTGGTTTTAAGGGGGCGGAATGATTTTTATTAACTTAGCCGTAGTGCTTCTTGTTCCTTTCCTGATGATGGGAATAATTAAAAAGACAAAGGCCTTCTGGGGAGGCCGTAAAGGGGTATCCCTGTTCCAGCCGTTATATGATTTCATAAGACTCATGAAAAAGGATTTCGTGATAAGCACCACCACATCGGCAGTATTTATCATTGCCCCGGTTGCATCCTTCTGTGCGGTGATATTTGCCTCTGCCTTCGTTCCTCTGGTAAACGGAACCACCATAATAAATATCCAGGCAGGATTCATCCTTTTTGCCTATCTTCTCGGAATCGGAAAGTTCTTTTCCCTGCTGGGTGCCATGGATACAGGCAGCAGCTTTGAAGGAATGGGAGCCTCCCGTGAAGCCTGCTTCACAACCATTGTCGAGCCTGCCTTCTTTATTATTCTTGCTTCCATAATGCTGGTTACCGGAAACTATACCTTTGCCAGCGTGGTGAACATGATAACAGTGGCCGAGGGTTACGGACTTCTTATTACCATTATCACCGCAGTTTCCATAATGCTGATGATCCTTATAGAGGGCTCCAGGGTTCCGGTGGATGATCCTGCAACCCATCTTGAGCTTACAATGATCCACGAGGTAATGATCCTTGACAACAGCGCATCCGACCTGGCTCTCCTTACATGGGGAAATTCCATAAAGATGCTGCTCCTTTCATCCATCATCATAAACCTTATCCTTCCGCCGGAGCTTCCGATACTTGTTGCCCTGGCTCTTTATCTGGGTATCGTGGTCATCATTTCCCTGATAATAGGTACCGTGGAATCGGCCATGGCACGAATCAGGATGTCCCGTGTGTTTGAATTCGTTTTCATCATGAATTCCCTTTCCCTTGTTGTTCTGGCCCTGGCTGTAGCCAACGGCTTCGGAGGTTGATATGGAAAACGGCCTTATAGTAATTTTCGGTTTTACAATGCTCTATTTTGCAGCTACGGGACGGCTGGCGGCCCACATACGGCTTCTCGTATGGCAGGGGCTTCTCCTGTTCCTTATCTGCTGTACTGAAATCCACAAGCTGCATCCTGGAAGCTTTATATTCCTTACATTGGAAACCCTGGGTGTGAAGGCTATCCTTATTCCGTGGTTTCTGACCAGGATCCTGAAAAAACACAGTATGCTCAGGGATGAAGCTCCCGGCAAGCCTCACTTTTTCTCACTGCTCATAGCCAGCCTTGTTCTTCTTGCAGGTATCCTGTCACAGAACTGGATTCAGTCCTATCCGATCATCTCCCCGATTCATTTCGGAGTGTCGGTTTCATCCATTATCATCTGTCTCTGGCTCATAACCGTCAAACACAACATTGTTTCCAGTATCATCGGATTCATTGCAATGGAAAACGGAATTTTCCTTCTTTCCCTTTCCATAGCCAAGGAGATGCCGCTTCTGGTCAATGCCGGAGTACTTTTCGAGGTATTCCTGGATATCTTTATCCTTGGAATGTTTGTCAATCTCATAGAGAAGGAATTTAAAAATCTTGATGTATCAAAGCTTTCTGAGCTGAAGGATTCCGGAAATGATTGATATTCTCCTTATTTATCCGCTTGTTGCTGGTCTTCTCATTTTTATAATAAAGAAAAGGGCATTTGATGTTTTTGCCGTCAATTCCTATGCTCTGCTCCATATTGTCATAAGCTGTATCCTGGTATTTACCCATGACACTTATCTTTCATCGGTACGCTATTTTGCCATAGACAATACCAACAAGATCTTCCTTCTGGTGCTTTCCGTGGTATTTCTCATGGCAGCTGTCTACAACACCGGCTATATAAAGCATATGAAGCATGAGGAAAAGAGAATCCGGTTCTACATGTTCCTGATGCTTATCTTCATCTTTGCCATGACAGGAACAACCCTCAGCACCAATCTGGGGCTTGCCTGGGTTTTTGTGGAGGCCACAACACTTACCACAGCCTATCTCATCTATTTCAACAGGACCAGAAACTCCATCGAGGCAGCCTGGAAATATGTATTTATCTGTTCTGTCGGTATTGCACTGGCCTTTGTAGGTATTATCCTCCTCAATATCTCCACCGACAGGGTAAACTCGCTGAACTATGCTATCCTGGCATGCAACTCCTTCCAGTTCGATCCGTTCTGGATGAAGGCAGCCTTTGTCTTTATCGTTTTCGGTTTCGGTACAAAGATGGGACTTGCTCCGGTTCATTTCTGGCTGCCGGATGCCCATTCCGAATCTCCGAGTCCTATTTCGGCACTGCTGTCCGCAACTTTGCTCAATTCCGCTTTCCTGGTTATTCTCAGGGTGCTCCGTATCCTCGAAACATCGGGACATGACAGCTACGGCCGGCTCATTCTTCTGGTCATGGGATTCTCCTCCCTGCTGGTTACTGCCGTTTATGTAAACAAGATAAAGAACTACAAGCGTATGCTTGCCTATTCTTCCGTGGAAAACATGGGAATCCTTGCCATCGGTACAGCTCTTGGTCCTGCCGCCATGTATGCAGTCATGCTTCATGTCATAGGACACTCCTTTGCCAAGGCCTCCTTCTTCCTTACCTCCGGAAACATTCTTGAGCTCTATGATTCAAGACGTGTCAGCCGTGTATCAGGTCTTAACAGCATTGACAGGAAAACAGGGTGGCTCTGGATTTTTTCCTATCTTGCCATCTGTGCATTTCCTACATCATCCCTTTTTATCAGCGAATATCTCATAATCAAGGTCATGTTTGCCCAGCACCACTATTTCATGTGTGCCTTGTTTGTGATTCTTCTTACCGTAATTCTTCACGGCTTTGCCCGGGTTGTTTTCAGCATGACATTCGGTAAGGTAGCCGAGGATAAGGAAGAGCAGGTCAGGGAGAACAGAAAGAAGCTTTCCTGGTGCATGTATGTGCCCCAGATAATCCTTCTGACCATGGTATTTACACTCGGAGTCTATGTGCCTCCGTTCCTGAGGTTTTAGTCTATGACTGATTGGTTGAAAATAAAGAATAATACAAAAGTAAAAAGCTTTGACATACCGGTGGCTGATATCGGTCTTCTCAGAAAGGAAGCAGAGGAAATGGGCTTCAGGCCTCTGATGTTCTTCGGACACTCCCTTTCCGACGGTATCCGTCTTTACATTGCCCTGGCTGATGATGAAAATGGGGATATCTATCTTTCCTCTGCCATATTCAGACCTGAAGTAAAAAGCTACAGAGCCTTTACCGAGGTAATTCCTGCATTTCATATTTTTGAAAGGGAATTTTATGAGGAATTCGGTATTTATCCGGAAGGCCACCCATGGCTCAAGCCGGTAAGAAAGAATCAGGACAAATATGAATTTTTCAAGATGACCGGAGAGGAAGTCCACGAGGTTGCTGTCGGTCCTATCCATGCCGGAGTCATTGAGCCGGGACATTTCAGGTTCATGTGCAGCGGCGAGGATGTCTATCACCTTGAAATCATGCTTGGATACCAGCATAAAGGGGTAGAGGAGCTTATGCTCAGACGCCCTTCAAACCAGCTGGCAGAATCCATATGCGGCGACAGTGTTATTGCCTACAATACAGCCTATTCCATGGTAATGGAGCTTCTCATGGGAATTACGGTTCCTGAGAGGGCCCGTCTTGTCAGAATCATGGCTCTTGAAATGGAACGTGCCGCCATCCATATCGGAGATCTGGGTGCCATTGCCGGAGACATTGCCTACCTTATGGGAGCCTCTGTTTTCGGAGCTACCAGAACCCTGGTAATCAATACCATGCTGGAATTCTCCGGCAGCCGTTTCGGAAGAGGTCTTATCACCACCGGCGGTATAAACTACAATCCGGACCGGGAGCTTATTGCTGTTGCCAGAACAACCTTTGCAAAGGTAAAGAAGGATGTGGTACGGATGGTAAAGGCCATGCTCGGCAGCTCCTCCGTAATGTCCAGACTTGAAAATACAGGTATAGTTTTCCATGAAACAGCCAAGGAGCTGGGTGTGGTGGGAATGGCAGCAAGATCCTGCGGTATCGACATTGATACAAGATATAATTTTCCCGACAGCTTCTATGAAGAATCAGACTTCAGGCCCATGGAGTTCAGATATACGGGTGATGTCTATTCCCGTTTCATGCTTCGTTACAATGAAATAATCGATTCCTTTGCAATTATAGACCATATTTTCGACAGACTTGATAAGGAGCAGGGAGAAATATGTGTCTGCAGAAGTCAGGAGTATGAGAAAAATACTTTTGCCATCTCCATGGTAGAGGGCTGGAGAGGAGAGGTAGTCCATGCAGCGATTACAGATGAACAGGGAAAGCTGGCCAGATATAAAATTAAGGACCCGTCCTTTTCCAACTGGTTTGCACTTGCCATGGCAGTAAGGAACAACGGAATATCCGATTTCCCTCTCTGTAACAAAAGCTTTAACCTGTCATATACAGGAAACGACCTTTAAGGGAGCCTAAAATGATAGATACATTGAAAACAAGGATCTTTCAGGGAAAACAGTATATAAAGAGCATAGAAACAGCACCTATGAGAAGCCAGTTCAGAGGTCTTCCCAAGGTTGACAGCCGCTACTGTCACGGTTGCGGAAAGTGTGTTTCAGTCTGTCCTGCCGATGCCATCAGCATCAAGCCTCTGATGATAGATATGGGACGCTGTACCTTCTGCGGTGAGTGCAGCCGGAACTGTTCTGCCCATGCCATAGAATTCACCAACAGCAACAAGCTTTCATCCACAAACCGTGAGCTGCTGGTCATTACCGACGACATGACACCTCAGATGTACGAAAAGCTTGCCGTAAAGACAAGAAAGGAAATAACATCCCTTTTCTCAAGATCCCTGAAGCTCAGACAGGTTTCAGCAGGAGGCTGCAACGGATGCGAAATGGAGCTCAATGCCTGCTCAAACGTAAACTTTGATATGGGTCGTTTCGGAATAGAGTTTGTAGCATCTCCCCGTCATGCCGATGGAATAGTCATTACCGGTCCCATATCGGAAAACATGGCATATGCTCTGGAAAACTGCTATGAATCGGTACCGGACCCAAAGATTGTTATTCTCTGCGGAGCCTGTGCCATTTCCGGAGGTGTATTCAGGGAGAGTACCAGGATTGACAGGAGCTTTCTTGAAAAGCACAACATAGACCTATATATTCCGGGATGTCCGGTTCATCCGCTGACATTCATAAACGGCGTATTGTCTTTGATACGGAAAAGATGATTCAATAAAAAAAGGCGGGTTTCAGGCCCGCCTTTTCTGTTTGTGTACCTTTCGGTTTATCAGTTGTTTGTATCCTTATCAACCATGGCACATACACAGGAGTCGCTCCAAACGTTTACAGCTGTCTCGATCATGTCAATTACTGCATAAACCGGAAGGATGATTCCGAGAACCCAGATCGGCATGTTCATACCGGCCATAAGGGAAAGTGTAAGGAAGTAGCATCCCATAGGTACACCTGCATTTCCGATTGCGGCAATTACAGCAATAAGTACCCACATGATTATTGTTCCCAGTGTAAGAGGAACACCGCCGTTCTGCATTACAAAGAGGGAAGTAACCAAAATAAATGCGGCACATCCGTTCATGTTGATTGTACAGCAGATAGGAAGTACGAAGCGTGAAACCTCAGGTTTAGCCTTCATGTTGTTTTCGGCAGAAGAAATAGTCATAGGAAGAGTTGCCATTGAACTCTTTGTGAAAAGGGCCATGAGAACTGCAGGGAGCATGTTTTTGAATACCTTGATTGGGTTGAGTCCGCGGATAAGAAGGAAAATCGGAAGAACCACAAAGAACTGCAGGATGTTTCCTGTCAGGACTACCATTACATATTTGCCAAGGGATCCGGCTGCTGCTGTAGCCTGCATTGCTGTAAGCTGTGCAGAGAAAGCCACGATTCCGAGAGGAAGTGCAAAAACAAGTCCTTTGATAAGGGTGAAGAAAAGCTCCTGAAGTCCCATAAGAGTCTTGTAAAGAGCCTGGATGTTTTCAGATTCCTTTCTGGCTGCGATAGCAAGTCCTGCAGCTGCTGAGATAATTACAATTGCCAGTACGTTGCTGGAAGAGAAAGGTGCCACGATGTTGCTTGGTACAACATTGAGGATGTGTTCGTAGAGAGAGATTCCGTGCCATGCACCGTTATTGCTTGCCGCATTCTGTATAGCCTGGAGCTGGTCTGCAGGTACGGAGAGATTGCCCGGTTTTACAGCCATGTAGAGCACTGCTCCCACCAGAGCCGCAAAAAGGGTTGTCAGCAGTGTATAGCTGATTGTATGGAGGAAGATTTTTCCTGTATTTTTCTTGTTTGTCAGCTGTGCAAGGGTAGTGGTGATAGCCAATGCGATTGTAGGTACAGCCACAAATTTGAAGAGGTTTGAAAAAATAGCTGCGATGAAGTTGAAGAATGCATTCAGCTTATCGATTCCCAGAGTTCCCAAAATGAGACCGAGAATCATTGCAGCACTCCAGATAACAACCTGTCTGACATTTAATTTCAGTTTGTCTGCGTTTTTCATGTTTTTTCCTGTATAATTGATTTTTGATTTACTTATACAATTTATCACGAAACAACGATCTTATCAATCTTTTTTTGTAATAATAGGGGAGGACGAAGTTTGGAGGTGGCGGGTGTCGAACCCGCGTCCTGAAGACTGACCCATGAACGTCTACAAGCTTAGTTCTGGATTAAGTTCGGGAAAGGCAAGATTCCAAAACAGACCCAACCGTTCCCTGATCCTGCTGGGAGTCCCGGTATACCGCAGGAGCTTATGCCGGCTAGCCCCGATTTATGACAAACCTGCTCGGACTTAGGAGCCGCATTCCGAAGGTTCGTGGTTGCCCTCAGGCAGCCAAAGCGTAATCTGTTTCAGCAGATAAATTTTTTTTGCCGGTTTAAAGAGACAGCTCTCTACTTGCAGTCCATGCTTCAAGATTCCCCAGTCGAGACCATTTTCACCCCCTGGGTACAATATTAATATAACAAATTAATAATCTGATGGCAAGCTTGTTGTGTTCCCCTTGTTTTAAAACCCTAAATTTAGTAAATTTATTGTCATGAAAGATAAAAAACTTTTAGGCAATATTCTGCTTCTTGTTACTGCACTTATCTGGGGTTCCTCTTTTGTGGCTCAGCGCCTCGGAACCAGTTATCTTGAACCGTTTTCCTTCAATTCCGTAAGAACAATTATCGGTGGACTTTCCCTTATTCCGGTCATATGGTTTCTGGACAGGAAAAAACCTGCGTCAGAAAGAAACACTTCACCAGAAGAAAGGAAGTTTCTTCTCATGGGGGGGATTTTCTGCGGAGTGGCACTGTTTATCGCATCCTCTCTCCAGCAGATAGGTATCGAATATACCACAGCCGGCAAATCAGGCTTCATTACAGCTTTGTATATCCTGCTGGTTCCTGTTTTCAGTATTTTTCTCGGCAAGCCTATCCGTACCCATGTATGGGGTGCAATCATTCTCGGCCTGGGCGGTCTTTATCTTCTCTGTATCAAGGAAGGTTTTTCCATCGGAAAAGGGGATTTCATAACACTTATCTGTGCCGTTGCCTTTGCTTTCCATATCCTTATAATAGCCCATTACGCACCTAAGGTGGACGGTGTCAGGCTCTCCTGTATCCAGTTCCTTGTTGCAGGATTCCTGGGACTTATCTGCATGTTTATCTTTGAAAAGCCTGAAATAGGCAACTTCACCTCCTGTATCCTTCCTATCCTGTATTCAGGTCTTTTTTCCTGCGGTATCGCATATACTCTCCAGATTGTGGGGCAGAAATGGACCGAGCCTGCAGTTGCTTCACTGCTCATGAGCTTTGAATCGGTATTTGCTGTTGTTTCGGGTTGGCTTATCCTGGGAGAGGGCTTCTCCGTAAGGGAGCTGGGGGGATGTGCCCTTATGTTCTGTGCCGTTATAATGGCCCAGCGTTTTGATCATGTTGACCAAAGCGGTGATTTGTTGAATTAAAAAAAAGCAGCTGAAAAGCTGCTTTTTTTATTGGTCTCAGTCTTCGATGATAGCAAGGATATCCTTTGACTTAAGAATCAGATAATCGGCTCCGTCAACCTTGATTCCGGTGCCTGCATATTTGTCATACATGATTTTCTGACCGATCTTTACCTTGATTGTCTCCTTGTCACTTCCGATAGCCTCTACAATTCCGATCTGTGTCTTTTCCTGTGCAGTCTGAGGAATAAAAAGGCCGCTTGCTGTTCTTTCTTCCAGCTCGGCAGTTTTAATAAGGACTCTGTCCTCAAGTGGTGTGACTTTCATAATAAATCCTCCTGATTAATTACTATGAATATACAAAACCGGACAGGAAATTTCAATATAAAAAGAAATAAAAAAAACTGTGTCATAAATACTCATTTAAAGGGGGTAGGGGAGCATATGTGTCAAATTGATGCTATTTAAGGTTTACGCAGTTTGTCTTGCCAAACCGCATTCAGGCTGATAATCAGATAAAGTATTATAATAAAAGAAAATATGTTGCTTTAAAAGGGAATATATGGAAATTGGCATGGATATTGCATGAATATATGTAAGGAAGTTAAATATGAAAAAAAGACATTCAATCAACAACGACGAAAACATTCTTGCAGTATATCTTAAAGAAATCAACAAGATTCCTCTGCTTTCACACGAAGAAGAGCAGAAATATGCTGAGCTTGCTGCAAAGGGAGATAAGAAGGCCAAAGATATCCTTATCAAATCAAACCTCAGATTTGTTGTAAATGTTGCCAAGAAATACCAGAACAAGGGGCTTCCTATTACAGATCTGATCAACGAAGGAAATATCGGTCTTATCAATGCCATTGAAAAGTACGATGTATCAAGAGGATACCATTTCATTTCCTATGCGGTATGGTGGATCAGACAGTCAATCCTTGTGGCTATCGGCGAGAAATCCAAGATGATCCGTCTTCCTCTCAACAGGTTCGGTGAGCTGGTTCAGATTGAAAAGGCCAGAAAGGAAATCTATGAAATAACAGGTGAGGAGCCGACAGCGGAAGAGGTGGCAGATATGCTTAACCTGGACAAGGGGCTGGTGGAAAATCTCCTTGCAGTATCAAGAGAATATGTATCGCTGGATACACCTCTCAATCCGGGCGCAAGAGATGCTTCCGTAGTCGGAGACTTTGTTGAGGACAAGAGCTACAAGCTTCCGGAAGAGATTCTTGTTGATGAATCCCTGAAAGAAGAAATTGAAAAGCTGCTCATGAATCTCCCTGAAAAGGAAGCTGCAGTACTCAGACGCCGTTACGGACTCAGCGGAGAGACTCCGATGTCTCTTAAGGAGATCGGTGAGGTTTATAACCTTACAAAAGAAAGAATCCGCCAGATTGAGAAGAAAGCCATTCTTCATCTTAAGAACCTGGTACAGACAAAAAATATCAAGATATATGCTTCATGCTGATCTTCATCCTCAGCAGGAAACTCTCAGAAAGCCCCCGGAAGGGGGTTTTTTTATTTGCGGAAAAAGACAGGGGTGATGTAAGGAATGTCAGGGAAAATAAAAGTAGACAGAATATGTATTATATCAAGTCAAACAGAGGGTTAATTATTATCCCGGTTTTTCTTGCTGCTGACCTTGTGATAGATATGGATAACAATACAGGCTACTATTATAGGAGGAAAAATGTTGATATGGCCTGCTATCTGTGTCATGGCTGTTATTATATCGCCGAAGAGATACTCTATTACAGCTCCCAGGTATGAGCCTACTATGGCCATGATCATTACTGTCCACAGGTTTCCGGTGAAATCTCTCCTGTAGGCATAATAAAGCACCAATGTACAGGAAACTCCCACAATAAGATAAACCAGTGCTGTATTTACAAGATAATAATCAAGCATTTGTCTCTCCTTACCAGCAGTTCACATATCCCAGCCATACCGGTGTGCTGTACAGGTTGTATATGTTTTCATGGATTCCGTATGAGAATACATACATTGAAAGCGATACATCACCTGACGGAAGATCCCCGTCCTGGTATTCGGTATACTGGAGGTCGTCGCTGTTAAAGTCCTTGTAGACGGTATCTGATGCACTGGGAGATTCTCCTGTGTCAGGGGCCTGGTCAACCACATCCCTGTACAGTGAAAGCTCTGTTCCCAGATATCGGATCTTGAGTTCCTCCTTGGAGCCGTTGGTGGTTATTGGAGAAAAATTGATTATAAGGTCAAATCTGTTATCCTTGCTCCCTGCCGGTACGGAAATCATAGGATAAAGGGTGTCGTCCCTGGTGTTCTTCTCTGTCCTGACCCTTCTGTATCCGGCTGCAGTAAGCACTTTAGGGGCATCGTCATTGAGCTTGTTGAAGATCTGATTGTGGTCATTTCTCTGGTCGTTGGCTGCAGTACTCTGATTATAGAACTTGTAGTAGATTTCGTATCCCCGGAATACATCGGGATCGTTGTCGCCGGTATTGATGATAATGGCATTACCACCGGTGATACTGACTGTTCTTACATCCGGCGGTGAAATGTAAGGATATGAGTAGAGTCCGCATGAGGATGAGAGCATAACTGCGGAGAGAGTCAATATAATGAATAAAGTAAAAATGCCCTTAAGTTTCATCTACCCTATTATAAATAAAAAACCGGTAAAAAGTTAATACTTTGTTACCGGTTTTTGTAAATTTAAGGATCAGTTTCAGATCTGTCCTTTGGCTTTCATCAGAATGATTCTGTCCTGACCGTACAGCGAATAGTTGCTGTCAGGATATTCTTCTGTAATCTGATTGTAGTATTTTTCAGCATCGGCATATTTCTGACTGCCTTCTGCCAATCTGCCCAAGGTGAAAACAAGCTTAGGCATCATTGCATAATCTTCTTTATAATTGTTATAAATCTTAAGATATTCAGCCTCTGCCTCTGCTGTCTTGCCGAGATTTTCATAGCATACACCTGTATTATAGATAGCTATAGGTGCATCATAGGAATCAGGAAACCTTGCTGCAAATTCGCTGTAGACTGTTGCTGCCTTTTCATATTCACGGAATGAATAGAGCATGTCGCCCTTCATGAAAAGAGCCCTGAGTCCGGCATATTCCTTAGGGTACTGTGCAATTACGCCGTCAATCTCGTCCAGATAGCTCTGATACTTTGACATTGCAATCTTGTCAGGATCCTCTTCTGCCTGAACTGCCTCGATGTATCTGTCCTGGATATCCTCGATAAGGGCAGTTGCCTTTTCAGCCTTCTTTGCATTTGCAAAATTTATAATTTCAACAACTACAAAAACTACAAGCACAGCTACAAGAAAAACAGCCGCAGGTTTTGTATATTTTGAGATAAACTTGCGGATTCTCTGATGTGCGTTTGGTTTTTCTTCCTGTTGCATACCTTATAACCTCAAACTCAGTGTTTGATGAAATCTCCCAAAGTTGCCTTAGGTTCATCATTTTCGCTCATGTATCTTGAAATTTCCTCTCTCTGGAGTGATTTCTTATACTCTCTGATTGAAAGAGCGAGCTTCTGTCTCTTAGGGTTGATTTCTGTAACCATGGCCTTAACCTTGTCACCAACGTTGAACTTTTCCATTTCCTTGTCAACATCCTCAACAAATTCCTCGTTGATGTTGCTCTTGTTGATGAGACCTTCGATATCGCCCTTTACCTTTACGAAAAGACCGAATTCAGACTTGCTGGAAATTTCACCCTCTACGATGCTTCCTCTCTGGAATTCTCTTGCAAATGCGCTCCATGGGTTTTCTGTAAGCTGCTTGATTCCGAGCTTGATTCTTCTCTGTTCCTTGTCGCAGTTAACGATAACTGTCTTTACAACATCGCCTACCTTGAACATTGAAGAGAGATTCTTTACTTTCTTTGTCCAGGAAATGTCATCTCCGTGGAGGAATCCGTCAATTCCCTCTTCCAGCTGGATGAATGCACCTGTGTTTGTGATTTTAACAATTGGTTTTTCAACCACTGTTCCTGCAGGATATCTTTCATCGATTGTATCCCATGGGTTGTCCTCAACCTGCTTGATACCGAGAGAAATCTTCCCTTCTGTAAGGTTGTATCCGAGAATCATGCACTTTACTTCGTCGCCGGCCTTGAAGATATCCTTTGGATTGTTTACCTTCTTGATCCATGAGAACTCAGAAATGTGAGCCATTCCCTCGATTCCCTCTTCCAGCTCGATGAATGCACCGAAGTCTGTAAGCTTTGTCACCTTTCCTGTGATAACATCGTTTACATGATATCTGTCTTCAAATGTATCCCAAGGGTTTTCCTTGAAATGCTTGAGTGAAAGGTTGATCTTGTTGCTTTCCTTGTCAAGGTTGATAACCTTGAGAGCAATTTTCTGTCCTTTCTTTACGAATTCCTTTGGTTTTGTTACATGTCCCCAGCTCATGTCGTTGATGTGGAGAAGTCCATCGAAACCGCCCAGATCGATGAATGCACCGAATGTTGCGATTGTCTTTACTGTACCTTCTACTGTGTCACCTACATTTACATTACTGTAGAACTCTTCTTTCTTCTTTGAGAGCTCTTCTGTCATATATTTTCTTCTGTTAAGAACGATGTTGACTTTCTTTTCGCTGAAAAGTCTTTCAAGGTAGAACATGGATTCTGTTCCGATGTATGGAGCCGGATCTTCGATCTTGAAAACATCTGCCTTTGAAATTGGGAGGAAACCCTTGATGTCCGGACCGAGGACTACTTCGAATCCCCCCTTCACGCTCTTGGCAATTTTTCCCTTTACAGGTGTACCGTTATCAAATGCAGCCTTTACGTCCTGCCAGATTTTCTTTTCGTCGTATTTCTTCTTTGAAACCACAATCTGTCCGTCCCGTGTATCTTTCTTAACGAGAACAACCTTGATTGTGTCGCCCAGCTGAGGAGCTTCCTCGAATTCGTTAATTGAAATTTTTCCCTCTGATTTGTATCCGATATCGATGAAAACTGTGTCAGGTGTTACCTGGATGATTGTACCTTCGACAATCTGTCCATCTTCAAGTTCATTAAGGGACTTCAGGTATTCTTCCTGAAGATTTGTCTGATTAATTGTTTCTTCATTGATCATTTCTTTCTCAGCCATTTGAAAAAACTCCTACCTACCTACTGATTTTTTTTAATACTATTAAGTACTTTCTCATAAACTTGCTCTATGGTCAAGTCTGTTGTATCTATATAAATTGAATCTTTTGAAATTTTCAGTCCTCCAAAAGATTTATTTATATCAATATTATCCCGTTCTATTATCTTCTGCCTGATTTCTTCCAGGGAGAGATTGCTTACACCCTGTTCGAATCTTCTTGCTGCCCTTGCATCTGCCGATGCATCGAAATAGAACTTGTAGTCGGCATCCGGAAAAACCACTGTGGTTATATCCCTTCCCTCCGAAATGAGGTCCAGCTTTCCGGCCAGCCTGCGGAGAAGATTGTTCACCACCAGCCTGACTCCCACTATTGCGGAAACGGGGGCCACAACAGCGTCCACTTCGTCACAGTGAAGGAGATCCTCCACATCCTCACCGTCCATGAAAACCCTGCCGTCATTTACGGTAATGACGGTGTTTTCAGCAATCCTGACTGCTTCTCCCTGATTTTCGGGACTGATTCCCTTCCTGAGGAGCTTGAGTGTCACGGCCCGGTAGAAATTGCCTGAATTAAGATAGAAAATTCCCATCTTGCCGGCAATCATCTTTGCGATGCTGCTCTTGCCTACTCCTGCGGGTCCGTCGATTGCTATTACCATTTATACTCCTTCCTTCTTTTTTATGAAGCTGCCCACTTCTCTGGGGGTAAGTTCTCTGAAACTACCCGGAAGCATGCTGCTTTCAAGCCGTACCGAACCGATCCTGATTCTGTGAAGCTTCTTTACCTTGATGGAATGGAACTGGAAAAAACGTCTGATTTCCCTGTTTTTTCCCTCTGTAAGAATGATATGAATCTTTACCGGACTCTTTATGCTGAATTTCTGTATTCTGTATTTTACACCCTCGATTACAAAGCCCTTTACGAATTTCATCATGAGCTCCTCGGTTACAGGCTTTGCTGTTTCGACTATGTATTCCTTTTCAATCTGTGCCGAAGGATGTGCTATGAGCTTTGTCCAGTCTCCGTCGTTTGTGTAGAAGATCAGGCCGGTGGACATATAGTCCAGGCGTCCCACATTATGGAGTCTGTATGGGAAGGCTTCCTTGAAATAGTTGATTGCGACATCTCTGCCTTCGGGATCGTCATTGGTGCAGAGAACCTTCACAGGCTTATTGAAGGCTATGTAAACCTTTTTCCTGTCGGGGTATATCTTTCTTCCTCTGTACTCGACAATATCACCCTCGCCTACCCTGATTCCCATCTCGGTTACGGGCTTGCCATTGATTTTTACAAGTCCCTCTGCTATACACTTTTCACAGAATCTTCTGGAGCCGACTCCGCAGCGGGCCATATAAACCTGAAGTCTCAAATCAACATTATCCATTCCCGTGAAGTATAGCAGAAATATCAGAAGATAAATAGAGGGAAACAGGCTTTTTTCTTAAAAATTTAATATATTTTTCTCCTGTGACAGGATCTGTGCAGCCGGGAAAAAGCTCTGTAAGGGGTGCCAGGACAAAATCCCTCTCCCTGATTCCTGGATGGGGAACCGTAAGAATTTCGGTATCAAGAATCCTGCGGCCGAACAGAAGTATATCGATATCCAGAGGTCTCGGGCCCTTGGGACCAGCCAGCTTTCTGTTCCTTCCTGCACCATCCTCCAGTGAATGTATTATCCGGAGAAGCTCCTCGGGAGAAAGCTCAGTCTCTCCGCTGAAAACAGTATTCAGAAAATTGGGCTGCTCGGTCATGTACATGGGCTCGGTTTCATAGATCGATGCTGATTTCAGGTCTGTGATGAAGGCACTGAGCTTTTTGAATGCGGTAAGGATATTTTCAAGCCGGTCTCCCATGTTGGAGCCTATACCAAGACAGACTTTTTCTTTCATTTTCTTATCTCCATGGCTCCCTGTCTAAGAATCCTGAAGGGCTTCACCGTGATATCCGCAATGGTGGAAGGGGCTGATTCGGGCAGGATTCCTCCGTCCACTATCAGGTCAACCTTGTCTTCGAAAAGTGCGGTGATCTCCTTTATGTCGTTCATGGCAGGCATGCCGCTGAAATTTACGCTGGATGAAATAACGGGAGCTCCTGTTTTTCCAAGGATTTCCTGAAGAAACTTATTGTCGGGTACGCGGATACCGGTTGTTGTACCGGGTTCATGACTGTTCATTATCAGGGTAAGGGGGCCGGGCCACAGGGAAAGGAATCTTTCCTCCGGGAGCTGTGGGGTAAGCATATGAAGCTGCTCCTTAAGGGCAAGTCTCAGAAAATGCTTTTCGGCTCCTCTGCCCTTCAGCTCCCTGAGCCGCTGCTCAGCCGGCCCCGGCAGGCAGGAGAATCCGTATATTGTGTCTGTAGGGATAATTACTATTCCGTTATTCAGCAGAACCTGTGACACAAGCTCTGCAGTGTCCTGATTTTTTTCTGTAACCATTTTTATTAAATATAATTTTTACGGAGAGAAAAATCAATAACGGTATTAATAAGCTGAGGAATCTGAGTTTCGAGATATCGGTGATTCTGTTGACGTTCTTTATCTGGTTTCCGCAGAGGGAGCCCAGGACCGGACCTGCTTCCCGGCAGTCGGAACTGCAGAAGCCTTCTATGATGATCAGCTTCTCGTCGGAGGCAATCATGCCGTTGGATCTTGCGGTAAGTACTATGTTTTCACTGTCCTGAAGCATGCGGCATTTGTTTTCCAGGTCTGCATTGATAACCTGAAGTTCCTTTATGTTCTGCTCCAGCTTGGAGTTGTACCGCTGAAGTTCTTCGTAGGCCAGCATGCCGGTATCTCCGTAGAAAGCCGAAAGGACCAGGTATGTGAGGATACAGAAAAAGAATGCGTAAGCAAGATTGCGAAAATGCCTCATATTTATCTTTTCGTCCGTCTTTGTTAATATCTTTAAAAAAATATACCAATTTTTTCTGAAATGGTGTAAACTTCAGGTATGAGCATGGAAAAAGAGATTGAAAAATACGGTGTATGGATCAAGTCGGGTCCTGTGAAAGTAACAGCGGCCGATACCGAAGAGCCTCTTGACCTTGAGGAAATTCCGGATGAGGTGATTCAGGAGTTTGAGGAGGCGGAGGAGGAATCGGGAGAGTTTATCCTGGATGATATCCTGGCCGACATAGACCTTGACGATCAGATTTCACCGCCGGGTTCCAATCCGAAATAATCCCTGATAAACCTGTAGTTTTCCGGTTTCTTTTCCTCAGATGTGGTGAAGAAGAGATTTTCCCCGGAGCATTCTGATGGTTTTTTCCCTACCAGCAGGGAAAGTGTCCTTTTCCCTACCCCTTCCCTTGAATCCACGATTGAAATACCGGGTCCCATGATTTCCCTGAAGGTTTCTTCAAGGTATGTGAAATGGGTACAGCCCAGAATGATGGTGTCGGTTCCGTTTGCCTTGAAAAAATCGGCGGCAGGTGTGATCATTCTTGTTATTTCTTCCCGGGATGCCGTAAAGATACTGTGCTCCACGAAGGAGACTATCTCCGGCATGGCAAATTTCTTCACGGTACAGCCGGATGCAAAGGAATCTATGAGATTCTGGGTATAGGCCTGGGAAACTGTCTTGTTGGTGGCAAAAAGGCCGATGTTCTTGTTTCTGGAAAGGATTCCGGCCGGCTTGATGGCAGGAACCACCCCGACAAAGGGGATTTCGTAGTTTTCTCTCAGCAGCTTCAGCGCTGTTACCGATGCGGTGTTGCAGGCAATTACAATGATGTCGGGAGAAGCCTTTTCGATGAAGCGCCCTATGCTGTTTATGACAATGTGCCTTATTTCATCCTCGGATTTTGTACCGAAGGGAAAGTTTGCGGTTTCGGCAAGATAACGGTAGCTGCAGTTTTCCGTTCTTTCCTGCAACCATCTGAGATAAGGGAGTCCCCCTATTCCGGAATCGTAGAAGCCGATTACATATCCTTTCATCCTAATTACCGCCGAAAAGTTTCAGGAATTCATTTCTTGCATCCTGTTTCTTTTTCTCTTCGGTACCGGATTTCTCCTTTTCCTCGTAACAGAAATATTCGCAGAAATTGGCCCTTTCCTTGTCTCTTACCTCTTCCGGTACCGATTCACGGCAATCCCGGTAGGAGCCCTTGGAATAGTATCTGCAGTTGAGGCAGCATCTGAGATCCCTGCCGCAGCCTGAGCAGACCGAAGCTCTGTAAACCCTTTCTGTATCCAAAGTTTTTCCGCAGAAGTAACACATGAGTCTATTTTATACCTACATGGCTGTTTTGTTCAAGAAAAATTAATATTTCCTTTTCTATGGTTTCCCATTCTCCGGGATTTATCCACCGGACATTTTCCAGGGCTCTGAAATATGTAAGCTGTCTTTTTGCATAGTTGCGGGAGTTCTGCTTTATGAGCTCCCTGATTTCGGCAAGGGTAAAGCTTCCGTACTTTTCCATCAGGGAAAATTCCCTGTAGCCGATGGCTGAAAGACCGGGAGATGAATCATTGTAGCCCATTTTTCTCAGCATCTTGTACTCTTCGGGAAGTCCGGCATCGAACATGAGATCAACTCTTCTGTTTATCCTGTCGTACAGCTCTTCCCTGTCCCTGTTGAGACCGATGAGGAAGAAGGAATACTCCTTTCTGGGCCGGCTGCTGAGGGTGAAGGATGAAAGGGGCTGTCCTGATGTGTACAGTACCTCCAGGGCCCTTATTATGCGGTATGTATCTGCTGCCTTTATCCTGCCCCAGGAAACGGGATCTCCCTTTTCAAGCTCCGTTCTGAGTACTTCGGTCCCCTCTGTTTCCGCCCTTTTCTGAAGTTCTGCCCTGATTGCCGGATCCGAAGGGGGCGCCTGAGGCAGTCCGTAGATGAAGTTTTTAAGAAAAAAGCCTGTACCTCCCGAAAGAACCGGGATCTTTCCCCTGGAATATATCTCTTGGCAGAGACGGTCAGCTTCCGAAACAAAGTCTCCGGCACAGAATTCCGTATCGGGGTCGATGCAGTCGATGAGATGGTGCGGTATTATGTCTGTAACAGCAGAATCAGGCTTGGCTGTGCCGATACTCATGTAGCGGTAAACCTGAAGTGAGTCAAGATTAATTATTTCGCCGATTTTTCCGAAATTAAGTAGAAATTCGGTTTTTCCAACAGCTGTGGGACCGAATACGACAATGACGGGAACAGCTTCTTTCAAGCCTACTGTTCCATCTTATAGCCGGTTTTGCCTACAAGAATCTGGTTAAGGGAAATAGAAGTAATTTTGGTTGTATCATCTTCCTCGAGAGCAGCATCACCTGTCATTGCAATCTGCTTTGCCCTTTTGATGGCA
Source organism: Spirochaetia bacterium (assembly GCA_045606105.1). Lineage (GTDB taxonomy): Bacteria > Spirochaetota > Spirochaetia > CADAEX01 > CADAEX01 > CADAEX01. Next base: position 120,000 of record JAZURI010000002.1, on the reverse strand, counting down.
GCACAGGTCATCTCGTAAACATTGTTCTTGTTTTCTTCCAGTTTGTCCAATGGGATCATGATTTTAAAACTCCTATATAACATTGTCATTATAGATTAAAATTATGGGAATGTAAAGGTGGATAAAGGATTTAGGATTTATTTAATATGTTCCGTTTTATCTAAGCAAAGCATTAAAAGATTTGAAAAGTGCAATATTTTTATAGTATGCTTTTAAAAATCGTAAACGTTTCTTTAAATATATATAATTATATTAATATTGGACTTGAAAGTTTGGATTTATGGTGTTAATTTTTTTTAAATGACTGTAAACAACAATTCTCTGGTTTTATATAAAGGTAAAGGGGCTGTTGTTACCGAAATTTCAGGTGACAAGTATTCAATCCGTACTGCAAACGGAGACAGAAAATCGGTAAGGCTCAAGGATATCGAGCCTGTTCATCCGGGACCCTGCAGTTCCGTTCCTTCTCCAGCCGACATTCCCTCTGCCGAGGTTCAGGCTGAAAACAGTGAGCTCATGGGTGACGAGACCATGGATTTCGCCGAATTCACAGAGCTTCTTTTCGGGGATTTCTCTCCGTCAAGTGCCCTTGCCGCTGCAGAACTTATCAGCAGCGATTTTTATTTCAGCGGTTCTGTTTCATCGGGTGTCAGGGCCAATTCCTCCGAGCATGTCCGTTCCAGGGAGATGAAGGAGCAGCTGAAAAATGCAAGAAAGGATGCCCATGCGGAGCTTCTTGAGAGAATAAGAAGCTGCAGGGTGGTTCCTGAGGACAGCTCCAGACTCAGGGAAATCGAAAATGTGGCCTATGGTGAAAGTCCCTCCAGCAAGCTGATGCACGATCTTGATATGGAGGTTCTTCCCGAAAAGGCCCAGGGGCTTCTGACCAGGCTGGGGGTATGGAACGAGTTTGACAACAATCCGTGGCCCCGCCGTTATTCAATCCCTGTTGATCTTGAATATCCCCCTTTTCCCGATACAGTTCCTGATGAGGAAAGAGCTGACCTGACCCATCTGGCTGCTTATGCGATAGATGATATCGGAAGTACGGACCCTGATGATGCAATCAGCTATGACCGGGAAACAGGACTTGTCTGGATACATGTTGCGGATCCCTCTTCCGTAGTCAGGGCAGGAAGCGGGCTCGAAGCCTTTGCCATGGAGCTGGGTTGTACGCTGTATCTTCCCGAAGGGGTAACTGTAATGCTCCCTGCCGAATCGGTTGGAATCTTCGGCCTGGGACTTAATGAAATATCTCCGGCCCTCAGTTTCGGTATCCGTATAGATGAGTCCGGAAAGCCCAGCCTTGAAAGGATGACCCTGAGCAGGGTCCGGGTTACCAGAATGAACTATGATGAAGCCGGGGCTCTCATGGATTCCGAGGAATTTGCCCCCTGTGCAGAGGCTGTATGGCGGTTCCGTGATCTCCGTATCCGTAACAGGGCTGTAATGATAAGGCTTCCTGAAACAGGACTGAGGGTAAATATTCCCGAAAGAAGCATCAGTATCAAGCAGACCGGTTTTTCCGAGGTCAGGGAGATGGTGGCCAATGCAATGATAGCGGCAGGTCATGCTGTTGCCGTCTATGCTGCCGAAAACCATATTGCCCTTCCCTATGCCGTTCAGGAGGAGCCGGAAATGACCGAGCGTCCCGATACCATTTACGGTATGTATGAGCTGAGAAGAAACTGCAGGACCAGCAACCTGTCGGTGATTCCCGGTCTTCATGCCGGTCTTGGACTGGAGCCGTATGTCAGGGTAACCAGCCCCATGAGGCGTTATGAGGATCTGCTTTCCCACATACAGCTCAGGCGTTTCATAGCCGGAGAGGAGCTTCTCTCTGCCGCGGAGATAAATGAAAGGATTATCTGTGCCGCCCCGGCAGCTTCGGGCCGTGCAAAACTGGAAAGACAGTGCAAGGAGTACTGGACCCTTGTTTACCTTAAGAACCATGAGGGAAACTGGAAGGGAGAAGCAGTATGCGTGGCTCATACCGAGGACAGGAATGTGATGCTGATACCTGAACTGGCCTATGAATTCAAGCTCAGCGGCCGTTTCCGTCTGGCACTGGGAGAAAAGGTCCGTATTGAATGTACATCGGCCGATCCCGTTACAATGTCATCCCATTTCAGGGTTACAGGAAAATAATCTGTACTTGACTTTTGACATTTGTAATATTTATTTTATAATAATATAGTATAGCAAAGGAGTTTTATATTGGGCGAAAAAGAACTGGCAACCCTGGAGGAAATGCTTCCGGATAAGCTTTATATCGTACCTCTTGCCGGAAAACCTATTTATCCCGGGATTCTGACCCCACTTATGATTGTTTCACCGCAGGATCTGTCGGCTGTTGAGAAAGCAATGGCTAAAAACGGCGGTATGCTGGGTCTTGTCCTTCTGAGGGATGATGAAACTGACAGCAATGCACCTGTGACACCCGACGATCTTTATACAGTGGGAACAGCAGCCAAGATAGTCAAGAAGATAAACCTGCCTGACGGCGGATTGAACATATTTGTATCTACCCTGAAGCGTTTCAGGATCAAGGAGGCTCTTACAAAGCGGGCTCCTCTTGCGGTAGAGGTTGAATATCTGGAGGACAGGAAGGAGCGTTCAGGCTCTGCGGAAATCAAGGCCCTGACTCAGGCTATCCTTTCCGAAATGAAGCAGGTTTCCGAAAACAATCCCCTTTTTACCGAAGAGATGCGTCTCAACATGGTCAATATCGACCAGCCGGGAAAGATTGCCGATTTCGTTGCTTCCATTCTCAACATTGACAAGAAGGAACAGCAGAAAATCCTTGAGACACTGAATATCAGGAAAAGAATGGAAAAGGTTCTGGTTTTCATCAAGAAGGAGCAGGAGCTTCTCCGTATCCAGAAAAAAATCCAGAAGCAGATAAATGAAAAGATTGAAAAAAGTCAGAGAGTCTACTTTCTCCGGGAAGAGCTTAAGGCCATAAAGAAGGAGCTGGGGCTTCCGGCCGATTCCAAGGACAGCGATTACAACCGCTTCCGTGAGGCTGTAAGAAAGTTCGGTTTTACCGGCGAGGTAAAGGAAGCCGTGGAGCAGGAGCTTCAGAAATTTTCCATGATGGATCCTCACTCCCCTGAATTCGGTGTTACAAGAAACTACCTTTCCACCATAATAAATCTTCCGTGGAACAGGTTTTCGGATGACAAGCTGGATATCAGGAAGGCAAAGGCAATTCTCTCCAGGGATCATTACGGTCTGGAGGATGTGAAGGAAAGGATCATTGAATATCTTTCGGTAAAGAAGCTGAAAAAGGATTCAAAAGGCTCCATTATCTGTCTTGTGGGCCCTCCGGGTGTGGGTAAGACCTCTGTGGGAAGGTCTGTAGCCAAGGCCATGAACAGGGAATTTTTCCGTTTTTCCGTGGGCGGAATGAAGGATGAGGCAGAAATCAAGGGACACAGAAGGACATATATCGGCGCCATGCCGGGAAAAATTCTTCAGGGACTCAAAATCTGCAAGACCAGCAATCCGGTTTTCATGATTGATGAAATTGACAAGCTGGGCTCCTCTTATCAGGGCGATCCGTCATCGGCTCTTCTTGAGGTTCTGGATCCGGAGCAGAATGTTTCCTTCAGGGACCATTATCTGGATCTCCCTTTTGATATTTCAAATGTCATGTTCATCACTACCGCAAACTCCCTTGATACCATTCCTACCCCGCTTCTGGACAGAATGGAAATTATCAGGATTGCGGGATATATCAAGCAGGAAAAGGTAAAGATTGCCGAGCGTTATCTGCTGCCGAAAAGCCTTGAGGCCAACGGACTGGACAAGGAGCAGGTTTTTTACAAGGGAGATACCCTTTCTGTCATTGCCGAAAATTATGTGCGTGAATCTGGTGTCAGAAATCTGGAAAAGGCACTGGACAAGATAAACAGGAAGCTGGCCAGGGAGCTGGTTATGGACAAGCGGGAATATCCGTTCATCATTACTTCCGACAAGCTGGAAAAATACCTGGGCAAGCCTCGGTTTGCACCGGACGAAATCAAGGTTCCGACAGGACCCGGAATGGTTGTAGGCCTTGCATGGACCAATTTCGGAGGGGATACCCTGATGATAGAAACTGCAAGAATGCCGGGAAAAGAGGGCTTCAGGCTTACAGGTCAGATGGGTGATGTAATGAAGGAATCGGCAAACATAGCCTTTACATATGTACGGACCATTGCAGAGAGGTTCGGAATAGACCGCAGTGCGTTTGAGGATTATCAGTATCATCTCCATATTCCGGAGGGGGCGACTCCAAAGGACGGCCCTTCAGCAGGTATCACCATGGCCAGTGCAGTTCTTTCCCTTATCAGGAACAGGAAGATAAAGAAGGATTTTGCAATGACCGGAGAGCTTTCTCTTACAGGAGCTGTTCTCCCTATCGGAGGCCTTAAGGAGAAGACCATTGCAGCCAGAAGGAACATGATAAAGCATATCATCATTCCGAAACAGAATGAAAAGGATCTGGAGGAAATTCCTGCTTATGTGAAGAAAGGAATTGTATTCCATCCGGTAAGCAGAATGGAAGAGGTAATTGAACTTATTTTTTAAACGGGCAGTTACATTTTTATTTTTTACTCTTGTTGCTGTATTCGGCTGTCCTGCCGATCCTGACGATGACAGGATAGTGGATGCCCTGTTTTTCAACGGCTTTCCTGCAGATATCAGGAACAGTATCCTGGATAACATGGAGGATTTCAAGAGAGATCTTTTGCTGGTGGAACAGGAGGATGAGAGGCTCTTTGTTGTGGCCGACAAGAAGAATCTGCTGGATAAGGACTATAATCCGGGAATCCTGGTTTCACTGGATGATACCGGAATCAAGGTCAACAAGAAAGGGATGCAGCTGGAAGAGACTGCATTCAATGCCCTGAAGAAAATGCTGGCCGATGCAAGGAAGGCGGGACTGGATATAATGGTCTCCTCTGCCTACAGAAGCTACAGATACCAGACCGGTCTCTATAACTATTACATTTCTGTTTACGGAAAGGAAGAGACCGATAAGTTCTCCGCACCTCCGGGATCATCCCAGCATCAGCTGGGTACCGTGGTGGATTTCGGCTCAGTGGATGACAGCTTCTATAATACGGCGGAAGAAAAATGGCTGAGGGAAAATGCCGGAAAATACGGATTCTCCCTCTCCTTTCCGAAGGGATACGAGGAATTGACAGGCTACAGCTGGGAATGCTGGCATTTCCGCTATGTGACCCCTGCCGGTGCCGCCTTTCAGAAAAAGTACTTCAACGACATACAGCACTATATGCTGATGTTCCTGCAGCTGGTAAAACAGGAGTGACCTGTTTAATCAGCATTTCAAATCAATAAATGTTGTTTCAAAGGTCTGTGTAGGGGTTTTGGGGTTTATTTTCTTGCTTCAAGGAGAATCTTTACGATTTCTTCCCTGGTGCTGTCTCCGGAGGCATACATGATCGGGGTCATGCCGTTACTGTCTCTGGCATTGATGTCTGCTCCGTTTCTGATAAGTGTGGAAACCAGTTCGGGGTTGCTGCTTCTCCAGGCAGCAAACATAAGGGCTGTCATACCGTTGGTGCTTACGGCATCTATTTCAGCTCCGTTTTTCAAAAGGGTTTCCACCAGTTCTGCATCATTGCTTTTCCAAGCCGCATGCATGAGGGGTGTCATGCCATAGGAATCGGATGCATTAAGTTCTTTTCTGTTTTCAGAAGCTTTTTTAAGCTCATCCCACTGCTCTTTTCTGCATAATTCAATAATGTCATTCTTAGTCATAGAATAATGATAATAAAAAAAATTAAAAAAAAGTAATGAAATCTATAAAAAAAAGTCGCACTATTGTGTCAGTCGCTTCTGCAGCTCGGATAAAAAGCTGAGGGCCTGCATAGGTGTCATGTTGTTAAGGTCGGCGGAAAGAATCTCGCTTTCCAGAAGCTGGGCCGGTGAAAACAGCTCCGGTTCCTCAGTCCGGCATTCAGGGATTTTCATCTCCTTTTTTTCCAGCCCTTTCATAAGCTCCTTGGCTCTGAGGATTATTTCGTAAGGTATTCCGGCCAGCTCGGCCACATGGATTCCGTAGGAACGGTTTGCAGCTCCCTGTTTTATCTTTTTAAGGAATACAAGTCTGCCGTTTTCTTCGGTGGCATTCATGGACATGTTTACGATATTGCTGTTTTCCATGGCGGTAAGCTCATGGTAATGGGTTGCAAAAATGGTTTTGGCCTTCAGTCTGCAGGTCAGGTATTCGCAGATGCTCCAGGCTATGGAAAGGCCGTCATTGGTTCCCGTTCCTCTTCCTACCTCATCCATTATCACAAAGCTGTTCTGGGTGGCTCCTCTGAGAATATTGGCTGTTTCAGACATTTCCACAAGAAAGGTCGATTCTCCCCTGGCCAGATTGTCAGAGGCTCCTACCCTGCAGAATATCTTGTCCACCACCCCTATTTCAGCCTCCTCTGCCGGTACAAAGCTTCCTGTCTGTGCCATAAGGACGATAATGGCATTCTGTCTTAGGAATGTGGATTTTCCCGCCATGTTGGGACCGGTAAGCATAAGCAGGTTCTGTTTGCCGCTCTGAAGGGAAAAATCATTGGAAATAAATTCTCCCGGAGGAAGATTGACCTCAACAACCGGATGTCTTCCACCCTTGATGCTGACAGAGCTGCTGCTGTTGATTACAGGCTTGATATATCCGTTTACTGTGGCTGCATGGGCAAAGGACTGAATACAGTCGGTTTCTGAAATGCGTCCTGCCACATCAATGATAAACCTGATTTCTTCCTTTATTCTGTCCCTTATTTCGTTAAAAAGCTCCCTTTCCAGGGTGATGATTTTTTCATATGCCGTGTTAAGCTCTGTTTCAAGCTCTGTAAGTCTTTCCGTAGTAAAGCGTTCGCTGTTCAATGTGGATTGCTTTCTGATATAATGGGACGGTACCTGGGAAAGATAGGATTTTGTTACCTCTATGAAATATCCGATAATCTTGTTGTATCTGAGCTTCAGGTTCGGAATGTTACAGGCTGTTCTTTCATCTTCCATATATGCATCCAGTATAGCCTGGCTGTTGTCCCTGAGATTGCGCAGATGGTCCAGTTCGCTGTTGTAGCCTTCCTTTATCATCCCTCCCTCGTTGATGACCACAGGGGGATTGTCGGCAATGGTTTTTTCCAGATAATCACGAAGCGAAATTATATGCTCCCTGTGGGCAGGGCTGAAAAAACCGTATTCCTCCAGCAGCTCCATGATTTCGGCACATCTTTCAAAGGAGTTCCTGAGGCCTTCCATATCCCTGGCATTGGATTTGTTCATGGCTGTCTTGGCACAGATTCTTTCCATATCAAGGATTCCGGAAAGTCTGCTTCTGACTGTTGAAAGAAGGAGCTGGTTTCTGTAGAAGATATCTACCGAATCCTGTCTTTTCCTGATATCTTTTATAGAGACCAGAGGTGATGTAAGCCATTGCTTCATCTTCCGGCTTCCCCCTGCCGTTTTGGTATGATCCAGAACCTCTATAAGGGAATACCTTGAGCTTCCGTCCTGGATATTTCTCAGTATTTCAAGATTCCTTAATGATGATTCATCAAGGTACATATATCCGGAGGAATCGAACCTGGTTATACCGGTAATATGAGGCAGCATGGATTTTGAGGTTTCATGGATATAGTTGAGAATCACGCCGGCAGACAAAAGCTCCGGAGCATTGTCCTCGAAACCGAATCCCTTGAGGTTTATCACATTGAACTGGGTCCTGAGTGCCTGTATTGAGTTTTCAAGATCGAACTGCCAGTCCGGAAACCGGTTTATGATAACTTTTTTGTAATTGTCAAGAATGGAGGCTATATCACTGTCCTCGGAACAGAGAGATTCCTGAATAAGGATTTCTCCCGGCATCAGGCGGTAAAGTTCCTTTCTGAAAAATTCAAACTTTTCAGATTCTCCGAAACCGGCTGCACAGAATTCGCCGGTAGAAAGATCGAGATATGAAAGGGAATATGTTGAACCGGTCCTGCCCACGGCAAAAAGATAATTGTTGCTGTTCTTGTCGAGATAATCCTCTACCACGGCTGTACCGGGGCTGATTATTTCCGTTACTTCCCTCTCCATGACCTTGCAGCCCTTCTGAGGAGTACCTATCTGCTCACAGATAGCTACCTTCCGCCCCTCCTTGAGAAGACGACCGATATAGGCCGGTGCAGCGTGAAACGGAATACCGCACATGGGGAGCTGGGCCCTTTTGGTAAGGACGAGATCAAGAATGGCACTGGCTTCCCTGGCATCAGAGTCAAACATTTCATAGAAATCACCCATTCTGAAAAAAAGAATGGCATCGGGATGGGCGCTTTTGATTCTTCTGTATTGTCTGACCGCAGGGGTATCTGTAGTACTTTCCATTATTTTTTCAGTCTTTTGATTACAAGCTCCGTAATATCTACGCTCTGGCTCCACCAGATAATATTCTTGTCATTTGAATCAAAGATAACGGAATAGCCTTCGCTTTCGGCAATGTACTGAATTTCATTTATGACTTTTTCAAGTGCATTTGTGGAATCTGATACAAGAAGCTTCTTCTGTTCGATTTCATAATTCTTGGCAGCAGAAAACTGTACAAGATAATTTTTCTTGTTGGTGATCTGTTCATCCAGCTTTTTAGCTGTCTTTTCCATTCCCGATTCAAGATAGCTGTCCCTTTTTTCCTCCATATCCTTGATTTCATCGGAGATTTCAGCCACCTCTTTCTCATACTCGTTGTTCAGCTTCTTGATTTCATCATAAAGAGGATTGAACGGAACATACTCCTTTACAATGGCTGAATAGTTGATAAGTCCGATTTTGGGAATCATCTGCTGCTGGGCAAAGGATGAAGCTGCTGCTGAAAAAAATATAATCAATGCAATAAAAATTGTTTTTCTGTTCATTTTGAAATTATCTCCTAGTAATAGCTCTGGTTGAATCCGATAACAAAGTCAAGCTGCATGGAATTCTTGAAAAGTGTTCCTTCCTGCCAGTCTATGTTTCCGTGGTTGTCGTACTGGAATCTCTTGACAAAATAGAATCCGATAGGGAGTCCCGGAATGGTAAGCCTGAATCCACCGCCCAATGTGCAGTAGAAGTCTTCAGATGTCATGTCCTTGAACATTTCCCTTTCAGGCCAGATACCTGTTGCTGTCATGAAGAAATCCCACCATATATATCTCTCGAAAATAGGAAGCCTGAGCTCAACCCAGTTGTCCCAGAGAACCTTTCCGTCGTAGACTCTGTCCCATCCTCTTGCCATTGTAAGTCCGTCAATGTAGAGAAGCTCGTTGGTTGTAACCTTGATGTCATCGTCAAGCTGGTTGAGGATAACTGAAATGGAGGAACCGAGAGCCAGTACCATCTTGAACTTGAATACCTCTCCCAGCGGAATCGAGAAAAGCTGCTGGAAAATCTGTCCCTTGGTTGTGGATGCGATATACTGACGGTCTGAAGGGAGGATACCACCTGTATAGGTAAGTGTTTCCTTCAGATAAAAACCTTTTGAAGGGTTGTATACAATGTCTCTTGTATCCCATGATACAGAGGTCCAGAGCTGGTTTGTTGTCATCCATTTGTTGAAGTTTTCCCTTACGGTTTCGTTATAAGGACGGTAAATGCTGTCATTGTAGTCTACCCATGTCCTGATGAAGTTATAACCTGCACCGGAACCGATACGGCCGATAGGAAGATGCCATGTGTAACCGAGACTGAGACCAAGTCCGATATTCCATGATTCGTATTCCATGAGATATGCTTCCGGAATACCGATGCCGTGCTTGATGGCATATTCGTAGTCTGTTATTGCATCATCGTCATCGGAAGGCTCTCCTGTATGTCTGTCTACAAGGTGTCCGTCATAAGGGTCAGGAACCTCACCGTCGTCATAGTCATCGCCCTTGAATACAGGGTTCATGATATCCTGGGCAACATTGGCTGTGGTTTCGTGGGAAACCGATGCTGTGATGGTACCTGAAAGACGCTTGTCTGTAAGCCAGCGTTCGGTAAAGGAGGCTGAAAGGCTCTGTACATCTGTGGAAAGTTCTGTACCTACACTGAGCTCCTGACCTGTTCCCCTGAAGTTCCTGTCGGTCCATTTTACGAAGGCACTTACCGGAATATCTCCCGCATCGGCCGAAAATGTAAGACCGAACTGGATATCGGTGGTCTTTCCCTCTTCCACGTTTACTATAAGATCCATGAGCCCGTGCTCAGAGCCTGCCGGTGTTTCAGGATAGATGGCAGAGAAATACTGAAGGTTGTAAAGGTTCTGTACCCCTTCGATGATCTTCTTCTTGCTGAATACATCTCCCACGCCGATAGGAAGCTCCCTGAGAATTACATTTTCCCTGGTCTTGTCGTTTCCTCTTACAACGATATTTTCAACATGGGCTCTTCCTGATTCCACGATTGTAACGATATATGAAACCTTCTTGTGCTCGTAGTTGATGACTTCCTCTTCGGAAATGGAGTTGAATATATATCCGTCATCAAAGTAAAGGTCTGAAATCTTTACAAAGTCAGCCTCCATCCTTACCTTGTTGAGAACATCTCCGTTCTTGGTCCTTACCATCTTCTCAAGCTCTTCATCGTTATGGATTATGTTTCCGATGAAGCTGATTCCGTCGTATGTGTACTGGTCTCCCTCTTCAATATAGTATGTAAGGCGCAGACCCATCTTTTCAGGATCGTCGGTATCGATTATTTCGCTCTTTACATCCACTACCCTTGCGGTGATGTATCCCTTTTCGGAATAGAAGCTTTCGATTTTCTCAATATCCTCTTCGATAAGGGATTCCTGATAGAGTCCCTTTGAGAAAAGTCCCTGCTTCTTTGTTTCAAGATTTCTTCTGAGGGCAGTCTTGGAAAGATTGTTGTTTCCAACGAAAACGATTTCCTTGATGTTCATCTGTTTTCCTTCATCAATCCTGAAGGTTACGGTAACGGTGTTGTTTTCATCCCTGGCACCGATTTCCCCGGAAATCTGTACTTCATGGAAGCCCTTTTCTATATAGAGGTCATTGATTCTCTCCTCCTCCAGCCTGAGCTTGACACCGGTAACGATATCACCCGGCTTCAGCATGACAGAGTCGAGAATGGTGTTTTTCCTGATATTCTTGTTTCCTGAGAGCTTTACCTTGGCTACGGAAGGATACTCGATCATGTTGAACTGTATCACAACGGTGTTTTCAGGGTCGTATTTGGAAATATCCTCTCTTCCCGGATAGGCTGAAGAGGTCATGTCTTCAAAATAGTCCAGTGCAAAGAGCTTGTTCTGAAGCTCCATGAAAACTTCATCATCAAAAGTTTTGTCAATATAGCTGTCGGTTATTGATTCCAGTTCCTCCTGATTGATCATATACAATCCGTTGAACTTTATTTCCGAAATCTTCTTTCCCTGGTACCAGCTGTCCTGGGCAAAGGAAAAGGATGCAGAGAAAATAAAAAGTAAAACAAACAAAAGCTTATATTTAAAACAATGCATAAATGCTCCTAATAAGATAGTCTCCAGGATATACCCAATGTGGTATCCAGCATTGAATCCCTGATATTACCGAACTTAGGATATAATCCCAGATTAAGTATAAAGAGCGGAGTTTCAGCTTCAAAATTTATCTCCGATTCTATATACATGTTTCCTAATACAGGCATATCATAATCATAATATTCAAATGTGTCAAAATCCCATGTGGAAAATCTTAGGGTTGTATCAAGAAAAAAGTACTTTCCGAAGTATTTTCCCATGAAAATATCAATATTGTTTATATATGTGGTGGCCGAAATCTGCTTCATGTCCACATTACTCTTCTCCTCGTTACGGCGGTTATTGAAAATCTTGTCCGAAAGCTGGGCCTGGATTGAGAAGAGATCCAGGTTCAGTATGTCCTTTACAGTCCTTTCAAAGGGCCGGAATATACCGAGAAGCTGGGTACCGTAGGCACTGGCGTTGGCCAGGGTGGTCATGGTTGTCCTTTCGTCATCTCCCGGGTCTCCTCCCATGAGTGTATCGCCCAGAAGCTCAAAAAGCTCGGCCTGTGAAAGGGCCGGAACCGATTCTATTCTAGGCTGGAAATTGCTGAGAGGTGCATTGTCCAGGATAAAAAGAACCTTTACCTTTTCGTTGTTCCTGCTTATGGTTCTCATTTCGGCATTTACGGTGATTCTCGGGTCGAACTTGTCCTGGTTCTCATGGAAGAAAAGTTGTCCGTCCCTGATGAAGAAGTTGTTGCTGAAGTAGAAGATATCACCGCCCTTGAAATCCACGTTTCCGTCAATGTTGAAGGTTTCGGCAGAGCTGTCGAAATTGATGGTTACGATCTGGTTCCTGTCGGCATAGGCCCTGAGTACCGGAAATTTCTGGGTCGGCCAGAAAAATTCCACACCGGTTCCGCTCTGGAGCTTCATATCAACTATAAATTCATAGAAATCGTCGGATTCCTCAGGCTCGTCATAGAAGTCCTTGCTCATGTTGATGATACAGTTGTTTACCACCACATCCCCTTCTACCCAGTATGTCCTGTTGCTGCCGGCAACGGAAATGTGTCCGTTTGCATAGCCGTCCACATCGATACCGTAGAAGGTTTCGGTAATCCTGGTTCCTTTTTTCGGATCTCCGTATACGGAAATATTTACATTGAAATAGTCCAGGGCCCAGTGCTCGTGGATGAACTGGGCGTTGACATGGGCAAAATTGTCCTTTGAAAGATCGATCTGCAGAGGCTGAAGGGAAATTTCCTTTCCCTGAAGGAAAATCTCGGCAGATGAAGGTCCCAGGATATCAGGTACGGAATTAAGGGTGAAATAGATATCATCGGCCCTGAGTACACCCCAGATGTCGGGATTGTTGATGTTGCCGTTGATGCGCAGTGTTCCCACACCGTTTCCTGAAAGAGGTGTGAAGTAGGAGTCCTTGAGAAGCTGACCTACAGATCCGAGATCAACATAGGCATTGTTTATAAGTGCATCCATATATCCGTCTTTAAGGGTACCTTTCACATCTCCGGTTATGAACAGAGGAGCCTTGAGATTAAGGTCGAAATTTCCGTCCGAGAAATACCGTCCTGAAACAGAGTTTTCGTAAGGTCCTCCGTTCAGGGTAAATATCTCTCCGTCGTTGGAATAATCGAACTTCCACTCCCTGTACCCAATCAAAACAGCCGAAGGAGAAGAAAGTTGCATTTTTCCCCGGTTCTTTGTGGTTGCCGGGTTGATTATCCAGGAGCCCTCCTCCTCTATGATGCCTGAGGTGGAGAAGAGTGCCTCGGCGGAGGAATCGTCAATTTTGGAATTGAGGACAATATTTGAGTCCAGGTTATAGATTCCTTCGGTCCAGTCGATGAATCCGAAGGTTGAAAGAATATCAACACTGCCGAGATAACCATTGAAGGACTTTATTTCCGATCTGTCCCTGGTTACGGAAATTGAGGTGGCGAATTCCATAGGCTCCCTGAAAATGGTTCCCTTCCTGATATCTGCATCTATGCTGAATTCCGGAGAATCCATGGTTCCCGATACATTGACGGAGCCGGAAAGGCTGCCTGTAACAGGGATATGTATGAAGCGCTCCAGCCGTGAATTCACTATTTCGGCATCAAGCCCTATGTTGTTGTCCTTCAGACTGAGGTTGATGACATAATGCTCATCAGGTGAGCTTCCTGTTCCCCTGAACCATCCGCCCATATTGGCCTTGTCGGTAAAGACCCCTTCTCCGGTTCCGGTAACTGTGGAAAATGCATCCTTTATCCTGAGGGATGAAAGCCTGAGACTGTTGTTTCTGAGATTGCCGTTGACGGTAATCCTGTTGTCGGAGCCCCTGAGGAAGAAAAGATTGGAAACCGAACTGTTTGTTATATTGACTGCCGGAAGCTTTCCCTCTTCGGTTGAGCCGTTGATATTGAGATTGAATATACTCTTGCAGTTTTTGATATAAACCGGAAAATCCCTGGTCCTGCATGTAAATACAGAGCTTTTATCATCAGGGAAATAGGCAGAAAGGGTGAAGCCCGGAGTTCCTGAAAGATAAAGGCTCTCCCCTTTGTTCATAAAACCCTTGAATTCATAATTTATCTCATTTACGGAAACAATGGACCGGAAGAGGGATGTATCCTTTCTCATGTCGGTGATGTTGAGAAATCCGCTTCCCTCAGCCTTGCCGTACTTTAATGCAATATCATTCACAGACATGTCATCCAGTGTTGATGAAACAGAAAACCTGAGAAAATTGCTCCTGTCATTTCTGTCGGAAACCAGAAGATCCCTGCCGCTGACATAGAGATTGTCGCCGGTGGTAATGAAGAAGAGCTCTGAATCAAGGTCCATGCGGATAAAGCCTGGAATCAGGTTCCTGTTCAGGGCTGCTTCTGCCGCTTTAAGATCCAGGCGCTCAGTGGTGATATATCCTCTGTAGTTCTTTCCCGGAATCTGTTCTCCCCTGATGCTGAGGTTACGGATGCCGTTCTTTGAAACAGAAAGCTCTCCCTTCATGCTTCCGGTATCGGCCTTGATGGTGCAGCTGCCCAGGTCATATCCGTTTATGTCGAGACTTTCTGACTGCAGCAGTGTATTGTCGCCGGACTTTGATATATCGAACCTGGTGCTGACCTGGATGTCGTTTCCGATATTGAAGTTGTCCAGGAGAAGATCTCCCTCTGCCGATTTCTCGGCAATATCGATGGTTCCGTGATAAGCACCGTTTCCTTTATCGGTTTCCATGGTAAGGGCTCTGAAATTGATTTTCTCGTCAATTCCGGTGAAGTTCAGATGACATTCAGGTCTGTAAGGGATGTTTGTATTTCTGAAAGAGATTGCCATATCGCCGGAATAGGCATATTTTTCCACGTTTTTTGGTGTATGGACAATGCTGAAGTTTCCGTTGGCCTCTCCTTTTGCATATCTGTTGTATTTCTGGTATTTCTGGACAAATACGATATTGTCCGAAAGCCTGAAATTCTCGAATACGGTTCTGAATTCGGTTCTTCCCGATTCCTTGTAGTATCTGAGTTCATAGTCTATAGGAGTACTGTCCTCCACATTCCTTATTTCAAGATTGCCGTCATTGTAGTATGCATGGAGTGACAGCTTTCCGGTATTGAGGACATCGGAGGAGAAGTTTTTGATATCGATATCCAGATCCCCGATGTTGTTGCTGCGTGAAAGGTCTGCCTTGAGCTCGAAGCCGGTTCTGAAGTTGCCGATGACAGGAAGGGTTATGTTTCTTCCGGATATGGTTCCGTGGGCATCAAAAAGATGGGTTTCGGGAGTTGTGGTCATGTTGCTGTAGAGTCTTTCGAATCTGATGCTTCCGTATTCCGTAAGAAAATCTGCAGTTATGTTTTTTCCTGAAAACCTGAAGTTGCGGAGTTTTCTTGCCGGTTTCCCGTTGCCGGTTTCTTCATTATCGGCGGAATCATTGCCGAAAAAGATATCTGAATCGGCAGCCTGGATGAAATTGATGTTTCCGTTTTCAAGCCTGACACCCGAAATGATGAATTCCTTCTTGAAGAGATAACGGAAAAGGTTGAACCTGATCTTAAGCTCATCCCCTTTAAGGAGCCGGCGGCCCAGGTCGTCGGTTATTTCTATGTCGTGGATAGTTATGGAGTTTACGAAAAAAGGATCTACCGTGGAATATTTCAGGTTGCGTCCGAGCCTGTTCTCAAAGTATTCTATGATGGCATTCCTGTTTTCAAGGGCAATGGCTTCTGCGTTGATGCGGACATAATATGAAGTAAGGACAGCCACTGCTGCCGCTATCATGAGAATAAGAACTTTTTTTATGCCGAAGTTATATCCGCTGCGCATAATTACCCATCTTCAAGTATACATTATAATCAAAAATATTTCTCGTTTTTTTATATATTTTTTTTTATATATTTAATATAAATATAAAATGTCTATGAATGAATATAAGTTTAAGAATATAATCAGGAATTTTATCGTGCTTGAGGGGCTTGACGGAGCCGGTACCACAACTCAGCTTGACATGCTCTGCAGCCGTCTGGAGCAGGAAGGAATCCCGGCTTTCAGGACCAACGAGCCTACATCCGGTCATATAGGCCGCTTTATCAGGGAAATCCTGGGAAGCAAGGTAACTGTGGATCCCTTTACACTGGCCCTCCTCTTTTCGGCCGACAGGAATGAACATGTCAACGGAGAAAAAGGGATAAAGGCCCTGGCAGAGGCCGGAACAAAGGTCATCTGTGACAGATATCTTTTTTCAAGCCTGGCATACCAGTCCATGGATGTGGATTTTGATACTGTTGCTAAGCTGAACAGCTTCTATCCGCTGCCGGAGCATCTTTTCTTTATAGAGCTTTCTCCCGAAGAGTGTGAAAAAAGAAGAGCAGCAAGAGGTGAAGCGGCCGAGATTTTCGAAAAGCTGGAATTTCAGAAAAAAATTGATGCAAATTACAGGAAGGTCCTTGAGCTGTACAAGGACTCTCCCATGAAAATTCATGTAATCGACGGCAGATTGTCCAGAGAGGAAATCCACCGTCAGATTTTTACTCTTCTTTGTAAAGATCTTTAGGGAAGAGAATCGGGAGCATCTTGTCTTCCGGAATAAGGTACATGAAGGAGTCTCCCCTTTTCTTGATTACATACATGTATCTTTCCCCGTCCACAATTCTCTGACAGTCGAAGATGATGTGTCCGAATTCGGCACTGTCCACCTCGATGACTGCATTAGGGTTGATCGGGTCGGAACCATTGATGAAGTTCTCCGCTTCAAGCATTGCAATGTTGTTGGCAATTGTATCGGCACCGAACTTTACAGGAACCTTTGTCTTGTCGATAAGGTTTGCCCACTGTCCCTTCTTGTCCGGTCTGTCCTTCTTGATGGATATCTTGTTGCCGGCTATGTCGGTGATGTTGATGGCAAACATATCCTCTCCGATATATTTTTCAGGGAAAAGACGCATGTTGAACCAGTATTTAGGCTCCTTGCCGAAATGGCGCTGCATGGTGGCATCGGTAAGATAGATTTCATCGGAAAGGGAGGACCTTACATAATCGCCCTTCCTGCCGGGACCCTCCTTTCCCACATAGAGAGTGAACTTTGATTCTCCCCCTACGAAAACCTCGACTGTATCGGCCCTGTTTTCCTCAAGCTGGAATTCTGGCCAGTACTTTTCACCGTGTCCTATGAGCTTGAACTTTGTTACATCGAAGACAGATGTCACAAGGCTTTCGATCCTGACATTGGAGGCAGGATATGTTACCTGGTCATCGATTCTTACAATCCATTCATCCTTACCCTTCTTTTCAAGCATGAGATTTCCGTCTGTGGTGGAAACCTTTACACCGGAAAGATTTTCCTTGAGTGAGGTATCAAACAACGGAATCATGGAGAGCTTGTCCACATTGCTCTGTGCCGAGAATACACCGCCCAGGAAATATGTTCCTGCAAGGATAATTATTGCTGCCGATAAGCTTATTATTTTAGTTCTGAATTTCATTTTATTTACGCATCCTTTCTTTTACGTCTCACATATCTGAATATACCGTAGAAAATGATTCCGGCCGGAATGATAATGATATTAACCGCATAAACCGCGATAATTGCTCTGAGCTTGTCACTCATGTCGGTAATCTTGTTGAGTCTCACGTCCCTCATGCTTCTTGTCTTTATGTTCATGAAGCTGTCGTTGGTAAGCCATTCCACTGCATTTTCCGCAAAAAGCATGTTTGCAGGGCTTTCGGTATATTCAAGAAGGTTTGAGATGAAGTCTGCATCGCTGACTACAATGATTTTTGTGTCAGGAGATTTTCCCTGGCCGTAGGCACTTGCGAAAGAGCCTGTAACTGCATAGGCAAGAGCATGGGAGCCCTTGGTTTCCTGGGCCACGTTCTGGGTGGTATAGGCTTCGTAAGGACTTCCTGTAAGATAGTCTGTAAGGAGCCATGATTCTTCAGTGGAGGAAAGAAGCTTCTCGTAGCTGAGTCCTTCCGCAGGGGTGATGTCAATGGAGCTGGCCCACATCATGTCCAGACTGACAAAGCCGGCTGTGATCGGGTTATCCTTTGATACATACTTGCTGTTTATACTGAGCCACTGAGGATAGTTTATAGGAAGCTGGTCCTTCATGGTGATTTTCTTGCAGTACTTGTCAAGAACCATGTTGTTGTTTACGGTAATTCCCCATTTTTTCAGCATGTTGATGCAAGGGTTGTTCTCGATCTTGGTTGCCTTCAGGTTGTCGAGCATGTCAACATGGACACCGTCCACCAGGAAAATGACCTTTCCTCCGTTCATCATGTACCTGTCCACCGGACGGAGCTCTTCCTCTGTTATATCCATGTTTCCGAGCACAAAAAGAACCGATACGGAGCTGTCGATTTCCTTTCCCCTTTCCTGTACAACCACCTCTCCGGAGAGTTTCATGGCCTCATTGAGGAAGGTATAGTAGTAATCGACCGTATTCTTGTCGTTACCTGTCAGGAGTGCGATTTTTGTTGTCCTGTTTTCTACCAGCTTCTGGATGGTGCTGGTAACCTCGTATTCAAGGTTTGAAAGGTCAAGGATAAAAGGAATTGCCTCTGTCCTGTCCAGATACTGGATAAGGATACCTGAGAAAACGGTGGAGTATGCCCTTTCGTTCCTGTCGTAGATTTCAACCTGCTGGGCGGTGATACCCATCTTCTTTGCATAGCTGTCCATGAAATTCTTTGCAGGATCCACGGAGCTTGAAACAATATGACCCCTGGAGTTTGCCGCATATTCGAAAAGGATATCCTCGATCTGGGCTGCAGCAGGAGTAATGGTCCTGATCTTGTCGGAAATGAAATAGGTGATGTTAACCTGCTCAGGAATAGTCTTGATATATTCCTTGGTGGCTGCCGAAATTGTGAATGACTTGTTTTCGGTCATGTCTATTCTTCCGAAATACCTGGTTGTGTTAAGGGCCAGAAGTATGGCGGCCGCAAAAACCAGAACTGCTAAAATTATCTCTTTTTTCTTGTTGTTCATGTTTTCCGCCTCACTTCTTTAATTTGATTACCTTGATGTTCAGGTACAGGAAGAGACTGGTTATGATAGTGAAATATGCAAAGTCCCTTGTGTCAAATATACCCTTCTCAAAGGATGCAAAGTGGGTGCTGAGTGAAAGGTAGCTGAAGATTTTTCCCACTGCCGGATTGATGTTGATCATCATGGTGATATCTCCGATGAATGTGATGAAGATAAGCACCACTACGCTGAAGATATATGCACTGATCTGGTTTGAGGTCCTGGAGGAGATGAACTGTCCCACCGCAAGGCCTGAAATACCCAGAAGGAATGTTCCGATGTATTCTCCGATAATCTGTCCTCTTTCAAAGCTTCCGAACATGTTGAGCATTATCGGAACCGGGAATGTAAGGATAATCATCATGCAAAGAAGGAAAACGGCACTGAGGAATTTTCCCATTACAATCTCGAACTCGCTGAGAGGAAGGGTAAAAAGAAGCTCATCTGTCCTGAGCTTTCTCTCCTCTGCCCAGCTTCTCATGCTGATGGCCGGCAGTATAAGGATAAAAAGGATAGGCATAATGGAGAAGTAGTTTCTCATGGATGCGTTATCGTTGGCAAAGAACTGTCCGAAGAAGAAAAAGAAGATGTTGAGGCTGAGTATGAAGAACAGCACCACCAGATATGCCATCGGGGAGTTGAAATATGCTTTAAGCTCTTTTTTGATAAGTCCTTTTACGTTCACTTTACACCCCCGCCTTTTTTGTAAGAATCCTGAAAATATCCTCAAGGCTTGTCTGCTCCGGTACCAGGGCTGTAAGCCTGTGGCCTCCGGAAACGGCCCAGTCGAAGATTTCCGCACCGGCATCGTACTGCTTTCTTGTGGAAAGCTTGATGATGGTCTTTCCGTCTGCTGTCTCTTCGGAAATGATTCCGAGAACAGAGTCCAGCTTTTCAAGTGAAGTAATATCTGCCTTGCCTATGATTTCAACGGTATATTTTTCGTCTTCTTTCACTTCATCCCTGATCTTGTCCGGAGTACCCTCGGCCACAATATTTCCGCGGTTGAGGATGAGAACCCTGTTGCAGACTGCTTCAACCTCCTGGAGGATGTGGGTGGAAAGGATGACTGTCTTTTCCTTGCCGATATCTGAGATAAGCTTTCTGATCTCGATGATCTGGTTAGGGTCGAGACCGGTGGTAGGTTCGTCCAGGATAAGGATTTCCGGAGAATGGATAATGGCCTGGGCCAGTCCTGTTCTCTGTCTGTATCCCTTGGAAAGCTTGCCGATTCCCCTGTAAACCACAGGAGAGAGCCCGCATTCCGCGATTACCCTTTCTATTTCCCTTTTCTTTATATCCTTGCTTACTTTCCTGATATCAGCCATGAAATCAAGATATTCGATTACTGTAAGATCATCGTACAGTGGAGCCATTTCAGGAAGGTATCCTGTGGATTCCTTTATCTTCAGCGGATTGTCATAAATGCTGTAACCGTTAAGAATGGCATTTCCGCTTGTAGGATAATGGTATCCGGTAAGAATCTTCATGATGGTGGTCTTACCTGCTCCGTTCGGACCGAGAAGACCTACGATTTCTCCTCTGCCAATATCAAAGGAAACATTGTTCACAGCCTTGAACTTGCCGTAAATCTTTTCAATATTTTCCACATGTATCATAAATTTGTCTCCATAATTTAATCCTCATATTTTACTGATAGTGTCTGTCCGTCCCTTGTAAGGAATGTATCCGGAAAGATTTCTCTTGCCTCATCAAGAAGCTTCCTGAGCTCCTTGTCGGTATAGCGTGGGCTGTAGTGGATAAGACCAAGCTGTTTTATCCCACCTGCCGAAGCTGCTATACGGGCTGCCTCTGCCGCTGTCATGTGCTTCTTCTCATGGGCCGATCCGGCCAGCTCCTCCTCAAACATGCCCTCACAGATAAATACATCGGAGCCGGTTACCTTAGGGGCAATTTCCGGCATTGAGAGCGTATCTGTGACAAAGGAGAACTTTCTCCCCTTCCTCTGCTCTCCGAGAACCATATCAGGTGTGATTATCCTGCCGTCATCCAGGGTGATGTTTTCCCCTTTCTGCAGCCTTGACCACATGGCCCCCATGGGAATACCCAGCTCCCTTGCCTTGTCGGGATGGAATATTCCTGCCCTGGGAAATTCGGTAAAGGTATAACCGTAGCACGGTTTTGTATGATCCAGCCTGAAGGCCTCAACCTGAAAGGATTCGGTGCTGTATACAATTCCCGGCTCCTCTATTTCTTTTATGATGACCTCATAATTGATGTACATGTCAAGAATTTTCATGCTTGCTTCCACAAAATCCCTGATTCTAGGAGGACCTATGATATAAAGAGGTTCTGTCCTGTCAACCTGTGATGAAAGCATCATGATTCCGGGAAGCCCGGTCACATGATCTGCATGGGTGTGAGAAATAAAGATTGTAGATATGTTTTTCCAGCGCAGGTTAAGCTTCTTCAGAGAAACCTGAGTCCCTTCACCGCAGTCAAAAAGAAAGAGATCTCCCTCTCTGCGCAGAAGAACAGATGTCAGGTGCCGTTTCGGAAGCGGCATCATACCACCGGAACCTAGTACAAAAACTTCCAGATTCATTAATAATATAGTATAAAGTATACTTCCTTAGTTTTCAAGTAATTTCTGGATAAAGTGTCAGAACAAGCATGTCCGAAGTATCGAAAAACTTTTCTGCCCTTTTTCTCAGGGTGCCTGTTTTCAGCCTGTTAATCAGCTTCTCGTAATTGAGATCTGTGCTTTCCTGCTCCAGAACTGAAAGCCAGTAGGCATTCTCTTTCAGGTTCTTTTCATATTCGGCCAGTCTTGCAGCTTTGAACTTGACAAGATCCTCCTGCGGAACAGCCTCCTTCAGCTTTTCTATTTCCTCAAGAACAGCCTTGCTTAACTCATCGGTTCTTTCCGGATCGCATCCGAAGATGATATAAATCATATATTTTGAGTCAGGAATCTGTACAAAAGAGGGATATGCCGAAATACTGTAGGTGCCTCCCATCTCCTCCCTTATTTTCTCACGGAGTCTGATGTCCAGGATGTAGGAAACTGCATCTATCTCTATTCTGGTTTTTGCGGAATCCCGGCAGTCTCCTTTCATAAGCAAAAGCACTTGGCTCTTGTCATCGGTCCCCTTGTAGATTTCTGTAGAGGAGCCTTTGTCGGATATTCTCTTGCCGTCATCGGCCCATTTCTCCCGTTTTTTTACGGAACCGACAGAGGCAATATATTTTTCGGCAAGCTCCCTGATGGTTTCAGCATCGGTATTTCCTACAAAAACAAAGGTGAAGTCTCCGGGATCGGCAAACCTGGTTCTGAATACCGAGCTGCAGGCCTCAAAGGATATTTCTTCAAGTATTTTTTCATCAAACTGCCTTCCTCTGAAATGACCCTCATAAAGTGCTTTTCTGAAGGCATCGCTGAAGATCTTGTCCGGTGTGTTTTCCATATTCTTCACAGCATTTTCCAGTCTGGTCATATAGGAATCGTAGGCTGTCCTGTCAAATCTCGGTGCAGTGAAATAAAGGTAGATCAGCTGGAAAACCGTTTCCAGGTCCCTTACGGATGAATGTCCGCTGAAGCCTTCGGAATAATCTTCAATATACGGGGAAAGTGATATGTTCTTACCCATAAGAACCTTGTCCAGCTCTGTTTTGCCGTAGCTGCCGAGTCCGCTGTTCACCGCAACTGCACAGGCCACCATTGATGATGCCCAATCCTTATCGGAAACCAAGGAACTTCCGCCGAAGGATGAGGCTGAGAAAAGTATCTGGTCGTTCCTGAAATCGGTGGATTTTATTATTACCTCCGATCCGTTGGAAAGCTTCAGCGTGGTTACATCATTCTTACGGTCATGCCTGATCTTTTTTGTTTTTCCCGGTTCAGGCATATTGTCAATGACAATGGAATCCGGTGCCGAATCCACATAAGGGGCCGGTTCCGATGAAATACCCTTTTCAAAGGTCTTCATGAGAATTTTATCATCAGTTCCCTCCAGCGTTTTTTCAGTACCGGTAAGAAGAACCATGAGTCCCTCCTTCTGTCCGAAAACCGGTCTCAGGCTGTTAACCTCCTCCAGGGTTATTTCGGAAAGGGATTTCTTGTATATCATATATTCCTTTTCAATTCCGGGAATAGTTTCGTTGTCCAGGAAATTTCTGGTGTATTCGGCAACAAGTGATGACGAGTGGGTCTTTTCCCTTTCGTTATAGGCAGTTTCCATAAGGCTCATGAGTTCGGCCTTGGATCTCTGCAGCTCACCCTGTGTGAATCCGTGTCTGATAACCCTGGCCAGCTCGGCAGTAACAGCATCAATACCGCTGATTACACTGTCATTTTTAAGGGTTGCGGCTACGGTACAGAATGACATGGTATCAAACATGGAGCCGAAGCCTGAATAGGCAGAAATGAAGGGAGGATTTTTGCTGCTTTTCAGTTCCTCATATCTGTTTGTCAGCATGTTTGAGAAAAGAGCCTTTACTATGGAAGCCCTGTACTGCTGTTCCGTGGTTACGTTTTCGTGAGGAATGCGGTAATAAACGGTAAATTCGGTTGCTTCAGCCTCCTTGTCGGCATAAACGGCAGCCACAGGATCTTTGCCAATAGGTACCGATTTATCGGCAATCTTTAAAGGTTTTCCCCTTTTCAGGTAAGAAAACTTTTCCCTGATTTCTTTTTCGATAAGCTCTGTATCAAACTGACCTACGGCAATAACTGCCATAAGTTCAGGTCTGTAGCGGTCGGTATAGAAGGATACCAGCTCTTCCCTTTTGAAATTCTTAAGTATTTCAGCCTTTCCGATGGGGTCCCTGTCTACAAATACAGAACCTTTCAGCAGGTTTTCGGTGTGGAAGCGGCTTATTCTTTCACCTGCTCCCTTCCCCCGTCTAAGTTCCTCCAGGACAACACCCCTTTCCTTGTCTATCTCTTTCTGTTCCATAGAGATTCTTCCTGCCCATTCGGCAAGTATTTCGATTCCCTGCTCTATGGTATTCATGTCGGAGGTAGGGAAATTGATCATATATACTGTTCTGTCGTAGCTGGTATATGCATTCAGGTCAGGACCGAATCTTACACCGCATTTTTCCAGAAAATCTATGATTCTGTTTCCGGGATATTTTTCTGTGCCGTTGAAAGCCATGTGTTCCATAAAGTGTGCAAGACCCAGCTGGTTCTCGTTTTCATCAATGGAGCCTGAGGCTACCACCAGTCTGAGAAAGGTCTGGTTTTCTGGGAAAGAATTATCCTTGATATAGTACGATAGACCGTTATCCAGCTCCCCCATCTTTATTGAGGAATCGGGTTTAAGCTCCTGTGAATGAAGAAATCCTGCAAGAAGGATAAAAACAATGATTGCTGCAAATTTTTTCATAAAAACAAATCCTATGCCGGGAAGTATATTTTAAAAACAGACCCTTTGCCAACCACACTTTCGACTTCAACCTTGCCTCCGTGGGTTACAGCCACCTGTTTTACGATGGAGAGTCCGAGACCAGTGCCACCCAGTGTACGGCTGATCTCCTTGTTGACCCTGTAGAAGCGTTCAAAGAGCCTAGGAAGATATTCAGGCTCAATGCCGGGCCCGTTGTCAGATACCGATATTTCGGTGAAGCCGTCTGTTTCGACAGCCGTAATTGTTACAGTGGTGCCGGAATCCGAATATTTTACCGCATTGTTGAGAAGATTGCTCAGGGCCTGCTCTGCCAGAACCGGATGGACAAACATGGAAATATGGGAAAAATCCCCGCATTCTATGGTTATGTTCTTCTCGGCCGCCATTTCCGATACATTGGAAACCGATACCGCAATAAGCTCATCTGCCATCATGTGCTCCTTCTCCAGCCTTATATAGGTACTGTCGGTTCTGGAAAGTATAAGAAGGTCCTCTATGATTCTGGCAAGCCGGTCCGACTGCTTCTTTATGATACCCAGGAAACGGCCGATATTTTCGGGATGCTCCCGGTAGGTTTCTATCAATGTATCCACATATCCCATGATGGAGGTTACCGGGGTTTTCAGTTCATGGGAGGCATTGGCGGAGAATTCCCTTCTCATGTCATCAAGCCGTTTCATACCTGAGATATCGTTCATTACAACAAGAATTGTTCCGGTACCTGATAAGGTGCTGATTCCTTCGATATATGTGGTGTGGACAAAGTAGTAGATACCTTTCACAGGGTCAAAACATACTGCCGACTCCTGATCCTGCTTTTTCTCCAGTGTTATGCGGATAATGTGATTGATATCTTCATTAAGGATTACATCACTGATATTTTTTCCCACATACTGACTGTTGTCGGTAAGATTTGCCGCAGCAGGATTGATTTCAAGCACGTTCAGATGGTCATCAACCAGGACAACAGGGTTTATCATACGGCTGACAATAGCCTGGATCTGATCTCTTTTTGCAGTTATCAGGTCAATCCTGTTCTTCAGATGGCTTCCCATCACATTGATGGAGTGGTTCAGGTCTCCCAGCTCATCGTCCCTTTCGGGAAGAAAAACGGAAAAATCTCCGGTGGCATAATGGTGGGTTACATCCTTCAGTGACTTTATGTTTGAATGGATTCCCGCCGAAAAGAAAAAGGCAAAAATAAGAATCATGAAAAAGACGAAAACAGTATAAGGAATTACCTGCTTATAGAAAAAGTTCCTGAAATGGGTAATCTCTTCCACCGGCTTGGAGGTCCTTATGACAAAGCCCATGGAGGGATATGAAACTGCCACGAACATCATCTCCGTTCCCATGGTTTCGCTGTAACGGATGCTTCTACCTATATTTTTTGTAAATGCCTCCATTACCTCAGGCCTGTTGAAATGGTTGCTCATGGATCTGTAATTGGCATGGGAATCGGCAAGAATGCTTCCTGAATACTGGATAATGGTAAGCCTTATTCCTGTCCCGGAGGTTGCATAAAGGGCATAAGCCTCTATGTCATAAAGAGATATAATTTTTTCCGAAGGAAGGGTGTTGCAGACCAGCTTGCATATGTTTTCCAGCTCATCTGCGGTTTTCCTGTACATGAGATCCGATATGGAATTGACGGTCAGTACCAGAGTTACCGAAACAACGAGAAGCAGTGCCGCAAACTGAAGTGAGAAGAGCCGGAAAAAAAAGTTTCTGAAAATCTTTAATTTCATATGTCAGTCTTGATTATATATCCCGCTCCCCTGATGGTACCGATAAGGTGTCCGCAGCTTCCCAGCTTCTTCCTGAGGGAAAGCACCTGTACATCCACGGAACGGAGGGTATTTTTCTTCCCTGTCTTCTCCTCCTGGCTCTCTCCGCTGCCCTTGCCTGCCTTGACATTTGCCATGATAGCCTCCCTGCTGAAGGCCACACCTCTGTTTTCAGCAAGAAGCTGCAGTATCTTGAATTCGGAATATGAAAGCTCGGCCGGGATTCCGTCTGCAGTTACCGAAAAGCTGAGAGGGTCTATTTCCAGGGAACCGATTGTTATCTTTGAATTTTCAGCCCTGCGCTGCAGGACATTGTGGATTCTTGCAGAGAGAATCTTCATGCTGTTGAAAGGCTTCCTGAGATAATCCTCCACCCCCAGCTCATATCCTCTGATCACATCCTCGTCATCGGCACGGGCTGTAAGCATGATAACCGGAATACGCCTGGTGGAAATGTTTTCCTTGAGAATGCGGCACACCTCAAAGCCGTCTATACCCGGAAGCATAATGTCCAGTATGATAAGGTCCGGTATATTCTTTTCTGCAATGAGAAGCCCCTCTTCACCGTTGTCGGTATCAAGAAGCTCAAATTCCTCATCCAGACTTAGATTGAAAAGTATCAGGTTTCTGATATCCTCGTCATCTTCAATAACCAGGATTTTCTTCTTGGATTTTGTCCTGCTTGTATCTGTCATGTTCATCCTCTGTATAAATTATAACACCATATAACGCAGTTTGGTAGAAAATAAATGGGAAAATGTGTATAATTGTTTTATGGATTATGCAGAAAAGTTTGAACTGCTCAGAAAAAGGGCTGAAATTACTGAATTTGTAAGAAATTTCTTTATTGAGAGGGGCTATCTTCAGGTCTCCACACCTATTCTTGCTCCTCATGTCATTCCTGAAGCCCATATCGAGATTTTCAGGACTGAGCTTATCTCCCCTTACGAGGATCCGAAAAATCTCTATCTTCTTCCCTCTCCTGAGCTCTGGATGAAAAAACTTATATCTGAGGGAAGCGGCAGCATTTTCCAGATCTGCAAGTCCTTCCGCAATTACGAGCAGAACGGTCAGAATCATTCTCCCGAATTCACCATGCTGGAATGGTATACCGTAAATGCGGACTACAAGGATTCCCTGGAGCTTACCAAGGAGCTTTTCGGCACCCTTTTCACCCGTTTCAGCCCTGAATACAGCAATCTCCCTTTCAGAGTGATTACCGTAAGGGAGGCTTTTCTTGAAACTACCGGAATTGATATCGCACTGTGTCCCGATTTTGAATCGATAAAGAGTGCTGCTCTGGAACAGGGATACGAGGTGGGAGATGATTATACTACCTGGGAAGAGGTTTTCAACAAGTTATTCATTCTTGAAACCGAGCCTGTGGTATGCGGCAGCGGAATTACCGTCCTGACAGATTATCCTGCCAATATTCCTGCCACAGCCAGACTGAACAGGAAAGAGAACATCTATGAAAGATGGGAGATCTATATCGACGGAATAGAGATTGCCAACTGTTATACCGAGGAAACAAGAGCCGATGTTGTACGGGATTTCTATGCAGAAGAAGGTAAGGTCAAGGAGGAATGTGCTGCAATCAAGGTGGATGTGGATTATTCCTATCCTGAAATTTTCAGGACTTTTCCCGAATGCTCCGGTACTGCCTTGGGAATGGACAGGCTGGTGATGATTCTTACAGGCTGCCGTGATATCAGGAATGTACTTTGAAATAGATGCTGAAATGATTCAGGCAGTTCTCTGAATCTGAAGCACTGTCATATATGCCATGCTTGAAGTAAAAATTGTCCCTGAGGCCTACCCTGTATTTGCTTTTGAATTTCCTTTCGTAAGAAAAACCGGCTGTTCCCACAAATATGAATCCGTCAGAGCCCTCTTCCGGAACTGCATTTCCTATGGTATGGATTCCGCTGGCATTGCCGAAAAGGGAAAGGGTGCCGAATTTGTCGTGAGAAAGCTCCAGGCTTAATTTGATGTTTTCTCCGGTGCCCATATCGTAATCCCTGCGTTCATCAAGGTGTGCCGGTCTGGGAATATCGCCGTTAATGAAATAAGGGTATTCGCTGCAGCCCAGAACAAGCCAGTTCAGATGCATTCTTATGTCGAAAATAAAATCGTGATCCAGGAAATTTCTCCTTTTCAGGGTGAATCCCAGTGAATTGGCCGAATAATTTATGTCCTTTGAATAGATAAAGTCGTAATGAAGCCCGATACCCAAGGTTGTGGCGGAATTAAGGTCTTCGCAGGGGGCCCAGGATCTGATCAAGCCGTCGGAAAAGAAAGATATCCAATAATACGCATCTCCTGAAAAAGAGGCATCCAGATTCAGCTCAAAATGCTCAAAAGGAACCTTGCTTTCAAGCCCGAAGGGTTTTCCGTAAACTATATTGATTCCCGTGCCTATGGTATGTTGTAGGTTGCCTGTATCGGCCGATATGCTTCCGAAGTAGAAAAGAGTTTCGGTTTCCAATGGAATGTGTTCGGTGTTGTCAGGCTTTTTGTCAGTTATAACATAGTTTACAGCATCCATTGGGCTGATGAAAAAAGAGAGCCAGAGGGATTTTGACCAAAAGGATTTTTCATAAAGCCTGTGCAGCATCTCCCCTACGGAGGCTCCTCCCATGACTGTAATGATCAGGTCGTTCTTGGATGGAGTTTCCGTTTCCATCAGGTATTCCCAGATTATGCTTCCCCCGGCAGTAAGAGCTGAGGATTCCCAGAAATCAAGGTTGTTGGCCCTTCCTGCGGTAAAATAGAGAGAGCCCTGATACGGATGTCCTATCTGGTTTACGGTATATTCATCCTGGTCCCACACCCATTCCCCTGAAAGGTTTTCCCACATGGATTCAGGTGAGATCCTGGCATATTCCTGGTCGGTGACAAACCGGTTGAAGCCCCACAGGAGAACATTGGAGGAAAGAGCCTCGGTTACGGCCCTGTTAACATGCTTCTCCTCCTGACAAAAGGGAGAAAAAACCGGCATAAGAAACAAAATGAGACCGAGAATTATGATTTTTTTTCCGAGTCTCATTTTATTGTCAGATTTCCATATTCATTGCACGGCGAACCTGTGTAAGGGTTTCCACAGCCATTTCCCTGGCTCTGGCTGCTCCGTCATGGAGTACCTGACAGATGTAATCCGGTGCAGCTTCAAGCTTCTTTCTTTCTGTTCTGAGAGGTCTGAGCTTTTCGTTGAGTGCCTCTGTAAGGGTTCTCTTAAGGAGTCCGCCTCCCCCTTCTCCGATTCTTGCTGCTATATCCGCAGGCTCTTCTCCGGTACAGAGTGATATGAGCATGAGAAGGTTTGCAACTTCAGGTCTGTTTACAGGATCGTAGGTGATGTTTCTTTCTGTATCGGTCTTTGCTTTCTTGATGAGAGAAGCTGTCTCGTCCTCTGTGGCACAGAGCATGATTGCATTTCCACGGCTCTTGCTCATTTTCTGGCTTCCGTCCAGACCGAGAATGCTCGGTGTCTTGCTGAGAAGTGCATTCGGAATCGGGAAAATAGGCTCTGAATTCTTACAGAACTTCTTGTTGAATCTTCTGGCTATCTTCTGTGTAAGCTCGATGTGAGGAAGCTGGTCCTTTCCTACAGGAACAACATTTCCCTTACAGAAGAGGATGTCGCAGGCCTGATGAATCGGGTATGTAAGCATTCCCGCATTGACTGAGGAAAGCTCTGATTTTGTTATTTCTTCCTTTACGGTAGGGTTTCTTTCAAGCTCTGCGCTGGAAACCAATGTAAGGAACGGGAGCATAAGCTGGTTTGCTTCCGGAATGTAGCTGTGAGGATAGATGATTACCTTGTCGCTTGGTTTGATTCCCGCAGCCAGATAATCAATTACAAGCTGCTTTGTATTCTGGGAAATTTCGGAAAAGGCCTCATGATCGGTAAGAACCTGATAATCGGCAATAAGGATACAGGTTGGTACACCCAGGTCTGCCAGTCTTACCCTGTTCTGGAGAGAGCCGAAGTAATGGCCGATATGAAGTCGTCCTGTAGGTCTGTCTCCTGTAAGAACCCTGTATTTCTGAGGGTTGAGAAGGATATCCTTTTCTATGTTTCTGCTTCTCTCAAGAGAGGCTTCGTATGTAGCGCTTAATTCAATGTTGTTTTCCATTTTTAACTCCGGTCAGATCCTGAATTTCAGGGAATTGAGTGTATTCTGCATAAGCATGGCAATAGTCATCGGGCCTACTCCTCCCGGTACCGGGGTAATACTGCCTGCAATTTTGGAAATAGCCTCGAAATCGGTATCTCCCTTCAGGATTGCCACCTTCTTTCCTGTCTTTTCGCTGATTTTTTCACCTACACGGTTTACACCAACATCGATGACACAGGCTCCCGGCTTTACCCATTCAGGCTTGATAAGGTCCGGACAACCGGCTGCCGCAACCAGGATATCGGCTCTCCGGCAATGGGATGCCAGATCCTTTGTTCCGGTATGTACCAATGTTACGGTTGCATTTGCATTTCTGCCCTTTCTGCAGAGCATGTTTGCAAGAGGCTTGCCCACAAGGTTTGATCTTCCTACGATAACCACCTCCGCACCGCTGGTCTCCACTCCTGAACGTTCCAGAAGCTCAACGATTCCGGCAGGGGTACATGGAGGGAATTTCACATGTTCTCCTCCCAGTACAAGACGGCCGATGTTTACGGGATGGAAGCCATCCACATCCTTGTCAGGGTCTATCGCATAAATGATCTTGTTTTCATCAATGTGCTTGGGAAGAGGAAGCTGTACCAGGATTCCGTGTACGGAATCATCCTTATTGTATTTTTCAACCTCTGCCAGAAGTGCCTCTTCGGAAATATCTGCAGGGAGATTTACCTGAATCTCGTTGAAGCCCATTTCTATGGCTGTCTTTACCTTGAGGGTGACATATGAAACAGAAGCGGGATTTTCACCTACGAGAATTGTAACCAGTCCGGGAACCACTCCCTTTTCTTCCTTGATTTTCTGTGTTTCTGCCTTGATTTCCTCAAGGATTGCCTTTCTTATTTCAAGTCCGTTAATTATTTTTGCCTGCATTGATTTTCTCCAAAGCTATATTAAGAAGTTTTTTTCCGATTTCATATTTTGATGCAAGTTCCAGCTTTCTTATTTCGCCGTCCTTGCTTACTGCCAGCATTTCATTGGTGTCGGTTCCGAAGCCCCGGCCTGCCTTTGACACATCATTGATGGCAATCATGTCGGCATCAGCTATCGCCATTCTTCTTCTGCCGTCATCCAGCAGCTCATCCTCTGAAAGGTCGTGAAGAGCCCTGAAAGCAACAAGGAATACCTCAGGATAGCGGCTTTTTATGCCATCTATGATCTTAGGTGTGGGAACAAGCTCCATAATCAGTTTTTTATGCTCCCTGGTTGAGAGCTTTGTTTCTGATGATTCCACCGGCTGCCAGTCTCCCACGGCCGCTGCCGCCATCATGATATCATAATCTGAAGAGCTGAGCTCCTGCTCCACACCCTTTTTCATTTCCTCAGCTGTGGAAACATTTATGATTTTTACACCAGGAACCGAATCCACGGAGCCCTTTCCGTAAACAACTGTAACCTCGGCTCCCATGTCACGGGCCGCTTCGGCAATGGCAAAACCCATTTTTCCGGTGCTGTTGTTTGTTATTACACGGACAGGATCAATATATTCCACTGTCCTTCCTGCTGTTATCAGTATTTTTTTACCCTTGAGCGGCTTATCCTTTGACAGAACTGATACTACGGTATCTGCAATAAGCTCGTTGTCGGGAATTTTTGCCTTTCCCTCTTCCACTCTCGGAAGCATTACGGTAATACCCGCATTTCTGAGCTTTTCTATGTTTTCCATCACGAATGGATGACGGTACATCGGCTCGTGCATTGCCGGAACAACTATAAGAGGTATTTTTTCGCCAAGGGCTGTGGTAACCATTGTGGTTACAGGAGTGTCGTCTATTCCACCTGCAATCTTACCGATGGTATTTGCGGTACATGGAGCCACAAGAATCAGATCTGCTTTTCCCTCCACGTTTCCGGCCAGTGCCACATGTTCAACAGCTCCGGTAAGGGTGGTTACAGGCTTGAAGCCGCAGGCCCATTCCATAAGGTCGGGTCCGATAAGGGAACATGCGGCGGCAGACATTACAGGATAGACCTTTGCCCCTTTTCTCATGAGAAGTCTTGCCAGTTCCGATGCCCGTACGGCAGCAACACTGCCTGTTATACAGAGAATGATGGATTTTCCCCTGAGGGTGGTATCCCTGGATTCGGTTATGTCGAATGAAGGATGGATTCCGTATGCCATGGGCTTCTCCTTAGTCTTCGCTTACTATTCCGGCACCGCGCTTTGCGATGCGAGATATGGATATTTCCGGCTTGATGCCGCTGCAGAGGCTGCTGAAATCCTCGGCTGTCTTTATCGCTTCCTTCAGCATGGATTTTGGGATTATGGAAAATATACCGTCTCCGAACATGAGCATGCTGGCATTTATCTTTCTTTCGGTAAAGAAATCGAGAGCTGCACGCACTCCCGGAGTATAGAGCATGGTATCTTCGGTAAAAGCCCTGGAATATTCAAGGAAATGATCTATATCCAGATTTTCACTCAGAAGGTTGTGATATTTTTTTCCGGCCTCCATTACCCGTTCCCTGATTGCAGGGTCTGAAAGGGAGTCCTTTGTGGAAATAGGCCCGAATACCACGCACATGGAATAGAGATCGGCAGGATAAGGGATGGAAAGGGAGGCTCCTATTCCGGGAGCTCCGACCTTGGTAAGAATTCTGAATCCGCCGTAGAACTCACCCATTACGGTTCCCAGACCGGTTTTGCAGCATACCTCTGCCACATGGGCCAGCTTGGAGGCATTGATCATGTTCAGCGGTTCACCGTAAAGATGATTCAGTGCCATGGAAAGGCTCAGGGCACCTCCTGCGCTGGTACCGAAACCTGAACCCTGCGGTGTTTCTATAACATGTTTTATGTCAATAGGAATTGGTTTTTCGTTGATTTCATTGAAGAAAAGTTCCAGGACCTTCCGGCTTACGGGAGCATCGCTGTGGACACCGTTGATGGTGATTCCGCATTCATCCTGACTCTTCTTTACCTCAATGTTTGTTGTAATACCCTTAAGCAGCGAATAACCGGCTCCCAGGGAGCCTGCGTAAAGCGGGTTGCTGCTTTTATCCTGCATGTAGAACAGTCCCGAAACATGTCCGGGAGCAAATGCGCCGACTTTTCTTAACATAATATCAGTATGAACCTAAAAATAATTTATTTCAACCTTGTTTGTTGTTTACGTTCAATTCAATCTTGACCGATTTGATCTTGTTTCCGTCCACATCCTGTATGATGAAATTCATATTGTCATGGGATTTCTTCTCATATTTTACCGGAATCTTTCCGAAAAGCTCAAAAACAAAGCCTCCGAGAGTATCATAATCCTCATTCGGAAGATTTATATGAAGCTCTTCATTCAGGTCATCAATGGAAACCCTGGTGTCACAGATATAAGCGGAAGGACTTACCTTAAGGATATCCTCCTCGTCATCATCGAATTCATCCTGGATCTCACCTACTATCTCCTCAAGAATATCCTCGAGACAGATGATTCCTGCCACTCCGCCGTATTCATCAACGATAATGGCAATATGACATTTCTTTCTTCTGATTTCGTGGAAAAGTGAATTGACTTTCTTTGTATCCGGAATGAAATAAGGCTTTCTGAGAAGATCCTTGACGGAGAAATCCTGCCCTGTTACAAGCATCATGAGAACATCCTTCACGTGAAGGATTCCGATTACATTATCAATGGTTTCCTCGTAAACAGGGAACCTGGAGAAACCGCTTTCCACGATTATCTTGAGAATCTCATCCTTGGAAACATCTGAAGGGATGAAAACCACATCGGTGCGGGGAATCATGATATCCTTGGCTGTCTTTTCGGCCAGATCCACAATTCCTTTTATCATATCCTTTTCTTCGAGGTTAAGGTCACGGTTGCCGAAGCTTTCCTCGTCGAATTCGGATTTGTGAAACATTTTATTCAAAAAATCTGAGATTTTCACAGCAGCTGCACTCCTTTGAAGTCCTGAAGTATTTTTTCCTGTAGAACAAGCATTTCTCTTTCCGGTTCGTTATCCTCATGGTCCATGCCGTCAAGATGGAGGATACCGTGGATAAGAAGCCTTTTAAGCTCTTCGTCCGGAGATACATCGAATGCCTTGGAATTCTTAGAAAGTGTTTCAAGTGAAATTGCAATATCACCTGCGTAATACCGGTTATTCTTTGCCGGGAAAGGGATATCGCTGTCTACCTGGGCAAATGTAAGGACATCTGTAGGTTCGTCCTTGCCTCTGTAGGCACTGTTCAGCTCCTGTATAAAGCTGTCGTTGCAGAAAAGAACGGATAATTCCCATTTGTCTTTTCCGAGATAATCAAGAACCTTGAGAATAAAGTCCTTTATTACCGTTTTCCTGATTTTCGTCCCATCTACTGTGGGTTGTAAGGGGGGGTCTCCCTTTTCAATCTGAATCTGCAGATAATTCATTAATCTCTTCCTGTTTTGGATATTGTATTCTGGAATGATGAATTCCCTTTAATGTATTTATAAAGGAATCACGTATAATTTGCAAGTCTCTGAATGTAAGGTCACTGTCGGAAAGCTGTTCAGATTCGATTTTACTTTTGATGATGGAGTCCACACGCTTCTCGATATCATCAACCGTAGGTGTCTTGAGAGCCCTTACCGCAGCCTCCACGTTGTCTGCCAGCAGAACCACAGCCTCCTCCTTGCTTTTCGGTTTTCCGTCGTTGTAGGAATAGGCGGCCGGGGTAACCTTTGCCCTGTCCTCAAGCTTCATGGCTTCCATGTAGAAATAGGAAATAAGACCGTTTCCGTGGTGATGGGCAATTATATCGATAACCTCCTGAGGGAGATTGAGCTCCTTTGCCTTTTCGACACCGTACTTCACATGGGATTTTATGATGGAGACCGAAATACTCGGTGAAAGGGAATCGTGCTTGTTGTAGGCTTCCTGGTTTTCGATAAAGAATTCTGCCTGGTCAATCTTTCCGATATCGTGATAGTAGCCCCCTACCCTGGCCAGAAGACCGTTGGCATTGATGTCGTTACAGGCAGTCTCTGCCAGGTTGCCCACCAGAATGGAATGGTTGAAGGTTCCCGATGCCATATGGAGCATTTTCTGAAGAATCGGTGTATTGAGGTCTGAAAGCTCTGCCAGCCTGGAAAGGGTCGGCACATTCATGATCTGCTCCAGTATAGGCAGTATACCGAGACAGAGAATACTTGATGCAAATCCGTTGATAAAAGCGAAAATGCACTGGAACAGGGAATTTTTCCATGTATGCGGAAGCAGAAGATTGAATACAAGGACAAAAATGAAGTTCATTATACTCAGGAAAAGACCTGATTTGATAAGATCTATCCTCTTGTTGAACTTGTATACCACCAATGAGCCCGTAACCCCTGAAAGTACTACAAACAGAGGCGGAAGTATGCTGTTTACGTCAAGCATGAGAAGCAGAAGCGCGGAAACAGTTGAAAAGAAGGTACCGGTCATTACATTGCAGACTATTGAAAGGAGCATGGAGAATGCGGCTGTAGGAAGAAGAAGCGCTGCATTCATTGTGCTGATATAAGGCGGTATCTTCAGGAATACAAGCATGAGGACAAACTGTATCTGTGCAAATATCATGAAAAGAAAGATAAAGCTCTGCTTTCTTGCCAAAGAAGTCATTATCATGGAAAGAATTATAATGCTGAAAAGATAAATGAGCAGAAGGAACAGGAATGTACCGAAAAGGTTCTCTATGTTCATGCCTGTGCTGTTTCTGAGCATTCTGATCTTCTCGATATCAGATTCCGAAATCAGGAAGCCCTTCTTTACTATGATGTCTCCTGCCGATACGGATTTGTAAACCGGCTCGATATTGGCGAGGATGGCATTTTTTTTGGCCTCTGTCTCATCGTAGTCAAAGAAAAGGTTTTCCTCCGCAAACTCACTGACAAAGAAGATAACTGATGAAAGATCCTCGTCAGCCAGGGATTTTCCGTAGGTGGACCTGATATAGGAGGCCAGCTTGTCGGCTGTAAGGATATCACCGATATCAATATCCTCCTTCTCCCTTACGGAATCGTACCATCTCCATACCTCGATGGTTCCGTTCTTGTCATAGGAAAGGGAATTGTTTCCGATGATTCCGGCATTCATGGCATCTTCGAGAATAATCCTTATCTGCTCCAGAACAGAAAGTGCCGCCGGGCTTTTTCCCATGGAAACCAGGAAATCGGGATTGAAATTGTATCCCAGCCCCTTCATCTTGTCTGAAAGGGTGTAATAGTTGTCATAATTTACATTTCCGGAGATGAAATCCTGCATGATGGTGCTGAATTCATTGAAATTCTCCAGAACTTCCGAGGAGATGCTGTTATCGACCTTGTAGACAGGGACGGTTTTCTTTTCAGCTTCATACTTGAGCCTGGACATGGCCTTACTGTCTATGTACTGGAACGGAAAATCGGCTACGATATCCTTCTGGGCTATGGTACCGGCCTGATACTGTGATTTGATGCCGGAAAAGTTGTTGTTGCTTTCCAGAATAACGATAAAGAGGAAATTTATCAGAAAGGAAACAAGGATTGTGATCTTGAGAAATTTATGTTCGCGGTAGTTGAAGTTCCTGATTATCTCACTTAGTTTTTTCATATGCATCAATGATCTTTTTCACAAGCCTGTTTCTGACGATATCGCCGGAAGCAAACTCCACAAAGCCTATATCTTCTATATTCCTCAGTATTTCCAGAGCCTCCACCAGACCGGAGCTTTTCTTTGCCGGAAGGTCAATCTGGGTTATGTCTCCCGTTATCACAGCCTTTGAATTCTCC
The DNA here is from genome assembly GCA_045606105.1 of Spirochaetia bacterium. Classification (GTDB taxonomy): domain Bacteria; phylum Spirochaetota; class Spirochaetia; order CADAEX01; family CADAEX01; genus CADAEX01. Next base: position 82,926 of record JAZURI010000002.1, on the reverse strand, counting down.
CCTATTCTGGTAAGGAACATCTTCATCTGCTCCCGGGTGGTATTCTGGGCTTCATCCAGTATTATATAACAATTTGACAGACTTCGTCCACGCATATATGCAAGAGGAGCAATTTCTATCACTCCTGCCTCATGGAGTCTCAGTACCGCTTCCGGTGAAAGTATGGATTCCATGGCATCGTAGAGAGGTCTGAGATACGGGCTGATTTTCTGGGCAAGGTCTCCCGGAAGGAATCCCAGGCTTTCTCCTGCCTCCACCACAGGTCTGGTAATCACCAGCTTCTTTACCCTTTTATGGAGAATCTCGCTTAAAGCCTTTGCTACCGCAAGATATGTCTTTCCGGTACCTGCAGGACCCACGGCAAATACAAGATCCTTTTCGGAAAGAAGACTGAGCATTCTTATCTGGTTCCTGTTTCTTGGAAAAATCCTTCTGCTGCTGCCCGGTACATTAAGGGAGAGGTCTCCGCTTTCCTCAGGTCCGGAGCCCGGTGTTTCCGCTTCGGTAAAGATGGTGGTGATCATGTCGCTGTCAGGGGAAATTCCCTTTCTGGCATAATCCCTCATTTTTTCGATGACATGGCTGAAAAGCTTCTGCTTGGATCTGTCGGGCGATTCCAGGAATATCTCGTTGCCGCGGCAGAATACGGGAACATTAAGATGCTCTTCTATGATTTTGAGGTTGCGGTCATTGCTGCCGCATAGTTCGGGTATAAGCTGCGTGTCATCAAGGACACAGATAAATTTGTCGGTCATCTCAGGCTTTATGGAATTTTACAAGGCACTTCACCGATAGTCAAGTGGGAAATCACTTTGCATAAATTTCTTGCCCAAATGAAATATTTAATATAAATTGTATTTCATGACTGATATCAAGAAAAGGATAAGGATAGTTCTTGTCCATCCGGATGAAAGCGGAAATATTGGGGCCGTGTGCAGAAGCATGAAAACCATGGGTATAGAAAAGCTGGTTATAGCCGAGCCGCAGGAATATGACAGGAAGGTCATAGAATACATGTCTGTCCATGCCTTTGATATTTTCGAGAATGCGGTCTTTGCCCCTACCCTTGAGGAGGCTCTTGAGGGAACAGTGATGTCGGTGGGGACCAGCCGGAGAGAGGGAAAGAAAAGAAAATACCGTACTTTCCTGCCGGAGGAGATGTGTGAGAGATTCTGTCATACCGACGAGGGGGAGATTGCTGTGGTTTTCGGAAACGAGAAGCATGGTCTTACCGATAAGGAGCTTTCTCTGTGCAATGCGGTTATAGCCATCCCTACATCGGACGATTTTCCTTCCCTTAACCTTTCCCATGCTGTACAGATCATCTGTTACCATATCTTCAGGGAATCCCAGAAGCTGCCGCCGGTCCATGCCTTTACCCCGGTTTCCGTAAAGGAAATTGAGGATGTGTCAAAAAATCTTATAGAAAATTTCAGAAGCATCGGCTTTTTCAAGATTGACGGATCGGAGGAGATGCAGATTTTTTTCAGGGATATCTTCACCAGGGCCATGCTCTGCAAGGAGGAAGCGGCCAAGATCGACAGGATTTTCTCCAAGGTTGCAGGAATAAAGAGGAAAAATGAAAATACAGAATAAAATTCTTCCGCTTCTCCTTCTTTTATCGGTTTTTCCCTCTGTACTTTTCGGTTCCGACCGTGAAAACACCTACAATACAGCCAGATATTACATTGAATCGGGTTACCCTCATAAGGCAGCCGGTATTCTCGGACGCTATGATGATGAAAAAAGCATCAGGCTGAGATTTATTGCAGCTGTAAAAAGCGGTGATCTCCTTATTGCCCGGGAGCTTTATCCATTGGAAACAAGAGATGGGGAGCTGGCCTATTATACCGGCCGGTACCACGAGCTTCTCAAGGAATATGACAAGGCTACAGAATTTTATACAAAGCTTGATAATAACAATGTCTTCAAGGCAATCAGCCATTACAGTGCCGGAAGATGTGCGCTGGCATCGGGGGATATGGCCGGGGCGGAAAAATATTTCGGAAGTGCCCTTAAGACTGAGCGCTCCTATTATGAAGCGGCTGTTGCACTGGCCGAGGTAAAGGAAAGGCTTGACAAGAAGCCGGAAGCACTGACCCTTTATAAAAAAGCCCTGGGACAGAGACCTGATTACAGCTTCCTGAAGGAAAAGATTGAAGAGCTCAGTAAGGAAACAGATGCTGGTACCAGGGTTCCGGAGCTTCTCCATACAGGCGGTTCGGGACAGCAGAAGCCGGTTCTTGCGGCAGAAACCTCGGCAGCCAGTGGTATAAATGTACGGGCAGCCATTATCACAGGAAGCTCATCCGTGGTTTTCAGGTCCGGTGCCCCCTTTGAGCTTATCTTTTCGGGAAAGAAATATACAGGTGAGGCAGGTACAACCCTTACGGTAAAGACACGGAAGGGCCAGCTTCTTTTTTATGACAGGAAGGATAAGCTTGTATTTTCGACTATGGAAAGCTGCATGATGGAATACGGCAGCAGAAATGTCCTTACCACCATGGGAGACGGTTCCATATACCGGGGAAACATGCAGTTCCTTGTAAGAAGCAGCAGGATAACCGTGGTAAACCATGTGGATATCGATGATTATCTCTACGGCGTGGTTCCCGGCGAAATATCTCCGTCATGGCCGGCAGAATCCCTCAAGGCTCAGGCCATTGCAGCCAGGACATTCATCCTTTCAAGGCTTCAGGAGAGAAAGAACAGGGATTACGATGTAACCTTTACAGCCACAGCCTACAGGGGCTACAGCTGGGAGGATGTACGGACATCAAGAGCTGTGGACCAGACCCGGGGTACCGTTCTTCTTACCCCTACAGGAAGACCTCTTATTGCCTATTTTTCACATAACGACGGCGGATATTCGGACGAGCCTTCAGGAATATGGGGACAGAACAGCTATATGGTACCGGTTCCCGATATAATGGAAAAAAAGAGAAAGGAGCCCCTTTCACCGGCCCTTCTTGAGGATTGGCTGAAAAATCCCCCTGAATCAAGCTGTATCGTAAATTCATACAGCTCCTTTGCCGATTACAGATGGGCAATCCATGTAACCCGCGAGGATATACAGAATCTGGCAGATCCTGAGCATACCATCGGATATCTCAAGGATATAATCCCGCTGGAAAGAAGCATCAGCGGCAGAGTTCAGGATGTGAAGCTGGTGGGAACCAGGGGCGAAATGATCATTCCCGGCAGATCGGCCAGAACCAGGCTGGGCGGCCTTAAAAGCCTTCTGTTTATCTGTGAATACGAACACGGAAAAAACGGCCTTCCCGATTATTTCACCTTTATAGGGGGCGGATGGGGACACGGCTTCGGAATGAGCCAGTGCGGTGCCGCCGGTATGGCAGACAAGGGCTACAGTGCTGAAGAAATACTCAGGCACTATTATCCGAGAGCCGTATATAAGGAAAAATACTACGATTAATCGGCTATTTCAGCCGCAATATCGGGAAATATCTCCACGCTTCTTTTCAGGATACCTGTAACATAGGCAATGAGAATACCGTAATTTGTTACAGGGATTCCTTCATCCCGGGCACAGCTTAATCTGTACTTCACCTCCCGTTCATTCAGCATGCATCCGCCGCAGTGTACTATCAGACTGTATTCCGAAAGGGAATCGGGAAATTCGGTACCGCTGGTAAATTCAAATTTTATCTCCTTCCCGGTACACTGCCTGATCCAGGCCGGAATCTTCACCGAACCGATATCGTTGCACTGCCTGTGATGGGTACACCCCTCTGCAATAAGAACCTTGTCCCCGTCCTTAAGGTTTTTCAGGGCTGCCACCCCTTTGACCGCCAGACTGAGATTACCCTTGTAACGGGCAAAAAGGATGGAAAAGGAGGTCAGCGGAATATCCTTCGGTACTATAGGTGAAACCACATTGAAGACCTGGCTGTCGGTAATTACCATGGCAGGCTTTTTCCTGAGATTTTCCAGAGTCTCCTTCAGGTTGTTTTCCTTGCATACAACAGCAGAAACACCGTGGTCCAGAAGATCCCTGATTGTCTGCTGCTGCGGAAGTATGAGACGCCCCTTGGGAGCAGCCTTGTCGATGGGAACCACCAGGATAACCGAATCACCGGCTGAAACAAGGTCCCCAACTATCTTCTTTCCGGAATCATCCTGCTTCATCTGAACCGCCATAAGCTCCTTGAGCTTGTTTATATTGTAGCCGCTTACGGAGCTGACCCATATCGTTTTATCTGAATCTGCAGGAATTTCATCCAGAAGGTCGACCTTGTTCATGACTGTAATGTAAGGGATATTCTTGGACTTGATTCTTTCAAGGATTTTTTCGTCCTCGCCGGAAAAGCCCTCCTGAACGTCAATAACAAGAAGTGCAATGTCTGTCTTGTTGAGGATCTGATATGCTTTTTTTACCCTGAGCTCTCCCAGTGCCCCCACATCATCCAGACCCGGAGTATCGATGATGACCACAGGTCCCAGGGGAAGAAGTTCCATGGCTTTTGAAACAGGGTCGGTGGTAGTTCCCTTCACATCTGAGACAACGGCAAGATCCTGCCCTGTAACTGCATTGATTATACTTGATTTTCCGGCATTCCTTCTGCCGAATATTGCTATATGTGTCCTTTCAGAGGTCGGTGTATTGTTCATGGCTTGATTATATTACCAATAATGGTTGTTGTAAATTAAAAAATCATGGTGTAAAATAAATCAATGATAAAGATACTCGATAAACTTACAGCTTCCAGAATAGCTGCCGGTGAGGTTATTGACAGAACAGCATCAGTAGTAAGGGAGCTTCTTGATAATTCCATAGATGCGGGAAGTACCGAAATTTCAGTCTATATCCGTGACGGAGGAATAAAGGAAATAAAGGTTACCGACAACGGATGCGGCATGAGCCGTGAAGACCTGGAAATCTGCTTTCTTCCCCACGCCACCTCCAAGCTTGAAACTGCCGAAGACCTGTTCAGCATCAGGACAATGGGTTTCAGGGGGGAAGCCCTCTCCAGCATAGCTGCTTCGGGACGCCTGGAAATAGTTACCTCAACTGACGGCGAATCGGGCAATGAAATTGCCGTGGACGGCGGAAAGATAACAAGGTTCGGTGCCGGAAAATCAAACAAGGGGACTGTGGTTACGGTACGGGATCTGTTCTGCTACCTCCCTGCAAGAAAAAAATTCCTCAAAAGTACGGTTTCTGAGGGTGCAGGCTGCAGAAATGTCTTTATTGAAAAGGCAGCCGCTTTTCCCGATATAAGCTTCAGGCTTGTTGTTGACGGAAAACTGAGCATGTTTCTTCCTGCCGGTTCAATGCGGGAGCGTATTGCGGCTGCATATCCTGCCCTTGTGCCTGAAAAGCTTTACCATGAGACAGCCGGTTCAGGGGAAGGATTCAGCTTTGATATCTATTTTCCGGGAGTTGAATACTCAAGACGGGACAGGAAATATATAAAGATTTATGTAAACCGCCGGTGCATACAGGAATTTTCGCTTGTTCAGGCCATCTGTTACGGGCTGGCACCGTTTTTTCCGGGAGGAACATATCCGGCCGCATTCCTGTATCTTGAAATAGAACCATCTCTGGTGGATTTCAACATTCATCCGGCCAAGAAGGAGGTCAAGATAAAGAATCTTCCTTCAATTCATCATGCGGTGGTGGAGGCTCTGGCAAAATGCATGGATGCCCCGTCTGAAAAAAAATTTGAATACAAGGCCCCGGAGCTGATTAAAAGTATTGCAGCGGAAAAAACGAATGAAAGAAAAAAAACCGAATTTCATTACAGCTTCTCAAAACCGGCCGAAAAGGAAATATCCCTGCTCCGGGAGAGACCTGCCGTACCGATTCACAGAACAGAGCCGGTTGATTTCAGATATCTGGGTCAGATTTTCGGTTGCTTTCTCCTTTGTGAAAAGGACGGAACCCTCTATATAATCGACCAGCATGCAAGCCAGGAGCGTTTTTTCTATAACAACTTCCTTGAAGAAAAGGACAATATCCAGCCTCTCCTTCTCCCTTTTTATCTTGAAGCAGATAATGAAATACTGGAAATGATAGAAAAAAACATTCCGCTTTACGACACCATAGGTATATCAATCAGGAAGGATGAAGGGGGTTCCCTCTATGTTGATGCATTGCCCACATCTTTTTTCGAACTGAAGAATGATGTACTAGAGCTTATCATTTCCCAGAAAGGAAATATAGAAAATATCAAAACAGAGCTTTACGCAAGGGCTGCCTGCAAAAAATCAATCAAGGCAGGCGACAGTATAGATTATGAAAAGGCTATGGAGCTTATCGGAAAGGTATTTAAAATGCCGCTGCCCAGATGTCCCCACGGAAGACCTCTCTATGTGGAACTGACAAAGGAGAAGCTTTACGAGCTTATAGGACGTACCTGATTCAGAGCTTATTTTCTCTTTAATATTTTTTTTAAGATTGCAATAACATCCTCAATAAAGATAGTACTTTTCTGCTTGTTTTTTTTTCTTATTTCCTTTGTAATTTTTAATTTTGCATAATAAAATTGCTGTTTTGTTTTATACTTTTGCTTCTTCTCGTGAGAACGGGAAAGTTTTTTCAGAATTCGAAATAACATATAACGATTATAATTTTTCTTGTAATCAATTACATTTAAAATATTATTATTTCTATTTATTTCTTCTTCCAGAATTGAAATCCTGCTGTTAAGAAAATTTATCACATCATCTGCCGGATTGATTTTTGAAACATCCTTAGGTGTTTCCAAAGCTTCTTTCAGCCATGAAATCGAACGCTCAGCTTCTTTTTTAATAATTGAATTTACATTATTCCAATCAATAGGAACATAAACATCCTTTATGTTATACACAATTTCCTTGGAACGAAGAATCCTATCCTCCAGATTCAGGATTCTGAGCAAGGAATCAAATCTTGTGGTATCAAGTTCGTAAGGGGAAAAAATATAAAATGGTACATTGAATTTTATTGCAAAGCAGCAGGCATGATATGAATTGGTAATAAGAAGTTTTGCATTTTTTATCAGGTAAAGCCAATCTTCAACATTTATATTATCGAGTTTATCTTGTGTCAGTGCAAAAATATCCTCTTTTTCAATTTTTTTAATCATTTCTTGATAAGCGATATCATCTTGTTTAATGCCTATTGAATAATTGAATATATAGTTTTTGTTACTCATTTTGGAAAATCTGATCAATTCATCATATTTGTCTGCATTAAGAAGCAATGTCGGATCAAGAACAAGAGTACCGTCAATTCCGAAAGTATTTTTTAATATGTCTACTCCGCTTTTTTCTCTTACAGAGACAGCATCAAACTTTTTAAGATAATATCTTATAATGTTTGTAATATTATTTGCCCTGTTAAAGGTACTGCTACCAAACGACGGAGCATATGAAATGATTTTTTTATTTGAATCTATAAAATTTCCAAAAAATCTTAAACAGTTTTCTTGTTTAGTCCACCAATTTCCCCAAATACAGTCGGAACCAAATACAAATGTATCAAAATATTCATTAATTTTATTTAAAGCTGGCAAAGAATAATATGGTTCAGTGTAGGACAGATGCTTTCTTGCAAATTTGTCAACAAATGATCCCGTATATTTATTTCTAATATCAATAGAGAATAATGTATTAATATTGCAGGTGGTATATCCAAGTTGATTGATAACTGTCTGCAATGCATATGTCTGAATAACTCCTCCCATATTCTTGAAGGTCCAGAAATTGATAATTCCGACATCAAAACTTTTGCTGTTGAAATAATCAGTGATTTCCTTAAGGGTTTTTCCCTCATTCAGCATTTTAAAAAAAACATGCCTTTTGGGATGTTGTCTAAGTGTTGTGTATAAAGAAATGTTAAACCATTTGGCATATTCAATAGGAACTTTTTCCTGTATCTTAAATTCAGACTTTATTTCGTTATACAGAGCTTTTCCTTTTTCGCTGTTCAATAAAATGACAGAAGTCCCTTTCTTGTCATTTAGACTTGGCTTATAACGCTCGATTGCCCAGAAATCTCCGATAGTTATATCAGCTTCCCTCTTTGTTGAAGTGAATTTACAAGTACCGCAACTAGGTCTTAGACACATATTTTTTAAAAAAGCCTGCAGGTAGGTCGATACAGATGAAGTTTCATGATATTGGGTAGTAGTAGTAGTAGTAGTAGCATAAACATTCCAACCAGCTATTTTATCACGAAATGAAGTATGAACAAACTCTCCCTCTTTAATGGTCTCTTCCAGATATTTATCAAAGACCTTCTGTGAAGGTACCCCATGACAGAGAAGGTCAACAGTAAACAAGTTATCGTATTTTTTTCCCAAAAAAAGATTAAGTCCGGCAACCTGACATGGAGTACCGGTAAATAACAATATTCTTCCTTTATCTAAAATATTCTTAATCTGGCTGAAAATTATATTTGTGTCAGACTGAAGATATTTTGACCCTCGCAGTCGGTGAAGTTCTGAAGGATTATCAATAATTATGTGTCTGACATCCTGTCCGACAAAAGCTGCTCCGCAAACAACACCACCCATATTAAAAATTCTGTCCGCAATAACAGAGAAAGCACCGCCGGATGAACTTATTGCTCTTAATTCATTGTTTCCCATAGCAGCATAACAATCCGGATTTTCTGAATTATCTACATAAACCTGAGATTTGTGTAAAGATGGACATACTTTTAAGCAGAGTCCACAATCTATACACGATTGTTTATTTATAACCGGATAAAAGAAACCCTCTTCATCTTCCAGCATTTTTATGGAATTCTGCGGGCATATGTTAAAACATGCATTACATCCTACGCAATTGCTTTTATTTATTGTAACTAGATTAATATTATTCATAATTAATATATTATACTTTTAATGCCGGATTTCCCAACATGTGGCAGTTGTCTTTACAACCTTTATATACTGCACTCAAAGGTGCAATTATATTATTGTTGCCTATTTTTGCTTTAGGAAGAAGAATACTACCTGCCCCGACTTGGTTATTGTTACCTATTTTAACACCTCCGAGAATTTGGCTTCTCGGGCCGAAGAAATTACAGTCTCCTATTACAGCATCATGTCCAACTACAACACCACCATTGAAAACATTGCCATTCCCTATTTTAATATTAACAGTAGCTGTGAAAGGAGCTACAAAAACATTTCCTTCTCCAAGATTAATGGTAGAATTAATATATACATATGGTGGAATTAAATTAAAGAACTGGACATTACGTGCTTTAAGTTCATTATAAATCTTTTGTCTTAATTCAGGATAACCAGCTCCTATTACAACATATTCATCAATGTTAAAAATATGGTCTGCAACTTCACCTTTATAAAACTCCTGAAGATTCTTGTAATCCACAGTATGTCCGTAACCGCCATGCCCAAGAAATCCTGCAAACTGAATTTCCGGGTTAGCCTGGCAGGTCCAGAGAAGATAAAGATAACATTCTCTTGCGAAACCATTTCCACCTACTATGTATATTTTCTTCATATTACATTACTCCACAGTCTATTGTATAATTTTGGGCTGTGATCCATTTTGATTTATCAGAAAGAAGATAAATAATCATATTGGCCACATCTGATACTTCCCCTATGCCCATAGGATAGACACATGATGTTTGTTCATCACCTTTTATTTCTTTTAACCAATTCTGCATCGGTGTCTGAATATCTGACGGTGAAACACAATTAAATCTGATTTTTTGTGAAGCATATTCTTTAGCTATACATCTTACAGATGCAATTAATGCAGATTTTGCACCTGAATAACCTGTCATAGCTCTGTTACAAGCAGTAGCAGCCAATGATGAAATAAAAACAGCACTGGCCCCTGGTCCAATATTATTTCTTTTGTCTGCAAAACCTTTTGCAAGTGCAATCGGTGCAAAATAATCAATATCAAATAGTTTTTTCATTTCGTTAATATCAAGAATTTTCAGAGGTTGAATATTTGTTATTCCGGCACAATATGCCATACCGGAAAACTTACCATATTTGTTTTTTAATTCTTTGATATATGCTGGTAATCCATCGATATTATCTGCCAGATCTTTGATTTCAATATGCATGTTTTCAGGATATTTACATTTTGACCTCATTGCCTCAAGCCGGTCTGAATTTCTTGCTATTGCAACTACTGTTGCTCCAAGCTCGTTAAGAAGCAAAGCAGTGCCTTCTCCTAATCCGGAAGAGGCACCTGTAACAATATAAATCTGTTCCTTATTAAACTTAATCATTTATTTTATCTCCAGCCAAAGCAATGAGATCAGCCGGTGTTTTAATTTCCTTAAGCTCTTTAAGTACAATATTGATTCCAAAAGTCTTCTTGTAATATGCTATAACAGCCATCATGGCTAATGAATCCCATTCTTCGAGTTCTTTAAGCTGAAGATCGATTTCAATAGGATCGTCGGTCTGAAGGATATCCTCCAATGCAAGTAAAAAATCTTCTTTTGTCATAATTATCTCCCTTTTAATTATTTTCTATATTACCGGTAATTTTATTTCTCCAGTAATTAATATATTCTTCTCTGGTCATAACATAATCAGGTCTCTTGAATGTCCTGACTTCTGATATATAAGTATTTTCAAGATTCAGTATCGAACCAAGGGCTATAAGACCGTTTCCATAACCACAACAGCAGAGTTTATCCTTTTTTATTGATTTATCAAGACAGGCTATTGTTGTTGGTATAGAACACATTGTACTGTTACCGTAAATTTCAAATGCGGTATAAGGAACTTTTTCAAGCTCAAATCCAGCTTCTGTACCTACAGCCTGAATAATTTGTTTGTTTGCTTGATGAAGACAAAGCGCACCTGAATCTTCCGGGGTGAGATTTGCGTAAGCTAATAATTTTTTAATATTATCGGGTACATATTTGATAGTAAAATCAAAAACAGATATTCCATCCATATATCCACCCATTAATGGAACAGTTGCTCCTGTAGGCATAGTAAGTTTTTCCAAAAATAATTTATGGTATAATTCCAATTCCCCTTCCTTCTGCCATTCCATCCTAAATCTTGTACCACTGAAAGGTGCGACAATAGCTTCAAAACCTGATGAAACAACATCAAGATTATAATATGATTTTATTTCATTATCGCTATATTCAAGCAGTGTTGCACATCCCCCATCACCGAAAATAGGTGCTGAATTCCTATTAGAAGGATCAATTCCCACAGAAGGAGTATCTCCATTCAATAAAAGGATTTTTTTATGAGCTCCGGACTCAATCATCTGGCTTGCCATATAAAGACCGAAGACCCATCCTACGCAGCCTTGATTGATATCAGTTGCCAAACAAGACTGAGAAAGTCCTAATTTATCGTGAAGAAAGTATGCAGTAGATGGATTTAAAACATCCGGTTGTTGAACAATAAATACCAAAGCATCTATTGTATTTTTATCTATTTTTAAGTCATCAATGAGATTGATTGCGGCATCATATGCTAAATCAGCAGGGGTCGTTTCAAGATCGGCAACCCTTCTTTTCCAGAAGCCTACCATTTTTCTCATTCTGTCTATTTTCTTAACACTTCCGCCATAATACTGTGCTTCATCATAAATATTGATTTCTTTTTCTGGAACGACAACACTTATTCCTGAAATTTTAACATGTTTAAAAGTTGCCAGACTCATACTTAATCTCCTTTGATAGCTGGAAAAAAATCGTATTCTCCCAGATAAAACCGCCTTAAATTGTCAACATAATTGTTCGTTACATAAATGGAACCAAGCATCTGTCTATGTTCTTCGATGACTTTATAATACAAATCACTGTCTGAATATAGTTCTTGCAGATCGCTGCAGATATTCCTGATCATGGTTTCATAGTCCGGATATATGTTTCTCAGATTCATCCAGCTTTTACCCGGAAAAAAATCCTCGTTATATACAGCCAGCCCTAAACTGTTCTTATATATCGGCTGGTTAAGGTACCCGTCCATTCCCTCACCGAACGTAACTGTAAAGAATGCCCTTGAAATAAGATCCATATATTCTGCAAATGTAAGGTTATTTACAGTAATAATTTTCCACTCCGGCAGCCCTTCTTTAAGGACAGCAATTACCCTATCCCTGTATTTATTTGTATCTGGTGACAATACAATTATTTTTTCTTTATTTTCAAAATTATATATCTTATATCTTGATAAATCAATACTGACAGAGAAAAGATGTGTTGGTATCTGCCATTTGTCACATACTTCCTGTGTCGCATATCTGTTATGGGCAAGTGTCTGGGTTATATTATGGGTTATTTCATACAGACTGCTGATATTCATAGGATCCGGCATAAGTTCGATGTTCTGATTCAGTATATTGATGTGAACCTTGCCTGAATTTCTGAAAAAATCCTTATCTTTCTGTTTCAGAGAACCATAGAATTCCTTTGAGTAGTATTCGGGTATATGGAGAATAAGACTTTCAAGGTTGCGGCAATGTTCTGTTATCTGGTCAAACCTGTAGATCTGTTCATAATTAAGGAATTTATCGTTGGATGAATATGTAAACCTTGAATTGGGATATGTGGAAATTATACAGAGTGAATCGGGATTCAGCATTCTTGATGTTTCGCAGAGAGAATATATGGACATTATTCCTCCGTTGATTTTGGTAGATGCCGGAACAACGAACAGAATAAGCTTCTTTGCTTCACGGAGTGTTTTCAGATCATAGTTATCCTGTATTTTTTTTGCCTTGACAGTTTCTGCAAATATGTTTTTGTAATAGGCAAAATTAATAAAAAGAATCTGTTTCCCGAAAACTGTATATGCAATCCTGTTTCCCTTAATTTCGTGCTTCATTGATTGCTGTTCTCCGACTGTCTGTTGTTTGTTATGTAACCGTATCGTTTGCCGTCAACATTCCAGTCCACATCTGTCCTGACCTGTACAGCCGGATTACCAGCATAAGCACAGTAAGTTCGGGTAAATTTTTTACCTGAAAATACCGAGCTGCAGCCTATGATTGAATTATCCGGAATTACGGAATTTTTCAATATGACAGTATTCATTCCAAGCCAGGAGTGTCTTCCGATTCTTATACCTGAAACATGATTGACAATTTTACCGGTTTCCTTATCAAGGATAGGGTGTCCGTCTGTATTATATATTGTGATACCAAAGGAGATCATACAATCATCTCCTATTTCACAGAAAGTACCGGAATTGTAGGTTATGTATTTCAAGGATTCTACCGATGTATTCTTACCTATTGAAAAGACTGAATCTGTCACTTTTCCGAAATACGGATGATCCTGTCCGATATATATTCTTAAAGAATCTGAAATACTGACATTTTCATCTATAAATATCCTGTTGTTATCTCCGAAAATATTAAGAAAAATTTTTCCGTTGATGGTATTGTTCTTTATGACAACAGTGTTGTTACATCCCCTGATGTTGAAACTTATGTTTTTCAATGCAGATTTATTTATCTGAATTTCATTGCATTTCCTGATTTTTCTGCTGAGGCGTTTTTTTCCGAACAATAACCAGACTATATTCTTCAGAATTCTTAAAGACATCTGAAACCTCTGCAGATTTTTTCCAGATCTTCTTCTGTAAGTGAACCGTAGTAAGGGAGACAAAGAACCCTGTACTTGATATCGTTGACTGTGGAAAGATCTGAATTCATTACCGATGGACTGTTTCTATAGCAAGCATAATCTGAACATGCCGGATAGAAATATTTTCTGGTAAAGATGTTTTGTGTTTTGAATCTTTCATAAAGCTCGTTTCTGGAAACAGGAAAATCATCTTCAATGATAATTGGATAATACTGATATGAATTTGTAACACCGGCAGGAAGTTCAGGAATCCATATTCCTTTGATTTTTCCAAGATTGCTGTCGTAAAATTTTTTTATTTCAGCCCTTTTTGACTGTTCATCCCGGAAAAGTTTCAGGTTTTCCAGTCCTATAGATGCCTGGACTTCATTTAGTTTTCCGTTGATTCCAACCTCTTCAACCATTTCTTCCGACTGTATACCAAAATTTCTGAGATTATAGATTTTCTTGATCAGATCAGAATTATTGTAGGTAAGACATCCTCCCTCTATTGAATTAAAAAGCTTGGTCGCATGAAAAGAGAACATAGTTATATCACCGAATGTACCGATACCGCGGCCGTCTATCTCTGTAGAAAAAGCATGTGCAGCATCATATATGACTTTTAGATTATATTTTTCGGCAATTTTCCCTATTTTTTCAATATTACAAGGAAAACCGTAAACATGTACTCCAAGAATAGCTGAAGTTTTAGAATTGATAAGTCTTTCTATCTTATCTGCATCAATGGTACAAGTATCTTTTTCTATGTCACAGAATATGGGTGTCATACCGTTCCATGTAATACAATGTGGAGTCGCGGCAAATGTAAACGGAGTAGTTATAATTTCGCTTCCGTAAGGTAAATCAAGTGCTTTGATTGCTGTCAGCAATGCAATTGTTCCGTTATTGAAAAGTGATGCACAAGGTACCTTAAGGACTTCCTTTATCCTGTTTTCTAATTCGTTGTGTTTTATTCCCATATTGGTAAGCCATCTGGAATTCCATATATCCTCAAGATGCCTGTTTACATCTGACAGTGACGGCAGAAGAGGCTGGGAAACAAATAATTTTTTCTGATGTCCTTTATCCAAAGTACTTACCCTCAGTCAAGCTTATGAATATCATTATAATAATAAAATTTATAAAAAACAACTCATAATTGAAGTTAAACCTGATTCAGAACTTCAGGCTCAGGGTGATTCCGTGACCGATGGGTATCATGGTTGAGAAAAAGGCCTTGTCTGCAAACATCTGCTTATTGTAACGGTCCATATGGAGTCCCAGGTTTTTCCTTACACCGTCACAGACTGAGAACATGGTATCGTCTGCAACTATTATTCCCCCTTTCCGGCACAGGGATGCCACCTGGTCATAGATCAATGTATATACATATTTTCCGCAGTCCTGGAAAATAAGGTCGAATTCCTCGCCATCTGCCATGAATTTCTCAACTGCGGCCTCTGCATCGGAATGAAACATCCGGACATAATCCTTCAGGCCTGAATTCTCGATATTCCTGCAGGCCTCTGCCCAGGTCCTCGGATGATTGTCCACTGTATAGAGTATTCCTCCGTTGGCCTTTACCGCCTCTGCCAGCCATATTGTGGAGTTTGCCACACCGCATCCCATTTCAAGGACCTTCCTGGCTCCTGTCATCCTGACAAGGAATGAAAGAAAACGGCCGCTTTCAGGCTCGATGGAGGGCTGAAGATCATCCCTTCCCGCATTTGTGGATTCCAGCTCCCTGCATACAGGATTTGTAAATTCGATAAAGCTTCTCATGTATTCCAATGCATTGATGTCTGTCACAGTTCCCTTACCTTCCCTTTCCTGTGCCATGCTGCCGCCAGATAGATACAGCCGGTGTCAAACAGGGCTATTATCCACTTGAGTATGCAGGTTGAAAGGATAATAGAAACAAGTACCGGAAAATCATATACCCCTGCAAAAGCGACAATGGTGAAGATTGTACTGTCGGCCAGCTGGCTTACGATTGTACTCAGGTTGTTTCTTATAAAAATAAATTTTGTTTCAGGAAATTTTCTCCGCCAGAAGTCATAGGCCCATACATCGTGATACTGGGAAACGACAAAGGCTGCCAGGCTGGCAAGGCTGACCCTTGGCATGAAATCGAAGATGGTGTTCAGGCTTCCGGAAACAAAATCTGCTTCTGCCGGCTTGAACAATGTTGATATCTTCATGAGAACTATCATGCATGTAATTGCGATGAAACCTACCCAGATTGATTTCCTTGCATGTTCCTTCGAATAGTTTTCGGAAAGGATATCGGTGGCCATGAAGGTGGTGGCATAGAGTACATTTCCCAATGTTATCGTAAATCCGAAAAAATCTATGAGCTTGATAACCTGGATATTGGCCAGAACAGATGCTATTCCGATCCATATAAAAAGTCCTGTCTTTCCCGAAAAGCGATAAACGGCAAGAAAAATGGAAAAGGTAACAACAAGTGCTGTCAGCCAGAGAATTTCATTATAAAACTGCATGGGGAAAATATAACATATTGTTTTATTAAAATAAATGTATTATAAATAAATAAATCCAGATTTTAAGGAAACCTTTATGATAAGTGTAAAAAGAAAAACCAAAGAAACCGATATTTCACTTTCTGTCGGTATTGATGACAGCAGGGTCATTGATATCAGGACTCCGCTCCCTTTTTTCAATCACATGCTTACAGCCATGGCTTTTCATGGAGGCTTTTCCTTCAGTATAGAGGCTGACGGGGATGTGGATGTGGATCCTCATCACCTGGTGGAGGATATCGGACTGGTCCTGGGAGATGCATTCAGCCGTCTCGGTGCGGAAAACAGTCCTCTCTGCAGATACGGATTCTCGGTTATCCCTATGGATGATGCCCTTTCAGAGGTGGTTATTGATGTATGCGGAAGACCCTATGCAGTATTCAATGCCGATTTTCCTCAGGCAATGTCCGGCACCTTCGACATGTCCCTTTTAAGGGAATTCTTCATAGCATTCGCAAACAAGGCTCAGATTTCACTGCACTGCAACTGCAGGTACGGAGCAAACAGCCACCATATGGCAGAAGCCCTTTTCAAGGCCTTCGGAAAAGCCCTGAAGCAGGCTTATTCTCCATCGGAACACAGCAGCGTGCTTTCCACAAAGGGTGTTATCTGATTTTGGCTGCAAGAACAAGTCTTTTAGGGCTTTTTCCGGATGAAATCCATGAGCTGATCGGTGTAAAGGAGAAGTTCCGTTCAAAGCAGATATACCGTGCACTCTGTTCAGGTGCCGAAAGCTTTTCCTCCATGACCGATATTCCCCTTTCCATGCGTGAAAGGCTGGAAGAAAATTTCTCTGTCTATACAACCGAGGTGGATCTGGTACTTGATGACGAGAAGAACAAGAAGCTGAGACTCAGGCTTTCCGACGGGCTCTGTACCGAGGCTGTCATACTCAATGACGGAAACGACAGGAAGACCATCTGTATTTCCTCTCAGTGCGGCTGTAAGATGGGCTGCCGGTTCTGCAGGACAGCAGATATGGGCTTTCTCAGGAACCTTACTGCAGGAGAGATTCTGGAGCAGTTTCTGATTGGCGAAAGAATTGCGGGAAAGCTTTCAAATATCGTCTTCATGGGAATGGGAGAACCGTTTGACAATACAGAGAACCTTTTCAAGGCCATAGAGATTCTCAACGATAGGAACGGAATAGGCCTGGGTTCAAGAAAGATCACGGTTTCCACCTGCGGAATAGTACCGGGAATCGAAAAGCTGTCACAGTTTCCTCATGACATCCGGCTGGCTGTTTCACTGAACAGTGCAATTCCTGAAAAAAGAAAGGAAATAATGCCGATTACAGGAAAATATTCCCTTCAGGATTTAAAGCAGTCCCTCCGTGAATTCCAGAAAATAAAAAACAAGCGTTTTACCTTTGAATATGTTCTTATCGAAAATTTCAACATGGGTGATGAGGATATCAATGCTCTCAGGAAAATGGTATCGGGACTTTCTGTTCTTGTAAATCTTATTCCGTGGAATGAGGTTGAAGGAAAGGCATTCAGGACACCTTCCGTGAAAAGTATAAACAGCTTCTGTGCAAAACTGGACAGGATAGGAATCAACTATACAATAAGAAAAAAGAAAGGTTTCGGGATTTCAGGTGCCTGCGGACAACTGGCATATAAAAAGAATAGCGGCGAAGGGACTTGAACCCCTGACAGACCGGATATGAGCCGGTTACTCTACCGACTGAGTTACGCCGCCATCAATGTCGATACTTTATCAAATTCAAAAATAAAGGTCAATTACTTTTTTCAATATATTTGAATAAGTGCTGAGGTCTGCCCTTTTTTCCGTAGATAAGCTTAAGCTCCAGGATACCCTTGCTTTCCATGAATTCAAGATATCTTCTTACGGAAACCCTGGAAATTCCCAGTCTGTCACCAAGCTCCTCGGAGGTAACGGCATTTTCACTTTTCTGCATTGCTTCAAATATGGTGATATAGGTTTTCTCGCTCATTCCCTTTTCCAGGAAATCCCCTGACAAGGCTGCAATATCCTTTTTTGTATTGTCAAGAAAAAGGGCATCGATATCGTTCTGTTCAACATTTACCTTTCCTGAAATGCCGTTGATCTTGCTGATATATTTATCCATGGCTGCCTTGAAGCGTTCAAAATCAAAGGGCTTGATAAGATAATCGACAGCACCGTAGTTCATGGCAGTCTCCACTGTTTCGGCACTTCGGTCTGCAGTTATGAGGATGACATCGGTTTTAAGCCCCCGGTTACGGATCCATATCAGGATTTCAATCCCTTTTCCTACGGGAAAATAGATATCGAGAAGAACAAGATCGATTTCTCCCCTGCTCAGTCTCTCCTTTGCCCCTTCTATGTCGGCCACAGATTCCACATCGTCGTAACCGGCCTTGTTTGCAAATTTTATGTTGATGTGTGTTACCATCGGATCGTCTTCAACAATAAGTATTTTCATGTTTTCTCTCCAGTTTTATCGGCAGTATGACATTTACCACAGTTCCCGAAACACAGCATATCCTTATCTTTCCCTGATATGCATCAACTATTTCCTTGATAAGCCAGAGTCCGAATCCCCTTCCGGAGCCCTTGGTGCTGTGTCCTTTTTCAAAAATTCTTGAAATTGATGTTTCGGGTATGCCTTTTCCGTTGTCATAAACGGTAATGTTTATCTCACTGTCACTCTGAAAGATGCCTATTTCCACCAGTCCGTCGGTCCGGCCGGTAAGCTCATCCAGGGAATTGTCCACAAGATTTCCCAGTATGGAACAGAATTCATCCTTGTACATGTATTCGGGAATCCTGCTGAGAAAGGTCTCTTCATTGATAACCATCCTGATCTTCTTTTCGCCTGCCTTGGCATTCTTTGACATCAGTAGACCTGCCACACTGGGATCCTTCACCTTGGAAATAAGGGTTCCTATAAGCCTCTGGCTGTATTTTGTGGCGTTTGAGATGAAATCTATGGCTTCCTGATATTCCTGCAGCTGTATAAGCCCCGAAATGGTATGGAGCTTGTTCTGGAACTCATGGTTATGGGCCCTGACCTCGTTCATCAGGGTTCTCATGCCGGTAAGCTCCTCCGCTTTCTGCTTTGCTATGGAAAGATCCTCCATGTTGGCAATGATACCCAGAAGCTTGTCGCCCGATTTGTTGTGCACCAGATGAAACTGAAAGAGAATGGAGTTGCAGGCAGAAATCCTTATCTCCCTGGAGGGAATTAGCTCTCCTGTCTTCAGCATCAGCTGGAACGGGTCGTAGAAAAAATAATTTTTTATATTTGTGCCGATGGCGTTGTCATCCAGGTGCAGCAGCTTTTTTCCGGCAGAATTGAGAAGAATAATCTTTCCCTGATTATCCACATAAATAATTCCGGTTCTGAGGTTTTCCAGCACCATTTCCTGCTGCCCGATGAGAAAGGCAACCTGTTTAGGTGTAAAACCAAAATAAATCTTCTTGTACAGAATACCGAGAATAATTCCCAGAAAAGCAAAAGATGCCGCAGCAAGGATAATCTGTATAAAAACATTCATATTCCGGTCTTAATATAATATTGTTGAAAAAAAAAAGGAAGACCTAAGTCTTCCTTTTTAGCGATAATTGGATGTAAATTACATCATTCCGCCCATGCCGCCCATGCCCGGATTCATGGCAGGAGCTGCTGCTTCAGGCTGTGGAATATCTGTAATGACACATTCTGTTGTAAGGAGGAGGCTGGCGATGGAGGCTGCATTCTGGAGTGCGGATCTTGTAACCTTTGCAGGGTCGATGATACCGGATTTAACCATGTCTACCCATTCCATCTTGTTTGCATCAAAGCCGATTCCCATTTTTTCGTTCTTTGCCTTTTCTGCAATAACTGCTCCGTCAAGACCTGCGTTTTCAGCAATCTGGCGGATTGGCTCTTCAAGGGCTCTCTTTACGATATTGAAGCCTACCTTCTCGTCTGCTCCGAGATTTTCTGTGCCTGCTGCTTCAAGGGCATGAACCACCTGGATAAGTGTAACACCGCCACCTGCGATAACACCCTCTTCGATAGCTGCTCTTGTTGCTGAAAGAGCATCCTCAACCCTGTGCTTCTTCTCCTTGAGCTCAACCTCTGTTGCTGCACCTACATTGATTACAGCTACACCGCCGGCAAGCTTGGCAAGTCTTTCCTGAAGCTTTTCCCTGTCGTAATCTGATGTTGTATCTTCGATCTGAGCCTTGATCTGGGCAACTCTGTCCCTGATGTCCTCAGCTGCACCTGCACCGTTGATGATTGTTGTATTTTCCTTTTCTACCTTGATTGTCTTTGCTCTTCCAAGCATATCAAGTGATGTGTTTTCAAGCTTGAGACCCAGTTCCTCGGAAATAACCTGTCCTCCTGTAAGGATTGCAATATCCTCAAGCATGGCCTTTCTTCTGTCACCGAAGCCCGGAGCCTTTACTGCAACTGCATTGATAGTTCCCCTGATGGTGTTTACAACCAGTGTTGCAAGAGCTTCACCTTCCACATCCTCTGCAATGATAAGGAGCGGCTTGCTTGCCTGAACCACTTTCTCGAGAACAGGGAGAAGATCCTTCATGTTTGAAATCTTCTTGTCAAAGATAAGGATGAAAGGATTGTCGAGAACAGCTGTCATTGTGTCTCTGTTAGTTGCGAAATATGGTGAGAGATATCCTCTGTCGAACTGCATACCTTCTACAAAGTCGATTGTGGATTCGATGGTCTTTGATTCCTCTACAGTGATTACACCGTCTTTTCCTACCTTGTCCATGGCATCTGCAATCTGGGCACCGATTTCCATGTCGTTGTTTGCGGAAATGGCTGCAACCTGGGCAATTTCTTCTTTATCCTTGATGGTCTTGGCAGCTTTTCTGATTTCAGAGGTGGCAATGGCTACAGCCTTGTCGATTCCTCTCTTGACATCCATAGGATTGATTCCTGCCGCAACGCTCTTGATTCCCTCTTTTGTGATTGAGTATGCAAGTACTGTTGCTGTTGTGGTTCCGTCACCTGCCACATCATTTGTCTTTGTGGCAACTTCCTTTACAAGCTGTGCACCCATGTTTTCATAAGGATTCTCAAGCTCGATTTCCTTTGCAACAGATACACCGTCCTTTGTTACTGTCGGTGCACCGAATTTTTTATCAAGAAGGACACATCTTCCCTTAGGACCCAATGTTACCTTTACTGCATTTGAAAGTTTTTCAACACCTATAAAAAGCTGTTTTCTTGCTTCTTCGTTAAATTCAAGCTGTTTAGCCATTTGTCTTTAACCCCTTTATATTAATTTAATTATTTTTCTGTTTTATATAAGATACTAATTCTTTTCTTTTTCTTCAAGACGATATGCTACAAATATATCTCGCCGGAATAAAAGTGAGTCTGCTCACCGCTGTCTGTTTCCAGAATCAGCTCACCATATTCACCCAGGCCTGTCACACGCCCCCGGGACAATATGACGCTGCCGGCCTCTCCTTCGGCAAACAGAACCTCTTCTCCCAGCCTGAAAAGGGATTTCTCCCCTTTTTCCTTCCATTCCGGATCTGACAGACTCTCCTTCATGGCAGAAAGTATTGATTCAAGAAGAGTATTGCGGCAGGGAGTTTTTCCGGTAACTGACCTGACGGAGCATGGAGGAAAGGCTGATGCGGTTTCAAAGTTCTCCTGTAACAGATTGACCCCTATACCGCAGAGTATGCAGTCGCTGTCGGACCGGCAGTATATTCCGGCCAGCTTTCTGCCACTGACAATGATATCGTTGGGCCATTTGATTTTCCCTTTGATTCCGTACAGCTTCTCAAGGGCTATAGAAAGGGAATATCCTGCAAAGAAGGGAAAAAGAGAAAGCTCAAAGGGAATATCCGATATCCTGAATACAACGGTAAAAAGAAGGGATTCCCCTTTTATGCCTATCCATTTCCTGTCGGGAACACGCCCCCGGCCGGCACTCTGGTAATCGGCACAGACAAGAGAGCCTGATCCGGCATTTTTCTGAGCCAGCTCAGCGGCATCCTTCATGGTGGTTTCGGTTTCTTCCAGAAAAACAGTTACTGCTCCCGGAAATGGGTTCTGAAAAGACATCAGCTGATGATTCCTCCCCCTATTACCAGATCCCCCTGATAAAAGACAGCACTCTGGCCTCCGGTAATGACAGTATCCTTTTCCAGGGTTACCAATACCTTGTCCTCATCCAGTGCCCGGAATCTGCAGGGATGCTCTCCCGAATTGTAGCGTACCCTGACCACAGCCTCTGTTTCCCGGCCGTCAAAGTCAATAAACCAGTTCAGATCGCTGACAACAAAGGTTTTCTGCCCCTGTTCGTTTTCCCGGCCCACCGTAACGATATTTGTTTCGGGATTGACGGAGGTGACAAACCAGGGGCCGTTTCCCAGTCCCAGACCTTTTCTCTGACCGATGGTGTAATGTATGTATCCGCGGTGCTTTCCCAGATAGTTTCCCTGCATGTCGACTATTTTTCCAGGCCTGAATTTCCGCCCTGTATATGATGAAATGAAATCACCGTATGCCCCTTCGATGAAACATATATCCTGGCTTTCCTTCACATTGGAATATTCAAGCCCGTCTTCCTCAGCCTCCAGGGTAATATCCTTCTTAAGAAAATCTCCGAGAGGAAACCTTATTCTTCCAAGCAGCTCCTGAGGAAGCCTGTAAAGCATGTAACTCTGGTCCTTTCTGAGGTCCTTTGCCTTTGATATGAAAAGCTTTCCTTCCTTTTCCACAATCCCTGCATAGTGTCCGGTTGCGTAAAGCAGAGTATCTCCGCCGGTGATAATACCGTCATTTTCCAGCATTTCCCTGAGCCTGTCATAAAAATAGGTGAACTTGATGGTCTCATTGCATACAACACACGGATTCGGAGTCTTTCCTGACAGATAATCGGAAATGAAACGGTCTGCCACCTGTTTTCTGAACTGGCATGAAACATCGATGCAGTAAAACGGAACTGACATCCTTTCACAAAGCTCCCTGGCTCTGGCAATAACCTGAGGGTCTGAACACTGAACCCCGTGCCATACCACATGATTGGCCCCTACGACAGTATCATATTCTTTAAGGAGATATTTGAGTGCCATGGAAGAATCAATTCCACCGCTCATCCCCAGAGCAACAACTTCCTTCATGGTTCCATTATAACAGTTTTGTTTGACACTGGAAAGATAATGAAATATTATATTTATATGGATAAAAGATTAACTGAGGCTTTCAATTATATCAAAGCCATTCTTGATGAAAGGAAATTTGACAGGGAAATCGAAATCGGCATGATTCTCGGTTCAGGTCTTGGGGAAACAGCAGATTCCGTAGAGGAAAAAATCGTTATCCCTTATCGTGATATTCCCGATTTTCCCATATCCACGGCCAAAGGGCATGCAGGCAATTTTGTCATCGGTATTCTTTCCGGCAAGCCGGTAATAATCATGCAGGGAAGATTTCATTTCTATGAGGGATACACAGGAAAGGACCTTGTAGTTCCGATCAGGACAATGAAGCTTCTGGGTGTAAAAAAGCTGGTGCTGACAAATGCTTCCGGAGGGGTGAACAGATCCTTCAAGGCCGGCGATCTCATGATAATCAACGACCATATAAACTACAGCGGTGCAAATCCCCTTATGGGACAGAATGACGAGGATTTCGGTCCCCGTTTTCCCGATATGACCTATGCCTACGATTCCGAGCTCAGGTCAAAGGCAAAAGAGGCGGCAGCAGATCTGGGAATAGAGATAAACGAGGGGGTATATGTATGGTTTTCCGGACCAAGCTTTGAAACTCCGGCCGAAATCAGGATGTGTACCATCCTGGGAGGAGATGCTGTGGGAATGTCCACTGTTCCCGAAACCATCATTGCCGTTCACTGCGGTATCAAGGTTCTGGGAATCTCCTTTATCACCAATATGGCGGCAGGAATCACCGGAACCAGGCTGACCCACACAGAGGTTCTTGAAAGCACGGAAAAAAACAAGAAACGCTTTATATCACTTATAAAAAAGATTACAGAAAAGCTCTGATCAGGCCGATATATACAATATATGAAGAAGAAATTTTTACTTATATATATCTGTGCCGCCATGGCAGTATTCCTTATCCTTGCAGTTTCCTTCTCGGTAATTGCATACAGAAACTATTCCGGAAACAGTGCCAAGGGACATGATATCTTCGGACAGATAGAAAATACAGTAAAGGCCACATATCTTATCGATGATAAGTTTACCCCTGCATTCAGGAAAAACATCAATGCATTCTTCAACTTTGACAGGAAGCTCCTGGGAGTAATGGTCAAGGACAGCAGCGACAGGCTTATCTACTGCCATCTCAGACATGACAGCCTGGTAAAAAATGAAAACAGCAGGATTGTATTTACGGCCGGAAGATACAATTCCATCTTCCAGGGGCCCGTAAATCTCGTGGGCAGCGCCCCTCTGAAACTTGAGGTCAAATACAGAACCCTGGACCGGGAAAGACTGGTCTACATGATAAAATCCCTTATTATTTTTGTTCTTGCATCGGTAATCCTCTTTGCGGGAATTTTCATCATTTCCTCGGAAGAGATGCTGAAACGGTTCCGTATCAGAAGCAATATCAGAAGAAAAGGGTCCAGACCTTTACCTGTCAAGGCAGCCGCAATGTCTGAATACGGATTTGCAGACTGCAGATATTTTGAAATGACACTTACAGATACCCTTTCCGAAGCCTCCTCCCTGGACCGGGATCTTTCATTGGCGGAAATAAGATTCAATGAAAAGCCGGATCCATCGGTATGGAAAATCACAGGCGAGGCTGTTGTAAACATTTTCTCCTCCTCAGATCTGGTTTTTGAAGGAAAAAAGGACAGCTTCCATATCATTTTCCCTGACAAGACCTTGAAGGAAGCGCTCCGGCTTGTCACAACCCTTTTTCAGGAAGTTTCCATGAGAACCGGAAAAAATATCCTCTATGCAGGTATTACCTCAAGAAACGGACGGCTCCTTACTCCCGGAAGACTTCTTTCGGAAGCAGATACTGCCCTTTCCAAGGCTGATGATGAGGAAAATATCATAGCTCTGGAAACAGATCCCGACAGATACAGAGATTTTGTAAACAACAATCTTTAAGGATAAAGAAAGTTCTCTATATTTTCGATTATTCTCCCTGATGAACCGAAATAACGCCTTGTTTCAGGCAGAGAGGCAAGAAATGTCTTTCCGTAGAATTTGGTGATGATCCTGCTGTCGGTAATCAGTACAATGCCCCTGTCGGAGGAGCTTCTGATAAGCCTTCCAAAGCCCTGCCTGAGCTTTATTACAGCCTCGGGAAGAGAATACTGCATAAAGGAATTGCCTCCGTTCTTTTCTATTGCCTCCATTCTGGCCTTTACCACAGGATCGGTGGGAACCTTGAAAGGAAGACGACAAATTATAAGGACCGATAATGTCTCGCCCGGTGAATCCACCCCTTCCCAGAAGGAATCTGTGGCAAAAAGGACACTGTTACAGTCAAACCTGAAGGATTCCAGCAGCTTCTTGTTTTCATTGTCACCCTGTTTGTAGAGAGTGATTCCCGCATTCACGAAATCGTCCTTCACCAGCTCGTACACGGCAGTCAGCATGCTGTATGAGGTAAACAGGACCAGTCCCTTACCTTCCGTTGAAACCAGAACCTTTCTGATAAGGTCGGAAAGCTTATGTATGTATTCTCCGTTTCCCGGCTCCGGCAGATCGTCAGGTACGGTCAGCAAAACATTTCTCCTGTAATCAAATGGGGAATCAAAGATAAAGCTTTCGGCCTTCTTTTCCATAAGGTCCAGCCCTGTCCTTCCGGTAAAATAACCGAACTTACGGAAAACGCTGAGTGTTGCAGAGACAAAGATAATGTTCTTCAGCTTGGAGAAAACCTCGTTCTTAAGGGTCTCGGCTACAGATATGGGGGTGATCATCATGGATGAAATCTTTCTTTTTTCAAGCCATACAATATTCCTGTCATCATCCCTGGTATATTCAAAAAGGAATGTAATATATGAATTCAGCTTGTTAAGCACCACATGGGTCTCGAAAAGCCGGCTGTCCTCCTTTATTTCCTTATCCTTTGATGAGGCAAGCTCCTCGTGTATGTCGTTGACAATCGTAAAGAGGGAATTGAGCTGCCGGCCCGTTTCTGCCAGAACCTCAAGAAGTTTTTCCCTTGCTGCACTGTCGGGAGCAAACCCGTAAACCCCTGAATCGGGAAAAATCTTTTCTATGTTGTCGGCTGATACCAGTATATCCCTTATCAGCTCCGGAATCTTTATGACCGACTCCTGCTTTGAGGAAAAAACACGGAGGAATTTTATAAGACCGTATTCCCGTCTTCCCTGCTTACGGTAAAGCTGTCCCAGGGTCTTTGCCAGCATGTGCCTGTTCAGGATTCCGGAAAAGAAGGATGTGGCTGAGTTTTCAAGATTATGGGCCTCGTCAAAAATAACCCTGGAATAGTACGGAAGTATTCCGGTACCTGTATCGTTACCTTCTACACGGACACTGAGATCCGAAAAAAGAAGATGATGGTTTACAACAAGAATGGATGCACCGGCCGCTTCCCTGCGGACCTTCTGAATGAAGCAGCTTTCAAAAAAAGGACATTTTGAGGCAAGACAGCCTTCGCTTTCGGAGCAGATATCACTCCACAGATCAGCTGTGGGATAAAACGGAAGATCGCTTCGTTCCCCTGTTGCCGTAACATTGAGCCATTCCGATATTGCATCAAAATCCTCTTTCCTGTCAAAAAGCTCTGCTTCCCTCATCCTGTCATGGAATCTTCTCATACAGACATAATTCTGCCGCCCCTTGACCAGTACCGCCTTTACCTTCCTGTCAAAAAGCCTGCTGATGGCAGGAATATCCTTTTCCATGAGCTGGTGCTGAAGATTTATGGTTCCGGTGGAGATGACTACCCGTTCCCTGTTGGAAATGACCCACATGAAGGCAGGAATGAGATAGGCATAGGATTTCCCTACCCCGGTACCGGCCTCAGAAATGGTTATGCTGTCATTGTTGAAGGAGCTGCAGACTGTTTTAAGAAATTCTGTCTGCTGAGGCCGTTCCTCGAAGTTTTCACATCTGTAGAGACAATCTATTGCATCCTGTTCAGTTATTTTCGTACTCATCTATCTTTCTGTGTAATGTCTTTCGTCCTATGGCAAGAACTTCGGCAGCTTTGCTCTTGTTTCCCCGGCACATGTCCAGAGTTGCCAGGATCACCTCTTTTTCGGCACTGTCCAGTGTGGAGCCCAGCTTTATCTTTATATAGTTGTCTCCGTTATCCTTTCTCATAGGGAGAGGAAGGTCGTCAACAGTAATTACCTTGCCCCGGGCCATGACAACAGCGTTCTCTATACAGTTTCTGAGTTCCCTGATGTTTCCCTTCCAGCGGTGATTGTAAAGAATGGTCCTGACCTTGGGGTCGAAGCCCTCGATCTGCTTGTTGTTATCTGCAGCCAGCTCGGTAAGGAAGGCTGTAGCCAGGATAAGGATATCCTCCTTTCTTTCCCTGAGAGGGGGAATATTGATGTTCACCACATTGAGCCTGTAGAAAAGGTCTTCGCGGAAGTTTCCCTTTTCGACCTCCTCCTGAAGGTTCTTGTTGGTGGCGGAAATGATTCTTACATCCACCTTGATGGTCTCTTCACCGCCTACCCGTTCAAATTCCCTCTCCTGGATTATCCTAAGGAGCTTGATCTGTATATTCTGGTTGATTTCACCGATTTCATCCAGGAAAATGGTACCCTTGTCGGCAAGCTCGAATTTTCCCTTTTTTCTGGCAACAGCACCGGTAAACGAGCCCTTTTCATGGCCGAAAAGCTCACTTTCCAGGAGCGATTCCGAAAGGGCGGCACAGTGAACCTTTATGAAAGGCTTGTTCCTTCTGTCGGACATGGAATGGATGGCATCGGCGATTACCTCCTTTCCCACACCGCTTTCTCCGGTTAGAAGTACCGAGGCCCTGGTTGCTGCCACATGCTCGACAGTTTCCATTACCTTCTTCATCTTCGGGCTTTTTCCTGCCACAAAGCTTCTGGAGCCCTTGAGCTTTTCAACCTCTGCCTGAAGGGACTTATGCTCCAGAGCCCTTTTCACGATAAGAAAGAGATGGTCAAGATTGAGAGGCTTGGTCATGAAATCGTAGGCACCGTTGTGCATGGTTTCAACTGCATTTTCAATGGTTCCGTGCCCTGTAAGGATAATGACAGGAATGTTATTGTATTCGGCATTTATCCTTTTAAGCAGCTCCTCTCCCGACATTTCAGGCATCCTGAGGTCTGTGATCACAAGATCTATGTTATGTGTACGGATTATCCTGAGAGCCTCTGCTCCGTCTGCAGCCTGATAGGTGGTATACCCCTCATCCTCAAGGCCGATTGAAAGTCCGTTCCTGATATTTATTTCATCATCTGCAACAAGAATGCTGAATTTCATTTTTCCTCCCATGCAATCTGGTGAATTTCCTTCTCGATTCTCGGAAGCACTATCCTGAAGGTGGTTCCTTCTCCTACCTTGGAAATAACGAAAATATCTCCCTTATGCTCCTTGATGGTCCTGTA
Source organism: Spirochaetia bacterium (assembly GCA_045606105.1). Taxonomy (GTDB): domain Bacteria; phylum Spirochaetota; class Spirochaetia; order CADAEX01; family CADAEX01; genus CADAEX01. Next base: position 54,304 of record JAZURI010000002.1, on the reverse strand, counting down.
GACAATGGTAAGTCCGATTCCAGTACCTGAATCCTTTGTGGTGAAATAGGGGTCGAAAAGCTTGCTGAGGTTCTCATTCGGTATTCCCTCTCCCGTATCACTGACCTGCAGAATTATGGATTCGCTGTTCTTTTCGGTCTTGATTGTAAGAATTCCCTTTTTCTTCTTTACCATGGCATCCCTGGCATTTACCACAAGATTGATTATGGCCTGCCTGATATACTGCTTGTCCAGGAGAATCAGCGGCATGTTTTCCTCAAGTCCCACCTTGAGCTCTATATGACGGGAATCCAGCTCCGGCTTTGTAAGAATGATTACCTCTTCTATGATCTTGTTGAGTGAATGAGGTACAGGAGAAAGCTTTCTGGGCCGGATGGTGGCAAGAAAATCCATTACTATGGTATTCAGCCTTTCGACTTCGGAGCTTACTATATCCACCTTGTCCATAAGTTTTTTCCTGTATTCATCAGGCTCTGTTATGGGACCGTCCTTTCCCAGCTGCTTTTTCATAAGCTGAAGATATATGCTGATGCTTCCCAGAGGGTTCTTTATTTCATGGGCCAGTCCTGCGGTAAGGGCATTAAGGGCCGAGTAGCTTTCGGCTCTTTTTTCCTTCTTCTTTTCCACTTCCCTGTCTGTAACATTATCAACAGTGATTATATGGCCGGAGGCTCCCATATGGCTTTTCAGCTTGAGAACACGGAATTCTATGAAGGTCATCCTGGTGTTGTCCCTGAAGCTGAAAACCTTGGTAACATTCCTTGTTCTGTTGGTTACGGAATCCATGATAAAGCTTGAAATACCGGCATCGTGAAACAGGGTCCACACCTTGCAGTCCATGAGTTCGGTCTTTTTAAGCTTGGTCAGCTTGCCGAGATACTTGTTGACAAACACCACGTTGTGTTCTTCGTTGGAGACCATGACACCGGAAGAGAGGGAATCAAGGACCATGGCCATCATCTCATCATCGGCAGCCACATTCTTCAGAAGCTCCTCGTAGAGCCTGGCCTTTTCTTCTGCCGGCAGCTTTTCCGTCTTTTTCATGGCGGTAAGTACAAAATTTCTCATATTATCTCCTCCCTGAAGCTGATGAGGCTTTCAATAAGAAGCTCGGTGTTCATGTTGAGGGTTTCATGGTTATAACGGCTGGTCCTGAGAAATCTGTTCAGGGCTTCAAGCCTGTAAACAGTAAATTCATCCTCTTTTCCGGTAAGATATTTCCGGCTGTGAAAAAGGAGCCTTTCATAAAAAAGCCTGATGTTACTGCTCTCCACACATTTCAGTGTCTCCCTGATTTCCCTTTTTGAATCAGTTCCGTCGTCACCGGAAAAAAAGAAGTCTGTAAAAATCCGTGCGGCATTGTCAGTTTCTCCGAAGGCAGGATTCCTTTCGGCAAAGAAACGGGATACAGAACTGAACTGAGAATCCTTTTCCCTGAAAATACGCTCTATAACCTGCCTGTTTTCCTCAGGACTTCTTTCCCTGAGGCTGTATACCCTAAGTCTTGACCTTATGGTCTCTATTATTTCACCCGGATTTGATGAAAGAAATATGAAGAAGCATTTTTCAGGCGGCTCCTCCAGTATCTTCAGCATGCTGTTCCTGGCGCTCTCGTTCATTTTTTCACAGTTTTCTATGATGATTACCTTGTTATTTTCAAGACCTGTGGTATGGCTCCAGAATATGATTTTCCTAATATAATCAACCGAAATGTTTATAAGGTTGGTTTCCTTTGAAAGGGATGCTGCGGCACTGACCACAGAATCAATGAATTTTTCGTTAATTCCTGTATCCAGGTCCGGGTTGAAGCCGTCAAGCTTTTCCTCGATTTCCGCTATAAAAGGCTCTGCTTTCCTTACACGGCTCTCCTTGTCGTCAAAAAAAACAGGATTGAAACGGTGGAGCAGCTTTCTTACAGCCCTGAGAAAAAGATAACGGCTGTAGAATTCGTTGGATTCCTTGAGAAGAGAGGCTGTAAGATGAATCTCTTCCATGAAATCATCAGGTCCAAGAAGGATGGTATCGGGATTCACCAGCTGCTTCTGATACCGGCAGGCCCGGCACCGGCAGTTCCATTTCCTGTCCCCGGTACATGTCAGAGCCCTGGCCAGTTCCAGCGCAATGGTAAGCTTTCCGGCATACTGAGCCCCTTCTATGAGAATTGAACCCGGAAGCCGCCCTGAAGAGACCTCATCTGAAAGCTGTCTGATTACAGCCTTATGTCCGATAATGTTTTCAAACACCTTTTTCTCCGATCCGTATCATGTCAAAATATGGCTGAAGCTCCAAGTCAAAAAGAAATTCCTTTGCATAGCCGGCAATTATGCTTTCATCAAAAAGCGTGGACAGATCAACATATGACTGAATATTTACAACAAATACGATAAAAAGAATTGTAATTCCGGCCTCAAGGGCACCGTACATCACTCCCATGATACGATTCAGCTGGTTAAGATGGATTTTATCCACTGCTTTGAGAATCAGAAGTTCCACCAGCTTGATTACAATGTAGGTAACCAGAAAAGCTATGAGAAAAGAGAGGATCGGAACCCATCTGACGGTGTTACCGATATCAGAAACGTCAGGCACCACTGAGGTGACTGTTCCCTGAACATTCAGAACCTTTGAAAGGAAACCGTTGAGATAAGGCTGAGCCAGGATACCGGCCGCAATACCTCCGAAAAGGGCTGCCATGTTCATGAATTCCCTTACAAAGCCCATGATGAGCCCTTTGAAGATAAAGAAAGCTATAACTATAAGGAAAAAAATATCTACTACTGCCATTATTTTATCAACTCCACAATTTCGGCTGCTATGAGGGAAGCAGAATCCTTTCTTGCCATGGCTGCAATGTTGGCGGCAAGCTCATCCTTTCTTCCTGTTTCCATGATATCCCTGATTTCATCAAGCAGCTCCCTGCTTCCTATGACTTCACCGTCCAGTACGGCAGCTGCATTATTGTTTCTGAAGAACGCGGCATTCTTTACCTGGTCCCCTCTGGTTCCGCTTCCCCTCAGCGGTATCAGAAGAGAGGCCTTTCCCTCTGCCGAAAGCTCCCACAGAGACCCGGCTCCTGCCCTGGTAATCACAAGGGATGCAGCCGCAATAACATCGGCAATCTCTTTCCGGATGAACGGAAGCTGAATATATCCTTCGATATCTGATGGAGGAACTGAAGCACCCGCCCCTGTCTGATGGGCAATATAGTATTTTTCTGAAAGCTCACGGCGGACAGAATAGACAAGATCGTTTATCTCGCCGCTGCCCTGGCTTCCACCCACGACAAAAACAAGGGGCTTTTTGTTGTCAAGTCCGAGAAATTCAAGCCCTTTCTGAGGATTTCCCGAGAAAAAGTCCTTTCTCACCGGATTTCCTGTCACAACAGCCTTTTTACGGTACTCAGGCTTGAGATAATTCATGGTTTCATCAACTGAAAGAAGAATCCTGTCCACAAACATTGCATTGATTTTTGTGGCAAGTCCGGGGGTATAATCCGACTCATGGGTAAGAAGCGGTATACGAAGAAGCTTTCCTGCAGCAACGGGCGGAACACTTACATATCCCCCTTTTGAGAAAACTATTACAGGCTTGACTTTTAAAAGTATACAGAAAGCATATATAAATCCAAGTCCGATTTTAAAAATATCAATAAAATTCCTTATTGAAAAATATCTTCTCAGCTTGCCTGACGGGATTCCGATAAAGGAAATACCGGCCTCTGTCACAAGCCTTTTCTCCATTCCCCCCGATGAACCGATCCAGATAAAGTCATCCTTACAGTATCCATGGTCCGAGCACAATGTTTCTATTACAGATATACCGGGAAAAACGTGACCTGCAGTTCCTCCGCCGGTAAAGCAGATTTTTCTTTTCATGTGTCAATTTTACACAATTAACATATAAAAAGCAACTTTTATTTTATATTTTTGATATCTTCGTAGAGCCTGATGCCGGAGCCGAAAACCCATCCCTGGATATCCCCGAACTTCACCTTGTACCAGTAATCCTCCCTGCCGTCCACAACTTCGGGGTCTGCGGTCTTGGTGATGATTTCAAAAATGTCATTTTTCCAGATCATGTCAACAGGAGCCGAATTTATATCCGGGTTTTCCCTGATGCGGAGATAAGTTCCCACCGGGGCACCGTATGCAAAGGTAGTCACAAGCTCGGAGGTTACCGGAAGCTTTATATCGGGAAACTCTTCCTTTACTTCCTTTCTGCAACCGGAAAGGGAGAAAATCATCAGAATGACAAGGAAATAATGTATTTTCTTCATCGTTTTTAATAATAATAAATGTTGACTTGTTTGTATACCGGATTTATATTTAAATTAAGGTTATAAAAATGAATATTATAATCGGTCATTCAAATACTGACCTGGACTGTCTTTCATCAATGCTCCTGGCTAAAAAGCTTTATACGGATTACAATGTTGTCCTCTGCGACCTGATAAATCCCGTGGCCGGAAATCTTATCGGATATTACAAGAACAAGATCAATTTTCTTACGACCCCTGATCTGAAGGATCAGCCTATTGAGAATGTCGTAATAGTAGATACCTCCTCCTCTTCAAGGGTAAAGGAGTTCATTCCAGCAATCCAGAGAGCAACGGGGAAAATCATCATATACGACCATCATCCCGGTGAAAGCAACGATATTCCCGGCAGTGAGCTTAAGCTGGTGAATTACGGCTCAAATACAACAAACCTGGCCATGGAGATTATAGAAAAGGGTATCACGCTGGATATGGAGGAGGCAACCATTGCCCTTACCGGCATCTATTCCGACACCCTGAACTTCACCATCGAAAGGACCGCCCCGGAGGATTTCGAGGCAGCCCGGTTCTTTGTCAGCATGGGAGCTTCCATAAAGCTGGTGAAGTATTTCCTGAAACCTCTGAAGAAGAATTACCAGATTTCCTATTTCCACAGGGTTCTCAATTCCCTTGTTTTCAGAAACATAAACGGTCACGAGATCATACTCTGCAACATAGAGACGGAACAGAGACTGAACGGTCTGGCTGCTGTTGTGGAAAAGGTGTTTGAAATAGAGAATCCGGAAGCTTTCTTTGCAGTTTTTTATTCAAAGAAGGAAAAGGTTACAAATATCATTGCCCGGAGCCAGAGAAGCTCCATCAGGGTAAATGAGCTGCTGAAGGATTTCGGCGGCGGCGGACATGACAAGGCAGCCTCGGCTACCATAAAGAAATCGTCGGGAGATGAGGTTTACAGCAAGCTGATCGATGTGTTGGGAAACCTGGTTCCGGCCATTACCGCTGAGACCATAATGAACCGTCTGGTAAAATATATTCCAGATACCGTGAACATGAACGAAGCTGCTGTCTATCTTGAAGAGATAAACCATACGGCAGTTCCGGTCCTGGACGGCAATCACAAGATCGTAGGAATGCTGGGTAACAAGGATGTGAAAAACGCAGAAAAGGCAAACTGCATGCAGTCCCCTGTAAAGGCCTACATGAGCAAGAAGGTAATCACCATTCCTTTCTATGCAACAATGAGGGATATTGAAAGGGTTTTCCTTGAGAACAAGTACAATCATATGCCGGTTGTCAATGATGACAACGATATGGTGGGTATTCTTACAAGAAAGGACTTTCTCAGGGTTCTCCATGAGGATAATTCCATGGAGTCGATTCTTCAGTCCAGATCCTGACCTTTTCTGAGCTCAATTACAGCCCATACGCTTTTCCAGGATATTCCCTCTTCCCTGTTCAGAAGTATGAGATTCCGTACCTTTTCAGCCAGCAGTGGCATTTCCTTCAAGCCTGAGCCATAGGAATCCTTTCTGGAAACATCAAACCAGTTTTCCGCATCCCGTTCCGTAATGAACCTTTTTTCCGTAAAGCTCCTGAGACGGCATCTGACTTCAAAGCCGCACTGACGGGCCGTCCGGGAAAGAGTCTCCTCGTTCCAGTTCATAAGCAGGTTATCAGCACCCGAATAGATTTTTTCCTCGCAGCAGACCAGCCCGGAGAGCTCTTCTTCAGAAAGCCTGTTTCCCACAATGTCTGAAAGGCGGGTGGAATAGCATGGGACAATCTGGGCAAAAACCCCTTTTCCATCCTTGTCCATAAGGCTGTACAGTGCATTGAAAAGGGCAGATTTATCCTCTTTGGTAAAAATGTTCCGTCCTATGATGATATCGTAAAGGTTATCACCTCTGCTGAGGGAAACCGGATCTGAGAACAGTGCTTCAGGGCGCTCAATTTCAGGCAGCACGGAGGGATAGTTTATAAAATAGCCGGTATCCTCCGGTCGATCTACCAGAACCGTTACTCCCCCTTCCGGTGCAAGCCGTGCCCCTTCCCAGGCCAGCAGCCCCTTGTCGTTTCCCGGAATCAGAATCCTGTGATGCCTCTGAATGGTAACGGATGAAATGATTTCATCCCTGAGGGCGGAAAGAACCATGTTTTTCTCCCCTGCCGTTCTCCTGAACCAGGCATCGCGTCCCTTGTCTTCAGGTGAAAAGGTGAGAACCTCTCCTGCAGCCTCTGTATCAAGCTGTGCTTCCAGCTGTGCCTCTCTTCGCCTGGCCAGATTTTCTGCACCATCCTTTTCATATCCCAGATTTCCCGGTGTATAGAAAACCTTACCTTTAAGGGCAGACGGAAGATACTGCTGGGCCACCCAATGATCCCTGAAGGCATGGGGATATTTATAGCCTTCACCGTGTCCGAAGCTCTCTTTATCCCTGGAAGGATCCTTGAGATGGTTGGGAACCTCCGACTGCTTTTCACTCTTCACCGCAGCCAGGGCATCAAAATATCCCATAGTAGAGTTGGATTTACGGCAGAGGGCAAGATACAAAGCTGCCTGTGAAAGGAAAAACTGCCCTTCCGGCATACCGACCCTGTCAAAGGCCTCTGCTGCAGATACAACCACACCCAGAGCCCCCGGCTCTGCCAGTCCCACATCCTCGGAAGCAAGAATCATCATCCTCCGGAACAGAAACTTGGGATCCTCTCCTCCGGCAATCATTCTTGCCATCCAGTACAGGGCGGCATCAGGATCACTTCCCCGCAGTGATTTTATGAAGGCACTGATGGTATCATAATGATAATCTCCCTCCTTGTCGTAAAGAAGGGCCTTTTTCTGGATACTCTCCTCAGCTATTTCCAGTGTTATGGTTATTTTTTCCCCCTGGGCAGGAGGAAATGATGCGGGAGTGGTCTCCACAGCCAGCTGAAGTGCATTCAGCATGCTTCTGGCATCACCGTTGGCTATTGCAGCCAGATGTTCCAGTGCTCCCGGCTCGAATTCAATGTCGTAACGGCCGTATCCGCGGTTTTTGTCACGGATGGCATTTTCAGCCGCCTTTATAAGGTCTTCTTTGGTAAGAGAAAGAAGCTGAAAGACACGGCTTCTGCTTACAAGGGCGGAATTGACCTCAAAGTATGGATTTTCGGTAGTGGCACCGATAAAGATGAAAGTCCCGTTTTCAACCCATGGAAGCAGGGCATCCTGCTGGGCCTTGTTCCACCTGTGAACCTCATCAACAAAAAGTATGGTCCTTTTACCATAGTAATCTCTCCGCTTTTTTGCCTCGTCTATGGCATCCCGGATCTCCTTGACCCCGGAGAGAACTGCATTTATTGTAATGAAATAACTGCTGGTGGTATTGGCTATGATCCGGGCCAGCGTGGTTTTGCCGGTTCCCGGAGGACCGTAGAAGATCAGGGAAGAGAGCTGGTCGGCCTGGATGGCACGGCGGAGCAGTCTCCCCTTTCCGATAATATGCTCCTGCCCTACGAAATCATCCAGGGTTTCAGGCCGCATTGCATCAGCCAGCGGACGGTTGGTGTTGTTGATTCCGCTGAACAGTTCCATTATTTCCAGATTTCCATGAAGGTATGAATTTTTTCACAGTACTTGCAGACAAATTTGTCATCTGCAGTCTTGTAGAATTCGGACGGAATATTCTCTCCCTGCTCATGGTTGCTGATACAGTCAGGATTGCTGCATTCAATATCGTCGAAATTATAGATCTTAGGAGGCATATGAAGCTTCAGCTTCTTGATTACCTTCCTGTTCTCAATGACATTGACGGTACATCCCGGTGCCAGGGAAGCAAGCCTTTTCAGGTTCTTGATACCGAATTCACCGTGATCGGGACGGAATATGATTCCTTTCATCATTCCCGGTTCAGCCCTTGATGAGGTTACCCACTCACCGCCCTTGCCGTAAAGCTTCAGCAGACGGATAATCCTTCCGAGCTGTTCGCGGATTTCGCTTTCGCTTCTGCCCCTGAAGATGTGGTCGATGACAAGACCGTTTGAAATAGGCTTAACCCCTTCGGAGCAATCCTTGATAGGTGCGTTATGATGTATAGGCATTGGAACTATGAAGTCCTCTGAATCCTCAGCCGCATGTCTGTACTGCACCTCTCCGGTAAAATCATCTCCGATCTTTCCCGCAATAAGTCCGAGAAGGATAATTCTGACTATCTTTCCGTTTATGGACTGGTTTTCCCATCCGTTGAGAGGGGTGGTATCCAGGAATGTAGGAATTGTAGGATAAACCTTGTGTCTCGGAAGCGGATGATAGAATATTGTTCCCTCCGGCAGCTTGTCCATGAAGGCTTCTCTGAAGGTGATGCTGTCTCTCAGTATTTCCTGCTTCTTGAGTACCGCATCTCCCATCCTTTCAAGCTGAGGTCTGGTAAAGTACCAGATTTTTGCCACTGAACCCTTTTCAAGGTATTCCTCTATGGAGCTGTATGTATTGAGCCTGAATCCGTTCTGGATCATCTTGTCATAGTAGAATTCCGGCATGGCCAGTTCCGGCGGTGCTATAAGGTCTATGGTTACATTATCGAAGATTTTCAGGCCGTCAGCCTTTGAATGTACCGTTCTTCCGTGATAAAGGTCACCCACCAGGGCAATATGTATGGAAGCTGTATCCCAGTTGTTGTGCTCAAGGAAGGTAAAATCATCCAGCAGTTCCTGGGTAGGATGCTCGTGCTTACCGTCGCCGGCATTTATGAATGCAGGGGGAATGGGGAGATTGTTCCTTTCGGCATAATTGCGTCCGTTCTCCTCCAGCCATCTGCAGAGACCCTCCTGACGGCTCCTTACGATAAAGATGTTGTTGTCGTAGCCTGAAAGGGTGTTGAAGGTATCGGCAAAGCTTTCCTGCTTGTTTATGGAAGAATGGGAGGTATCAAGGTTTGAAAGCTTGACTCTGTGGAATTCTGCCGCATTCTTGAAGGATTCCTTGGTTCTGGTACTGTCCTCGATGAATACCTCGTAGATTCCGAAATCGCTGTCATTAATTCTGAATTTTTCCAGTGCAGCCTTGTCATTGTTCCTGAGAAGCTCCTTAAGCTCACGGGCCTTTCTGAAAAGATACATTTTCTCGTCAAAGGAGAAATCGTCAATTACAGTAAAACTGCGTCCTTTAAATGTATTATTACTCATATTACCTCTGAAATAATGATACATTCATTCATTCAAAAATTCAATAAGATATTTCTGCCGTCACAGAAAATGTGGAGCACTCCCCTGTTATTTTATCATGATCAAGCTTCAGCTCAAAATTTCTGTTTACAAGAGTCAGCTCCTGGGAGAATGTATCTGTTATTTTTTCCCGGACATCCCTTTTCCAGCCTGCGGAAAGCCTTATCTTATCAAAGTCCAGCTTCAATGTACTGTCGGTTCCCTTTCTTGTCTCACCGCCGTTTTCCATATAAAGCTTACAGCTGAAGGCAAGATAAAGAAGTCCGTTGTCGTAGGACAAGCCTGATGCAGCAACACTCTTTTCATTCTCTTCGCCGGTGTTTTCAAAAATATCCTCCCGTTCCCAGCTCAGCTTCAGTCTGAAATTCCGGACATCTATCACGGTTTTAAGCATCCATTCCCTGACAAAATCGTTGTAAAGCTCATCCTTGAAATCGGGAGGTCTGAAATCGGTACACATTTTCCCTGAAAGGCTCATGAACGGAAAGGGATAAACAAGGGTACTGATTCCGTATCTGTACCTGGAGACAGGCAATTTACCCAAGGGGGCAATATAATTTTCCGTACAGCCTGAAAAGGAAATATCTATTTCTGCCCTGTTTCCGAGAAAAATGGCTGCAAATTCCCGGTTATACAGCCCTGAATTCATGTAGCTCCCCGATGACAGGGCGGTAACAGATGAAAACATAAAGAAATCATGGGCTATATCAAGCTTCAGGGCAGAATTGCTGAGAGTACATTTTTCATTATGGACTGTGTTTTTAAGATAATAGCTGCTTCCGGCATTCTGTACAGGGTCGGAATTTTCATATAATGCCTCAAGACGGAACCAATTGTTGCCGGCACAGGCATGCAGACCCCTGATTTCCGGCTCCTGGGATGTTCCCAGGGTAAAGAAAGTCAGGCTTCCAAAGGGCTTTGCATACATGCCGTATTTTCCGCTTTCTGTCATTCCCTTGTCAAAAACCAGCTTTCCCTCCTCCGTAAAGACATCTGTATCGGGTCCGTAACCGCATGGATTCAGAATTTCGGTAAACAGCCCCCTGGTCTTCAGCTTTCCCAGTCCAAGGACCGGGGAGACAAAGGAAAGCGAGCTGTACTCCTCACCCTTCTTTTCAGACCTGACCACAGAGAGTTTTATATCCTCATCCTCAATATAGAGCCTTCGTCTGCTTATCCCCTCAGTGGAACCGAAGGACCTGATTTCAGCCTTCTCCGGCATGGAATGGATGGGAATGGAGACCAGAAGCAGCAGCAAAGTAAAAATATACCTCAACATACTGATTAAACGGGAAATAAACCTTGTTCTGCTTCAAATTTAGGGTTATTATTAAAGTGATGAATATTTTTGTCTTGCAGATACTCACAGGAAAGGAAAAGCAGTTTATCAGGCTGGCAGAACCGCTGGGACTGAATCTGTTTGTTCCTCAGAGAGAGCTCACCATAAGGAAACAGGGAAAAAGCACTACTGCCGAAGTCCCGGTTTTTCCCGGATATGTTTTCCTGGAGTCTGAGGAAATTGACGATGACACCTGCTGTAAATTGAGGAAAATCCCTTTTTTCTGCCATTTTCTCAGAAGCAATTCAGATATTTTCCCTTTGCCGGATGAAGAAAAGCGTATAATATTCCAGCTGACAAGATATGGAAGAACAATAAGAAAATCCTTTGTAATTTTCAATGAAAATGATAAGATAGAGGTACTGGATGGTCCGCTTAAAGGGCTTGAAGGGCTTATAGTCAAGGTTGACAAAAGGAAAAGAAGGGCAAAGGTCAGCCTGAGCATGTATAAAAATGCATTTCTCATAGATTTCAGCTTTGAGCTGATTGACAAAAAACAGTAAAGGAAGTGCCTTTGGAAAATTCGGATATCTTTATCAACGACCTTAACCTGGTCAATTATCTAAATGTCTCTCTTTTCAGGGCAGATATCATCAAGGGAGAAATCACCGAAAAGGGACTCCCGGAAAATCTTCCCGACAACAGTTATATTTTTTCTCACGAGGATCTTGAGAAGAACGAGATAAATGTTATGGGAAACTCAGTTCCCCTTCTCTGCGACAACCATGTAAGCTTCCAGAACCAGCCTGTATTCATTGTGGCGGCGGAAAGCGAGAAGGATGTAAACCATATCCTGGACAGCATCAATACCGAATATCATCCCAGCACCCCTCTTTTCTTTGACGGAGAATATACTCCTGAACAGATACTGAAGGAGAGAAAATCCACCTGGACATATATCGATGAGGAATTTCCCGAAGATATGCTCTACACCGTGGAGACTGAAACCGACGGTCTTGCCTACAAGCTTGAGTACAATGACCAGCTGGGTGTAGTCATAAATGTTTTCGGAAACATGATAAAGGTATTTGCCGCAACCCAGTGGCCCGACCATGTAAGGGATACCGTGGCCGATATCATGGGTGTGGACAAGACCAATGTTGTGGTAAAGGTCATGGATATTCCGTCCCCTCTTGAAGGGAGACTCTGGTTTCCCTCCTATCATGCGGCCATTGCCGCCGTAGTGGCAAAAAAGACAGGTCGTTCCGTCAAGTTCTTCCTGTCCAGGGAAGAGGCCCTGAGCTGTGTTCCGGCCCAGTATCCGTTCAGGATAAAATACAGGACCACCGTGCTCAAGGAAACAGACAGGATTGTGGAATGCGATGTAAATATCGACATCAATGCAGGGGCATATCCAGTTTTCAGCCAGGAGGTGATGGATAATTCCCTGAAAATAATCCTGGGCGGATATAAATGCTCCAAGATCAACATCACCCAGCGGCTTATCAAGACCAGCATGCCGCCAATGTCCTTCATTACAGGCCCGAATTTCATGCAGCTTTTCATAGCTACCGAAAACCATATAAATGCCATAATTTCGGAAAGGGAGCTGGGACCGGACGAATGGAGATGCGAAAATGTGGATGAGGAGCATTCACATATCGTAAGCAATATCGTGGCTAATGTTGCCAGAAGCTCCGACTTCAGAAGAAAATACTATTCCTACGAGCTGGCAAAGAAGAACCGTGAGGCGGGAATCGAGGACAGGTCCTATCATCGGGGAATCGGTCTTGCCATTGCCTATTTCAAGAATGATGCCGACTTCAACAAAAAGCTCTGCATCGACTTTACCGGTCATATGCAGCTGAATGACAACTGGCAGGTCACCTTCTCTACCGGAACGGTACCGCAGCAGTTCCTCAGCTATGAGCTCTGGGAAAGCATAATAAAAAAGGAAACGGGACTTGATGAAGTTTTCATAGGTCCTCACCACACCGATCTTAACAGGGATTCTGCACCGGATCTTCTGGGAGGAATGACAACCGGAGTTACAGAGCTTGTCAAGAAATGCTGTAAAACATTACAGGAAAAGAGAATAAATGTACCACTTCCTTTTGAGTTCTCGAAATCCATTAACCCCAACGAGCTTATGAATACCATATCATGGGGTGCAGCCGTAGTTGAGATATCAATGGATATGTCCACTTATACACCGATAATAGAATCGGTATGGACCTGCTTTGACTGCGGTGCCAAGAACAATGAGGATCTTATGAAAAAATCCCTTTACAAGCAGGTAGTAAACAGCATTGCCTGGACTACAAAGAACAGGGAGGATTTCTATGTTCCCATATCCGTCAGTCTCATAAACAGCAGAAAAACCGATGATATACATTCCTGCGGGGATCTTCCCTTTGCCATCATACCGGCCGCATACAGCAGTGCCGTCTCCCAGGCCATAGGAAAGATGGTTTCCTCTTTCCCTATTTCACCTGAGTACATCTACAGAAAAATGGAGAACTCATGATAATAGAATTCAAGCTCAATAACAGAAATATAAAGCTCAATACAGATCCCGGTAAAAAGCTTTCAGATGTACTGAGAAAGGAGTTCGGATACTATTCCGTAAATGAATGCTGCAACACCGGCCGCTGCGGAGGATGCACCGTGCTCAGGAACAATCTGCCGGTACCTGCATGCATGATCAGCATGTTCAGTGTCAGCAATTCAGAAATCTTTACCTATGAATGGATAGAAGAGACTCCCGAATTTGAAATAGTTTCCAAGGTGCTGGATGCCTATGGATGCAGATTCTGTGACTTCTGCCACAACGGCAAGATGATAACCATCTATGCCTTCCTGAAAAGCAATACAAAGCCGGAAAAAAAGGATATCCTGGAAGCAATGTCGGGAAACAGCTGCAGCTGTACCGATCACAATTCCATGACAGAGGGAATCAGGCTGGCAGCAAGTGCCATAAAGAGAGGTAAGAATGGTTCCGGTAAAAAATAACTCCAAGATTTATTATTACAGCCCAAAGAACCTTCCTGAGCTTTTCAAGATAATGAAAAGCATTAAAAATTACCGTCTCTATTTTGATGATATCAACTTTACCGAAATTCGTTCTGTATACGTCGGTGACAATGACAGTATCATTCAGCACTATATCTATATGGGGTTCATAGAAGAGCTTCTCCAGATGAAAAGGGGTGAACGCTACTTCGATATCGGAACGGAGGTTACTGTCAATCATCTTATACAGAAGGGACAGAATGCCCTGCCGGTGCTTCTCCTGAAGGCCCTGAAAGGGTGTGCCCTTCCCAATGTACGCAACATTGTTACCCTGGGTGGGATTATATGCAAACCTGACATCAGGAACAATGTGTTCACCGTTCTGTCACTTCTGAATGCAAAGCTGGAAATCAGCTCATCAATTGCGGCCGGAACAAAGAAAGTCATCCCGGTACAGCAGTTTTTCAAGGATGGGGAGATGGAGCTTGCAAGCGGAGAGGTCATCTCAAGAATCAGGATTCCGTACGAGAATTATGATGTCACCATCTTCAAGGAAATCAAGGATGCGGACAAGAAAATCTGCTTCTACGGTATTGCCAACACCTTCAAGAACAGCGTTTCCATGTGCAAGTTTGCCATAGGTAACTGGGGCGATTCCATTATCAAGGACAAGGGAATAGAGTCTTCGCTCATAGACCAGAAAATACCGGTTTCCGAAAAGGATCTTGAGGTTCTGGAACGGCAGATGTTCAACCTGCTGGAAACGGAATATACCTCTCTTTCCCCTTATGCACAGACTGCTCTGACCAATATTTTCGTGGATTTTCTGAAAAAGCTCTGATTACTTCAGAAAGCAGGTGGTAAATCCCGGCACATAGGTAATGACAAACACTGTTACAAGCATGATCAGGAAAAACGGTACCACTGCCCTGTAGATTTTTTCAAGAGGAACATTGAACCGGTAGCTGGCAAGAAAAAGATTGAGACCCACCGGAGGAGTTATATATCCCAGCTCCAGGTTTGCAAGGAAAATGATACCGAGATGAACCGGATTTATTCCGAAAATCTCACCCAGCGGAATAATCAGCGGAACCACAACCATGATGGCCGAGAAAATATCCATGAAGCATCCCACCACCAGGAGAGCAATGTTCAGCAGGAAGAGAAACAGGATCTTTGAATGGATATGCATTGTAATCCATTCGCTGAAGCGCTGAGGTATCATCTCATCAATCATGTAATATGAAAGAACCTTGGACATTCCCAGGATAACAAGAATACCGGCTATGATAGGAACGCTTTTACCTGCAATTGTAAAGAGATCCCTGAGATGAAGCTCCTTCTTTATCACGAACTCCACCAGCATTGTGTATACTACAGCCACAGCTCCGGTTTCAACCAGTGTTGTAAGGCCTGAAAAATATGAAATGATGATAATGAACGGAAGAAGAATCTCCCAGAAGCAGTCCCGGAAGCTGATAACACATTCAGACACGGACGGCTTGATTATTTCAATCTTGTGCTTCGATATGTAGATAAAACCGGTAATGATAAGGGAAATAACCAGCAGTATACCTGGAATGATACCTCCCACAAAAAGGGCCTTTATATCAAGCTGTGCTATGATTCCGTAAAGTATGAGAGGAAGACTCGGCGGGAAGAGAAGTCCGATGCTTCCGGCTGAACAGAGAAGACCTGTCCTGTATTTCTCGTCAATACCGCTTTTTTCCAGTACTATGGCAAGAAGACCGCCCATGGCCAGTATGGTAACACCGGAGGCTCCTGTAAAGACTGTAAAAAAGGCACAGATAATTACGGCTGCAATTATGATACCGCCCGGCATCCATCCGAAGAAGGCATTGAAAGCCCTGATAAGACGGGTTCCTGCCCTGCTTTCCGAAAGAATGAAACCTGTAAGGGTGAAAAGAGGAATTGCCGGTACAGTATTGCTGATGATCATTGTATAGAATTCGTTGGCTGCTGTTTCGGCAAAGGTGCCTGAGGCAGTTATGAGAAGATATGCAATACCGCCGATAACTGAAAAAATAGGAGCTCCCAGAAGACCGGCAGCTATAAGTATCACAATGAGAAGAGCCTTGCTTCCCGCAACAAAAGCTACGGAGCTGTCAGACAGGTTCCACATCCAAGACGGAACCTCCGTATAGAAAGAAAGCAGGTTTACAACCGGGGACATGGAAACGTAAAGACCGGCAGCCAAAGCCAGTACCGCTATAACAGCCCGTCCCCCGTCCTTTCCGAAGGACTGCAGGGAACGGATAATCATGAGAAGGAATCCTGCCGGCATTATGGCTACCGCAAGCCTGGTGCTGATAACCCCAATCCTGTCCTCCGGGGTAAAGCCTATGCTGACAAAGGAAAATGATATCAGAAGAAAAGTTGCCGAAACAAAGATTACGGTAAAAAGGGAAAAGAGCCGGGCTGCCGGAATACATTTTTCCGGAAGCAGCTTTGTACCGAACTCGATTTTCATATGACTTCCGGAATAGGAGTTGAGTGCACCTCCCAGAAGGGTCAGCCAGAGCACGATGTGCCGTGTATACTCGTATCCCCCCTTTATTCCGATATGGAAAAATTTCCTGACTATGATTTCCACGGTGGGAATACCGGCCAGGAGAATGAGAAGAAATGCAGATATGTAAATTTCAAAAAGTCTTTTACTTTTTTCTGTATTCATCAACGTAACGCATCATCTCTTCGTAAACTTCTGGAGAAATAAGCTCCTTTGAAAAATATTCACTGCCGTTTCTGCCGATAGCAAGCCACTGTTTCCTTGCTTCTTCAGGAACTTCATTGATTACCAGAGAATCCCCTTTCATTACCTCGATGGCACGGGCTTCATCAACCTTGATTATATCGTAAAGCTGGGAAGTTATCTCGGAGGTCTTGGCCTTGAGGCTCTCCCTGTATTTTGCAGGAATCCTGTTCCATCCCCTTCTCTCCATTACAACGGCACAGTAAACAGGGGCAATTCTGAAATCGCACATGTTGGGAGCCATCTTTGTAAGCCCCATAGAGGAGGCTGCAAGAGGTGTAAGGTATGTGGAATCGGCCATACCGCTGAAAAGTCCTGCAACCAGGTCATTGAAAGCCAGAGGAATGGCATGGAAACCCAGATCGGTCCAGATCTTGCTTATCCTTCCGTCGGTATCAATGGCTATCTTGGTTTTCTTAAGATCGTCGGGAGAAACCACCGGGGTTTTTGAAAAGAAGTTGACCCACCCTGTCATTGCCCATCCTAAAGTAACAAAGCCCTGCTTTTCCAGAGCCTTTTCAAAGGTCGGCTTCATTTTCTCAAAAACATATTCGAATTCGTCGTCATCGCTTACGATACAAGGAAGACAGAGTGCAAAGGAGTCGGGAGAGATTCCCTTCAGCCCCTGGGCTGTCATGGCACCTGCATTGAGACCGCCCATTTTCATGGTACGGATCATGTTGTCCTCGTCTCCTACGGTACCGCCCATATAGAGCTTCAGCTCAACCTCGCCGTTGGTTATCTTTTTCCATTCCAGGGCCAGTTCTTTCAGCTTCATGTCCCATAAGGAGCCTGCCGGGGCAATGGATCCCATCTTGATTACTGTGGCAGAATATGAATTTACCGCTGTAAAAATAAGTATTAATAGTATAAGTATCCTTTTTTTCATATCATCACCTTAAAATCCTATAAGAAAATAATTATCCTTGTTCTTAAGAAGCCATTCAGCCTTTTCCCTGCTTATGGTATTGGAAAGACGGTTCTTCGGATTGTTTTCGATATCACGGCTGATTACGGAATCCAGTACGGAGACAAAACGGGAATATCCCTCCATGGTCTGATCCTTTGTACATACTGTCAATGCATAGGAAACATGAATCGAAAGGAGATTGTCTTCCGAAAGTTCGATTCCTCTCCTGTAGTGATATTCAGCCTTTTCCATGCTGCCTCCCATTCCCTGAGGCATGGAAGCATAGTACTGCATCATTATCTCATCCAGCATGCCGTTCCCGAAATCAGGGTCAAGCTCACAGGCCCTGAAAAGCATTGCAATTGCCTTATCCCTGTCGGATGCAAAGTAAGGGTCCAGTATATCCACGGAAACTCCGGCCAGGATTGCGGCTCCGCCCCAGTAGAGATCTCCGGCATCCCTCTTCTTTACCTTTTTCAGAGCCTTGTCAAAATCACCCTTTTCCATGTTGTCGAGAAAACCTTTGTACTTCCTGTCAAGGGAAGCTGTCACATAGTCATATCCACGGCGGTAAAGCTTCTTTGCACGGCTGTACATCTCCTTCTGCTTTTCCAGCTCTTCATATGGAAGCATGTCGGCAGGTGTCTGGAGATAGGCATTGGAATACATGACAAAAAGGCTTCCGGCAGAGGAAAGAATATTTGTATTGCCGGGATTGGAGGTGGCCAGTATATCCATCATCTTCAGTACAAGAGGAAGTGAATCCCCTACCAGTACAGGATCGTTGTCCTCCATGAAAGCAGTATTGGCATCCATGGAAAGCTTCTTGAACGAACAGGAAGAGAGGACGGCAGCCACTGCCAGTATAAGAATCATATATCTAAATTTCATTTCTTTCTCCTTTGAGCTTTAAGCACAGAAGCCGGTCAAAGGCGTTTGCAAACTCGAATATTTCCTTTTTTGAAAAACGGGAAGTACTTTCAGGCTTCAGACCGTTTTCAAAAAGTCCCTGCATATAGTTTCTCAGGGAAACCCTTTCCCTTATGTTTTCATAAGTATATCTTGTTCCCCTGTCATTTACAACATCAATGTTCCTTTCAACCAGTCTCTGGGCCATAAGGATATCCCTGGTTATGACAATATCGGACTGACGGGCATGTTCTGCTATGTAATCGTCAGCCTTATCCTTTCCCTCTGAAACTATTATATCATGGGTAAAGGCATTGGTTCCGTGGGGTATTTTCCTGTTGGAAACAAAAAAACAGAGGCTTTCGGTCCTGAGGGCAGCCCTGGCTATTATCTCCCTTATCTGTACCGGGCATGAATCACAGTCTACAAAAAGTCTCAAGCCTGCACCGCTCCCTTGTATACAGCCAGATCTCCGGTACCACGGATAGTATACCTTCCCGCATCGGCCGGAATCACAAGGGCCTCTCCCCTGTTCAGCTCCGCAGTTTCATCTCCGGCACACAGAACACCCCGGCCCGAATATACAAAGATAATCTCCATGCCGTGGTCTGCTTCCGAAACAAATTCCCCTGTACCAGGCTTTATTTCAGAAAGGGCGAATTCCCCGAAACCTGGAATGAATCTTCTTTCGCAGCCGGAAACCACCGGTGTGATGATGCTACTTTTTTCTTCCCTGAAACGGATAACATTATAAAGCTCTTCCTTGTTGATGTACTTGTCGGTCAGCCCCCCTCTCAGGGTATTGTCTGAAGAGGTCATAAGCTCAAAGCACATTCCCTCCACATATGAATGAAGCTGGCCCTCTCCCACAGCCAGTGCCTCTCCCGGCTCCAGCCTAACAGAGTTCAGGAAAAACGGAGCATATACAAAGGGGTCTCCGGGAAAATAGTCCTGAAGCCGGTCAAAAATATATCTTTCAACAGGGTCAAGCAAAGAAAGATCTGCTTTTATATCACCGAAACCGGAATTGATGAATTTTTTCAGGAAAGCTGAATAGAAATCGCTTTCGGAGCCGCACTCATCTATGAAGCCGGGAAAATTCCTTTTTATCTCGTCTGCAGGTTTGAAACCGTTCATCAGATAAAAGGGGGTAAGGGCCAGAACCATCTCGTTCTTGCATCCGGGATCCTTGAAGATACGGCCTGGACTGTCGGCAGGTATTCCGGCCAGATTCTCCCTTTCAAAGCCCTTTTCGGCAGTGGCTCTGTCGGGATGGGCCTGCACGGAGCATGGTTTTTCTATACAGAGAAGCTTGAAAAGATATGGAAGCCTGTTTCCGTATCCGGAGAGAGTACGGCTGCCCAGGCTCTTTTCAGGGTTCCTTGCCACATAATCCTCCAGGGAAAGCACTGTACCGTCATCGGTATCGAGATAGCACATTCCGCCGGGATGACTGCCCATCCATACTTCGGCAAGAGGTTTTCCGTCGGGTTCAATTCCAATTATTCCGTGAATTTTTGAAGCGGAGCCCCAATTGTAGTTTTTGAATGCGCATTTCAGGTGATTCAGTGACATACTTAAATAATACAATTAATATTTATATTTTTCAATCTTTATGGTATAATAATATTATGAGTGATTTTGTACACCTCCACAACCATACTGACTTCTCGCTTCTGGACGGTGCCCTTAAAATTGATGACATGGTAGACCGTGCCGTGGAATTCGGAATGAAATCCATAGCCATTACAGACCACGGTAACATGTTCGGTGCAATAAACTTCTACAACAAGTGCAGGAAAGCAGGAATAAAGCCTATTGTAGGATGTGAATTCTACGAAGCAGAGGGTTCAAGAAAAATCAAATCCGGAACTGAATTCGGAAACAAATATTATCATCTTATACTTCTGGCAAAGAACTATACCGGTTATGTAAACCTGATGAAGCTCTGCTCCACCGCCTATGTGGACGGCTTCTATTACAAGCCGAGAATAGACTTCGAGGCCCTGGAGCAGTATCATGAAGGGATAATCTGTTCAAGCGCCTGTATTGCCGGCTCGGTTCCCAGGCTCATTATAAACAACAAGCCGGAGGAGGCCCTGAAGAAAGCAATGATGTACAGGGATCTTTTCGGCAAGGAGAACTATTTCCTGGAGCTCCAGGACCACGGTATTCCCGAGGAAAAGATTTCCAACAGGGGTCTTATAGAGATTTCACGGAAAACAGGAATTCCGCTGATAGCAACAAACGATATCCATTATCTCAACAGGGAACATGCCTCTGCCCAGGAGGTCCTTATCTGTATCGGTACACAGACTACCATCAACGATACCAAAAGGATGACCTTCTACAACAATGAATTCTACATGAAGTCGCCGGAGGAGATGTGCCGCCTGTTTGCAGATGTTCCGGAAGCCATATCCAATACAAAGCTTATTGAGGAGATGGCAGATCTTACCATCAATTTCCCGGGCCCCAAGCTGCCTGACTTTGAGATTCCGCCTCAGTTTGAAACAAAAACAGACTACATGAAGCATATTGTCTATGAAGGGGCAAAGAAAAGATATCCTGTCATTACCCCGGAAATAGAAAAAAGAATAGAATATGAGCTGAATACAATCATCAAGCTGGATTTCGTAGGCTACTTCCTTATAGTGTGGGACTTCATCAACTATGCCAAGGAGCATGACATTCCTGTAGGACCGGGACGCGGTTCGGGAGCCGGCTCCATAGTTGCATACTGCATGAGAATCACCGATATCGATCCGTTGAAATACGGGCTTCTTTTTGAAAGATTCCTCAATACCGAGCGTGTATCTCTTCCAGACTTCGACGTGGATTTCGCCAATGAAGGGAGACAGGAAGTAATTGACTATGTTACAAGAAAATACGGTGCCGAAAAGGTAGGACAGATCATTACCTTCGGAACCCTTAAGCCAAAGGCTGTAATAAAGGATGTGGCAAGAGTTCTGGGCCTCTCCTTCAACGATTCCCAGGATATTATAAAGCATATCCCAGACAAGGCTGACAGAAACATGTCGATTGCCTCACTTCTGGGCGAGGTTCAGAAATTCAGGGAGGATCCCGAAAAGAAGGAGATTCCCGAGCTGGCCGGTATCAAGGAGCTTATTGAGCTTAAAAACCAGGGCGGAGTTTACGAAAGACTCTTCAATGAGGCAAAATACCTGGAAAACATGAGCAGGAACACATCGCTTCATGCGGCCGGTATCGTAATCGGTCAGACAGAGCTTTCCGACTATGTGCCTCTCTACAAGGGAACCAAGGATGACAAGGCAAACAGCATAGCCACCCAGTTCACCATGGACAAGCTTGAGGACTGCGGACTGGTAAAGATGGACTTCCTGGGACTCAAGACCCTTGATGTCATCAAGAACTGTGAGGCTCTTATCAGGAAAAAGGATAAGAATTTCTCTGCCGAAAACATACCTGAGGATGATCCTGAAACCTTTGAGATGCTCAGTGCTGGAAAAAGTGCCGCCGTATTCCAGTTTGAAAGTGCCGGAATGCAGAAGATCCTGAAGGATGCAAAGCCAACATGCATAGAAGACCTTATCGCCCTCAACGCCCTTTTCAGACCGGGACCTATGGATAACATCCCTCAGTTCTGTAACTGCAAGAACGGAAAGGAAAAGATAAAATATCCACATATGGACCTGGAGCCTATCCTGAAAAACACATACGGAGTTATCGTATACCAGGAGCAGGTAATGCAGGTAGTACAGAAGATCGGAGGCTTCTCACTGGGTAAGGCCGACATGCTCAGACGTTTCATGTCCAAGAAAAAGGTCAAGGATATGGAGAGGATGAAGGATGAATTCATACCGGGTGCAAAGGAACGGGGTTATACCGAAAAGCTGGCAAATGACATATTCGACCTTCTCATTCCGTTCTCAAAATACGGCTTCAACAAGAGCCATGCAGCCGCCTATTCCGTTGTTGCATACAAGACTGCATATCTGAAAAAGCACTACCCTGCCGAATTCATGGCTGCAAACCTTACCAATGAAATCGGAAACCCGGACAACTTCAAGCTTTATCTCAGCGAGGTAAGAAACATGGGAATAAAGATGCTTCCTCCGAACATCAACATTTCCGACAAGTTTTTCTCCGTAGCCAAGGGACAGATCATCTACGGCATACAGGGTATCAAGAATACAGGGGGAGCTGTTGTCGAAGAAATCATTAACAAGAGAAATTCGGGAGGTCCATACAAGGATTTCTGCGATTTCCTTAAAAGAGTCGATCTCCGTATAGTAAACAAGCGGGTTCTCGATTCTCTTATCAAGGCCGGTCTTTTCGATTCTCTGGACAAAAACAGGGCCAAGCTGGCAATGAATGCCGACATGCTTTCCGATTTCTTTGCGGAGGAGCAGGAAAAGGAAAAAATGGGAATGATGTCCCTTTTCGGAGAGGAAGACAGCGCAATGCAGCCTCCTGCCATGGAGGAAATTCCGGACTGGGATTTAAAGGAAAGGCTTGAGCAGGAAAAGGACAAGCTGGGCTTCTACGCATCCGGTCATCCGATGGATAAATACAGAAGCGATTATGAAAAATATACCACGCTGAATGTACTGGATCTTGAGCATGCTTCGGCAGGAAGAAACTATACCGTTATCGGCATGGTCAAGGAAATCAAGGTTCTTACCACCAAGAAGTCCCATGAAAACATGGCTTCAATTACAATATCCACCTTTGATGCCGATATAAGCGGTGTAATGTTCCCGAAATCCTGGAAAGAGCATCTGGGAATGGTGGCGGAGGATAAGGTTCTGGCATTTTCCGGTAAGCTGGACAAGTCCAGGGAATCGGTTCAGCTTTTCTGCGACAAGGTACAGGAGATAAAGGATCTGGGAGCCCATACCTACAATCAGGTGCATATCAGGCTTTCGGACAGGTTTACCGAGGAAAATCTTTCGGCTTTGAGGGAATATCTTCTTGACTGTACCGGACATTGTTCCGTATTTTTACATTTAAGCAACAATACTGTCATCAAGGCAACAAACCAGCTTAAGGTGAATGAAAACCTTGAGTTACCCGAAAACCCCATGCTGACAGATTTAATAACCGATATATGGAAAGAATAGGAGGATGAATTGAAAATTCTGGAGCTATTTGCAAGTATATTTTCTCTGTATACAATGCTTGTAGTAGTAAATATTGCCCTTAAATGGATTGCCCCTAACAGCAGGAGCCGAGGTGTCACAATGATCAACATGTTTACAGAGCCGTATCTCAACCTGATCAGAAAGCTGAAGATTTCAAGAGCCGGCTACATGGATCTCTCTCCCCTCATTGCGGTAATGTTCCTCTCTATCATCAACCAGATAATAGGTTGTATCAGGGAACTTCAGGAAATCACACTCTGGAATGTCCTTTCCGTTGTTCTTATCGCATTCTGGAGCGTTTTCCAGTCCATTCTGTTCTTCATACTCTGTTTTGCCGCAATCAGATATATCCTTATGCTGTTTTCTTCCAACAAGAACAAGCCCAATGCGTTCTACAATATCTGTGATGCATTCTTCTTTCCTGTAACCAGCAGGTTTGCTTCCATCTTCTTCAAGAATACATCCACAAATTACCCGCTGAACCTTGTGGTGTTCATTATTGTCCTTACAGTTTTCCTTACAGCAGGTAATTTCGGTATAAAGTATCTGAACCATTTCATACTGTCTCTGTAATATGGCCGGTCTGAATTCACTGAAAGGGGTCGGAGAAGCCTCTCTGAAGGAGCTTAAAAGAGTCGGGATCAATACCATTGACGAACTCCTCGCCTATTTTCCCAGGGATTATGAATTCCGTGAGAAAAAAGTCCCTTTCGGTGAAGCTTACAGATTCGGAACCACCAATATCAGGGTCAATACAGTATGTGTTGTTACGGGGCATCAGTTCTTCGGCCAGAACAGATACAGGCAGACACTGAAAATCAATGTAAAGGACGATACCGGAACCGGTACATTGATATGCTTCGGACGGAACTTTCTTGAGAAGGCCCTTCCGGTGGGACAGAAAATTTTCCTGTCGGGTGTATTCAACCTTAAATTCGGCGAGCTCCAGTGTTCCACCTTTGATTACGAATACTTTTCGGAAAATCCTTTAAGCTTCGGCAGGATTCTTCCGGTCTATCCCCTCAGCGGAAAGCTTACGGAAAAATTCCTCAGAAAAACCATTTATCAGGCCCTGGAAATTTCGGGAAGATATTCCCAAAACAGGATTCCGGCAAAGCTAATGGAGCTCAACGGTCTTATGAACCGCAGCGAAGCTTTGAAAAATATCCATTTTCCGGAAAACAGGGAAAAGCTGGAGCGTGCTGTCAGAACCCTCAAATATGAGGAGCTTTACCTGTTTCAGCAGAATGTCAGGGAGGCTGTGGAAAAAAGAAAATCCCGGAGAAAGGAAAAACGGACTTTTCCCAGAAATCTTCAGAGAAAGGTTGCCTCAGGTCTCAGCTTCAGGCTCACCGATGACCAGATTGAGGTTATCGACCGTATCTATGCCGATTCCCTGGGAGAGGAATGCACTGCAAGGATAGTACAGGGCGATGTGGGCTGCGGAAAGACTATTGTAGGCTTCCTTGCTGCTCTCCCTTATATCGAGGCAGGAATGCAGTGTGCATTTATTGCCCCTACCGAACTTCTGGCAGAACAGCACATAAAGAATGCAGCCCGGCTTCTTGAGGGATCCGGTGTAAGGCTTGGCTTCATGTCGGGAAAGCTTCCGGCAAAGAAAAAGGAGCTGCTGCTGAAGGCCCTGGCCGACGGTGAAATAGATCTTCTTATTGGTACCCATGCCCTCCTTTCCGGAAATGTGATTTTCAGGAACCTGGGATTTGTCATCATTGATGAGCAGCAGCGTTTCGGTGTCATTCAGCGTTCATCCCTTATTGAAAAGGGAAAAAATATCGACTATATAATGATGTCGGCCACCCCTATTCCAAGATCTCTGGAAATGGCTTTTTTCGGAGAGCTCAGCATATCAACCATCAGAACCATGCCGCCGGGAAGAAAACCGGTAATTACATATACCGTAAAAGAGGGAAACGAAGGAAAGATATACGACTGGGTGAAGAAGGAGCTTAAGGAAGGTCATCAGGCCTACTTTGTGTATCCTCTCATCGGGGATTCAGATAAGCTTGATCTCAGGAATGCCACGGAAATGTACGGTATACTGCAGAATGAGGTTTTCAGGGATTACAGGTGTGCCCTTATCCATTCCAGAATGAAGGATGAGGAGAAGGAAAGTATAATGGAAAGCTTCTCCAGAGGCGAAACCCATATTCTCATAGCCACCAGCGTGGTGGAGGTGGGGGTTGATGTAAAGAGTGCCACCTGCATGGTTATCCAGCATGCTGAAAGATTCGGTCTTTCGTCACTGCATCAGCTGAGAGGGCGTGTGGGCCGCTCAGAGCTTCAGGCATACACATTCCTGGTATTTTCCGAAGAGCTTACAGACAATGCAAAGGAGCGTCTCAGGATAATGAAGGAGACCAATGACGGCTTTGAGATAGCAGAAAGAGACCTGAAGCTGAGGGGTCCCGGAGATATTGCCGGCACTGAGCAGTCAGGCTTCATGAATTTCAGACTGGCCGATATTTTCGACGATATGGAGCTGGTTAAAAAAATACACTCCGATCTATCGATGACAGGTTGCTGACAACACCGTCAACCACATCCTTCTCCCCTTTCACAAACTCACCCAAGGTGTTTATAAGAGACAAGGCATATTCCAGATTCAGGTTGCCTGCTGTACCTGTGGAAGTTCTTTTTTTAAGTGCCTCGACAGGATCTTCATTGCTGAGCTTATCAAGATTGAGTCCGACCTGCTTGTATGCATCGCGGAAGCTCATACCTCCTGCCACAAGCCTGAGAGCCTCGTCTGTAGCAAAGATATCTGGAGTGAAGCATCCTATAAGTGTTTCCTTGTTGACCTCCAGCTCGTCGATTGTAAGCTTCATGATCATTGTGGAGCTGTAGGCTGTATCAAGAACCTTGAAAAGAATTTCCTTTGTTTCCTGAAAATCCCTGTTGTATCCTGAAGGGAGTGCCCTGATGATATTCTTTATTCCTGTACTGTATCCGGAAACTGTTGCTGCCTTTGCCCTTACAAGCTCAAGGCCGTCCGGATTCTTTTTCTGAGGCATGATGCTGGAGCCGGAACAAAGGGATGCCGGCAGTGAGAAATAGCCGAATTCAGGCATGGAGAAGATTATGAGATCCTGAGCCATCTTGGCATAGGTCATGGTTAGCTGCTCCAGGGCATCAACTATCATGGATTCTATCTTTCCTCTGGAGTTGTTGGCACAGAGTACGTTGTTCTGGATTCCTCCGAAACCGAGAAGAGTTGCGGTAAGCTCCCTGTTGAGCGGTATCGGAACACCGTAGCTGGCAGCAGAGCCCAGAGGACATCTGTTGTTGAGCTCATAGGCACCCTTGAGGAATCTTACCCCATCCAGTATCTCCTCTGCAAAAGCACCGGCCCAGAGTCCCACGGAAGAAGGCATGGCAATCTGCATATGGGTTCTTCCCGGCATCGGTACATCCTTGTATTTTTCTGCAAAACCGGCAAGGGAGGCTGCCAGCTGCAGGGCCTTGTCCATAATTTTAAGAACAAAGGTCTTTGTATAGAATCTTGTGGCTGTAAGCACCTGGTCGTTTCTGGATCTTCCTGTGTGGACCTTCTTTCCGGCATCACCAAGCTTTTCGGTCAGATATCCCTCGATGGCGGTATGA
The DNA here is from genome assembly GCA_045606105.1 of Spirochaetia bacterium. Lineage (GTDB taxonomy): Bacteria > Spirochaetota > Spirochaetia > CADAEX01 > CADAEX01 > CADAEX01. The sequence continues at coordinate 27,199 of JAZURI010000002.1, read as the reverse complement.
CAGTCCTCGTCAGATGCCTTGATTTCGAATTTTCCTTCCATATCATCCTTGATTATCTCTGCAAGCGTATCCCTGAGGGCGTTGTATTCCCCGGCAGAAATGATACCGATGGAGGAAAGCATCTGAATGTGGGCAATACTGGAAACACAGTCTGAAACCACCAGTCTTTTATCAAGTATATAATCATTACCTACGGTAAATTTTTCGAGAAGCTCGTTAAGTTCGTAATCCTTGTACCAAAGCTTAGCCATAATATCCTCTTTAAAGTTTGATTCTTCTGCTGCCTATGACCTTGAACGGCAATGTCAGCTCACCCAATGTACCGTTATCGGCCTTTACCGAAAGACGGCCTGTAAATTCATACCTGACATCTGCCTCATTCAGAATAAGCGAATATATATCCGACACCTTTTCCGATGTCTTGATTGAAATGTTTATAGGAAGCTGATCCGTAGTCCTGGCCGGAAGAATAAGCTGCCTGCGGGTTGTCCCCTCGGACCACTGGTCACCGTTGATCTTCAGGCTGTAGCTCATGCTTTCGATAACAAGAGAAAAGCCGTTCCTGTTCTCCATACCTGCCATTACGGAAAAACCGACCTGCTCCGGCTCAAGACCGGTAAGCATTATGCTTTCAAGAAACACCTCCGGTTTCCTCAGCATAGGAATGCTTCCCACATGGGTAATCTTGTGCTCGTCCTTGCCGAAAACCGGAAGCTTGAAGTTCATCACTGTTTCCAGCCTGTATTCTGCCTTGTCAAGGGATGAAAGGGACGGGAACTTGCTGTAAGTTTCCCTGAAGTTCATGCTGACCGGAATCTCCACCACCACAGAAGCCATGGGCGGTATCTTCGCCCCTTTTTCAATAGTACCTGAAGCAACGGCAATATCACCGATTATCAGGTTCCATACAGTTTCGGGAAAATCCATGGAAACCGTATTGCTGTTGCTGACCTTTATGCGGGTCAGGATTTCAGCACCGTCAAAGTCAATTCTTTTTACCTCGAAGGATTCCTCGGTAACGGTTGGGGCATTGAATACGGAAGGTATTGTCATACAGCCTGACATGATAAGAGAAAAAATCAATATGGCCAGAAATCTTCCGATATGCTTCATCAATGTTCCTTCTTTCTGAGAATATACCCTTTTTTAAGGATTTTGTCTGTCTTTATAAAAGTAATTTTTCCATGGTCGGTTCTGTCAACCGGTTCCATATTTTCATTATACAGCTGAAAATTCTCTACCGGAACATAAAGAACATCGGGCCCGATAAATTCGATGCTGTCCTCTGCTCCGAGATGATTCTTGATATCAAGCTCATAAAGACCGTCGCCGAGACAGTTTATGACACTGCCGAGGAAATGGGCCTCTGTAAGATATGCCTTGAAGGTAGGCATCTCTATTTCATCCTTTCCGTAATAGAACCCTGTGGAAAATTCCCTGTGGCTCACCTTGAATATTTCGTTTACGTAATCATCCGGATTCTCATCAGAAAGCCCCTGGATAAAGTCCAGCTTCTTCCTGTAGGCACGGGTAATTACTGCAGCATAATAAACAGATTTGATTCTTCCCTCAATCTTAATGGAATCAACTCCTGCATCTCTGAGCTCATGGAGATGATCGATCATACAGAGATCCTTTGATGAAAGGATGGATGTGAAATTCTCACCCTGAACCACCGGATAGAATTCTCCCGGACGCTCCGATTCCTCCAGTACACGGTACTGCCATCTGCAGGAATGGGCACAGTCTCCCTGATTTGCCGAACGTCCGGTAAGGTATTTGCTCAGAAAGCATCTGCCGGAATAGGCAATACACATGGCCCCATGGGCAAAAACTTCTATTTCAATTTCAGGAACATTTCTTTTTATTGTCTCGATTTCCTTCAGTGAAAGCTCTCTTCCCAGAACGATTCTCTTGATACCCATATCACGATATATCTTGGCAGCATTTGTATTTATGCAGTTTGCCTGTGTACTGAGATGCAGCTCCTTGTCAGGAAAGGTTTTCTTCAGGTAATCGATGATACCGATATCGCTGATGATAAAGCCGTCAAGGGGATATTTCCTGATATAATCCGATTCTTTCTCAAGGGTCTCTATATCATGGTCGTGAAAATAGATATTGAGAGCTGTATAAAGCTTCTTGTTTCCCTTTACCCTGCGTATAGCCTCGTATTCATCGGCTGAAAAGTTATCGGCCTTGGCTCTGAGGGAGAAATTCTTGATGCCGATGTAAGCTGCATCGGCACCATATTCATAAGCGTAAAAAAGTTTTTCTATGTTCCCGGCGGGAGATAAAAGTTCCATCAGTTTAAGGATATTTTAATAATGAAGACAAGTCAACAGTAAATTAAAACTCCTTAAACCAATTTTCAGGAATTGACTATTCCGATAATGATAATCTGTCCTTCCCTGACAATCTGGAACATTTTCTTTGAAGAGCCGGTATCGTTGATGGCTGCATAGAAATCAGACATGCTTCTGATCGGTCTGTCATTGATTTCCTGGATAATATCCCCTGCCCTGAAGTTTGCCTTCTCAGCAGCTGTACCGCCTGCAACATTCATGATAATCACCCCTTCGGTATCCTTCAGCTCAAGCTTTTCCTTGATCTTATCATCAATATTAACGGCAATGATTCCCGGCCAGATATCCTTGTTTGTCTGAATCTCTGTTTCTTCACCTCTGGTTTCAAGAACAACGGCAAGAACCTTTTCCTTTCCGTTCCTGATTACGGTGAACTGAGCACGCTCCTTCGGCGGAATCTTGGCAATAACCTTTGTCAGATGAGATGAGTCTGTGATTGCTTCATTATTAACCTTTACAATGAAGTCACCCGGCATGATTCCTGACTTGGCAGCAGGTGATTTCTTGAATGTGCCAAGAACCAGAGCTCCTTTTCTGTCGCCCAGCTTCATGTCCTTTCTGATTTCAGGATAGATTTCCTCGTCCGCATTACCGATCGATACACCGAGCCAGCCGTATTCAACCTTTCCCTTTGTCATGAAATCATTGGCAATACGCTCTGCCGAATTTGAAGGAATGGCAAAGCCCAGACCCACGCTTCCTCCGCTCTGGGTTGCAATCCATGTATTGATTCCCACAACCTCACCCTTCATGTTTACAAGGGCACCGCCGGAGTTACCCGGATTGATGGATGCATCTGTCTGGATATAGTCGGTGTAGTTTGAAATCTGTCCCATGGTGCTTTTACGACCGAGACCGCTGACAATACCGGCTGTAACTGAGGATTCGAATCCGTAAGGTGTTCCCACGGCCAGAACTATATCGCCCACCTCAAGGGCATCTGAATTTCCGAATACAGCAACAGGAACCTTTTCTTCACATTCGAAGGAGATAAGGGCAAGGTCCATTCTGCTGTCATCACCTATTTTCTTTGCTTCATATTCATTTCCGTTATGAAGCTTTACGGTAATCTCATCTGCCTTTCCGGCAACATGGCTGTTGGTAAGGACATAAACTGTTTTTCCATCCTGTTTGATAATGATACCGGAGCCGAGGCCGGGACGTTCGAACTTTCTTTCCTTTGGCGGATGGTTACCGTTTCTTTCTCCGCCGTTTCCAAAAAAGAAATCAAATGGACTGAAGAAATTGAAACTCTGCTGCTTTACAACCTCTACTGTATCTATTTCCACAACTACAGGGAGAACCTGCTTGGTTATGGAGCTGAATGAAAAATAAACCTGCTCTGCAGAGGTAGGAACAACTCTCTTGTCCTGTGACTCCTGTGCAGTAACAACACCACCCTTGTCATCGGCGGCCTGCTGCTCCTGGGTTCCTACGGCATATACCCCGCACACACAAAGAAAAATTATCATTAATGAAAGTAAAAATTTTTTATACATAATTTACTCCTGTTGTTTTTAATATAACTACAAAAAATAAACAGACAAAGATTAAAAATGTTATAAAATTTTTTTATTTTTCAATAATAAATCTAATATTTACATTTAATATAAATATTTGTAAAATTTATCCATGCTTTTTGATTTACCGGTTATTGTCGCAATTTTCATGTCATTGGGACTCATTCTCGTCCTTGACAAATTTATAAGGAATCTTTCCTTATCTATTCTTGCAGGAACCTTTTTCCTGGCGTTTCTCTCCGAAAGGTCTTTAAAGGAGTTCATCTCCATTCCGTTGGAAAAAATCACCGATAAGGAAAACTTAATGCTCTATTTCCTGGTATGGTTAATGATTTTCCTCAGCAACCAGATAAAGGAAAACAACATAATGGGTAATATGACCCAGGGTCTTAAATCAAGATTCAGCGGCAAGACTCTCATTGCTTCGGTACCTATCATCATGGGGCTGATTCCCATGCCGGGGGGAGCTCTTTTCTCTGCACCTCTGGTGGAGGCTTGTGACGTATCGGGCAGTCTGGACAATGATTCCAAGGCCAAGATCAACTACTGGTTCAGACATGTGTGGGAATTCTGGTTTCCTCTCTTTGCCGCAGTCATAATGGCCATGCAGATAACACATCTGAAGATGTGGCAGATGGCTTTGGTAAACCTCCCCCTCAGTATCTGTACCGTAATAGGAGGCTGGTATTTCATACTCAGAAAACTTGATATGCCTTCCGCGAAACCTGAAAAAAGCGATAGAACCCCCCCTCTTTTCAGGTATCTCTCCCCTATTGCCATAATTATAATAGGAAGCTTTATATTATCATTCCTGTTTCCTGCATTGAACTCTTTCTCAAAGTTCATGTCGCTTATACTGAGCCTTATTGCTTCCATTACGGTATGCCAGCTCTGGAAACCGCTGGGAGCTGCAGTATGGAAAAAAATGCTCCTGGCCAAGAACGGCCGCAACATGGTATTCATCGTGGCAATAATCACGGTATACAGCGGTTTTATAAGCGTACCCCTTGAAGACGGACGGCTGATTATAGATATAATGAAACAGGAGCTTTCCTCCGTAGGTATCCCGGGAATAATCCTTTTTGCAGTGCTCCCTTTCATCAGCGGCCTGGCAACAGGAATTGCACTGGGATTCGTAGGAACCAGTTTCCCTATAACATATTCGCTTCTGGGAACTTCTCCAGACCTTAAATGGGTTCTGATAATGGTAGTTCTCGGTTATGGATTCGGTTTGATAGGAACTCTTCTCTCACCGGTTCATGTCTGTAATGTGGTGACCCACAAATACTTTAACACAAACCTGTTCAAGAATACTCTGTCGTTGATAAAACCCTGCGGCTTTGTTGCCGCAGGAGCTGTAATCACGGCTGCTGCCGTTTATTTTATGATGTGATCAGGCAGCGGTTGCCTTTGATTCTTTTTTGTTCTTGATTATCTGAATTACAGTAAGAAGAACAATGATTCCGATTCCGATAAAGTCTGTCCTGGACTCCGGAATAACACAGAGGAAACCGGCTGCTGCAAAAAGAATACGTCCCACAAAGGAAATATTTCTGAGAGCATAACCTTCGAGACATGCACTGAAACAGAACATTCCCAGGAGTGCTGTAATGATTACAGGAAGAACCTGAATAAATGTTGTGTTGATCATGAGCATTTCAGGATTGAAAACAAAGATATACGGAATAATAAACGCACCTATTGCAAGCTTGGTTGCATTGAATGCAGTCTTGATAGGTCTGGCCTTGGCAATAGCGGCTCCCGCAATGGCGGCAAGAGCAACAGGAGGTGTGATGTCGGCAATAATACCGAAGTAGAAAGCAAACATGTGAGCTGCAAGTGGTTCAAATCCGAGGCCGATAATTGCACCGGCTGTAATTGTGGATGTAATAAGGTAGTTTGCTGTTGTAGGAGATCCCATACCAAGGATAATGGAAGAAACCATTGTAAGAAGCAATGTGATGATTGCAATACCGCCGGAAATGGAAATAAGACCTGCACCGAACTTAAGACCGATACCTGTAAGTGTTACGATACCGATAATGATACCTGCCATACCACAGGCAATGGCTACACTGATAATGTTTCTGGCAGCCTTGACTGCAATATCCAGAAGGTCTTTAGGAACAAATGTAGGCTTACGACCCATGATCAAATCGATAATTGATGTGGCCAGTCCGATAAGCAGACAGGAAACAATACCCATGATAGCTGCATATACAGCTGTTTTTCCGATACAGAGGAAGAATACGATAATAACAAGAGGAAGCATCATGTATCCTTTTCTGAGGAATAAAGGCCAGAATGCAGGAAGCTGATCCTTAGGCCTACCCTTGAGTCCAAGCTTCTTTGCTTCAAGGTGAACTGTAAGGAAAATACCTGTAAAATAGAGAAGTGCCGGGATTACGGCTGCCTTTACAATGGTAATGTAAGGAAGACCGAGACTTTCTGCCATAAGGAAGGCAGCGGCACCCATGATAGGAGGCATGATCTGCCCTCCCGTGGAGGCGGCGGCCTCTACCGCACCTGCAAATTCCTTCTTGTAACCCAGATTCTTCATCATAGGAATAGTAAAGCTTCCGGAACCTACTGTATTGGATACGGAACTACCGGAAACTGTTCCGAGAAGCGCACTGGTAAGAACCGCAACCTTTGCAGGACCGCCTGATGAACCGCCGGCAATGGCATCGCAGATATCGATGAAAAACTGTCCGATACCTGTCTTTTCAAGCAGTGTTCCGAAAAGTATAAAGAGGAAGATGAATGTGGAACATGCCCCGATAGGAGTTCCCATGATTCCCTCTGTATTGAAGAAAAGGTGTGAAGCTATACGCTTGAGGGTGTATCCCCTGTGATTGAAAAATCCCGGAAGATAACTTCCCAGAAAAGCATACAGAATAAAACAAGCCGCGATGATCATGAGAGGAAGACCTACAAGACGGCGGCAGCTTTCAAAAAGAATTATGATTCCGATAACGGCAACCACGATATCAAGGGTTGTATTGATACCTGTACGGCGAACCAGGGAATCAAAGTTTATGACAATATACATCCAGCAGCCTGCACCTGTAAGACCAAGTACCCAATCATACCAAGGCAAGGTATTTTTGGGATGTTTTTTTGTTGCCGGGAAAAGAAGAAAAGCCAGAAACTGAACAAATGCAAGATGGCTTGCTCGAAGTATCTGGGCTGTGACAGTTCCTGAAAGTGTTGCATAGAGCTGGAAAATACAGAAAACAACAGAGACGATTACAGTGATATGCCTACGCCAGCACTGATGTTCCCTGAAAGACTGTTCCTTGTCTAATCTGGCCAAAAGATCTTTCATTTCCTGTTCGTTGACATTATTATTATCACACATTAAGAAAAACTCCTTGTCAGAATATACGAGATGGGGGAAACCCTTTCAAACCTGATTTCAATACTTGCTTTACGCCTGAAATAATCGGCCAGAAAAAATTCGTTTCCGTTGATAGTCACAGAATGTTCTGCAATCTGCCCTACTGCCATTAGAAGAACGGGAACTTTCCTATCGAATCCGGAAAGCTCGTACCCTTCGGGGATAAGCCTGAAAACAGCTCCCTCGTAATAATCTCCAAGTTCGGGAATCCCTGCTCCGTATGAGACAAATACGGTTCTGGTAACCTGCAGCTGTCTGTCGGAAGTACACTCATAGTAGTCATGTACCCTTCCCTTGTTAACCGAATGGGTATATGAAATTATAAAACCATCCAAGGCAGAACGGGAATAAACTTTTTCTGATTTCTGTCTTATGTCTGAAAATGAAATAACCCTGATACAGGGTATGAAAGACAGAAGTACAGCAATTGAAACAAAAAGAACTGCCGCCCTCAGGACAGCAGTTCCGTGAAATTTATTTAACAAGACCTAATTCTTTGAAGTATTTCTGTGCACCCGGATGGAGTGGAACGGAAATACCTGTTACAGCAGCCTTTGCACTTACTTCCTTACCCTTTGCATGAGCGTTTCCGAGCTCGTCAAGGTTTTCAAAGAGAGCCTTTGTCATCTGATAAACTGTCTCTTCATCAAGCTTTGCACTTACAGCAAGTGTAGCCTTGATTGCGAGAGCCGGTGTATCCTTGTCTGTTCCGCGGTATGTACCTGCAGGAATGATTGTCTTTGTATAGAAAGGATACTGCTTGCAGATCTTGTCGGCAGCAGCTCCCTCAACAGGAACGAGAACGAGTCCTGCTGTGAAAGCAAGCTCCTGGAGAGCAGCATTAGGAACACCTGCTGTTACGAAACAAGCATCGAGAGTTCCGTTCTGGATACCGTCTGCTGATTCCTTGAATGAAAGGTTGTTTTTCTTGATATCGCTGATCTTGAGACCGTAACCGTTGATGATCTGTGTTGCGTTGAATTCTACACCGCTTCCTGCATCACCGATAGAAATACGCTTTCCTGCGAAATCTCCGATCTTGGCAATGGAGCTTCCGTTTGCAGCAGCAATCTGAACAACTTCAGGATAAAGTGTACCGATTGTTGCAAGGTTAGGAAGTTTCTGACCGTTGAACATGTCGCTTCCGTTATATGCATAGTCCATTACGTCATTCTGAACAATAGCAAATTCTGCATCGCCGGAGCTGATGAGACGAAGGTTTTCAGCTGAAGCACCTGTAGCCTGTGCTGTTACGTTCATGTTAGCAATCTTTGTGTTCCAGATGTTGGCGATTGCACCGCCGAAAGGATAGTAAGTACCGCTTGTTCCACCTGTAGCAAGAATAAAGTTCTTCTTTTTTCCTGCACCATCATTCTTACCGCAGCTCGCAAAAAGAATTGCAACGCTGAGAGCAAGAACCACGATTTTGAGTCCTTTTTTCATGTTATCTCCTAAAAATTGTACCAATTTGCTTAATTCTATAATATGTATGTAATTTTTTCAATATACTTTAATTATTTTAAAAAGAATTCATTCCTGACACATTCTATTATTCCTTCCCTGCAAAGTTTTCCGATTTCTGAAGAAAGCCCGCTTCTTTCGACTTCCAGGTAATCAGCCAGCTCCTGTCTGCTGTAAGGAATGACAAAACGGCGGCTTCCGTTCCTCTTTGCTTCCATATCAAGGTAAGTCAGGAGCTTTTCCCTTGTAAAACGCTTGGATATTATTTCTATTTTCCTGTCAAAAAGAACCCCTTTCATAGCTACTGTCTTGAGCAGGTTGAAAATAATCTGCTTATGGAAAATACAAGCATTGGAACAGGTTCCGGTGATTCGTCTTGCATCCACGGCAAGAATTACCGAATCTTCCGAGGCAACCACATCCACCGGGAGAAAATCGATGTCGGAACAGGCATAAATTTCGGCAAAGACTGCAGAGGGTCCTGCTTCGGAAACTATACTTCTGTTTCCATTATAATCTATTCTTTCCAGCTGAATTTTCCCTTCCAGGACAATTCCCAGCTCCCTGACCCTGTCTCCTGTGGCAAAAATCACCTTCCCTTTCGGAATTTCCTTTTTCACAGCCCCCATGCACCCCAGCATGGCCATCAGATTTTCATCGGCAATATCATTGAAAAGAACACATTTCTTCAGAATTTCCAGATATTTTTTCATAAATTTAACTTCCTGTTGAAATTTCAATATATTTTAATCAGAAAGCTGTTTAGTATTCAATCAGCAATCAAGGAGAAAATGATGATAAGAAAAATAATCAGAATAAATAGAGATAAATGCAACGGATGCGGAGCCTGTGTCACTGCGTGTCACGAGGGGGCAATCGGAATGGTGGACGGCAAAGCGGAACTGCTTAAGGAAAACTACTGCGACGGTCTAGGCGACTGTCTTCCTGCATGTCCTACCGGTGCTATTTCCTTTGAAACAAGGGAAGCAGCCCCTTACGACGAGAAGGAGGTGGAAGCGGCAAAGCAGGATAAGGGGAAAATAATCTCTTTCGGATGTCCCGGAAAAATGGCCAGGAGCATGGAAGGAGCACTCAGACAGTGGCCGGTTCAGATAAAGCTGGTACCTGTAAATGCACCTTGGTTCCGGAATTCAGACCTGCTTGTGGCTGCCGACTGTACCGCATTTGCATTCGGAGATTTCCACAACAGGTTAATGAAAGGGAGAATTACCCTTATGGGATGTCCGAAGCTGGATTCGGTGGATTATTCGGAAAAGCTTACTGAAATCATCAGAAACAATGAAATCAGAAGCATAACCGTTGCCAGGATGGAGGTTCCGTGCTGCGGAGGAATAGAATATGCGGTTGCCAAGGCTTTGGCAGCATCCGGCAAACAGTTGCCTTGCAGAGTTGTAACTGTCTCCACAGACGGAAAGATATCGGAAGAAAAGGAAATATAAGGAGATTCAATATGGAAAACAAGATGTTCTGCTTTCAGTGCGAACAGACAGCCGGATGTAAAGGCTGCATGGGAAGTGCCGGTGTATGCGGCAAGAAATCTGATACAGCTGCCCTTCAGGACAAGCTTACAGGAACAATGATCGGGCTTGCAGTTTCTGCATTGAAGAAACCGGAGCTTATTACGGCAGATACGGACAGGCTTGTTATCGAAGGTTTGTTCACAACCGTTACAAATGTAAATTTCAACAACGAAACCGTAGAAGCCATGAATGAAAAAATCAGAAGCGAAGCAAAGAAATTCAGCAGATGCTCCCGCTGTTACGATGTAAATAAGATATGGGAAGGAAATGAGGATATCAGATCCCTTAAATCCCTTATTCTGTTCGGTATCCGGGGTATGGCAGCTTACGCATATCATGCCGAGGTTCTCGGTTACAGGGACGAAGCTGTAAACCGCTTTTTCTACAAGGCCCTGGCAGCATTGGGAAATGACAAATACGCGACAGATGAGCTCCTTCCTGTGGTGATGGAGGTGGGAGAAATCAACCTCAAGTGCATGGAACTCCTTGACCGGGCCAATACGGAATCATACGGCCATCCTGCCCCTGCGGAAGTGAGCCTGCAGATTGAAAAAGGGCCGTTCATCATTATTTCCGGGCACGATCTCTACGATCTTAAAAAACTCCTTGAACAGACTGAAGGGAAAGGAATCAACATCTATACCCACGGAGAGATGCTTCCGGCACACGGATATCCAGAGCTTAGGAAATATCCTCATCTCAAGGGAAATTTCGGAACAGCATGGCAGAATCAGCAGAAAGAGTTTGCAGATGTGCCGGCACCGGTTCTTTTTACCACAAACTGCCTGATGCCCCCTAAAGCAAGCTATGCAGACCGTGTTTTTACAACAGAACTGGTTTCCTACCCTGAAATCAGACACATCGGAGCAGATCTTGATTTCACACCGGTAATCGAAAAGGCCCTGGAGCTGGGTGGCTACCCTGAAAACAAACAGTTTACAGGTATAAACGGCGGTACCAAGGTTATGACCGGCTTCGGACACAATACAGTTCTTTCTGTTGCCGACAAGGTTATTGAAGCAGTAAAAAGCGGAGCAATAAAGCATTTCTTCCTGGTGGGAGGATGTGACGGAGCAAAGCCGGGACGCAACTACTATACAGATTTTGTAAAGCAGACTCCGGCAGATACCGTAATCCTTACCCTTGCCTGCGGAAAATTCAGATTCAATGACATTGATGCAGGAACTGTCGGAGGACTTCCGAGAATCATGGATATGGGACAGTGCAACGATGCATACAGCGCCATCAAGGTTGCAGTTGCCTTGGCAGATGCATTCGGCTGCAGCGTAAACGAGCTTCCCCTTTCCTTGATTCTTTCATGGTATGAACAGAAGGCGGTATGTATCCTTCTTACTCTTCTTTATCTGGGAATCAAAAACATCTATCTGGGACCTTCCCTGCCGGCCTTTGTTTCACCGAATGTTCTCGACATACTGGTGGAAAACTACAACATAACTCCGGTAAGCACCCCGGAAGAGGATCTGAAAAAAATCCTCGGATAAAAAAAAGGCAGGTGAAGAACCTGCCTTTTTTCTGCTTTAAAGCTGTACGGAACCGTGTCCCGGACAGGTGATATACCCCTTGTACTTTTCCCTGATATAGGTCCTGAGCCTGAGAGCTTCGGCAGGAAGGGTATCCACTCCGGACATGAGGAAAGGAGCCAGACTGTTGAATTCCTTCTGCTCATAGGAAAATCCTTTTATGTTCACGTAGATATCACCTGTGAATATCAGCTTGAGTTCGGGACAGACTATGACTGTATCCCCTTTTACATGCCCTCCGTTTCCTTCGTAGAACTCAAATTTCTTTCCGGCAAACTCCAGGGTTCCGATATAGGACAACATTTCCTTATTCTTCTTTTCTCCTATAACCACACACTTGTCAAGTTCGGGAGGAATATAGCCTGAAATCATCTTCATAAGGACACAGAAAGGATTATGCCGTGTGTTCTGTTCCCTGAAATCGGGTTTCCCTTTCACCTGATATACAAAATTCTCGTAGCAGTCCCTGTTCATGTATATCTTGTCAAACATGGCATGAAGTCCGGTATGGTCTACATCGCCGTGGGTAAGCAGCAGTGTCTTCTTCCGCTTCTCATAGTCAGGAAAATACTGATACAGGATATTTTCCATTTCCATTCTGTAACATGCTAAACCGCAGTCCACAAAGAGCAGCTCATCTCCGTATTCGATAATATAGGAATTGCTTCCGCAGGGAGGCTCCACCGACAGAAGAGTTATATCCTTATCCAGCCGGTAACTGTTTATCCTGGCATTGAAGCCTCCCCCTTTCCGGTTCTTTACAAATTCCGCGAACCGACGGATATAATCAAAGGTCTGAATAGGAAACTTCTTCTCTCCGTCCATGATCTGCATAAGCTTGTTGGCTTCGATAATGAGCTTGTTTACATTATCCTGGGAAAGGCCGAGAATCTCCCTCATTTCATTGGCAAAGGAAAGATAGAAAACCGTACCGTCCAGAAGCCCGTCGGTGACCTTGTAATCAAGAATCCTTATTTCTGTTACAGTGGAAATCTCATCTATCATCTCCTTGAGTTCCCCTGACCTGTCAGAAATAAGCCCCAACCTGAATTCCTGTTTTGGGGCATCGGTTTCGGTAAAGTTTATGTATGTGATGTTTACATTGTACCTGTTGATAATTTCCAGTACGGGATTTATGGATGCTTTCCTGTCGGTACGGACAAGCACCATAATTACCTGCATGTTTTCAAACAGGCCCGAGATATAACCCTTTTCCTTCAGTTTTCCGGCAATAACGGCATGTGCTTCCTCGGAAGCATCCACCTCTACGAACAAGGTATGTACATCCACAGCCTTGTTATAGTTGACTCTTACAATCCTTCCGCTGTTTTCGGAAATGATATTGCTGGCAATCAGGAATGAGCCTGAGCTGTCCGGCATTCTGGTTATATAAGTTTTCTTCATACTTCTAATATAATATCATGGAATAGACATAGTCATCCATAAAATAACCGGAGCCTATATCATTCTTTTCATCCGCAATCTTTACAAATCCAAGCTTCTCGTAAATAAAACGGCTTTTATTGTATTTGTTTACATTCAGCTCTATGCTTTTAAGACCCAGCTCAACTGCCATTTCCTTAAGAAATCCGATTATATGGGATGCATAGCCCTTGCCCCTGTGCTCTGCATAAAGATAAAATTTGCTGAGGTAGAGGGCGTTGTTTCTTGGATAAAATGCCAGAAAACCCAGATTTATCCCGTCAAGGCTTACTATAAAATACCTGTATCCGTGCTCAAGCTGTCCCTTTATTGCCTTAACAGACTGAAACTTCTCTATCATGTAGTCATTCTGTTCAGGTCCGAGAAGAGGATCGTAATACTCCTTGACAATTTTGACGGCCATGGAAGAAAGCTCCTCCAGTCGGCTGTCCTCTGTCCTTATTTCCGTAAATTCCATATTGTCCCTAAAAAAAAGGGACCGGCTGTTTACCAACCAATCCCCCATCCTTTATTTATATAAAAAGCTTATTTTGCCCAGATATCCTTTCTGATCATGGTATCTTCTCTTCTGTATCCTACAGAAATGATGGAAACAGGGGTTTCTGTGTATTTTTCGATAAATTCCACATATTCCCTGGCCTTCTGAGGAAGATCCTCATATTTTCTGATATCTGAAATCTTTTCCTTCCAGCCCTTGAAGGTTTCGTAAACCGGCTTTGCCTTTTCAAGGATATCGATTCTTGAAGGGAAATCTGTAATGATCTGTCCTTCATATTCGTAAGCTGTACAAACCTTAACCTCATCCATGTCATCATAAATATCGAGATGGGTAAGAACCAGGTTATCAAGGGAATTGACACGGCATGTATATCTGAGTGCCACCAGGTCAAGGTAACCGCATCTGCGGGCACGGCCTGTTGTAACACCGTATTCGCGGCCTGTTACACGAACCTTGTTTTCCAGCTCCCCTTCTGAAACCGGATCAAATTCTGTAGGGAACGGACCGTTACCTACTCTTGTTGTATATGCCTTGAATACACCGTAGATGGAGTCGATTTCCTTAGGACCGATACCGCCGCCTGAGCATGCACCGGAAGCATTGGAATAACCGGAGGAAACATACGGATATGTTCCTGTATCGATATCGAGAAGTGAGCCCTGAGCCCCTTCGAACAGCTTGTTTTCATCCTTTCTTGCAGCCATGAAGGAAACCATGTCCACTACCATTTCCTTGAGGTCTGCCTTGTAATTGTCGATAAAGGCCTTTTCCTCATCTGTAAGTGTGTTCATTACATCAGGATTGAAGATATCTCCGGCTCTTACACCGTCCCTGTATGCCTTGAATGCATATGCAACACCGATTCCTCTTCCGGTGGTTCCGATAGGATTGCGGCGTTCCTTTTCCATATCAAGGTCCTTCTGCTTGTATGAAGGGAAAATAAGGTGAGCTCTCTCTGAAATGAAAACTCTTCCCTTCCATTCCACTCCCTGCTCTTCAAGAGTCTTGAGTTCTCCGAAAAGGGATTCAAGATCAATAACCATACCTGTTCCCAGGATTACTGTCTTGCCCGGATAAACAATTCCGGATGGTACAAGGTGAAGCTTATATGTAATATCGTTGTGGACAATGGTATGTCCGGCATTAGCTCCTCCGGAATATCTTGTAACCACGCTTGCCTCATCTGCAAGAAAGTCTACAATCTTTCCTTTTCCTTCATCACCCCATTGTGCACCAATAACTACTACGTTCATTTTTCAACTATCTCCCTTTAATCGGTATTATTTGCTGTAATTCGGAGCTTCATGTGTAATAGATACATCATGAACATGACTTTCTCTGAGTCCGGCCCCTGTAATTCTGATAAACTGCTTGTAATTTCTGAATTCCTCGATATTTCTGCAGCCACAGTATGCCATTCCCTTTTTGACACCGGTAATGAGCTGGTGCAGATAAGGCTTCAGCTCTCCCTTGAATGCAACACGTCCTTCAATTCCTTCAGGAACAGGATCCTCTCCTGCCTTCATCTGGTAACGGTCTCCGGAACCTGCACAGATTGCACTGAGAGATCCCATACCTCTGTACTCCTTGAAGATACGTCCTTCATAGATGATTTCACGACCAGGAGACTCCTTAAGACCTGCAAAAAGGTTTCCGATCATTACTGTTGAAGCACCGGCGGCAATAGCCTTTACAATATCTCCGGAATACTTGATACCACCGTCTGCGATTACAGGAATACCTGATTTGTCAGCCTCTTCGGCACAGTCGTAAACAGCTGTGAACTGAGGCATACCGCAGCCTGAAATGATTCTTGTTGTACAGATTGAGCCCGGACCTACACCGATCTTTACCGCATCGGCACCTGCATCGATAAGGCGTCTTGTGGCTGCAGCTGTAACTGTATTTCCTCCGATAACCGGAATAGAGAACTTTTTCTTGATATCTGTAATGGCTGCAGCAGATTCCTTTGTATCTCCTGTTGCTGTATCCATCACCACGAAATCTGCTCCTGCGTTGATGAGAAGCGGAATTCTTACAGCATAATCCCTTGGTGAAATTGCGGCACCTACCAGAAGTCTTCCGCTCTTGTCTGTAACGGCATAAGGATGAAGTCTCTTCTTGTCCAGGTCGCGATATGTGAGAAGACCTGTTACATAGCCTTTTTCATCCACTACAGGAAGTTTTTCGATCTTGTATCTGTCGAACTTCTTTTCAGCCTGTTCAACTGTAGGGTTTCCTACGATAACGATAGGCTTTCTTACCATGAGATCCTTGATAGGAATGGAATCATCCTTTACGAAACGGAGGTCCCTTGAGGTAATGATACCGCAGAGTCTCTTGTTTCTGTTTACTACAGGAATACCTGTGGCATGATTTGCATCCATTATGCGGCGGAGATCTGCTACAGTGGCATTATGGTTGATTACAGCAGGATCCTTGATGATCCAGTTAAGGAATTTCTTTACCTTGGCCACCTCTTCAGCCTGCTGTTCAGGTCTGAAGTTCCTGTGGATAACTCCGACTCCCCCTTCCAGGGCCAGTGCAATGGCAAGCCTTGAATCGGTTACGGTATCCATGGCAGCCGAAAGTACGGGAACATTGAGATAAATGTCTTTTACAAGTCTTGTCTTTACACAGATATCTCCGGGTGCAACCTCTGTATATCCCGGAACAAGAAGCACATCGTCAAAACTCAGTCCTTCACGAATTTCAATACTCATTTTTCCTCCAGAAGTTTTTTTACATCTTCCATTGTTTTCTTATATTTTTCCGATAACTGCTGAGCCTTTGCTGCTGCTCTTCCGCGATAGAGCTCAGGCTTGCTGAAAAATTCTTCAGGCTCGGTTCCTACAGTCTTTTCCATCTGGCTCCTGATGGAATTCCAGATCTTTTCATCCTTTTTCATGATGGCACACATTCTTTCACCGGTCCTTTCACTTTCAAGAGTGATTTTCCTGATGATTTCGTGGGCATCGCTTTCTCCTCCGCAGGAAAGGAGAATATATGCTGCCTCGGCAAGAACCAGGTCTCCTGTAAAAGAGAGGTTGCTCATGAGGCGTTCCTTGTCCACATGAAGTGAGGCAAGTACTTTTTTCATTCTGTTGACGGCAGCACTGAAGCCCGCAAGGTAATCTGAAACAAAGCGGGATGATGCCGAGTTGGTAAGGTCCCTCTGATGGTCTGATATCTGATCCATGAAGAAAGTCATGATGCGTGGTGCAAATGCTTTCCAGAGGCTTTTTATATGTTCACTGTTCCATGGATTTCTCTTCTGAGGCATGGTGGATGACCCGACCTGTGTGGATATGAACATTTCACGGAGCTCCGAGATTTCGGAACGCTGGAGGTTTCTGAGGTCATCGGCAAGGTTTGCAAGAATACCGAATGCTGTATTGATCTCAAGGATAAGCCTCAGCAGATATTCCGGCTCCACAAGCTGTGTGGAATGCTCTGACGGCTCCAGTCCCAGGAATTCAAGATATTTTCTCTCCATTGCCTCAGGATCCTTTACCATAAGGCTGGTGGAGTTATAGGCACCTACAGCACCTGCAAGCTTTCCTCTGAGAGTTCCTGAAAGTCTTTCAATTTCAACAATGGATTTTCCGAAACGGGAAACATATTCCGAAAGGGCAAATCCCAGTGTTATAGGAACTGCATGCTGACCGTGGGTTCTTCCGACCTGCGGTGTGGCAGCCTCTTCGCCGGCAATCCTTACCAGCAGGTTCTCCACCTCAATCATGAGAGGAAGGATGACATTTCTTACGGCATCCCTGATTCTCATTGCGGCAGATGTATCCATGATATCAACGGAAGTAGCACCGAGATGAACATAAGGCTTAAACTCCTCAGGCATATAACGCTTGATGACATTCACCAGAGCCCTGAGATTGTGCTGGGTCTTCTCCTCTTCCTCATATACCTCATCCGGAGCAACCTTTTCCATTGCTTCGTCTATGACAGAATAATATTTTTCGGGATCGGCATGACGCAGGAACACATGGGTCTTTACAAGTGCCCCTTCTGCCTTGGCAGAATAGCGTACAACCGCATCTTCGGAGAGATATTTTGCAAGCTCGTCAAAAACAGCCTTGTTTGCAATATAATATCTGTGATCCAAAGGTGATAAGTTTGTAAAAATACTTTTAGATTCCATGATTTATTTTAAACAATTCCTTTCCTTTCTGCAAGGAGTAATTTGTTTTTGTGAAAAAAAAGCCCTGCACTGGGCAGGGCCTTCTGTTTATTTGGCTGCAAGTCTCTTGTACTGGTTGTAACGCCACAGTGCATTTTCCTGTGTAACCTTGAAAAGAACCTCCGCCTCTTCAGGGAATGTCTTGGCAAGGGAATCGTACCTGACCTCCCCTCTGAGGAAGTCCTGGAACTTGCTCCAGTCAGGCTCCTTGCTGTCGAGATGGAAACCGTTCTGTCCGGCCTCCTCCTCATCAGGATTGAAATGCCACAGGTGCCAGTATCCGCATTCAACCGCATTCTTTGCCTCCATGAGTGAGTGAGTCATACCCACCTTGAGACCGTGGTTGATACAAGGGGCATAGCAGATAATGATTGAAGGACCGTTGAAAGCTTCGGCTTCCTTGAGAACTCTGAAGAAATGATCCTTGTTGTATCCGATGGATGCCTGAGCAACATATACATAGCCATAGGACTTTGCAATCATTCCCAGATCCTTCTTGCGGATTTTCTTACCGCTGGTTGCAAACTTGGCTACAGCACCTGCAGGAGTTGCCTTTGATGACTGTCCGCCTGTATTTGAATAAACCTCTGTATCGAGTACAAGTACATTTACATTTTCACCGGAAGCAAGAACATGGTCCAGACCTCCGAAACCGATATCATAAGCCCATCCGTCACCACCGATGATCCACTGGGACTTCTTGGCAAAGAAATTCTTCATTTCAAGAATCTGTTTTGCAAGAGGAGAATCGCATTTCTTTACAGCTTCTGTAATCTTCTCTCCGAGCTTTCTGCTGGCATCCCTGTTTTCACGGTTGTCGATCCAGCTCTGGAAAAGAGCCTTGTTTTCATCACAGCACTCTGTGCAGGAAATTGCCTCTCTGAGAAGAGATTCAAGTCTGTCTCTCATCTTTCTTGTAGCTGTAGCCATACCGAGACCGAACTCTGCGTTATCCTCGAAAAGTGAGTTTGCCCATGCTGGACCGAAGCCTGTCTTGCAGTTCCTGCAGTATGGTGTGGCAGGAGCAGATCCACCATAGATTGATGAACATCCTGTTGCATTGGCTACCATCATCTCCTCACCGAAGAGCTGTGTGATAAGCTTGATATATGGAGTTTCACCGCATCCGGCACATGCACCGGAGAACTCGAACAGCGGCTGTGCAAACTGGCTGTTCTTTACGGATGCGAACTTGTCTACAAGATGATCCTTGTTTGTTACCTTGTTCTGTGCATATTCCCAGTTCTTGATCTCACCGAGCTGTGTATCAAGAGGCTTCATGGAAAGTGCCTTAGGTGTTACAGGACATACATCGATACAGTTACCGCAGCCTGTACAGTCAAGTACGGAAACCTGCATCCTGAAGCCCATGCCTACCATGTTCTTAGGAGTACGCATTGAAACATTGATCATGGAAAGAGGTGCTTTCTCGATTTCAGCTTCATCCATTACAACCGGGCGGATTGCAGCGTGAGGACAGATGGATGCACAGTGGTTACACTGGATACAGCTTACAGGATTCCAGTGAGGAACGTTTACTGCGATACCTCTCTTCTCGTATGCTGTGGTTCCTGCCGGGAATGTACCATCCTCGTATCCGTTGAATGCACTTACAGGAAGATCATTTCCTTTCTGGGCTACCATAGGCTCCATGATATTCTTGATGAAATCAGGAATGTTTCTCTTGTCCGGTTCAGCCTTGATCTCGATATCCTTCCATTCGGCAGGAATGTCAATCTTTACGACATCTCTTCCGGCATCAACTGCGGAGAAGTTCATGAGTACGATGTTCTCACCCTTCTTTCCGTAGGATTTTGTAATGAATTTCTTCATCTGTTCAACTGCAAGCTCATAAGGAATAACCTCTGAAATCTTGAAGAAGGCAGACTGGAGAATTGTATTGGTCCTGTTTCCGAGACCGATTTCTGTAGCAATCTTTGTGGCATCGATGATGAACATGTTGATTTCGTTCTCTGCCAGATATTTCTTTACATGGTCAGGAAGGTGATTCTTTGTCTCCTCGGCATCCCAGATTGAGTTGTAGAGGAATGTACCGCCCTTCTTGAGACCTCTGAGACAGTCATATTTGTTCAGGTATGAAGGAACATGAACTGCAACGAAGTCAGGTGTGTTTACAAGATAAGGAGCTGCGATAGGAAGATCTCCGAATCTCAGGTGTGAACATGTATAACCGCCTGATTTCTTGCTGTCATAATCAAAATAAGCCTGACAGTACTTGTCTGTGTTTTCTCCGATGATCTTGATGGAGTTCTTGTTTGCCCCTACTGTTCCGTCGGCACCGAGTCCGTAGAACTTTGCCTCGAAGGTTCCCTTAGGAAGCATTGAAACTTCAGGAAGAATAGGAAGTGACCTGAAGGTTACATCATCCACGATACCGATTGTGAACTGGTTCTTCGGGTTCTCGGATGAAAGGTTGTTGAAAACAGAAAGAATATGGGAAGGAGTTGTATCCTTTGAAGAAAGTCCGTAGCGACCGCCGATGATGAAAGGCTTGTGAGGACAATCCTTGAAAGCTTCCACAACATCAAGATAAAGAGGCTCGCCGTTTGCTCCCGGCTCCTTGGTCCTGTCAAGAACACAGATCTTCTTTGCTGTCTTAGGATATACATCGATAAGATGCTTGAGTGAGAAAGGTCTGTAGAGATGAACTGTAATGAGACCTGTCTTTCTGCCCTCTGCATTGAGCTTGTCCACGGTTGTCTTGATAACATCGGTTACAGAACCCATGGCAATGATGATCTCTTCTGCATCAGGTGCACCGTAGTATGTGAACGGAGCATAGTTTCTTCCGGTGATTCTGCTGATTTCCTTCATATATTCAGCAACGATGTCCGGAATTGCATCGTAGTATTTGTTCTGGGCTTCCCTGGTCTGGAAATAGATGTCAGGGTTCTGTGCTGTTCCCCTGGTTACAGGATGCTCAGGATTGAGGGATTTTTCCCTGTACTTTCTGAGTGCTTCCCAGTCAACAAGCTTTGCAAGATCCTCCATCTGAGCCTCTTCAACCTTCTGGATCTCATGAGAGGTCCTGAATCCGTCAAAGAAGTGAACAAAAGGAAGGCTTCCCTTAATGGCGGAAAGATGTGCTACAGGGGCAAGATCCATGATTTCCTGTACAGAACCGGTTGCCAGCATGGCAAAACCTGTGGAACGGGCAGACATTACGTCAGAGTGATCTCCGAAAATTGAAAGAGCCTGGGCTGCAAGAGCTCTGGCTGAAACATGGAATACACCCGGAAGAAGCTCTCCCGCAATCTTGTACATGTTAGGAATCATCAGAAGAAGTCCCTGTGATGCTGTAAATGTTGTCGTAAGCGCACCAGCCTGCAGAGATCCGTGAACAGCACCTGCTGCTCCACCCTCAGACTGCATTTCAACAACTTTTACCTGTTCGCCAAAAATATTTTTTCTTCCGTTGGCTGACCATTCATCAACATATTCAGCCATAGGTGAAGAAGGAGTAATCGGATAGATCGCTGCCACCTCACTGAACATATAAGCTATGTGAGCTGCGGCACAGTTTCCGTCAACAGTTACCATTTTTTTTGACATTAGTTTCTCCCTTACGACAATATTTAGAAGAAAATATCAAAAACTTAATAAAATATCAATATAATTCAGGTAAATAAATTAATATTTTGAAGCAAAAGAAAACTCCTGAAAGTTATTACCTGCAAAGATTTTCAAAGGAGTTAAATTATGAGAAAGATGTTTTTGTTCCTGATTATCCCTTTCCTGCTCTTTTCATGCAGCAACGGAGGTGATTCAGAGGCTGCGGAACCGGTACCCGCAATCCATGTCAGTTTTGACGGAAACGGCAGCGACGGAGGCAGTGCACCCGATAAAACAAGTATACAGCCGGGTCAGAATGTTGTTCTTCCGGACTGTACATTTACCAGAACTGACCATAATTTCACAGGCTGGAACACAAAAAATGACGGAACCGGCATATTATACCATCCGGGAAACATTCTGGCATTGAATGCAAGCATTACATTGTATGCCCAATGGGAAGAAACAGTCACTGTCCAGGAACCGGTTCCGGAAGAAAAACCCGACTGTACCTATAAGGTAAAGCATTTCATGATGAGTGATATCGGGTTATTTCCGGATGAACCTGATGAAACGGAAATACTGAACGGAAAGGCAGGTGACCTGACCGAAGCTGCAGTCAAAACAGTAACCGGCTTCACGGCTGCCCCTTTTGCACAGTCCGCAATAGCATCAGACAACAGTACGGAAATCAGTATCTTCTACAGCAGGATTTATGTTATAATAAACTTTGACAAAAGAGGCGGTGCGGGAGGCTGTGAATCAACAAGCGGTCTCTATGGCTCCTATATCCACATAAGATACAGCGATGTAAGAAAAGAGGGTTATGATTTCGTTGGGTGGTCTGAGCCTATTTCCGATTATTACGAAAAGGATATGAATGTATATGCAATATGGAAACCGAAACAGTATACCATTACTTTTGACTATGAAATGAGCATGAGTTCACTGCTCGGTGACCATCCTTCCTCAAAAAGTGTTACTTATATGGAAGAATATGGTACTCTTCCACGGCCCAGCACGGGAAACGGCATAAGATTCGAGTACTGGTCTTCAGACAGAAGCGGTATTTCAGAAATAAGGTCGGATGATATCTACGACATTGCAGGAGATACAACCCTGTATGCAATATGGGAGAACAATGACGATTAAAGGCGTCCTTCCAGATAGCGGTTGTAGCAGGAGCTCATCTTGCCGAAGGTCTCTTCCCTTATGGCTTTTCTGTCCTTGCCTTCAGTAATGACCGGTTCAAGGATTTCAACTTCAACATCAAGGCTTTTCTGGCTGAGCATTTTTCTGAACTGTGCAGGGAAAGGCATACCGTTGAAATAACCGATGGTGAGAAAATCCTCCCCTTTTACGGGACGACCGCTGATTCCGGTATATTTTATACAGAGAGGAAGTACATTGGTACCTGAGCTTACGGCCGATTCTATAAGGGCTGACTTGAATTCAAGAAGGCCCCTGCCGTCAGAGCACCGTCCCTCCGGAAAAAGGCAGATGTTCAGCCCCTCCTTAAGGGTATTGCTGATTCTTGGAATTTCATCCTTAAGGGTGGTAATCTTTCTCCGTTCAACAAAAAAGGAGCCTCCGAAAAAGCATATCTGCCCCAGAACTGGCTTGTTTTTCATTTCGTTGGAAGTGATGAAAAGGGTCCTGAAATTGGCCAGAAGTACAAGAATGTCTATATAAGACATATGGTTACCCATTATATACCAGTTTTTTTCCCTGTCGAAAATCTCCCTGTTTCTGATATGGACACGGATGTTCATTATCCGGAGAAGTGAGCCGCAGCCCCATCTGGCCACAACCATGAGATGCCTTCTTCTGGCTGCCTGGGAGGAGGCAGGAAGGATAAAGGCTATGCAGCCTGCTATAAAAAAGAGAACAAGAACCATAACTGAAAGTAAAAACTTGTAAACAACACGTATCATTACATAAAAAATTATGATAAAATGGAAAAAAAAGCAACTACGGAGCAATATATGGAGCAGCTTAACGATACAGAAATAAAGGTCAGATATGCGGAAACAGATCAGATGGGAATTGTTCACCATTCCGTATACCCAGTCTGGTTCGAGGCCGGAAGAACCGATTTCATGGAAAAGCTGGGATATCCCTACAGCAGGCTTGAGACCGAAGGTGTAATGACTCCCCTGACCAGGCTTAACTGCTCATACCTGGAAGGAGCAAGGTACGGAGATACGGTAATTGTTTCCGTCTATATAAAGAAACTTACATTTGTAAAGATAGAATTCTTCTATAAAGTAAGGAGAAAATCGGACATGAAGCTCCTTGCTACAGGAGAGACAACACTGGCCTGTACCGACAAAACCATGAGAATAATCAATCTCAAGGCTGTCAATCCAGACCTGTACAAGATTCTGGAAACAGAATCAGCGCGCTTTGATATGCTTGACTGAACCGTCAGCCATACCGATAAAGGCATCCATTTTAGGAAGTCTTGTGAAAAGACCGGTTTCAACAACACCCGGAATAAGATTTATCTTTTCTTCCATTTCGGCAGGATTGATGAAGCTGTCAAACTTAAGGTCAAGAATTATGTTTCCGTTATCTGTGATAACCGGTCCCATTTTCCTTACAGCCATTCTTACCTCAGGCTTTGCACCCAGGGCCTCCATGGCTTTTGCCGCAGTTACACGGGCTTCCCTTACAACCTCAACCGGAACGGCAAAGCCTGTACCGATTCCTTTTACCAGCTTATCCTCTCCGGCAAGTACTACATAGCTGTCTGAAGCATAACCTGCAATCTTCTCCTGAAGAAGGGCACCGCCTCCCCCTTTCACCAGATTGAATTCAGGGTCAATTTCGTCGGCACCGTCAATGGTCAGGTCAAGATGGCCGTTGATTTTAGGATCATTGAGAGTAACCATAGGAATATTGGCATTCTGGCACTCGATTTCACTCTGGGAGCTGGTAACAACTGCAATTATATCAGTAAGCTTTCCTTCCTGCATAAGCTGTCCGATTCTGCGGATTGCCCATTTTGCAGTGGAACCTGTTCCGAGACCCAGTTTCATACCGCTTTTTACCATTGCTTCGGCAGCGGCAAATCCTATATTTTTCTTTATTTCTTCAGCATCCATTTTCTTTCTCGCTTATAGAATAAAAAAGGCTGCCCTCCTCAGGAAGACAGCCCTTCTGCATTAAGATAAAAATCAGAGAGACTTGTAAGTCTTGATCTTATCGTATGTTGTATGAAGCAGATGATGCGCTTTCTCTGAAAGAGGAGCTCCGAGGAATTTCTCGTAGATATCCTTGATTTCAGGGTTGTGGTGTGAACATCTCTGTACAGAAATTTCATCATCCTTGTAGAGACCTGCTGTTCTCATTTCTCTGATGTTGTCTTCTGTTCCGTAAGGCTGTCCGCCACCTGCGATACATCCACCGCGGCAAGCCATAACTTCGATGAAGTGATATGGAGGTTCAGCACCTGCTTCTCTTGCAGCTCTTACTTCGTCAAGTACTGCCTTAACATTAGCAAGACCGTGAGCGATAGCAACCTTAACCTTTGTTCCCTTGATGTCAACTTCACCAACCTTAACTCCGTCCATACCACGAACAGCTGTAACGTTAACGTCAGCAAGCTCTTCGTTTGTTACGAGGAAGTATGCAGATCTGATAGCAGCTTCCATTACACCGCCTGTTACACCGAAGATTGTAGCAGCACCTGTGTAAGCTCCGATTGGGCTGTCTGCTTTTTCATCTTCGAGAGCAGCAAAGTCGATTCCGTTCATCTTGATGAGTCTTGCAAGTTCTCTTGTTGTGAGAACGAGGTCTACATCAGGATATCCGGAAGCATGCATGTTGTCATCTCTTTCAATCTCGTGCTTCTTAGCTGTACAAGGCATGATAGCTACAGAGTAGATCTTTGCAGGATCGATTCCCTTCTGCTGTGCATAGTATGTCTTTGTGATAGCACCCTGCATCATCATAGGTGACTTAGCACTTGAGAAGTTAGGGATCATGTCAGGATAGTACTCTTCCATGTAGTTTGTCCATGCAGGACAGCATGATGTGAGCTGTGGGAGAACTCCGCCTGTTGTGAGTCTCTTAACAAATTCGCTTCCTTCCTCCATGATTGTAAGGTCGGCAGAGAAGTTTGTATCGAAAACGGCATGAACACCGAGTCTTCTGAGAGCAGCGTAGATTTTTCCTGTAACGATTTCGCCAGGGAGCATTCCGAATGCTTCACCGAGAGCAACACGTACGGCAGGAGCCATCTGAACAGCAACATGAAGTTCAGGATTTCCTACAGCCTTCATGAACTTGTCTGTCTCGTCGTTTTCATAGATTGCACCTACAGGACAATGTGCTGCACACTGACCGCACTTGATACATGGGCTTTCGTCCAGTGTAGCGCCTGCAACAGGAGCAATTCTTGTGTTTTCACCTCTGTGGATGAATTCAAGAGCCCATACACCCTGGAGCTGCTGACAAACCTGAGCACATCTACCGCACTGTACACACTTTGTAGCGTCGAGTACGATGGAAGGTGTTGAGTTGTCTTTAGGAACTCTTTTTACATTCTGTTCGAATGCGATATCTCTGATACTGAATTCCTCAGCAAGTCTCTGGAGTTCACACTGCTGGTTTCTTCCGCATGTGAGACATTCCTGTGGATGGTTAGAAAGAATCAGGTTTACAACTGTCTTTCTGATACTCTGGATTTCCTGATCTCTTGTAATATAGTTAAATCCCTCGGTTACCTTTGTAGTACAAGCTCTTACAAGTCTTGGGCTGATACCGCGGGCATCCTGTGTCTTACAAACACAAATACCGCAAGCACCCCATGGTTCAAGGTCTGGGTGTGCACAAAGAGTAGGAATTTTTACTCCTGCTTTTTTTGCAGCATCTAAAATAGTTGTTCCGGCTTTAACTGTTACCGGAATACCGTCAATTTTAATATTTACAGTTTCCACTGATATATCTCCTTCCCTCTTAGTGTTTTGAGATAGCGCCGAACTTACAGCCTCTCATACATTCACCACATTTAACACACTTATCCTGGAGGATAACATGAGCCTGTTTCTTCTCACCGACAATAGCATTGGCAGGACACTTCTTAGCACAGAGTGTACATCCGATACATTTTGCTGGGTCAATTTCAAACTTGATAAGGTTAGTACATTTTCCGGCAATACATTTCTTGTCCTGTACGTGCTGGATATACTCATCCTTGAAATATTTCATTGAGGAAAGAACAGGGTTTGCAGCTGTCTGACCGAGACCACAGAGAGCAGCCTTCTTCATTGAGAGACCGATTTCTTCCATCTTCTCAAGGTCTTCCATTGTTCCGTTTCCGTTGGAAATCTTGATGAGGTAGTTAAGAAGCTTCTTTGTACCGATACGGCAAGGTGAACACTTACCGCAGGATTCTTCAACACAGAAGTCCATGTAGAACTTAACAACGTCTACGATACAGTCTTCTTCGCTCATTACGATCATACCACCGGATCCCATCATGGAACCGATAGATGCAAGTGCGTCAAAGTCGATACCTGTGTCAAGGTCCTTAACTGTGATTACACCACCTGATGGACCACCTGTCTGTACAGCCTTGAAAGCTTTTCCGTCTCTGATACCTCCACCGATATCGTAGATGATTTCGCGGAGTGTTGTTCCCATAGGAACTTCAA
>JAZURI010000001.1:0-191286 GCA_045606105.1 Spirochaetia bacterium | reverse complement strand
AGATAGTATACGGAAGATCTCAGTCTGCATTCTCTGAGGGAGGCCTGGTGGTAGGTGCATCGCTCGAAGACCTGGGAAAAGGACTCAGAAGCCAGGTGGGAACCATGTTTGCAACAGTGAAGACAGGACCTCGCTACCTTGAAATGGCAGAAGGTTATGTGGAAAAGGTTGCAGTGGACAAGGACGGAGCTATTATCGGATACAAATTCATCAACTTCGGAAAAATGATGGACTTTATCAAAAAGGGAGACAACCCTGCCGATGCAATGGAAAAAGCAAGGGGACAGTACGGAAGAACCACACCGGAACAGGGTGCTGTCAGACTTATCGATCCTAGAAAAGAGTGAGGAAGAGAAATGGCATTGTTTGAAAGCTACGAACGCAGGGAAGCTCAGATCCTTGCAGTTCTGAATAAATACGGAATCTCTTCCATCGAGGAGACAAAGAAAATCTGTGAAGAAAAAGGGCTTGATATCGCCAAGATCGTGGAAGGAATCCAGCCTATCTGTTTTGAAAACGCCAAATGGGCATACACAGTGGGAAGCGCCATAGCAATAAAGAAGGGAGACAAGAGCGCTTACGATGTGGCAAAATCCCTGGGCGAAGGACTTCAGTCATTCTGTATTCCGGGTTCGGTAGCAGATGACAGAAAAGTAGGACTGGGACACGGAAACCTGGCAGCCATGCTTCTTTCCGACGAGACCGGTTGTTTTGCATTCCTGGCAGGACACGAATCCTTTGCAGCAGCAGAGGGAGCTATCGGTATTGCCAAAAGTGCAAACAGAGCCAGAAAAACACCTCTCAGGGTTATCCTCAACGGCCTGGGAAAGGATGCAGCTCAGATTATCAGTAGAATCAACGGATTCACATATGTACAGACAAAATTCGACTACTTTACAGGAAAGCTTGAGGTAGTAAAGGAAATCCCATACTCAGATGGGGAAAGAGCAGCAGTAAAGTGCTACGGAGTGGACGACGTAAGAGAGGGAGTGGCAGTAATGCACAAGGAAGGAGTAGATATCTCCATTACAGGAAACTCCACCAACCCTACCCGCTTCCAGCATCCTGTGGCAGGAACATACAAGAAGGAATGCATCGAACAGGGCAAGAAATACTTCTCTGTAGCTTCAGGCGGAGGTACAGGAAGAACACTTCATCCGGACAACATGGCAGCAGGACCTGCTTCCTACGGAATGACAGACACAATGGGAAGAATGCATTCTGATGCACAGTTTGCAGGATCCTCCTCCGTACCGGCACACGTGGAGATGATGGGACTTATCGGAATGGGAAACAACCCTATGGTTGGCGCATCCGTAGCTGTGGCTGTAGCTGTGGCAGAAGCCCTCAACAAATAATCCGGTTTCTTACCGGCATCAGACACCGTATCTTTTCAGGTACGGTGTTTTTTTATGCCGCAGCGTTGGTATTATTCCCGAAATTGGCTTTATATTATTCCTGAAATGTTGCCTTTATTCCTGAAAGGGGCTATATTCTATGTAACGAGGTATGAAAATAGCCATGACTACAAAGGAAGCTTCTGAAAAATGGGGAATTTCCCAGCGCCGTGTCCGGGTACTGTGCCGGGACGGAAAAATCGAAGGATGCATACAGAAGGGAAAACTCTGGATTATTCCGGAAAATGCAAAAAAACCGGCAGACGGACGAATCAAGGGAAAAGAGAGCCTTCTGGAGCTGATTGAACGGAAGAAAAAGGAACTTGACATAAGAAGACCCCTTACAGAGGGAGAAGTTTCCAAGCTACATGAAGATTTCATGATCGAGTACACATATAATTCAAATGCCATAGAGGGTAACACGCTTACTTTACGGGAAACCGACATGGTTCTGAAAGGGCTGACCATAGACAGGAAGCCGCTGAAGGATCATATGGAAGCCGTGGGACACAAGGAGGCATTTTACTTTATTTGTCATCTGGTAAAGAACAGCTATCCTCTCTGCGAAAGCGTAATAAAGCAGATACATTCCCTGGTACTGGCAGACAGACCGTTTGACAGAGGAATATACCGAAGGATTCCGGTACGCATCCACGGAGCAAAGCATAATCCGGTACAGCCGTATCTGATAGAGGCAAAAATGAATGACCTTATGAAGAATTATGCAGAAGACAGACGGAATATAGTGATAAAGCTTGCTGAGCTTCATATAGGATTTGAATCAATCCATCCGTTTATTGACGGCAATGGGAGAACAGGCCGCCTAATAGTAAACCTGGAGCTGATGAAAGCAGGCTATCCCCCTATCGATATCAAGTTTACAGACAGGATGAGATACTATGATTCCTTTGCCGACAAGGAAAAAATGATAAAGCTCTTTGCAGAATACCTGAACAGGAGACTGGACCAATACCTGCAGATTTTAGGCTGAGTGTGCAGATTCTGCACTTTAGTGTGCAAACTTCAACGATTAGTGTGCAAACTGTTTGACAGATGGAATTAAAGCAGGGCTTTTATCTTGATGGTCTGTTAAATTCTTTAAACAACAATTTACTTAATGCTGTCATAATAGCATTATATTTACTCTTGTTCTGAAACAAAGTAATGAATGCTTCAGTCTGTTCCGTAAAACTATCCTGTGCCACAGCTTCAAAGGTTTTAGGGAAAATACTTTCTGTAAATATCTTTGGATCGCAACTTTGTGCCAGTTTCTGCAACTTCTTGTCATCTTTCAATCTAAATCTAGATGCTCTTCTTCTATTATACCATATTTTTGATACATTTTTTAATTAATGTTTTATTTTATGCAAATATTTGACATCCCGGCAAAAAGGGGCTATAAAGCAATTATGATTGCCGAAGATTTCAGGGAGCTGACTCAGCTTCTTATAGACAGGAACATTTCCGTCGCCACCATGGAGAGCTGCACATCGGGGCTGGTGGCTTCCCTTATTACAGATACGGAGGGGGCTTCTGCCGTTTTCAGGGGGGCGTTTGTCACATACGGCAACGAGGCCAAGATAAGGTGCGGGGTTTCCGGAGAAACCATAGAAAAATACGGTGTCTATTCCGGGGAAACGGCTGCAGAGATGGGCTGTGCGTGCCGTGAGCGCTTCGGGGCCGACATAGGTATAGGTATAACGGGGACTTTCGGCAATGCAGATCCGGCCAATCCTGAGGGGGTGCCGGGACAGGTTTTCTACGCCATAAACTACAGGGGCAGAACTGCCGACTTTTTCATCGGAATCCCACCCCTGCCGTCAAGAAACGATTATAAGATGTATACGGCAGAACAGGTCTGCCGCTCACTCAGGCTTTTACTTTCCTGAGATACTGATTTTCTTTCCTTTTTTCAGATCCTCAAAGAACTCGGCTGTAGTTGTGAACACTACGTCGCTGCTTGAGTTGAGAGCTGTTTCCACGGAGTCCTGGATAACACCGATGATGAATCCTACCGCAACAGCCTGCATTGCCACGTCATTGCCGATTCCGAAGAGAGAACATGCCATAGGGATAAGAAGGATGGAACCTCCTGCCACACCGGATGTACCGCATGCCGCTACTGTGGAAAGGATACTGAGGATAAGTGCGGAACCGAAGTCCACGCTGATTCCCAATGTGTTACATACCACCAATGTCATGATTGTAATGGTGATGGCTGCACCGCTCATGTTTACTGTAGCTCCCAGAGGAATACTTACGGAATAGAAGTCCTTTTCGAGTCCGAGCTTTTCGCAGAGCTGCATATTAACAGGAATGTTTGCGGCAGAGCTTCTGGTGAAGAATGCTGTGATTCCGCTTTCCCTGAGACATCTGAAAACCAGAGGATAAGGGTTCTTCCTGAGGAAGATGAACACGATAACAGGATTGACTACCAGAGCCACGAAGAACATGCAGCTTACCAGGATGATTACCAGCTTTCCGTAGTCTGTAAAGATCTCAAGTCCGCTTTCGGATACGGAAGAGAATACCAGACCGCAGATACCCAACGGTGCAAACTGGATGATTGCACGTACGATCATGGAAGCACTGTCTGCAAATTCGGTAACGCTCTGAACTGTCTTATCGGTGGCAAGCTTCTTGAGACATACACCTGTGATGATGGCCCAGAAAAGGATACCGATATAGTTTGCATCTGCAATGGATTTAACCGGGTTGGAAACCACATTGTTGAGCACGTTCCTGAGAACCTCTGCAATACCTTCCGGGGAAGATCCCGATGCCGCAGCAGAGAGCTTGATTGAAACAGGAAACATATAGTTGGCAAAAACCGCAATCAGGGCAGAAAGAAGTGTACTTATCAGGTAAATGACAATTACAGTCCTGAATCTGCTGCCTGTACCCTGGCTGGCCTTGGCCAGTGCGCTGACTACCAGAAGGAATACCAGAACAGGAGCAATTCCCTTAAGGGCACCTACGAAAAGGGAACCCAGAATGCTTACACCTGTAAACTGAGGCAGGCACAAGCCTAATATGCTACCGATAACCAAACCGAGAACAATCCTGATGATAAGACTTGTTCCGGTCCATTTTTTCCAGAAATTTTTCATTATTTACATAACCCCTTATTAATGTAATCAACACCGTTTTTCAGAA
Source organism: Spirochaetia bacterium (assembly GCA_045606105.1). Lineage (GTDB taxonomy): Bacteria > Spirochaetota > Spirochaetia > CADAEX01 > CADAEX01 > CADAEX01. The sequence goes on along the minus strand of JAZURI010000001.1, from coordinate 186,733 downwards.
GAGCCAGACCTGTTTCTCCTGCCATTCCTCTCTTCCAGAGCGGATGGTTTTCAGGTACCAGGAATGCTTCGGGATGAGGCATGAGGCCGAGGATTCTTCCTGTGGTATCTGTAATTCCAGCAATGTTTTCCTCTGAACCGTTAGGGTTCCTGTCGTTGTAGATAACTGTGTTGAGATTGAGGGATTTGATTTTTGCCATTACCTCTTCGTTCTTGGTAATAAATCTTCCTTCTCCGTGACGGATAGGAATATCCATGCCTGTCAGCCCTTTGGTCCATACGCAAGGAGAATCGGGATTGAAGCGGACATTGAGCCAGCTGTTTTCGAAAACGCCTGTGTTGTTGTGGATAAGGGAAACTTCCTGTCCCCAGTCTCCGTCAAAATTAGGCAGAACGCCCATTTTTACAAGAACCTGGAAACCGTTGCAGATTCCGATTACAAGCTTTCCGTCGGCCACGAATTTATCCAGGGCCTTCTTGAGATTCTTCTTGAACAGATGAGCCATTACCATTCCGGAACCGAGATGGTCTCCGAAGGAGAAGCCACCCGGAAAGCCCAGGATATGGTATTCATCCAGGATTTCAGGTCTTTCTGTCATGTCGTTGATATGGATTCTGTCAGCCTTCTCGGCACCTGCCCTGAGAAAAGCCTCCTTGAGTTCATTGTCTGCATTGATTCCGTATCCGGTGATGATTGCAACTTTAGCCATTATATTTACCTCTTCCATGCAGAGTCGATTTCTGCAAGATTGATTTTCAAGATTTCATTGCCGTTCTTTTTGATTACAACAGCACCGCAGCCGCATGTGTTTCCGGCCTTGACAACAGGAGCACCTGCCATTACAGCCTCGAATTCTGCCGCATTTTCTTCCGCAACGGAAACCACGAATCTGGAAGGAGCTTCGGAGAACAGGGTCTGAACCGGAGCCAGGTCGTCGTTGATATCGATACAGCATCCGCAGCCGCCGCCCAATGCACTTTCGCAGAGAGCAACCGCAAGACCTCCGTCCGAAATATCGTGACAGGATGCAACCAGCCCTTTTTCAATGGCTTCTGCCAGCTGTCTGTACATCTTGACTGCGCTCTTAGGATCTACGCAAGGGGATGCACCGAGAGATTTTCCGCTCTTCTTCTCGTATACGGAACCACCCATTTCACCGGTGTTTGTTCCCAGGATATATACCTTGTCGCCGATTTTCTTGAAGTCGGTGGTCATGGCCTTGTTTACATCCTTGATCATACCCATGAGGGAGATAAGGAGTGTAGGACGAACCGAAACTTTCTTTCCGCCGATGTTGGAATCGTTTTTCATTGAGTCCTTTCCGGAGATGAGAGGAAGTCCGTATTCCATACAGATTTCGTTTACACCCTTACAGGTTCTTACCAGCTGTGCCAGCTTGTATTCTCCGTCCGGTGTCTTTTCTGACTTTACAGGATCCGGCCAGCAGAAGTTGTCCAGAACAGAAGCTGAATCCGGGTCACCGCCCAATGAGATATGGGATCTGTAGGCTTCATCCACGGCACACATTGCCATGTTGTATGTATCCCAGTCACCTACTCTCGGACAGATTCCGTGAGTTACGGTAACACCCTTGTTGCTTGAATATACAGGCTTGAGAACCGCACCGTCGGATGGGGCATCGGAATTTACACCTACGAAAGGCTTAACTACAGATACGGCACCTACCTCGTGGTCGTACTGACGAACCAGGGTTTCTCTTGAAACTACGTTTGTATCGGAAAGAATCTCTGTAAGCTTATCCTTGAGGTTTTCTTCGGCAAATGCGAGCTTTTCTGCAGTCTTAGGCTTCCATACAGCCTTGAGCTTCATTTTAGGAAGTCCCTTGTGGAGGAATTCCATGGAGAGGTATCCGGCAAGCTTTCCGCCGCCGATAATGCTGATGAAACCGGAATCGTTGAATTCTCCCACAACTGTGGCTTCCACATCCCTCTTCTTGGCAAGGGCGAGGAAAGCTTCCACGTGTTCAGGCTTCATGGAAAGGCTCATTCTTTCCTGGGATTCGGAAACCAGGATTTCCCAAGGGGCCAGTCCCTGATATTTGAGAGGACATTTGTCCAGGTCGATGGTAATACCGCCGGAATATTCGGCCATTTCTCCGAGAGATGACGAGAGTCCGCCGGCACCGTTATCTGTGATTCCCTGATAGAGTCCCAGATCTCTGGCTTCCATGAGGAAATCGCTCATTTTCTTCTGAGTGATAGGGTCTCCGATCTGTACTGCAGAAACAGGAGATGCCTCGTCCAGAACCAGTGAGGAGAATGTGGCACCGTGGATACCGTCCTTACCGATTCTTCCGCCCACCATTACAGCCTTGTCGCCCGGATTGATGTGCTTGATCCAGGAGCCTTCGCCTGCCAGCTCTGCCGGACAGATACCGCCTGTACCGCAGAATACCAGCGGTTTTCCTGTATATGAGTCATCGAAAAGGAATCCGCCGGCAACTGTAGGAATACCGGACTGGTTACCGCCGTCGATGATTCCGTGGTGAACTCCGCTCATTACTGTGCGCGGATGGAGAAGCCCTGCAGGAATTTCTTCAGGAGCTGTATCAGGCTCACCGAAACAGAGGAAGTCTGTGTTGAAGAAAGGTCTTGCTCCCTTACCTGTTCCCATGATATCCCTGTTTACACCTACGATACCTGTGATTGCTCCGCCGTAAGGGTCCAGGGCTGAAGGGGAGTTATGTGTCTCCACCTTGAAGCAGACAAGATTGTCCTTGTCAAACTCAACCACACCGGAGTTGTCGCTGAACACGGAACGGAGGAAAGGCTTCTTTTCCCAGAGATCCTTGGTGGTTTTCTTGATATATGATGCATAGAGGGAAGAAATTTCTTCCTTGGTGTTTTTCTCTTCGTCGATATATTCGATATCTGCACCGAAAATCTTGTGCTTGCAGTGCTCTGACCAGGTCTGACCTATCATTTCCAGCTCTACATCTGTAGCATTGCCTGTGATTCCGGCTTTCTTTCTGTTTTCCAGAGTCTCTTCGGAAGCGAAGTATTTCTGGATGGATTTCATTTCATCGATATTGAGTGCCAGGAGCCTGCTTTCGGAAAGGGAATTGAGCTCGCCGTCGTTCATGGATGCAATGTCGAAGTCCTTTACTGTCTTCTCGCTGGATGCAACCTTGTAAGGATAGAAAGCAGGAAGCTTCTTCTCTGCCCACTCCTCCCTGGCAATGAATTCGGCCTGCTGAACAAGGGGATTGTAGAAGGATTTCTGCATCTTTTCGATCTCTTCTGCTGTAAGTCCCGGTGTTGCAATAAGATACTGAACTGCTGTCTGAACCATCTCTTCCGGCTCCAGGGCTCTTCCCAGGGCTGTTTCAATGGATTTTCTTGCAGTGATGGCCATCGGGTTTGTTACACCCGGACGATAAGTTACTTCTATTATATATTTCCAGTCCGGAATATAATCTGAATCTGCCAGAGCCTTGTCAATAAGTGCTCTCTGTGCTACGGAATCAGAAAAAAGAAATTCCGCTGTTTCAGGGGTCAACCCCTTTATGTCCTTTGTCAGGTACACATCTGCCATGGCAACATTGGTAATGTTGTTATTGATACTCTGTCTGAGGGCAGCAAGAATCTTCTTGGATCTGCCGTCAATATCCAGACTTCTGTAATAGACTTCCGTTCTCATTTTATTCTCCGATTTTTTGGATGAAAAAATTTTATCATATAAGTATAAAAAAATGAATACTGTAATAATAAAGAAAGAAAAAAAAGTCTCCCTTTCGGGAGACTTTGTGTTTACAGGTCCTTAAGATCAATATCCTTCAGGTTTTACCGGAGGAACATAGTTCTTAGGGTTCTTCTTGTAGATCCACTGCATAGCGAAGATAAGTGCGATACCTGCGAATCCCATAACGTCTGTAATGGAACCCGGATGGATAAGCAGAAGTGCAAATCCACAGATAAGGAATCTTTCTATCAGATACATCTTACGCCTGATAAATCCCGCCATACCGATAGCGAAGCTCAATGAACCGAGAGCTGCTGTGATGATAACGAAGATAAGCTTAGCTTCGAACGGCTGTGTACCGAGGAGCAGCGAAGTATTGAATACGAAGATGTACGGTACAATATACGCGACCGCGGCCAGTCGTACGGCATTAAATGCTGTAGGCCAGAACGGAGCACCTGCGATAGCTGAAGCTGTGTAAGAAGTGATAGCTACAGGAGGTGTAAGCTCTGACATGATACCGAAGTAGAAACAGAAGAGGTGAGCTGCCAGTGGCATAACTCCTACAGAAATCATTGTAGGTACTGTCATGATAGTCATGAGGATATAGTTAGCTACTGTAGGAACACCCATACCAAGAACGAGACACATTGCCATTGTGATGATAAGTGTCAGGATCATGTTGCTGTGTGAAAGGTCTGTGAGAACCTTTGTAATAGCAGGTGTAAGACCTGTAAGTGTTGCAGTTCCTTCTACGAAACCTGCGATAGCGGAAGGTACAGCTACTACACAGAGTGTCTGACCGGCCTGATCGAAGATACCGAGGAACTTCTTGAGATTAAGTCTTGTGTCCTTTCTGAAGAAGGAGATAGCAATTGCAAGCAGGAATGAGTAGAAACATGATGCCATTGCTGTGTAACCCTTAACGAGCATGTATACAAGTACTACTACAGGGATAATAAGATAACCCTTTGTAAGTGCGTCATGCTTCCATTCAGGAATTTCAGACTTTCTGAGACCCCAAGCACCGATCTTGTGTGCTTCGAAGTGAATCATTGTGAATACAGATACATAGTAGAGCAATGCAGGGATAGCAGCTGCGCAGATGATCTTAACGTAGCTGATTCCGAGGAACTCTGCCATGATGAATGCTACCGCACCCATTACAGGAGGAGTTACCTGTCCACCCATGGAAGCTGCAGCTTCTGTAGCTCCTGCCAGTGCAGCAGGAATACCTGTCTTCTTCATAAGAGGAATTGTGATAACACCGGTTGTTGCAACGTTTGATGTGGAAGAACCGGAGATCATTGCGAACATACTTGAAGCTACAACGGCCATTTTTGCAGGTCCACCTACGAAGTGACCTACGAGACCCTTTGCAACCTTAAGGAGAAGCTCAGCAAGACCTGTTGCGTGGAGAGCAGCACCCAGAAGAAGGAACAGGGAAATGTAACTTGCTGATACTCCGATAGGTGTACCCCACAGAGCTGCGTCAGTAAGTACAAAGTGTCTGATGATCATCGGGAGGCTGAATCCAGGATGGTTCCAGATACCGCCGCAGAGGAAACCGAAACGACAATAGAGCAGCATGAAGATACCGATACACATAAGAACATGACCGATAGAACGTCTTGTTGCTTCGATTGTACAGATCAGGAGGAAAAGTCCCATAATCTGGTCGATCGGATATACGATTCCGGCTCTCTGAAGAATAAGGTCTGTATTGATAGCCATATAGATACAACCGACTGCACCGCATATCATAAATATGTAGTCATACCACATCGGCTGATCTTCAACTTCTTTGTTAGCCTTGATTCTTGCTTTAAGAGTGAAGATTCTTGCAATAAAAGCAGCAGCCAGGAAGACAATGACTATAGCTATTACGGCACCTGTCATGTCAACGCGTGCTTTTTTGGCATAATCACAGATAGGAACAAGAATGATTCCCATCAGCATTATTGCAAGGTAAAGGTAAGGCAACCAAGGTTCTGTCTTTGGTCCCTTATTTTTGTTTGAGGAATACTTCATGAAACAGATCCACAGAGCGAACAGAAGGTGTATAGCTCTCTGTCTGATTGCAGTGAACATTCCGAATCCACCTGTATAGAAGTGGAAAAGTGCAAAAATGATGGCAATAATTGAAATTGCCTTTACAAAGAAAGCTTTGTTGTCACGGTAGCCTGAGAGGGCTTTATCCATTTCCTCCGCTTTCTGCGCCATTGCAGCTGCTTCTTTACGGGAAGCTTCATCCATTCCCTCGAGCTGATCTTTGACGTCTTTTAAATATTCATCCCCCATTGAAACTCTCCAATTTACAGCCTAATGGCTATGAGTTTAAAAAAAGAAGTGCAGCAAACACAGGTCTGTTGCACTCCTTGCATTAACTAAACAGTCAATTATTTAATCATACCTTTTTCTTTGTAGAATTTTTCAGCAGCTGGGTGGATTGGAACAGGTCCTCTTCCGTCAAGTGCTGTTTCCAGTTTGATGTAAGGTGTGAAGCTGTGTACGGACTGAACCTGCTTGAGGCCTGCGCCGAACAGTGTTGATACCATGTCGTATACAACTTTCTCAGGAGCATTTACAGCGTCTGCAATAAGAGCTGTTCCTGTGATAACTGTAGGACAATCCTTATCCTGGCCGTTGTATGTTCCGGCTGGGATGTTCCATGGTGAGTACCATGAGTATTTTTTCATGAGTGCATCTCTTTCTGCTCCGCCGATCTCAAGAAGTCTGAGAGGGATCTGAGCTGAAGATTCGAGGATAGCTCCTGCAGGTACGGATGTTTCGTATCCGATACAGTCAAGAAGTCTGTCCTGGAATGCCATAACTCTTTCGTTGTGTGAAAGTGGCTTCCATCCGAGTGTCTTATAATCGCAGTTGAATGCACCGTCGAAAATTTCCTGCCATGCTACTTCGTCTCCGGATCCTGGTGAACCTGGTGAGAAGCTTCCGTTAGCGTCGCAAAGATCTTTGAAAGTCATGAATTTTGATGCTTTCTGTACTGTTGCCTGGAATACGAGCGGATAAAGGTTAGCAACAAATCTTACGTTGTCATATTTTGCATTTGCGAAAAGTTTTGTTCCTTCGTATGCGTATACCATTACGTTAGATTCTGCGAGACCGATCTGCATTTCGTTCTGTAACATAAGTCTGAGGTTTTCTGTTCCACCACCAGTAGCCTGAGCTGTGATAACAGAATCAGTATGCTGCATTACAGCACCTGCAATAGCTGAAGCTGTTGGATACCATGAACCACCCAAGCTGGATGAACCCATGATAGCTTTTCCGCCAGCACCACCTTCTGCTGTTCCGTTAGCGAATGCCATGGAAGCACAGAGAAGCAGACAAAGACTGATCACGATAATTCTTTTCATTTTTCTCTCCTAAATATTTTTCCGGTCAAGCCGGTTGTGATACCTAATCACATCTTAAATACTACCACACTGTCATGTCTTGTCAAGGAAAAAAATTTCTTTTTACACAATATTAACTAAAATATTTTAATCAAAATCTCCAATTTCTTCAAAGTTTCTATAAAACTTCGCATTTTACCCGCTTTTCTTCTATATTTTCCCAAACTTATTTCGGAAGCAGGGATAAATCAGAAAGTTTTCAGCCGTGTTCTTTGATTTTTTTAATAACTTTAACAAATTTTCATACCTTGCCGTATGTCTAATATCTCTAATACATCTACTTTGTTTACGACTTTTTGACAAAATTATTCAAAATTTCATCTATTTTCAACCTTATGAAAGAAATCAAGATTGACGATTATTTTTTAAGTGTTACGATTGAATTATCAATATCCTTTTTACCTGGATAATTAAAATTTTATCGGAGAGAAAGAATGAAATTAAAAACCCAGAAAATTTCTAAGACAGTAAGAAAAACAATTCTTCTTAACCCAGGCCCATCCTCTACAACAGAGGGTGTAAAGCTTGCATTAATTAATGAAGACATCTGCCACAGAGAAGGTGAATTCGCTGAAATCACAAGAAAGGTTGCTGATGACCTCGTTAAGATCGTTCACGGAAAGAAAAACGACTATGTTGCTACACTGTTCGCAGGTTCCGGATCTATCTGTATCGACGTTGCCATCGGTTCCCTCGTTCCAAAAGACAAGAAAGTAATGATCGTAAACAACGGTTTCTACAATGACAGAGCACTTCAGGCTGCTCAGTACTACGGAATCGGAGTTGTAGACTGCAAATTCGACGTTCTTGAGCTTCCTGACCTCGCAATCGTAGAAGAAACACTCAAGAAGAATGCTGATGACGTAGCTGTTGTATACATGGCTCATCAGGAAACAGGTACAGGTCTCTGCAACCCAATCAGAGAAGTTGGTGCAATTGCTCATAAATATGGAAAGATTTTCGTATCTGACACAACATCAACACTCGGTATCGTTCCTATCAACGTATACGACGACAACCTTGACTTCTGTATGGCATCATCACAGAAGGGTATCAACGCTTTCACAGGATGTTCATTCCTTATCGGAAAGAAGGAATACATCGAAAAGACAAAGGATTTCCCAAAGAGATCATATTACACCAACCTCTGGAGACAGTACAGCTACTTCAAGGAACACGGTGAAATGAACTTCACACCTCCTGTACAGATCATCTATTCTATGCAGCAGGCTCTCAAGGAACACTTTGAAGAGGGTGAAAAGGCTAAATATGAAAGATTCATGGCTATTTCTGAACTCATCAGAGCAGAAGTTGCAGCTCTCGGACTTGAAGAACTCCTCCCAAGAGAAAAGACAACAGGTCTCGTAATTGCAATCAAGTATCCGGAAGACGAAAACTTCGATTTCAAGAAAGTTCATGACTATCTCTATGAAAACGGAATCACAATCTACCCTGGAAAGATCGGAAACCTTCCTACTTTCAGAATCTGTAACCTGGGTTGCAACACAGAAGCAGACATCAAGACAGCTTTCAAGGTTCTCAAAGAGGCTCTCAAGGCTTGCGGTGTAAAGCTTCCTAAAAAAACTTGTAAGAAATAATTTTTTCTGACAAGCTTACGGCAAGTAGGAAAAGTTATTGATATTCTGGATTGATAACTTTATTTTACTTGCCTAATTTAATTTTTGGAATAAATAATTTAAGTAGATACAAACTAATTTCAGGGGGAAAAAATGAAAAAAAGTTTAGCATTGTTGGTATCTCTCATTTTAGTAGTAGGTCTTTTTGCAGGATGTGGTACAACTGACGCAGCAGCAAAAGCTGAATCAGCTCCGGACTATTATGCAGCAACCGGTCTTTACTACACATGTCTGGATCTTCAGGCAAAAGTTCCTGAAGGAAACAAGAATGTAGAACCATGGACAAAGGGTGTGCAGATTTTCGCTATGGGAAAAGCACTTTATGACAAAGGTATGTACACAGAATCTCTTGCTCCTCTCGGACAGACAAAGAAATTCTGGTCAGGTCTCGTTGAAAAGGACGCTCCTGTTGTAGCAAGTAACGAATATGCTGCAAAGGGTCTTTACTATACATGTCTCGATCTCCAGGGAAAAGTTCCTGAAGACAAGAAAAATGTAGAACCTTGGACAAAGGGTGTACAGATTTTCGCAATGGGCGAAGCTCTCTACAACAGGGCAATGTACACAGATGCACTTGCTCCTCTCGGACAGGTTGTAAAATTCTGGTCAGGTCTTTGTAAATAAGTTTAAATTTCTCTAAATACTATAGCTCAAAAGCAGACTTAACAAGTCTGCTTTTTTTTGTTATAAATGGGTATGGATATAAAAGATATAGATGAAGGTTTCTGCAAAAGACTTTCAATTTTTTTTGCCGATATAGATGATACCATCACCACAAGGGGAAAAATTCCTGCCTCCACCTTTCAGGCCATGTGGGAGCTGAAAAAGAACGGAATCAGGTTTGTACCGGTAACGGGAAGACCGGCCGGATGGTGTGACATGATAGCAAGGATGTGGCCGGTGGCCGGCGTAGTGGGTGAAAACGGTGCCTTCTATTATGCCTATGACGAGGAAAACAGGAAATTCATCCGCCGCTATGTGGACAGCGACGAAAAGCGTGCCGAATCCAGAAAGAAGCTTCAGAGGCTCAGGGAAAGGGTTCTGACCGAGGTTCCGGGATGCGGGATTGCATCGGATCAGGAATTCAGGACTGCAGACCTGGCAATAGACTTCTGCGAGGATGTGGAGCGCCTTCCGGATGAAAAGATAAAGAGAATATGCGAAATTGCGGCAGAGGAAGGAACCACAGCCAAGATTTCCAGCATCCATGTGAACTGCTGGTACGGCGATTACAACAAGGTTTCCTGCTTCAATACCTTTATAAACGACTTTACGGGAAAGACCCTGGATGAGCTTCAGGAAGAGATAATCTATGCCGGAGACAGCCCCAACGACGAGCCTATGTTCAAGGCTCTGAAGCATTCCGTGGCTGTGGCCAACATCAGGAATTTCCTGGACAGGATAGAAAGCAAGCCGAAATACATCACCGAAAACGAATCGGGCGAGGGCTTCTACGAAGCTGTAAAAATAATTCTGGAGAAGAGAAACAGATAATGGAAATGACAACCTGGATCATAGCGGGATTATTAAGTATAGCACCTATTTCCGAACTCAGGGGGGCCATCCCCTACGCTCTGGCCAACGGCATGCCTGTGGCAGCCGCCTTCATCTACTGTGTGGTCATGAACTGTCTGGCCAGCCTCCTCTATTACTCCTTCCTGGTTACACTGCACAGGGTTTTCTACAGGATAGGGCTGTACAGGAGGATATTCGACAGATTCATCGAGAAAACAAGAAAAAAGGTGGGACCCAGCATAGAGAAATACGGTGCAGCCGGGCTTGCAGTATTTGTGGCAGTTCCGCTGCCTGTAACCGGAGCCATAACAGGAACCGTGGGAGGCTGGATACTGGGAATAGAGAAAAGGAAGCTGTTTCCGTCGGTTTTTGCCGGTGTTTTCATTGCCGGAGTTATCGTTACCCTTATTTCCTATTTCGGAATAGAGGCCTTTTCGTTCTTTACAAAAGAAGTCTGATTTATGATAGATCTTGAAAGCAAGCTTAATCCAGAACAGTGCAGAACCGCACGGGAAACCGAAGGGGCGTTCCTGGTAATAGCAGGGGCAGGCTCCGGAAAGACAAGAACCATAACCTACAGAATCGCCAACATGCTGGACAAGGGAATCCCCCAGTCAGCCATCCTGGCCCTGACCTTCACCAACAAGGCGGCCCGGGAAATGGAGGAAAGGATAAAAAGCCTTCTGGGGAGAAAGCTGCCCCTTCTTACCATATCCACATTCCATGCCTTCGGGGTAAAGATACTGAGAGAAAGTATCTCGATGCTGGGCTTCAAGGAGAATTTCAGCATTTACGACCAGACCGACAAGATTTCCCTGATCAAGGAGACTGCAAGATCCATGAAGGTGGATCCGTCTACCCTGGACCTGTATGATATTTCCAACATTTTTTCGGCAATAAAGACCGGAAGAACGGAATGGAACAACGAGAACTGCCAGTTTCAGGCCCTTTACAAGGAATACAACGACCATCTGAAGGTGTACAATGCGGTGGATTTCGAGGATCTGCTGGTACTGCCCATAAGGATTTTCAACGAATATCCTGAGGTTCTGGCAAAATACAGGAAGCGCTACCGTTATATCATGGTGGATGAGTTTCAGGATACATCGAGAATCCAGTACGATTTTGTCCATATGCTGGCCAAGGAATCGGGAAACATCTGTGTGGTGGGGGACGATGACCAGTCCATTTACTCCTGGCGCGGAGCCAATTACGAAAACATAGTACAGTTCGAGAAGGACTTTCCCGATGTCAGGGAGATAAAGCTGGAGCAGAATTACCGCTCCACAGGTACAATCCTGGATGCGGCAAACAGTGTCATAGCCCACAATACCAAAAGAAAGAGAAAAAGCCTCTGGTCAAAATCGGGAGAGGGAAATCCTATAGAGATAAATTATCCCGACAACGAGCTGAAGGAGGCGGAATTCATAGCTGATACCATCACCCTGCTGAAGGGACGGGACAAGCTGAAGAACGATGATTTCGGAATCCTTATCAGAACCAACAGCCTGGCTGCCGCCATTGAGGATGCACTTCTTATGGCAGATATCCCATACGCGGTATCGGGAGGACAGAGCTTTTTCCAGAGAAAGGAGATAAAGGACATCATCGCCTACCTGAGGGTAATAACAAATCCGGAGGATGACATCAGCCTGCTCAGGATAATCAATGTTCCGAGACGGGGAATAGGAAAGAAGACTCTGGAAATAATCACCGATACGGGAAAAGAGAGACATTGCTCCGTATTCGAGGCAATAAATGCCCATATCCATTCCCACAGCTCCCCTCTTCCTGAAAGGATTAAGCTGCAGCTGGAGGATTTTGTAACCATGATCAACCGGTTCAAGGGAAGATTCGTGGGAGGAAGAAACCTGGCCGGTGCCCTGAGCTCCATGGTGGAGGATATCAATTACTGGGAATACCTGGTGATGGAATATCAGAAGAACGAGAAAGAGGCCAAGTGGAAATACAAGAACATACAGACCTTCATCCATCTTCTGGACCGCTGGGAAAGGGATCCCGACAACGAGGACACAAGCATCTACACATATCTGAACAGGATAACCCTGATTACCAGGGACGATGCCCAGGATTCCGAAGGGGGAAAGGTAAATCTCATGACCATACATGCAGCCAAGGGTCTTGAATTCAAGGTTGTATTCCTGGCAGGATGCGAAGATGCCATAATTCCCCATGCCAGAGCCCTGGAAGAAAACCCGGAAAATGAAGAAGAGGAAAGAAGGCTTTTCTACGTGGCTGTAACCAGAGCCATGAAAAAGCTATATATAACCAGCTGCCGGACCAGGCATCACCTGAGGGAAACCATGGAATGCAGCCCTTCAAGATTCCTGGAGGAAATACCGGGAACACTGATAAAACAGACCACGGAAGCGGAAAAAATGAGCAAGGAGGACGAAGAAGCCTTCGTTCTGGAGCAATTTGACAACCTGTTTGCAAAATGGGAGAAATAAAATGGATGAAGAACTGATAAAAATAGAGACAAAGCTGGCCTTTCTGGAGGATTCGGTAATGGAGCTTATCAAGGCGGACGAGGAGCATCGGAGAAAAATCGAGACCCTTACCCACGAGAACCGGATAATGAAGGAAAAGATAAGAGAGCTTATGGATATGGTGGAGGAGGATATCCCTTCCAGGAAGCCGCCACATTATTAAAAAAAATATTTCAAAATACTTGCAATGGAAAATCAACAATATTAAAATTATTCTGCATAGGAGATATATTTAATGGTTAGAGAAAGTTCCGAGGAAAGAGGTCTTGGAAAAAACTGGACCGCCGAAGCTTATGTTGAAGACATAATCAAGGAAATCAAGGAAACCGTAGGAGACGGAAAAGCACTCTGTGCCCTTTCCGGCGGTGTTGACAGCTCAGTAGCCGCAGCCCTGGTACACAAGGCTATCGGAGACAGACTGGTATGCGTATTTGTGGATCACGGTCTCATGAGAAAGAATGAGCCTGAAGAAATTGACCGCATCATGGGGAAGCAGCTGGGAATCAACCTTATTTCCGTTGATGCCAGAGAGAGATTTCTCGGCAAGCTGAAGGGAATTGATGAACCTGAAAGAAAGAGAAAGATCATCGGCGAGGAATTCATCAGGGTTTTCGAAGAGGAAGCAAGAAAGCTGGGTAAAATCGATTTCCTGGTACAGGGAACTATCTATCCCGATATACTTGAAAGCAAGAACGGTGCCGTAAAGGCCCATCACAACGTAGGGGGACTTCCTGAGGACATGGACTTCAGCCTTCTGGAGCCTGTGAAGATGCTTTTCAAGGACGAGGTACGTCTGGTGGGAAAAGCAATCGGACTTCCTGACCACATGGTAAACCGCCAGCCATTCCCGGGACCGGGTCTGGGTGTAAGATGCGTAGGTGAGATCACATCCGAAAAGCTGGAGGCAGTGAGAGAGGCAGATGCCATCTGGAGAGAGGAAATTGCAGCAGCAGGACTGGACAAAACAATCTGGCAGTATTTTGCAGTATGTCCGGGCATCCTTTCCACAGGAGTAAAGAACGGCCTGAGAACCTACGGACAGACAATCGTGCTCAGAGCCATTCTTTCCAAGGATGCCATGGCAGCAGGAGTTGCCGAGATTCCTTACGATATCCTGAAGAAGGCAGCAGCAAGGATTACCTCCGAGGTTGAGAACGTAAACCGCGTCTGCTACGACATAACAGACAAGCCACCTGCAACAATCGAGTGGGAATAAGACTTACAGCCCCGCAGGTGTCTGCGGGGTTTTTTATTGCATTGTGGTTGCAGATAGGAGTATGTCATGAAAACTCTGTTTTATATATCCTGTGTAATAAAAGGGAGAAACCAATTATGAAAAAATCAAATTTTTCACGGTATATTGAAAACTTTGCAGATTTCAAGAATGCGATAAGTCAAGGTTTTTTATCAGACATTAAGCATACTTTGCTGGAAAAAGGCAAGGCCTTTCTTGCATTCCGCAATGAAGAGGCAACCATCTATTATCATGGTAATCAGCTATGCAATTTGCCCGCAAAAAAACCGTTTACCCCCACAGTTAATAACCTATACCTGCCTTTGTGCCGCTCAACGGTGCTTAAAGCGAGAGAAGAGAAAAAAACGAGAGAAGAGAAGTACCTGAATGAAAGAGAATGGTTAGATGAAGCAGGAATAGACGGAAAAACCTTTGCAAAGGTGCTTCCTGAAATTCGTGCCAATATCGAAAAAGAGAGTTCGAAAGAGAGTACCCAGGCATCCAAGTTTTATCGTTTTTCTCCATTGAATCTTGAGGAAGATCACGAGATCGTTTTGCTGGACTTTGAAGCTGCATTTGAACGGACAGAGCGTATCTATCTGGTGTTTTACAATACCGCAGAACGCCGCCTTATGTTTGTGGAGGTTAAGCGCCTGGAGGATTCTCGCTTGTACGGAAAAGATAATCAGCAGGCAGAGGTGATTGACCAACTTAACCGCTATCGTGACCGTCTTAAAGATGAGGATGAGAAGGCAAATATCAATACCCAGTACAATCGTGTTATCACATATTACAATGCGCTTTCCGGAAAGAATTTGCCTCTCATTCAAGATGCCGAGCCGATATTGGGACTTTTGCTGGTGGATTTTACATCTTGCGAAAAAGATCAGAAAAAGAAAAGAATCGTTCAAGATGCGATGAAACTTAACGGATACAAAATGTATGCAATTGGAGACACCTCCAACGTGACCAAATACTCCATAGTTCAGGCAAACTCCACCATTCACGAAATTTATAAAACGCTGAAATAATTCTGCGGATGATAAGTAAGGTGATAATATGAGCATTCCAATGGATTCAAAGATTGTGCGTCTTATTCCGAGAAAAGATGGGCTCCCATCAATTTTCGCCTACAAAAAATTCTATATCATTCCGGAGTATCAACGAGAGTATTCTTGGGGCGAAGACCAAATTGCTGCATTTGCCACCAGCATAAAAAGAAGTTTGGATGGCGAAGATGTTTTCATGGGTACCGTTCAGTTTGCGTTCGATAGCGAAAGACCAGACAAGTTCCATGTTATTGATGGACAACAGCGAATGACAACTTTCTTGCTGTTCTGTCATGTGATGGATAAGCTTGTTGGCAGCAATACCATTAATGAAAATCAGATGGCGTTGGATATTCGCAACATCGCGGCTAATGCAGATGAGCTTTCGCAGGTATTGAAACTTGACTATGACTGTATTCCTTGTGTCAGCGGAAGTAAAAAAGCCAGAGCCGAGTTCGAACGAACAAAGAGCATTTACGAAAAGAATTTATGCTATATCAAAGACGAGATTGAGGAAATCCTTGAAGGAAGTCTTGATCGGCAAAGAGATGCACAGAAGTTGTTTGAAACTGTTCTGGACAAGATATATTTTGTTGCCCTTACAACCACAGATATCCCTCTCCCACAGGTAGTTGGAATTTTTAATACCATAAATACAACAGGTCTTGATCTGAACTGTTCGGATCTCTTTAAACTGCAATACTATGAGTTTCTGAAAAAGACCTATCCTAATCAAGAAGATTGGATGCAGCAGATTAGTTCTTGCTATGAAAAAGCTAAGGAGCATAATCTTGATATGCAGGATGTTCTTGACATTTACAAACACTGCATAGTGGCTTGCTATGAACTTAAGTTTGAAATGCTGTCTAAAGGGCACGAGGCTTTTTTTGAAGAGATTCTTTCGACAAGAAACGGTAAAACAGTCAAGGTGGAGCCCAAAGCAAAAATACTGAGCTTTGAAGAGTTTGAAAGATTACTTGACATTATCATTGATTTGAATAAACACCTTGCGTCCGGTAACAGTGCACTGGCAAAGAATATTCCTAAAGGTGAACTGTTTGCTATAGAATTGCTTTGTATGACGCGATATAGCCGCTATTGGACATTGCCGTACGTTGCTGCTTATTTCAAATGCGAAAATGCTGATTCGAAAAAGCTACGAATTGATAAATTTGCATCGGCAATGCATTCTGCATTAGCAGTTGCAAAATATCTTATTGTTTGTTCTGTGAACTTTGATAAGGTCATCAATCCAGTCCAGACCTATATTTGCGGAACTGTTCTCCCGATGCTGGCAAAAGGGAATCAATTGGAAAAAGAAATCCAGAACCGCATAAAGAACTCCCCTTACGACTGGGGGAAAGATGCCAATGGTTGGAACGCAAATGAATTCAGATATCGAATCGGCAATAATTTGTTTGATAATGGAACACGTTCCTTTATTGTGTGTACGTTGTCGGCCTTATTGGACGAATTAGAAGCAGATGTAACTGTTGAAGAGATAAGCAGCAAATTGTTCGACTGGGATAATTTCCAATATGATATGGAACATATATATGCGAGAAATCGTTTTATGCAGGAAGATGACGAGCACGCAAATATTTACAATTCTATCGGAAATCTTGTGGCGTTAGATCGCGCTATTAATCGCAGCATTCAAGATAAGAATATCTGCAAAAAGATTTCCCAATACAAAAAGAGCAGACTTATCGCAGTCCAAAGAGTTGTTGAACAGGTTTGCTCTACTTCCGAAAAGATGTGGAAACTACCTCAGATCGAAGATCGTCTGCAGGAGCAAACCAATCGGTTATGTACTTATCTTGGGATTTGATCTGACTTTTCCAAGAGCGGGGGTTACAGCATGTTTAAAGACCATGCAAATATCAAAAGTATTGCAAATGCAGTAAGAGACTACGGTCTCCAAAGCCACCAACTCCGCTCATTTTTACTCGAAGGAGCAGAACTGGAAAAGACACCGCATCGACCAAACCACAACGGCTGCTCCTATCGTAACGCAGAGAAGCCTGCCAATCAGATTCCTGTCACAGAAAAGCGAATTTGTCGCTGTATGTATTATTGTAACCAGCTAAATGCTACGAAAACACAGCAGGCTGGATGACAGCTTACGGACTTTTCTATTCCGTTCTTCTTCCGGTCATGGAGGGAAGAACCGTAAATCCGGCAGAGTTCATCGGATTTATCATCCGGTTCCAGGGTTCGGAATATCCCCACCTCTGGTATATGCTGATGCTTTTGGGAATGTATCTTATGATTCCTGTTCTCAGACTCTTTGTAAAAAGGGAAAACAAGAAATACATAGCAGGCATCATCATTGCACTTAAACTGCGGCATGCATGCAAGTACATTCCTTGCAAAATTTCATCTCAGACCGTTGTCCGGCTTCATGGGACTTCTCCTTGCCGGCTGGTATCTGAACGAATACAGGCTGAAAAGCGGAACCGGAAAGCCTCTTTCGTATATCGTGATTCTCTATCTCGTGACCTTGGTTATACCCTTTGCTGTCGTAAAGCTGACAGGAAATATCAGGGAAATCAGGAGAATTTTCTTCCACAGGTAAACCGGACCGGGTTTAAACCTTCCTCTTGACAATACGTATTTTATAAATTATCTTATACGTATATGGATGTAAAACTTACCCTGAAACTGAATTCAGATTCTATTCAGAAAGCAAAGAATTATGTGGCGGCAGAGGGAATCTCCCTTTCCAGGCTGGTAGAAAGCTTTTTTGAAAGCATCTCTTCACCTTCTGTTCCCCGGACTACGGAATATTCATCTTTGGTCAGAGAACTTGACGGAATCATCTCCCTGCCTGATGATTATGACTTCAAAGCTGATTACGAAGAGTATCTGAGTACAAAATATGAATAAGGTTTATATTGATTCCGATGTAATTCTGGATCTTCTGGCTCACAGGATTCCTCATTTTCATTTTTCTGCATTGCTGTTTACATTTGCAGAAATGAAAAAATTTGAACTTTATACATCCCCTACCGTTTTCTGCAATGTTTTTTACATTCTCAGAAAAAAAATCGGTACAGAACAGGCAAAAGCTGCACTCCGGAAACTGCGGCTGATTATCAATATCATTGATTCCTCCGATAAAATCATTGACAGAGCCCTGAATTCAGATTTCAGCGATTTTGAAGATGCAATCCAATGTTTCACCGCGCAGGGACAGCAGATAAGGACAATACTGACAAGAAATATCAAGGATTACAGGGCTGCCGGAATCACCGTCCGGACACCGCAGACCTTTCTTTACGGAACCGGGCTTCTGAACTGAGAAAATCATAAATTTTTCGAGGTTGACAAAAACGAGGCTGCATTGTCAAAATGGACCGAAAATTCCGTACCGGCAGCTGCCCTTATCGAATATGCAAACAATGTAACCGATGAAAAATCTGCCGATTTCATTCCGCAGAAGGACCGTATTGCGGTTTTTGACCTGGACGGAACCCTTTACTGCGAGACTTTCCCTATCTACGGGGAATGGATTCTTTACAGCGATTATGTGCTGAACAATCCTGATGCCGTCAGATCTGAAAAGCTCCGTGATGTTGCCGAGGAACTGGCTTCCATAAAGAAAGCAAGCGATATTCCTTCATACATGGAGGAAAACCACATCCACTCCCGTGCCGCCGCTTTTGCAGGTATGCCTATCGAGGACTATTACAAGGTGGTTGACAGCTTCAAGGAAAACAAAGCTGAGGGCTACAACGGAATGATCCGCGGAGATGCCTTCTATCAGCCGATGCTTCAGGTGGTGGATTATCTGATTGAAAACGACTGGACTACTATTTTCGGCGACAATGTAACGACAGCTCCGTAGGATTCCTGAGTACATCCTTGTCCAAGGAATCCAGGGAATCGGCCAGATCCACAAGGATCAGCTGCCAGCCTGTTGTATTCATGGCGGTGCCGGGAAAATCAAAGATTACATTCAAGGCAACAACAATGCCCATTACCTCCAGAGGTATTCCGAGCTGAGTGAAGGCTATGGTATATCCCATCAAGGCACCGCCTGTAACCGGAGGGACGGCAATGGACAGCAGGAAATTAGTTATAAATCCCGTAATTACCCAGATACCGGTAACCTGGATTCCGTACATCTGGGCAAATCCCAGTTCCATGACACATAAAAATGGAAACATGCTCGGCTTGAACATTACCTGACCCAGAGGAAGTCCGAACTCCGCAAGTCTCTTGTCTATTCCCAGCTTTGTATGTGAATCCCTGAGATTTGTGGAAAAGGCAGCTGCGGAGGAGGCTGTTGTAAGGCAGATAAGAAAAACCGGCAGAATCTTCCGGGCAAGGAGGATTACCGATACCTTTTTCCTGACAGCAATCCATACCAGCATGAACAGGACAAACATCACAAACATCATGAATACAAGAAAAATCATCAACCAGAAATCAAGCAGCTGACCGAATTTATCGGTTATTATCATATTGGTAAAGATTACGAATATGACATACGGAAGCAATGCGGAAAGTCCTCCCATCACCATGGACATCACAGAAGCCAGCTGTCCCACCAGATTGAACACAGCATTGACCTTGGCAGACAGAATCAGCATGGCAATACCAAGAATCATCGAAATAAACATTATCTGCAGAGCATTTCCGGTTATAAACGGCTGGAACAGGTTTGAAGGCACTATATCAAACAAAAGCTTGATTATCTGGGAATAATCGGAATTACCGCCCGTTCCCGGAGAGACATTGTAAAACAGCAGACAGATTCCGGTACAAACCAGCCCGGACAACATCAAATAAACGAAGATTACGGAAACAGTTTTCCTTCCTACCCTGCCAAAGGTTTCAATATTACCCATGGAGCAGATACTCCCGAGAATGGAGAGAAAAATAAAAGGACCTGAAACCGCACTTATGAGACCTATGAATTTTTCGCCCAGAGGTGTAAGCAGCAGCTCTGATACAGGTTTTCCTATATTTTCGGGAAGTATGGATATGAGGCTTCCTGCCACCACCGCCATCAGTATTGCGATAAGCATCCTGCAGGTCTGGGAAACAGGCTTTTTCCTAGGGATGAAAACCATATGGTTCCTGCCGTTCTTGTAGCTCCATACAGGTGCCATTCCCATTTCTGCAAGAAGACTGTTTATCAGGACCTGTTCGGATTCTCCCTTATCCAGGGGATTGAAGCTTTTTCCTTCCGTAACGATTTCTATCCTCAAAGCTGAAAACTGTCTGAAAAGCCTGAGCCTGAAACTCTTTTCCTCCCCGAATTCAGACTGATATTCCAGCAGCATTTCCTCGAAGGCAAGCTTTATTCTGAGAGCTTCACGCTGTTCCACCTTTGCATCCGAAAGAAAAGTACCAACCTTTCTGACAGAGGAATCAATATCCTGATTTGAAAAAGTATACTGTAACCTGTTCAGCAATGGACTCCCCCCTGAAAATTTACCATAAGCTGTATCCAATATATCACAATCCGGTTCAAAACACAATTAAATTATCCATATGTGATTTTATCACTGACGACTTCTTTTTTTTTCTGTATATTGGAATCATAGAAAACAAGGAGGACAATATGTCAGTTTTAAATATCAACAAAGAAAATTTCCAGAGTGAAGTAGTAAAGTCAGACAAGCCGGTTCTGGTGGATTTCTGGGCAACCTGGTGTGCACCCTGCAGAATGGTTTCCCCTATCGTGGATGAAATTGCAAAAGAAAGACCTGATATCAAGGTATGCAAGGTAAATGTGGATATCGAGCCTGAGCTGGCTGCACAGTTCGGTATCATCAGTATCCCTACACTGCTCTACATCAAGGATGGAAAGATTGTGGACCAGATGACAGGAGCAAGGGCAAAAGGAACTATCCTCGCCATGCTTAAATAATCACAGGGAATCCCGGACAGCCTCCAGCCCTCCCTTATCCAGGACTGATACGGCACCCCGGGAAACCTTCACCAGCCCCTCGCTCTGGAAGTACCGGAGCATGCGGGTTATCACCTCCCGATGGGACCCCAGATGGTTTGCAATGGTCTCATGGGTTATCTTCAGATCGTCAGATTCCTCTATCTCTATCTCCTCCAGCAGAAAAGCAGCAACTCTCTTGTCCATGCTTTTCCACATGATCTGTTCCACAAGCCACATTACCTCCGTGAACCTGGAAGCCATAAGCTCATTGGTATAGTTTGCCACAGGTGCCGATTCCTTCATTATTTCCTTATAGACATCGGCCGGAATAAGCCAGAATTCGGTATCCTTCTCTGCCTCTATGGTTACATCGAACTGAATGGAATTCATTATGCAGGATGCAGACAGGATACAGATATCAAGCTCGAAAAGACGATAGACCGTTACCTCTCTCCCCTCTTCGGAAAGGATGTATATTCTCAGCTGACCGCTTCTGATAAGGAGCAGACCGGTACAGTCCTCCTTGCCATTGTAGATTATCTTTCCTCTTTCTGCCTTTCTTACCGAAACACTGCCCAGGATCCGTTTCTGCTGGGCCGGTGTAAGTTTATCCCATACCGGGAAGCTGCTCTGAAATTCCATACGGATATTATACTCCAACAATATTCTATTATCAACCGAAGAAAAAATCAGATTATGTGATTTCATCACTGAAAACCGGACAGATTATTGTTATATTTAAGGTAGATCAATCAAGGAGGTCTTGTATGATGAAACAGTATAAGTGGCTCAGAACAGTTCTTTTTACTGTGGGCGGTGTCCTTTTCGGACTTGGATATTATCATCTGGCCGGTTGCGGCGGCAACTGCGCGATAACAGCTTCACCATGGACTGCCATGATTTATATGGGTCTTCTCGGTTGGTTGTTATCAGTATTTTTCGGAAAAGGCTGTGGTAAGGGATGCAGTACATAATATCGTTTCTTGAAGGTATCATCACCTTTATATCTCCTTGTCTTCTCCCCATGCTTCCGGTTTACATTTCCTACTTTGGGGGAGGAGGTGAAAGGAGTACGGGGAAGACATTGAAGGGAGCCCTGGGCTTTGTGACCGGCTTTACAATTGTGTTTGTGGTCATGGGAGCATTGGCCGGTACTGCCGGAGGCTTCCTGAGGGAGCATCAGACTGCGGTGAACCTGGTTTCCGGCCTGGTGGTGATATTCTTCGGAATGAGCTTTCTCGGCATATTCCGCTTTACCCTTTTCAGAGGCAGCGGCAAGTCCTTTTCCGCCGGATGTGCAGGCTTCTTTCCGGCCATGCTGTTCGGTATCATTTTCTCGGTGGGATGGACTCCATGTGTCGGTGCCTTTCTGGGCTCGGCTCTTATGCTGGCATCTCAGCAGGGACATGCCACAGAAGGAATACTGATGCTTGCCGCCTATTCCCTGGGACTGGGAATTCCCTTTGTCCTGAGTGCGGTGATGATTGATTACCTGAAATCTGCCTTTGATTTCATTAAAAGGAATTACGGAACAATAAACAAGGTCTGCGGCGGAATGCTTATCCTGATCGGTATACTGATGGCATCGGGAACCATGGGAAAGCTGCTGGGACTGATGGGTTAAGGAGCTATAATTGAACAAGAAAAAAATCATTATCCTGGGCTTTGCCTTCATTCTTCTCATGGTGGCTGCCACATATATGTATTCAGGACTTAAAAACACTGTGACCTCAGAGGCACAGCAGATAGTAAAGGAACCGGCAGCTGAAGGCAAGGAGCCGGAGAAGATGAAAGCCCCTCATTTTACCGTCTACAACAGGGATGGAAAAAAGGTTCGCTTTGCTGAATTTGAAGGAAAGCCCATAGTGCTGAACTTCTGGGCCGGCTGGTGCGGGCCCTGTCGTATGGAAATGCCGGATTTCAATAAAAAGTACCTTGAAAAAGGGAAGGAAATAAACTTTCTCATGGTAAACATGACAGACGGCTCCAGGGAAACTGTGGAAAAGGCCCATAAGCTGGTTTCGGAAAAAGGGTATTCCTTTCCCGTATTCTATGACAAGGATATGGATGCAGCCCGGAGCTACGGTGTCAGTTCTCTCCCTACCACCTATTTCATCGACAGGGAGGGCTATATCACAGCCCGTGCCATGGGGGCCATTGACGGAGAAACCCTGCAGAGAGGTATTGAAATGATAATCTCTTATTGAAAAACTGAATGCTTTGTAATATTATAACGAAGCTTCATTGATCAAACGGAGGTTACAGATGAAAATAAGATATATTGCAGCAGCTGCGGTTATGGCAGTTATTCTGTCGGTATCAGGCTGTACAAGTACCCGGCAGGCCGCTTGTGAGCACAAGGGCTTTTCTCCCGACCCTGCCAAGGAGTATCTGGTAGGGGCTGCCGCATGGCAGATGAGTGCGGAGGCACATGCACTCATGATGCAGGGCTTCAACATAGCAAAGAAAAATATCAAGGAGGCTGCCGGAAAGGCAGACAGGGGCATTGACGGTTACAGCTGGGTTAAAACCGAAAACGGCAGAAAGCTGTACAAGGACGGCAGACATGTTGCCGTGGTATGCGATATAGACGACACATTGGTTGACGGTGTTCACTACACAGCCAACATTGTGGGAAAGAACGGAGAATGGACCAACAAGGCGTTCTTTGATTTCGTACAGAGCGAAGGATGCACCGCCCTTCCGGGAGCCCTGGAATTTACAGAACTCTGTGTTGAGAACGGAGTTGCAATCGTATATGTAACAAACCGCTACGACCAGGGATACAAGACCGGCCAGGCAGGCTACGGCGGAGAAACCGGCTACAGGAAGGGTGACGGTACTGTAATCGGTTCATCCGTATATGATGTTTTCGGAAAGACTGCCTACGATATCACCATGGAATCCATGAACAGACTGGGCTTCCCTCTCAACTGCGAGAATGCTGAAAACTATTATGAGGGAGCAATCCTTATCACAAACGACACCAAGCTCAAGGGCTCCGGCAAGGAAAAGGTCAGAAACGCAGTGGCGGAGGGGATTGAATGGGAAACCGGGGAAAGGGGCTTTGAATCAGACCGCTTCCCGGAAACAGTATCCTTTGAAAAGCATCACATTGCCATGCTCCTGGGAGACGATCTCAACGATATCAGCCAGATTTTCAGCAACAAGAATGAAAATGCAGTCAGCAGGGTTGAGCTTTCTATCGAGAATATGGACAAATGGGGAACAGAATGGATAGTATTTCCGAATGCTGTTTACGGAAGCGCCATGAGCTTTGCCGCAAGATACGGAATTCCGGCCCTTTTTGAGAAGTTTGACTACACAGTAAAAGAAAATGATGTATGGGAGATGTACAAATGAAGGTACTGATGCTGAACGGAAGCCCTAACGGACAGGGCAATACAGCTGCTTCCCTGGCAGAGATGAAAAAGGTATTTGACAGAAACGGCATTGAAACCGAAATCATTACCATAGGAAACAAAGCCATCAGAGGGTGTGTGGGATGCCGCAGCTGCCTCAAGGCAGGAAAATGTGTATTTGATGACGAGGTAAACGAAATTGCCGTAAAATTTGCTGAATGCGATGCCCTGGTGCTTGCAAGCCCGGTATATTATGCCTCTGCAAACGGTACCCTTTCTGCCCTTCTGGACAGACTTTTCTTCAGTACAAGATTTGACAAGAGAATGAAGGTGGGGGCCTCTGTTGCCGTGGCAAGAAGAGGGGGCTGCTCAGCAACCTTCGACCAGCTGAACAAGTACTTCACCATCAGCGGTATGCCTGTGGCCTCAAGCCAGTACTGGAACAGCGTTCACGGACGTATACCGGGAGAAGCAGGACAGGATGCAGAGGGTCTTCAGACCATGCGGACTCTGGCTGAAAACATGAGCTTTCTTATGAAAAGCATTGAGCTGGGTAAAGAAAAATTCGGGCTCCCTGAGAAGGAAGCCCCTGTAATGACAAGCTTTATCCGGTAATATTTACATACCGGGAAAAAAAGATTAAAATATAAGAAAGGAGAGATGCGAGAGCGGTCGAATCGGGCAGACTCGAAATCTGTTGACCTCTCCGGAGGTCCGTGGGTTCGAATCCCACTCTCTCCGATTTTATTCTCAGTCGTTCTCTTTTCCGAGAAGTACCAGCATTACAGCCTTGATGGTATGCTTGCGGTTTTCTGCCTCATCCCAGATTACGGACTGAGGTCCGTCGATAACTTCCGGTGTTACCTCGTTGTCCCTTACTGCAGGGAGACAGTGCATGAAAACTGTTTTATTTCCTGTCTTTGCCATAAGCTCTGCATTTACCTGATATGGTTTGAGAAGCTTGATTCTCTCTGCAAGCTTTGCTTCCTCTCCCATGGATGCCCATACATCTGTATAGATTACATCGGCACCCTTTACTGCTGTATCCACATCTGATGTGATAACAACCTCGGAGCCTGCATCTGCCGCAAAGCCTTTGGCCATTTCAACAAGCTCTGTTTCAGGGAAAAGCTCTTCCGGTGCTGCAATAGCAATGTTCACACCCATCTTTGCACAGCCGATCATAAGGGAATTGGCCATATTGTTTCTTCCGTCTCCCACGAATACCAGCTTCTTTCCCTTGAGGGAACCGAACTGTTCTTCCAATGTCATGAGGTCTGCAAGAACCTGTGTAGGATGGAAATCGTCTGTAAGTCCGTTGATTACAGGAATACCTGAATACTCGGCAAGAAGCTCCACGTGGCGTGTCTTGAAACCGCGGAACTCGATACAGTCAAACATTCTTCCCAGAACATGGGCTGTGTCTTCCACAGTTTCTTTTACTCCCAGCTGAATGTCGGAGCTTGAAAGGAATACAGGATGTCCTCCCTCTTCACCGAAAGCGGTCTCGAACGCACATCTGGTTCTGGTGGATCTCTTTTCAAACAGAAGTGCGATAGTCATTCCCAGGAAGCGCTGCTTTCTGATTCCGTTTTTCTTTTCGTCCTTTACCTTGTGTGCTATATCAAGAAAATATCTGATTTCTTCAGGTGTAAAATCCTTCAGTGATATAAGTGATTTTCCTTTGAGTTCCATGTTCACTCCTTAATTTCTATTTCAGGTTTGTTTTCGCCGGTAACAACCTTTTCATCTATAACTACTTTTTTATGTCTCTTTACAGAAGGGAGACTGTACATGACCTCTGTCATGAAGCTTTCTACTATGGCACGGATTCCTCTGGCCCCTGTCTTTCTCTTTATAGCCAGATCGGCCACCGCATCCAGCGCCTCATCGGTAAAGATAAGCTCGGCATCATCCAGCTTCAGCATTTCTGTATACTGCCTGATGATGGAATTCTTAGGCTCGGTAATGATTCTTCTGATATCTTCCCTGGTAAGGTTCTCCAGGGATACCGAAATAGGAAGACGGCCGATAAATTCGGGAATAAGACCGAACTTGATGAGATCGTCAGGAAGAAGATTGTCGTAAAGCTCGGAAAGATTCTTCTCCTCAGACTGCTTCACATCGGCACCGAAGCCCATGGGATGCTGTGATATCCTGGATTCGATGATCTTGTCCAGTCCCACGAATGCACCGCCGCATATAAAAAGAATGTTGTTTGTGTTGATTTTGAGAAGCTCCTGGTTCGGATGCTTTCTTCCCCCCTGAGGAGGTACGGAAGCCTGAGTTCCCTCTATGATTTTCAGAAGAGCCTGCTGGACTCCTTCTCCGGATACATCCCTGGTAATGGAAACATTCTCTCCCTTCTTTGATATCTTGTCTATTTCGTCTACGTAGATAATACCCTTTTCTGCTGCCTCGATATCTTCGTCTGCAGCCTGGATAAGCTTGAGAAGGATATTTTCCACATCCTCGCCCACATAGCCTGCCTCTGTAAGGGTGGTGGCATCTGCAATGGCAAAGGGAACATTGAGTTTTTTTGCAAGGCTTTTTGCCAGGAGTGTCTTTCCGGTACCTGTAGGACCTATCATGAGAACATTGGACTTATCCAGCTCCACATCGCCGGAAATCCTCTCCTTGCTGAAAATTCTCTTGTAATGATTGTAAACCGCCACGGAAAGTACCTTTTTTGCCTTATCCTGACCGATTACATACTGATCGAGAAATTCCTTCAGTTCCTGCGGTGTCACATCTGTACATACAGGCTGTCTGGAGATTTTCTTCCCTTTTTTGTTTTTGTTCTTACGCCCCTCTTCAAGGAAGGTATGACACATATCTATGCAGTTTTCACAGATATATCCGTTGATACCCGGTACGAGAAAGCTGACCATTTCCTCCGGAAGACCGCAGAAGCTGCACTGAATCTTATTTTTTGCCATTTTTTGTCTTGTTCATTATCCTGTCGATTATTCCGTAACCGAGGGCATCGGAAGCAGACATGTAGTTATCCCTTTCCATATCGGCTGCCACAGCTTCGGCTGACCTGCCTGTATCCTGAGCAATATATTCTATGAGCATTTCCTTGAGACGGAGAATTTCACGGGCCTGGATATTGATATCCCTGGACTGCCCTTCGGCACCGCCCCATGGCTGATGAATCATCACGCGCCCCGACGGAAGGGAAAATCTTTTGCCTGCCGCACCGCCGGCAAGAATAACGGCCGCCATGGATGCAGCCTGTCCGATACAGATGGTCTGGACATCAGGTCTGATGTATTTGATGGTATCGTAGATTGCAAGCCCGGCAGTAACCGAACCGCCGGGAGAATTTATGTAAAGACTGATATCCCGCTCAGGATCCTGGGATTCCAGAAAAAGAAGCTGAGCAACCACAAGATCTGCCGAAAGGTCATTTATTTCTCCGTCCAGAAAAATAATCCTGTCCTTCAGCAGTCTTGAATAGATATCATATGATCTTTCTCCGTTTCCTGTCTGTTCTACAACGACAGGAACCAGATTGTTCATTTTTTCATTCATTTCAGAATAATCAAGCCTTATGGAGGAAGTCGAGATATTTCATCTTTCCTACCTCTTTGATTTTTGCATTTTCAAGGATGAAAGCATAAGCCTTTCTTTCAAGGATTCCGATTGTAAGGTATTCGTTCATCTTGTTTTCCTGAACATAAGCCTTGAAATCCTCGTACGGCATTCCGTTTCTGTCTGCCTGAACCCTGATTTCCGCATCAAGATCCTCGTCTGTTACTGTGAAGTTCTCTGCCTGTCCGATCTTGGAAATGATAAGCTGTGACTTTACGGCACGGAGTGCTTCAGGTTCCCATTCCTTAACAAGGTCTTCTCTTGTCTTTCCTTCTGCGGAAAGAAGTGCTTCAACCTGCTTTTCGTCGCCGCCGAAACGGTAGATAAAGTTTGTCCACATTGTGTCCAGCTGGTTATCAATCATGGCCTGAGGAGGAGCAACCTTTGTTCCTTCGATGATCTTGCCCATGGCAAGTCTTCTCTTTTCCTCTTCCATCTTCATTTCTGTAACACCGTTGAGACGCTTCTTTACATCCTCGATGAGGTCTGCAGCTGTCTTGTAGTTTTCGCTGATATCCTGAGCCAGTTCGTCTGTGATTTCAGGAAGCTCTTTTTTCTTGATGCTTGTAACCTTTACCTTGATTCTGATCTTTCTTCCGGCAAGGTCCTTGAATTCGAAATCAGGAGCATATTCCTTCTCGATGATTCTCTCTTCATCCTTCTTGAATCCGATAAGCTCGTCATCGAACTTGTAGAAATTGTATCCTGTTCCTACTGTGAAAGTGAAATCCTCTCTTGCTGTTCCCTTGATTTCCTGATCCTGGTCGTCAACCTCGGTATAGCTTACTGTAACAACATTGTCCTTTGCTACCTTTCCGCCCCGTTTTTCTGTAACGATGGCATTCTGCTCCCTGTATCTGTCCAGCTCGCGGTTGATGTCTGATTCTGCGATTGTTACTTCAGGAACCTCGATTTCAACACCTTTGTATTCCCCCAGTTCAACATCAGGGAATGTGTCGTATTCAACTGTATATTCAATGTCTGAATCCAGTTCAAGCTTAAGGTTCTCTTCATCCTTCAGGATCGGTGTGAAATATGGAAGTGGTTTTTTCTCCACATCGATGAGTGCCTCTTCAAGGCTCTTTTCAATCACGTTAAAGCCGGCTTCCTTAACAAGTGAATCCCCGAATTTTCTTTCAAGAACTGCTGCAGGAACCTTTCCCTTTCTGAAGCCTTTGATGTGAGCTGTCTTTGCATATTTTGCAAGGAGCTCGTCATACTCTTTCTTAACAAATTCTTTTCCGACCTTAACAGAAAGTTCAACCTTTGAATTTTCAAGACATTTAATTTCTTTGTTTGCTATCACTGTCTTCCTCTTACAATTTTTATAGGGTAGATATTAATATAATATAAAATAATTATAGTTTTGTATATATGTAAAAAAAATAAAAAAAGCAGCTTGTTCAGCTGCTGTAAAAAGAGAGCGGGAGACGGGGATTGGACCCGCGACATCCACCTTGGCAAGGTGGCGCTCTACCACTGAGCTACTCCCGCGAATTTGGTATTCTTCCTTTGCGAGGGAAGGGACTCGAACCCTTATGCCTTTGGCACTAGATCCTAAGTCTAGCGTGTCTACCAATTTCACCACTCTCGCATTTTATAACAGTTTCAAAAGAAATAGTCAAGACTATTATAAAAAATTATCGTGAAGTGTCAATCATTAAAAGAAATGCGTATTCTTCTGACCACTCCTATTTTCCTGATATATATCTCTGTTTTTTCCCCGTCACCCACCACGATGCCTGACAGGACATGATCCCCTTCTGTCTTCCTGAGTCCCTGGGGCTCAAGCATTATTCCCCGTTTCTCACCGGCAAGAAGAATCTCCAGATAATAGCCTCCGTTCCGGACCACCTGTTCGCAGAGCCTCAGCTTTCCGTTGTAGTCGATACCCCGGGCCTCGTTCTTTTCGTATCTGATATTCTCGCTGTCCAGCTGGGTTTCGGAAAGGATAAGACGGCTGCGGACCCGTTCCCGGAGGATTTCCTTCTGCTCCGGAAAGATGTTGAGCTCCGCTATTTTCCGTTCATGGATTTCGGGATCCCATGTGCCGGAGCCGGTTCTTTTCCTGCCGCCGGAGCTGAATCTCAGACCCGGTACGGAGCCGCGGACCGACAACGGCGGGAATGTCCCCTTTTCTTCGGAATGTGCCATGAATTCGCAGCCGGAAAGGGTTTTAAGATATCTGCTTACCCACTCCATATTTTCCTCCGGCACGAAATATACCCCCTCTGCCAGCTTTTCCTTTATCCTGGCATTGAAGCTACGGTTGCTTTCCAGCACGGGACGGAACCTGTCATCCACCTTGACCACAAAGCCCCTGTCCACCGATATGCTGTTGAATTCGCTTTCCCAGCTTCTGAGAGAGAAGAGAATATTCTGAGGAAGGGTGCTGCCCGATTTTTCCTCCAGGAATTCTATGAAACGGCGGGCATCGATACCTGAAGCCAGGGCCCTGAAAAAGCTCTCCCTGGTAATCTCGTACCTGCTGACAAAATCCATCTCCCTGATATCGGCACACAGGGCGAGAAACATGTTGTCCCTGAGAGAAACATTTCCCGAAACATAGACAGAGGAATTGGGCTGTACCACAAACCGGCCCGGCTCCCTGTGGTCCCACTCTGCGGTGGCATGCCAGCTGTTTCCGGTTTTAACAATAAGGGCTGCTCCGGCCAGGGTGTCCCTGATTTCCTCGTACCGGCATTCCGCCGCACCGGATGCGGCACAGCAGCACCGGAGGAGCCGGGCAAGGGCCTTTTCGGAACAGCTCCTGTCAGGGGAGATGTTTTCCAGGAAGCAGGCAGCTGCCGATGTGTTTCCCGTTACTGTCCTGAGAACAAGCTGCTTCTGCTTTTCCGGTGTCAGTTCCATGAACTCCTTTATGACCGGCATGACAGGAGTTATCTTCTTATCCGATACCCTGACCAGATTGTTTTCAATGAAGAACCGGCGCAGGTATTCCACGCAGGCATCCCCGTCACCTCCGGCAAAGGAGGGGGCCAGCAGGGCTTTAAGCTCACCGGCATATTTCTTGCGGAAGGAGAAATCGTTCCTGAAAAGGCTTCCCCCTCTCAGCAGATAGGAAAAAAAGGCGGAAAGGGCTGACGGGCTGTACCAAGGAGGAAAATCCCCGGTTTCGGGTCTGCACGGTACACAGCCGATAAACATGTCGGTATCTATTATCCTTTCCTCAAGAATGTCGCGGAACAAAGGTGAGATGACAACCTTTCCGCCGTCCCGGCAGAGCAGCATCCGCTCCTCCAAGTTTATGAGATGCTTATAGAAATCAAGATAACTCTGTTCGGGAGCAAAAAGAGTATACAGGGCACCCGGAGTACTGCAACCGAGAATGCTCACGGCAGTCAGCAGGGAGGCATCCTTCTCATCGATAAGGGAAAGGATCCTTTCGGTGTTTTCCGGTTCTGTCAGAAATTCCCTGAGCTTGTCTGTCAGCCGCTGCCGGTTGGACAGAGATTTTATATCTCCCAGATAATTCCTGGCCAGATCTGTAAAAAACTGGTCGGAATGAGAAGAAACAAGCCTTTTCCATTCTTCTGAATTACTGCTCAACCCTCTTCAGTCCATCCTTTGTATTTTTTTTCAATAAATTCAACTATATGGGCCTGTTCTTTTTTTCCTGCCCCTTCGATGGCCACAGCCTCTCCGAAAGCGAGATGAACAGTCCTTTCGGGCCACAGATTGCCCACGGTGCTTACAACACGGCCGTTTTCCCAGAAATCAGTCTTTACGGCACATGGAATGACAGACACTCCTGCCCTTTTGGCCAGCTTTACCGCAATGGAGTTGAAGCCTGCCGGATCAAAGTTCATGCAGCGGGTTCCCTGGGGAAAAATCACCACCGATTTTCCGTTTGCAAGAGCCTCTCCCCCCACCTTCATTACCTTGTCCAGATCGGCCCTGGGTTCCTTCCTGTTCCTTTCAAGTCCGATGGGACCGAACAGCTTCATGATGGGACCGAAGATAAAACCGTCGGAAAGGCTTTTCTTCACAACATAGGTATGAGGCATGAAGCTTCCGAGAACTGACGGCAGCATAAGGGTTTCCAGCGTACTCTGATGATTGGCCGCAATAACCACGGCTCCAGGTGCATTACGGAGATTGTCTATCCCCTCGATATGGATTCTGGCACCGAATTCCTCGCACATCCTGATGACAATGGCGCTGTTTTCATATACATAATCCAGCCCTTTTCCCTTCAGAACATTTTTCCTGACACGGAACACCTGGCGGATGAATCTGCTGAAAAAACTGAACTTACGGGCAAAGGGAAGCTTTCCCCTGATTGCCGGACCTTTGGTTTCTGTTATGTAAAAATTTCCCCGGAACAAATCTTTCTCCTTGCTTACAAAACAAATATAACAAAAATTTTTAACAATTTCCACCCTTTTGCCTGAAAGGGCATTGACAAAAACCGACTTTTTTTGGCATATTTATGGCACACTTGGTGTCTATAGTTCAGCGGTAGAGCCCCGGATTGTGGTTCCGGTTGTCGTGGGTTCGAACCCCACTAGACACCCTAGAATGCACTCGTAGCTCAGCTGGATAGTGCGTCGGACTTCGAATCCGCAGGTCACAGGTTCGAATCCTGTCGGGTGTGTCTTAAAAAAGAATAATATTGGGCCGCTAGCTCAGCTGGTAGAGCAACAGACTCTTAATCTGTGGGTCAAAGGTTCGATCCCTTTGCGGCTCAAATTAAAATAAAAAAAAAGGCAATCTCTTCAGATTGCCTTTTTTATTGCCCTTTTTATCCTTCCGGACTTATCAGAGCTTTCCTGCCTTGAGCTTTTTCTTGTTTTCCCTTGTCTCATTGAAAATGAAATACATGATAGGAATAAAGAAAAGGGTAATGATGGTGGCACTTCCCAGGCCGCCCAGAACAGTAAGGGCAATAGGCTGGGTCATGTTTGGACCCTCCTTCTGGGAGAAAGCCATAGGCATCATGGCGAAAATGGTAGTAGTACTGGTCATGAGGATCGGGCGGATTCTGGCTACCGCAGACTCGATACAGGCCTCGTAGACACCCATTCCCCTGGCTCTGAGCTGATTGATGAAATCCACAAGTACGATACCGTTGTTTACTACGATACCGGTAAGCATTACGGCACCTACCGCCGAGAAGAGGCTGAGGGACTGTCCCGTGATGAAGTAGATGGCAGCCACACCGATAACCAGAAGCGGTATGGTGAACATGTTGATGAAAGGGTTCTTGAAGGATTCGTACTGTCCTGCCATAACCGAGAAAATAAGGATAATGGCCATTATCAGGATTACGAATACATAGTGTCCCTTTTCCTGTACCTCAACCCAGTCTCCGTCAAAGGAGTAGATTATGTCGTCAGGGAAAACCATGTTCTCGTCCATGAGCTGCTTGATCCTGTCCTGTACCTCGTTCATCTTGGCATCTGCGGAGCATTCCACATTGATGGTTGCAAGACGGCGCTTGTTGTCACGGCTGATGGTCATAGGACCTACACCCTTCTTGAGCTCCGCCACATTGGAAAGGTATATCTTTTCTCCGGAATCGCTTATGAGGAATATCTTGTCCAGGTCCGGAATGTGGCTTCTGTCCGACTCCTGAAGCCTGAGAATGACATCATATTCGTTTCCATCCTCGCGATATGTGGTAGCTTCGGTTCCCTCTATGGAATTTCTCACCTCCTGGGCAATCTCTTCAACGGAAAGACCGAAATGGTATGCACGCTGCCTGTCGATGACCACCTCTATCTGAGGAAGACCGTCGGTAAGATCCAGGATGGCGTTGGTTACCTCTCCCTGCATGTTGAGCCGGATAAGGCTGATTATATCCTCTGCTGTCATCCTGACATTATTGATATCTTCATAGATAAGCTGAACCTTGATTGTCGGGGTTGATGAGAAGCCTCTTCTGGTACTGAATTCAAGCTTGGCCTGAGGGAAATCGGCAAAATATTTCCTGAGCTTTTCCTTGATCTGGTCCGGAGTCTCGTCTCTTTCACCTGCTCCGTAAAGCTCCACCGATACCTCTCCCTTGTAGGATGCACCGTCGGAACCGGCTGTATTGATGATATACTTATACTTTCCCACTTCCTTCCGGACAATTTCTTCTATGCCCTTCATGAATTTTTCGGTATCCTCCAGCTTGGTTCCAGGAGCAAGGGTAGCGGAAATGGATACATTGTTTGTTGTCATACCCGGCATGAAGATGATTCTTGTCTGTGAAATCATGTACATACCGACACAGAAGAAGGCAATAACCACCAGGATTACGGCAAACCTGTGTCTGATGGCCTTTTTGAGCAGAACCCTGTAGCCGTTCCTGAACCGGTCTATGAAGGTAGCTTTCCTTTCTCCTTCTGCACCCTCCGCAACCGGCTTCAGCTTGCTTTTTATCTTGAAATATCTGGTGGCCAGAACCGGTACCAGATAGATGGCAACAAAAAGGCTGATGCTTACGGAAATGATAATGGTGAAGATAACGTCGCTGAGTACCTGTCCCACCATTTCCAGCTGGTTCTTGTAGAATATGAACGGAAGGAAAACGACAATCGTGGTAAGGGTTGAGGAGGTAATGGCCGAGATCATCTCGTGGGAGCCGTTGATTACAGCCTCCCTGGTTTTCTCCCCTTTGTCCAGATGCTGGTAAACATTTTCAAGAACAACGATGGAGGCATCCAGAATCATACCCAGACCCAGGATGAGACCTGTAAGGGACATCATGTTCAGGGTAAAACCGCATATATACATGGAAAAAATAGTTATGAGAATAGCTACCGGCAGGGAAATACTGATGATAAGGGTACTCTTTACACTTCTGAGGAAAACAAAGAGTACGATGACCACGAGAGCGAGACCCTGAAGCAGTGTGGTCCTGAGTTCCTGAAGAACCTTGCGGATTTCCACGCTGTCGTCCCTGATGATTACCAGGCTTATGTCGTCGGGAAGATAGCTTTTCATCTCCTCCAGCTTGCTGTACATGTTTTCCGCCACCTTGACGATATTTGCCCCGGTTGCCCTCTGGATGGCAAGATATACTCCCGGATCGCTGTTTACGGAGGCTATGGAGGTCTTGTCCTTGTAGCCCATGAAAACCTCGCCCAGATCGGAAAGCTTTACATCGTAGCCCCCTCTGGTTGCCACCACGGTTTCCGAAATTTCCCGGACATTCCTGAATTCACCGGTTGTACGGATGAGATATTCCTTTGAATAGCTTTCCACATCACCGCCGCCAAGCTCAATGTTCTGCTTCATGAGCTCAGACTTGATATCCTGGATGGTGATTCCGTAGGCATCGAGACGGTTATGGTCCAGCTCCACCTGAACAGCCTTTACCTGTCCTCCGTAGGCTGTAACATCACCTACCCCGTCCACCTGGGAAAGGCGGTCTGAAATACTGTTGTCCGCCATGTATCTGAGTTCACCGATATCCCTGTCACCGCGCACAGCAATACGCATGATAGGTCTTGATGATGAATTGTATATTCTGATGAGAGGATCGTCAGCATCGTCGGGAAGCTGCCTTTTTACACGGTCCAGCTTGTCACGGACATCATTGGTGGCGGTATCCAGGTTCGTACCGAAGTCGAATTCCAGCATTACCCGGCTTCGTCCCTCGGAAGAGGTGGATGTCAGCTCCTTGACTCCCGAAACACTGGTAAGGGCCTCCTCTATAGG
The DNA here is from genome assembly GCA_045606105.1 of Spirochaetia bacterium. Lineage (GTDB taxonomy): Bacteria > Spirochaetota > Spirochaetia > CADAEX01 > CADAEX01 > CADAEX01. The sequence continues at coordinate 151,132 of JAZURI010000001.1, read as the reverse complement.
CTTGGTTATGGTTTTTTCAACCGATTCAGGGGCCGCACCGGAATAGGTGGTAACGACCGTAATCATCGGATATTCGATATCCGGCATCATCTCCACCGGAAGGTCAGAATAGAAGAATACCCCCAGCCCCGACAATACTACGAAAATAATGGTAAAAAGAACCGGACGGTTTACAACGGTACGGGAAACACTCATGTCTGCCTCCCGTTATTTTATGATATTGAGGCTGGCACCGTCCACAAGAGAACTCATGCCGTCCACGATCAGCTTATCTCCGGCCCTGAGCCCCTTGCCGATGACTGCATCGTTATCCACGGTTGCAATCCTTTCGACTTCAACCCTTTCGGCAACCGGTCCATCCTTGTCCTCCCGCACCAGGAAAACATAATTCTTTCCGGCTCTGGTAACAATGGCCTCGTCGGGGATAACCACATAGCCCTCATATATTCTTGTGTAGAATTTAAGCTTAGGAAACATTCCGGCATTTATCCTGCTGTCGGAGCCTGTGATACGGAGCTCCACCTGCTTGCTGCGGGATGCCTTGTCCACCACGGGAGAAACCCTGACAATCTCACCGCTGAAAATCTCTCCCCTGAATGCAGGAAAGCTTATATCGGCCCTGAGCCCTACCTTCAGGTCTGCCACATCCCGCTCCGGAATATCGGCATAAATGACAAGGTCATCAATATCCCCCACCTTCACAACAGCGGTTCCTGTAGTAACCGTGGTTCCTGGTCTGGAAACAATCTCGGTGACTGTGCCGGTAATAGGGGCCTTTACGGGACTGAGGCTGTAGTATGCACCCGGTTTTGAAGGATCCACGGAGGCAATCACATCACCCTTCCGGACCTCATCTCCCACCTCCACCGCAAGGGATGCCACCTTTCCGCCGATTTCGGGATAGACCGAAACATTGGTACGGGCCTCAACCTCGCCGCTGGTTTCGATATAGCTCTGAACCGACTTTACAGTTACGGTATCGGCAACTACGGCATAGATTCTTTCCTTTTTGACCTGAGTTTCCTCTTTTTCATTCTTCTTACAGGAGAGCACCGAGGCTGCTGTAAGGATACAGAGTAAAAGCAATGCAATTCTTTTCATATCATCCACCTAAAGTTCCAAAGGAAAGATTGAGTTTATATTCAAGTTCAAGCAATGAACGGTAAATTTCATATTTCTGCCGGAGAATATCCAGCTCTGCCTTGTGAAGTGTCTGCTGGGCTTCGCTTACATCAAGGATATCCTTGACACCGTAACGGTAGGCATCCTCCGTAAGCTCCAGGGTACGGCCGGCAATTTCGGCAGTCATTTCCAGGGTCTTAACGGTTTCCTGTCCCCGTCTGATCTCACTGATAAGGTTTCTGACCGCACTTTCGCTGTCTGCCTGCTCCTCGGCAATCTGAAGCCTGAGCTTTTCGGAATTGTCCCTGAGCTGCTTTATCTTCAGGTCTCCGTCCGAATTAGGGACCAGGTTGTCAAGGCGCCATCTGAGACCGGCCGAAAAGCTTCCGTTGTCGCTGTAGTCACCGGAGGCTGTCACATCAGGCCATACAGGAGTTATATCCCACCCCAGGGTCAGCTCCGGAAAAAGGGAAGAGCCCTGAAGCTCCCGTCTGCTGCTTTCGGAAATTTCCAGTTCTGCCTTCAGGCTTCTGAGAACCGGTGTCTCGATTTCGGCCGGAACAGCTGAAAAATCTATATTTTCCGGAACCAGGGTATCGATATCTCCGTCAAGAACCACGGTCTCCGAGGAATCCATCCCCAGGGATATCTTGAAAAGATCCAGCTTGCGGCTGTATTCGGTTTCCAGGGCATCATGCTCCGGTATAAGCCTGGTCCAGGCCAGCCGGGCGTTGAGGACATCCAGTTCAGGCACCAGTCCTGCCTCCTGGTTCACAAGAGCCTGGTCGTACCGTTTCCTGTTTGCTTCCAGGTTTTCCTTTACCAGGGCAATGTCCCGTTCATAGATAAGGAGCTCGCAGAAGGATTCCCTTACGGCAACCTCCAGGTTACGTCTGGCGTTTTCATAATCTATGCTTCCCGATTCATATTCTTTTTTTATACGGGATATCTTGTATGGGAAATCTGTACCCAAGGTCAGGGAAACAGCGCCGCTGACCCTGCCGTTCCATGTGGCATCGGGTGAGTTTTCAAGGATTTCATTGTTCCGTCCCAGTCCTGCCGAGGCGGTGATTTCGGGAAGAAAGATATTCCATCTGTTTTTTACGCTTCTTTCCCGATCTGATAATGTTATTGATTCCTGCTGAATATTCCTGTTGTCGGACAAAGCCTTTTTTACCGCATCATCCACTGTAAGTACAGTTTCGCAGAATGCAGATGCGGCAAAAACAGACAATAACAAAATTGAACAAAAAATTCGTTTCATCTGAATCATATCAACAGTCAAACCTACTTATATCTTAAAAAGTTACACGGTTTTTCAGAGATATGACTTCAAGATAGGAAGAACTTTTTCTTTTCCTGCCGTAATTATGAAGCCTGCAAGTCTCGGTCCCTTCTCACGGCCGATAAGAATCCTGTAGAAAAGGGTAAACATATCCTTAGGCTCCATTCCCTGCTCCTGGGCAACCTTATAAAGCTCCTCTGCCAGGGATTTCTCGTTGTAGTTTTCAAGGTTTTCAATAACAGAAGCCGATGCTGCCAGAATATTCCGTGTCTGCTCATCGATTTCAAGCATATCCTCTCCCGGTACCTTCAGTGAGAAGCGGAAATCATCCGGTGCAAATGTGGTGATCCATCTCCATGCACATTCGGCACGGTTCCTGAGACGAGGAATCTGTCTTTCGTCGCTGATATCCAGAAGTCCGATTACCGCATCCACATCACCGTTGTTGATCTGGAGAAGGTTGCAGAGATGTCTGAGTGGAATCTGATAAGGCATAACCTCCGGCACGTCACCTACCTGTGAAAGCTCATATATGCGTTTTTCCTTCTCGGCTTTTTTCTCATTAAGCTTTTCCACACCGAAATAAACCCTTTCGCATTTATCGTAGTCCTCGTAGATCTTGAGAACATCAAGGTCGAAGGAGATGGCGAATTCTGTATTCGGTCTTGTGCTGGCAAACATGTATCTTACGATTTCAGGCTGATAGATTTCGAGTACGTCCCTGAGGCTGATTACTTCTCCGCTGGAGGATGAGATCTTTCCGCCCCTTCCCTTGATACTGAGGAAGTCGTACTGGAATGTCACAGGAGGCTCGTGGTTGTAGATCTCTCTGGCAATTCCCTTTGCTGTGCTGAAAGAACCTCCTTCCGAATGATGATCCTTTCCGGCAGGCTCGAAGTCTACCCCTTCAACGCCCCATCTCATAGGCCAGTCAATACGCCATGGAAGCTTGGCTACGGATGTGGTTCTGAGATCCACAGTCTCCTCGTGACCGCATGAATCGCAGACATAGGAAACGCCCCATTCTCCGTCCCAGCCCTTTACAGTGGTTGTATCCTTATGACAGCGGCTGCAGAATACGGAAACCGGCTGCCACTCCTCAGGAAGCGGCTCTGTCCTGAACTCATCCAGGAATGCTTTGATTTCCTTCTTTTTCTCAAAAGCCTTTCTCATTCCTTCCGCATATCTGGAAGCCTGGTAGTTCTTTGCCTGATAAAGATATTCAGGGTATACACCTACCAGAGGGAGAAGAGATTCCAGTTCCACCTCGTGGGCTCTGGCATAGCTTTCTTCCTTATCCCACGGATCCGGAACCATGGTAATCGGGAAACGGAGATAACCTGCAAGCTCCTCCTGTTTCGGCATGTTTTTCGGAACTTTCCTGAACACGTCATAATCGTCCCATGAATATATGAAACGGACCTTCTGCCCTTTCTGGCTCAAGGCACGGGCAACAAGCTCCACGGAAATGATTTCCCTGAAGTTTCCTATGTGAACTGTACCTGAAGGGGTAATACCTGAGGCACATACGAATGCATTCTTGTTTTCACCGAGAAACTTTGTTCTTTCACGGATAATCTTGTCTGCTGTGATGTCAGCCCAGTGCACGGACTGAATGTTTTCTTTCTTTTCCATGTTTTTAAATATATAAGAAAAAATATGTTTTATTCAATGTTTGTTGTAATTTATTTTTATAGTAATTATATTTAACATATATGAAAACCGAAGATATTGCTGACGACGTAGTAGTAAGACTGGAAAATGACAGATTTGTAAATTTCTGCGGAATAGAGCCTGAGGAAGTGAGACCCGGATACGGCAGAGCTTCCGTAAAGATCAGGAACCACCACCTGAACGGAGTGGGGATAATCCAGGGGGGACTTCTTTTTACCCTGGCCGACTATGCATTTGCCATGGCAGCCAATTCCAGAGGCAAGACAGCGGTGGCTGTGGAGGCATCGGTCTCCTTCATAAAGGGAGTTTCGGAGGGAATACTGACTGCGGAGGCGGTGGAGGTTTCCTGTAAGAAGACCCTGGCACGGTACGATGTAAGGATAACAAACGAAAACGGGGAGATGATTGCCCTGTACCACGGAACCGCATTCCGTAAAGATTGACAGGATAATTTTTCCATAGTATCATTTAACTGACATGAAGATTGCTCACATTCACAGCGGCGTAAGGGGGATCGCTTCTTACGCCCTTAACATTTATAGGTATTTTGAAGAAATCAACCAGGAAACCCTCGTAGTCAGCGAAGCCAAGTGGAAAAAGCAGGCAATTCCCGTATATGAACCCGATTCATACCTTATCGGCGGCATCCTTCCATGGGCAAAGCATCCCAACGATGTCCTTGAAAGGCTGAAGGAATTCGAACCGGATGTCATCCATCATCACCATCCGTCGGGAAGACTCGATTTTTCCATCGAGAAATTCAGGAAAAAGCTGGATGTTCCCCTGATCTGTACCTTCCACATGTCTGTAGGTTCCAAGAAGTACATGGTGGACAAGTTCATGAATGAATTCTTCACCCTTACAAAAAGAAATTTCAGAAATGCGGCCTGTCATGTGGCCATAAGCCAGTTTGTAAAGAAACAGCTGGAGGAAATAGGATGTGTTCCCAAAGAAAAAATTGTTCTTCTCTATGCGGGAGTAAATCCTGAGATCTTCAAGCCGGTGGAATATACTCCTCACGATACCCTGGAAATAACCTTTGTGGGACAGATTACCCCGGAAAAGGGAATCGACCTCCTTATCGACGTGGTACAGCAGCTTTCCAAGGAAAGGAAGGTAAAGCTGAATATCGTAGGAAACGGAACCCTGAAAAGCTTTCTCCAGAAAAAGACCGAAGGGGATCCGGCCATCAACTGGGTAGGCTTCCTGAAAAGCCCTCAGGAGGTAAGTGCCTTCTATGCAAATTCCGATGTTACTGTTCTTCCGGTACGCTGGGATGAGGCATTCTCATATATTCCTCTGGAAACCATGGCCAGCGGTACACCTCTCATTGCATCACGCTGCGGAGGAAACCCTGAAACCGTAACCGACGGGGAAACAGGCTTCCTTTTCACTCCGGGCAAAGGGGACGAGCTCTATGAAATCCTGAAAAAGGTGGAGATTCCTCAGCTCTGGGACATGGGACAGAAAGGAAGGGAGCTTATCCTGAAACGCCATACACTGAAGCTTTTCGGCGATAAATACAAGACCCTGTACGAGAATGTGATAAGTGATCCGGGACATATCCGTCCTATAGACTGATCCGGCTCCTGTAGAAATTCACTGCCAGCTCCAGAAGCTTCTCCTGCTCGTTGAGGGCAGGATCATCAAGTACCGACTCCAGAAGAAAACTGAGAACAGTTCCCATGTGAGGTCCTTTGGGAATGCCTCCCTTTTCGGCAAGAATATTGCCGTTTATACACAGATCCTTCATGGAAAGAGCCGATTTTTCCTTTATTATTCCGTCAATCCTTCTTGCAAACTCGATATCGTCCGGTGTCAGGGCGTGGGCGGAAGAGCCTGACATGGCAGCCCTGTCGGCAAACCTGAGCCTGAAAAGATCGGATATGTTCTCCGGTCTCACCTTTGAGACAAAGCGTCTTACGGCACTGTCGCTCCAGTCCGATGTGTAATGGAACATGTGGTAACGGATAAGGTGACAGATATGGCTTTCGTCAGATTTTGAAAACCTGAGCCTGCGGAGAATTTCCCCTGCCATTTCGGCCGAAATCTCCTCGTGCCTGTAAAAGGTTGGAACACCGTCCCTGATTTCGAGACAGCGGGGCTTTCCTATATCGTGGAGAAGGGCTGTCATCCTGAGTACGGCATCCTTTTCGGCAAAGTCGCAGCTGTAGATTATGTGATGGAAAACATCGTAGCGGTGAAGCTCCCGCTGCACCATTCCGAAGCCCTCCTCCAGTTCGGGAAGGACATACTTCAGCACCCCGGTTTCATGCATTACAATGAAGGCCCTGGAGGGATGCTCCGCATTCATGGTCTTTACCAGTTCATCCCTGATACGCTCCGCAGAAATTCCCGCAAGCCGGTGACTGTTGTGTCTCATCCCCTCCAGGGTCAGAGGTTCTATGTCGAATTCCAGCTGGGCGGCAAAACGGCAGGCCCTCAGGATACGGAGTCCGTCCTCGGCAAACCGTTCATCCGGGTTTCCGATGGCACGGATAATTCCGTTTTTCAGATCCTCCATACCACCGTGCATGTCGATAAATCTGTTGTTGCGGACATCCAGTGCCATGGCATTTATGGTAAAGTCCCTTCTTCTGAGGTCTTCGGAAAGATCTGTACTGTAGATTACCTTGTCGGGATGTCTGGAATTGGAATATTTTCCGTCTATGCGGTATGTGGTGACCTCAAAGGAAAAGCCCTTGAAAAGAACTGTTACCGTACCGTGCTCTATTCCTGTGGGTATGACCTTCCGGAAGAGAGAGGTAATCTGCTGAGGTGTGGCATTGGTAGTAAAGTCATAATCATCCGGAGGAAGGCCGCACTTTATGTTCCTTACGGCACCTCCTACCAGATAGATTTCATATCCGCCCCTGAAAACTATCTCTGCAAACTCAACTACAGGGGCGGGAAATTTCAGCAGCATCTTCTGTTGATTATCTTTGCCAGGTTTTCGGCTGTGTAACCGAACCTTGCAGCTACATCGGCATATTTTCCCGATTCTCCGAAGGTGCTGATTCCGAGAATGTCCTTTTCATCGGCATAACCTCTCCAGCCTGTAGGAATTCCGCATTCTGCAACCACCACGCGTACTCCCTTAGGAAGCAGCTTGTTCCTGTAGGCAGCACTCTGGGCCTCGAAAAGCTCACGGCAAGGCATGGAAACAACCCTTACCTTCTTCTTTGTCTTTTCTGCGGCTGCAACTGCAAGAGAAACCTCGGAGCCTGTGGCAACAACCACCACATCAGGAGTTCCGGCACAGTCCTTCACGATATATGCACCTCTGCGCATGTTCTTCTTCCACTGTCTGTCCTCTTTTTCGTAAACCACGATATCCTGACGGGTGAATGCCATACAGGTAGGCTTGTCGGCGGTTTCCATAGCCATCTGCCAAGCAACCTCAACCTCCTGGGCATCTCCCGGACGGATTACCTGAACGTTAGGGATAACACGGAGAGATTCCAGCTGCTCGACAGGCTGGTGTGTAGGACCGTCTTCTCCCACATAGATGGAGTCATGGGTGAAAATAAATACTGTAGGAATCTTCATGATTGCGGCAAGGCGTACTGTAGGTCTCATGTAGTCTGCAAATGAAAGGAATGTGGCACAATAGGAACGGAGTCCGCCGTGGAGGACGATACCGTTGGAGATACCTCCCATTGCATGCTCCCTGATACCGAAATGGAGTGTTCTTCCGAGACGGTTCACGGCTGAGAAATCGCCGTTTTCAGGAACTACTGTATTGTTGGAAGGGGCCAGGTCTGCAGAGCCTCCCACAACATTTCCAGCTTCGCCGCAGATTTTTACCAGAGTCTTTCCGCTGGCACTTCTTGTGGCGATCTTGTCTCCCACCTTGAAGCCCGGCAGCTTGTCGGAAGCAACTGTAACGGAAGCTCCTGCCATATAGGCTTCCCATTCGGCAGCCAGTTCAGGATTTGCCTTCTTCCATGCCTCAAAGGTCTTTTTCCATTCCTCGTATGCACTGCTCCATCCGGCAGCCTTATCTTCAAAATATTTTCTGGCTTCAGGGAAAACATAGAAATCCTGATCCACAGGAATTCCAAGAACCTTTCTTGCCTCGATGATTTCGTCAGGTCCCAGAGGGGCGCCGTGTACGCTGTGGCTGCCGGCCTTGTTAGGGGAGCCTTTTCCGATAATTGATTTAAGGATGATGAGTGAAGGCTTTGATGTCTCTTTTTTTGCTTCATCCACAAGCTTCATGATTCCGTCGATATCGTATGCATCTCCGGAGAGAACCTGCCAGTTGTAGGCTTCGAAGCGTCCCTTCACGTTTTCTGTAAATGCAAGATCTGTCTTACCCTCGATGGTGATTCCGTTGTCGTCATAGAAAACGACCAGCTTTCCCAGCCCCAGGGTTCCGGCCAGGGATGCGGCTTCTGAGGTAAGACCCTCCATCATGCAGCCGTCACCTGAAAGTACATATGTAAAATGGTCAACGATGCTGTGCTCAGGTGTGTTGAACTTTGCAGCAAGCATCTGCTCCGCAATTGCCATACCTACGGCATTTGTGAATCCGGCACCGAGAGGGCCCGTGGTTGTCTCCACACCGTCTGTCCATCCGTATTCGGGATGTCCCGGAGTTCTTGAACCCAGCTGACGGAAGCTTTTGAGGTCTTCCATGGAAAGGTCGTATCCGGAAAGATGAAGCAGGCTGTACAGGAGGGCTGATCCGTGTCCTGCCGAAAGAACAAACCTGTCGCGGTCTGCCCAGTCCGAAGCCTTTGGATTGTGCCTGAGGATTTCACCGAAAATAAGTGCTCCCAGCTCTGCACATCCCAACGGAAGTCCGGGATGACCTGATTTTGCCTTCTGAATCTGATCCATGGAAAGTGCACGGATCGAATTTGCCACCGCAGCAATTGCTTTATTGTCCATTATTATCTCCTTGCCCATTATATTAATACCTTTTATTTAAAAAAAAAAGGGGGAAATAAAACCTATTGATAAATTAGATGAAAATTGAGAAAATCAGACCATGAACCAGACAAGATATATTGCTTCCGTGGTGGCTGCCGGTGTTCTCTGGGGCTGCATAAGCATTTTCATAAAGCAGATTGACTCCGCAGACTTCTCACTTCCCGAAATACTGGCTCTCAGGGCCCTTATTTCCTGCGGATTCATGTTTCTGTTCCTTTTTTTCACCAACAGGAGATATCTCTGCTTCAGGCTTAGGGATATCTGGATGTTCATAGGTTCGGGGGTAATCAGCCTTACCTTCTTTTCGCTGTGCTATTTCAGGACCATACTTGAGGTGGGAGCCTCCGTGGCCGTTATCCTGCTTTATACATCCCCCATCTTTGTCCTGATAATGTCGCTGTTCCTGTTCAGGGAAAAAATCACCTCTGTCAAGCTTCTGGCGCTGGCCATGACCTTCGGGGGATGTATACTGGTTTCAGGAATCCTTTCGGGAGACGGCACCATAAACCTGCAGGGATTCCTTATCGGTCTGGGAGCAGGTCTGGGATATGCCCTTTATTCGATTTTCAGCCGGTATGCCCTGGTGCGGTACAATCCGCTGACCGTAACCTTCTATACATTCCTTTTTTCGGGATTAAGCATAATTCCGTTCTGTAATTTCGGCCATATAGCTTCGGCCATGGAGCCGGTTACCGCACTGTGGGTGGCGGGAATTGCCCTGTTCTGTACTGTGCTGCCCTACTTTTTCTATACCTACGGTCTGGTAAGGCTGGAAACGGGAAAGGCTGCCATACTTGTGGCGGTGGAGCCTCTTGTGGGAACACTTGTGGGAATATGTGTTTTCAGGGAGGGACTGACCCTGCTGAAGCTTACGGGAATTGTTCTTTCATTTGCCGCAGTCCTGCTGCTGGCCCGGAAGGGAAAATAACAGACTATTTCTTCCTTTTCATGCTTTTCCAGAAATAGACGGAAAGAAGTATCAGCCCCAGGATACAGAAGATAACAGGCCACCAGTACTCCATGAAACGGAAAAGGCTCATTGTTATCAGCTTCAGGCTGAATGGGAGGAATATCAGGGCCAGAATACAGATAGCCATGGAAGGCACCATGATTTTCACATTACGCCCCTGTTTTCCCCGGATGGAATAAATAAAGACAATCAGTCCGAAAAGGAACATGAATACAGGCCATATCGCCCTGAACTCAACACCCGGAAAGATTATCTCATAGCATATGAGCAATGCACAGGTCAGACAGAGAAAAACCCCGGTTATGAAATTCCAGGTTTTCCCCCTGCTGCTGATGGAAAGGATAAGCATGAATACACCGCTGAGGAAACAGATAAGGGGAAGGGCAATGTTGAGAAATGCCGCTCCGTATATCTTATGCAGGATGAAAGCCAGTCCCGCAATAAACAATATAATACCTGAAAACAACAGCTTTATCGGTGTATCCTTCACTTTTACCTCATATTTTCAATAATACATTTTCCGAATTCGCTGGTGGAGATCTTTTCAGCTCCATCCATGAGACGGGCAAAATCGTAGGTTACCCGCTTCGATGCGATTGCTCCGGAAATTCCCTTCTCGATGAGAGCCGCAGCCTCCTTCCAGCCCATGAAATCCAGCATCATGGATGCAGAAAGAATCATGGAGGATGGGTTTACCTTGTTCAGGTTGGCATATTTAGGTGCTGTACCGTGGGTTGCCTCGAAGATACCTACCATGTCGGTATAGTTGATATTTGCACCCGGTGCGATACCGATTCCACCTACCTGAGCCGCAAGGGCGTCGGAAACATAGTCTCCGTTAAGGTTAAGGGTGGCGATAACCTCATGCTCTGCAGGACGGGTAAGGATCTGCTGGAGGAATGCATCGGCAATACAGTCCTTGATGATGATAACATCTTCAGGAGGATTGTCCCCGGCCTCTTCCCATGTCATTACCCTGCCCGGATATTCCCTGGCTGCAAGCTCGTAGCACCAGTTGCGGAATGCCCCTTCGGTAAACTTCATGATATTTCCCTTGTGGACAATGGTAACATATCTGCGCTTGTTTTCGATTGCATATTCGATGGCTGCTCTTACAAGGCGTTCTGTTCTGGCCTTGCTTACAGGCTTGATTCCGATTCCGGCTCCCTCGGGAATGTTCCATCCGAAGGTCTCCTTGAGGAATGCGGCCAGCTTTTCGGTATTTTCGTTACCGGCCGGTGTTTCATATCCGATGTAGACATCCTCAGTGTTTTCTCTGAAAACCACCATGTCTACCAGCTGCGGATTCTTTACCGGGGAAGGAACTCCTGGATAATATTTTACCGGACGGAGACATACATAAAGGTCAAGAAGCTGGCGAAGTGCCACATTGAGGCTTCTTCTTCCCTCTCCTACCGGAGTTGTGAGAGGACCCTTGATACCTACCCTGTATTTCCTGAAAGCCTCGAGAGTCTCTTCAGGAAGCCAGTCGCCTGTTATATTGAAGGCCTTTTCTCCTGCCAGAACCTCTTTCCACTCTATTGCTCTTTTTCCGCCGTAAGCAAGCCTTACAGCCTCATCTATTACCGGCAGCGCGGTTCTTGTGATGTCGGGACCTGTTCCGTCCCCTTCGATATATGGAATAATTGGATTGTCGGGAACACAAATCGTCCCATCCTTAAGTGTAATGATTTCACCCATTTTCCGTGATTCTCCTTAATACATACATTTTAACAGATAGTGCTGTTCTTGCCAACTCTTATTTGGTGTGATATATTTTTAAAATATGAAAAATATCAGGCGGATACTCACTGCCGTACTGCTGACGGCGGTGCTGGTTTTCACTTCCTGCGGCAGAGACATATATACCTCCGGCATGGAAAAGGGGGATGCGGAAAGATTCGGACAGCTTGTCTCCTCCCTGAAAATATCTGCGGAAGAGGAAGCGGACTACGAAAAGAACTACATAACCATGATGCAGATCAAGGGGATGCTGGACCGGAATTCCGACCCTGAGCTTATAAATCTGTTCCTGTCTGATTATGTCCACTCCCATCCGGATGATCCCTACAACGCCTTTTATCTTTTCACCATGGCAGGAAATTCCATGGACAAGGATGCACTTCCCTTTGCCCTCCACTATTTCAGGAGAATCATCAACAACTGCAGCGATGTGAATTTCCGCGGAGAATCGGTCCACTATCTCAGTCTCAGGGCCCTTATCAGATACAGCACCTATCCGGAGGAAAAGATTGCCTGCTTCAGGGATATCATAACCAGGTTTCCCGACAAGGCAGAGCCGGGAGAAATCTATTTCTACATGGGTAATACATACGGAGAACTGGGTGACTGGGATCAGGCTATCCAGTCCTACAAAAAATTCCTGAGCTATCCGGAAGCCTCGATACCGGGAAATTCATCGGCCCATGAATATGCCGGCAATATGGTTGCATATTACAACACCGATATCACCTGGGCGGACGAAAGTCTGGACGAACTGGTGAAAAAGGTTTCCCAGGCCATAAAATCGGGCAAATACAGCAAAAATGCCAGACAGCTGAAAAAATACATGTCTGAGGTCAATTTCTTCATGTCCTCATGGGAGGATGAAACGGGAGAGGTGACCCCTGCTGCAGAAAACATAGGAAGCTTCCTGAACAGCTATGTCTGGGTCAGCAGCACACTGGACAAGGTTTCGAATTCCAGGGAAGCCTATCTCCGCACATCAGGCTGGGAACACAGAATCAACACCTGGTATCTCTATTTCAGGAAAATAGATTTCCCTGCAGACCCCGAAATCCACGGCAGCTGGGAATGGGCCGGAATATATCTGGGCGACAGACTTTTCTCAAGATTCAATGATTTCTGATTGACATACTACATGTGATGGATTATCTTGGTATTACAAAGTATTACCGAGGTAAAAATGACAGAAAAGACAGAGGTCATCTCCTTCAAGGCAGACGAGGAACTGGCAGCCATGCTCAGGAATGTACCCAACAGATCAGACTTTATCCGCAATGCGGTACTTGAATATATGCAGAACACATGTCCTCTCTGCAGCGGCACCGGACTTATTTCCATATCACAGCGGGAGCACTGGGAAAAATTCTCAAAAACCCATTCCATAGAAAAGTGCAGTGACTGCAACGAGCTCTACATCAAATGCAACGGCAAGGAAAAACAGGAATGAAAAAGCTTATAATATTCTCCTTTCTTTTGATCTTCATCACAGGAAATGCCTTCTCAGAGGAGAAGCTGAAGGTTTTCGTAAGCATCATGCCCCAGAAATTCTTTACGGAACAGATAGGCGGTGAAAAGGTTCAGGTTTCGGTGCTGGTTCCCCAGGGAAGAAGTCCCGAAAATTTCGATCCCTCCGCAAGACAGATCATAGAGCTGGGCAAGGCTGATGTTTACCTGACCATGGGCATCCAGTCTGAAAACATGTTTCTGGGCCGGCTGAAGAACAGCACCGGGAGCTTTTCGGTATACGACATTTCTGCCGGAATTGAAAAATCGGGATGTCATAATCACGGTCACGGAGAAGAGCATCATCACCACGGGGAGGCTGATCCCCATATCTGGACAGATCCGGTGAAGGTAAAGAAAGTGGCTGAAAACATTGCATCCGCCCTTTCCGAGGCAGACAGTGGAAACAGGGATTTCTACATGGCAAACTGCAGGGAGTTCATAAGCAGGCTGGATAAGCTTGACAGGGATATCGGAAGCAGGCTTGCACCCTACAGGGGCCGGATTTTCTATGTCTATCATTCAGCCCTGGACTATTTTGCCCAAAGATACGGCCTTGTGCAGAAGTCCATAGAAACAGGCAGCAGGGAGCCTTCGCCGGCACAGATAAGAAAGCTGGTGGCAGAGGCGGAAGCCGACAGGGTGAGAACCATCTTCATGCAGCCTGAGTTTCCGGCAGCCGGGACACAGAAGATTGCCGCCGCCATCAAAGGGGAAATAATCATGTTTTCCGTACTGGAATACGATTACATAAACAACATGACCTATCTGGCAGAATCCCTGACAAGGGCCTTTGAAAAGGGAAGCGGTAACTGAAATGAAGGAAAAAAGGATAGAAGTAAGGAATCTTTCTTTCAGATATGATTCCGGTTATACGCTGGAGGATATTTCCTTTGATATCTACGACAAGGAAATAATAATAATAACGGGACCCAACGGCGGCGGTAAATCCACTCTGCTGAAGCTTATGCTGGGGCTTCTGAAGCCTGAATCGGGTACCATACTCATAAACGGAATGAATCCGGCAAGACTCAGGACACCGGTCATGGGTTATGTTCCCCAGTATACCCATTTCGATCCGAAATTTCCGATAACAGTATTTGAAACCGTCCTTTCGGGAAGGATGAAGAAGGGACTTTTCCGCTATACCGACCGGGACAGGGAAATTGCTTCAAAGGTACTGAAGGATATCGGTCTGGAGGATGTAAGCAGCAATCCTTTTTCTGCCCTTTCGGGAGGTCAGAGACAGAGGGTGCTGATAGCAAGGGCCCTGGCAGGAGAACCGGAGATACTGCTGATGGATGAGCCAACCAACAACCTGGATGCAACCTCGGGGGATTATCTTTCAAATCTTATCCAGGAGCTGAACAAGAAGCTTACCATCATAGTGGTAACCCACGACACCACCTTCACCACAGCCTTCAGCAGCAGGATTTTCTGCATAAACAGACATTTCCACGAGCATCCTACCCAGGAGATTTCGGTGGGAGACGATATCTTCAAGATGGTAAGGCATGACATAGACCTTCAGGAAAAGGAGGCTGGCCATGCTTACTGATTTTCTTGCGGCTGTAGCAGACCCTGCTGTTCCGTTCATCAGATATGCCCTTCTGGCAGGTCTTCTCTCAAGTATCGCCTTCGGAATGATAGGCTCCTATGTGGTGGTAAAGAGAATGTCCTACATAGTGGGAGCAGTCAGTCATGTGGCACTGGGCGGAATCGGAGCAGTAATCTATATCAATGAAAAAATGGGAACCGGAATTTCCCCTATCACCGGAGCGCTGGCTGCGGCTGTACTGGCGGCACTGCTTATCTCCCTGGTGGAAATATACGGCAATGAAAGAAAGGACAGCGTGATAGGGGCTGTTTGGGCAGTGGGGATGTCGGTGGGAATCATCTGCATCTCCCTTTCGGGAAGCTATGCCGACCCCATGAGCTATCTTTTCGGAAACATACTTCTGCTTTCCGGCAAGGATCTGCTTATCATCGCAGTTCTGGATATGATAGTGGTCTTTGTGGTAATCAGATATTACAACCTGCTGAAGGGCGTCTCATTTGACGAGACCTTTGCCGGGGTCAGGGGAATAAATACGGTTTTCTTCAATATTCTCCTGAATATACTCATAGCGCTGACCGTGGTTCTCATGGTCTCCTTCGTGGGGGTAATAATGGCACTGGCCTTCCTTACAATACCGGCAGCCACAGCGGGAACTGCAGTAAAAAGGCTTTCCCACATGATGACTGCAGCTACCCTTCTCTGTGCATTTTTCTCATCAGCCGGACTTTTTCTCAGCTACAGCTTCAACCTTCCAAACGGAGCCATAACCATAGTATTGGCAGGTACGGTATATATAGGAGCAACTCTTCTTTCAAAGCTGTTTGTCAGACAAAGGAAATGATGAACATGGAAAAGGAGAGCATCAGCAGGGCTATGACAAGATAGATGATATGCTCGATAAGCTTTACCCTGAAAAAGCCTTTTTTGATGGAGCCGTAGAAAAAGATCTGCACCAGGGAAAAAAACGAAAAGCCAATAAGGGTCACTGATGAAAAACGGCATATCCTGAGAAGGAGGATCCTGGAGAAAATCAGGAAATCCTGATAGGAGCCCAGGGCATAGAGAAAGAAAACCAGACAGGTAAAGATAGCAAGAAAAGCACTGCTTCTGTCTGAGAAACGGAAAATCCTGGTTCTGGAAATATCTTTTACCTGCATACTTCTGATATAACATAAAAAACATCAACGGGCAACAAGTAAATTTTTTCTATTGACTGTAAACAACAGTTAAAATATTCTTAATATAAATGAAGAAGCTTCTTGCATCGATAATATTTTTTCTCATGCTGATTCCGGTCTGGGCAGATACCGGCTCCCACAGCTTTTCCTCCACACTGACGGAGATGGAAAAATTTTATCCTGCAGAAGAGAATTCCGAAAATGAGATCCTGCTGAGGGGCTATATCAAGCAGAGCCTTTCCGATGCAGGGATAAGCTTTTCCGAGGTTCCTCTCGATGTGCTTTCCGACCGTCACTCTTTCTCAAAGAACATATATGCAAGAATACCGGGCAATTCCGAAAACCACCTGATAATCGCCGCCCCTCTGAACGGGGAAAAGGGAAATGCGGTAAATGTGGCTGCAGCCCTGGAGCTGGCAAAGCTTTTTGCAGCCGGAAGCTCCGAGCAGGATGTAAGGATACTGTTCCTGGGAGCCGAAACCGGAAGAACCGAAGGACATCCCATCGGAACCAATGTCTTTATCAGGAACGAATACAATGAAAAAAGCTCTGTAATATATTTCAACTTCTCATCGGTACCGGGAAAGACTGTACTCAGGACCGGCAACAACAGGGCAATCACCCCGTACAGGATGGTGAAGAACATAAACAATGCCCTTCTGAAATCGGGACTGGACTACAGCCTCAGGGCAGAGCAGAATATCCTTTACAACCTGGGAATGATTCTTCCCCCATCGCCCCTGGATACATATCTGGATGCAGATATTCCTGCCCTCATGTTCCTCAGCAGCCCCGGTGACACACATCCCGATGCAGACAAATGGTTTGACGGATTTTCAGTCTGCATGTCCGATTTTGCGGAAAAGACTGCCGTTACATGGGACAGCTCCGGTAAGAACTATTTTGTGGTAAAGCTCAGCAACGGCTATACTGTCATTTCGGAATCCTATCTCCTGTTCTTCTTCCTGGCGGTATCGGTCATCGTTATTTTCTATATAACATTCCATGCAAAACAGTCGGGTCTTTACCTGAAAAGAATATTCAAGTACTTCTATCTGATTCCGTGGACTGCCCTTACAGTCTTCATATTCTATTCCATTTCCACCTATCTGATAGTGGGATTTCTCAGACTGACCCATCTGGAATCGCAGTGGCAGAAGATAATTCCCGAAATATTCATACTGAAATGTACGGTCTGCGTACTGCTGCTGACAGCCATTGCACCGTTCTTCAAGAAGCTCAAGAGAGCCAACCTGGGAAGCTTCTATTCGGGAAGCGCAGTGGTTACGGCAATCCTGGACCTGCTGATATTCATTTTTATCGACTTTTCCTTTGCAATCTATTTTATCTGGGGACTGCTCTGGATTTTTGTCTTCACACTCCATTCAAGCCGAAGGATAAAATTTCTCTGTATGGTTCTGGCAGGAACTTTCCTTATTCTGGCCACCCACGGAATAATTTTCTATCCGGCAATCAATCTGGCGGGAGACCTGATATTCTCATCAGCTACCATCAATTTTCTCATAACCATGATTTCGCTTCCGTATATTTTCATGGGAATAAGAATTTTCTTTGTTCTTCCGCCTAAGATGAAGTTCAGGCACAAGATTTCAAGAATTGCAGCCCTGGTGGGGGTAATTGTCATCACGATTCTTTCTGTCCGCTTTATTTACACCTATTCTCCTTACGGCAAGGAAAACCTGCAGATAATCAGGGCACATCAGGAGATAGATGCGGATAAGGATACCGGAACCCTTTTCCTTGAAAGCAGCTACAAGCTCGGAAGCCTCAGGATTAATTACGGAGATGAACAGTTTGACATAAATACCGATAACAGAAGAATATCCATAGATACCAAAAAGCCTGAGTTCGAGGCAAGCTTCTCCGAAGAGACACGATACTTCCTGGAAAGAAAAACCGTGAAGCTGAAAATCGATGCGGAAGGAAAGGCTGACAAGCTGATTGTTACCCTTATTCCGAAGAATCCGGAAAACAGGATTCTTGTACTTGATTCAACATATCCTCATATGGCAGAGGGAAACAACATAAAGTTCCGTATCGGACAGAATCAGCCTATGCCTTTTGAAATGGAAATAACAACTCCGAAGGATACCGAATTCTCGGTCGAGATAATAGTTCGTTACGCGGAGCCGCCTTTCAGCTTCGGGGCCGAAGGGGAAAACAAGAAATGCATTCCGTTCTTCACCCTTAAAAAGAGTCTGCTCTGAAATCCTCCGGCACCATGTAATACCGGTTTGAGGCATTCCATAACGTGTAGCCGGAGCCCATTCCCTCTTCGGAACCTTTTATCTGCCTGAGGAAATACTCATAATACTCATCCTTTTCCATCTTCAGCTCCTTTCCCACAAGAAAGGCCTGTACGTAAGGACGGATTATACAGCCTGTATCCCTGACAATTTCAGCTGCCCTTTCGGTACCTGAGCGATAGATATATTCGGACCACTCCATATAGGAGCTGTTCCTGTGAAAATCTTCGGAGAAATGGGACGGATAGTACATGGGACAAACCACATCCACATATCTGGCAACCATATCCAGGTTCTGGCCGTTTTTCTTTTCTATCTTGTTCCAGCCGTTGAAGCCGTAGAAATCCACACTGATAGGAATAGCTATATGCTCCCTGGCTTTTCTGAGGAAGGATTCCAGGGCATCGGAATTGGACATTCTCTCTTTCCTGTACGGATAATGGATACGGCTTATTTTACCGTCGGTAGGAAAACGGATGTAGTCAAACTGTATCTCATCTATACCTGCAGCTGCAAACTCCTGAGCCAGGGCTATGTTATAATCCCATACATCGCTGCAGAACGGATCCACCCAGTATTCCCTCTGGGTTCCCCCAACAATATGCCGCCACGGCTCTCCGGTATCCATATCCCGTACCGCATAACGGTAATTGTCATGGTTGTACAGCTTCTCATCCTTGAAAACCACAATACGCCCGATGACATAGATTCCTTCGGCATGGGCCTTCTCCAGAAGCTCCTTCAGGGAAAAATACTCCTTGTCGGTTCCCACCTCTGCAGCCATAGGATTTCCGGTACCGCAGGTAATGTTTCCGAAATCGTCCTTCAGGTCGATAACCAGGGAATTCATGCCACGGGCCTTGATAAATTCAATATGCCTGTCCAGTCTCTCTCCCCGGCCGCTGCCATAGCTCAGGTAGATACCGGTCCTGTTTTCGGCTGTTGCAGCAGCTTTAACCTTTTTCTTGATATACGGCAGCTTCACACCGTCAAGGCTGTACCATTCCAGGCCGTCGTAGGAGCATTCGTAGACACCGCTGCCGGAAATAACCTTCAGGGAGGCACCTGTATCGGTCAATGAATGGATGGGAAGGGCAGAAACAGCATCAGGCACAGGAACCGGCCTCCAGCGCTGTATTACAGGATCAAAGCCGTAGATAAGATTGTCGGGAGCGGCTGCCGCATACCAGGAGTAGGGTCCCTCCCCCTTTGCAGGACACACGGCAGTCAGCTCCTCATAGAACCCGGCCCCTATGTAAAAACGGTTGCTGGGGAAGATTTCCCAGGTTTCGCCCATGTCAGAGGTACAGAAGAAGCCGTCGCAGCTGGTTCCGGCCATGATAAGAAAGCCGTTTTCCGCAGGCTTCAGGGCAACGGAGGAAAAATAGGCTCTTTCCTTTACCGGTGCCTTTACAGGTATGGTTTTCCACCCGGAGCTGCCGGCACCGCAGAATGCAACAAAATCGGAACCGCAGGCTGCCATGGCAGAGGTTTCCTCATCATAATACACCGATGAAATATCCCTGTATTCCTTTTCTGTAAAAGGATATACATATTTTTCGGGCAGGCCTGGGCTGATACCGGTCCAGCTGTCGCCGCCGTCATAGGAGACCTTTATCATTCCCTCCCTGTTGGCAGAAATAAGCATCCCTCCCTCAGTCAGGATCATTTTTTCAGGCTCCGCATACAATGAAACGGAAAATACAAGAATATATAAAAAAAGTAAGGTTTTTCTGAGCATATCCTTATAAATATCGGCATAATTGTCTTAAAATGAAATATATTGTATATTAAAAGCATGGAAACAGATCTGAACCTTGGTCAGAAAATTCTCGACTCAGTAAACGCATCACGACCGGAGGGAATCAGTCATCTTGATGTAGATACACTGCCTCATCCCGACGGCAAGGATATTTTTGTACTTCACAAGAATCTTCATTATTACATAAACGGGACTAAAGCGCAGGAAATCCTGAAAAAATACGGAATTCCGACAGAGTTGCTGACAGATGCACGCAAAGAGGGAGATACTCTGGATATAGGATTCGAGACTGCGGAAAAGATAGGACTTCATCTTATTCCGTTCCTTTCCTACGGTGTACTCAACGGCGGCATGGCCACCAGCTACTGCGACAGAAAAAACAATTCAGCCTTCAATCCGGAGCTTTTTGCAGAGGCGGAAAAACAGTTTGAGGCTCTTGCGGATACTGCAAGAAACATTCCTAAAGGGGCAACTCCGGCATACATAAACCCGGACGGTACACCGGGCTACGATTTCATGGCCCTCAAGCTCAGATCCATTCTTCTTACCATAAAGAAATCCATGGCTGTAACAGGCAAGGGACCGGATGCATACCGAAATTCCGTTTTCCAGATGACCAGCAACAGCACGGATACCATTCTCCGCAATAAATACAGAACCTACAGGGAGCTTCCCGGCATCAGGGATCTTTCAGAAGAAACCGGCGTGGATATAACCGAGGTGCTCGGAGCGGTTCAGCCGCTTATTCCGGCATTTACCCATACATCCAAGGGCTTTCCTCTGGACTTTTTCAGAAAGGAGGACGGAAGTTTCTATTCCCTTCCGGGAGGACACGGGCAGAATTTCATGGTGCTCAGGGATACATACAGAAAGCTTCTGGCTGAGGGAAAAAAGTTTGTCTATCTGGGAAATGTGGATAACATCGGTTTTACAGTTTCTCCGGCAGAAGTGGCAATCCTGGCTCTTTCGGAAAGAAATGCCAGCTTTGATTTCTCTTTTAAGACTCCGGTGGATGTAAAGGGGGGAATCCTGGTAAGGGAGAAAAACGGAAGGCTTAACTGCGGCGATATCGGAAGGGCTATTTCCAAGGAATTCGTAGCCTCCCACGAGGCTTCCGGAATGCCTATTCTTTTCAACTGCGCCACAGGACTTTTTAATCTGGAATATCTGGTGGAGAATCTGGACAGGATAATTGATTCCCTGCCGGTGCGCCTCATAGACCAGCACAAGGATATAGGAATGTATTCCCAGACCGAGCAGATTACATGGGAAATCATAGGTCTGCTGGAATCAATGATAATATTTGCCGTTCACAAGGAAGAGAGATTCATTGCCTCCAAGCTTCTGATGGACAATATTCTTGCATCGGGGCTTGAATGTTGCGAAACTTATCTTGCCAAGCACGAAGATACCGACTTTACCCGTGCGGTAAGAGCCACACAGAAAGGGCTGGCATGGAATCTTGAAACACAGTACGGAATGAAATTATCCGGGGGAAAATGGATTCCCGACAATAACTGAAATCAGTGTTTTTCTATCTCGACATTATCCACACTGACATGGTTGGTGGTATTTTTGACATTTATTATGATATTGACAATATCACTCACTGCCTTCATGTCCTCTTCTGACAGATTATTCATACTTTCCGAAGAATTAAATTTTTTAAAAAGATTTTTAAAGGCGACAGCTTTGGCGGATTCCTCCCTCATTGTATTTTTATCTGTTCCGGTCAGGAGATATTCAACCGTAACATCCAAAACCTTTGCTATTCTGTAGCCATAATCAACAGGGGGAATGGATTCTCTGCTCCCAAGGTAATTTTCAAGGGTTCTTTTTGAGATTCCTGTCATTGATGCCAATTCCTTAACAGAAATATCCCTGTCATCAAGAATTTTTCTTAGGTTCTTTCGAAAATTGATTTCCATTATAATTAAATATACTTCAAAATAAGTACTTTTATGTTGACAACACGCTTATCAGGTGGTATTATTTAAGCCCATACTTCATTTAGCGTATCAAAGGGAGAGAAAAATGAAAAAAGCTATCATCTCAGCTCTTTGTCTTGTTATTCTTTTCATGACAGGATGCGGAGCTACTACAGGTGCGGCAGCAACCGGAAATCAACAAGGTACAGATATTGGGAACACAGACGGACCGGATGTTCCTAAGGTTATTGTAATCAATCATAAAAACAAAGCTTTCGGACTTGATCAGCCGGCGTGGCTGATGGATGTACTTGAAGATAATTATGATTCATTCAAGGAAAAATTTGACTGCCATGAAGATATCATAATCAAGGTTCAGGATAACGGTCCGGATCTGGATCTGGTTCAGAGTTGGATGGAAAATGCAGATTTCAATGCAGGAGTTGCAGCCACATTCCACACCGCTGCCATGAATAAGTTCAGCGGAGTTCTTTCAGATAGAGAAAAAACCCAGAAGACAATTACAGCTGTTGCTTCAAAGGCAGAATTTTCAGGCTTCCGTAAAGTGGCTGACTATTGGACTCTTCTGAGAACTATTGACAACAAGTCCGACAAGGTAACAGACGAATATCATGTAATCCAGATCTATTCCATCAACAAGGAACTTTACAAGAAACAGATCAACAGCCTTATCGATGAGATAGTAAACGAATTTGAATCAGGTGACAGACAGCAGGCCGAAAACATGGCAGATACCCTTGTGGCAGAGCTTATGAAGGATGGAAAGGTAACCAGAGAATGAAAAAACTGGCTTTCATATTTTTCATCTCAGTTCTGATCATGCCCTGTTATGCAAAAACCGTGGAAAGAGTTGATGCAGATCTTCAGGTGGATGCAAGCGGTTACTGGAATGATTCGGACGCAAGGATTGTGGGTGAAGGGCTTATCGAACAGGCTCTTAATTCCGGCAGTTTTTCAGGCTATAAAGAGGATCTGGGACGACGGCCGATTGTTACAGTCGGTAAGTTCAGAAATGACAGCGACGAATACATTGATACTTCAATTATTACAGAGGGAATAGAAACAGGAATTTTTAATTCAGGGAAGGCAAGATTCATTGCTTCAAAAAAAAGAATAGAGGAGATAAGGGAAGAAAGATTTGCCCGGGCTTCATGGTCTGATCCTACAAAACAGAAGGAAGCAGCAAACGAGCTTATTCCCGACCTTATCCTCACCGGCTCTGTAAAAACTATTGTGGATACAGATATCAATATTGCTGTCAAGACCTATTTTGTATTTGCTGAAATGGTGGACATTGAAACCGGAGAACTTATCTGGAAAGGTGAAAACAAGGACATCAAGAAAGTTATCGGTTCTGAAAAGAAAGTAAAGAAAAAAATCAAAAAATCAAAAAATAGAGGAGATTAAAAAATGAAGTTTATCAAAAGAGGACTTCTGATTCTGTTATGTGCAACATTTCTTGCATCATGCGGAACAACAAAGGGTGCTGTACAGAATGATACAGTAAAAAATGAAAAAACCGTAAAAGCGGACAAGAAGAGTGAAAAGGAACAGAAAAAGGGAGAAAAAGCAAAGGAAAAAAATAAGAAAAAAACTGCCAAATCAAAGAAGGCAAAATCAGGTGATTACCTGGCAGCTATAAATGAGGCAATGAATGCCGGAAACTACGAAGAAGCTTATAGCCTTCTTTCCGAAGAAACAAACAGAAATTCTCTCGGTTCTGATGACATCTACAACATAGATGCAGGTATGATCAAGCTGTATGCCGGAAACAAGGCTGAAGCTGTCAATCATTTCAACGATGTTGCTGCTGATATGCATAAGCTTCAAGAAAAATATAACAATGCAGACAAGGTTGAACTTTCAACACTGCTTCTTGATCCTTATTCCACAGATTATGTAACATACGACTATGAGGATATGTATGCGGTAATTTTTAATGCCCTTGCCAAAATGGATAACTCTGAAACCGCAGATGATGCATTCGTGGATCTCAAGAATATCAGACACATGCTTCGTAAAATGGATGAGTACAAAAATAAACTTTTAGAAAAAATTGACGAAGCCTCCCCAAGCGACAGTAAAGCTCCAGAAGCAGCAGGAGTTGTTTTCAGCAATTCAGCATTGGCAAACTACCTTGCACTCATCTACAACAAATACAATGATCACAGAGAGGGAGAAAACAGAGACTATTTCTACAAAAAAATGAAAGAAGCATATGAACAGGAAAGTTACAAAGGTGAAACCAAATATGCAGCAACTCTTGATGCCGTAAAAGAAGAAACAAAAGATGTTCCTAATGGAATGGCTCGCCTCAATGTAGTGGCTCTTATGGGACTTATGGCTGAAAAAAAGGGAGTTTCAGAAGAAATGACTACACCGATCAATGCAATAGTAGAAGGACTCTCATCAGTTCCTGCAGTCAAGCAGCTTGCTGTTGCATCGGGTGAAATTACAAGCATTCTTACAGGTGGTCTTTCAAAAAGAAACATGCAGTATGACTACACAGTTCTTGAACCACGCGACTATAAAGCAAAAACATGCGAAATCAAGATCGGGGACAAGGTAGTTACACTTGACCTTATCGAAAATGTAAACGACATCTCAAGCGCATGTATGGAAAAAAATATTGAATTTGATAAAAAGAGAAGCAAATTCAGAAGCACAACAAGGTATATCGCGGCAGCAGCTACTTACGTAGGGGCAATGTATAAAGCAAAAGACATGAATGCGATTGCCAAAGCCGGAGCATCAATGGCAGCCGGAAAGGTTCTTGATACAACACTCAAAAAAATCGATGAAAATGACAAGGCTGATATCAGAGGAACTCACTTCTTCCCTGCGGAAGTACATGCAGGAGCATTGGAAATCGCACCCGGACCATATAATGTAACTATCAGCTTCCCAGGTACATCAATTAAACCTGTAACAAAATCTGTTAAGATAGAAGCAGGAAAGCTTAACCTTCTGACAGTACAGTGCCAGGAATAAGCATGAAAAAATACCTCTCTTCTCTGATTCTTATTTTATGGTTTGGATGCTCAACTGCATTCGGAGAGGTACCTCCGGAATGGATTAATAATCCATCCGGACTGTATGATGAAAGATATCTTACAGCAACCGGAATCGGCAGAGACAGGAAAACAGCGGAAGCAGATGCCATAAAGGCACTTGCTTCTGTTTTTGGTCAGAGCGTAGATTCCCGTACAGAGGCCTCCAGGTACATGGCAGATTCAGGAGAACATAAAACAAGCATAAATCATAACGTTTCACTCAGCACCAATATGGAATTTCTTTCCGGTGCAGAAATAAAACAGGCATGGACTTCTTCTGACGGCAAGTGCTACGCTTTGGCCGTTCTTGACAAGGAAAAAACCGCGGGAATCTATTACAGGAAAACTGAACAGCTTTTCAGGGATATTTCAGCTCTTCTCAGAAAAGATGAAAATCCTCTTATTAACTGTTACAATTATAAAAAGGGTGCAGAACTGGCCGGGAAACAGAATGATTATATAACAATCCTTTCAGTCCTTAGTTTTAATACGGCAGAACTGGCCAAGGATATGGTTTTTTCTCCTGAGGAAATAGAGAAGGAACTTTCCCTCCTTATGCAGGAAGCACCTGTTTTTGTTTCGGTAACCGGAAATCCGGGAGACAGACACGGCAGACTCAAGAAAGCCCTGTCAGAAAAAGTACAGGAAATGGGCTGCATAGCAGTATACAATCCGGCAAGATTCGAAATTTCATGTGAAGTAAATATTGAACCCTTCAAGCTTCAAGGCAATCCTAATCAAATGGTCAGATATTTTATGGAAATAACAATGAAGGATAATGAAACAGGTTCAGTTCCGGATACCTATCATATTGAAGGACAGACTGGTTTTATGACTCTTGAAGGAGCCCACGATCGTGTATATATGTCTCTTGAGAAAAAAATAAAAGAAGAATATACCATCATCAAATAACTGAAATCAGTGTTTTTTTCTGAAGGTCTTGTAGTAGTACCGGCGCGCAGCCTCTGCCAGGCGATACATACGGTACAGTAAAGGCCTGCAAGGATAGTCCCAGCAACCCGGACGGTGAATAATACGCCCTCCGAATCCTGTCTTGAAGCAATATAAACCGTACATCGGATGATTTTCGTCCGGGGCCGGCGGTATTCCGAAAAAATCGTAGGAAGTGCAGCCTGATGCCTTAGCATCTCTTATGGCCTGCCACTGAAGTGCATACGCCGGCATGGTTTCCCGTTTTCTTCCGCAGGAGGCACCGTACAGGTATATTCCTTCCCTGCCGTTGAATATAGTTATGATTCCGGCTATGACATCCCCCTCAACAGAGGCAAGATAAAGCCTTGCTTCGATATCCTTCTGCTCTGCCGCCAGCAGGAACAGCTTCTGATAATAATTGAATCCGTGAATGGAGATACGGTCCCTTTCCGCAGTCTCTTTATAAAGGTCGTACCACAGAGGGAGCTTGTCCACACCGCAGACTTCTACCTTGACGCCCCGTTTTTCGGCGGTCCTGATGTTGCGTCTGGCTCTGTCCTTCATTCCCTTGAGAAGCTCTGCTTCGGATAAGGTCAGGTCAAGCTGTACGGAGGATGGGGGCTGTATGTCCAGGGATGCCTTGAAAAAGCCCTTTTTTACGGCCGGGCTGCTTTTCCAGGAGCCTTCCTGCTCTGTAAACCACGGAAAATCGTATCTGATAAAAATACACCCTGCCGGAAGCTGCTTTTTCAGGTAGCGGGAAAGCTCCCCGATCCTGCTGTCGTCGGCAGGGGCATAGGGTATATAGGCCAGAGAGAAAATCTTTCCGAAACGCCTTAACAGTACGTTTATCTTTTCTCCGCCGAATTCAAAGGTATAACCCTTCCAGCCGAAAGCAGATTTGAAAGAGGCCCATAAGCTGCTCTGGAGGAAGGATTTTTCCATTAATGAACTCCGCCGTTTTCTGTTTTTTCTGTTGTAAGGATCTTGCCGTCTGCCACCAGCTTCTTTCCGCCGATTTCAACGTTCTTGTTCACAACATTTACCTCGATACTGAAGAAAAGGCCTGCATCGATATTGTCCGGCTTGATTCCTGCAGGGTCGTCGCCTTCAAGAACAACCTGTGTTCCCGGTGCTGCCCAAGGTGCTGTGAGGACCTCAACACATTCCTTGCCGTCTGCATCCTTGTAGTCTGCAGCAAGAAGCATACCGCGGCTTTCCACACCTCTCATCTTTCTAGGCTTAAGGTTGTCGGCCAGGATGATGTGCTTGCCCATGAGTTCTTCCGGTGTAAGATAAGGAACCAGACCGCTCTGGATTACCCTGTCCTCTCCGCTGCCGTCATCGAGATGCTCGATGTAGAGCTTGTCGCTTTCAGGATTGCGTTCCACGCTTACGATCTTTGCCACCTTCAGGCGGATATTTTTGGTAAAGAAAGGGGCCTGCTGGTCAAATGGGAGAACCTCGTCCTCAACAGGAGGCTTTTCCTTTTTCTTGGACTTCTTCTGCTCAGGCTGCTTTTCCTCTTTTCTCTCCTTCTGGCTTCCGGAGAACTTGTCTCTGAAGGCTTCCATTGTCTTCTTGTCCATAGGGGTGAAGAAAACTTCTGTAGGTCCCACTGTATCGAGCCCTTCGAGCTTTCCGATTTCATCCCAGGAGAAGCTTTCCTTGCCGAAATATGAAAGAACCTTTTCAGTGTACTGAGGAAGATATGGATTCATCATGATCATAAGGTCGCGGATAACATAGCTGAGGTTGTAGATAAGCTTTGCTGCCAGCTCAGGATCTGTATTGCGTGTCTTCCATGGCTCTGCTGCCTGGAATGCCTTGTTGGCGATGTCGGAAATGGAGAACATCTCGTGAAATGCTTCCTTGAGCTCTGCCCATTCCAGAAGTTCTGTGATTCTTGCTTCCTTTTTCCTGATCTCGCTCCAGAGTTCTTCATCCACAGGAGCCTGAGGAATCTTACCCTCGTAGTAGCGGTTTACAAAAAGGAGTGTACGGTTAACCAGGTTGCCCAGATTTCCGATAAGCTCGCTGTTCATCTTTTCCTGGAAATCCTTCCATGTGAACTGGAAGTCTGATTTTTCAGGTCTGTTGTAGAAAATATAGAATCTCCATGCATCGGCCGGAATGCCTGTGGAAATGGCATCTGTTCCGAAAACTCCGATACCTCTTGATTTGCTGAACTTGCCGTCCTCGTAGTTGAGATATTCGGAGGAGCTCATGTGATGGAGCTTGGTCCAGTTATGGTCGGAGCCCAGAAGTGTACATGGGAAAATAACTGTGTGGAAAGGGATGTTGTCCTTGCCGATAAACTGGAAAAGCTCAACCTTTTCCTTGCCTTTTGCCTCTTCGCTCTCTTCGGGAATCCACCAGCTTTTCCAGTCGAAGCTTTCCTTGCCCTGGGCCGCAAGCTCGTTGGCAAGCTGCTTTGTAATGGAGATATATCCGATAGGAGCATTGAACCATACGTAGAAAACCTTGTCTTCATAGCCCGGACGAGGAACGGGAATTCCCCATTTCAGGTCTCTGGTGATGGCTCTCTCGTTAAGACCGTCGCGGATCCACGCCTTGGTGATGTTGATGGCATTATCTGACCATTTTCCTTCCTTGCTGACTGTCTCCATCCAGCTTTCCAGCTTTCCGCTGAGTTCAGGGAGATTGATATACAGGTGCTTTGTCTCCCTGATTTCAGGTGTGGCACCGCAGGTTGAGCATCTTGGCTCCTTCAGGTCTGTAGGGTCGAGAAGGGAACCGCATCCGTCGCACTGGTCTCCTCTGGCATCGTCTGCGCCGCACTTAGGACAGATTCCCCTTACATAGCGGTCTGAAAGGAACATGTTGCACTGAGGGCAGAAAAGCTGCTTGTTTGTGTGCTCCTGGATAAGTCCGTTTTTCTCCAGATCCTTGTAGAGCATCTGAGTGATTTCGGTACATTCCTCGTTGGATGTGCGTCCGAACTTGTCAAATGTTATCTTGAACCAGTCATAGATCTGTGTGTGTTCCTTGAAATAGTAGTCGCAGAGTTCTCTCGGAGTCTTCTTTTCCTCCAGGGCCTTGGTTTCGGTGGCTGTTCCGTATTCATCGGTTCCGCAGATATAGAGCGTATCGTATCCGCGGCTGCGGCAGAAACGGGCAAATACATCGCCCGAAAGCATCTGTATAAGATTTCCCAGATGTGGGATATTGTTTACATAAGGAAGTGCTGATGTGATCAATCTTCTCTTCATAACAGGTAAACCTCTCTAATTAATTGATTTATATCAAAATATAATAAAATATCTTTTAATACAAGACTATTATTTCTCTTAGATGATATGATATAATTATCCTGTGAAGCTTTTCCTGAAACCTGCAGACATTCTTTTCGGCGCTGTTTCCGTAATTCTCATAGCAGCTTCCCTCCTGATGCTTTCCGACAGGGGCGGTACGGAAGCAAAGGCTGTCATAAAGGTAAAGGATTCCGAATACATCTATCCTCTTGACAAGGAGCGTGAAATCGTTCTTACCGGCATGCTGGGAGAAGCTCATCTGACAATAAAGGACAATTACATAGAATTCAACAATTCACCGTGCAGGGACAAGATATGCATACATATGGGGAAGGCGGCCTCCGACGGAGACTTTCTGGCCTGTCTGCCGAACCGTATCATTGTAACGGTGGAAGGGGGCGAAGCTGGAATCACGGACCGATAAGAAGCTGCTCCCTTTCCTGGCCGCCCTGTGCCTTTTTCTGGCAGCGGTGGAATATGCAGTACCCAAACCCCTTCCCTTCATGCGTCTGGGGCTGGCCAACCTGCCTGTCATTCTCTCCCTTTTTCTCCTTCCGTACAGAAAAATAATGATTCTGGTACTTCTGAAGGTGGTGGGTCAGGGACTGGTTACGGGAACCCTTTTCTCCTACATCTTTCTTTTTTCCACAGGAGGAACCCTGGCTTCGGCTCTGGCCATGATGCTGGTTTTCAGGGTTTTCGGAAAGCATGTTTCCGCAGTGGGGCTCAGTCTTGCCGGGGCGGCTGCCAATAACGTTGCACAGCTTCTTATTGCCTATTTCGTCATATTCGGAAATGCAACCAGGTACATTGCCCCGGTGCTGCTGATTTCAGGGGCGGTTTCAGCTGTCCTTCTGGGAATCTTTACAGAAAACTTCATGAAAAAATCGGTATGGTTCAGGAGGCTTCATGAATAGGTTTATCCGCAGTGAAATTTCCCCCTCCGTCCTTTTCATTTTCACCATGCTCACCCTTCCGGCCCTGGTTTTTCAGGACAATGCGGCAGCGGCAGCAGTTACGGTCCTTTTTTTCACAGCTCTGAATTACATGAAAACCGGAAAGGTAAAGCTTCTTCCTTCGGTACTGATAATAGTTTTCATCACATTTTTTTCTGTTCTGGAGCCTATGGGAAAGGTCCTGTTCAGAGCCGGCGGTTTTCCGGTAACCGAAACAGCCCTTCTTATCGGCCTCAGGAAAGGACTTGTCCTGACAGGAATGGTGATGATTTCAAAATTTGCAGTCAGCAGGGGGCTTTCCGTACCCGGCTCTGCAGGAAGGCTTGTAGGGGAGATGCTCTCCTTTTTCGACATGATAACTGCTGAAAGGATAAAATTTACTCCGGGAAAGATTATAGAATCCATAGACCGGAGATTCATGGAAATATACGGCTCGGAGGGTTTCTCCGGAAAGAAATCCGAAACAAGAACCACCGGCAGGGGCTTTGCCTTCATGGGCTTCGTGCTTCTGTTTTCCTGGGGAATTTTCCTGATATTCTGAACAAAGGACTGATTTATGACCAATCTGATTGAAAACATGATAATTTCCGCCTCCGGATGGAGAAAGGTATTTGCGGCAGACGGCGACGAGCACAGCCCCACCTCTGAAATTTCCGGCAACGACAGGCTGCTGACAGCAGGTATAGGACACATTTTCTCGGAATGGGTTCTCTCCAGGGGATGCAGAACCGTAATCTCAGGCCGGGATGCCAGACCGACAGGAAAGGCCATATGCTCCGTCCTTAACAGGATCATGACCATGAAAGGGCTGGAAGTAAGGGATCTTGCCATCTGCAGTGCCCCTGAAATAATGGCCTTTACCAAGGAAAATCCGGATGCAGACTGTTTTCTCTATGTATCGGCAAGCCATAACCCAAGGGGACACAACGGCGTAAAATTCGGTTTCGGTGACGGAAGCGTGGCCGGAGGAAAGGATGCTGCGGAAATAATCTCCATGTTCAGGGAGTTCATGGGAAAGGAAAATGTATCAGATATACTTGTTCAGCTATTGAACAAGTCGGACAGCGAAGAAATGGATACCGGCTCCGGAGAAAGATACAAGAAGGAGGCCCTGGATACATACCTGGAATTCAATCTTAAAACCGCATTTCCTGAAAAAAGGCTTATGGAGGAATTCATCAGTGGCGAAAAGCCTTCAATCATAGCAGACATGAACGGAAGCGCCAGATGCCTTTCCATAGACAGAAGCTTCTTTGACAGGCTGGGAATCACCTGCTCCTTCATCAATGACCAGGCCGGAAACATAGCCCACGGAATCCTTCCGGAGGGAAAAAACCTGTCCTTTGCCGCCGATTATCTGAAAAAAATGCATGCGGAAGACAGCAGCTTCACCATAGGCTATATGCCGGACAATGACGGAGACCGGGGAAACCTTGTCTTCATGTCGGAAAAGGGAGAGGTGCTGATTCCTGATGCCCAGACCATATTTGCACTGGCCTGTGCCGCAGAACTCTCATTCATGGAATATTCCGGCATGACCTCAGAGGGAAAAACAGCCATAGCGGTGAACTGTCCCACCTCACTGAGAGTTGAAAAAATTGCATCTCTTTACGGAGTAAAGGTTTTCAGAAGCGAGGTAGGAGAAGCCAACGTGGTGAACCTGGCTGCTGAAAAAAGGGCTGAGGGCTGGTGCGTAAGATTTCTGGGAGAGGGTTCAAACGGAGGGAACATCACCTATCCTGCCACAGTAAGGGATCCGCTGAACACCATCATGAGCATAATCAAGTTCAGGGCCATGCCTGAGCTCTACAGAATCTGGTGTGAAAAAGCGGGTGTACCGTTCAGGGAAAATCCATCCTGGGACGAAATACTCGGAACCCTGCCGGAATTCAGCACAACCGCCACAGACGATACCCTGGCAAAGATGAAAATAAGCTGTACCGACCACGGTATACTCAAGAACAGCTATGAAGAGGTTTTCGCAGAGGAATGGGAGGCAAACAGGGAATTCCTTAAAGAAAGATTCGGATTTGCAGCCTGGAGAGAGGTGAACTATATCGGTACCGGAAGTTTTGAGGGAACCGGACCTGAAACAAGGAAAACCGGAATCAAGGGCGGTCTCAAGATTATCTTTTCCGATGCAGAAGGAAATGACAGGGGCTTTGTATGGATGAGAGGCTCAGGAACAGAACCTGTATTCAGGATACTTGCCGATTCGGAAGGAGCCGACAGGGAAAAGGAACGGTGGCTTATAAACTGGCAGCACCGGATGGTGGAAGAGGCTGACCGAAGAGCATTCCGCTGACATTGTCAAGCCTGACCCTGAGCATGTCTCCGATTTTTACATCTCCCGTTTTTTCCGGCTCCAGATGGACCTTGAGATAATTGGATGAGAGGCCGGCAAGATATTCCTTGCCGTCAACAGTACATTTTTCCTCGATGATAATATCTTCAATCCGACCTTTCTGTCTTTCCGCATATTCAAGATAAAGGGAACCGGCCAATGCCGAAAGCCGCTCGGCACGATTTCCGGAAACACGCTCCGGAACACGGTTCTTCATACTGAAGGCCCTGGTTTCAGGTCTCGGAGAATAAGGGAAAACATGACAGTCTGAGAAACCGCAGCTGCTTATAAGCCTGTAAGAGGCCTCAAAATCCTCATCTGTCTCCCCGGGAAAGCCGGTTATGATATCGCCGGAAATAAAAGGATCCCGGCCGCTTTTTTTCAGTATATCCGTAATGGCCGCAATTCTTTCAGCCCTGTATTTACGCCCCATGGCTGCCAGTATGCTGTCAGAGCCCGACTGTACCGAAAGGTGAAAATGGGGACAGATTCTTTCCTCTGAAACAAAATATTCAAAATTCTCAAGATTGTCATAAGGGCCCAGGGATGAAAGCCTGATCCTGATACGGGAGGTTCCGGCAAGAACGGCACCCAGCAGCTCCCTGAGTCCCCGGCCGTTATTTTCGTAGGCAGTGACATTCACACCGGTCAGCACCAGCTCACGGTAACCGTTTTTCTCGATACCCACCGCAGTCTCCACCGCCTTGTCGAAATCCATGCTTTCGCTCCTTCCCCTGGCATAGGGAATACGGCAGTAGGCACAGAAATTGTTGCATCCGTCCTGAATCTTCAGGGAAGCCCTGGTATGGAAGCTGAAGGTCTGAGGCAGAAAATCGAACTTTGTCAGGGAAGGAACCGGCACGGAGAGACGGGCAGTTACCGCCTGCTTCAGGGAAAGAAGCTTTGTTCCTGAATCCCGGACCGATTCTGCAAGAAATGCCGGAAGCACCAGAAGCTGGCTTTTCCGTTCCTGGCTTACTACTATGACATTCGGAGCAAGGGCCTCTATATCGCCGCCGTTAAGCTGGGCAT
This sequence comes from Spirochaetia bacterium, assembly GCA_045606105.1. GTDB lineage: Bacteria > Spirochaetota > Spirochaetia > CADAEX01 > CADAEX01 > CADAEX01. Next base: position 117,587 of record JAZURI010000001.1, on the reverse strand, counting down.
AGCAGCCTGTGACAAAAACCAGGGATTCCGGATTTTCAATCGCAGCCTTCCTGATGATACGCCTGGCCTTCTGTTCGCTTTTTGAGGTAACGGTACAGGTATTGATTACAAAGATATGGGGACCATGCTCCATGGATTTTTCCCAGATGACAAATCCGGCCCTGAGAAAAGCTCCGGAGACAGCCTCGCTTTCAACCTGATTGAGACGACAGCCTAATGTGTATACGGCAAAGGAAAGCTTTCTGTTCAATTCCCGGTTCTGGCCTTTCCTTCAAGAGCATCCTTATAAGACGGATTCAGAGCAAGAGCCCTGTCATAGGCCTTGACTGCGGCACCCCTGGATCCGGCCAGTTCCCTGGCATATCCGAGCTTGTACCACCATCTGGGACTTGAAGCATAATAGTGTACGGCCGCAGAGTATGCAATGTCGGCATTGTTGTACTCCTTGAGCCTCATATATACATCTCCCATAAGGGAAAAGACATCATCAATATATTTTCCTTCAGGATCTGCCTTTACATAACGGTTGAAATATTCCAGTGCACTCCTGTTCTTCCACAGAAAGAAGCATGCCTTTCCGGCTGTTTCCAGGGCACGGGAATCCTCGGTCTTCTCCAGCACCTTCAGGGAGACAACGTGAGCCTCCTGATACTTTTTCTGCTTCATCAGGCTCCAGCCCGTAATTATAAGCGCATCGGTATCATTCTGCGATTTTTCCAGTATTTCATTGCAGACAGAAATTGCCTCATCATAATTTCCGGCTCTGTATTCAGCCATTGCATCAGAGACATCCCGGGCATAAAGAGAAACCGAAACTGTAAGAAGAAGCAGGATAAAAAGCTTTTTCACTCAGCCACATCCATCCGGCCGCTGAATCTGCAGCCCCCTTCCATGGCAACTGTTCCTGCCTTGATATCTCCCTTCACGGAAGAAGTTGAATGAAGCTCCAGCACCGCAGAGGTTTCGATATTACCCTCAACCTTTCCCTTCACAGAGAGATTTGCAGTCTTTATGACAGCCTTTACTTCAGAGGTCTTTTCAATATAGACATTGCCGGAGGAGATAATTTCCCCATCAATCTTACCGCGGATCATGGCAGGCTTTACCAGCTTGGCTGTTCCTGAAAATTCCACATCCTCGGAAAGCAATGTATCCACATCGGATTCTTCAACATTTTTCAAACGTACATCAACCATGGTTATATTTTAATATACAGGTGAAATATGTGCAAGATGTAAAAATTTTTGATTTGGCCTATATAAACGGTTGAATTAAATCGGTTTTATCATATAATATTGAAAAAAATCTTCTTAAGGAGCAAAAAAATGGGATTTATTGATAGAATGACAGAACAGGCTCTCAAAAACCAGAAAAAGCTTGTTCTTCCTGAAGGAACAGATAAAAGAGTTATCAACGCAGCAAAGATTCTTTCTGACAAGGGTCTTATCGCAGAAGTATGGCTTGTTGGTGACGAGGCAGAAATCCAGGCAGCAGCACAGGCTGAAGGTGTTGTACTTGACGGAAGAATCAAAATTGCAGATCCGGCAAAATCACCTAAGATGGATGAATATGCAAACGAATACTATGAACTCAGAAAAGCTAAGGGAATGACAGAAGAGCAGGCAAGAAAAGAGATGCTCAACCCACTTTACTGGGGCGCAATGATGGTTAGAAAGGGTGACTGTGATGCAATGGTTGCAGGTGCAGTAAACACAACAGGTGCAGTTGCTTCCGCAGCTCTCAAGGTTATCAAGACAGCTCCTGGAATCAAGACAGCTTCTTCATGCTTCCTTATGGAAAAGCAGGGAACAGACTGGGGTCACGAAGGATCATACATCCTGGCAGACTGCGCAGTAATCATCGAACCGGATGCAAACCAGCTTGCTGACATCACACTTGCAGCAGCAAAATCCTGCGAAGCATTCCTCCTTACAGAACCAAAGATTGCAATGCTCTCCTTCTCTTCAAAGGGATCAGCTTCACACGAGACAGTAGACAAGGTTACACAGGCTCTCGCAATCGTTAAGGAAAAGGCTCCTGAACTCAAGGTTGACGGAGAACTCCAGCTTGATGCAGCTATCATTCCTGAAGTAGGACTCAGAAAGGCTCCTGGTTCAGAAGTTGCAGGAAAGTGCCCTAACACACTTATCTTCCCTAACATCAACGCAGGAAACATCGGATACAAGCTCATGCAGAGATTCGGAGATTTCGAAGCTTACGGACCTTTCTTCATGGGATTTGCAAAACCTGTCAGCGACCTTTCAAGAGGATGCAGCACAACAGATATCGTTTACACAGCTCTCGGAACAATCAACCAGTAATTTTTCCGCAGACATGTATTCAGAGCCTCCCGCCGGGAGGCTTTTTTATTTCCGCCGCAGGGTACGGAGAAAAAGCTTGTGCTCCGGCGGGATACGGAAGCTTTCCACCGCCTTCTGTATTGCTTTGTTATGGGTCTGTTTTTCAAGCCTTTTTCCGGCAATAAAAGGGAGAATATCCTCGTACCGCTTTGCCAGGGCGGTGGCAAAATACCAGGCCTGCATCATCATTACATAGTATTCGTCGGTTTCCACCGCAGCCACCGCCGCCGGAAGCTCAGGCCGGTAGTTCCGGTCCAGGAAAAAGCTCATGAGCATCCTCATTCCGAAGCGTATTGTATAGGTATGCTCCGAAGACAGCCAGCGGAGGCATCTTTTTTCCAGATCCCGGATATTTTTCCCGAAGGCGGCAGGGGTAAAGATATCGCAGGTGGCCCAGTTGTCGACATGGGGAAGAAAAAACTCCGTAGCCTCAATACAGCTGCCGTAGTCCTTTATCCGGCTTATGAGAATGGCATGGAGACTGTTCTCCTCGTAATAACGGTGCGGAAGGGTCTTAATAAACCGGTCTGCTGCTTCCGTGCCTCCGATCTCCCTTGCCAGTTGCCTGAGCCCCGGAGTTCTGACACCGATTACCCTGCTTCTGTCCACAGTCGGCATGAGTCTGCACTGAAAATCCCTGTAGCCCTCATCCTTCAGCTCATAAAGACGGGCCGTAATGTTTTCAACCATATCTGATTATACCATCAGGGTTTCAGAAAACAAGGGGATGGACATAGAAATAATCTGTCACTGTCACGGTGTAATCAAGGACAGCCCTCCTCTCCGGCCCGTTATCCAGGCTGTAGACCAGGGTCAGCCGCAGAGGAAAGGTATCTCCTGTTTTCTTACCCTTGAAATAACGGCTCCAGCAGATCTTCGGCCGGTCAGTAACGGCATTGGTATTCAGGTACATTCCGTTTCCGGTTCTCTTCCAGCCCGATTCCCTGATTTCCAGCTCTCTGTTTCCGGCAATTTCCCGGCTCTTCCCGTCATGGCTGAAGGCAAGTGAGCTGATTCTGATTTTTTCGGGAACCGACCATGCAAGAATGGTAAAATTGAATTCGCTTTCAAAGGGATTGATTCCGCGGGAGGTCCACAATGTCAGCTCCGTCTCCTGAGTCCTGTCTGCCGGCTGAAGGCTGTAGGTAAAGCGTGGATAAATGATTCCCCGGCCCCAGTATTCCGTGGTCAGGAACAGCACTGCAGATACAATGATTACCGACATTATGATACATGAAATCCTTTTATTCTTTTTCATCTTTTCCCCCTCAGTTCCCAGATTCTGGAATTGCCCAACATACCCAGAAGAAGATCGAACCGGTGCTTTACCCTGGCTCCGATATTTTTCATATGCCGGTTGTACGGCTCCACATCGGCACTCCTGTGAAGACCGAAAAGTGTGCTTGCCAGCGTCTGTCGGCCGTAGTTGAAGGTACCCTTGTCCAGTATATCCAATACAACATTTTCATCTGAATCAAAGACCACCTCCCTTCCGTCCCTGCTTACAAACTTGGCATTGAGAAGCTCCCCCTCCACATTGGTCTGATGATAGGCCGAACCCCAGCTCATCATCTCTGTCCACATGCCGGTTTCGTTCCTGATTTCATCCAGGGTGTAATCCATGGTTCCGTCCTCCTTCAGATTCAGGAAATTTCTCAGGGTAATGTTCATGAAGTCCTCATTCTCCTCCATAAGCGCCTCCACATCCATATATTTTACAAGATCCCTGAGAGCCGCGGCCATATTGCCTCTGTCCGTATCGGAATAATTTCCTGACCGTACCCTGGTATAGCATTCCATGAGATCCTTCATCTGCTCAGCTGCAGGCTTGGATGCAAATTCCTCCTTTACAGCGGCAGAAAACTCCTTTTCCACCGCCCTGTATTCCCCGATTGTCCCCTCAAGGAAAGAATATCCGCGTCCGATATCCCCCTCCACAGGAAAATCATAATCTGCGGGATCATAATCCGTAAAATCATATTTATCAGAGTCATTGATTACGGAATCATATATTTCAGTATAGCAGATTTCAGGATTTCCGGTTATATCCGAAATCTTTTCCGGCAGCTGCTCCTCAAGATATTCCATTACAGAATCCTCAAGGACCTCCTCAAAGTCCGATTCAGGCCGGTCGAGATACATGGCAGCATAGGATTCATCCTCCATAAGCTTAACCATTTCATAATAGGTTGAATACAGGTCAATGTCAGGCTTCTCAAAAAAGCTGCCCACATAGTCAACCATACCTGCAAGCTGCTGTCCCCCTGACCCGAATTCCAGCAGAGGGCCCCTGCCGCCCACATTCAGCTCAATGATATTCATGATATTTATCCTGGTCTCACCATCGGAAAGCAGTTCATAGCCAAGGGCCCCGATCCCGCCGGTCAGGCTTCCTATACCTGCACTGATATAGCTGTTATAGTTTCTGACAAGGGAAGCCTGCTCCATATAGTTACCGATGAAATCCTCCACATCTGCGGAGCAGATGGCCGCCGCTGCCACATTGGTCACATAAAGGTCGGAAACCGTACCCAGCAGCGCATTCTCCGCAATGGCAGTCACCGAGCCGAGTGCAGCCCCTATACCCATGGCGGCGGCTGTGTTACCGATACTGTATCCCACATCGGCGGCTGCTTCTGCCAGATCCTTTCCGGCAAAGCCCATATCCAGGGCGGCATAGGTAATGCTGTCCAGGACAGAAGCTGCAATTCCCAGCACAGGATTCACGCTTCCCAGCAGCGTGGTAAGAAGCCTTGTGGCGCCTCTGATTGTAGGAGCACCGACAAGACCGTCGCTTTTTCCGTCATTGTCCCTGTCATCATCGTACAGCCGCTGCAGATAGAACGGAACATCAATGGCAGCAAGACCGCGGGCAAGCCGCCCTTCGTTTACATAGAAAAGCTCGAAAATACGGCCGTATTCACCGGCCCCCTTTACACTTACCTTTTCAGGGTCTTTCTCTGACATGACCGGTACATATCCGATATGCATGCTGAAGGCCTCCATGGTTTCGGATGCATAGGAATCCAGCTCCTTCCGGACCTTTTCAAGAATATGCCTCAGCATCAGTGTGCTTTCATCATGAAGAAAAACAGAAGAAAGCTCCTTTTCAATGTCAAAGCTTTCTGCAGAAAACCATCTGTACCTTTCGATTTCCTGAACCTCATACTCGATTCCGCCGAGAATTGTCTCGTCTATCATGATTTTTCTGGAGAAAACATTGCCGTCAAGCCGGTATCCCCGCCCTTCAAGAACATCGGTTATTGCCTTGTCAGCTTCCATATTGTTCTCTTCCACATTCAGGATGATCTGACGGTACATTTCAGAAATCTCACCCTTCATCTGCAGAACTGCAAGATATGTACTCTGTCTCTTTACCTCCTCGAAAAATTCCCCGGTATCAGCCATATCAATCTCTGCGGTTCTGAAAACTGCGGGCAGCAGCGGATAAATTTCCGTTATTTCCCCTCTGTTCACGGCAGCCCTGTTGTATTCCAGTGCCAGGGAAAGAAGCCTGTCAAGTGAGTCCCCCTCCGTTACGATTTCCGGAGAGAAATCAATCATAGGAACAATCAGTTCGTCTGCCGAGGTTCTCAGTGCAAAGGCATTCAGTCCCAGCTCCCTTGCTGTTTCGGCATTCTCCTTTTCTGCCTCCAGAAGAGCTGCCTCCGTAAGCCATTCTCTCATCTTCTCCTCCATAAGCTCCCCTTTCAGATCCCATATCTTCTCTTTTTCCGCTATTTCCGAAGCAAGCTTTTCCTCCCATACCGTTCTTTCACGGACAAGCCTGTGATAGTTGGCATCCCAGTCCTCAAGCCCCGTCTGTCTGAGCTTCAGCATGTTTTCTGTCCAGTAACGGCAGTCCTCCGAAAGAAGAAGAGCAGCCCATTCAGCCTTGTCAGCCTCCGAATCCAGATATTCCTCCCCTTTCTGACCGTGAAGAGAGATAAGCAGGGAGCCGGTAAGCTCCATAACCGAAGCAATATTCCCTCCGTGACCGTAGCATTCCAGGCCGTTTACGAAGGAGATGGCTGTCTCCGGAGAAAGTGAAACGCTGTTTTCAGCCTTTGTCTCCTTACAAAGCTCCCTGAGCCCGGCAACAACGGCAACAAAGCTTTTCTCCCCTTCCGATTCTGCAAAAAAACTCTCTGCCAGGGAGCCATCCTTTATTTTCACACCGGAGAGTTCCTCACAGAAGGAAAGAAAGCTTCCGGCATCACTGAAAAGCTCTCTCATGTACTGCTTCTCGGCCTCTGCCGATTCGTTTCTGCAGAACTCAACGCTTTTCAGAACCGAACCTATCTGCTCCATTATCCTGTTCCGTTCCTTTGTTCCGTTTACATCAGCCATGGCCTTTCTCATGCTTTTCATCTTGGAGGCCTTTCTGGTAAGGGCATTCAGAATACGATGGGAATTCCTGTAATGGGATTCCTTCTCCTTTGAGACATTCCAGAGATAATCATGGGCGATTTTACTTACATCCTTGCCTATAAACGAGGTGTCGAAAAGAATCCGGTCGTTTTTCATCATTTCCTCAAAAAAGGAATAGAGAATATGAGTCCTGCTGTCAGAAACCAGCCGGTCATAAACAGCCCGGGATGCAGTATTGTCGGTGTATTCCACAGGATAGGAAAAGGCATAACCGTAGCTTCTCAGCTTATGGAAATTCTGATCCCGGTAAATGGGGACATCGATGCTGCAGCCGGTTCTCCAATAGTAGGCAATCCCGAAATCATGCAGCATTCCGGCATCCAGATTCCCAAGCCAGGCAAGAACATCCTCGTAATACTTTTTCCCGTCATCGAAATAGGAATCGGGAAGTCCGCCCCTCATATCGGTAATCTCCCCTGTAGAGGAATAAATACCGGAAACATCGGGAGCAGCATCAAACCTGAACAGCTGTCCTGTAACAATATCCTCAACATTCCTCAATGAAGAACTGATTCTGCTCTGCCAGCTCCGTTCCTTTTCCTCTACCCTGCCGGCAACGCTGTTCAGATAAAGCTCCGTATCCACAGCCCTGTAGAAATTTTCTGCGGAAACCATATCGGAAGAGGAGATATGATCCCTGACAGCGGAAAACTGACTGTAATCGGCAATAAGAGCCTCCTGTTTTTCGATTTCTGCAAGAATATCCTCAGGAGAGGAATAGGGAGAAGCGGCATAAAGATGGATTTTTTCTGTCAGTTCTGCACTGTAAAGAGCCTCCTGCCAGAGGGAATACTTCTCCCGGGCCTCTTTTTTCCGTTCATCGTACCCGGCCAGCAGACTGTCAATTTCATCCAGAGCCCGGTTATACGCCTCCCTTTGCCTCTCCTCATTTTTCTGCAATACACTCAGCTTTTTCGAATAAGGCTCCACATAAAGAGTGCAGAAGGTATGCCTGTCCCTTTCCAGAGCCTCCAGAAGCCGTCTCTTTTCATTCAGACCTGCCTCGGTGATAGATATCATGTTCTCTGTCCCAAGTGCAGCTGTACGGGCCACCTCTGCATCATCTGCGGAAGCAGGAGCCGGATTCCCGGACATATATATTGAAAGGGCCTTTCCGAAAAGTCCGCTGTCATATCCGACTGCCCCTTCATAAAGAAGTGCAAGCTCATCGTTACCTGAGAAATCGTGAAACTGCTTAAGGTATCCGGCGGCACAATAAAGAAGATAACCGGGAAGAAAACCGGATTCAGACAATTCCATTAGAAAGCTTTCAGCCTCCTCCTGTGTCTCCGTACCGTCAAAACCGAACAAGCCGGCAATAAGGGCAGCTCCCCGGTCCCGGTTCCATTGCTCCCATTCAAGGCATCTGCGGAGATATACGGATTCCACGGTACCGGGCTCCGGCACTGTTTCCATACCGGCAAACAGCTTTTCGGCTGCCAGCAGGCTTTCAAGCTCATCCTCAAGGAGAAGTCTTTCCTCCTCGCTTATATCCTCCTCCAGAAGCTGCAGGCAGCTCTGTACGGAAACCGTAACCGCCTCCCTCAGTTCATTAAAAGGAAGCATCATACCCCGTTCCGCAGCCTGGCATTTCATGAAATAATCAATCCAGGCCTCCTGTCGGGAAGCTCTGTATTCTGACAGAAGCTGCTCTTCCTCCTCCAGGGCTGTTTTCAGCATTCCGGCTCCGTCATTCATGAAAAGCTCATAATAAAGATTATATTCAGACTGGACCTCTGCCAGATCCCGGCAGGTCTTATCCAATTCTTCGGAAAGAAGCTGTATCTCCGACAGAAGCTGCTCCGTTCTTTCTCCGTAGCCGCCCATGTTTTCCACTGCGGCACCGTAGGCCAGCTCCGCCTCTGCCAGCAGCTCCCCGGCCTTTTCGAGATTTTCCCTTGTATCAAAGGCTGTTTTTCCGCCGGAGCCGCTCTCCACGGCAAAATCGTACAGCTCCCTGTACATCCTGAGCCTTCTGTTCATATCCTCAAGAATCATTTCCCTGGAATCAGCCTCCAGTCCGGATGAATCCTTTATTTCCGCTTCAAGGGAGGCAAGTCCGGTCCGCAGCTTTTCCTCTGTTTCTACATACCGCTTCACTGCTTTTTTCCAGAAGATTTCCTGGCTCCGGTATTCTTCAATCTCCCTGTCTGTTTCCGAAACCAGGGATTCAAATTCCGCCACCTGCTTCTGAAGTGCCGGTATCAAGGCAAGATAACTGTCCCTTTCCTCCTCTGCCTCCTTTATCCTTCCCGGAAAATTTTCCTTCGTAAACTGAAAATGGGTGGCATCATTATCATAATTGTTCATTTCATGGATAAGACTCTCCCTTCTCTGCTCTGCTTCCCGGGCCTTGTTCCGTGTATCTGCAAGAAGAGCCCGGTAATCGGCAAGGGAGGCGGCCGGAGAAGCCTTGGCTGCTTCAAGCCTGAGAATTTCGGTTTCGGCAAGAAGGGCATTGTATTCAGCCTCCCGGAGCATAACATTCACCGCTTCGTAGCCGGAAAGATATCCTTCTATCTTCTGAGAAACAGTCCGGGCCTGTTTTTCAAGCATGGTGCTTATTTCCGTGAACCGCAGGGCAGACAGCTCCTCAAAATCGGAAAGTCTTTCCGCAAAGATCTTTTCCCCTTCCCGTAAGGCAGCCTCGATTTCTCCCAGCCATACCTCTTTTTCAGTTTCGTACACAAGAAGAGCCTGATCCCATTTTTTCTCTGCCTCGGCAAATCCCTCAGCAACCCCCTTTTCCCAATGAGCCCTGGCTTCCGCCAGCCGGAGACCGCTTTCGTACCATCCTTCAAGGGCCTCGGTTACAGGCTCGGTATAGATTTCGGGTACATTCTCCAGCAGCTCCGAAACCAGGCTGTATCCGGTCTTATCCTCCCTTTCACCTCCGGCTGAATCCTTTTCTGCAATTCTGGAATTCAGAAATTCCCTCTGACGGGCCTCCAGCATTATCTCCATTTCCCTACGGATGCTTTTCCTGTAATCTTCGAAGGAAATATCGGTAAAAAGTCTTATTTCGCTGTCCATGACCGATGTAAGCTCATCATATCTGACAGAGGCATTCTCCTCCCATTCCCCGTAAACCCGTTCCAGTTCCCTGCTTCCGGCCTCCTTCCACAAGGCCAGCTCCCTATCCAGCTCCGAAGCATCCTTTCGTTCCATTCCGTCAGAAAGCTCCTTCAGAAGGGCTGCAAGTCTTTCACTGTCGGGACAATCCAGCTCCCTTTTTATCTCCTCCCATTGAAGACGGGCATATTCGTTCCTTATTTCATGTTCATTTCCCGGATAACGGTGAAGAAGGGTACTCAGCCCTATGGAACCGGTTTCGCTGAGAATCCTGGTGAAATACTCCTTGTCGTATGCAGAGACAGAGACCGTAAAACTGTAAAGAAGAAATATAAGCAGTGCCTTTTTCATTTAAGCTCCTGCTTATAAAACGGGTTAAAGCTTTATTTACGCTTCAGAATAATACCGATTAAAATTGTTCCCGAAAGCATCATCAGCATGCAGAGGGCCTGCCCCATGGAAAAATCGAGAACGGAGCTGCACAGCCAGATAGGATTGTTCTCACCCGAAAGGGAAAGGATAAAGCCCAGTTCAGCATCCGGCTCGCGGAAGTATTCGATGACAAAGCGGATAAGGCCGTATCCGAGCAGATAGAGACCTGTCATGACACCGGTCCTGAGCCTGAGACGGCGGAAAACAAACCAGAGTACCAGTCCCAGGACTATTCCCTCAAAGGCTGCCTCGTAAAGCTGACTCGGATGTCTCGGCAGGTTCACAAGTCCGCCGGCCACCACATTGGCACCGGTCTTTTCCATTATTTCGGCAACCCAGCTCTCCTTTACCGGAAATCTTTCGGCAAAAGGAAAGATCATTCCGAAGCTGCCGGCAGTAACACGACCGTAAAGCTCTCCGTTTATGAAGTTTCCCATCCTTCCGAAGAAATAACCGAAAGGAATGGCTGCCACAAGAAGATCCGTGGTCTGGAGTATGCTTTTATTTTTTCTTTTACAAAAAAGAATTATTCCGATAACAACACCTATGAGTCCCCCGTGATAGGACATTCCCTGGAAGCCCACGAAGCTGAAGCTCTCATCAAAAGGCCAGAAAATGAGAAGCGGATTTTCCAGATACCGTCCGGTTCTGTCATAAACCAGTGTGGCAAAGAGACGGGCACCCAGAAGAAGCCCCAGGATTCCCCAGGTAAAAAGGGAAGAAACCTCATCCTTGTTCCAGTCCAGCTGCTTTTCCCTGATCTGAACACGGAATAGAATATATGCAATAACAAAGGCAAACAGATACATGAGTCCGTACCAGCGTACGGGAAATCCCGGAATGATTTCCGGATGGAGCCAGGACGGAAAATCGATATACAGCATCAGGCATTATCCCCCTTTCTGACCATGCAGGCAAAAAGAATCAGCATCAGCAGATCCGCAAATACAACAAAGCCGGGAACAGCAATTACCGGCAGCGTAATAAGGCCCGGGGTGTTGAGCAGCTTGAAGATAAACAGAAGTCCTGTTACCACGGCGAAAATCTTGGCCACCAGCACAAGCTTTGAAAACTGAAAGAAGCGGACCGGATCCCGATACAGGAAATATATAGCAAAAACCGTAATGATCTGCTGGGAATTTATCCAGAGAAACAGATCGAAGTTGTTTGTGGCAGATGCGAAGAAATAAACATAAAAGAATCTTATGACTTCCCACAGGAAGCCTGTAAAAATGAGTTTCTTCATCAAGTACAGTTTAAGATTCTCTTCTCAGGAGGTCAAGTCAAATTTAATTAACTTGCTTGACAAATAACTTTTATAAGGTGAATATTTGATAAACGAGGCATTTATGAAAAACGAAAGACATATATGGACAGGAATGACATCTTTCTTTGTTTTTGTCATTCTTCTGGCAGCATTTTCACCGGTAGCGCTTCTGGCACAGAGCGGAAGCCTGAACAGCCATTATTCCAGGATATTCAGTGAGCTCATGAGGTTCATACAGGGTCACTACGTGGATGAAGTGGATGAAAAGACCCTTTTCGAGGGGGCCATGAAGGGGATGTTCGAAAGCCTCAACGATCCGTATTCGGTATATCTTACGGAAGATGACATGGAAGCCCTGGCCGATACCACCACGGGAGAATTCGGCGGTGTGGGACTTTATATCAGCAAGATGCCGGATGACAGGTATGTGCGCGTAGTTGCCCCTATCGAGGATACACCGGCCTACAAGCTGGGAATCAATGCGGGAGACCTGATAATTAAAATCGAGGATATGGATACTGAAGGAATGGCCCTGGACGAGGTTACCGACCAACTCAGGGGAGAACCTGGCACCGATGTGAACATTACCTTCCTCAGAGGAGAGAACATAACCTTTACCCACAAGATAACCAGAGCCGTTATTCAGGTTCCGTCAGTCAAGTTTGACTATATCGACAAGGAAACAGCCTATCTCAGGATAATCCAGTTCACCCCAAACACACCGGAAAAGGTGAAGGAGGCTCTGAAGGCTTTCAATAAAAAGGATATAAAATATCTGGTAATCGACCTGAGAAGCAATCCGGGCGGTGTTCTGAACGCCGTATGCGAGATAGCAGACTACTTCCTGGATTCGGGAATCATAGTCAGCACAAAATCCAAGCTTCCGTCCGAAAACCATGTCTACAAGGCTGACAAGAAAATGCTTCTGGACAAATCGGTTCCTATAGCACTCCTTATTGACAAGGGGTCGGCATCTGCATCTGAAATCCTGGCCGCCGCACTCAGCGACAACGGAAGAGGAGTACTTATCGGAGAAACCACCTACGGAAAGGGCTCGGTACAGCAGGTACACTCCATCGGTCTCAGCGGCTTCAAGCTTACCATGTCAAAGTATTACACACCGGAGGACAAGAACATAGACAAGGTGGGAATCCCTCCGCTGAAAGAGGTGAAGGAAAAGGAATTTACCGATGAGGAGATGGAATCCTACAAGAAGCTGGTGGAGGAATTCACAATCAGCAATTTCGTGAAGGATAATCCGAAGCCGTCTGAAAGAGAAATCAACAATTTCATAAAGAAGCTCAGAAAGGATAATATAGTCCTGGAGGAAAGGGTAATCAGAAAAATGATCCGCAACGAGCTTAACCTGAAGCTGAACAATCCTCCTGTATTTGACATGGAATATGACATTGTTCTTCAGGAGGCGGTAAAAATGCTTGAAAACGGGGAAATAAAGGTAAAATGAAGCAATTCATGCTGCCGGGATATTTCAAGGGAGAAAGCCGGCTTCTTCTGGAAGAGAAGGACTCCCACTACCTCAGGAACGTGCTGCGTATCAGAAGCGGCAGGGAGCTCAGATGCACCGATTCAGCCGGCAGGAACTGGCAGGGAACCGTGAAAATCGAGGAAAAGGATGTGATACTGGAGCTGGAGCCTGTGGAGGAGAATCCTGATACAGAGAGCGGAGAACCGGAGGTATACCTTTACCAGTCCCTTATCAAGAGCAGGAACATGGACCTGATAATCAGACAGGCCACCGAAGCGGGAATCAGGGCCGTAATACCCGTGGATACCGAATTTTCACAGATTCACCTGAAGGATTTCAAGAACGAGAAGCCTGAACGGTGGGACAGGATAATCAAGGAAGCCATGCAGCAGAGCAACAGCCGGATTCATACCGAAACCTCGGAAATGATAAAGATTGATGCCATTCCTCAGATCGGAGAGGGGGAAGCCGGGCTTTTCTTCCATCAGGAAAAGCTGGCTGAAAATACCATGCACCGACAGCTGGTACCGGGACTGAAAAAAATATTCATATTCATAGGGCCTGAAGGGGGACTTTCGGACAAGGATATAGAAATCCTCAGAGCCAAAGGCTTCAGAAGCATCTATCTGGGATCAAACATACTGAGGGCCGAAACTGCAGCTATCTATGCCACCGCCGCCGTAAAGACAATTATAAGGGAAACCCTTACCACTTCTTTGTAATAACCGGAATATCCTTGTTCTTTCTCATGCGGCTGTAGAAAAGGGCAATGATAAAACCGTTTCCTATACCGATAATACCGCACAGTACCTTCTTGAATTCGGTATCAAGATGGAAAACGAATTCTCCCGCAACAAAGAAAAGAATAAAAAGGAACAGGGGAAGCATAAGAACTATGAAGCTCTCGAAAATAGTCTTTCCGGGAGCAATATAGAATTCAACCTCGTCGCCCGGCTCAAGAGGAAAATCATTGGCATTTCTGGCCGGAATGATGCGGTCCTTTCTGCTGCACAGAGGGGACTTGCATGAATGACAGGAACTTGGAGTTCCGCATTTCACCTGGACAACCTTACCTGATACACTCTGAACTACACCGCTTTCATACATCTATGGACTCTCCTTCTTCCTGCCTGCAGCTCTTCCTGATACGCTCTATGGAAAGGGCCTTGCCGGTAGATTTGTCAATATCGATAATCACACCCTGCAGCTCAAGATTTTCCCAGCATTCACGGGATCTTTCAGGCAGCTGTGTAATGTATTTCCTGATTTCAATTTCCGGATCCAGTCCCCCTACGGAATTGAGACTGCCCGTACGCCCCGAATCGCAGATAACGGCAGTTCCCCCCGGAAGTACCTTCTCGTCTGCGGAAAGAGCCTTGGTATGGGTACCGATCACCGCACTTACCTTGCCGTCCATATGGAAGAACATAGTCTTTTTCTCGGCTGTGGTGGAAGCATGGAAATCCACTATGACCACCGGAGTCTCCTCCTTGGCCTTGGCCACTATTTCGGGAAGGATGATAAATGGGTTATTGAGATGGGTCCTGTTGAAGCCGGAATTGCCGAGAATATTGATGACAGCAATCTTTGTATCGCCGACAGTGTAGATTCTCCACCCGCGCCCCGGACATCCGTAAGGAAAGTTCACAGGTCTGAGATGCCACGGAGCCTTGGGAAGATGCTCCACTATATCCTTCTTGAAGAAAATCTTTTCTCCTGAAGTAAGGACATCGATACCAAGCTTTCTCAGATATACGGAATGAGCCCTGCCTATACCGAAACCGCCGGTAGTACCTTCGCTGGCAGCAATGACAAAATCCACGCCGTGTTCCTGCTTTACCTCGTTAAGAAGCTTCTTGATGCAGAACACACCCGACTTGCCTACAATTTCTCCGATGAATAAAACTTTAAGCCCCAAAATATCTTCCTTTGCTCTAAAATATCATTTTATACCGAAATAAACAAGTTAATTTATTGACAAATGGGGGCATCCTTGTTTATGATTATCATGCTTACAAATAAGCCCGGATGGTGAAATTGGTAGACACGCTAGATTCAGGTTCTAGTGACTTCACGGTCATGGAGGTTCAAGTCCTCTTCCGGGCAGAAAAAACAGCCGACTTCATGTCGGCTGTTTTTATGCCCATACGATGAAAGGACTTGAAACCCGCAGAGCACCGAGCAAGGGCAATCTAAAATTACAATTAAAAAATCACCCAAATATTTTTCACCCTGTATCACTCTATGACACAGCCCTGATGTTACAATGTAGTCAAAGGAGAGAATCATGGCTTCTGAAAAATACAAAGTTGTATCCATCAGCTACGGAATGGCAGACGGAGGAATGTCCTGCTCCGGATGGCATCCCGGACCACCAATATGTGAACTCAAAGTATCGGATAACAAAGGAAACGAAATTTATCTAAGTTTAACCAATGTGGACGGATTCGTTTACGGACATAAAACCGAAGAAAGCACCTTTTTACCTCAGGTCAGACAGATTGATGACTATCTGTTCTGGGATAGGATGGAAAAAAGCATAACCTTATGTATAGATAACTATAAAGATCCCTTTGAAGTGAACAATGGGGATGAGGATTTTATACCGTTTTTCAAGTTTATGGCAAACTTTGTATGCCCGGATCATTTTTCCTTTGATATATCCGACATCACAATCAATGCAGACAAGGTTTTCATATGGCCGGAGGAAGAATATATTTCATACAGCCGGTTCCTGGAAAATTTCGGTTTTTCCGGCGACGGAAAGAAAATTCCGACTACAGACTCCGATCTGGAAACTTTTGACGATGAAACAAGAAGAATTATTGAACTCTTTGACAAAGTTGCAGAAAAAGACCCAGAGCTCAGAAAACAACTTTATGAAGACTTCTTTGGCGCAGCTGCTTCTATACTGGAAAGCCTTTACAGAGAAGAAGAAGGAAAAGATGCTGAAAAAAAGAATAAGGAGGAATAAAAATATACGATGACAGCGAATATCTGGTGCTCAGAATAAATAAAGGACACAGGAAAGGTTACCCTTTTGACAACTTCCAGGAGGCCTTTATCAAAGCAATTCAGGTTGCCGAAGAATATGCAGCAGACGAAAAGTTCAAGGATGCACAGGTTCTGGTGGGGCCATGGATTGATGGTGAAATGGACGAGGAAGCGGTAAACATCACCGAATTGAAATCAGACTTTTTCTGTGTACTTGAAGACAGGGAAGCATGTTTTGGAGCATATAACACCGCCTGGCATATCTGCTCCGGAACTTATTCCAACAAATGCGCCTGGGAAAACCTTGAAGATCCGGAAGAGGGAAGCATTGTTCCTGAGGACAATGTAATCATCTATGACGATTTCGATGTGGTTGACATGGGAACAGACTGGAGAACCCTGGCCGTGTTCCTGGCCAGTGAGTCATGCTGCGGAGAATTCGATGCCGACGAGGTCTATGAAACCCTGGGAATCGCCAAATACAGAAGTCTCAGCGAAAATGATGAATGAGGGGGGAGGTCAGGTATCAAGTTTGCTTTCTATTCTTTCAATAAGTTTTGTAAGACTCATGTCAAAGCAAATGGCTATATTATGAAGTATTGTTATTGATGGAATCTTCTTTCCCATTTCTATTTCCGAGATATAAACCTGATGTGAATCTATGGCATCTGCAAGTTTTTCCTGAGAAATGCTTTTCTCTTTTCTTAATTCTTTTATGACCTGTGCAATTGCCATATTCATTTCCATATTAAAAGAATAGAGAATTATAAGCAAAAACATTATAAGCTATTGCTTATATAAGAGGAAATGATATAAAATATTTGTATATTTAATTTTAGGAGGTTACTATGGCTCTAATACTATGCAAAGATTGTAATAATCCTGTTTCTACAAAGGCAAAAAGTTGTCCGCATTGCGGTGCTCGTATTTCGGAGTGGGATTGTATTTTTGCAACACGAATTAAACCGGTAAACTCAACTGAGTGGGATACATCTGAGTCAAACTTCTACACTAAAAAAAGAAAATTAAAAAAATTAAAAAATTTTGCCATTGGGTATTTAATTTTTATGTTTTTGTGTGCTATTGTGGGTGCTGTTTCAACTGGTATGTCCGATGAATCATCAGAGCATACTACTGACTCTGCAAGTACAAATCAAAACCAAGTTTGGCATAAATTAGGGATTTCAGAAGAAAACTGGCCTGCTGCAAAATTAATATTGGAAAAATGCGGCATCACAGAAATAACAGATGTTAAATTTTTTGATGGTATAAATGTAACGCATCGAGCTTTTTGCAAAAAAAAAGCATTTAATTTGAGAAAAATATCATGCTTTTGAGTGTTTTTTTGTGTTTTACTGTGTTTTCAACTTATTTTTTATACCCTTTTAATCTCCATTTAAGCCAACACATACATCATCATAAGGAAAGTTGCATGAAGAATCCAGACAAACAGTATAACCCGAGCTGGGGCGGCGTACGTCCCAGGCAGGGCAGGCCTGCAACTGGAATCAAGCGTGTCTCAATCTCCATCAGTGGCCAGCCAGAAGAGATTGCGGCACTCAATGCTTGATCTGGTACTGGGAGAATAAAATCAGCTGCTCAAAATCACAAAAGCCTGGCCTGCAAGTCCTGCCTGCGATGTCAGATTCTGTGTGTTTCCTGTTGAGATAGCATATCCCCCATATCCAGGACACCCTGCACCGCTCTGTGTTGCACGCCGTACTACTGCATTATGGCTATTGTATTTTCTCACAGTATAATATTCGCGTTCATTATCTCCTCCAGAAGTATAGAAATAATAATATCCTACATTGGCTCTGGATGTCCAAACGGTGGAGCTGCCATCAAGATAGAATCTGATATGGATAGGAGTCGGGTTTTCCCATACACCTTTATTACCATAAAATTGGAAGCTGATGTCTCCCACCTTAGAATGACCGCTGACTATTTTTGTCGCACCTTTGCCATAAATCTGCCAGCCCACACATGGTGTTGAGTTATAGTCACAAATATTCTTCTCTGGCGAGGTGTCTAATAGGTTGTATCGGTTTTCTGTTGTCGCTCCTCCTGCACCGCCATTGCCAGTGAACTCAACAGTTACGCCCTGTGCATTCTTATATGAAAGACGTTGATTATCAAGATTGATATAGCTTGTACCACCTGCGCCTTTATTAGTACCACCAGCCCCGGCATAAAGAGTAATGGTGTTCCCGCCGGAAATTGCTTTGTTAAGAGCGGTATTGTCAACAACAGCACCCCAGCCGCCGCTACCTGCGAGTCCGACCTCACAGATTTCACCGCTTTCTGCGGAAATGTTTGTATTGGCACCGCTGGCACCACCCCCGCCCCGTACGTATGCTCTTACTATCTTCTTGACGAATTTAGGGAGTACATAAGATACTGCTCCCGCTGCAGAACGTGTCAGTTGCGTATTGGCGTTCAGCACCCACTTGGTATACAACGTTGTGTCTGCAATGGGAACCCATGTTGCAGACACTTCCTGAGTGCAGGCTCTGTCTGTGTACCAGCCGGAGACTTTGATTGTGTAGGAGACTCCTGACAGGCTGTAAGTGGTGTCGCCTATGGTAGGCAGAGCCCCTACCGCAGATCCTGCAGACACCTCCCTTGCGGCAGGGGTAGCCGGATTTCCGTTCGGGAAGATCTGTTCAGACAGATAATAAAGACTTCCGCTGTATGTAATATTGGTGTCAAATGTCACCATCACCTTGCGTGGCCACACCTTCCGGCCGTTGATATATAAATCTTTGACAGGTCTGCCGTTGAGGAACAGTGTTTTTACATTGGAGAAATCAGCTGCCATTGTTTGCCACCCCTGCTATAGTGAAAGAGAAAGATTGGTTGTTATCATCATAAGTGCCGGATAATACAATCTGTTCCTCTGCCTTTTTGCACCAGAACGCATTGCTGATGACCTTCTCCGGGTCTTTAGCCAGCAGTGTGAACTTGTCAGTTCCCGGCAGGTTCTCAGATGTCCCGGGTGCACCGTACGGCAACTTGTACTCCACCATCTTCTTCATCACGGCTGTGGAGATGTCCGCAGTGTCAGAAGTGAACTCCTCAACCGCACCTTCAAGCACAAAGTCAAGGTACTCGTTATCTTCTTCCAACCCGTAATTTGCAAGGTTGGAAGAGCCGCTTGCGAATACATCCAGCTCATCATTGATAAGCTCATTCTTGACTATATACCAGCTTACAGTCGTACCGCTTGCAGTAAGGCGGCAATATAGCCAGTTGTTGGCATCGCAGGGTATAGTGACCTTGCCGAATCGTATGCGACCGCCCTTGAACCAGAAGGCATAGTGCTTCTCGGCCACAAGGGACTGGTTGTAGGCTGGGAAGAAGTATACCGTATTGTCACCCTGGCAATAAAGCCTGTCGTTGTCCAGTCTACGCAGATATAAGTTGGATGCAGCAGCGGTACCGAGCTTTGTGTATACACCATCTACAAGGGTATAGATTCCGTTGTCACCCGGTTTATATAGATATAACGTATTATCGTCTGCACCGTTTCTTATTGGATAATATGCGGTATCAATCTGAACGGGGTTCATTAAATCAGTGTTCTTGAAAAGGTATCTGACACCGTTACCTATTGCGTGCAGATAACCTGTCTCTGCCCCGTAATCAGTCCATGAGTCAATAAAAGCAAGACCGGGATAAATATTTGTTACCAATGCCCCTGAACAGGTATAACTGACAGCATACAGGTAAGGATGGGTTGAGAAATTTGTATTGTTGCATTTGAGCATTATCATCCATCCACTCACAAGCATTGCCTCAATCTGGGTTGCGTATGGGTTGCCGGTTATAGTGAATGTATAGTTATTCATTGCGTTGGTTGTCGGATTGAAGCTCTGCACTTCTATTGACAAACCAGAATAAGACACACCGAAACACGTTCCATAGGCATATCCCATCTGCATTCCTGTTGTACCATAAAAAATTCCTGTACCATCTTCTGAATAAAATTGGAAATAATATCTGCTCCCAATTGTAGTGCTGGCTGAATATCTGGATATTCCGAAGATGAAGGCTGTTCCAGTCCAGAACGCTTCTGCTTTATGGAATGTGTGTGTTACGACAGAATCACTGGCTGGCAACGTCCAGTCAAAACTGGTAAGGACATCACCTGTCTTGATATTGACAGTCTTGAACGTATATATGTTACCGTTTACGGTATAACCTGCAACTGTTCCGTTACATACTCCCAGAACAGTTAGCCCAGAATAAGCTGCTGCATTATATGCAGGTGTACTCTTTGCAACCACCCCTGCCTTTGTCAGTTTGCCGTCAAAGTACGCCTTTAGCCTTGCCAGCACTGGTTCAGCTGTGGCACCGCATCCGCCGCTTGCTGCGACAAGGCTCTCGGTGTTGTTGCCGTCGGTATCGTTAAGGCTTGAGTCAAGGTGGTGTATCTTGATTGTGCTGCTGGGCGGTGCTATCTGTTCCACAGACAGAGCCGACGGGTTATTTGTGATTACAAGGTTGCTTTTCTCGTCGGCACTTATCTGTGCCACATCTACAGGATTAAGCCAGTCGGTCACCTTCTTCTGGAATGTCATTCCGGCAGACGATACAAGGTTTCTGAAGTCCTTAGCCGCATTATACAGGGTAAGAGTGCCTTTTATTGTAGTCTCTCTTACTGTGACGATGAAGTTCTTTAGCCGCATCGCAAGGCTGCCGTCCTTGTAGTGGATGTATTCAGCTTCCTCGCTGTCCTGCTCCTCCAGATTGTGGTCGTTGCCGACACGGAACTCCGGGTTGTCAGTGTCCATGCCCTTCCAGTAGCTGTCGGAGGTCTCGGCATCGCCCTGCACCTGCGCGAATGTACCCGCAATCGCTGTGAGGTTCTCTGCGTAGATATTCTTGGCGGTGAGTGCGTCCGGGTGCTGACTGCCGTCTCCCAATCGGGCAAGAACCACATCCCTCGCCCCGGTTGCCCTTGCGGTCATCTGGTTGGTCTCGGCATAGTAAGGCACAGATACGCCCTCGACCTCGTGCATAGCGCATCCGGCCTCGTTGAAGGCAAGCACCCGGTAATAGTACACGGTGTCGCCCGGAGCTGCAGGGGTGGCAGACTGACCCTGCAGAGGCACTGTCTGGGAGAAGTCGGCGGTTGCGACCACGTATGCCGGATCCGGAGCCGGGTCTGTGTCCACCTTGTAGTTGGTCTCCGCTCCATACGGGTCGGCGGCAGAGGACAGGTTGGGCTTATACCAGAGCCGGGTTGCCCCATCCATATCATCATATCTGCTTATCTGTATCTGGTACCGCACGTTGCCGTATATCTCACGCTGTCCGGTCGGCTGCTCAAGGTGAATGTGCAGCGAGCGTTTGTTCGTGCGCTCGGTGATCACCGGAGGCTGGACAAGCCAGGTGCCATAGCCGGTTGTGTCAATGGCTGATGTACGCCAGGAGGGCGACTCGTTGCCGTACTGGTTCACCGCCTTGGCTCTTATAAACCAAGTGTCAAGGGTGGCTTTCTCCGGGTACCCGTCTACGCTGCGGATGAAGGTGTAGAAACTGTTGTAGGCGGGGATGTCCACCCAGTCAGCGTTGCCGCGCTTGATCTGGTAATGGCATTTGATGCCTGACACCGCTCCTTCCTGTACAATCACAGGTTCCAGGGACAGCCCGTTCTCCACGGCTGTCACGGTCAGAGAGGCCAGATCTGCAGGCATATATTCCGGCACGCCATCATACAGCAAGTTAAGGACATTGTTAAGGTCCTCGATTGTGGCGGAAACTGGGGAGGGATTAAAATCAGACGTGCCCTTGTCCATGATGCCGCCCACTGTAACCTTTGGATCATAAGTGGGAATAACATAAGCAGGGTCATCAACGCCGAATATCTCGGGGCTGTAATCTACTGCTGTGATTTTGGCCGACTTCTCATCCAGAGGCTCAACTTTTGTTATAATCACATCGTCGGTTTCCTGCCCTGAAATACCGAAGGCAAAGAGATCTTCCGTGTCAGGAGCTGTCGATGTCAGGATGGCTGACTGCAGGTACACTTCCCTGGAGGAGCCGGCCCTGGTCGTTACAGGCAGCAGGACTGACGAGTTGTCTTTTTTCCTGATCCTGATGACATAGGAGTTGCCGCTCTCCATGGTGACGAGCTCATCCAGCACAAAGCCTGCGACATCAGAGCCTTCCATGATGCGTCCGTTAATCCTGCCCTGTACCTGGCCCCGCATAGCCACATCATGGGCAAGCCTTACCAGGGAACCACGCCCCGCCAGCAGGTATTCTATATCAACATTGAAGCTGTAGATCCATGGGCGGAGGCGGGTCACAGCGTACATGTATTTGCCAATACGGTAAGCCTGGGCCGGATCTGTCACGCCCCAGAGCTTTACCGTCTGCTTCTTCTTGGCCTCGGTAGTGCCGCCTGTGCCATCACCATAACCGCCTGTGACATCATAGACAGTGCGCTGGTCATCAACATATCCGGCCGGTGCGCTGATGAACTGCATCTCCAGCGCCTCCGGTATGTCGGTGAACATCTTGGTGGCCTCGAAGTCCCATGTGTTTCTTGGGGTGAACAGCTGGACATGCGATGTTCTTGCTATATCCTGGACAACGCCGATCTTGTTGTTGACCTTTGTAAATTCTGCCCTGGCGGTGCTGGCTATCTGGTAAAGCAGCTGCCGCAGGGTGATCTCATCTGCAATATAAGCATTGCATGTATAGTTGTGGACATCACACCACTGGTACCATGGCTCAAGGCTTGCCCAGTCTATAAGACTGTTTGCCAGAGGTACGGTGTTGATGGCTCCCTGCAGTGCATATTTGAAGCAGGCCGCAGGATTCGATGTCGCAGCGGTGCCGGCCCAGGACGAAGCGCCGCTCCCGGAACCGGAATAGACAGGCAGCACGCTCTGCGCCACGAAGTTGAGCTGGTCAACATATCCCTTGACTAGATTGGTTGCCTTGACTCTGAGCGCAATTATTGTGAGCTGTGCAGCCCGCTCCGCGCGTACAGGCCTGTCATCCAATACACTTTTGAGAGAAACCCACTGGAACTGGTCAATGGTCCTTGTGTCAGTGGCATCTGCAGTAACTCTGGTCACCCTTACTTCATACTGGCCCGATGTCACCGTCTTCTCTAACCGCCACTGTATGGTCTGCAGCCGCTGATCCCCTATGGTCGTAGGCCCGGGCGTGAAAGGGTCCGTCATTGATATATAACTGTACTCGGAATCAGGATGCCCGGTAGGCTTATATTCCACCTTATACTGCAGAGTGGTGCTCTCCAGTTTCCCTTTCTTGTTATATTTCCCGAGGCCTGAAGGAAGCCTGAGATCAACGATGATCTTAGTGGTCTTGTCCACAGTGGTCCGCACTACAGGCTGGTCATGTTCAATCACGAGGTTGAGCTGGGTATCCTTGCAGACCTTGGGGAAGATTGCGCTGGCAGCGCCGTTCTGGATGACCTCAAGCCATATCCATGGGTCGCTGCCGTTCCTGATGGATGTGATGTTCTTTGTATAGGAAAGATCAGTTATCTTGGAATCGCCGATCTTTACGGTGGAGTAGTCTATGCTCATGTTCTTGTATCCGGCACAGTAGAGCATTGTCAGATACTGGCTGTTGTCCACAGCGTCACCGGCCAGGTTTCCGGCCATGTCACCGGCCACAGATGTGTATGGTGTCGCCGCTATGCTCGGGTATAAAAGATGCTTGCCGAGCAGGATAGGCACCGGCCCCCACTGATTGGCCTGGTTCCTGGCACCACGGATAGATGGTGCCTGTTCTATGCCAATGTCGTCGGAATTGCCCCCGATCCCCGGGATCTGCATGTTGTACAGGGCGACACCGCCTGACAGCAGGCCTATACCGGAGCCGATCAGCATCACACCGAGTCCGCTGGTTGGTCCGAACCATACCATGGAGGCGCCCGCCACGATCATAATGGCACCGACCCAGCCCATACCTTTTCCTGCGTTTTTGTTGTTTCCTTCCGGCACAACCTTTATATATACAGTGCTGCCATCCTTGGGAACCTCGGAGAAGTCTGTCGCGATGCGGTCGTCAATCATCATCCTGGCAATCTTTATGTCAGTCGGAACCCCAAGGGAGGCATAAAGCTCCGCAAGCGGAGCTGCGTTTCTTTGGATTATGGTGAGATCTGTCTTGAACGGATGCAGCTGGGCGACTATCTTAATTGACATTATAGTATCCTTCTATCCTGCAGCGGATCTGCGGGCTGTCCACAGACTCAAGCACCGCGCCGGTCTGTGCTGTTGTATGCAGTATATAGCCGCCGCCTACATAGACTCCCACATGTGTGGGAAGCCCCGAGTATTTAAGCACGACTCCGCAGCCAGGCACGGGCTGCGCAATCCTGCTCCCTGCAATGAGCGGCTTGTTCTTTGCGTAGATCTTGTTGGTCTCAGAAGGATTGCAGGCATCCTTGTACCCCGCATCTAGTGCCGGGAGCTTCTTCCCGTAGCGGTCGTTCATCACGAGCCGAAAAAGGCCGTAGCAGTCAAGCCCTGTGTCCGGGTCTCTGCCGCCAGATACAAACGGAATCCCTATGTAGTCACCGGCCCAGCAAGGAAGTGTGTCTCTCATCAGAAAAGCCCCGGGAAATCGTAAGGTGTGAAGTATAGGCCAGGAAGAACCCGGTCTGCGATATATACGTCATAAAGAGAGCCTGAAATCTGCTGCACGTTGGCCGAGACATCCCGGAGTATGAGCTCCCCCGACTCCCATTCAACTGTATTAAGAGAAGATGCCAGGACAATCTTGAAGCTGATCTTGAGAGGAGTGCTTATAGGAATGATCTGCTCCATTATCACCCGGTCCACATTGTCTATTGCCAGCTTGGCCGGTGTGTCGTTTTCCCCGGTGCTGGTCGGGGGAGTGAACCTGAATGCCACGGCCTGGTAGGTCGCGCCGTTGTGGGTCACGTTCTGCGTATTGTCCACGAACCGGAGCGGCTCCTGCAGCGTATCGTGGGTTATCTCGGCCAGAGTGAGGAATACCTCTGATGTTTCCTGGGCTAGTACAGCAGCCACAGCGTTGGAAGACATGCTCATGGCAGTGCCTCCAGCTTAAGGCTTATCGTCCAGAGCCCGCCGGTCTCTGCGGGGTCTGGTGGCTCCATGAGCCTGAAGTACCTGTTCACGCCGGTCACAGGGTGCTTCATCACAAAGCGCAGCGCGCCGCGTGCTGTAGTGGTGCGGTAGAATGTCATGAAGTTGGCCAGCTCTGTGTCGTCACAGACAACCTGGCAGTTTATGTATTCGCTGCATGCGGTGTAGCGCAGCCTGGTTTTCTGCGGGCCGGCATCCATATCAGTGCGGATCACGCCGTCCTGATCCTTTGAGTTATATCCCGGAGCTATAATCTCCGGCAGGTTGGAAGGGTAATATATGTCTGCCATCATCTCACTCCTTTAGGTCTGATGCCGTAACGGCTGCTTAGAGGGCTGTCCAGAGTGCCGTCGGAAGCGGCCTGCTTCAGGAACTTTCCTATGGTAATCTCAAGCTCACGGCTGCCGTCTGCACCGGTGGTCTCCTTGGTCTCTACCACTTCGCCGGTGAGGTTGTTGATCACGATATTAACTTTAGTCTCGCTGCCGCCTTCAGCATGGACACCCAAGGTGCCGTCTGAAAGCCGCTTCAGAGGCATGATCGCCTCGGGGCCGGCTTCTGCCCATTCTGCAGTCCTGCCGTCGCCAAGCATGAAATGTTGCGGAGTAGTAGCCACCCCGCCACGTGCGAACCGTACAAGCTGGCCGTCCTCGAACACATTGCCGCGTGCGGATCTTGTCTCGCCCCGTCTGGAAGAAACATAGCCGGATATTATGGCCGTCGACCCGGCCGCTGCCATGAACCCGAGACCAAGCGGCCACTGGCCGTTGGCTATGAGCTGGAGACCGGCCTGAAGGAACAGGGTAGGCAGCATGTCCAGAATTGCCTCGGCCTGTCTTGCCAGAATCTCCTGGAACTCGGAGGCCGACAGTTTGCCGTCCTCCATTGCAGCACCGAATGCCTTGGAAGCCTCGATGACCCGGTTGAATCCTTCGTCTGCAATGTTGCCGAGCATGTTGGTGACCACAGCAGCGGTCTCCTCGCTCATGTCGGTGATATTGCGCAGGCTCTCGTACAGCATCTGGTTGAATACCTCGCTGTAGCTTGTCATTTCATCCATAACCTGCTTGTATGTGCGCGCATAAGTCGGGCCGGCGTCGGCTCCGACCTTCTCGCGCAGCTCCATTATGTCTTCTGCCATCATGTTCTTGATGGCCAGCCACCGGTTGTATTCCTCGGTGCCAAACTCGGTGGCATCCAGGGCGGTCAGCACTTTCTGGAACTCGGCTTCCTTGGCCTCCAGCCGCCCCCGTGCTGTTCTTGAATATAATTCGGCGAACCAGTTGTCATAGTCTTCCTGATCCTTCTTGATCTGGTCCCGTTCTTTCTGGATCTGCTCGTTTATCTGCTCGAAGGTATAGCCGGAGACTGTGTCCACAGTCTGCAGGGCAGAGCCGCCCATCTCGCGCAGCTCCATGAGCTCTTCGGCCAGCAGGTTCTTGTTGGCCATGGCCTTCTTGTAAGCCTCGGTGCCGGGGGCAGCCTTGTCGAGATCCTCAAGGGCACGCCGGAACTCGGCCTCCTTGGCCTCAAGCTGTCCCTGGGCTGTCCTGGAATAAGTTGACTCAATCCATTCCTGGTGCTCTTCCTCGGCCTTCTTTGCCAGATCCTCGGCCTGCTTGGCTTCCTTCGCAGCCTGGTCGGCTTCGGTCTGCGCCCTGTCTGCTGCAGCCTGCTCTGCCAGCCTTGTCTGGTACTCGTAGTCCTCCGCATAAAGGACTTTATTGACCAGGGCATTGAGCTCGGAAATCTTCTTCTCCTGGTCCGCAATGAGCTGCTTGCCGACCGGGTCGTTGCCGTTGCCATAAGCATCGCGGTAGCGCTGCAGTATCACAAGCTCCTGGTTGCGCTGCCCCTGCAGGGACTCAAGAGTCTGAGTCTCCTCGGAGATATTGAGCTTCTTATATTTGGTATATTCGCGGGCCTCCTTCAGAAGGTCGGTCCACTTTTTGATAGTCTTGGTTAACTCGTTCCGGTGCGGTGCCCATACAGCTTCCCATCCGTAGCCGATCTCCTCCTTGAGGTCGCCCATGGCATTCTTGAGCTGCTTGATGGAACCCTCGCCGGTTGAGGCTGCCATCTCGGAGTACCCCTTGACCTTCTCGGCGAGAATGTCGACAGCCTTTCCAGCCTCCAGCTCCTCCTTGCTCAGCTTCTTGAGCTCGCTGAACTGCCGGCCCAGGGTAAGGGTCATGCCGGAGTAGCTCATGTTCAGCGCCTGAACAGCTGAGTCATAGCTCATTATGCCGGCAGCGTCCAAGTTCGCGGCGGTCTGGATTATCTTCTTTACTTCTTCTTCTGTACGCCCTGTTGCCACCAGAGTCTTCATCAGGGACATGGTGGTCTCGTCGCCGTGGACAGTCACATCCTGCAGCGCTCCGGCGAACGCCTTGAGCCGCGCAGCTGTGCCGGGCTGGTACATCGGGTTCATTGACACGGCAGCGGAAAGCTCTTTCTCCACTTTCTCCTGCTGCCGGTAAAGTTCAGCTGACTCCTTGACCAGGCTGATGAAGCCTTTGAGGGCTTTTATAGCCATCGTATAGGCAAACTGGCCAGTCATGAACTGTCCGGCCATGCTTGACATGAAGCCCTCGGTCTTCTTCGTGGAGGTGCCCAGCTGATCATACTGTGCTTTAAGTTTTTGGACTGCCTCGCTCTGGGGGTCCACGCCCTTGGACACCAAGTCAATCATGGCCTCCCGTGTCAGCTGCTGCTGGCGGGCCACACCCTCATCGGCGCGTCCGAAAAGCTGGAGCTCTGCCCGGAGCCGGCTTGCACCGTCCTCCAGGGCGGAGAATGTTCCCTCGAGCTCCTTTGAGACGCCCGAGTTGTCGCCCAGGGCGTCAGAGAGAGTCTTGATCTCGTCGGACATCGTGGACAGCTGCCTTATGGCATCCTGGGCCTGCATCTGTATTATAAGCTGTAGTGTCTTGTCTGCCATTACCGCCTCATCTTCCGGTATCTCTCTTTTCTAACGCTCTCTTCCTCGCGCCACAGGGCCATCTCGGTCTTGAAAGCTGTGAGCGCGGTTACAACCCAATCGGGCTGCTCCGCCCAGCCGCCCCCGAAGGGGAGGCATCCGAGGGTCTCGGTGGTCAGGTACATCCTGTACGCAGTCCTGAAATCCTCGTTCACATAATCTTTGGCCGCCGACGTTGGGATGGCAATCATCTTGCCATTCTCGTCCTTCACCCCGGTCGGCCACAGCAGGTTCTCCCTGCCTTTCATCATCCGGGCCTCGTGTTTACCGGACAGGTAAACCCGGAGCCCGATTCTCAGTTTTTTTCTTCTACCTTCCGGTACACTTCCTTCTGCAGGACATCGGCAATCTCCTTCTTAAGGGCGTCAAACTCGACAGGTGCAGCAAGCAGATCCTGCGCGGTCTTGATTGCTGTCTCCTCGCCGGTGTTCGAGTCCTTGTAGGAGCAGTTTTCAATTCCTGTTAAAAGCTCGTTGAAAACTGACGGGGTGATGTCCTTCTCCAGTATCTCGACGCCCACGAACTTGCCGTCCTTGTCAAACTTGGAGCGCTTGTCGAACAGGGCCGACAGACGCTCCTTGATGTCGATGGTGGCTGCGCGGTAGGTCACCTTGATCTGGTCGCCGGAGCTCAGCTTCTTGTTGCCGTGGAACTCCGGGATAAATGTCTTCACTTTGGTTATCTCGATGATCATGATGCTGCAGCAATCTCCTCAGTGTAGAACACAGGGTCGTTCTGAAGACGTGCTGCAGTGTCGTAGCTCTGCGCACTGCCAATCTGCGCACCAAGTGTCATTCCAGAGAGCGCCACTTTTGCGAAGACGAATGCCTGTGTCTCGCCGGCCACAGCGGTCTGGCGGACAAAGCCCAGGAAGTAGATAGGCTTGTTGTCAATCTCGGTGATTGTGGTTGTTCCGGCAGCTGCCTTTCTGAAGGTAGTCATGGTCTTCTCAACCATGCCGCCGGCCTTGTCGGTCACACCGAGGGTCAGGATGCTGTTGATGGTGATCTGGGCATCGCGCTTTCCGAAGCGGTAATGTCTGTATTCATCATGCAGCTTGGTGACCTCGACTTCTGCCCT
Source organism: Spirochaetia bacterium (assembly GCA_045606105.1). Classification (GTDB taxonomy): domain Bacteria; phylum Spirochaetota; class Spirochaetia; order CADAEX01; family CADAEX01; genus CADAEX01. The sequence continues at coordinate 88,363 of JAZURI010000001.1, read as the reverse complement.
GGACACGGCCATGCTCCAGCCGCTCGCATCTGCGATGTGCTGCAGTGTGAGCATCATCGCCTTGTCTCCGGTGGCCGGCACCTCGCTTCCAGCCGCAGGGAAGACCATGCCGACCTTTGCCCCTGCTGGGAAGATGCTTGAGCTTGCAGCGATGGCTGTGATCAGCCAGTAGCCTTTTCCGTCACCGGATGCAGCCGCACCCCCGGCAAGCTCGTTGAAAGTCTTAGAGCCGTCTCCGCTCTTCTCTGTTCCCGGTGCTCCGGTGAACAGCTTGCAATCATCTCCAATTAAGCTAAATTCTTCAGCCATGGTTTTCCTCCTTCTTGGCTTCCTTTTTTTCTGGTTTGGGCTCGGCAGGTTTCTTGGGCTCTTTCTTTCTGATCTTGCCGTCCCTGTCTTTGACATATTCGGTCACGTACTGTGCCATATTGCCTCCTAATTATTCTGGCCGTCCTGGGCCGGTACCTGCGCCTGCGCAGTCTCCTGGTATGACACCGGGAAAGTTATCTCCACCATCCTCACGTCCTCCACATCCTGAACGTCTGTGGAGTCCGGGCTGTCCAGGAACGAGTCCTCGTCGGATACACGCTGAACGACCCTGGTGTTTGGTATCTGGCTGCCGCTCTCGTCCTCAAGATGCAGGTCTCCCATGCCGAGGTAGTCGTCAAGAGCATCTATGCAGCCGATCGCCTGCGCAAGCCCTGTAAGGCTCTCTGCGGTCCCCTTGACGGAGACCCGGACCTTCAGGAAGCGGCTGGTCCTCACGCCTGCCGGCACGGCCTGCCGGCGCACCTTCTGCGCCGCGAGCTGGATGGTCAGTCCCTTCTCATCCACAGATGACGGAAGCATCACCACCTTGGTGGCGAAGCTGTCGGAGGATATGTGCCGCTCCAGCTGCTTATGGAAAAGCTCAAGCGCCCGATACGATAACATCTCCGACCTCCTGACTGATCATCTCCAGCTCTCCATTAGATATATAGAAGAATTTCCGGGCTGGAACGGTGACCGACTTCTTAAGGTAGTAGGCGACGTGCAGCCGCTTCTTGCCTTTCTGCCGGTAGCATACCGTCCTGCCGACCCTGAATACCCAGAACCCTGCCGCACGCAGCCCGGCCAGCACCTCTTTGGGGCTGTAGCCGTACCGCCGCTCAAGCCTGCGCGTCCCGGCCGCGGGAATGAAAAGCCAGTCCCTCTTGGCTGTGATCACGCCGCCGTTGTTCTGCAGGGCAGCATATTTAAGCTCGGTGAATACCGACGCCGCATCGTCGCCCAGCTTGGCCGACTTGATCGACATGAGCAGATGCCCGGTGTCCCTGAGCGGCTGACCGTTGCCCCTGTACGCAGCAGTCGCCGGAGCCAGCGGCGCGAAACCCTGGCCCTCTGCGATATGCTTCTGGATGAAGCCCACGGCCATATCACCGGCCACGTGCGCCTTGTGCGGCGACTTGAGCCCCTTGAGCACGGTCTCAAGAACAGGAGTGATCCCATCCTTGCTCATCGGGTCCCCCCGAGTTCAAGCGCCCTGCGGTACTTGCCGGAATGCTTTGTCCCGAAGACACTACCCCCGGAGACTTTCCCCGCCTCCGGGCGGTCAGCATCCCGGTACTCTCCCCATGTGACAAGGATCAGATCCTTGGCACGGTCACGGTACTCCTTGCCGGCCTCAGCATGGCCGAGGGCCATGTGCAGCTCGTAGATAGAATTGAGCAGCACGACTTCCCGGATCACGTCGTCGTCAAGGTTGAGCCGAACACCAAACCCTTTGAGGATGGTACCTACATATATCTGTGCGCGGTTTATCGCATCTGGAACAGAGCTCTCCGAGCTGTCAGAGAGCTGCTTGAACAGATTCCTGGAGAGGCGCTTCTCCACCTCCTGCTGTGTTATGGCGGTGCCAAAAACAGAGACAGAGACAGGCTGGGTATTCATGACCTGGATATCATCGATGGAGTGCTCTCTCATATTCCACCTCTATCAGCTGAGTACGGTTGCCTCGCAGATGGCGTTGACATCTGGTACAGGCATTGGCCGTGACATTGCGATGAGCTTTCTTCCCTCAGGATCATCCTTCTTGACCTCGCGGATACCGAATGGGATACCTGCGAAGCTTGCGTCCTCGGAGTCGAGCGCGCAGTTGAAGAAGCGGAAGCCTCCGTCAACACCGATGATCTTGAACTTCTTGGCTTCAACTACAGGAACGTTGGCTCCTGAGGAGTAGTCATAGTAAGAACCGGCAACAGGCACAATCTCCAGCTGACCGATCTTGATCTTGTCAAGGCCGACAGTAATAGGCAGAGTGCTCTTTGCCTGTCCGCAGAGGTCTGTGATCACGCCGAATGTGGCGAAGTCACAGATTGCCACGAACTTTGTGGCGTCGGACTTCTCGCCGATCTTACCCAGCATCTTGCCGATGTCTGCAACCATCTTGCCAGGTGTCGCAGCCTGTGCGTCCCACTTGGTTGAGATAGTCTGGGTCAGGATGGATCCGAAGTTCACCTCATACTTGACGATTCCGCCGTTGGCGGTCTCAAGGTCGTAGGAGATCTTACCGGTCAGGGACTGTGCTGCCATAGCTTCCTTGGATTTTCTGATGGCTCTGCGGAGCCGGTCGATCCGTGCATTGATATATGCCTGGACAGACTGGGCCGGCATATTTCTGAGTCTGTTGAGGTCAGCAGACTTCACGAAGTAGCTCGGGTTCAGGTTGGCCGGGTCGATATACTTCAGCTTGTTGTCATCAAGAGACAGTGCATAGGACTGTCCGCCCCTGGTCACCAGAGGGATGTTCTTGATGGTGGCAGCCAGATCCTCGTATCCGATTGTGTCAAACGGATGATTGACCTGGGCGGACTCTGGATAGATCAGGTCCATGATAACTGTGTGCAGTGGGGGCATCTTGTTAAGAGTGCCTGTCAGTGCCTGCGGGTTCAGATAATTCTTGAAATTGAAATCTGGCATATTTCTCCTCCTCAGTAGATTCCTTTGTCTTTCAGGAACTCAAGCTGCTCAGGGGTTGCTGCCACGCCGTCAAGCTTGGCCACGCCCTCGTAGATGGTGCCATGAACAACAGCATTGGCCACTGCCTCGCCTGCGATGATGTCATCATCCAGCACGCCGACAAAGCCGTCAGCTGGGACAGCCTTGACAGTCACAGTCTTTGAGTAAGCAGGTGCGGCGTCGAACTCGATGTGAACCTTGCCGGAAGCGTAGTCCACAGTACCGTCGCCGTCATCTCCGTCCAGAGTTCCGTCGCCCTGGTCAGCCAGCTCTTTAGCAGTGCTGTCGTTTGTTTTGACAGTCACAGAGCCCGGCAGGATTGCCTTGCCGAGGTCGATGTCGAAGTCTGTCAGGACTCCGTCCGCAGCCTGGGTAACCTGTCCCTGGACCTGGGTGGCATCCTTTGCGGATGCAGCGCCGCCGCTTCCCTTGAAGAGCAGCTCGCCGGCACCGAGAGCACCGATACTTTCCTTGAATTCCACTGTCTTGATGACAGGACCATGCCGGCCGTCTGCGGCATGCTTACCAATCAGATCAACCTCTCCGATCATTCCGTTGATTACCATTTTAATCTCCTTTTAAATAGCGTTGAAATTGATTTCAGCCGGCTGCTGTTCGCCGTCTGAAAGGTCCAGCTTGCCAGGTTTCACCTTGAGGGGGATGTCCTCGAAAACCTCCGCAAGAATGCTGATAGGGCCAACCTGTCTCTTGGACTCGCCGTCCGCGAGCTCGATGGTTCTGCCGCCCTCGCAGCTGTCAGCCAGTGCCATGAGCTTCTGTGTCTGAGCTTCTGTGAGCTTGCCCTCGACTGCCTTTTTGAGCGCAGCCTTCTCCTCTTCCTTCCGAACCTTCATGGCGTCGGAGAGCATCTTCTCCTGGGCCTGGTTCTGTTCCTTGAGCTTCTGGTTCTCAGCCTCGAGCTCTGCGACCTTCTGCTTGTCGTCCACGTTATTCTCCTTTCCGCCCTCTCCCGGGGGATCAGTTTTTTTAGGCTCGTCAGAAAGATAGAGCCTTTTCTCCATTGTTCCAGGAAGCATACGCACGCCGGTCTTGTCACAGGCCGCGATGCCCAGGCTTGTCTTGATCTCGTCCTTGAGATCCTTGATTGCCGGAGCCTCCTCTCCCAGGTATGCAAGGTGGTGCAGGTACATCTTGCCGTCGGTGGCCCTTGACTTGGCGCCGATGGAGACGTCAGGGTAGTAGCCGTCCTCGACAGCCTGCGCCAGCGCATCCTCCTCCTCGATCTCGCCATAGAGAGTCTTGGTGGCCTCGTCATAGGTCACGCCCACGACATTGCCCAGCCTCGGCTGCTCCGCATCCGGCCAGTGTCCCAGCTGGATGGGTGCCTTGCCTATCTCCGGGAAAGTCTCGGCGATCTCCTTGAGGTCGCTCTCCAGGACGATGACAGGGTTCTCGACAGAACCGAAGATCCCCGCCTTAGCAATTTCACGTTTTCTTGTTTTCATTGCCTCAGCTTAATATGGATGGCGCGAACATCTGTAGTTGAAGTAGTTCAAAAAATGCAAAGGAGATTGTTTTATTTTTTCGAGTTTTTTTAAAGAATTATCGACCGCAGCACTGCTTGTATTTTTTGCCGCTGCCGCATGGGCATGGTGAGTTGCGCCCCGGTGTGGGTGGCTTTACGATGGGCTCAAGATATGATTTATTGACAAAGTCGAAAGTCATCAGAGAAGGGGTGCGGAAAGTAAATACAGTCCTGCCCTCAAAGTTAGACACAGCAAAATCGCCTCTTCCTATTATATCCATGCCGACAAGGATATCGCATCCAAAAGGCTGTCCTAAAGTCACCTGCAGCTTGGGGATGATCACAGAGCTCGGCAGCTTCACATCGATATAATAGACCCAAGCATTATAGCTCCCCTGGGGAGTGCTGCAGGGTACCTGACCGACCGGCTGCAGGCCGAGGGCATCGACCACTTTCTGTGTTATGACAGAGTTTGTAGCCCCTGTATCCCACAGAGCAACCCATTCCTGGGCCGAAAAAGAGCTTCCTACCTGAGCTATTTCTATTTTATTCTTAAGTACATTTGACAGTTTGTCATAGGAAGATGTGAATGAATCCATGGTCAGATGGCGGCAAAAGCTACATTGTTATGGTGATACATGAACTGGTTCTCGTCATTCTCCTTGCATTCCTGGATGATGAATGTGCCCAGCTCCTCTGTCTCAAGTGTCTTCTTGTATGCGGTATCAAAGTCATCGTACGCATTTAAAACCCGGCAGTCTTTGATCACAAGATACTTGCCCGGATACTGCTTGTACAGATCCTTGAAGTTATCAGAAAAATACTGATAATCCTGCTTCAAACCTTCATACATTTTTATGTTTCTCCTGTATATAAAATTTATCTCTTAAACCGCCCGGCTGTCAAGTTGGCAGACCGGGTTTTATCCGGCATCGAGTTTTTTAACGGTTTTTTAATACCTTAGAGGCGTTTTCCGGCCAAAGTCGATACTTTTCCCACCCTTATATAATAAAAGCCCCGGAGAGGGGCTTTTCTGTCAGCGGCGCATGAGATGGTTCTCATGCAGCCACGCTATGACCCTGCCGAACAGGTGGAACCGCTCGGCATCGGCCGGGTCGTCCGGGTGGATAACCGCCACCTGCTTATGCACACCGTCCGGCATGCAGCTGTATGTTGTTATGGTCTTGTCCGCATCGTCGAATACAATGTATTTGACGAACACACTGCCGTCCAGTGCATATACATAGATGTCATCCGGCAGCTCCGCCGGATGCGGGTCGAATATCACTATGTCGCCCGAGTGGATCCCTGCGCCTGCCATACTGCCGCCCCGCACCTCGAAGGCGTAGGGCTTGATCTTCCTGAAGCTGGCCGAGAGGTCCAGGACAGAGTCCAGGTACCGCTCTATATTCTCCTCGCCCTGCCAGTCCTGGCCCGGGCCGGCTGACGCCTTCTGCTTGAGTACAGGAATGCGGTAGCCGGTTATGGAATGTTCATCGTCCTGTTCTATAAACATGGGACCTTGGCCTGTAAGCAGCCAATGGGCATTCACATTCATTTTTTCAACCAGAGCACGCATTGCAGCTTTGGGAATATCCCGCCGATTCTGGCCCTGTGCTGATTCAATCGTAGCGATAGTACTTGGGCTAATCTCTAAAAGCTCAGCAAGCTTTCTTTGAGAAAGGTTTTTCATTAGCCTAATAGTTTTTAGTTGCTCAGCTGCATTACCGCTTGCTGATTCTTCTGCACTAAACTGGTCATCAAATGTTCCAGCTAAAAACATGGGTAATTTTTCATTCAAAAGCCAGCTCGGGTTTAAGTTATAATTCTTAATAAGCTTAAGAGTAAACTCCGAACCCGGATTTTTTGATTTTCCAGACTTCAAATCAGAAATATATTGTGAGCGAACATTACACAGCTTTGAAATAGATTTATCTGGGAATTTACTTTCAATTGTGTCGATAATTCTTATCCAATCCATAAAAAATAACCTCAAAATTAAGATTTTTCGACAAAATCTATTGACTTGTGTCGATTTATCGTTTATTTTTTGCTTATAAAACATAAGCAGTTTTTACATCCTAATTGGATTTTTTCTTATGAATTATAAGCTAACGTTTCATCAGCAAAAAATACAGTAGCAAGCTCTGCAAGCCTAATTACATTTTCGGCAGGCCGGGCCAAAACTTTAACAGGGGGATACTGATAATGAAGAAAAACAAGCTCAAGGCAATGGCAAAGACTGCCGCCGAAACCTATGTCGGGACTGATAATTGCAACAATCTTCTATATAAGAAGACAAAGCCTTCAGGGAATCTGTGCCACAAGTTTCTTGCTCTTCTCAATAAGCAGATCAATTTCATCCATCATTGTGGGAACGGTCGCGTCCTTGGAGACTAACAGATGGATTTCCTGCGTATCACAAGCAATCAGAAAAGCCTCCAGCCTCTCTCCGGCTTTCGCACCGGTAAGAATATAGTACGTAAGCTTGGTATGAGCAGCATGCTGATCCTCCACAAACTTTTTTGCGGGTTTCTTCTGCTTGAACTTGCCAGGATAAAGTTTCTGCCAATGGTGATACAGCCGCACGCTTGCGATATGCAGCATTCTTTCTTTTGTCATTTATTTCTTTGTCATTTTTGCTCTCCTCGTGGTTTGTGGTATTACTCTCTCCTATCTTACCACGGGGTGGAGCTTTTTATAAAGGAAAAAATTAATAAGACCGGGCGGCCTGTCAGGCAGGCCCGGAGATATGGCAGCCCTGCAAGCCTGCCATAACTATATAAGGAGGACAACGATGCTGTTGCAGAAAGCAAAGAGACCATACGCGGTGGACCGGGAACGGCTTACCAGGTGCAAGGTGGAGCTGGCCAAGCATGGGATGACAATAACCGAGCTGGCAGAAAGAGTTGGCGTATCGCAAGCCTATGTCAGCCAGATTATTTCCGGCCGAGACCGGGCTCGCAAGCTGGAGAGCCGCATAGCCGCGTTCTTCAGGCTGCCGGTGGAATATCTTTTCCCGGTGCGGACCAACGGCGACCTGCTCCACATGGAGGCAGAGGCCAAGCTCAGGATGGCATGAGGCTAATCATCAGGGGGATTGTATGAGTGATTATGTCAGAACCAGAGAGCTGGCCGACGTGCTGGGCATAACCCGCAAGTCTGTGCTTGAGAGGGCGCGGAAAGAGGGCTGGCCCTGCGTCGAGAGATCCGGCGGGCTCCAGTTTGTGGAGAACCGGCTGCCCATGGACATCCGCTTCATGCTCGCCGCAAGGCAGAACAAGGAGCGCGAGGGCGGCGCTGTCCTGGCCGGACAGGCTTACATGGCTGCGAGCGACAAGTCCAGGGAGACCGCCACATGGCGGAGCGCCCTGCTGCTATCATTCCGCCACAGCGGCATGAGGAAGCAGGACTTTGTGGAAGCCTACAACAGCCAGCAGATAGAAAAAGTGATCTACAGCAAGCTGGGCGAGGTGTCGCTGGCCACTTTCTACAGATGGCTGCGCGACTGGACCGCAAACGGGGCCAGCGGCGTGACACCGCGCTACGGCATAAGCCGGGGCGGCGCAGGAGAGCAGCTGACGGAGACCGAGAAGAATCTGCTGGCCAAATTCTGGCTGCAGACCTCTCAGCCCACCATGAGCCATGCGCTCAGGCTTATGAAGGCCAACGTGCCCTACAGCCGGTGCACATATTCCACGGCTGCGCGGTTCCTCAAGTCGATACCGCCCGCTATAAGGGACAAGTACCGGCTGGGCGACAGCCAGTTCGAGAACAGATACCTGCCCTATATGGAACAGAACGTGGAGGCCTACAAGTCGATGGACCGGGTGGTTTCCGATCACCATGTCCTGGACTGCGTGTGCATGTACCACGGCAAGCTGGTGCGGCCGTGGATCACCACCATGCAGGACTACCGGAGCGGCAAGGTTTTAGGCTGGTGCTTCAGTGTCCGGCCGTCGAGCCTCTCCATCATTGTGGCCTACTACATGGCTGTGTTGCAGTACGGAGTGCCCAGGGAGCTGCTTTTTGACAACGGCAAGGACTACCGATCGAAGATCCTCAACGGCTGGACCACCACCGCCAGGACTATGACCCCGGAGGGAATGAGCGAGGAAACCGAGGTGCGCTTCTCAGGCATTTTCAACATTGTAGGAAGCGAGGTGCACTTCACCCGGACATATAATGGCAAGTCAAAAGGCAGGCAGGAGCGCTATTTCCGTATCCTGGCCGAATACCTGGCCAAGGATTTCGGTACCTACCTGGGAAGTGACACACGCACCCAGCCGGAGGATGCGCAGCTTATGTTCCGCTCCATTGATGGAAAGGCTAAAAGAGACGATATCCCCTCCTGGGATGAGTTCCTAGCGTTCGCTAATAAGATGGTCCTCTATATCAACGACAGATTCGAGAGCCAGGGCAAGGGCATGGAGGGAAAGACCAGAAGCCAGGTGTTCCAGGAGAACTATGACCCTTCACAGGTTCGCAGGGTCAGCAAGGAGACCCTGGCGGCAGCATTATGCACAGGCGAGATCCGCAAGTGCGGCCGGAACGGTGTCAAGGTTGGCGGCGTGAACTACTGGCACCCTGACCTGCAGATGTATGTGGGCACCGAGGTGCGTGTATACACCAGCCTGATTAGCGACGACGAGGTGTCGGTAAGCACTCTCAAGGGCGAGCATATATGCAATGCCCGGGGGAACTTCTTCCTGGAAGGAAGCGACTTCAAGGAAAGCATCCGGAGGCTTACCGGTGCAAGACAACAGGGGCTTGTGGCTGTGGCCGAGCGTGGCCTGCCCGAAGTGGCCGCACCGGAGGGATTCCAGACCCTTGCCGATGTGGCGGGCGGAATCTATCACCAGGGCGATGTTATTGAAGTTGACCAGGAGCTTGGCCTCCTGGATAAGAAGCCGGAATCGGAGCAGCTTCCGAAGCCGGCAAGAAAAAAGACAAAGAATAAATATATCGACCTGTACGACAGGAGGGATAGCGATTACCTCAATCTGCAGGATGATGACAAGGAGGAACAATGAGACAGAACGAACTCTTCAGCCTTATAAAACACGCAGATTATAAGACTGTTGGAGCTGATCTTGACTACTGCGTGACAGAGATCGGGGGTCGGCCCGCCCTGCTCTTCCAAGGTAGCATGAGCTGGCGGGACTATTGGAATGACTTCCGGTTTGCCCGGAAGCTGTATAAGAACCAGACTTCCTGCATGGTTGTCCACGGCGGTTTTGGCATGCTGTGGAAGTCCGGAAACGACCAGGTGATCCATGACATAATCCAGGAATGTCTTAAGCATCCTGATGCCAAGCCTATAATTGCGGGCTGGAGCCTGGGCGGCGCAATAGCGCTTCTGGCTGCGGAGGATCTGTTCTGGAGAACCGGACGGAAGGCCGATGTGTTCACATTCGGAGCTCCTAAGGTGTGTGGTTCCAAGAAGACCGCAGAGTACATAGTCCAGTGCTGCTGTGCTGTCCAGTATCGGCAGCCGAACGATATTGTGCCATACACTCCGCCTCTGCCCGGATTCTGTCATGTGAACAGCCACTGGGTTGGCAGGCGCTTCAGCCTGATTGAGATCTTCAAGGTGAAAAAATACCACATAGGATATGGCAAGGGAGAACTGTATGACTGAATGTTTAACAGAGCAGGAAATTGAGGAACTGAGGAAGAAACTCAGAAGCAAGAGATATATAAAGAAGGCGTTGAATGTAACTGCCGCCAAGATAGCAGAGATAATTGTGCCGAAAAGAGAGAGTAAAAATGAACGAGCAGATAAAGCAAAAGCTTAATGATGCGATGGCCCGGTACAGAATCAGCCAGAACCGGGCGGCCAAGGACATGAACTATTCAGGAGCTGCACTCAGCTCCTACAGGGCCGGCACCTATGCCGGTGATGTGACCAAGCTGGAGGAAGCCATAGTCAAATGGCTGGCTAGGCTTGAACAGGCGCATTCCAGAAAGACTGTCCCCGTGGTGGAGACTGACGACCTGCGCCGCATAGTCAACGCCATTTCAATGGCACATGCCGAGAAGGATATTGCTTTGATTGTGGCCGATGCCGGAAGCGGTAAATCCACCGCAGCCAAATGGTATGCCAGGGAGAACGAGCGGAGCACAATCCTGATCGAGGTGGTGGCCGGAATGAACAAGAAGATGATGGTTCAGGAGATAGCCCGCCGGCTTGGTTTGGACACCGCCAGGGTGCAGTTCCAGACTCTGGTCAAGAACACAGCCGATGCGCTGCATGACAGGGACATGGTTGTCATTCTGGACGAGGCAGATTATCTGCGCTCGGATGCGCTTGAGTTTACCCGCCGCCTTGTCTATGACCTGGGGCAGTCGGGGCTGGTTCTTATAGGCCTGCCCAGACTCAAGAATATAATCCAGAATCTGAAGGAAGATCATCGGCAGCTGGAGAGCCGCATAGGTGTATATCTGCCACTGGGAGGTCTTTCCAAGAAGGATGCCGAGACAATCATGCGTTCGGTATGGCCTAGTTTTGACAAAGACTGCTTCGATGCGGTCTACTCCGTGGCCAGGACAGATGTCCGGCAGTTCACCAGGATAATCGAGCGGACCCAGAGCGCAATGCTGCTCAACAAGCTTACCGAGCCGGACCCGGACATCATCGAGATAGCGGCCAGCAAAGTGATAAGGAGGAACTTCAGATGAAAAAAGGAAAGAACGAAGTGGCAAAAAGCCCCAGGGAGGAGCTCCTTGCCCTGTATGCACAGGTGGAGGAATGCACGGGCAGAGCCCACGAGGCCATAATGAGCGCCGTCGAGCTGTATTTCGAGGCAGGAAGAAAGCTTGAAGAGCTGTGGAACGAAGCCCCCCACGGTTATAAGCTTAAAGACTTTTACCAGCTGCTCAATATCCCGGAACGCCATGCCGCCAACAGCATAAAAATATACCATCATTTCCGGGCGAATCCGGAGGCAATCCAGGGGCTTACCGTGTCCGAAGCTCTCAAGGCTATCGCTTCATGCAACAAGGAGCAGCAGGCCCTTACAGAACACAAGCACTACAACCTCGGGGCTGCCGAGGAACAGGTGGCGTTTCCCTGGGAAGAATCGTTCAAGAAGTCACCCCTTGCAAAGGTGGAGCTTGACAACTACCGGCTTGAGTCCATCAATGACAACGAGTCATCATTCTGGCTTGTACGGCGGGGCGAAGATGTTCCGGTCAAGGTTGTGGATATCTTTATAACATCTCCAGAGAACCCTGCTCTCAAGCTCAGCTATGAGAATATGCGCAAGGATATGCAGAAAGCGATTGAGAAATACTACAGCCATGTAGAGAAAGACCAGAACAAGGAGGAAGATAATGCCTGAGTCATACAACCCGTTGAAACGGACAGGAGAGGCGGCCCGATTTTTGAACCTAGAGGAGGAAGGGATATGTTACCTTCAAAACCAGCTGACACTGGTCCGGGAAAAACTGATAGATGCCTTCATGTATTCCGTGGACAAGAACACCCGAAAACAGATAAGCGATCTTCAGACAGAGGTGCGTAAGATTGCGGATTTTATCAAGGATAACACTTTTTTAAAGGAGAAATAGATGGCAAGGATCAAACCAGAGCTTAAGAAGCTCACCAGCCTTGAGGATGTGGATGCCACACTCATGGAGATTGGAACTCTTGAGAAGGAGCTGGCCAAGATTGACATGGCAGCTGACAAGAGAATTGCAGACATCCGGGCAAAAGCAGCTGCCGATGGCGAGGAGAAACGTAAACGCATAGCAGAGCTCTCCAGCATGATCGGTGCATTTGCTCAGTACAACAGGGATGAGCTGTTCAAGGACAAGAAGACCGTGGAGCTCAGCTCCGGCATCTTCGGATTCCGCAAGAGCACATCAATCACCTGCAAGAAGACCTGCGTGGAGCTGCTCCATAAGCTGGGCATGGAGAAGTACATCAGGATCAAAGAAGAGCCTAACAAGGACCTCATGGCGGAGCTTGACGACGAGCAGCTGCGGAATGTGGATGCAGCCCGCCGGGTGAAGGACGACTTCTTCTGCGAAGCAAAAAAGGAAGAGGTCAATGCAGAGCTGCTGAAGGCTAAGACGGCTTAAATGCAGCACGGGAGGGGAACTGGTGGGATATCCCACCAGCCCCATGTTTTGGGGAGGGGGAATGATATATAAGAGAAAGCAGAAGATTGCTGCCATCCATATTGCGAAGGTTCAGTGCGGACTCTCCGACGACGAGTACAGAGAGCTGCTTATCTCATGCGCAGGGATCACATCTGCGGCAGACCTCAAGAGCGAAGATCAGGTGGACAGCATTATGGCTGCCTTCAAGAAGCTGGGTTTCATGCCCAGGCGGTCAAGGGGTGGTACTGCCCGTTCATTCATAACAAGAGCACAGGAAAGCTATATCAGATCGCTGTGGGAGAATACTGCCAGGAATCCTGCACCCGAGGCGCTTGATGCCTTTGTGAACAGGATCACCCATGCCCTGACCCTGGGGGAACTGAACCGCAGGGAAGCCTCCAAAGTCATTGAGGCTCTGCGCCAAATGTCCATTAACAAGGAGGAACCCGCGTGAGGGAATTCGAGCAGATTGAACAGATAATTGCGGCTGTGGGCAAGGATGCCGCCATGAAGCTGTGCCAGCTCTTCGCGGGCGAGAATGTTTACTTCCCCAAAAATGCCCTCGTGTACCACAAGTATGAGAAGATCCGGGAGGAGTTCGCCGCCGGGGCCTCCTACCGTGAATTGTCACGCAGATACAACCTCACCACCCGGCAGATCAGAAAGATCACAGCGCCTGAGCACCTGGACCCCAACCGGGATGTGCTGTGGCTGTTCGCTGACGATGACGATTGACGTCACTTTTTGAACTACTTCAAATATACAAGCTCACTGCAGGCGATGTAATATGCGGGTATGATTGATAATAGTATATCTATACTTGTTGAGCGACGTAAGGAGTCCTTCTTCTATAAGGTCGACAGCACAAAGAATTCGTTTGCGAACAACTGGAAGAACAACTCCCTGGATGTGATATCTATTCTCAAGGGCGGACGGAAGATCCGCTCCTACCAGTGCCAGACCGTGGCCAACCATCCAGACTATGACACACATGACACCATAGCCGACGGGAAATTCCAGGTCCGCTGTTTCGTGGATCCGAGACTGTTCCATGGCCACATTCATGCCATAATCAATACCTTCGACGTGGACTGCGAGTGGGTCGACCACAATGCCATGCAGAACACGGCCGGAGGATTCCAGAACGGCCGCTGGCTTATACATGACCGCTATTCTTTCAAGACAGGAAACGACACAAATTTTGCCTGGTCAGGCGGCTGCTTCATATTGTCAAGCCGGGATCTTGAGGACTTCAATGACACCCTGGTTTGTCTAGGTGTCCAGAAAGGGCAGATCCTTGACGGCACCATAAGGACCGCATAGGAGGAATTATGGAATCTGTTCTGTCATCTTACCTTCCGGCTCCGGTGCTGATTGCAGTTGTCTGCACAGTTCTGGGCTCGGAGCTGATCAAGAAGCTCGACCGCAGGGATATGTTCAAGGGATACAAAATCCTGTTCCCGGCGTTATGGGCCGGAATTATGTCCACCCTGCTGGCGTTCGGAGGCTTCATTCCCGCCGACCAGGTTTTTTTCTGGGATGCGGTCATATTCATGCTGGCGGTGTCCGGCTATGAGCTTATTGCAAAGAGGTTCCTGCACCATGAGAAAGATTCTTGACTGGATAAAGTGGCTGGTCGGGGCATTCCTCGGAGGGCTGGCTGTAGGAAGCCTGCTGCGCAGGAAGCAGGTCTCTGCCAAGGTGGCGAAAGAAAAGGCCAAGGTGGTGGAGGAGAAAGCCGAGGTCAGGAAGAAGGAGAAGGAAATTGAGGTCAAGGAAAAAGCTGCTGATGAGCTGCTTGCTGATAGTCCTGATGCTGATGCCCACATACGCACAAGAGAGCGTATCAAGGCCGACTTCAGGGCAAGACTCGCAGAACGTATACAGCGAAGAAGAAGTGAATCAGATCGTTGATGACCTGACCGCAGAGGCTGAGGCTTCCATTGACGAGGCTTATGCCGAGGGGTACAAGGCCGGAGTCAAGGAATATGCCCCCCAGGTGGAGTTCTGGAAGACCAAGGCTGAGGCTAAGGAGCCGCAGGAAAAGGCTCCCCTGGGAAAGTTCTTCGCCGCCGGGGTCGGAGCTGGCATCATAATCAGCCTTTTGGGCTGTATTACATATAAAGGAGTGAGAGCATGGAAACATTCATCATGACACTTTTTAAGGATTTCGGGGCCGTCCCCACCATCCTGGCAGTCCTTCTGGCAATCTGGTTTTTCATGCGCGAGATCAAGGGCGAGTTCAAGGACTTGAAGAGCGAGCTCAATGCCCTGAAGTCGGAGCTGGACGAGGTGAAGAAAGCCTCAAACAGCCGGGACCAGAAGCTTCAGGAGATGATTGACGAGCTGAGGGAGCGTATCGCCGGAATAGAACGCGACTATGTCACCAAGGAGGACCACTACAAAGACCTTGGTGGCTGGCGCGAGGAGATAAAGGAGATCCGTCATCTGATAATGGAATACATGAACAAAGGATAGAATAAATGAAGAATATTTTAAGAGGCAAGATACTCAGCTTCCTTGCTGAGATTTATCCCCGCGATGTGGAGAAGGTGACTGTAATCGGGGTCTTCTTCGAATATCACCACGTTGGGGACATAGAGAAAGCCCTGGAATACCTGGCAGGAAGAAAATATCTGGAGAAAATCGAGCGGCCGCATCCGTACAAACCGCACGAGAAGATTGTGCTGTACCGGATCACACCGGATGGAATTGACATCACAGATGGCACAAAGGAAGATCCAGGCATCACAATAGTACCGGAGCCGTGATATGGGTAGAAAGTCAAAAGCAGAACTGCTGGGGCTTGTCGAGCGCATAACCAGGCTCTACAAGAAAGGAACCACATGCAAACAGATTGAGGCCATCCTCAGACAGGACGGCATAGATATATCCAGGGAGGCGGTGCGGAGGACTGTCAAGACCGCTGCAGAGGCTGCCAAAGATTACAACCTGGCCTACGAAGAGGCCAAGGCCATTACCGAAGCTATCAAGAACAATCCCGGCACCGAGGTCATCGAGGCCATCAATGCCGTAATCGCCACCAAGTTCCTGTCGGAGATCAAGAACATCGACGGCATAGAACTCAAATCGGTCAGCGATATCTCGAAGCTGGTTACAGCGGTTGCCACATCGCAGACCAAGCTTGCCGCAGAGCGGCTTAAATATAACAAGGGCTATGAGTCCGCAAAGGCAGACTTCATAGCCGAGCTCAACAAGGAGCTGAAAGACCAGCATCCTGACGTGCTCAAGACCATTCTAGAGATTGTCAAGAACATGAGGGCGAAGGAAGAGAATGGCTGATAAATCGGCATTAGCCGAGCTGTTAAATGGCAGTTTTAACGATATTGAAAAAGCCTCTGAAGCTGCGCGGCGCAAAGAGAAAGCGGCCAAGGACTTCGGCTTTTTCTGCCAGTATTATTTATCAGACTACTTCTTTGAGGATCCTGCGGAATACCAGCAGGTGCTATATGATGTGGCCAACAGCCGCAGCCTCTCTGCAGCTAACGCCCAGCACCTGAGATATTTTGTCCGGGAGAAATACTGGCCGCTGCTCCGGGCAACCACAAAGATATCAGGAGCCATGTTCATCGAGCCGAGAGAGCATGGTAAGACAGTCCGCTGGTCATTTGCTTATGTGCTGTGGTGTGTCCTGACCGGCCGCGCAAGATATGTGCTTCTTATAGGCGCAAGCGGTGACGCTGCCAGCGAGAACCTTAACAATATCAAGCTTGAGCTGGAGGAGAACGAGCGCCTTGCAGAGGACTTCGGACAGCTCCAGGGAAAAGTATGGACCAACAAGAGGCTTGAGCTTGCAAACGGCACCTGCCTGCAGTCTAAAGGTTCCGGTGCCTCCATGCGAGGTACCAGATACCGCCAGTACCGCCCTGATCTGATTGTAGCAGACGACCTTCTGAAGGATGATGCTGTAAACTCACCTACCCAGAGGAACAAGATATACCGATGGCTTAAACGGGTTGTATTCAATCTGGGCAAGAAAGCATTCATCATCTGGGTCAACACCATATTCCACAACGACGACCCTATATCCAGGCTCTGCCGTGAGCTGGAGGCTGGTACCCTGGTCAAGTGGATTGCCGTGCGCCTGGGATGTATACGCCCAGACGGCACACCACTGTGGCCGGAATACTGGGATCTGGAATCCCTTGAGGAGAAAAAGAAGACCATCGGTGTCGCAGCGTTCAGCACAGAATATATGAACGAGCCGCTGGCCGATGAGGAGCGTATCATCCAACAGGAATGGATTGATGCCAACCGTTACAGCAGCCTGCCACCCAAAGGGAACCTGCGGTTCTTCCTGGGTGTCGACCCTGCGACAGGCAAGCACGACGGTACTGCAGAGGTGCCTATTGCCAGGGACAAAGAAACCGGCATCATCTATGTGCTGCCTTGTTTCGGAGAAGCCTGCAGCGAGCAGAGGACTGTGGATCAGATGATAATGCTGCACCGGGCTTACCGGTTCGGCGCAATAGCATGGGAGGATGTGGCGTTCTCTGGAATCTATGGCAATTATATCCAGAAGCTGGGCATAGAGCGGAGCGTTTATCTTCCTATTATAAAAGTAGGTACCGGCGGCGCATCAAAGGAGATGCGCATCAGGTCCTACTCCATGCTTATACAGAACGGCTTTGTACGGTTCCCCGAGAAAGGAACCAGCAATATAGAGACCCAGCTTACAGAATTTCCGCTGGGCGCATACGATGACCTGTGTGACGGCTTGTGGCTGGCAATCAAGGCAGCCGAAAAAGCCGGTACCGGTACAGTCGCAGTAAGCCGGCACCACCATCATCCTAAGTCAAAGAATATTATCAGGAGAGCGAGAATATGAAAAAAGCGGACAAAAAAACAATGACCAGCCAGGTCATAAACGACAACAAGCTGGGGTCTTTCCTCAACTATATGCCAAACCCTGATGACATAGTCTCGGGAACTGTCGAGTCATACGAGACCTACCGCAAGATGAGGACAGACGGTAGGATCAAATCTCTCCTGAACAAGCTCAAGACCACTGCCCTCAATTTCCCACACGCTATAAATCAGCCGGAAGATTGCCCTGACAAAGTATATGATTTTATCAGGAATATCCCCCTGTTCCAAAACATGTACAAAAAAGAGAAAAGAATGCTCGCAGCCCTCGACTACGGTTTTTCCATCTCTGAACTTGTCTGGGCAGATCCGGCTTTAAATTCCGGCAAGTGGATACCGGAGAATATCATCACCAGGAAACCTGACCGCTTTTACTTCAATGCGGACTGGGAACTTTTCTGGGGCGGCATAGGCGACCGCAAGAAGCTGGACGAGGACTATAAGTGGCTCCGTTTCCAGCACGACCCGGACGACGAGAACCCTTATGGTACATCTGTCCTCCGCTGCGTGTACTGGGCATGGATGTTCAAGCAGGCCGGCTACGAGTTCTGGCTCCAGGCCACCGAGAAGTTTAGCGTCAAATCAATCATCGCTCTGTTCGAGGCAGACGGAGATGAGAATTCAATCCAGAAACGCGCCGACGATATAGCCCGCATGCTGCTGGGTGTGGAGTCCGGCTCCGCATCAGCTGTGGCAAATATCCGGGATGTCAAGGAAGTCGGGATGGCAGGAGATCTTATTGGATTTGCTTCCCTGGTCGACGCCTGCGACACACAAATCTGTTACGGTCTGACTGGCCAGGCTATTGCCACCAGCAAGACAGACGGCGGCAGCCTTGCCCTGGGAGAAGTCCAGGCAGATCTTTTATATGAGGACTGCAAGGGAATTGCCCTGGAGCTGCAGAACGTCCTCCAGCATGTAATTGACTGGACTGTAGAGCTTAACTTTGGCCCCGATGTCATAGCTCCAAAGTTTGAGTTCAATGTCGAGAAGAAGGCCAGCTTTGACCAGCTTATGCAGGCAATAGACAGAGGTGTTCCTGTGTCCAAGCAGGCCCTTTATACAGACTACGGATTGCCACAGCCTGCCGATGATGATGACACTTTCAAGAAAGAGACACAGCCCCAGGGTTTTATGCTTTCTGATTCTGGTAAAAAAAAAGCTCTGAACTTCTCTTAAGCGACACAAGCTTTGCAGAGGAAGTCATAAAAAGCCAGGAGTTTGAGAACTTTGTCACCGCTGCAAAAAAACGTTTTTATAAGGCTGTTGCAGAAGAGTTAAAAAACTATTTAAAGCATCTTTCACCAGATGGCAAAGCTCCTGCAAAAGAAAAGATAGAAGAAGCCTATTCTATCGATATCGCATCCGACAACAAATTGGTAGAAGATTCAGAAATAACCTTTGCCGGAGCGTTCTTGCTCGGAATGAATCATGCGGCTAAAAAAATCAACTCTGCAGATGTTGATGAAGTCGTATTTGATAAATCTCTTGATTTCTTAAGAGGTCAAATTCCTGTTACCCAAGAAGAATGGGAAGAGCTTGAACCAAAGCTGCGGTTTAGAGCTTTTTGCGTTGCAAACCAGACCAAGGCAGATTATGTATACCAGGTGCAGCAGCAGCTTATAGATGCAGTGGAGAAAGGCAAAGGAATTTCAGAGAGCTGGAGCGATTTAAAAAATCTCATAGACACCGATAATATTGATCCGATAAGACCGGGCTATTGGGAGACTGTTTACCGGACAAATATGAACACCATATATACTTCCGGCAAGCTCACCGAGTTTGAAGATACAAAACCGGTGGCTATACAGCTTTTCTTTATCAATGATGACCGCCAGAGCCATATCTGCCACGAGCTTTTTCAGGAGACTAATGGGTTGGCTCTCCCTGCAGACCATCCTTTCTGGGATCGGTATGGATACCCACCTTATCATTTTAATTGCAGGACAACATTCCGTGGAATTTATAGTTCCCAGGTTGCCAAAGATGTAATTGTTGAGGAACCTCCTATGAAGCGGTTCCGCAAATTTAAACCACAGGAGGGATTCGGTGGTAATCCTGTAGAAAAAGAAAGTTGGTGGCAACTTACTCCGTCTATGATTAAAAGAGCAGAGGATTTTGGAATCTGGAAAGATGTTCTTCAGGAGGCATATGACCTTGACATGAAAAATTATCAGAAAGAAATACTTAAAGGGTATAAATTGGACTATACATCAAAAACAGGGGGCTATATAAAACTAGCCACAAACTGGGATGAAGCAAAAGAACCTACAGATGCAAAAATAGAATATGATAATGCAAGGAGATTAGCAGATAATGGACACAAGGTTTATATGCTGCCTGCTGGTAACCTTTTTAAAGTTAAGAATCCAGACATGTTAATTGACAACCAAATTGGTGAAATGAAAAACCCTAAAACAACTTCTATTGCTAATGATATTCAGCGGGCTGGTCGAGCTCAACATGCAAGAATTGTATATATAAAAGCCTTGCCAGAAACAACTTCCGATGAAATTATTAATGGATTGTATAAAGGGGTTATTATGACCCCTGTTAAAGAAGTAATTTTAGACTGGCAGAACAAAATTTATAATATTTCACGGCAAACGATAAAGCAAAAAAAATGGAAACCATAATGTTTAGCTCCATATTCCATAGGCGGGAATACATCGCTTCCTTGGTTTCCACTTCTAAATTAATAATAACATATTTTTAAAGGAAGTCAATATGGAAAATGTAAAAATTTATAACACGGATTGCCTCGAAGGAATAAAGAAACTGCCGGATCACGGCGTCAACTGCATTATTACAGACCCTCCTTACTTCCAAGGTCTTAGTCACAACGGCAGTTCCTATGAATTTGCGGACCTGAATATCAGTGCCTATTTTTTTAAAGCTCTGATGAAAGAAATAAAAAGGGTTCTTTCTGCAGATTATTCCTTTTACTTTTTTACTGACTGGCGGGGTTATGCGTTCTATTACCCCATCATCAATGAGTTTCTTACAATCAAAAACTTGTTAGTCTGGGACAAAGGAGCCGGACCCGGCTCTTATTATAGCTATGCTCATGAGTTTATTATTTTTGCAACTGGAAAATCAAAAATTTCGAGGGGGGGGGAGTAATGTTATTATGGATATTCCTGGGTTTTCTTCTGGGGCTAAAAAAACAGATGGAGAGAAAGTCCATCCTACCCAGAAGCCTGTCAACCTTATTAAAAAACTTATCCAAGACGGTACAACAGAAAACGATGTTGTCCTGGATTGCTTTATGGGGAGTGGTACCACAGGTGTAGCTGCCAAGGTGCTGAATCGCAAGTTTATAGGTTATGAGATTCAAGAGAAATACTTCGATATTGCAAAAAAAAGGATATTTGGAAATGAAAAAGAATAACTGGTACCGCAAGATAAACGGATGACAGGTCGAGGGGACGCCCCCCCCCGGCCAGGTGTAGCACCACCTGCAGTAAAACTGCTATCATCCGTAATTAATTTATCGGTGCGGTTCTTCATTATCTAAAGGAGGAAAACAATGAAGACACCAATTACTTACTATGGGGGCAAACAACAGCTGGCACAGAAAATTATCAGCTTAATGCCAAAACATGAAATTTACTGCGAACCATTTATCGGGGGCGGCGCTGTGTTTTTCAGGAAGGAACCTTCCGCTTCGGAAATCATCAACGACACGAATGGAGAACTTATCAATTTTTACGAGGTGCTGCAGAATCATTTCTCGTTACTCGCTCAAGAAATTATGATAAGCCTGCACAGCCGGAGACTTCATCACCAGGCACGAGTAATAAACGAGAATCCAGAGATGTTTGACAAAATTAAAAGAGCCTGGGCCGTTTGGGTTTTAGCCAACGCTTCTTTTGGAGCCAGTTGGGAAGCTGGATGGGGTTATGATGTGGGCGGAACTACAACTAAAAAGCTTAAAAACAAGCGTGAGCAATTTTCAGAAGATTTGGCTATCAGGCTTCAAAATGTTCAGATAGAATGTTATGACGCTCTTAAAATAATAAGTTCAAGAGACAGACCCGAAACATTCTTTTATTTAGACCCACCGTATCCGGATACTGACCAGGGACATTACGATGGATATTCGAAAGAGGACTTTGAGCGGCTTCTTCAATTATTGGAAACTATTTCAGGGAAGTTTCTTCTTAGTTCCTTTAGACATCCGCTGCTTCGAGAATATACCAAGAAAAATGGTTGGTATCAGATAGAAATAAGAATGGCAAAGCCTATGTCAATTCAGTCTGGGAACCCAAAGGAAAAGATTGAGGTATTGACTGCTAATTATCAGATTTAAGAGGGTGCCGGGAAACCGGTACTCTCTTTAAAATTTTAGGGTAACAGTTTAGGTAACAAGATTGGTCAAAAAAGGGGGTTAAACAGGGGTTTAAAAGGCTTTTTTCTTCATTTTTAACAGTTTTTAATGTTCATGAGAATTATAAAGGATGAATAGAATTATTTCTTTTATTTATAGATATTTATAATGAATTACAAGTAAGAAATAGTTTTCTTATTCTTCATGCAACTTTACAATAAATGACAACAAAAGTTATTTGATTAAAGATAAAAATATAGAAAGTAAAAATGACCTTATGGTATGGGTTGTAGAACAGAAAATAGATGAAGTTTTAGTTAATACAGAACCAATCTATAAAAATAAATCTTTTGTCGGAAAAATAAATGACCATACATATTTAACAAAGGATGAAATATTCATGTGTAAGTACTACTGTGAAACATTAATAAAAGAACTTCTGGTAGCACCTACAACAGCAAAATTCTGCTCTTTTGACCAATATGAGTTCACATCTAAAAATTCTGACGGAACAATAACGGCAAAAGGACATGTAGATGCACAGAATGGATTTGGAGCAATGATCAGAACCACTTATTATCTTACTTTTGACTATAATACCTATACACCGAAAAAATTAAAATTTGGAAATCAGGAAATCAACTTCTGACAGCTTCATGCTCAGTTCTCAATAATATCGTGCTCGGTAAAAACTGCTTTTCCTGAATCGATATCTGAAACAAGCTTTTTCAGGTAGTTTATGTTTACTTCTGAATAAAAAGGATCTACTGCGATTTCAAAAGGTATCCTTTTTTCACGGCTGACCTTTCTGGCAAAAATAGTGAATGCTGTAGTCATTGATAATCCCATCTCCTTGCAGACAGACTCCATTTCCTGTTTCAGATCGGAATCCATCCTGAAATTTACCATTGTCATTGCCATAGTCATTCTCCCTGTAAATCAGGGATACATCTTTATAAAGCAATTGTCAATGTTTTTCTTTACATCAGTCTGTAAGGATATATTCCACGGTGGTGACCACCCGGACGCTCTTTTTCTCAGGCAATCCCGGTGCTGCATCCTCAATGGAAAAAAGCCCCTGGGTCGCCTTCTTGATCTTGCCTACCCGGCTTCCCGAATCCAGTGCAAACTGCTCCGCTGCCTCCCGTGCGTTTCTGGTGGCTTCAGCAATCATCTCAGGCTTTATGTCATTGAGAGCTGTAAAAAGGTACTCAATCTGGCTGCCGTACTCGTTGGACAGTGCAATTCCGCTGTCCATCAGGTTGATAGAATCGGTCAAGGCAGAGTTTACAGCCGCAATATCGGATGAACGGACAAAAATCACGTTCTTTGCAAAATATTTATACCGCTTCTGGTTCTGATCCATATAAGGATTGGCTGTGATATCGGTGATAGCAGGCTCCTTCACGGTGTATTCCCCATCCTTGATGCCGTGAGCCTTGAGAAAATCGATGATGATATCGGTCTTGGTCACGATTTCCTGACGGAGAGTAGGGAGCTCGTTGCCGCTTACGGTAAAGGTTACCGGCCATGCTGCCATATCCGCAGCAAATTCCCGTTCTGACAATCCGCGTACAGTTACGGTTCTCTGATCTGCCTTCAATGCTTTAATTCCGAATGTAAGGGAAATTCCTGCAAAAAGGATTCCCAATGCCAGCACCACGGCACCAGCCACAACAGCTTTCTTGTTTTCCATATTCATAAGATAAGAAAAAACAAAGAGAAAAGCAACAAATTCCAACTTTCCCTTTCTTTGTCAGGTCTGTCGTGCTATAATCAAAGAAGGAGTAAAACTATGCCATACATTGCAGTAAAAGCTTATCCAAAGGATGAAAAGATAAAGAAAGAGGTTGCTGACAGGATTACAGCAGCTTTTGAAGAGCTGTGGGGTTGTCCCAGAGAGGCAATTTCAGTTTCCTTTGAAGAGGTAGCACCTCAGGACTGGACCGAAAAGGTGGTAAAGCCTGAGATTGAACCAAACAAGGATAAATTCTTCATTCTGGATGGTAAGGCTGTAAAATAAGTCCTACCTGTCTTCCCTGAAATAATTGAGTCCCAGATGTGCCGGAGGCTGATTCTCCCGGTGGTTCTTTATGCTGGTGATTATAAGTACCAGGATGGTAACCACGTAAGGAGCCATATTTATGAGCTCCTTCTGAGCAGAGGAAAGTCCCGGAATCAGGATACTGCAGATATAGAGTCCCCCGAAAACAAAGGAGCAGAGTATTGCTGCCTTGGCTTTCCACAGAGCAAAGATAACGATTGCTATGGCCAGCCATCCCCTGTCACCGAAGCCGTTGTTGGTCCAGGTTCCTCCTGTGTAGTCCATTACCCAGTAGAGTCCGCCCAATCCGGCAATCATTCCGCCGATAAGGCTTGAAAGATACTTATATTTTGTTACATTTATTCCCGCTGCATCTGCTGTTGCAGGGTTCTCTCCAACTGCACGGAGATGAAGTCCGGTTCTTGTCTTGTTAAGGAACCATCCGGTAAGAATGGCAATTATCACGGATATGTATGCCAGGAATCCCAGACTGAGGAAGGTGGAGCCGAAAACGCCCAGCTTGTCTGCTATCGGAAGATGCGCCTGATACCATTGTCCTGTGGTAATGAGAGAAATGGAACCCGATTCACCGAAAAAGCTGAGAAGAGAGCCTCCGAAGAAGTTTCCTACACCTACACCGAATGTGGTGAGTGCCAGGCCTGTTACATTCTGGTTTGCCCGGAGGGTGATTGTAAGAAAGCTGTAGATCAGAGTCATGAGACAGCTGCCCACCAGAGTAAAGACCAACGGAATAAGTATACAGAGAAGAGGTACCGGATCGGCACAGTAATGCTCGTAGAGATACCCCCCTATAATGCCTGAAATACCGCCCATGTACATGATGCCCGGAATACCGAGATTAAGCTGGCCGCCCTTTTCGGAAATGATTTCCCCTGTGGCACCGAACAGAAGAGGAACACCCTGCCTTATGGAAGAAAAAATGAAAAAGCCGATGGTTTCTATCATTTGTCAGCTCCTTTCACAACAATACGGTAATTTATAAAGAATTCACTTCCTATGATGAAAAACAGGATAATTCCCGTGGCTATACTGGAAATATGGCTGCTGAGCCTGAATACCTGGGCAATTTCACCGCTTCCACGCTGCATGAAAACTATAAGCATGGAGGTGAATATCATCATGACGGGATTGAACTTTGCCAGCCAGGATACCAGAACTGCGGTAAAGCCGTTTCCTCCGGCCATGGTAGCGGAAACTGTATGGTTTGTCCCTGCCATAAGGATAAATCCTGCCAGACCGGCCAAGGTACCGCTGAGACATGAGGTCCTGATGATGACATTCTTTACATCTATACCGATATATCGGGCAGTATTCTCGCTTTCCCCCACAACGGAGATTTCGTATCCCTGCTTGCTGTACTTCAGATAAACATACATGATAATGGTAAGAAGCCCCACCACCAGTACATTGAACAGATATTTCTGTCCCAGGATAGGAGGAATCCATCCGCACTGAGTGTTTCTGTTAAGGATACCTAAAACTGCAGAGCCGTTGGGAACCCACACCGCAATACTGAAAGAAACCAACTGTATGGCCACATAGTTCATCATAAGGGTAAAAAGGGTCTCGTTGGTTCCGAAACGGGCCTTGAAATACCCCGGAACTCCGCCCCAGATACAGCCGGCAACCAATGAGGCCAGAAGCATAAGTACTATAAGAAGCCATCCCGGAAGTGTATCCTTTGCATAGAACATGAGAGCGGCACTGGCAAGAGCCCCCACCAGGACCTGTCCTTCCGCACCGAGATTCCAGAACTTCATCTTGAAGACCGGTGTTACCGCCAGGGCTATACACAGGAGAACCGCCGTATTCTGGAGCAGAACCCAGAACTTGCGCTTGGTGGCAAAGCTTCCGTCGAAAATGGCCTTGTAGACCTCGGCCGGGTTAAGCTTTGTCATGGCATATATCACAAAGGCGCAGACTATGAGAGAAAGAACTATGGCAGCAACCCTGATGAGCCAGGCCTGGTACATAGGTATTGCATTCCGTTTGCTGATATGAACTTCAGGCAGTCTCATGTTTTCCTCCCTGTCCCTTGGTCATCAGCAGGCCTATCTCTTCCTTGGAGGCTGTACGACCGTCAACAACCCCTGCCACACAGCCTGATGAAAGCACCAGAATCCTGTCGCAGAGCTCAAGAAGAACATCCAGATCCTCTCCTACGAATATTACTGCCACACCCTGCTCCTTCTGTTCGTTGAGCAGCTTGTAGATATTGTATGCAGAATTTATATCCAGTCCTCTTACCGGGTAGGCAGCCATGAGTACCGGCGGAGTGGCTTCGATTTCCCTTCCTACCAGAACCTTCTGGACATTACCGCCCGAAAGACGGCGGACCGGAGTTGATGCTCCCGGTGTGGAAACCTGAAGCTGTTTTATGATTTTTTCCGCCAGATCCTTAGGTGTCTTTCTTTCCAGGAAAAAGCTGTTTCCCTTAGTATAGCTTCTGAGCATTATGTTATCGGTAATGCTCATGTTGCCCACCAGTCCCATTCCCAGACGATCCTCAGGAACAAATGCCAGACGGACTCCCAGCGCCCTGATCTGCAGCGGTGTCTTGTTTACCAGATTGCTGACCTTTCCTGTATTTGGGTCAGTATACATTATTGTTCCGCCGACTATTTTCTGCAGGCCGACTACTGCCTCAAGAAGCTCCTTCTGCCCGCTTCCCGAAATTCCGGCAATACCGAGAATTTCCCCGGAATAGGCATCTAGGCTTACATCATCCAGAACCTTGTTTCCCTCCGGTCCCAGACAGCTGAGATTCTTTATCTCGATTCTTTTCCGGACATTCTTAGGCTCCGGACGCTCTATGTTCAGCCTTACCTTCTGACCTACCATCATATCGGCAAGCTGTGCCTCCGAGGTTTCGGAGGTTCTGATAAAGCCTGCATATTCACCGCGCCTGAGAACCACCACCCTGTTGGAAAGCTCCATTACCTCATGAAGCTTGTGGGTAATGATGATGATTGCCTTTCCGTCCTCCCTCATCTTTTTAAGGATGGAGAAAAGCTTTCTGGTCTCCTGCGGAGTAAGAACCGCTGTAGGTTCATCCAGTATCAGGATTTCCGCATTGCGGTACATCACCTTGATGATTTCCACCGCCTGCTTTTCCGATACCGACATTTCATAAATCTTCTTTTCGGGATCAATGTCAAATCCGTACCTGGTACTGATTTCACGGACTCTGGAACAGACCTTGGCCATGTCAAACTTTCCGGAATCCTTCAGCCCCAGCACAATGTTTTCCGCTGCGGTAAATACATCCACCAGCTTGAAGTGCTGATGAATCATACCGATTTTATATCCGAAGGCATCCTTCGGCGATGTGATCACCGCCTTTTTACCGTCTATGAAAATCTCTCCGGAATCGGGATAGTAGATTCCGGAAATTATGTTCATGAGGGTGGTCTTGCCGCTTCCGTTTTCTCCCAGAAGGGCAACTATCTCACCCCGTTCCACGGTAAATGAAATATTGTCATTGACCTTTCTGGCAAAGGTTTTGGTTATGTTCCTGAGTTCTATTGCAGGTACAGCCAAACTGTTCTCCCTTATTCGTATTTCTTGATACCGTCAATCATAATGTCAAAGTAAGGTGCTGAACGGAACTGCTCTCCCGATTCAACAAACTCACCGTTGATGATTACATTTGTTTCAGGTTTGAAATCGCCCATATCCACTACATCGGCAATATACTCTGTAAGCTTTTCGCCCTTGTAGGTGAATGTGTCTGTACCGAATACCTTGATTTTTCCTGCCTTGAAATCGCTGATTGCCTTGTCCAGAGCTTCCTGTGTTCCCTTGGCTGCAACCCTTTCGTTAAGCTTTGTAAGCTCTACGGAGCCTGTAGCCATGGTTCCGATATAATCGGTAACAAAGTTTTCGCCCTTTGCTGTGGCCTTGATGATAAGCTCGAAATAAGGAGCCCAGTTGATTCTTGAGGAAATAAGGGCTGTGTCAGGTCCGAGATGGATTGTATCCACATTGTATGATACATTAGGAACTCCGTTTTCGGCACAGGCCTTAGGTGCACCCTCTGAGTCGGCATGCTGGCTGATAAAGATACAACCGTTCTTGATAAGAGCTTCGGCACCTGTCTTTTCCTTGGCAATATCAAACCATGAGTTTGTGTATGTTACCTCCATTGTGGCTGTAGGACATACGGATCTTGCACCCAGGAAGAAGGATGTATAACCGGAAATAACCTCTGCATATGGGAAAGCGCCCACATAACCCAGCTTAGCCTGTTCCGGCTTGATTTTTCCGCTTTCAATCATTTCATTGATTTTCATACCTGCCGCAATACCTGCCAGATAACGACCCTCGTAAATGGAAGCAAAGGCGTTATGGAAGTTTGCAACTCCCTCGGAACGGGATTTTGTACCTGTGGCATGACAGAACTGAACATCTGGATATTCCCTTGCAGCCTGGATCATGTAGGTTTCGTGACCGAAGCTGTCGGCAAATACAATATTACATCCTGAGTCGGCCATATCACATGCTGTATCGTAGCAGATGGAGCCCTCTTCGATATTCCACTTGAAAATAACCTGGTCATTTGAAAGACCGAGCTTTTTCTGAACCTCCAGGGCTGCCTGGTAGAAGTTGTTGTCATAGGTTGATGATGCAGGATCGTGGAGGAAAATAAATCCGATCTTGATATTGCTGTAATCATCTCCTGCCGGTTTCTGTGCTTCCACTGCAGGAGCTGAGGCTGCAGCTGCCTTTGCAGGAGCCGGTTCCGCCTTTTTTCCGCCACATGATACCATTGAAAAAATTATGGCTGCAGCTGTCAAAAACATTAAAAACTTTTTCATTTTATCATCCTTTTCTTTATATCAATGGCGGAACTCAAGAGAATTCTCGCTCATGGATTCAATTATTGCAAGGGATTCTACCCTTATACCCTGTGCCCTGAGAGCATCTCCGCCCCCCTGGAACCCTTTTTCTATGGCTATGGCGGCACCCACCACATTGGCTCCGGCCTGCTCAGCTATCTTTATAAGTCCGTTCAGGGCGCCCCCTTTTGCAAGAAAATCATCTATAAGAAGTACATTTTCTCCGGTCTTGATAAAATCTGCAGTCACCACAGCTGTGTAATCAATATTGTGGGTGTAGGAATGAATAGGTGCTGTATAAACTTTTCCTGAAATATTGTTGGTCTTGTTTTTCTTTGCAAAGGTTACGGGAACCTTCAGCTCTGTTGCAGTGAGAACCGCCAGTGCAATTCCCGATGCCTCTATGGTAAGGATACGGTCAATTCGGGTACCGGCATAGACAGAAGCTATCTCCCTGCCCATTTCCGCCAGAAATTCCACATCCAGATTATGATTGAGAAATGAATTTACCTTTAAAACATTACCGGGAAGAACTACCCCTTCCCGCAGAATCTTTTCTTCCAGTGCTTTCATAATATTATGTTATTATAGAAATCAAATATTGAAAAAATCAAGTAGAACTTTTCAATAACATATCGGCAAAAATACCGGCGGCATCTCCTACCAGCTCAACGCATGGTCTCTTCTTGTAATATTCCGGTGTCCTTGGTGCGGCACAGCTTTTATCTGCAGGAGAAAGCCCCAGCAGCTCACGGCAGATGATGGAGCCGCCGCTCTGTTCCCTGAACTTTTCAGCCATTTCCTGAATAAGCATGTAATGTGCCTTCTTGTCAGGATTGCCGCCGAATTTAAGGCCGGCACAGAGGAACATACCGCTTACCGCTCCGCAGACCTCCCTCATTCCTCCCATTCCGGCTCCGAAGGGCTGTGCAAGCTTTTCAGCCTGTGCCGGATCTATACCCAGCTCTTCGGCAAAGGTCATGAGTACTGCCTGGGAACAGTTATATCCTTTCTTGAAATTGGCTTTGGCCAGTTCAACATATTCTTCTCTTGTTTTCATGTTATCTCCTTAGATATCACCCTTACAGACAGAAAATGAGAACCGCGGCTCCCAGCACTATCCTGTAGATGGCAAATGGTTTAAGACTGTATTTTCTCAGGTATCCCATAAAGAAATGGATAACCAGCAAGGCTGTAAGGAAGGATACCACGGTACCGATTCCGATAAGACCCCATTCTGAGGATGTGAAGCTCAGTCCCCCTTTCATCAGCTTGAAAAGGGATGCCCCCATGATGGTCGGTATTCCCAGCAGGAACGAAAACTCTGCCGCAGCCGCCCTGGAGAAGCCGCAGAAGATACCGCCGATAATGGTGGAGGCAGACCTGGACATGCCGGGCCACATGGCCAGACATTGGAAACAGCCCACTATGAATGCTTGCTTATAGGAAATATCCTCCGGCTGCTCTGTCCGTATTTTTTTCTGTCCCCGCCCCTCTGCGATAAAAATCAGAACCGCACCTGCCATAAGGGCTGCAGCTACGGTTACGGGATTAAAAAGATAGGTATCGATAAGGTTGTCCAGAAGCACACCCAATACCGCTGCCGGGATAAAACCGGCCGCTATGCGGAACCAGAGACGGAAAGTCCTTTTTCTCTCCTCCTCAGGCTTTCCGAAAGGGAATATCCTTTTCCAGAAATAGAAGATTACCGCACTTATGGCACCGAACTGGATGACAACATTGAACATGTTCTCGAATTCGGGATTGTTAAAAGAAAGGATGTTTCCGGTAATTATAAGATGCCCTGTGGATGATACGGGAAGGAATTCCGTAAGCCCTTCCACTATGCCCAGGATGACAGCAATTACTGTTTCCATGACTTACCCCAGCTGAGCGATTCTCTGCCTGATGGCAAGAACCTGAGACTTCAGATAACGCTCGATGGTGTGTCTTTCCATGATACCGCAGACAAATCCATCCTTGTCCACCACCGGAAGAACATCTGTATCGTATTTTTCAAAAAGCTTGTAAACCTCAGGAATGGACATTTCCGGGCTGCAGACTCCCTTCCATTCATCCATGATATCGGCAGCAATCACCGCCTGGGAAAATTCCAGAATCTGGAAGGAATCCTGAAGATTCTGCAGGGTAATGAGCCCGGCCAGCTTTCCCTCGCTGTCCTTTACTACAAAGCTCCGGTTATGATGCCGGCTGAAGGATTCCAGAAGGTTTGTAAGCTTCTCTGTTTCCGGGACAACGGTATGGAAGGTTCTTGAGCAGACCTTCTGTCCGCCGCTTTCCACATCGGACACATAGCAGTTCTTCATTATATCTTCGGCACACACGTCAAGACCGCATTCGCCGGCCTTGGTTACACCGTACTTTACAAAAATAGGACCTGCCAGCTGAACCACAAAGGTGGTGGCAGTAATTATGAGCATGACGGTAGGTCCGATATTATCGGCAAAATCCTGACCTGCCGCAATGGAAAGACCGATGGCAACTCCGGCCTGGCTAAGGAGACAGTACGGAAGATACTTGTACACCGTTTCAGGAGCTTTTGTAAGCCTGGCACCCATTCTGGCACCGATGGCCTTGCCCAGTGTACGGCAGAGTATGTACAGCACCGCAATGAAAGCCACATAGGCATTCACCTGCCATATATTCAGCTTTGCCCCTACAAGGACAAAAAACAGGACATATATAGGCGGTGTGAACTTTTCGGTAAGGGCAAACACCGGTCTGGTCTTTGCAGGGGCAAAGTTTACCATGAAAAAGCCCATGGACATGGCTGCCAGTATGTTGTCCAGATGGAGAAATTCGCATATACCGGTGGAAAGGAACAGGGAACCGAGACAGAATGCCAGGATTCTTCCCTCATCCTTCATTACGTTCCTGATGAGAAGCCCCAGTACAAAGCCGAAAAGGGAACCCAGGACAACCGATACTATGACATCGTATCCCAGCATCATTATCTGGGACATGAGAGAACCGGTACGGCTTCCCAGCAGTGCTGAAGCAAGGGATGCAGCCATTGCGTAGAGGATCAGGGCCACGGCATCATCCATGGCAACTATTCCGTAAACAATGGTTGTAAGAGGTCCTTTGGTACGGTTTTCACGGAGAACATCGGTGGTGGCTGCAGGAGCCGTGGCCGACGAGATAGCACCCAGCAATGCACCCATGGATACGGACAGGATTATATCCCCCGTAATAAGCATGGAAACTGAAGTAACCAGAATAGTTACAACAATAAACGGAATGATGGCCTCCAGAAGGAGAATTCCCACAAACTGCTTTCCGTATTTCCTGATTACAGTAATACGGAGCTCGCTTCCTATCATGAAGCCGATAAGTGTCAGAGCTATGTTGGAAAGGGGAGTCAGTGATGTAATGACATCAATGTGAAGAAGCTGGAGACCCGACTGACCGATGATTATACCGATTACGATATAACCTACAACCTGAGGAATCCTGAGCTTCTGAAAAAGTCTTCCCCCGATGGCTCCCAGGAACATGATTGTTCCCAGAAGCAGCACCAGGTTTGTACTTTCCACAGCATTGAAATGCATAAAGTTAGGCAGAACCCCGGATAAGAATTCCATCAGCTACCTTTTATTTCTTAGGACAGATTCTGTCAAAGCCGGTATAAGGCTTCAGGTTTTCAGGAATAAGGATAGAGCCGTCTTCCTGCTGATAGTTCTCGATAACCGCAATCATTGCCCTGGAAAGCGCCATTGCTGTTCCGTTGAGCATGTGCAGATATTCGCTTCCCTTTTCTGTCTTGTACTTGATTCCGAGACGGCGGGCCTGGAAATCGGTACAGTTGGAGGTACTGGTGATTTCGCCCCAGTCTCCGCGGCCCGGCATCCATGCCTCAAGGTCATATTTTCTGTATGCTGATGCACCCAGGTCTCCTGTACAGGTATCAACTACACGGTACGGAATTCCGAGACCCTGGAAAATCTTCTCCTCCACGGAACGGATATACTGATGCATCCTGTCAGAATCTTCAGGAAGACAGTAGATGAACATCTCTACCTTTGAGAACTGATGAACCCTGTAGAGACCTCTTGAGAACTGACCTGCAGCTCCGGCTTCTCTTCTGAAGCAGTGAGAAAGGCCGGCCATCTTGATAGGCAGCTTGTCTGCTTCCAGTGTCTTTCCTGCCAGGTAACCGCCCAATGTGATTTCGGCTGTTCCGACCAGACATGTTCCTGTTCCTTCTACTGTGTAGATATTGCTTTCGTCGCCTCTTGGATTGAAGCCGATTCCTGCGGCTACCTCCTCCTTGGCCACGTCAGGGGTAATGAACGGAGTAAAGCCCTCTTTCATGAGGATATCCATTACATAGCGTGTAAGAGCAAGTTCCAGGATTACAGCCTCGTTCTTGAGGTAATAGAACTTGGTTCCGGAAACTCTTGTGGCTGTCTCAAAGTCCACCATATCCAGAGCTTCTGTAAGTTCCACATGATCCTTAGGTTCAAAACCGAACTGAGGAACCTCTCCCCATCTGGCTACTTCCAGGTTTTCCTTGTCCTCTTTTCCGATAGGTGCATCCGGATGCGCCATGTTCGGAATATCCATCATGGCTTTTCTGTAGGCAGCTTCCTGTTCCTCAAAATCCTTTTCCAGAACGGCAATCTGCTCCTTGAGCTCCTTTCCTTCCGCAATGAGAACCTGGCGCACTTCCTGCTCCAGCTTTCCTTTCATTTTTGCGGCATTCTCGTTTCTCTTCTGTCTCAGCTGGTCAAGCTGCTGCTGAAGGGCGTTCTTCCTGTCATAAAGTTCCACGACAAGGTCTGCATCCGCAACCATGTTCCTGTCGGCAATGTTCTTTTTTACCTGTGCAAGATTTTCTTTGATGAATCTGATGTCTAACATATTTTCCTGACTTTTATTTTAATCTGTATTCTGAGTGCTCGAGAAGATTTCCCGATGCATCGTAAAGTTTAACAACATAGCGGTAATAAACACCGTCGGATTTCACATGCTTGCGCTCAACTCTCTTTCCGCCGTCGAGATAGGTGTAAGTCTTGAAATTCTTGATGTTTCCCTTGGCACTGAATTCTGTTTCCTTGGCCAGAGTACCGTCCTTGTTGTACTCATAGGTCATGAAATCATCCAGCTTTCCGTTGAAGTAAATATTTTCCTTGATAAGCTTTCCCGCACCGTCATACTCATAGGTCTTTGTAACAGAATCTGCCACACCCTTGTCTGCCGCCGCAGTTTCCTTTATAAGTTTTCCTTCGGAATTATATTCATAGATATCCTGGTTGTACAGAACAAAATTCTTGGGAGCCTTGCTGTCCGGAGCAGGAACAAGATCCTGAACTGTGGAAGCAGGTGCCGCAAATGCAGAAACTGCTGCTGTCAGCATTACAACAAAAAATAATTTTTTCATTTTTCATTCTCCTTGTCTTTGTTTTTTATAACATTTCTTCGGATTTTTCCGCTGATTGTTTTAGGAAGTTCATCCACAAACTCTATTATACGGGGATATTTGTAAGGAGCGGTAGTACTTTTTACATAATTCTGTATTTCTTTTTTAAGATCGTGGTTTCCGGGCCTGTATTCCTTGGTCAGGACGATGGTGGCCTTGACCACCTGGCCTCTGATAGGATCGGGAGCTCCCGTAACCGCGCATTCCAGAACTGCCGGATGCCCTTCAAGAACACTTTCCACCTCGAAGGTACCGATTCTGTAGCCTGAGCACTTGATTACGTCGTCACAGCGCCCCATGAACCAGTAATGTCCGTCGCCGTCGCGCCATGCGGTATCGCCTGTAAGATAGTATCCGTCCCTGAATACCTCGGCGGTTTTTTCGGGACTTCCGTAATATTCGCATACAAGACCCGGGAAGCGTCCCTCTGTTTCCGGGAATTTTTCCTTGTTCAGCCTGAAGCAGATCTGCCCCACAACTGCATTTCCCACCTCTTCCAGATTGTCATCCATAAGGCAGATATCATAGTAAGGGGCAGGTTTTCCCACGGAGCCCGGCTTGATTTTCTCCCCCTCGAAATTGAAAAGGGATACCGTGGTTTCTGTCTGGCCGAAGCCTTCGGTGATTTCAAATCCTGTATACTCCTTCCATTTGTTGAAAACCTCGTCGGAAAGAGGCTCTCCCGCTGTGGAACAATGGGTGAGGGATGAAAGGTCGTAGCCTGAAAGATCCTCCTGTATAAGGAAACGGTATATGGTAGGAGGAGCACAGAAGGTGGTTATCTTATGCTTCTGTACCTGCTCCAGAAGATCTGTAGGCTGGAACCTTGAATGATAGTCATAAACGAAAAGGGCGGTCTCGCAGATCCACTGTCCGTAAAGGCGGCCCCAGGAGGTCTTGGCCCAGCCGCTGTCGGCAACGGTGAGATGAAGTCCCCCCTTCCTTACATTCTGCCAATACTTGGCTGTAACGATATGTCCCAGAGGATAAAGGAAGTTATGGATGGCCAGCTTAGGATGACTGGTGGTTCCTGATGTGAAATATCCCAGCATGTAATCGTTGTTGCTTGAAACCTCGCTTCTCGGAAGAACGGGAAACGGAGGAGCCTTGCGGCACCCTTCGTTGAAATCGACCCAGCCTTCGGGAACGTAGTCAAGAGGTCTGTTTACTCCGAACTCGTTTACCGCGGCACAGAGCCTGACTGTCGGAGATTCCGGAAGAGAATCGGAAATATGCCTGATAATGTCGGGAGAATTGACTGCAACAATCATCTTGATTCCGGCAAAGTTGTTGCGGAAAACAAGATCCTCCACGGTAAGCATATGGGTTGCGGGAATGGCTACTGCACCGATCTTGTGAAGAGCAATCATGGAGACCCAGAACTCGTATCGTCTCTGGAGGATCAGCATGACAAAATCCCCTCTTTTTATACCGCACTGCAGAAAAAACGATGCGGCTCTGTCGGAAAGCTCCTTCATTTTTCCGAAGGAAATCCTGTAGCATTCATCTTCATCATTGGTCCATACCATGGCCGGAGCATCGGGTGTCCTGGCAGCTATTGCATCCATGATATCGTATCCGAAATTGAAGTTTTCGGGGATTCTCAGCTCATAGTTTTCCATGAAGTCACTGTAGGAAGAAAACTCCGTTCGTGGCAAAAAAAACTCTTCCATTATTATTTCCTTAAATCGTGTCCTATTATTTTATAATAAAATTATTGTAATAAATCTACACCTTCTGTCATCGGCATTCTGCTGTCCGTGAGGAAGTGAAGAATCGAAATAGATGGAATCCCCCTCGTTGAGCACCACGGAGCTGTTTCCGATCTGTACCCTTACGGAGCCCTCGATAACATAGTTGAACTCCTGTCCCGGATGGGTTGTGGGATGAATCACCGGAATCTGTCCCGGATTGATTGTTACCAGAAACGGATCTGCCTTTCTGTTGGCAAAACCGTAGGCCAGGGATTCGAAATGGTAATCGGCAAGCCTGTCCACCACTATTCCCTTGTCCTTAGGGGTGACAAAATAAGAAACCTTCCTGGAATCCTCTCCCGAAAGGAATGAATTCATATCCATATTGAACTTCTTTCCCATGCAGAACATGACGCTGATAGGAATATCGGTGTTTCCTGATTCGAGTTCAAGATAACGCTCTACCGAAACGCCGCATACCTCTGCCGCTTCTTCCGGTGTAACATCCATAATTTCGCGCAGTTCCCTGAGACGGGCTGCAACTGCCTTGACCTGTGTATTCATGGTTCCTCCTATTTTGATGCTTCCCGGAGATCCTTTCTCTTGATCTTTCCGCTGATTGTCTTAGGAAGCTCATCGGTAAACTCAACTATTCTCGGATATTTGTAAGGAGCGGTAACATTCTTTACAAATGTCTGGATATCCTTTACCAACTCATCATTGCCCGGTCTGTATGCCGCTGCGAGGACGATTGTAGCCTTGACCACCTGTCCTCTTACCGGATCGGGAGCCCCTGTAACGGCACATTCCACCACGGCCGGATGCTGCATAAGCACGCTTTCCACCTCAAAGGTTCCGATTCTGTAGCCTGAGCATTTTATAACATCGTCGTTACGGCCGGTAAACCAGAAGAATCCGTCCTCGTCCCTCCAGGCGGTATCTCCGGTAAAGTAGAAGCCGTCCCTCATTACAGCTTTGGTCTTGGCTTCATCCTTGTAATATTCCCTGAAAAGTCCCGGAAAATGCCCATCCTTGATAGGGAAAGCGATTTCTCCCACTTCTCCGTCCTCGCACTCCTTGTTTTCGCTGTCAAGGATTACGGTCCTGTAATAAGGGGCCGGTTTTCCCACCGCACCCGGCTTGATCATGGAATCTCCCGCAAAGTTCAGGAGAGAAAGAGTGGTTTCTGTCTGTCCGAAGCCCTCCCTGATGCTGAGCCCTGTTATCTGCTTCCAGCGGTTGAATACCTCGTCGGAAAGAGGCTCGCCGGCTGTGGTGCAGTGCTGCAGGGAAGAAAGGTCGTACCCGGAAAGATCCTCCTGGATAAGGAAGCGGTAGATTGTAGGGGGAGCACAGAAGGATGTTATCCTGTATTTCTGTATCAGGTCCACCAGATCCACAGCCTTGAATCTTGCATGGTAATCGTAAACGAATACTGTTCCCTCGCTTATCCACTGTCCGTAGAACTTGCCCCAGACAGCCTTTCCCCAGCCTGTGTCGGCCACGGTCAGGTGAATTCCGCCCGGTCTTACGTTATGCCAGAAAAAACCTGTAACGATATGTCCCAGAGGATAAAGGAAATCATGAGCCACCATTTTCGGGTGGTTTGTGGTTCCGGATGTAAAATATATAAGTGAGATATCGCTGTTTTCGGTAACGCGTTCGAACTTCTCCGGGGCTGCCTTTTCAAAGCCCTCTTCAAAGCTTATCCAGCCATCCCTTTTTCCTCCCACCATAACCAGATGCTTTACTGTAGGAGAATCGGGCATAGCTGACTCCACGTGGGATGGTATATCGCCGTCGTTTACCGCAAGAATCATCTTTATCTCAGCGGCGTTATTACGGAACACGATGTCTTCCTTGGTCAGCATGTGGGTTGCCGGAATACATACGGCACCAAGCCTGTGAAGTGCAATCATGGAGAACCACCATTCATACCTTCTCTGGAGGATAAGCATTACCATATCCCCTTTTCCTATTCCCATGCTCCTGAAGAAAGCTGCTGTCCTGTCGCTGCATTCCTTGAGCTGTGCAAAGGTGAATTCCCTGTAATCACCTCTGTCGTCAAGCCATATCATGGCTCTGCCGTCCGGTATCTTTTCTGCAAGTTCATCTATCACATCGAAGGCGAAGTTGAAATTGTCAGGCACCTTAAGTTCAAAATTATTATAGAAATCGTCATATGACGAGAATTCAGTTCTGTTTACAAATTTTTCAACTAACATTGCAAATAAAATCCTTAAAAAATAATTGCCAGAAATTTGGCATCTCTGCCATTAAGAGCTTTCATTCCATGAGGTTTTGTGGCATCAAAATATATGGAATCCCCTTCTTCAAGAATAAGTTCCTTATTGTCGATAACCAGCTTCAGGGACCCCTCAATAATGTAGTTGAACTCCTGGCCCGGATGTGAGTTGAAGTGAATGGGACCGGCGTCTTCGGATGACGCCACCACCATGAACGGATCTGCCTTCCTGTCGGCAAAACCGTAAGCCAGAGACTGATACTTATAATCGCGGCGTCTTTCGATGGAAAGACCCTTGCCCTTTCTTGTTACAAAATAATGGCGCATATGAGGCTCATCACCCGAAATAAGAGTGGTAAGTTCGAAATTGTATTTCTTGGCCATGCTCTGGAGAACACCTACGGGAATATCCACTGTACCGGTTTCCAGCCTGATGTAATCCTCTACCCCGAGACGGCATACTTCTGCTGCTTCTTCAGGTGTTACATCCATGATTTCCCTGAGCCCCTTGAGTCTTTCAGCTACCATTTTCATTTCATCACTCATTTAAACCTCCCTTTTTTTAAGCAGTTCCACTCCCAGCTCGGTGAGCTTGAATTTCTGGATCTTTCCGCTTCCTGTCATAGGAAAATCGTGATCCAGGAAAAATACATACTGTGGAATCTTGTATCTTGATATCTTCTGACGGCAGAAGTCCTTTACCTTTTCCTCTGTCAGGCTCTTGCCCTCATGAAGAATAATGAAAGCGCCTGCCACCTCTCCGTATCTCTCGTCCGGAATGGCTGCCACCTGTACATCCTTGATTTCAGGCATAAGACGGAGGAATTCCTCTATTTCCATAGGATAGATGTTTTCACCGCCGCGGATAATCATATCCTTGATTCTTCCGGTAACCTTGAAGTAACCGTCCTTGGTTTTCAGACCCAGGTCTCCGGAATGGAGATAGCCGTTTCTGTCTATGATCTTGGCTGTCTCCTCAGGCATCTTGTAATAGCCCTTCATGATATTGTATCCCTTGCAGCAGAGCTCGCCCACTGTTTCAGGCGGACACTCCTCCAGGGTTTCCGGATTCAGGACCTTTACATCGATGAACGGAAGCTCCTTTCCTACTGTGGTCACCCTCTTTTCAATCGGGTCCAGAGTGGTACTCTGGGTCATGCCCGGAGATGCCTCGGTAAGACCGTATACGCTGGTTATATCCCGCATGTTCATCTCGTTGACTACTCTCTTCATAAGCTCCACAGGACACTGGGAACCGGCCATGATTCCTGTTCTGAGAGAGGACATGTCAAACATCTTGAACATAGGATGGTTCAGTTCCGCTATGAACATGGTAGGCACCCCGTAGATGGCGGTACACCTTTCCTTGTGTATGGAAGCCAGGGCCAGAAGCGGATCAAACTGTTCCAGCATTACATGTGTGGCGCCGTGGGTAAAGATAGCCATGACACCGAGAACAATACCGAAGCAGTGGAACAGTGGTACCGGCAGACACACCCTTTCCTTGGATGTATACTTCATGCTTTCTCCGATATAGTATCCGTTGTTGAGGATATTGTAATGAGTAAGCATTACCCCTTTAGGGAAGCCTGTGGTTCCCGATGTATACTGCATATTCACCACATCGTGGATATCAACGGCAGCCTCAGCCTTCTGAAGCACCTTATCGTCCACATGCTGTCCCAGAAGCATGATCTCCTGTGTGGAGAACATTCCGTGATGCTTCTTCTGTCCGATATATACGATATTCTTAAGGAAAGGAAATTTCTTGGATTTGAGATATCCCCTTTCGTAATAATCAACTTCAGGTACCAGCTGTCTTACCATTTCCACATAGTCGTTGTCCCTGAAACCGCTGGAAAGGCAGAGTGTGGTAATATCAGACTGCTTTACCAGATATTCCAGCTCACTGAGCTTGTAATTTGTGTTTACGGTTACGAAAACGGCACCGATTCTTGCTGTGGCAAAAAGGAATGTAAGCCAGTCCGGCACGTTTGTGGCCCAGATACCCACATTATCTCCCTTCTTTATTCCTATAGCCAGGAGCCCCTTGGCCAGATGATCGACCCTTTTGTCAAATTCAGCATATGTAAAACGGAGATCACGGTCTGCATAAACCATGAATTCCTGATCGGGATTTTCCTTGGTTTTCTGTCTGAGCATTTCGCTCAAGGTTACTTCAAACATGTCTGCTCCTTATGCCGGTGTATAAACCACAGCCAGAATTTTTGCAGGGGCATCCTCTGCCGCATGGAGATGATGATGCACGATTGAATCGTAGTAGATACTGTCTCCTGCCGAAAGTTCATATTTGTCTTTTCCGTAGATTACCTCGATCTTTCCCTTCAGGACAAAGATAAATTCCTCTCCCTCATGGGTTGAAAGATGGAAATCCTTGCTGGAGCCCGGAAGCACGTCGATAACAAACGGCTCCATATGGCGTCCGGTCTTGTTCTGTGCAAGAGAGAAGAAGTTAAGATCGGAAGTCTGGGCATTCTCCTTTTCGGAAAACCTGTTCACTTCCTTTTCCTCGTTCTTCCTGTTTACCACAGGGCCGATATTTTCCACATCGTCCAGGAAGGTTCCCAGACTTACACAGAGAACACGTGCAATTTTAATTAGAGGAGTGAGTCCCGGAATTAGATCTCCGTTTTCGATTGCCTTAACTTCGCCCAGTGCAAGACCTGATCTTTCTGCAATATCTTCAATAGTAAGGTTCCTGCTTTCCCTGAAAAGCTTGATTCTGGCTCCGATTTTGTTTTTCTGACTCATTTTTTCCTCCAAATTTATATAAAAAATTTAAAAAATATTCGTATTAAGATAAAAAAAGCCGAGGCTTTACTTCCTCGGCTTTGTGCAATAACAGCTTACTACAGAAAGCCTACGCCTTTGTAATTAGGTCAAAACCAGCCTTAATGACTTTAAGGTTAATTTCGTTGAATTTCTTGTTTCTTGCGGAAATAGCCTGATCAAGAGCATATTCGAAGGATTCCACCTTTGAAAGCCATGGCTCAGCCTTAACGAGAGCACCCAGTGCCACCATGTTTGCAGCTCTTTCGCTTCCGTTTTCTGCAGCTACCTTGTTTGCATCGATTCCGATAACTGTAATATCATCCCTTGAAGGTTTATCCTCGATAAGTGATGTATTGTAAATAAGAACTCCGCCCTTCTTCATTCTTGGTACGAACTTGTCCATTGAAGGCTTGTTGAGAACAATACAGATATCCGGGTTTTCAACTACAGGAGATGCGATTTCCTCGTCTGCGATAACCACACTGCAGTTTGCTGTTCCCCCTCTCATTTCAGCTCCGTAGGATGGGATATGAGAAACATACTTATCCTCTTTCATTGCTGCGATACAAAGAATCTTTCCGGCCAGAATAACACCCTGACCGCCGAAGCCGGCAAAAATTATCTCTTTTGTCATTTTGTTTCCGCTCCTTTATCCCTGAACAGTTTTACAGGATAGTACTCGCCCATTACATCGCGAACCCAGTCTGCAGCCTTGTCAGGTGCGATACCCCAGTTTGTAGGACACATGGAAAGAATCTCAACGAAGGAGTATCCTCTGTCCTCCATCTGATACTGGAGAGCCTTTCTGATGGCTTTCTTGGTCTTGTTGATGCTCTTTACATCGTGAACACTGCAGCGCTCGATGTAGTAAGGAGCCTCAAGGGTATTGAGCATTTCACAGGCTCTGATAGGCCAGCCCACTTCAGAAGGATTTCTTCCGTAAGGAGTGGTCTTGGTTACCTGTCCTTCCATTGTGGTAGGAGCCATCTGTCCGCCTGTCATACCGTAGATAGCGTTGTTGATGAAGATAACGGTAATATGTTCTCCTCTGTTTGCGGCATGAACTGTCTCGCCTGTACCGATAGCCAGAAGGTCTCCGTCTCCCTGGTAGCAGATAACGATCTTGTCCTTGTGAACTCTCTTGAGTCCTGTTGAAACCGCAGGAGCTCTTCCGTGAGCTGCTTCAAGTCCGTCAGCCTTGATATAGTTGTATGCAAGAACGGAACATCCTACAGGAGCAACCAGAAGGGTCTTTTCCTGGATTCCGAACTCATCCATGATCTGGGCAATGAGCTTGTGCACGATTCCGTGTCCGCAGCCTGCACAGTAATGTGTATTTACATCCTTCAATGATTTAGGAAATGAATAAATTTTTTCTTCAGACATAACTCTTAACCCTCTGAATGATTTTGTCTACCTCAGGAAGCATTCCGCCCGGTCTGCCGTAGAAATCGATATCGGCATATTTTCCGGCATTGATCTGAACATCCTGAACCATCTGTCCCATGCTCATTTCAACTGTAAGGATCTTCTTTACCTTCTTTGCATATTCTGCAATTTCCTTCTTTGGGAATGGCCACAGTGTGATCGGTCTGAAAAGTCCTACCTTGATTCCCTCTGCCCTGAGAGCCCTGATTGCCTTCTTGCAGATTCTTGAACATGTACCGTAGGAAACGATCATGAAATCGGCATCATCCATATACTGGGTATCGTAGATAACCTCGTTTTCCTCGATTTCGCCGTAGATCTTCATGAGATTGTATACATGCTGCTCCAGATAGTTGTCCGGATTGAGTCTGAGGGATGCGATGATGTGAGGATCTCTTCCCTTTGCACCTGTGAGAGCCCAGTCCTTTTCAGGAAGCTTTTCAACAGCCTTAGGGAATACGAGAGGCTCAGACATCTGTCCCAGATATCCGTCTCCCAGGATCATTACAACAATCCTGTATTTGTCTGCAAGCTCGAAAGCCTTTACTGTATAGTCGGCAAGCTCCTGTACTGTTCCCGGTGCGATGACCAGAACATGATAATCTCCGTTTCCGCCTCCGCGTGTTGCCTGGAAGTAGTCTCCCTGGGCACCTGCGATATTTCCGAGACCCGGACCGCCTCTCATCATGTTGACGATAACTGCAGGGAGCTGAGCTCCTGACATATATGAAATTCCTTCCTGCTTGAGGGAGATTCCCGGGGAAGATGATGATGTCATTACTCTGGCACCGCCGGCAGCAGCACCCATAACCATGCTTACGGCAGCAAGCTCGCTTTCGGCCTGAAGGAAAGTACCTCCGATTTCAGGCATTCTCTTTGCCAGATAAGCAGGAATTTCATTCTGAGGAGTAATAGGATAAGCAAAATAGTGGCGGCAACCGGCGAGGATTGCGGCTTCTCCTATCGCTTCATTTCCTTTCATAAGAATTTTTTCACTCATATCAAAACACTCTTTTAATATTTTATAATTTCAATTGCTACATCAGGACACATGGTTGCACAGAATGTACAAGCGATGCATGCCTCTTCATTTATACACACCGGATAGTGAACACCCTGCCTGTTTGTCTCTTTTGACATTTCAAGGATGTTCTTAGGGCATGAACCGATACAAAGTCCGCAGCCCTTACAGCGTTGAATGGATATTATAGGTTTTCCTATCAAAACTTCCTCCACGAAAACACATAAAAATATGGTATAATCAATATATAGCAAACGGATTTTTCTTACAATAGACTTAAAAAATAAAAAAATACAAAATACAGATACTTGTAAGCAACTGTTTCAATACTTTAGTATTTATTATGAAGCAAGATTTTAAAATATACTTTTTTAGTTATTAAAAAACAAATTGGGTCACTTATGCTTAACGAAAGAATAAAATTACTTAGAACCAAGAAAAGTATCAGCCAGACAACACTGGCAAAAACCCTCGGAGTCTCAAAACAGAGTATCTCAAACTGGGAAAATGATAACATCATGCCTTCAATAGATATGCTGATTAGAATTGCCGACTATTTTGACGTTTCCACCGATTTCCTTCTTGGAAGATCAGAAAAACATTATCTTATAACAGAAGGCCTTACTGAAATCCAGATTGCCCATATACAGGCAATCATAGATGATTTCAGGTATAAATCTTCATAATTTCACGGAGCATATCTGTTTTCTTTTCGAGCTCACCGTTTCTGAACTCAAAAAGATTTTCTACAGGACCGTATATACCGGATGTCACTGTAAGGGAACCTTTTTCTTCCTTCAGCTGACGGTAGTATGAAAGCCAGTCCTCTTCCTCCATGATGGATTTTACAGGAATGTATTCCACGGCGGTACGCCAGTTCTTTCCCTGAAGCCTTCTCACCAGCGGGAGAAATGCCAGCTCATTGGTACGGAGATTTGACAGGAGATCCTTCTCTTCGGTAATGCCGGGATAAAGCTTTCCGTAGAAATCCACAAATGCCTTTTCAGCTTCGGCCAGCTCGCCTCTGCGGTAATGATATTCGGCCCATACAGGCATGTTCTGGGTAAGCATGAATTCCTCAGCCTTGATTCCCTCAAGCAGCGGAGCAGCCTTTTCGGTATCTCCCTCCTCGATAAGAAAGCGGGCCATGATAACCCCCAGTCCCGTATCCTTTGTAAGCTCGTACCCGCGGGCAAAGATATCATATATCTTTTTCATGTCCTCCGGTGTGGAGTAAAACTGA
The DNA here is from genome assembly GCA_045606105.1 of Spirochaetia bacterium. Taxonomy (GTDB): domain Bacteria; phylum Spirochaetota; class Spirochaetia; order CADAEX01; family CADAEX01; genus CADAEX01. The sequence goes on along the minus strand of JAZURI010000001.1, from coordinate 43,787 downwards.
TAATAGACCAGATAAAGGGGAATCTTGTCGGGAAACTCACCGATTGTCTTCTCAATCATTTCATCTGCCAGGTCGAAATGCTTTCTTTCCCTGAGATATCTTGCGGAAATTATCTTTCTTTCCCACTTCGGTGTCTTGATATTAGGATATATGTATGAAAGAAAGAATATTGATGCTACGGCAAGAAATACCATTCCAAGCTTAAGTACTGTTTCCAATGTCATCCCCCTTTTTTCACTGGAACCACGGATTGAACCGTTTTTCCGACATTATGTCAGTTGAAGGGCCGTGCCCCGGAAAAACCTCGGTATCGGCCGGCAGTGTAAGGATTTTTTCATTCAGTGTTTCCAGAAGAAGGTCGTAGTCTCCGCCGGGAAGGTCGGTCCGTCCGATGCTTCTGAAGAAAAGGGAATCGCCGCTGAAAAGCTTCTTTCCCTCCCTGTGCCAGAGAGCTATGTGTCCCGGTGTATGTCCCGGTGTGAAGATAACCTCAATCTTCTCGTTTCCGAATTCCACGGAGCCTCCCTCCTCAAGGAGAATGTCCGGCTTTTCGTTGAGCTCGGTGGGAATACCGGCAAGAGATGCACCACCGCCGTCCATCATGAGCCCTGAATCGGCGCTGTGGATTGCAACAGGAATACCCCGTCTGTGGAAATAGCCGTTACATCCGATATGGTCGAAATGACCGTGGGTATTGATAATCATTACAGGCTCAAGCCCCTCTTTTTCAAGAAGTGCCTCTATCTTGTCCGGCTCTGCTCCCGGATCCACTATCACAGCCTTCCCGGTTTCCTCACAGGCAAGGATGTAGCAGTTGGTCTGAAGCATACCTACAGGCAGTCTATAAAACTTCATACATGAACCCCGTCCAAGTAAAAAAAAAGTCTCCCGAAAGGGAGACATAGAGGCGCCCAGCGGATTCGAACCGCTGCATAACGGTTTTGCAGACCGCTCCCTTACCGCTTGGGTAGGGCGCCGTGTTGTTTAACTATAACAATAATTATTTTTCTTGTCCATATTCTGCACCAATTTTTTTCATCTTAATGTACCAATAATGGGCAGATATGCACATGGCCTCCGTCAGTTCCCCGCTGCCGAACCCTTTTTCCGCCTCCTCCACCGGCACCAGGACCACATCTATGGTCTCATCGTAGTCCAAATCCTGGCCTGAGGTTTTCCTGAGTCCTTCGGCAAAGAAAGTATAACAGGTATTGTTCATCATGGCACAGTGGGTATTGACGCTTCCTATCAGGGTCATCTTTTCGGCCTCGTAGCCGGTCTCTTCCTTCAGCTCCCGGAATGCAGTCTCCATGGGATCCTCACCCGGCTCCACCGTTCCGGCCGGAAACTCGGTGGTTATCCTTCCTGTACCGTGCCTGTACTGCCGGACCATAAGAAAGCAGTCCCTGCCGGAGTCGTCCCTGACTACCGCAACTATATAAATCCAGTCAGGAGCCTTTACCCTTACGAAATTCCCTTCCCGGCCGTCAGGGGCCTTCATTTCCGATATACATGTCCTGAATATGCCGTAATCCCGTTCCTCTCCGGCTGCGGTCTCGGTCCATACCAGCCTTCTGTCCTGTTCTGTCATTGCTGCTCCCTGAGGAGTGCCAGTGCCTCCTCGATCTCTTCCCAGCGGAGGGTTTTCTCATCCCTGAGCCTTTCCGCCTCCTCAAGCTCTTCCTTGAGTTTCTTTATCTTTGCTCCGTCCGAATAGTTGGCCGGATCTGCCATTTTCTCATTAAGTCCGGAGCAACGGCTGTCCAGCTCATCCAGCTCTGTCATCACTGTCTCCAGCTCCCGCTCCAGCTTCCGGATATCCCGCTTGCGCTGCTTGGCCTCCTCCCTGTCGGGACGGACCGCAGTCTTTGTCTGGACTTTAGGCTGCTCTGCCGCAGCTCCGGCTCCGGCCTCCTCCTGAGCCTTCTTTTCCAGGTAATAGGAATAGCTGCCGAGATAGCTGACAGCCTTGCCGTCTCCCAGTTCCAATACCCTGTCGGCCAGATTTTCTATGAAGTACCTGTCGTGGGATACGAAAAGAACGGTACCGGTATAGGATTTCAGCGCCTCCAGGAGAATATCCTTGGATATGAGGTCAAGATGGTTTGTGGGCTCGTCCAGGATAAGGAGGTTGGCCGGATGAAGAAGCATCTTGAGAAGTGCTATCCTGTTTTTCTCTCCGCCGCTGAGAACAGAGATTTTCTTGTAGATATCATCACCCCTGAAGAGGAATGCCCCCAGAAGGCTTCGTATCGAAGGAATCAGCTCTGTGGGCGCGGAGGCTTCTATCTCCTCCTCCACTGTCTTTTCGTTATCCAGGGTAGCCTCGAAATCCTGAGAGAAATATTCGATCTTTACATCGGTGCCATATCTGACAGTTCCGGTATGGTTTCTGTCCACTCCGGCAATTATACGCATGAGCGTTGATTTTCCCGCTCCGTTACGACCTGCAAAAACTATCTTTTCTCCCCTGGAGGCATAAAAATCGAGATTGTTGATAACATGGTTCTCCCCGAAGGCCTTGCTGAGGTTCTCGATCATAAGGACATCATTGCCCGAATGGGGCGGCTTCGGAAATGAAAAATGCATTTTCTTGAGGCTTTCGGGAATCTCGATGCGCTCCAGCCCTTCAAGATATTTCACACGGCTCTGTACCTGCTTGGCCTTGGTGGCCTGATACCTGAAACGACGGATAAAGAACTCGGTTCTGGCTATCTCCTCCTGCTGCTGCTTGTACCGCTCCACAAGAGCCTCCAGTTCCGCCGCCCGCCGGGTTTCGTACTCGGAATAGTTTCCCTTGTACCGGTTCAGCTTTCCGTTGAAAAGCTCGTATATCTCGTTGACCGTAACATCGAGGAAGGACCTGTCGTGGGATACAACCACCACGCCCCCCTTGAAGGCTGCAAGAAAGTCCTCCAGCCAGATACGGGCCTCCAGGTCCAGATAGTTGGTAGGCTCGTCAAGAAGAAGGATATCGGGATTTTCCAGCAGTATCTTTGCCAGGGCGATTCTCATCTGCCATCCTCCGGAAAAGGCTTCGGTACGTTTGTCAAAATCGCTTCTCCTGAAGCCCAGACCCAGAAGGATCTTCTCCTTCACCGCATTCCTGTCGTAGAAGCCGCTTTCCAGAAGCTGTTCCTGGATTTCGTGCTCCTCCTCGATAAGACGCTGAGCCTCCTCCTTTGTCTCCTCCCTGTAGTTTTCCAGTCTCCGACCTATGATTTCCCGCTTTTCCAGCAGGGAATGGAAATATGAAAAGGACTTTTCGGTCTCCTCCATGAGGGTAAGTCCCGAATGGGAGAGCCCTGCCTGAGGAAGATAGCTTATCCTGGTCCCCTTCTGAACCGTCATGGTTCCCCGGTCCGGAGCTGTAACACCGGCCATTATCTTAAGAAAAGTGGTCTTGCCGCTGCCGTTGGCCCCGGCTATGGCAGCCCTGGTGGACTGGTTTATGTTGAGGTTTGCATCCTTCAGTACATCCCTGTCGCCGAAAGCAATGGAAACCCCGGAAAGATTAACAAAAGCCATTATTCCGTTTCCTCTGTCATAGGTCTGAAATTGATTTTTCTGGCATCGCTCGGTATTCCCGATACCACGCCGTCCTGAATGTATTCCGAAGGAATGTATACCAGCTCCAGTATTCCGCTTTTCAGCTTCCTGTAAATGAAGTCAAGCTCTGCAGCACTGTCTGTGAAGGTCAGGGTGAGAACTCCCTTGTAACCCCTGCTCCTGCTGAGGCTCCGGCTTACATAGCAGCTGTTGCCCACAAGCCCCCTGACACCGTATTCCGGCGGGATTATCTCCTCAAGACCGTAATGCTCGCCCCAGTAGAAGCTGCGTGTGGAATCAAAGCCCAGGACACCTCCGTTTTCACTTATGAAGAAGGCTGTATCGCCACCCAGAAGTTCGGCATATTCCTGCTCCTTCTTTTCGGTTTCGGCAGCAATGTATTCCTCCAGCGGCTTTTCCAGCAGGACATAGAAGCCGGAGCAGTCGATACCCTTGTGGGAATACCTGATAAAAAGCTTTCCGTCAGGATAGAAAAGAAGCTCCAGAGGGGTTCCCCCCAGAACGAAAGTATTGTCATTCACCTCAGTGACAGATGTATAGCGGAACCTGATTTCCGAATCCCCGGTTACCAGCACCACCTCCTTCTTGTCCCTGTCCCCCTTCAGATGCTCACCGCTGCGGAGACGGCTGAGAAGAGGATATGGGCTTTCCGCAGTTTCCTTGTAGGCTTCCGGATACCAGGTTTCTGCAAAGAATTTGTCCAGATATTGCTTTTTTTCGGTTTTGGGCCCCTGTTTTTCCGAGCCGTCATCCTCGAAGAAAGCCAGGTTGCGGTCAAAGCAGTAGCCTGTTACACCGTCATCGGTAATGATCCTGTACCAGTATCCTTCAAGGGTCTCCCCTATCTTCACCTTTTCCTCGCCCCTGCCTATTACCTTGATTATCTGACTTTCCCGGAGAATATAGATCCTGGAGCTCAGCTCGCTGGCCTCCTCCCTTACCGGTGTCTTTTTCTTTGCATAGGCATAGGAATTCCTGAAAGGCTCCAGAGTCTCCCTGAAAGCTGCCGCCTCCTCCTCTTTCTTGAAATAGAAGCCTCTGAACTTGTCTATTTCGGCATATTTCTTGTTTCCGAGGCTGAGAATGTATGTTCCGCGGAGATTTGATTCCGATTTGATAGGGAGAATGGAGGAATTTTCGATTTCCACACCCTCTCCAGGCCAAACCACGAGAAAATACCCCATCTTGTTGGAGCAGGACATAAGGGTCAGAACAAAAAGAATCCACAGGAACCTCATTTTACCTCCGCTTGAAAATTCAGTATACTTTTTTCAAAGAGAATATTATAATAAAACAATGAATAATACAATCGACAAATTTATTGAAGAGAACAGAAAAACCATTATTGAGCTGGAGACTCTCCTTTCCTCGATTCCCGCAATTTCACCCGTATCGGGCGGAGAGGGAGAAGCAGAAAAGGCCCGGGCCCTTGAGAACTGGCTCAGAGGCAGAGGCTTTGACAACTTTACATATATCAACGCTCCTGATGAAAGGGTTCCCTCAGGAATCAGACCAAACCTTATCCTTACCGTTCCGGGCAGGAACAGCGGCAGAACCCTGTGGATAATGAGCCACCTGGATGTGGTTCCGCCCGGAAACACCGACCTTTGGGAAACAGACCCATTCACCGTTACCGAAAAGGATGGGCGTCTCTACGGCCGGGGAACAGAGGACAACCAGCAGGGAATGGTATGCTCCGTCATGGCAGCCCTGGCACTGAAGGAAAACGGTATTGTGCCGGAATACAATGTAAAGCTCCTGTTTGTGGCCGATGAGGAGGTAGGCTCCGATTACGGCATCATCCACATCATAGACAGATATCCCGACCTTTTCTCCGCCGACGACCTGGTTCTGGTTCCGGATTCAGGCACTGCCACCGGGGACGAAATCCAGATTGCGGAAAAGAATGTCTTCTGGTTCAGGATAACCACGGAAGGGGTACAGTGCCACGGGGCCTATCCTTCTGCCGGAAAGAATGCCTTCCTGGCAGGCTGCGACCTGGCAATCAGGCTCCACTCCCTGCAGGACGAATATTCCGGAATCAGGAACGAGCTGTTCGATACACCGTACTCCACTTTCAGCCCTACCAAGAAGGAGGCAAATGTCCCGAATGTAAATACCATACCCGGCAGCGACATCTTCTACATGGACTGCAGGGTTCTTCCCGAAATAGATACTGACGAGGTAATGGCAAAAATCGGAGGACACTGCCGGGCCGTGGAGGAAAAGCACGGAGTAAAGGTAACCGTGGAGCCGGTACAGCACAGCGTTTCAAAGGCCTCGGACATGAACAGCGAAATCTGCACCAGGCTGAAAAAGGCCATTCTGGAGGTTTCGGGCCGGGAAGCAAAAGCTGTGGGAAGCAGCGGAGCCACAGTGGCCGCCCATCTCAGGAACCTGGGGCTTAATGTGGCAGTATGGTCCACCATCGAGGATTCCATGCACATGCCCAACGAATATGCCGTTATCGACAATCTTGTAAATGATGCCAAGGTAATGGCACGGCTTATGATATGATACCATGAAAAAGATAATACTGATTACCACAGGGGGAACAATAGCCGGAATGGGGGAGCCGGGAAAGAACACAGGCTACACCCCCGGAATTCTCTCCCCCGAAAAGCTGCCCGGAATACCGGCCGGTACCGATATCGAAATCATTCCTCTCTGCAGCATCAATTCCGATGACATAAAGGCTTCCCACTGGCTGAAGCTGACCGGCATCATAAACAGGGAGGCGGCCCGGGAGGATATTGCAGGCTTTGTCATCACCCACGGAACCGATACCCTGGAGGAGACAGCCCTGTTTCTTCACCTTACCGTAAAGACCCGGAAGCCGGTGGTGATTACCGGAGCCATGCGGCCCGCCTCTGCCCTCTCCCCGGACGGTGCGGAAAATCTCAGAGGGGCAATCCGTACAGCCTTTTCGGAAAAAGCAGCCGGAATGGGAGTTCTTGTGGTATTTTCAGGCCTTATATTTTCAGCCAGGGATGCGGTGAAGGAGAGTCCGTTCTCAGTTACTGCCTTCAGCGGGGGAGAGGCCGGTACCATAGGTACGGTACAGGATGACGGAATCATTTTCTACCACAGACCGGCACGGCCCCACACCACGGAAACAGAATTCACTACGGAAAACCTGGAAACCCTGCCAAAGGTTTCGGTTATCTGCTTTCATGCAGATGCAGATCCGGGACTTCTGGAATATGCATTAAACCATTCCGACGGCGTGGTGGTGGCCGGCGCAGGCAACAGGGAATACAGTCTGGAATTCGGGGAAACAGTGAAAAAAAGTCAGATTCCGGTGGTTACGGTATCAAGGATAAGCGGAAGCTGCATGCTTTCTCCTGCCAAGGCGGCAGTCCTTCTCAGACTGGCACTTACCGTCAGCAGGGATAAAAAAGAAACAGACAGGATCTTCGGAACCTACTGAGGGCAGAAGCTCTCCTGTCTGCTCAGGAAATCTTACTCGATTGTAAGAATATCTACAAAACCTGTGATGTCAAAAACTTCCATGATGGAATCGTTAACATTGATAAGCTTCATTGTTCCCTTTGCGCTCATGGCCTTCTGAGCCTTGAGAAGAACACGGAGTCCTGCAGAGGAAATATATTCGAGATCCTTGAAATCAAAAATCAGGTCTGCAGTCTCTTCGATAACAACATCAATTTCCTTGTCAAGTTCAGGAGCTGTGGTTGTATCAAGACGACCCTCAAGTGCAAGTGTGATAATATTATCTGCCTTTGTTTTGTTAATTGTCATTTTATTCTCCTTATATGATTATATTTTCCAGTTATCAATTGGTTCGTAGAGGAATGAAAGCTCTGTCATCGGTGAATCGAGAGACTTTGCAAGGTCCTTTACCGCTGTCTTTATCTCAGGCATGAAGCCGATATACCAGTCAAGGGATTCAAGAATGTATCTTCTCTTGAAATCGGTATCTGTATAGAGGGCGCAGCGCAGGTTATGCAGTCTGTCGGCACCCTTCACCATGAAGGCAATGGGATTGGATCTTATTCCGGCTACATAATCCTCCATGACATATCCATCCTGCTTGGTCAGAAGCTTTACCGCCTCAAGAACGGCATCTCCTCCCAGAGAGCGGATTTCATCCTCTGTGGCATCGGTATCCTCCAGAAGATCATGGAAAAGGGCTGCGATACAGCTGTCCTCATCTCCGCCGTGCTCCCTTACGATTTCGGAAACTGCGATAGGATGAGTTATGTAGTCGTCACCGCCGATACGCTTCTGCCCCTTATGCTTCTCTGTTGCAAAAGCAAGAGCTGCCTCGAGTCTTTCACTCATTTTAAAGCCTTCGCCATTGAAAAAAGACGCTTTGCCTGGTTGGCGGCACGATTGTCGTTTCTTGTTGTGATCTTCAGGAACTCGGCTGCCTGCTCTTCGGTATATTTTCCGCTTACCAGTTCCGCACGGCAGATGAATCTGAGGGCGGCATTGGAGCTGATGATATCAAGCTCGCTTCCCTTGAGTGTGTTTTCTGCAAGACGGAATGCAAGCTCTTCGTTTCTTTCAAGCATATCCTGAAGCTTTCCGATAGTATCGATACCGAGCCATCTGAGCTGTATGATGTATGATTCCGGATTGATTTCAGAAATTTCAGAGCCCTCGATGGCAGCAAGCCTGTTCATGAAAACATTCATCTTCTTGTTGTGAAGAACATACTCGTTGAGAGAAACAAGGTCGATATTGACATCATCGGCATTGTCGTTGATGATCTTGCTTCTTACTTCCTCTGTGTATGTGTTCATGTGATCCCTGGTTCTTGCAAATTCCTCGTCGGCAATTTCAAGAAGACCTGCAAGACGGGCAAATTCCCTGATTACATGTCTCGGAGCACCGAACTCGCTCTTGTATCCCAGGTCGTGGTTGATGGCAGACCATGCATGCTGGAGAATGGTCCTGATCTGGATCTCGAACTTCTTTCCGCATACCTCGGCCGGATATCCTGCATCTTCAGGAAGGGAACAGATATAGTGAAGTGAAAGGTAACCGAAGCTGTCTGCCTTGAGAAGGGCACGCTTGTCGGAGCTGTTTTCCCAGTCGATGATAAAGTTTTCTTCCACATATTTACCGAGGACATCCACCTCATCCTGGAAATAACAGATCATTCTGGCACCGAGAATATCTGTAAGATCCTCAAGCTTCTGGTAATAATCGGCATTTCTGAAAAGCTTTCCCTCAAGGCTCTTTTCTGCCTTTACCCTATGTTCGATTCCTGCAACAAGGATACCGGAGTCCTCAGCAATGTCGCTGAGTATTTCATGTACTATATTTCCCAGCTGAATAAAGTGCGGTCTCTGCTTCTTGTATTCAGCCATAATCATTCTGTCTCTAATATTCATAATTTATGACCTCTGAGTATAATTATAATTATTTTTCACTTATATTTAAAGAGTAAAAGTTTATTTTTTGCAACAATTGTATTATATGACACTCTGTGTTAAATTGAATTTATGAGAAAAAGAGTTGTGATAACAGGACTGGGAACAGTCAATCCCATCGGTAACAATGTTGCCGACTTCTGGGAAAACATGCATAAAGGTCTCTGCGGAATCGGTCCCATAACAAAGTTCGATACAGAGGATTTTCCGGCAAAGATAGCAGGAGAACTGAAGGATTTCGATCCTGCCGGCTTCATGGACAGGAAACTGGCCCAGAGAATGGACCCTTTTACTCAGTATGCCGTATGTGCGGCCATGGAGGCCATTAAGGATGCCGGTTTCGGAAGCACCGGCTGGGAAAATCCCTACCGCACCGGAGTTGTCCTGGGCAACGGCATAGGGGGTTTTGCCTCCATGGAGGAGGGCTACGGCCGGCTTTTCAGCTCCGGGCCCAGACGGATACCTGTAATGACCATCCCGAAAATGATATCCAACATGGCAGCAGGAACCATGGGTGTGGTCCTGGATATACACGGTCCATGTTATTCCGTGGTTACAGCCTGTGCTTCGGGAACAGATGCCATAGGAAACGCAGCCCACTGGATAGAGAACGGCAGTGCTGACATCATGATTACCGGCGGCGTGGAGGCCGGAATAACCAGGCTTTCCATCGGCGGCTTCTGTGTTCTCCAGGCACTTACCGTCAGCCATAACCATGACCCTGAAAAGGCAAGCCGCCCCTTTGAAAAAGGGAGAGACGGTTTTGTCATGGGCGAAGGGGCCGGAATAGTGGTTCTGGAGGAGTATGAACATGCCGTAAAAAGGGGAGCCAGGATATACTGTGAGCTGACAGGCTACGGCGCCACCTGCGATGCCTATCATATGACAGCACCTCACCCTGAAGGAATCGGTGCAGTCCAGGCCATCAGAAATGCCCTTGCTTCGGCAGGTCTGAAGCCGGAGGATATCGACTATGTAAATGCCCACGGCACCTCAACCAAGCTCAACGACAGGGCTGAAACCATTGCCATCAGGGAGGTTTTCGGAAGCCATGCCCACAAGCTCAAGGTCTCATCCATAAAATCGATGTTAGGACACTGCATTGGGGCGGCAGGAGGAATCGAGGCAGTATCATCGGCCCTTTCCATATACCATCAGTGGCTTCCCCCTACAATAAACTATGAGGAACCTGATCCTGAATGTGATCTTGATTATATTCCGAACAAGGGAATCGATTGGAAGGTGGACAACATCATCTCCAACTCCTTCGGCTTCGGAGGTCACAATGCCGTTATCGCCCTGAGCAGAGTCCGGACCTGATTGCAGAGGTCCAGTAATAGGCGGCTATACCGAAAGCCACCCCCACATTTATAGATTTCTTGATACCGGCCATGGGTATTGAAACGATACCCAGGCTTTTTTCTGCCATTTCCAGCAGCTCCCTGCTTATCCCGGTCTCCTCGGAGCCGAGAATCATTATACCCTTTTCAGGAAACCGGAACTCCTCTATGGGACAGCCGTCGGTTTCCAGGGCAAAAAGAGGCTTTCCCTCCAGATCGGCCGGGGAACAGACCCGCCAGTCCAGTACAGCATCGGTTCCCATGGCACTCCGTTTTGCCCGGGGATGCTCCGGTGTAGGGGTATATTCGGACAGAAGTATCTCCGAAAAGCCGAAGGATTCCGCACTCCTGAAAACAGAACCCACATTGAAGGGGGACCTGAGGTCTTCCAGATATACGGAAACCGGAAGCTTTTCCCTGGAACCTGCAGCATCATCCGAAGCAAGGTTCAGGTCCCAGTCGGCAACCTGAATACCGCCTCTTTCCATGGCACAGAATCTGAGATTGCTTAATTTTCTTGAAATTTCGCCGGTACTGAAAAAACCGGGATTAACCTTTTCCTCACGGAAGGCAGTATTGACTATCATGGTAATGTAGTCAAAATCCACATCCTCGCCGCGAAGAGAGGCAGATTCGGCCTCCCTGAGTATCAGGGCTGCCTTTCTGTACTGAAGCCTGTTATCCAGGGATCTGAATTTCTTTTCGGTAAACATCAGATGCCGAACAGGTTAAGCATTTTTTCGGCCACAGTTTCCACTGAAGCCCGGTTAATGTAATCAGGATCCTTAAGGGCTGTCCTTGCAGCTTCAACCTTATCTGTCCTGACATCGGGAAGATTGCGCAGTTCCTCGGCAGCAGCATAAACTTCTCCCATAGTTTTTGCCTCCGATGACACAGCGACAGAATCCTTCTCCTGAATCCTTACTGTCTGTGAAGTTCTTTCAACAGCAGCACTTCCTTGAACAGAACTTACTCTGTTCAGACTGTTTATAGTCATCGTGTACCTTCCTTATTTTCTATATCGGCATATTGAAAAATAAGATAAACTAATTTTTTCGTCCGTATATGCATACGGCAAATTCACCCTGGATCTTATCCCTGCCCTGAAGATCGTCCAGTACCTCCTGAGCTGTTCCGGCAATGAATTCCTCGTGAAGCTTGGTCATCTCCCGGCCGGCCACCACCTGTCTTTCGGGATCCACCGATGCAATATCGGCCATGGCCTTGATTATCCTGTAAGGAGATTCGTATATGACAAAGCTCTCTTCCCTTTCCATAAGCTCCCTGATACGGGAAAGTCTTCTTCCCGGCTTTGGTGAAAGAAATCCCTCGAAGGTTATTCCTCTCCCCTGGACACCGCTTACGCTGATCAGTGCCGAAAGGGCGGAAACTCCCGGAATCGGTGTAATCCTGTACCCCTGCTCCCTGACAGCCCTTACAAGGGAACTGCCCGGATCGCTTATTCCCGGTGTTCCGGCATCGCTTACATAGGCCACCTTCTTTCCCTGTCCCAGCAGATTCAGGATCTTGCTGATTCCCGGTTTCTCGTCTGCGGCATAATAGCTGAGAAGAGGCTTCCGTATTTCCAGCTTATTGAGAAGATGGAGGGTATGACGGGTATCCTCGCAGGCAATGGCATCCACGCTTCTCAGTGTCTCAACAGCCCTGAGAGTGATATCATCAAGATTTCCGATTGGGGTGGCAACAATAAAAAGCTCGCTCATATATATATGATACTTGAAAATTTTCCCTTTAACAAGTGAAAGATAGGTGCTAAACTGATGATATGAAAACAATTTACTGGTTTTCCGGTTCGGGAAACTCACTCTATGCGGCAAGATTCATTGCGGAAAGACTGGGCGGGGAAAAAGAGGTCCGTCTTATAAGAATAACAAGGGAGCTGATTGAAGCATCCCCTGAAACAGAGGGAGACTGTATCGGCTTTGTCTTTCCGTCCTACTCCTTCCAGGCTCCGGACATGGTGGTGGATTTTGTCAGGGAGCTGAAGATAAACGGAAATCCGTATATTTTTTCAGTGGTGACCATGGGAAGGCTTACCGCAGGTCTGGGACGGATTTTTGCAGGAGAATTCAGAAAAAAGAACTGCATCCTCTCATACTGTGCCTATGTGAAAATGCCGGCAAACGCAGTTTTTCTCTACAATCCCGAAACCATGGAAAACATTGAAGAAATAAATGATGAGCTGGAAAGTGCGGCCATTGATATAAAAGGAAGGGATAAATTCATAGACGGCGGAAGAATAACGGTTCCTGTTTCACTACTGGCAAAGAAATGCTTCAGGAAAATACAGGAAAAAAACAAGGCCTCCTTCCGTACCCTCGGAAGCTGTACCGGATGCGGAACCTGTGCTTCGGTATGTCCGGAGGGGAACATTTCAATACAGGCCGGTAAACCGGTATGGGGAGCAAGATGCCAGATGTGCATGGCCTGTGTTCACTGGTGTCCGGAAAAGGCAGCCCAGTGCGGCAGCTCCGAAAACAGGAGCCGGTACACACATCCCCTTGTCAAGGCAGCCGATATTTCCGGCCGCTGACCCGGATACAATAAAAAAAGCCCCTGAAGACTCAGGGGCTTTTCTCTTTCCGAGAAATCATAAAATTTATGATCAGTCAGCGATAATTGCATCAGCTGGGCATGAATCCATACAAGCACCGCAGGATACACACTGATCAGCAGCAATTACTCTTTTTCCGTCTTTTTCGCTGATAGCTCCCTGTGGACATTCACCTTCGCAAGCGCCGCAGTTCAAGCATTCGTCAGAAATTGTATAAGCCATTTTTATCTCCTCCAATAAAAGATTATCTTTATTCTACACTAAACTGTTTTTTTGTCAATGTATTACAGCTCTCAGTTGCTTCAAATATTCGGCATAATAAACAGGAGCATGATCCCTGAAATCCACATTCACCGACTCCTTAAGCCCCTTCAGCACCTGCTGGAAATTATCCATCCTCAGGGCCGGCACCTCTATTTTCTTGTCAAAATCGTCCAGAAGCATGTTGTTCCGGTCTATATATTTCAGCTTTCCCACATGGGTATAGGTCTCTTCAAAGCCCAGGAATCCCAGCTTCTTGGGTGGCATCATGGTAATGGGATCGCTCTTGTTCACGAACCTGTAGACAGGACAGGTAACGGAGGCGGCAAAACACTCCTCTCCCACACGGGGGGAACCGAAGGTATACAGTCCCTGACAATAACCGACTCTGGAGGCGGCAATGGTGGCCATGGCACCTCCCAGGCTGTGCCCCGTGAACCAGAACCTCATTCCGGGCCGGAGCATACGGAGAGCATCCATATAGTCTTTAAGACCGTTTTCGCCGTTCCAGATCTCATCCAGCGCATTTCTGAAACCGGAATGGACAAGACCTGCCCCCTCCGGCTCGAAGCTGAAGGAAAGGTCTGCCATGGCTCCGAGAAAAAGATTCTTTCCTTTAAGCTCGGTACCGCGGAATACCACCGTGGCAAACTTTCCGTTGTCTGCCACAAAGGCATAAGCAATGTTTTTGCCGATAAAGGCCCTGAAATTCCTTATTCCCGCTTCTGCAAACACCAGCCGTACAAATTGCGGATGGCAGTACGCAAGAAGAGAGGCTTCGGCAAGAAACCAGGCATTGTTTATTTCGAATTTCTTTGATTTATACTTAAATTTATAACTACCGTAATCTTCAAAATAACGGTAATCCATATCAGGCGGGACTATATTCTTTTCTTTTACTTCAGTCATACTGAAAAGATAAAAAAAAATTTCCCGGGAATCAACTCCCCGGGATCGGAACAAACTTATTTCTTATGTCTGTTCTTTCTCAGTTTTTTCTTTCTTTTATGAGTTGCAATTTTATGTCTTTTCCGTTTTCTTCCGCAAGGCATAGTAGACTCCTTTTAATGTATCATACGCAGTATAGTCTTTTTTTTAAATTTAGTACATAGTATAATAAAAAAAAATTATTTTGATGTTCGGAAGGTTTTATAATGAGAATAGTAGCAGTATCGGGAAGCCCGAAATTGGAAGGGGTAACCAACTCCGTAATATTGGATATTCTTGAAAAAGGGGCCCACAAGGGACACTTCGGAAAGGTTGTGGTACTGAACAGATGGGAGCTCCACGGATGTCAGGCCTGCCGTTATTGCCGCACCGAGGGAGACCGCTGTGCCATTGATGATGACATGTCAAAGCTTCTTGAGGATATCAGGGAAGCCGATATGGTTATAGTGGGTTCTCCGGTATACATGGGATATGTTTCGGCTCAGCTCAAGATGTTCCTGGACCGCCTTTATTCCCTGAAGGACAAGGACAGGAACCCCCGCCTTGCTCCGAAAAGATGTATATTGGTCCTTTCCCAGGGAGCCGAGGACAGGGATCATTACAAGGATATGGCAGCCCAGGTGAAAAAGCTTCTGGATTCCGCAAACCTGATAGTGGAGGATACAATCATTGCGGCAGCCCCTGATTACGGAAAATCTCCTGAGGTGACAAGACAGATAGAGGAAATATGTTCCCGTCTCTGAAAGAGGCCTCGGTGGATGCCTCAAGCATCATATACATGCTGAAATGCGGGCTTCTGGGTAAAACCGCCGCCCACATAAAGCTTTACTGCTCCCCTCCGGTGGCGGCCGAAACAGGATGGCCCGGGCTGCCTGTAACACAGATAATGCCTAAAGGAAGATTCTCCACCAATGATGAATCGGTGGTGCTTCTGGGAGAGGAGATGAATATTCCGGTAATTTCAGAGGATAAAAAGCTTCTGATGGCGGCAGAACGGAAGGGACTCCGCTATTTCAATACCCTGATGATCCTGAACTGGCTTCTCCATATTTCAGCCATCGATGAAAAGGAATACGGTGAATATTACCGGGAACTCCTGAAAACCGCCCGTTACAGCCGGGAAGTTCTGGATTATGCCGAGGAAATTCATAAAAAAATAAAACAAAACAAACAATAATTACTAAATTTTATTAATTATTGAAATTATTCTGCTCCGGAGCTATTATTCTTTCAAATAAACTTTTTATATTTCCCCTATAATACGAAAAAACACCTGACTTCAGCCAGGTGTTTTTTTATTCAGGGTTATTTCTTGCAGCAGCAATCCTGGTCGTCGTCGCAGTCACAGCCACAGTCGCAGTCATCCTCGCAGCCACATTCACAGCAGCATTCGATGTCGCCGGCTTCGATTTCTTCAGGAGTTGCATCCCTTACATCAACGATTGTAATATCGAAATCAAGTGTTTCACCTGCATATGGGTGGTTTCCGTCCAGAGTAACCTCTCCGTCCTTGATTTCCACGATTTCGAAAATAATATCCTCTTCATCGTCATTAGGCATGATGATCTGCTGTCCCTCTTCCGGTTTTTCATCGCCGAACTCTTCGATAGGGAATTTTACAACCAGTGTGTCATCATATTCGCCGAAGCCGTTTTCAGGAGCTACAACCACCTGTACCTTGTCGCCCGGTTCCTTTCCTTCAAGAGCAGCTTCTACAGCCGCAAGAAGATTCTCATAGCCGTGGAGATAGCTTGCTCCCTGACCTTCTGTATCTTCAAGAATGTTTCCTTCTGCATCCTTGAGGATATAATCAAATGTTACAACTTTATCTTTTGCAATTTTCATCTTTTACTCCTTTGGTTTTAAAAATTATATAACGGTTTCTGTCAAAAACCAAGTGCTTCGTTAACAATGTACACTTTTATTCTGCCCGGTTGTCTGGACACCCTTGAAATGACTGTGTGACAGCAGATGGTTCCCTCTCCCACACAGTGCTCGCACTTTCCTGTCTTTACGCAGGGTACCGGCATGTTGAGCCGCTTTGAATTCATCGGTGAAGCCAGATTCTTGACCCGATCCATGGCAGCCGCCTCATCCTTCACTATCTTGTTTGTACCGACAATGACAACCACATTTGCAGGGCCATAAATAAGGGCAGCCACCCTGTTGCCGTTGCCGTCTATGTTCACAAGCTTGCCGTCTTCGGTTACGGCATTGGAGCTCATGAAATAGTAATCGCTGAAAAATGCCTTGTGCATAAGCTCATGAGCCTCTTCGTGGGTCCTGCAGTCTGCCCTGTCCAGCACCTTGTAAGGTCCGTTCCTGAACATATCGATAACACCGGTCTGTCCCAGTGTCACGGAGCCGCCCCATGTTACAGTTGACCCCTCAGGCACAAGCTCTTTCAGATGGGCCAGAAGCTCCTCCTTTGTCTCGAAAAAGGCGGCATCCATCCTTCTTCTTTTAAGTTCGCCTATAAGCTTTTCAATTTTCTCTTCCATATCCTCTCCTCAGTATTTGTAGATGCTGTCTCCGATAAATTCCCTCAGCAGGGAGCTGGAGGAAACATAGAGCGGCTGTATGTTCATGAAATTCTTAAGCAGGTTCTGAAGTCTTCTGGCCTCGCCGTATTCTCTCTGATGAGGCTTGATGGACTTGAGCAGCGGACTTGCAAATATCTTGAGAACCGCAAGCTCGTAATCGAGAGCGGAGTTGAAGGCAAAGTCGGCATTGTTCTGGAACGGGAATATGTACTTTTCCTCCCCTTCCCGGACTGCACGCCAATGCTTTATGGTCTCTGCGGCGCTGCGGCCCCGGTACTTGAAATCGCGGATCATTCTTCTGAGAAGACGGTTGTCTGTAGTATGAATTCTGTTATGGTCATCCAGATTCATCTGGGTAAGGGCAGAGATATAGATCTTGAACTTGGCTTCCGCAGGAATCTGGTATGTGAGCCTGTCGTTGAGACCGTGGATTCCCTCGATAAGAAGAATTGCATTCTCGCTGTCCTTGATTGTGTTGCCGTGGTATTCCCTGAGGCCTGTCTTGAAGTTATAGTACGGAAGCTCCACCTCCTTTCCTTCAAAGAAAGCCAGGAGATCCTTGTTAAGCACATCTATATCTATGGCTTCCAGGCATTCGTAGTCATACTCTCCCTTTTCGTTCTTAGGGGTCTGAAGACGGGGAACATAGTAGTCGTCCAGAGAAAGGGCCAGGGGATTGAAGCCAAGAAGCTGCAGCTGAGTCGAGAGTTTCTTGATAAAGGTGGTCTTTCCTGAGGATGAAGGGCCTGCAATAAGGACAACCTTGACACCGTGCCTTTCCTTTATTCTGGCGGCAGCTTCGGCAATCTTCAGATTGTGCATCATCTCGCACATAAGGATTGCATCTCTTTCCTTTCCGGATGCAATATACGCATTGAGCTCACCTACATTGCTGAACTTGAGGATCTGCCCCTTTTTTCTCGATTCCTGAAAGATGGAGGTAAGAACCGGCACATCCTTGAACATGGGAATCTCGTCCACGGTACCCATCTTAGGCAGGGAAACCAGAAAGCCCTGATGATAGCACATCATCCTGAAATGCTTAAGCTCTCCGGTGGAAGGCATAAGGGGAGTATGGGCAAGATCGGCATAGTTTCCGCAGGTATTGATATTGATTACCGGATCATTTTTATATTTGATAAGAAGGGATGCACCCTCCATTCCCTGCTCCCTGAAAAATTTTTCGGCATCCTCGTAGGAAAGCATGGAATGATTTATAGGAAGATTTTCCGCCACCTTGGCACGGATTCCCTCCTCAAGGCGCTGAAGATCCTCCACGCTTACATCCGAAATGTTTTCGTAGTAAAAATTATAGTTATTTGATACCGAATTGCCGATTACAAGCCTCCGGTCCGGGAAAATCTCCTTGGAAACCATATTGAGCAGGAAGCAGAAGGTGCTTCTGTAAATTCTTCCGCCGGAATATGAATCCAGATACACCGGTTCAAGGGTACTGCTTACCGTAAGCCTGAGCTTAAGGTTATAGACCTCGTTATTGATCCTGACTCCGGCCAGAATCCTGTTTTTATCTGTAATACCCAGATTCTCGAGAGCCTCTCCCGCCGGAATTCCGTAGTAGGTCCGGATCTCGTTTCCGCTGATATCTCTTACTGTAATCTCTGACATAATTTTCTCCATAATCATAGTATATCACCTATTCCGCCAAAAAAAAAGCCGATTCTTACGAACCGGCCCTATTTTATATTCAGGAGGTTAATCAGTCCTTATAGTTGACACCCCTATCGAAAAGCTCGCACACTTCCTTGCTGTTCTTTCCGGTTTTTGCAACCAGATATGCAACCACCAGGCCGGCAATGAAACCAGGGATGATTTCGTAAACACCTGTAGATGCAAATTTAAGAAGCCAGAGGATATCCACTGCGGCACCGGCTATAATTCCGGCAATGGCACCCTTGAATGTGAAGTCTCTCCAGAAAAGGCTGAGAATGATTGCCGGTCCGAATGCGGCACCGAACACGCCCCAGGCATTGGATACCAGAGACATGATGGATCCTGAGTTTGGATTGGCTGCGATAAGCACTGCAACCACAGCGATGATAAGTACAACCACACGGCTTGCCCAGAGTGTTTCCTTGTCGGAAATTTTTCCTTTCTTGATGACAGGCTTATAAACATCGCTGGCAAAAGCAGAAGCAGCAAGGAGGAGCTGGCTGTCCGCAGTTGACATGGCAGCGGCGAGAATAGCTGAAAGAAGGATACCTGAGATAAAGCCAGGGAAGATATTTCTTACCATTGTGATGAACACAAGGGAGTTCTTGTCGATGTTTTCGTCATAACCGAGGTAAAGTCTTCCGATGATACCTACCAGAGCTGCGAAAAGAAGGATGAGTGCAGTCCATGCAATACCGATTTTTCTTGATCTTGCAAGGGATGCCTGTGAGTCAACAGCCATAAATCTTACGATGATGTGAGGCATACCGAAGTATCCGAGACCCCATCCGAAGCCTGAAACGATATCCTGCCACTTTGCAACCGGGTTGAGATAACCTTCAGGAAGCGGAGCAACAGACTGTCCCTGGAGCATGAAGAGAGCAAAGATAGGAGCCAGGAAAAGGGCACCCAGCATAAGGAGTCCCTGGAAGAAGTCGGTCCAGCATACTGCGCTGAATCCGCCCATGAACACGTATGCGATGATGATGGCAGCCGCAACGTACATTGCTATGTTTGCATCGATTCCGATAACTGTGCTGAAAAGAGTTCCGCAGGCCTTGATACTTGATGCTGCATACACGGTATATGCAAGCAGGAAGATTATGGCACAGAGAATCTGGAGCGCATGGGATTTGGAAAGGAAACGGTTTGTAAGGTACTGAGGAATGGTAATGGAGTCGTTGGCCACAATGGAGAAAGCCCTGAGGCGAGGAGCCACTGTAAACCAGCTGATGGCATATCCCAGTGCGAGACCCACCGCAATCCAGACCTGTCCTGTTCCGAGAGCGTAGATGGAAGCAGGAAGTCCCATGAGAACCCATGCACTCATGTCGGATGCACCTGCGGAGAGGGCTGTTACCCAAGGCCCCATCTTTCTTCCACCCAGGAAATAGGTCTTGTCATTTCCCTGCTTTGTCTTGGTAAAGAAATAAATTCCGATTCCTACCATGAATACAAGGTAGAGACAGAATACGATTACTTCTGAAATTATCATTGATTTACCCCTGTAAAATTCTGAATTTATGAATTTATAACATTTTTAACAATGTACGTAAATATAGAATTTATTTCGGCATTTTTACAGACTGTTCAGAGGTGTACTTTATATATTTTATTTCTATTAAATATTTTATCTGCCGTACTATTTACAAACTTTAATTAGTACGGCTTTAAAAATTATTTTCTGAAACCCTCGAGAAACATGGGCATCATCTGGGCTGCATACCGGGCCAGGGCATATTCTCCGCTGCAGAGACACCAGTCGTACATCATGGCTCGCTCAAACATGGCATAGCTGTTCACGATCTCGTTGACAGACATGTCGGAACGGATTTCACCTTTTTCCTGCCCTTCCTTTATAATTGAACGGAGCAGCTTGAAGTAGGTCCTGTTCCTGTCCAGAAGATGCTTTTCACCGCGGGTGGTAAGCTGAGAGGCAAAAAGACGGGCCAGAAGGTCCAGGGAAATGCAGTTGTCTATCATGGTGAAAAGCTCGTGATTAAGGAAAATCAGCTTTTCGACGGCATGCATATCCTCCCTGAGGCGGGGCTTGAGTTCCTCGTACTTTTCATCGAAGAGCATGGAGAGGGTTCCGGGAAGCTCATCCTTTCCCCTGAAATAGTGATAGAAGGAGCCCTTTGAGGTTTCGGAATCAAAGACAATATCATCTATGGTGGTATTTTCGTACCCCTGATCAAAAAAAAGCTTCCAGGCTGATGAAACTATCCTGGCCTTGGTTCCCTGTCCCGATTTCTTAGGCATACCTTTCTCCTTATTTTTATTTTATCATATTAAAATGGACTTGCTCAATGAAATTATTTATTTTATTCTGTTAACATGAACAAGACACTTACATATAAAATATTGGAAAAACACCTTGTTTCCGGTGAAATGGTTACCGGAAAGGAAATCGGCATAAGAATTGACCAGACCCTGACCCAGGATGCAACCGGTACAATGGTTTACCTGCAGTTTGAGTCCATCGGCATAAAGAGAGTGAAGACAGAGCTCTCAGTTTCCTATGTCGACCATAATACAATACAGACTGACTACAAGAACCCTGACGACCATACCTTCCTCAGGAGCTTTGCAAAGAAATACGGTCTCTATTTCTCAAGGCCGGGCAATGGAATCTGTCATCAGGTTCATCTTGAAAGATTCGGACTTCCGGGAAAGACCCTTCTGGGTTCCGACTCCCATACACCGACCGGGGGAAGTATCGGAATGCTGGCCATCGGTGCCGGCGGACTGGATATCGCCTGTGCAATGGCAGGAGCCCCTTTCACACTTACCATGCCTAAGGTTATCGGAGTAAGGCTTACAGGAAAGCTTCAGCCCATGTGCAGCTCCAAGGATGTGATTCTGGAACTTCTCCGCCGGGAAACAGTAAAGAACGGCGTAGGAAAGGTATTTGAATATTTCGGTCCGGGAGTAGCCTCCCTTACAGTGCCTCAGCGTGCCACAATCACCAACATGGGTGCCGAGCTGGGAGTAACCACATCTGTTTTCCCTTCCGACGAAGTGACAAGGGAATGGCTCAGACTCCAGAAAAGAGAAGAGGGCTGGCAGGAGATGAAGGCAGACGAAGGATGCGTATACGATGGCATCATCGAGGTGAACCTTGACGAAATCGAGCCTATGATCGCCCAGCCTCACATGCCTGACCTGGTAGTACCGGTAAGGGAAATCGAAGGAAAGGAAATAGTTCAGGCAGCTATCGGCTCCTGTACAAACTCATCAATAAACGATCTGGGAATCGCAGCAGATATCCTGGACGGAAAGACAATCGCAGACAATGTATCCCTGGGTGTTTCTCCGGGATCAAAGCAGGTCTATACCAGTGCCGTGGAAGCAGGAATCATCAAGAAGCTTATCAAGAGCGGTGCCAGAATCCTGGAAAGCGCCTGCGGGCCTTGTATCGGAATGGGCTTTGCACCATCCTCCAAGGGGGCCAGCGTAAGAACCTTCAACAGAAACTTCAAGGGAAGAAGCGGTACAGCAGATGCGGAAATCTATCTGGCTTCACCTGAGACAGCTGCGGCATCTGCCCTTTTCGGCTGTATCACAGACCCAAGAAAGGTAAAGGTGGAAATCAAGGATTACACAGCCTGCACAGAAATCAATGACAACATGATCATCCCACCTGCCGACGAAAAGGATTTCGATTCACTGGAAATCATCAGAGGACCTAACATCAAGCCATGTCCTAAGGCTTCACCTGCACCGAATGAATTCGAGGCAGAGGTTCTCATCAAGACCGGGGACAACATCACTACAGACCATATCATGCCGGCCGGTACCAGGGTTCTCCCATACCGCTCAAATATTCCTGAAATTTCAAAATTCGTATTTGAGGCAGTAAGTCCGGGCTTCTACGACAGAGCCAAGA
Source organism: Spirochaetia bacterium (assembly GCA_045606105.1). Taxonomy (GTDB): domain Bacteria; phylum Spirochaetota; class Spirochaetia; order CADAEX01; family CADAEX01; genus CADAEX01. The sequence continues at coordinate 21,591 of JAZURI010000001.1, read as the reverse complement.
AGGCAGGAACAGGTGTCATCATCGGAGGAGAGAACTACGGACAGGGTTCTTCAAGGGAACATGCTGCACTGGCTCCTATGTATCTGGGAGTAAAGGCGGTAATCACCAAGAGCTTTGCCAGAATCCACAAGGCAAACCTTATCAATTTCGGAATCGCGCCGCTGACCTTCGAGAATCCTGCAGACTATGACCTTATCAGCGAAGGGGCAGCACTTTATTTCCCATCCTTCATTGATGATATCAAGTCGGGAAACAGGGTAAAGGCTGTGGACAAAGCAACCGGAAAAGAATTCTTCTTCCTCCATGACATGGAGCAGAAGGGTCTTAACCTGATCGAAGCCGGCGGAATGCTTAATTTCATACAGAAATGACAGCTGCATCCTATCTTGATAACTTTTTCAGCAAGCCGGTAAGGGATCCTGTCTGGGGCAACATAATGCTCTCGGAGGGCTTCAAGAAGATTGTATCTTCCCCCGTGCTTCAGAAAATGAACCGTATCAAGCAGCTGGGACCCACATATCTGGTTTACCCCGGAGCTGTGCACACAAGATTCTGTCACAGCCTGGGCGTTTACCATATCGGAAAGAAAATTATCAGAAAGCTGATAACCTTTGACAGCTGTCCCAGGGTTTCGGAGGAGGGAGTAAAGGCCTTTTTATGTGCCTGTCTGCTTCACGACCTGGGACACTTTCCCTACACCCACTCGCTGAAGGAGCTTCCGCTGAAGGAGCACGAGACACTGACTGCGGAATATATCCTTTCGGAGCCTCTCTTTTCCCTTATAAAAAAAGAGCTTAAAACCGACCCTTATCTTCCGGCCGCCATAGTTGACGAAAACCTGGCAACAGATTCGGAAGAGGTACTGTTTTTCAGGCATATACTTTCAGGAATACTGGATCCGGACAAGCTGGATTACCTGACCCGCGATGCCTGGTTCTGCGGCGTTCCCTACGGAATCCAGGATATAGACTTTGTACTCAGCTCCATCTGTCCGGACCCTGAGCAGGGAATCAACCTGCTGCCTCACGGGAAGCCGGCTCTGGAGAACATCCTTTTTTCAAAATACATGATGTACAAGACCGTATACTGGCACAAGACTGTAAGATGCGCCACCGGAATGATAAAAAAAGCCATAGTAACCGCACTGCGGGAGGAGGCAGTCAGACCGGAGGAACTCTACGGACTGGACGACTATTCCATAGTGGACTTCAGCAGGGAGAAGAAGCTGCCGGCCCTGGAACTTATTTCCATGGTACAGGAGAGAAACCTTTACAAGATGGCGGCAGAAGAGACCTTTGACGACAATGCACCGGGGCATACCGGTCTTCTGGATCTGGAAACCAGGAGCAGACGGGAAAGGGAGCTGGCTCTGGAGCTGGGACTGGATGAAACCGAAGTGATCATCGATGTTCCCGAAAAAATAAATTTTGACAACCACGAGGCATTCCGGATTTTTGCGGCACCTCTGAGAAAGATACGCATATTTGCAGCCCCGGATGCGGCAGAAAAAATAAGGGAGCTGAAGGAGTCCGTGCTTTCATGACAAAAAAAGATACCGTAGAACTTCAGCCCTGGTTAAAGAGAATAATCAAGGAAACAGGACGGGGAATAAACCGGTTTAACATGATAGAGGACGGAGACAAGGTTCTGCTGGCCATATCGGGAGGAAAGGATTCCCTGGCACTGGCCTTTGCCCTGGCTGTAAGAAAAAGATGGCTTCCCATCAACTATGAGCTGCGGGCCATGAGAATAGACTGGAACCAATATCCCATGCCGGAGGAGGATGCCCGGAAGATGGAGGAATTCTTCGAGCTTCTGGAAATTCCCTACGAGGTAGTGAAGGCTGACATGTTTCCCGAATCCTTCAGAGGGGACTTCAACTGCTATCTGTGTGCCAGGAACCGGAAAAGAATGCTTTTTGACAGGGCGACGGAGCTGGGCTTTACCAAGATAGCCACCGGTCACCACATGGACGATATTATCGAGACCACACTCATCAACCTCTGCTACAGGGGGAATTTTTCGACAATGATGCCGGTACAGCAGTTCTTCGGAGGAAAGCTGACCCTGATCAGACCCATGTGCATGGTACACGAATCAAAGCTGAGGCTCATGGCTGAAAGGCTGGAATTTCCTACCTACAACACAGGATGCCCTTTCAAGAACACAAACATGAGGCTGAAAATGAAGCCTATAATCGATATGCTGAACCGGGACAACCGACGACTGAGGGAACATGTTTTCGAGGCACCCTGGAACATAAACGAGGAGTATCTGCCGAAATGAAAAAGCTGAGAATTACAGACGGGTTTGTCCTTTCGGGACTTCATATGATGAATGACGGCTACCTGGCCGCCCTTCCCCTTTTTCTCCCTTTTATCAGGGTTGATATATCGCTCTCCCTTTCTCAGGCCGGATTCCTGGGAAGCATTCTCAACTTCTCAAGCATAATACTGGCCTTTCCGTCGGCCTACCTGGGAGCATGCCTGGGAAGCTTCCATGCCCTGGGCTTTGCGGCACTTTTTATAGCAATCTCCTTTTTCATCATGTTCTTTGCTCAGAGCTATATGCTGGTACTGCTGGCATTCCTCATGGGAAGCATAGGCTTCGGCGTATTCCATCCTCTGGCCTTTGCGGCAGTGGCCAAGACCAACGGCAGCAGACTGGGACGGGAAATGGGCAACTTCACAGCCAATGGCGATATCGGAAGAATAGCTTTCTCCGTTCTGCTGACCTTCATGATAGCCCATATCACCTGGAGCACCACAGCCCTTGTATATTCGGTTCTCCCTTTCGTGGTAGGAATCATTATCCTGACCTGCAGAAGATACCGAAATGAAACAGCCGGCACCGAAAAGGCTGAAAAGAAGAAAAAGGTACTCTGCAGACCGCCGAAAAGGATGGCCTTGCTCCTTACAGCTATTTTCTTCGACAACTTTTCTGTCATATCCCTTTTTCTGTTCCTCCCTTTCCTGTTCCAGGCAAAAGGCTTTGATACCGCACTTATCGGCTCACTAACCGGTGTCTTCTTTGTGGGAAATTATCTGGGGAAAATGGTCTGCGGCAGAATAACCGAGTGCAAGGGGGCAAAAAAGGTTTTCCTGACAGCAGAGCTTTGTCTGGCCCTGACAGTATACAGCCTCTCCGTTACACACAATCTGCAGATGATGATAGTACTTCTGGTAATAATGGGAATCCTGTCAAAAGGAACCGTACCTGTGCTTACCACATTCCTGGCAGATACAGCCAAGGAGCTGGATATGAATATCGACGGAGCATATTCGGTCTATTCCTTCGTGACAAGTACGGCACAGACCCTTTCTCCGCTGGTACTTGGAATTGCGGCAGCAGCCTTTGGCATAGAAAAGCTTTTTGTCATCTGTGCCGGCATTTCGGGAATCGCCTTTGTAATAGGACTCTTTCTCAAGGAGCCAAAAAAAATCCCTGCCGAAAGCAGGGATTGAAAAGCTCAACAACAGAAATCAGTCGCAGATCTCTGTCATAAAAACAGCATTATATGACTCTGTCTTTGCAGAAGAACTTATGTTGTAAGCTCCGCCGTCAACGCTCACTTTATATGCAGTAGTAGATCCAGATTGTGATGATGTCCAGAATTCCTGGGAGAAATCAACCAGCCCGGACATAGAGCCGAATTTATCCAGTGCTGCAGTTATTTTTTCATAGTTCAATGTAATTTTTAAAAAGTCTTCCGATGCAGGAACATACCACTTTTCCCATCCATCCGGAACAGGATCGGCCCAATTGTATGCAGTATTGAAAACAGGGAATATAGTCATACTTTCACTGGTATTCAAGATAAGTTGCTGAATTATAGCCAGGTTATATTCACCGTCATCTGTTTTTGTACCGCAGTTATGAGTTGCTCCCCAGTCAATAGCCCATGCGCATGCAGTACCCATTTTGTGGGAGAGAATCTTTTCAGGAGCACCTGTATCGTCATCACACTCCACGATAATACCGATTGCTGTCTTAGAGCTATCGTATTCCTGAGTATATGTTCCGTCACTGTACATGATCCAACCTAAATGCTGACCGGAGAGATCCGGACCACCGGCAGAACTGCTGTCGCTGTCACAACCTGCAAATGCAAAAATCATGCAGCATGTAATAAGTAGTGTTAAAATTGACTTCATTTTCATAAAAAACCTCCGTCTGATAATTAGTATAAACTAATTTTTACATATAAAATATAAAAAAAAACATTCATGGAAGTAAACATCTTCCGATAAAATTTTCTTGTTGGTTTTATGGAAGTTTAACGGTATAATACAGATATGGACAAATCAGAAATCATGTATATGGCAGTTCAGCAGGCCCTGAAAACCGCAGCAGAGGGAAAAGGGGGCCCTTTCGGCGCCGCAATAACAAAGGATGAAAAAATCATATGCGTTACCTCCAATTCCGTGCTGCAGGACAAGGATCCCACAGCCCATGCCGAGATAAATGCCATAAGGGAGGCGGGAAAAATCCTGGGCACCCACGATCTTTCAGACTGCGAGCTGTACGCAACCGGATATCCCTGTCCCATGTGCCTCAGTGCCATAATCTGGGCAAACATAAAAACCGTATATTTCGGATGCACACCGGAAGATGCTGATGCCATCGGGTTCCGTGACGACTTTATATACAATTTTATAGTTGACCTCAGAAACAGCCGTGAAGACAGGAACCTGCTCAACCTGACACAGCTGAACAGGGAAGATTGCATCAGGCTCTTTGAGGAATATTCCGGAAGCAACCGGCAAATCTACTGACAATCTGAGAACAAATCAGATATACTATTAATCTGTAGAACAAAAATCGTATGATTTTACGCTTTTGGAAGCCTGAATACCGGAAAGCGTTTTTATTTCGTTATTTCTCTTAACCAGCTTTTTATTTTTTCCTGAATTCCGGATGATTTGGTAGAGATTCTGAGATACGGTATTTCATGTAATTCAAAAATATGATTCTTCATTCTATCCCGTTCTGCCTGTTGCGATCCTTCTTTATGATAACTGTATCCATCCACCTCTATTGCACCAAGCAGTTTCTTATCAAGCTTTCTGTAAACAGCAAAATCAATATGAGTAAAAATATTTAAAGCATATTTTTTCACTTTATCTTCAAGATTACAAAATTTTTCAGAAACCAAAATATTTTTTAGAGGAAATTCAAAGATGGAAGAAAGATGGGAAAATTCTTTTTCTTTGAAAATATCTTCCAGAACATTGAATATAATGTTTTCTGAATCATATTCCGAAATTTTCTTTTTATCCTTTAGGAAATGGAATTTCTGATCTGAATATTGTTTATACAGATAATCAAAAACAGATCTTACACCACTTTCCTTTATAACACAGTTATTGTATTCAATATATGAAACCAAAGACATTATATTGGTATTTTCGGGCTGATCGTTTCCTGAAATAACAATGTAAAGTTGTTTTTTTGCACGGGATACTGCCACATTAAATAAATTTGCATTATCAGCAAAAGGGGTAATTTCGTTATCTACCGTTGAAATAATGATGGTATCCTTTTCACGCCCCTGAAATTTGTGTACAGTTGACGAATCTATGTCTTTAAAAGCCTGATTCAATCTGTTTTCCTGATTATTATAAGGTGTCACAATGCCAATATTTTCAGGTTCTGTATTCTTCAGATCCGGCAGAATTTCCTCTTTTATAACATCAATCTGTCTTTGATTATAAGAATCTGAACAATGATTACCGGGAACTGTTCTCAGAACATTAAGAACATCCTTTTCCCCCTTATCTTCAGTCATAACAATAAGCTGATTGTCATAAAATTTTTGATTACAGAAATTGATTATCTTCGGATGACATCGATAATGTTCCCGAAGCATAGTCTGAGGAACATAAGTTAATACTTTTTCAACAGATTCCAGAAAACTATTTTTAAAACTGTATCCATCACCTAAACCAAATTTATGAAGAGCTTCCTGTGTCATCCTGGCGGTATAATCATCTACAACATTCGGCAACTGGGCTTTATCACCCACAATAACCACATTTTTTGCACAAGAACATGCCAATGCCCCGGTTACTATGTCAACCTGCGAGGCCTCATCAACAATAAGGTAATCATAAAGAAAATCTCTGTTAAAAAAAGGCATGCAATTTCGGGATGAAAATGTTGTGCTTAAAATTATAGGATATTCTCTGTGCAGAACAGCAAAATCAGTCTGCGAACTGACTTTTTTCAATATGCATCGTTCTTTTTTATTTTCATACCGTTTATAAATATGATTTTTCAGAATAGCCAGAGATTCGTCATATACCGATTGTGGATCAAAACTTTCTGCAAAATAAAGTTTTTTTTCAATTTCTGCTTCCAGTTCCTTTTTCTTTGCTTCATAAAAAGCAAATTCCAACATATTCATAATATCTTCATCGGAGGTTTTCCAGAACTTAAATGTTCCTAATCCATACCTAAGCAAAAGAATAAATTTACAAAATCCGGAAATCTTTCTTTTATCAGAAAATCTGTATCCGATTTTCTGCTTTATATTCATAATATTTTCAGATGTAAAATTTTTCAGATTTTGACTGGAAGTATCTGTTTTATTTGTCAGATTATAATGTTTAATTTCGGTTTCTATATCAGAAAGCTCCTGTCTGAGAGCAGATATTTCTTCAGTAATATAAAAAAAAGATTTTAACTTTTCAAGTTTTTGCTGATGCTCAATGACATTTACATTTTGACAACCCCAACTCTCCAGATAGGAAGGATATCTTCCGGTCTGCCTGCCCAGAAAATCTTCCTTATTTTCTTTTTTACCAAGAAAAGCACATAGAAAATCAAGTCCATACTTTTCTGATGAAAGTTTTTCCATGATATTTTTTGTTGCGGAATTATTATTGGAAACTACCAGTACTCTTTTATTACAGATAAGGATATTTGCTATAATATTTAATATAGTTTGAGTTTTTCCTGTTCCGGGAGGTCCCTGAATAATGCTGATAGATTCAGATAATGCTGTTTTTACCGCCCGATACTGGCTGTTATTGCAGCCAAATGGAAAAATAGGATCATTTATGCAAAACTCTTTTCTCGGTCGTCGTGATGGATTTATATAATTCATCAGTATGGATTTTTCATTAACAGAATTGTAATTCATAAAAAATTTTGAAAGAAGACTTTCTCCCAACTCATTTTTTATTTCACTGAAGTCTGCTATTGATTTAAGATAATTATATATCTGATTTTCTGATTCTTTTTCTTCTTGCTTATCACATAAAATGGACACTTTTTCCTTCGAATAAGTGTAAATCTTATTAGGAGAAGAATAAAAAGTAATTAAATATTTCTTCTTTATTGCATCGAATCGAATATCTTTTATTGAGGCTGTTTTTTCTACAAATTCATTTCTGTCCGATACAAGAAATATACGACAATTTCCAGGCAGCATTATAAATCCCTATTTGTTTATTATAACATATTCTGCCGATATTTACGACAAGAATTCATTTTTGGTGACAGGAAATAAAAAACCGTCCGGGAGACCGGACGGCAAAGGAGAAATTTGGCAAGGTAAAAAATCAGATTCCGGCAAGGTAACCGAGTATAAGACCGCCGATTATCAGGGAACCTATCTGCCCCGATACATTGGCACATATTGCATGCATGAGAATATAATTATGCTTATCTTCCTCAAAAGCCAGCTTCTGAACCACACGGCTGGCCATCGGGAATGCCGAGATACCGCAGGCACCTATCATAGGATTTATCTTTTTTCCCTTCTTCAGGAAAAGGTTCATGAACTTGGCAAAAAGAACGCCGGCTGCAGTATCACCGATAAAGGCTATCAATCCCAGAAGCATGATTAAAAGAGTCTGGAGAGTAAGGAACTTGTCAGCAGTCATGCCGGCAGCCACACTGATACCCAGCAGCAGAGTAACAATATTTGAAAGCTCATTCTGTGCCGCCCTGGAAAGCTTTTCCATGACACCGCTTTCCCGTATCAGGTTTCCGAACATGAGGAATCCGATAAGAGCCGCGGCCGCAGGAATAAGGAGGCTTACTGCCAGAGTAACCAATATAGGGAAAAGAATTACCACAATACGGGGAATATCTGAATCCTCGCCCTCGATTCTCATCAATCTTTCCTTCCTTGTTGTAAGCATCCTGATAACGGGAGGCATGATAATGGGAACAAGGCTCATGTAGGAGTAGGCAACCACGGTAATAGGTCCCAGGAGATCTCTTGCATGCCGGCCGGCAACGAGAATTGCGGTAGGACCGTCGGCAGCTCCGATAGTACCGATACTGAGGGCATCCTTTATATTGAAGCCGAAAACAAAGTAGGCAACCGCCGCTGCAATGAAAATACCGCAGTGAGCCACCAACCCGAAAACAATAAGCCAGGGGCGCTTCAGGAAAGGGCGGAAATCAATCATGGCACCTACGCCGATAAATATCAGCAGAGGGAAAAGCTCGGTCATTATACCGTAGTCGAAAAGAAGCTTAAGGGCACCGGGATGATCGGCAGAACCCAGAACCACCGAAAGAGGAAGGTTTACCAGAATGGTACCGAACCCGATGGGAAGAAGAAGCATGGGCTCGTAATCCTTTGCAATAGCCAGATAAATAAGCAGACCGCCGATACCGAACATGGCAAACTGCTGCCAGGTCATTGTTAACAGATGCTCCATAAAAACCTCCCGATCAATCAAAAAAAAGACCCTTTGCCCAAACTTCCGAAAACCGGAACAATCAGGCAAAAGGTCTTGTTTCTCCAAAATTGAAGCCGCAGAACCAGACTCTTTCGAATCGGCTGTTGATTCTGCGGAAGTAACTACTCCCCTTTTGTTATTTAAAAAATAATAACGGCAGGAACGGAAGTCAAGTTTTTATTGCAGAAAAAGTGAATTACGGAGGCTCTCCTCGGATATCATTATTTTTTTACAGAAATCTTTGTAGTTTTTTGCTTCTTGAGGAATTCTGAAACCGATTCTGTAAATATTTCCGCCATAACCGGCAAACATACACACAATAATAACAAATAAAAACAACCTGTTTTTCAACAGGCTTCTTCGGAATCACGCAACGGCAAATCCCAGCTGTGACAGATCCACGTTCCGCATCATGAAGAGCTCGGAATCGTAATCAAACATAATGTCGTCCACCTCTGCCGGCTTCATGGAATGCTTTTTCCTGGGCTTCCTTTCATGTATTCATCCTCGCTGATTGCCCTGACACTGATTATGGCATCCTTACGGTCATGCTTGACTCTCGGACAGTTTCTGGCTTTGGTGGCAGCTTCCCTGCCGTTTTCGGCCCAGATATAGAGATTCCCCTTAAAGTAACGCCCTTTCCCTACATGTCCCATCTTTGCCTCAACATGGTAATAACTCATAGTCTCTCCTTTCAGTTCAGTTTCAGTTGCAGGGGCATTTCTCCCCATCCTACATAGATAATAAAGCAACGCCTGTGTCAAATAATGACACATGTCCACGAAAAATAATAAAAATTTTTCACAAAGTCAAATTTCATGGTATATTTTTTTCAGGAGGAACAATGAAAATCAATCTCGGAAAGAAAACCATCCTTTATCCCATGCCTGTTCTGATGGTAGGCTCCTACGATGAAAACAACGAGCCTGACCTTATGACTGCAGCCTGGGGCGGTATCTTCAACGAAAACATGGTCTGCATCTGCCTGGACAAGGGGCACAAGACTGTGGCAAATATAAAGCTTCACAAGGCTTTCACTGTAGCTGTTGCTGATGAAGCAAACATGACAGCCTGTGATTATGTAGGAATAGTTTCGGCCCGTAAGGTGCCTGATAAGGTAAAAAGGGCGGGATTTACTGCCGAAAAAAGCAGCTTTGTGGATGCACCGGTAATTTCCCAGTTGCCGATGACACTGGAGTGCGAATTAGTCAGCTATGACGATGAAACCGAACAGGCTGTAGGACGTATCGTAAATATATTGGCTGAGGAGAGTATCCTGACAGAGGGGAAAATAGATCCGTCCAAACTGAAGGCCATAACCTACGATACAGTCAACAAGACCTATATCGGTCTGGGAAAGATTGTAGGCAAGGCCTTCTCCGACGGTCAGAAGCTTATGTGATTTTCAGGCGGGGCAGCAAGGACTTCCATGCTGTCCAGCTTATCAAGCTTCTTTTCAATCTGCCTGGTTCTGTTTTCTGCCTTCTCGATTTCACCTGAGGCAGCATCAAGCTTCTTCCTGGTAGCAGCCAGAATATCACCGAATTTACCGAATTCAGACCGTACTGCACCCAGCAGTTCCCATATCCTGGAGGACTCCTTTCTTATGGCCAGGGTACGGAAGCCCATCTGAAGGCTGTTGAGGAAGGCGGTAAGGGTTGTCGGCCCTGCAACAGCCACCTTGAATTCATCCTGAATCTGCTGAACCAGCCCCGGAATCCTGATAATTTCCGAAAAAAGTCCCTCAAAAGGGATAAACATGACACCGAAATCGGTAGTATACGGAACTTCTATATATTTTTCCTTTATATCCTTGGCAAAGCTCTTTATATCCCGTACCAATGCCTTTCTGTACTGCTCTATGGCCTCCTTGTCTCCCTGCTCATATGCAAGGGTCAGGTTATCCCAGACTGTGGCCGGATATTTGGAATCTACAGGAAGATATATGAATTTCCGCTCTGTCTCCTTGTCCGGAAGCAGAACAGCAAATTCCACCACCTTTCCGCTTTTTGACGGATTCGGATGGACATTCTTTTCATACTGGTCCGGAGAAAGGATATGGGCAAGCAGCGCCTCCAGCTGAACCTCTCCTATACCCCCTGCAGTTTTCACATTTGTAAGAGCCCGCTTGAGACCGCCCACATCTCCGGCAAGGGTCTGCATTTCACCAAGCCCTTTCTGAACTGCCTCCAGCTGCTTTCCAACCAGCTCAAATGAGCTGTTCAGCCGTTTTTCCAGGGTGGACTGAAGCTTTTCATCCACGGTAATCCTCATCTCCTCCAGCTTCTTCTCGTTGCTTTCACGAATTTCCTTCATTGAAGCCTGAACAATTTTCTGCTGCATGGCCAGACTCTCCTGCATCCGGTCGGTAAGGGCATCAAAACGGTCCGAAAGGGTATTCATGAACCCCAGAAGAGTCTCCCGGTTTTCAGCTCTGGCCTCCCGTCCCGACTCCGAAATGCTGCGTCTGTTTCTTTCAAGCTCCTCCCGGAGTACTGCGGAGAGAATGTCCAGTTTTTCTCCGATGAGCAAGAGCTTTTTTTCACCCCTGCTTTTCCCGTTTAACGTGATTACAAGCACAATATTCAGAACCAAAAGTATAATAATGATAGATAAAAGCAAATTAATCATAGCTAACCTCTGTTTTTATTATAATATACACCTGTGTCAAACAATGCTACACTCACTAAAATAAAAGCTACCTTTTTTAAAAGTATAATTTTTAAAAAAGTGAAAATTTTTCTTGACAATATGAAAAAACCGTGTGAATCTATAATTGAAAATGAATATGATGATTAACATAGTATCAGTAGCCTGCGGCGGAGCCGTAGGTGCCATTGTCAGATACCTTATTACACTGCTTCCTTTGAAGAGTGCGTTCCCGTTTTCCACGCTTATTGCGAATCTTGTGGGTGCGTTCATAATAGGGTTTTTCAGTTCGGTTCTTCTCAGCAAGAACATATCTCTCTTTCTTAAAACCGGTCTTTGCGGAGGTCTCACAGCCTTCTCCACCTTCAGCATGGAAAATATCATGCTGTTCCAGGAGGGGAAGATTGTAATTGCTTTCCTTTATATCTCCGTTTCTCTCTTCTGCTGCTTCCTTGGTGTGTGCATCGGTATGTGGGTTGGAAAATATGTGGAAGCAACCGGACCTCTCCCCTCCTGACATTCCGGTTTATTGACATATTTTAAAAAATATGCTGAGCATAGTATATCATGAAAACCGAATATGCAGGAATATGCGAAGATATCCTAAAATCTGATTCAAGAAATCCGGTAACCGTGGCAGAGGCCATAATGAAAAAGAACCCTGTCCCTCTCCACGGCCCTTTACATCATTTCCTTGACGGAGCAGCCTTTCTTGCGGCCTGCAGGAACAGCGGCATGGAAACAGACCTGGAACAGGCTCTGGAAAAACTGGCCCTTCAGGCAGAAAAAATCCCGGGAGCCATCTGCGGCAACTGGGGAATCTGCGGTGCTGTCGCCTCGGTGGGGGCCGCCATGTCGGTGCTTCACGGAACAGGACCTCTTTCAGACAACAGTTTCTATAAGGATCATATGGAATATACATCCCGGGTTCTGGCTGCCATGAGCGGCATAGGGGGACCGAGATGCTGCAAGCGCAATGCTTTCCTGGCCCTGGAAACCGCAGCTCTTTTCATGAATGAAAAGTACGGCATACCTCTGGAAACCGCCCCTGTAAAATGTACCTTTTACGGCAGCAACAGGCAATGTATCAGAAGCCGGTGCCCTTTTTTTCCTTTATAAAATCCAGCAGTCCGCCGCAGCCTGCACATACCTGCTCCCAGGTTGTGTCAAAGTCGCCTGTAAAGTAAGTCTTTTCACAAAAAACATTCCATTAAAATGACAAGAATCATTTTCAATTATTGGGAGCCGATTATTAAGTGGTATACTTTCACGTAAGAAAAAATATCACGTTTAATCAATATTTATTATATAAAAAAAAGTTTCATGATATAATTTTTTGTGTCATGGAAGAACAAGTAGATTATAAAAAATTATGGAAACTTCTTATTGATAAAGATATTAAGAAGAAAACAGATTTAATACCACTTGCAGGAATATCAACAAATATACTTGCTAAAATGAACAAAGGAGAGTTTGTCTCTATGGAAAGCATACAAAAAGTTTGTAAAGCTTTGGATTGTGATGTTGGAGATATTTGCGTGGTGAATAGAAGAGAGATTTGTGAAGATAAAAAAACTGTTAAAATTACAAAATGGTAATTTAATAATTTATTTAAGACAAGATAGGAATGAGTATAAATTTAATTGGGGAAAATAATGGCAGATACATTAATCAAAGATAATAAAAATTATGGTAGTGTAGGAGAATTCTTAAAAGATGTAATAAGAGAAGGATCAGAATTATCTCTTGTTTCAGCTTACTTTACTATTTTTGCGTACTATGGGCTTCATGAACAGTTAGATTCTATCAAAAATATGAAGTTTCTTTTTGGAGAACCAACATTTGTAAATACAATCAACTCTAATGTTCGTAATTATAAAATTGAAGATGATTCTATTATAATTTCTCCAACAGAAAAATTTGGACAAAGAAGAATTGCATCAAAATGTGCAGAATGGATTAAAAATAAGGTTGAAATTAAATCAATTGTAAAACCCAATTTTCTTCATGGAAAAATGTATTACACTGATTTGGATGCAAAAGGATATCCAAAAGCTATATCAGGAAGTTCAAATTTTACAACAAGTGGTCTTGGTCTAAAAAAAGAAGCCAACAATATTGAACTAAACCTTATTGTAGACAGTGATAGGCAAAAAGATGAAATGAAAGGCTGGTTTGATTCTATTTGGAATGATACTACAGGCCTTGTACAGGATGTAAAAGAAGAAGTCTTAAAGTATCTTGAACTTCTCTATAAAGAAAATGAGCCAGAACTTGTATATTTTAAAACTCTATATAGTATTTTTAAGGATTATTTAGACGAACAAAAAGATAATAAACTTTTTGATGAAACTGCTTTCAGGGATACTGTTGTTTGGAACAAACTTTATGAATTCCAGAAAGATGGTGTAAAAGGTGCAATCAATAAACTATTAAAACATAATGGATGTATTATTGCAGATTCTGTTGGTCTTGGAAAAACATTTGAAGCTCTCGCTGTTATTAAATATTTTGAACTTCGCAATTATCGCGTTCTAGTTCTTTGTCCTAAAAAACTAAGCGACAACTGGACCGTATACCAGGCAAGTAAAAACAGCACTTTGAATATTCTTGCAAAAGACCGTTTTCAGTATAACATTTTATATCATACTGATATGGGACGTGAAACTGGTAAATCTGGTGCAGATGGTCACGATTTTTCAACTTTCAACTGGAGTGCATACGACCTTGTTGTTATTGATGAAAGTCATAACTTTAAAGGCAACCCTATGGATAAAGAAAACTATAAAGGGGAACGATACATGAACCGTGCAAAATGGCTCATGGAAAAAATCATCAAATCCGGGAGCAAGACAAAAGTACTTATGCTTTCTGCAACTCCCGTTAACAACACTCTTAAGGATTTACGTAATCAGATTAATCTTATTACAGAAGGAAATCAGAGTGCACTTCTTGAAACAACTGGAATCACTGACATAAGTAAAACTCTTGAAACAGCACAAAAACAGTTCACTAATTGGGCAGACCCTAAAAAAAATCCAGATAGAACAACAAAACAATTACTTGAAAAACTAGATTCCTCATTCTTCAAACTACTTGATGAATTAACAATTGCACGTTCTAGAAAACATATCATAAAATTTTACAACGAAGCTGATGTGGGAAAATTTCCTGAAAGAAAAAAGCCTATCCCAGTTTATTCAAGTATTGATACAGAAGACATGTTCCCAAGTTATGCAGCAATTGATGAACAGATTTCAAAATATAAACTTGCACTTTTTTCACCTTCTTTATATTTAAAAGAAGACAAAAAAGCAGAATATGCAACAGAAGCAGGTTCTTCGGTTGAAGCATTCATTCAGGCAGACCGTGAAAAATCTTTGATTGGTATGATGAAAATCGGCTACCTGAAAAGACTAGAAAGTTCTATTCATTCATTTTCACTTTCAATTAAGAGAACGATAGATAAAATTTCTGAAATTGAACAGAAAATTGCTGTATTCAAAGAATTAGAAGCTAAAAAAGAGAACACCTCATCATACGAAGTTGAACAAAATTTTGAGAATATCGAAATTATAGAAAATGATTTAGATGATTGGGAAAATGAACAAAATCTGGAAGTTGGTAGAAAATTAAAATTTAAACTACAAGACCTTGAACTTGACAGATGGCTTGAAGATCTAAAAAGTGATAAAGATGCCTTTAAGATTTTGTACAGCAGTGCAAATCAAGTTTCCGTAGATAGGGATTCTAAATTAAAAGAGCTGAAGCATCTCATCAAAGAAAAAACAGAAAAACCGATTAATAAAAACAACAAGAAAATCGTAATTTTTACAGCTTTTTCTGATACTGCGGAATATCTTTATAAAGCAATCCATCAATGGGCAAAAAATGAATTTAATCTAGAGACCGGCCTTGTCTGTGGTTCAAAAAGTACATCAACATGGGGAAGAACAGATTTTAGTATGATTCTTACAAACTTTGCACCAAAAGCAAAGCATCGCGATGAATTGAATCTTAGTGTAGAAGAAAAATCAAAAGAACTTGATATTCTTATTGCTACAGATTGTATTTCCGAAGGTCAGAACTTACAGGATGGAGACTATCTTATTAACTATGATATTCACTGGAATCCTGTTCGAATTATTCAGCGCTTTGGACGAATTGACCGTTTAGGAAGTACAAATAAATGTATTCAGCTTGTAAACTTCTGGCCAACACAAGATTTAGATAATTATATAAACCTTAAAACTCGTGTTGAAAGTAGAATGGCGTTGGTAGACCTTACTGCAACCAATGAAGATAACATTCTTGCCAATTCTGAAACAAAAGAACTAATCGAGGAAGACTTAAAATATCGTGATCAACAACTTAAACGTCTTAAAGATGAAGTTCTAGATTTGGAAGACATGATAGACTCAATTTCTTTGACTGATTTTACTTTGGATGATTTTAGGATTGAACTTATTAACTTCCTTAAACTGAATGAAGCTAAAGTAAAGAATTCTCCAGACGGAATTTATGCAATAGTTCCTTCTCCAGAGAATATCGTACAGCCACATAAAAAGCAAATCGATGAAACTGCAAAAAAAATCATAAAACCCGGAATTATTTTCTGTCTTCGCCAGAAAAATGAAAACGAAGAATGTGAAAAAATTAATCCGTTAAATCCTTACTTCTTAGTTTACATTTATGAAGATGGCTCAAAGATTTTTAACTTTACCAGTGCAAAATCTATTTTGGAAATATACAGACTTTTGTGTTCTGGTGAAAATGTTCCGTATGATAAACTCTGCGAACTTTTCAACACAGAAACAAACAACGGCTCTGACATGACAAAATATACAGATTCACTGGAAAAGGCTGTGGCAGAAATAATGACAAGCTTTAAGAAACGAAGTGCAATGAAACTTACTACAAGTAGAAACGCAGTTCTAATAAATAAAAATAAACAAGTTTCAAATGTAAATGATTTTGAACTTGTAACTTGGTTAATTATCAAATAAGGATGAATAATATGGCAAAAAATACTGCTGAAAAATTAGATATTCAGGAAGCAATCAAGTTATTTGCTAACGACGATATAACAAATGCCGGAATAAATCTTTTTTCAGTACTTGGTTATGATACAAGTTTACAAGCTCCATTAGATAAAAAAACATATACGGAGTTTAAAGAAAATTATATTGATTCATCTCCTTCTGCCGATAGATTTAGCGAAGAAAAAACACTTGTTTCTGATTGGAAATCAATAGACATTCTTTTTCAACTTACAAATGATTCTTTTAATGGAACAAAATCTTTATTCAAAAAAAGCATAAATCCTACTGATATTCAATCGTACCTATGCTTTGCCATTGAATTAAAGAAAAATGAATACTCAAAGACACAAATTGCCGGCATTACGCGAGAAATAAATAAATTATTCTCGATACCAATTATAATTATTTTTAAATATGCAAAATTACTAACTCTTTCAGTTATTAATCGCCGTGTAAATAAAAGAGACAATGAGAGAGATGTTTTAGAAAAAGTAACTTTGATTAAAGATATTTTTTTTGAAAAACCTCACCGCGCTCATATTGAAATTCTTTTTGATATGAGTTTTGCACAATTGAATGCAGAATATACAATCTACAACTTTGAAACACTTCATAAAGCATGGTGCCAAGTTCTTGATACACAGACCCTCAATAAACGCTTTTACACTGAACTTTCTAACTGGTATTTCTGGGCAATTAAAACTGTTGTTTATCCCGGCTATGAAATGGAAGCTGCCCGTGGTACTCTCTTTACAAAAGAAGATAAACTTCGTGAACATAATGCAAAAAATCTTATCCGACTTTTAACTCGACTTTTATTTGTTTGGTTTATAAAAGAAAAAGAATTAATTCCAGAGGAATTATTTGATGAAAAAGTAATAAATAATTTAATTACTTCTTTTGAACCAGATAAATATTATTCTTCCGATGCAATAGATAAAGAGAATAAAAGTATTTATTATAAAGCAATTCTTCAAAATCTTTTCTTTGCAAGTCTTAATGCAGAACGGGGAAAGCGAGCCTTTAGACTTGATGGTCAAAATCAAAATGCTACAAGTCTTATGAGATATCAGAGGTTTCATAACAATCCAGATAATTTTGTTGAATTAATAGAATCAAAAGTGCCATTTATGAATGGCGGTCTTTTTGAATGTCTTGACCATCAGGATGATGAAAAAAAAGGTAAAAAAGGCGGAGCAATAATAAATTATGAAGATGGTTTTAGCGACCGTAAAGATAATGAACTATTTGTTCCTGATTATGTTTTCTTTGGAAAAGACGTTAAGGTTGACCTTAGTACAGAATACGATGATAAAAAGAAAAAAGATGTTACAGTAAACGGAATTATCAATATCCTTCAAAAATACAAATTTACAATTGCAGAAAACACTCCTGTTGAAGAAGATATTGCACTTGACCCGGAACTTTTAGGACGTGTATTTGAAAACCTTCTTGCTTCTTATAACCCTGAAACCAAAACTAATGCCCGTAAACAGACTGGTAGTTTTTATACTCCGCGACCAATTGTAGAATACATGGTTGATGAAAGTTTAAAAGCTTACTTAAAAACAAAGATAAAAGATTCTGCACTTTCTAAGGGAACATTAGAAGAAAAAACAAAAGCTGTAGAAGAACTCGAAAACACCCTGGATTCAAAACTCAACAATCTCATTGCCTATAACGAAACCGAGCCTGAGTTTACATCAGAAGAATGTTTCCAAATTTTGCGTTACATTGACGAATGTAAAATTCTAGATCCTGCCTGTGGTTCCGGTGCATTCCCTATGGGTATTTTGCAGAAAATAGTTTATGTTATTCATAAACTAGATCCTCAAAATGATAATTGGAAGCAGATTCAAATACAAAAAATCTCGAACGATACAATGCTTACTCCAAAAGAAAAGAATGAGCTTCAAAAAGAACTTTTAACAGTTTTTGATGATAATGAATTGGATTATGCAAGAAAATTATATCTTATTGAAAACTGTATTCATGGTATTGATATTCAACCGATTGCGACACAGATCAGCCGCCTTAGATTCTTTATTTCTCTTATTGTTGACCAGAAAGTTGATTCAACTAAACCTAACTTTGGCGTGCGTCCGTTACCAAACTTGGAGAATAGATTTGTTACTGCAAACAGTTTGATTGGTCTTGATGAACAGCAGGCTTATTTAAGTTCTAAAGAAATTGATGAATTAATGCTTACTTTACAAAAGGTCCGCCATGATTTGTTTAAGGCAAAAACACCTAAACATAAGTTCGAACTTCGCCAGAAAGATAAACGAATAAGAGCTGAACTTGAACAAGAATTGCTTAAACTTGGATTCGGAAAAGAAAATGCTAAACTGATTTCAACATGGGATCCTTACGACAAGAACCGAAGTGCAGAATTCTTTGATGCTGAATGGATGTTTGGAATAAAGGATGGGTTTGATATTGTAATTGGTAATCCGCCGTATATCTCGGCACCTGCTCAAATTGCAGATAAAGGAATGAATGCACAAAGACAAAAATTAATTGATTCAAATAAATTCAAATCCTTATATCAAAAATGGGATATTTATATTGTGTTCATTGAATTTGGTCTGCAACGATTAAAACAAAGCGGAATTTGTTCAATGATTGTACCTTATCCTTTGACAAATCAACTTTATGCAAAATCTCTTCGCAAAATATTGGTAGAAGAAAATAATATGTATGAATTAGTAGATTTAAACGGAACAAAAATCTTTGACAATGCAACTGTTTCAAACTGTATTCCTTTCGTAAGAAAAGGAGATAGAACACAAAAAACTTGGATAAGCAACATTTTTGAAAATAAGGAAATACAACGTGTTTTTGAACAAAATATATCTGATTTAATTCAAGATGAAAAATCTCTGGTTTGGAACGTAACGCAGGAAAAGCGAGAAACGAACCGCCACTCAGATATGCACGTCTTGGGCGATTATTGCTATATAAGTGTTGGAATGGTTTTGAATGCTGATGAAAAAGTTGCAAAAGGAGAATTCTCAAAAGAAGACTTAATTAGTAAAAGTAAAGATGAAATCCATTGTCGAGAATACATTGAAGCAAAAGATGTTGGAAAATATAAAATCAATCGTATTCGATATTTGGAATATAATACTAAAAGAGTTCCCAATAAGATTCGTCGCCCTACATTTAGAGAATTATACGATGCTCCAAAACTTGTTATGAATTGTCTTGGA
Organism: Spirochaetia bacterium; assembly: GCA_045606105.1. Classification (GTDB taxonomy): domain Bacteria; phylum Spirochaetota; class Spirochaetia; order CADAEX01; family CADAEX01; genus CADAEX01. The sequence continues at coordinate 1,989 of JAZURI010000001.1, read as the reverse complement.
ACAATAAATTCTACAGTAGATTTTGATGTTCATTTTTTGCATAATCATTCAATCTATTGTGGAATTCTTTGGAAAGACTTGCACGGCGTTGAAAATAAGAGCATTGCTTCTTCTATTAAGAAGTTCAGCACGATGAGCCGCGATGAAATGGAAAAACTTTCTGAAACTGTAGACTTGCGCTATTTGCTCTGCGTGATGAACTCGAAGTATGCTTCCGTTTTACTTACGAACTTGCGTGGCGGAGATTATCACATTTACCCAGAACATATCCGTAACATTCCAATCCCATCTGCCACATCCGCTCAGCAAAAGCCCATCATCGCTTTGGTGGATAAAATCCTCGCCTCAAAAAAAGCCAATCCGCAGGCAGACACAAGCAAAGAAGAAGCAGAAATAGACCGCCTTGTGTATCAGTTGTATGGACTTACAGATGAAGAGATTGCTGTTGTGGAGGGGAGGTAGAGGATGACAAAAGAATCTTTTAAGATTTTGTTAGACCAATATTTTTTTCGCATAACTTACACAAACGATTGCTTTGAATTGTATAAGCATCTTATTGAATCCAAGGCAAAATACTTAGCAGAAATGAATTTTGCCCCAGCATTTTTTCAGCTGACATATTCATCTTTATTGCATACTGTTTTTATTGAAACAGCAAAGCTTTTTGATAAAAATAGTTCAACAAGTTTATTTAAATTGATAGAAATATCTCGACAAAATACTTCATTATTTAAAACAAGTCGTGATGTTGGATATATAGATTGCGATACAGACAAATATGTACTAGAAAAAACAATTTCGATTGATATTTTTAGTGAACTTAATGATTGTCGACAATTATTAAAAAGTGTTTCTAAAGAAAGAGATAACTTAAGAAACCAGCGTAACAAGTTTTATGCACATTTGGATGAAGCATATAAAGACAATAACGGAAAACTCCAAAAGGACTTTCCATTATCATTTAATGATATGAAAAAGCTTCTTCAAGTTGCGAGTGATCTTTGCAACAAAATATCACTTATTTTTGATGAATCAATTCACGCTGTTCAAAGTAGCAATGTTTTTGATGTAGATAATTTATTAAAAAAGCTGGCAAAAGAAAAAATTGCCATTGTGGAAGGAAGGTAGAGGATGACTGATTATAATCCAGGAATAGAATCTTTGTTCGGTTTCTATTATCAAATTAAAACTTTTGTTTCGCTACTTGCAAATATTTCTGAAGGTCAAAGTATCGGATATGAATATCTTGATGATGTTTCTGTTCTTGATGATATTGAATCAAATTATTATCTGGAAAGTAACAAAAGTGGTAATAACCTGTATCAAGTAAAAAAGACAAATGTTGATGAAGCTGTCGCAAAAAAAGTGTTGTATAATTGGATTCTTTCTGATGATGCGGAAAACTATTGTTTAATTGTTTCTAACGGGTATGCTTGTGATGATTCCATTATAAATAAAAAAGATATTGATGAACTGTATAACTCGATTGAAAAAACACAAGGACTTTCATTATCAACAAGAGTATACAATGAATATAAAGAAAATAACAAAAAGGATTTGTTTTTAAGAAAGGTTAACTATATTAGAGAACGATACAAACTTCTTTCCAATTATGATTGTGATTTACAAATATTTGAGAATTATAAGAAGCTCTTTCATTATGATGGTGATAAAAAATTGTATGAAAGAAGAATTAGAAACTTTTTGGATAAAATAAACACTCTTATATTGGAATCAGTTCAGAACAAAAAGCCTTATATTATTTCATTTTTACAATTAAATGCAATTGCTGAAGAGATTTGTAATTGCATTAACGCTGATACTTATGAAATAGATTATAATATGTTTTGTAAAAAAAACTTTATTTCTTTGAGAGATGAAGGTGTCAAGTTATCTAGAGAATATGTACAATTAAAACTGTGTAATCTTAATGAGTCTGTTATAATAAACAGACTTAAAGATGAGTTATATTACTTGGACTTTAGATCA